>NZ_ATXU01000001.1 GCF_000421845.1 Leucobacter chironomi DSM 19883
GACCGCGCACCAACTCAGCCTTGTAGTATCCGTTCACCGTCTCAGCGAGAGCATTGTCATAGCTGTCACCCACGGTCCCGATCGATGGCGTCGCTCCGATCTCGGCAAGACGCTCACCGTAACGAATCGATGTGAACTGGCTGCCCGCATCGCTGTGGCAACGCAAATCTGGAAGATGCCTGCCGCGCGACCATCGTGCCATCTCGATCGCGTCAAGCACCGTCTCGGTCTTCATGTTCGATGCACATCGCCAGCCCACAATCATGCGACTGTATGCGTCGATGATGAAGCACACGTATGCAACACCCTGCCAGGTCGGCACGAACGTCAAATCGGTGACCCACAACTCGTTCGGCGCAGCAGCGTTGAACACGCGGTTTACGAGGTCAGGGTGCCTGGGCATTCGCGGGTCGGGCTTCGTGGTCTTCACTCGCTTCTCACGGCGCACGCGCTCAATCCCGAGGACTTTCATGAGCCGGGCGACCTGGTCGCGACCGATCTGGATACCTGCTCGCTGGGCGGCTTTCCAGAGCTTGCGCGCCCCATAGACGGAGTAATTGTCTTCCCAGAGTTCGAGCAGCCGCGGCGCGATTTCCGCGTCGCGCCGCTGCCGGGCAGACGCTGGTCTGCTATTCGCTGCGTAATACGTGGACGGGCCACCTGCAATACCTTGCAGATGCGCTCGACCCCGAGCCTTCAACCGGCAACAACATCGTCCTTGTTGCCGTTGATAAATGCCACTAGTTCTTGTGTTGGCGGTCGAGCTCCGCCCCGAAGAAAGACGCGGCCCGTTTCAGGATTTCATTCGCGCGCTTGAGCTCACGCACCTCTTGCTCAAGCTCTCGCATACGTGTCTGCTCGTCGGTCGTAACCCCAGCTTTCACACCGTCATCGATGTCAGCTTGACGCACCCAGGAGCGCACTGACTCGACCCCGTAGCCGAGCTGCTCAGCCACCCGCGACGTCGTTCCCTGGCTCGTACCGAGCTCGGCGCGGAGAGTGCGCACCATCCGGACCGCTGCAGCCTTCTCCTCAGCGGAATAGCGGCGTCCCTTGTTCTTGTGTTGGGGCATGAATCCATTCTCCATCCGTAACTCTGGAGCCTCCAACAAACCCAGGGCGCTTCACATGCTGCTCGCTGCAGACAAAGAAACAAAGGCGGGGCTCGCGCGCCAACTCAAGCAACTGGAGGCACAAGAGGAGCGACTCATCGACTTGGCTGCGAACGGGACGTATGCAGTCCCGAAGCTCCGTGACAAGCTCGAAGAAACAACCCTTCAGAAAGGCGTCATCCAAGAGAAACTCGCCCGCACCATAGATCGACTCCGTTACAGCGCCGAAACGGCGCTGTCGCACCTTCAGCTGTTACGGAATCCTGGCGAGCTCTACCGCAATGCCCCAGACAGCGTCCGGCGCGATCTCCTCGAGGCGTTCTTCGTTCGGCTTCGCATCTACGAAGACGGTGAGAAGGTATACATCGAGGTGGAGCGAACGGAGGCGAATCAGTCCTTCCGCGACGTAGCCGCGACCGTGCGCACCGCACGCAGCAAGAAGGGCGCAGAGAAACCAAAAACTCCCCGCAAGTCTGCGGAGAGTTCGGATTCTTTGGATGTAATGCCGGTTCACTTAGCCCTTGGTTTGAACAAGAGCACTATGGCTGGGATACCAGGACTCGAACCTAGAATGACGGTACCAGAAACCGTAGTGTTGCCAATTACACCATATCCCAAGGCGGAAATCTGAACTCCGGGGAGCTCAGCACCGAGAGATAACTCTACCCGATCGGCGAGCACAACTCCAAATCAGGCGGCCGTGGGCAGCAGGCCGGGCGCGCTGCCGGGCACGGCGCGGCGCAGGCCCGGAAGGCAGGGCCCGAAACGCAGGGCCCGGCACCAAGCCGGGCGCAGTACCCGCCGCACCGGCCCGCGCTACGCATAGTCGTCGGGGGTGAGCTGGCGCACGCCCTCGTCGTGGAGCACGAACTGCGCGCGCAGCCGGAGCCCCTGCTGCGCGGTCTCGTGCGCGAGCGCCCTGGCCCAGGCGCGATCCTGCGCATCGAATCGCTCGCTGCCGCGGCGCTCCCACACGAGCGCGATCGAGGCGGCGTCGAGCACTTCGCAGACCATGGCGGCGCGGTCGGCCAGCACGTGCGGGATCGACACGAGCCCGAGGTCTTCGGTCTCCACCAGCTCGTCGGGACTCTCGGGGAGGTCTTCCATCGGCATCAGCGGGCCGAGCTGCCGCTGCCGATCGTCGAAGGCGAACAGCCAGAGCTGGCGCCGGCTGGCCCGGGCCAGGAGCAGCTCGACAAGCTCGTGCAGCTCGGCGTCGGTCGCGAAGACGCGGTGGCGGCTGAGGCGGGGATCATCGGGGCGCAGAGGAGAGGTCATGGCTCCAGCATGCGCGTCCGCAACGGCCGACGGGCCGTGATCCACGCATCTGTGGAGAAGTCGCGTGAATCGCCGTCCGGGGCCGGGTTGTGAGCGGAGTGGGCCCCGAGTGCGACCCGCTCCGCTCTCAGCAGCGCGGCTCAGGCTGCGGCGGTCGAACGCCCCCGCGCGACGTAGTCGTCGGTGGCGCGACGGGGCACCACCACCACGGGCACGGGCGAGTGGCGCACGATCTTCACGGCGTGCGAGCCGAGCGAGATTCTCGCGATCGGCCCCAGGCTGCTCGAACCGACCACCAGCACCTCGGCCGCGAGCCACGGGATCGCGCGGAGCGCCGCACCCCAGCTGTCACCGGCGCCGACTGCTACCTCGACCGAGGCCGGCTGCCGTTCGAACTGCTCGATGCTGTTGAGGATCGACTCGGCATCCTCTCGGATCCGCGCCTCCCAGTCTTCGATGATCTCGTTCTCGACGTCGCGCCCCACCCGCGCGGTGAGGAAGGCGCGCGGGCGGGTGTGGAACGACGCGATGCGGATCCCCTCCCCCGCCTCGGCCGCGATCGCGGCGGCGCCGAGCACGAGCTCGGCCGAGGTCTCCGATCCGCTGTAGGCCGCGGTCACCCGCTGCAGCCGCGCCCCCGGTTCGGCCTCGAAGCCGTGCGGTGCGATGGCGACGGGCAGGTGCGCGCTCTGCAGAAGGCCCGTAACGACGGATCCGAGCACCACCTCGCCCTCGGGCCCGGTCTCCTTCGCGCCCACGACGAGCCGCTGCGCGCCCACGTTCTCGCAGGCCGCGAGGAGGCCGCGCCGCGCGCTCGGCCCGTCATGCACGATGTAACTCGCGTCGATGTCTACCGGCACGAGCTCCCGCGCCTCGTCGAGGGCGGCCTCGGCCTGCTCGCGCACGAAGCGCTGGTACTCGCCGTCGACCCCGCTGAGCGGGCGCTGCGGCGGCCAGCCGGCGGCGTCGACCGCCACCACCACGAGCGGCAGCTCCGACGAGCGGGCGAGCAGCACCGCGAGACTCACGGCGGCGTGCGAGCAGTGCCCGGGCGCGACCCCGACCACGACGCTCATCGCTCGTCTCCGCGGTCGGCGGGCGAGGATCCGGGTCCGCCCGAGCGCTCAACGGTGTCCTCGCCCACCACCGGATCGCCGGCGGTGACGTCCGGGATGTCGAGCGTGCCGGTCTCGATGTGCGCGGCGGCGCGCTCCGCGTCGCCGTCGCGGTAGCGGCCGGGGCCGACGAGGCGGATCAGGCCGGTCTTGAGCTGCTCGCCGAGCACCGAGTTCTTGCGGCCGGTGAACCACCACCACACGAGCACCACGAGCGTCCATCCGAGGAAGACGAAGATGGTAATGGGCCGCAGATCCTTGATGATCCAGAGGCAGCCGATGATCGAGAGGATCGGGATCACCGGATAGAGCGGCACGCGGAACTTGCGCTCCAGGTCGGGCTCGCGCTTGCGCAGCACCATCACCGCGACCGACACGACGGTGAACGCGGCGAGCGTGCCGATCGAGGTCATCTCGGCGAGGAAGTTGATGGGCAGCACGCCCGCGAGGATCGCGACGATCACCGAGACGATGACGGTGTTGGCCACCGGGGTCATGGTGCGCGGGTTGACCTTCTGGAAGATCTTGGGCGCCATGCCGTCGCGCGACATCGCGAACAGGATGCGGGTCTGGCCATAGAGCACGACGAGGGTGACGCTGAAGATCGAGATCACGGCGCCGGCCGCGACGAGCGTGCCGGGCCAGGACGCCCCGATGATGTTCTCGAGGATCTGCGAGAGACCGGCCGACTGCCCGTCGAACTCGGCGGTGGGCTGGGCGCCCAGCGCGGCGACGGCGACGAGCACGTACATGGTGGTCACCACGACGAGCGCGGCGACGAGAGCGATCGGCAGGTTGCGGCGGGGGTTCTTCGCCTCGTCGCCGGCGGTGGCGACGGCGTCGAGACCCACGAAGGAGAAGAAGATGAGGCCCGCGCCCGTCATCACGCCGCTGAATCCGAAGGGCGCGAAGTCGGCGAAGTTGTTGGTGTTCCAGCCGGTGATGCCCACCGCGACGAAGAACAGCAGCACGGCGATCTTGATGAGCACCATGATGGTGTTCGCCACGACCGAGTGCGAGGTGCCGCGCACGAGCAGGAACGCGCACATCGCGATCAGGATCACGGCCGGCAGGTTGATGATGCCGCCCTCTTCGGGGGCCGCCGACAGCGCGACCGGCAGCTGGAAGCCGAAGAGGTTGCCCATGAGCTGGTTCACGTACTGCGACCACCCCACGGCCACCGCCGCCGTCGACACCCCGTACTCGAGCAGCAGACAGGCGGCCACGCCCATCGCGGGCAGCTCGCCGAGGGTGCTGTAGGCGTAGGAGTAGGAGGATCCCGACACCGGCACGCTGCTCGCCAGCTCGGCGTAGCAGAGCGCCGACAGCCCGGCGACGGTGGCCGCGATGATGAACGACCAGATCACGGCCGGGCCGGCGATCGGCACCGCTTCGGAGAGGATGAAGAAGATACCGGTGCCGATCGTGCCGCCGACGCCGATCAGCGTGAGCTGGAAGAGGCCGATGCTGCGCTTCAGCGGGCTGCCGCTCTCACCGCCATCGCGAGGGACGGGCTTCACGCGGAAGAGCTGCTGGCGCAGCGTCTGCGGTGTGGACATGGGTTCTCCAGACATCGTCGTCGTACGTGTTCGGTTCGGGCCGTTCGGCCGGTGGGCTGGGATTGAGTCTAAGCGGTGCGGGTGACGCGGAAGGAGGTCACCGCGGGGTTGACCGCGCCGCGCACATAGCCTGTCGGCGACGCCGCGACGGCCTGCAGGAAGGCGACGGTCTCGGCCGTGATCTCCTCGCCGGGGATGAGGTTCGGGATCCCGGGCGGGTAGGCGGCGAGAGTGTCGGCGGAGACCCGTCCGACCGCCTCGGCGGCCGGCACGAGCTCGGTCTGCGCGAAGAAGCCATCGCGGGGCGGCATGCGGAGCGCACCGGGCGCGGGCAGTGCGGGGAAGGACCCGGCGGCGGCGTGCGCCTCGCGCTCGACGGCGGCCGCGTCGGAGTCGACCGCCGCGACGAGAGCGCGGTGCACGAGCTCGTAGTCGGGCGTCTTGCCCGCGCCGATGACGGCGACCAGCGAGGTGGCGGTGGACATCTCGAAGTGGATGCCGTCGACGTCGATGAGCCGCTGCCGCAGCCAGTGGCCGCTCACCCCGGTCGCCGAGACGTCGATGGGCACGCGCAGCAGGTCGGTGTCCACGATGTCGTCGAAGCGGTCGAAGCCGTCGCTGACGACACCGAATCGGGGGTCGTCGCGCAGCATCTCGCGGAAGCGGCGGGCTCCGGCGATGGAGTGCCCGATCTCGGCCTCGCCGGTCATGAGCGAGTGGCGGGCGATGTCGAGGGAGGCTCGCAGGATCGCGCTCGTCGAGGTGGAAGCCGTCATCGTGAAGGCGCGCTCGATGAGCGGTTCGAGGCGGTCGGCGAAGAGGCCGTGGCCGAGGTGCAGCATGGCCGACTGCGTGAGGGAGCCGGCGAGCTTGTGCGTGCTCGACACGACGAGGTCGGCGCCGAGGCGGGCGGGCGACTCGGGCAGCTCGGGGTGGAAGCCGAAGTGCGGGCCCCAGGCGCCGTCGACGATGAGCGGTGCGCCATGTGCGTGGGCGACGTCGCTGAGGCCGCGCACGTCGGCGACGGAGCCGAAGTAGCTGGGCGAGATGATGTAGACGGCCGAAGCGGGACGCCCCTCGCGCGCGGCGGTCGTGAGCGCCTCGTCGAGCGCCGCCGGGGAGACGCCGTGCGACATGCCGTGGAAGCCGTCGACGGAGGGGAAGACGAAGCCCGGGATCAGTCCGGCTGCGAGCACGCCGTCGCTGAAGCTGGAGTGCGCGCTGCGCTGCGAGACGATGTGCTCGCCGAGACCGCGGGCGGCGAGCGCTGCGGTGCGGTTGGCCTGCGAGGCGCCGTTGGTGAGGAACCACGTGCGGCGCGCGCCCCAGGCCTCGGCGGCGAGCGCGAGCGCCCGGTCGAGCGGCGAGTCCGCGCCGAGGTCGACGTCGTCGATGAGCATGGGGATGTCGAGCTGCAGGGTGCGCTCGCCGAGGTAGTCGGCGAGGCGCGCTCCGAGCCCGCGGTCGCTGCCGCCGTGGCCGGGCACCATGAGCTGCACGGGGCCGCGCGCGACGTAGCGGTCGAGCGCGTCCGCGTAGGGGGTCTCGGCGTGCCGGCGCAGCACGGACTGCCGCTCGGCGGCGGGCGAGCGGGTCTCGGCGGGCGCTGACGAGCTCGTGGAGTGGTCGAGCGCGGGGAGGCCGACCGGGTCGGTGACGTGGAGCATCCCTCCATCGTGGGGGTGCGGATCACGATCGTGAACCCCCGTATCGTCTCGGAAGTCACATATGCTGTATGTGACAAACGTGCCGTATGTGCCTGAGTGTCAGATATGGGATAGTGGGATGCCATGATCGACCTGCGTCAGCTCCAAGCCCTGCGGGCGGTGCACGCCGAGGGGTCCGTCACCGGGGCCGCCCGCCGCCTCGGCTGGAGCCAGCCCACGGTCGACTACCACCTCAAGAACCTCGACGGCCAGGTCGGCGCCGCGGTGATCAACCGCTCCTCGCGCGGCAGCTCGCTCACGCCCGTGGGCGTGCTGCTGCTCGATCGCGGCGAGGAGATCCTCACCCTCACCGATCGCGCCCTGCGCGACGCGCGCGAGCTCACCCAGATGGGGCGCGTGCGGTTGCGCTTCGGGACCTTCCCCACAGCCGCGGCGAAGCTGCTGCCTTCGATCGTCGCGCAGGTGACCGAGTTGGGGATCGAGCTGGACGCCGTGCTCGAAGAGGTGCCGCAGCTCGTCGAGCACGTCAACCGGAGACAGCTCGACGCCGCGATCGTGTACTCGGTGCCCGATCACGAGCTGGCGTTCCGCTCCGACATCGTCACCACCGAGGTGCTGCGCGATCCGCTCATGCTCGCCCTGCCGGAGGGGCACCCGCTCGCAGCGCGCGCCGCCATCGACCGCGCAGCCCTGCTCACGCTCAGCGGCGAGCGCTGGCTCTTCGCCGCCGCCTGGGACGACCCCATGGACGCGATGGTGATCGACGCTTTCGCGCAGGCCGGGCACACGCTCGACGTGGCGATCCGCACCGACGACTTCCAGGTCATGCTCGGCATGGTCGCCGCCCGCATGGCCGTCAGCTTCCTGCCCCGCCTCGCGAGCACCCGCGAGCACCCCGGCGTCGTGCTGCGCCCCATCGACGAGCCGTCGTTCGTGCGCTCGCTGCTCATCGCGGCGCCCGCGGACGGCGCCGGCAAGCAGCCCTCCGCGGCGGTGCGTCAGCTCGCCGAGGCGATCCGCGGCGCCGTCTCCGCGCTCGACTGAGCGCCGCCGGGAGCCGAGATCGCGCGGTCGTCAGGCCTCGAGATCGCTCGGCCCGAACGCGAGCGGCAGCACCTCGTCGATCGTGCGCACTCCCGCAACGGTCTCGATCAAGAGACCGGGGGCGGCGTGCTCGGCCAGCAGCTGCCGACAGCGGCCGCAGGGCATGATCGTCGCCCCGTCGCCGTCGACGCACACGAACGCCGCGAGTCGCCCGCCCCCGCTCATGTGCAGCGCCGAGACGAGCGCGCACTCCGCGCACAGCGTCAGCCCGTACGAGGCGTTCTCCACATTGCATCCCGCGACAATCCGGCCGTCGTCGACGAGCGCCGCAGCGCCTACGCGGTAGCGGGAGTAGGGGGCGTAGGCGCGATCCCGGGCCGCGTTCGCCGCGGCGCGCAGGGCGGGCCAGTCCACTCCCCCGTCGGGTTCCCGGCCCCCGGGCTCCTCCGGCGGGATGCTCACCCGAGCTCCGGGGCGGGCTCCGAGACCGGCTCCGCGCCGCGGCCGTCGAGCGCGTCGATGTAGCGCAGCACGATGCCCTCGCGCAGCGCCCACGGCGAGATGGTGAGGGTGTCGACCTCGAACACCTTCATCGCGGTGCGCAGCACCACCGCACCGGCCATGATCTGGTAGCCGCGCTCCGGGGTGATGCCCGGCAGGTACTCGCGCACCGATCCCGGCATGTCGCGCAGCGTGGGCTCCCACTCGCGCAGGCCCACGTAGTGCAGCTGCGCGAGATCGCCCGTGATGGGGTCTGCGGGCCCGCCCACGAGCCGGGCGAGCGAGCGGATCGTCTTCGAGGTGCCCACCACCCGCTTGGGCCTCGGGCGATCCGCGAAGACCTCATCGCGCACGCGCGTGAACTCGGCGCGCGCGTGCGCCCGCAGCCGCGAGACCGCCTCGCGCGTCGGCGGATCCTCGGGCAGGAAGTTGATGGTGGATCGGCCCGCGCCGAGCGGCAGCGACACCTGCACGTCGGGGTACTCGTCGGCTCCCTGGGCGATCTCGAACGAGCCGCCGCCGATGTCGAAGAGCAGGATCTCCCCCGCCGACCAGCCGAGCCAGCGGCGCACCGCGAGCATCGTGATCCGCGCCTCGTCCTCGCCGGAGAGCACGCGCAGCACGACGCCCGTCTCCCGGGTGATGCGGGCGAGCACCTCTTCGCCGTTGGCGGCCTCGCGGATCGCGCTGGTCGCGGTGGCGATCATGTCGTCGACGCCGATCTCGCGCACGGTGTCGGCGGCCTCGCGGATCGCATCGACGATGCGGCGCACGCCCTCCTCCACGATCGCGCCGTCGGCGTCGAGGTAGCGCATGAGCCGCAGCACCGAGCGCTGGGAGTGGTACGGGGCGGGGCTCGCACCCGGGTGGGCGTCGACCACCAGCAGATGGACGGTGTTGGATCCGACGTCGATCACTCCGAGGCGCATGGGGAGATTCTAGTGGGCGCGCCGCCCCGCGCGGCGGCCGGGTGCGGCGGCGCGGGAGGGCGGTGGGGCCCCAGCGGAAGGCGCCGGGGTCGCACCGGGGCGGGCGGATCCTCTACCCCGTGGGTGAAAACTCCTACCGCGAGGGTCGTGATGCCGGGCAGGCGCGTCATTTGGTCGGATCTCACAAGCCGACACCCGTAGGATTGCGGGGAGTTGCGTTTCTTCAGGGGGAAGGGCTGTCCGACGATGAGCACATCCGCGCCGATTTCCGGTTCACACACCCGCGCCGCGGGGCACTCGCGCCTGCGGCGTGCGCCCGCTGCGATCCTCTCGGGAGTCCTCGTGCTCGCGAGCCTCGGGGCCGGAGCCGCCCCGGCCCTCGCCCACGACGGCGCGGGCGCGAAGTCGCAGGTGTCGCCGGATCAGCCGAGCAATCCCGCCGACACCACGGCCCCGGCGCAGGCCGACGACACCGCCGACCGCGACAGCTCTGACGAGCTATCCGGAGCGGACGCCGCGACCGGCCCCACCAGCGCGCAGTCCCGCTCGGAGCGGGCCGAACTCGCGAGCGGCGGCACGGTGTGGCTTCCCTTCTTCGTGCCGGACGGCACGACACCGCAGGAGTTCACCGCCCGCCTGTCGCTGCTCGCGGGCGACGGCGCCTCAGAGGTGCAGGTGAGCAGCGAACGTCGGCACCTCGGCACCGTCACGCCCGCCGATGGCGAGATCAGCCTCGCGCTCAGCGAGGAGGACGTGGTCGACGGCCGCGTCAACCTCGCGTTCTCGCTGCCCTGGGACACCGGCCGCGTCTGCTGGGTCGCGAGCGACACCGCGCAGCGCGAGCAGAGCACTCGCGTCGCCATCGCCGACGCGGCGATCGACTCCGCGGGCGAGGCGACCCCGCCCGAGACCGTCGGCGCCTTCCTCGCGCCGTGGGTGGAGCAGGTCGAGGTGGTCACCGGCGGCGATCCGCAGCTGCTCGAAGCGGGCCTGAGCGCCGTTGCCGCGGCGACGCACCGCCTCGGCAGCGAGTCCTCGGTGTCGCTCGACGCTCCGGCCGCGGAGACGCCCGACCCCGTGACCCGGCGCGTCATCGCGTTCGAGGCCGGCAGCGGCCCCGCCGTCACCGGTATCGACGCCGACGAGCAGGGCGTGCCCCGCCTCGTCGTCTCAGGCGCCCCCGAGAAGCTCGCCGCCGCCGCGGCCGCGCTCGGCTCGGCCGGGCTCCCCCTCGCCTCCGCCGCGGAGACCGAGGGACTCGCCGCCGCAGCCGCCACGCAGCCGGACACCGCCCGCTCGCTCACGCTCGAAGACCTCGGCACCGCCAGCGTCTCGCTGCGCGGCTACGGCGTCACCGACGGCTTCATCGACGTGCCGCAGGACGCATTCGGCGGGCCGGTCGACGGCTACACCCTGCGTCTCACCGGCGCGGTCAGCACCGTCGACTCCGCCACTGTCGCCTCCGCGGAGGTGCTCTGGAACGACGTGCTCGTCGACACGCTGCCGATCAGCGGCGACAAGCCGCGCATCGACCGCGAGATCGAGATCCCCGCGACGAGCGTGCGCGCCTCGAACGGCCTCGTAGTGCGCCTCACGGCCGTCGCCGCCGGCGGCGCCTGCATCGACGAGTCGCTGCTGCCCCAGGTGCGCCTCGACCTCGACACCCGTGCCAGCACGGTCACCGCGCATCGCGGCCAGGCCGCACGACCCGGCTTCGACCGCTTCCCGCAGGCGCTCGGCGGCGCGCTCACCGTCGCGACCGGCTCCGACACCCCGGGCACCACCGAGGTGCAGGCCGCCGGGTCGGTCGTCGCAGCGCTGCAGCGCGTGTCGAGCCGGCAGCTCGACATCTCCGTCGATTCGGCGCAGCAGCTGATCGACTCGGCGATGCCCGGCCTGCTCGTGGGAGCGACCCCCGACCAGGCCAACGCGCTGCGCACCCCGCTGCGCCTCGACCGTTTCCGCACTCTCGCCCCCTCGGGCAGCACCGAGCTGACCGTGGCAGTCGATCAGCCCTACGCCGCCCTCATGGCCTTCGAGTCGGGCGACCGCGACCTGCTGGTCGTCGGCGGCTGGGCGCCCGAGGGCGAAGCCCCCGACGCGCTGATCGCGAGCGTCGCCGGCGACCTCGATGGCACCGACTGGTACTCGCTCTCCGGTGTCCTGCGCTTCCAGGCCGAGAGCGACGAGGAGCCCGAGCTGCTCGACATCAACGCCGTGGTGCCGCAGCAGGAGTACCGCGACGACTACACCTGGCTCGCCTGGGTCGCGATCGGCGGCCTCGTGCTGCTGCTCGCGATCGTGGGGATCGCCGCCGCTGCGCGACGTCGTCGCCTGGTGGCGACGCGGCAGGTCGAGGCCGAGGCGGCTGAGGCCGCCGCGACCGACACCGCCGCAGCCGACGAGACCGCCTCGGCGGTCGGGGCCGAGCCGGTCTCCGGCGCAGATCCGCTGCCCGCGGATGCGGCCCCGAGCACCGCTCCGGCTCCCGACGCTGCGGCCGAGCCCGGATCGGACGCCGAGCGCCGCAGCGACGGCTCGTGAGCATCGCCGAGCCCGCGCCGGGTCGCCTCCGCGCGGCCTGGGCGGCGCTCGGCGCGCCCGCAACCGGGCGCCGCGTGCCCGGCACCCTCATCGTCGCAGCCATCGCGCTGATCGCCGGCACCATCGCCGCGTTCTGGAGCATCGGCACCGAGATGCAGTTCGCGTACGCCGACGCGCAGAGCCACCTCACCATCGCCCGACGCATCTTCGACAGCATGGCCCCCGGCTTCACCCAGCTCGGCACCGTGTGGCTGCCGCTGCCGAACCTGCTGCTGATGCCGTTCGTGGCCGTCGACTGGCTGTGGGCGACGGGCTGGGCGGCGGCGCTGCTCGGAATCGTCTGTCTCGTCGCGACGGCCTCGGCGAGCTACCGGATCGCGGCGCGCATCGGCCTGGGCCGCACCGCCCGCCTCGTGCTGGTCGGGCTCATCGTCACCAATCCGAGCCTGCTCTACGTGCACACGACCGCGCTCACCGAACCCGTGCTCATCGCGTTCCTCACCGCCGCCGTGGCGGGGCTCGCCTCGTGGGCGCTCTCGCCCCGCGAGCTCAGCGCGGGCGAGATGATGGTGTTCAGCGGCGCGCCCGCCGCGGGCGCCGTGCTTTCCCGCTACGAGGGCTGGGCACTCGTGGCGAGCGGCACGCTGTTCGTGATCATCGTCGCCTGGCGGCGCAAGCGCTCGCTGAAGCACGTCGTGAAACTGGCGTCGGCTTTCGCGCTGTGGCCCGCGCTCGGCGTGCTGTGGTGGGTCTCCTACAACTTCGCCGTCTACCAGAACCCGCTCGAGTTCTTGAACGGCCCCTACTCCGCCGCCGCGCTGCAGGCGCCGGTCTCCGAATCCGGGTTCCTCGCCTACAAGGGCTCGGTCGGCCTCACGCTCTGGGCCTACCACTGGGCCATCATCGGCACCGTCGGCGCCGTCACCCTCGCGGTCGCCGCCCTCGGACTTGTCGCGCTCTGCGCCCGGTTCCGGCTCGAGACGCGCGCGCTCATCGTCTGGCTGCTGGCCACCGGCTGGGCGTTCTCGCTGCTCAGCCTCTATCTCGGCCAGACCCACATGAACAACATGCACACGATGCCCACGAACTGGTGGAACAACCGGTACGCGCTCGTGTCGCTGACCTGGTTGGCGATGCTCTGCGCGGTGTGGATCGACACTTGTCTGCGGTCGCGGCGGGTGCGCGTGCTCGGGATCACGGCGGCCGTCGCCACGATCGTCGCATTCGCGGGTCAGCTGGCCTGGTCGTTCGCCGACCTGCCGGGCCGCAGCGCCGTGCTCGCCGAGGGCGAGGGGTACCTGCAGATCAAACGCGGCAACGGCACCGACGCGGGGGCGCGCTACCTCGGAGACCACTACGACGGCGGCGGGATCCTCATGGACGAGTCCGCGGCGGGCAACGCGGTGCTGCCGCAGATCGGCGTGCCGCTGCGCGAGTACTTCAACCGCTCCACGGGTGAGTTCTTCGACGAGGCGCTGCGCGATCCCGCCGGCCACGCCCGCTGGATCTTCTACACGGTGGCCGACGCCCCGTCCCTGTCGAGCGCGGCGGTCGCCGACCAGGTGTACGCGACGCTCCTCGAGAACCCCGCAGTGCTCGCGCAGTACGAGCTCGTGTTCTCCGAGGGCGACATCCGCATCCTCCGACGATTGGACGGCTCATGATCGGTTTGCCCGGCCGTGACCGGCGCCGGATCGGCGAGATCCTCCTCGACCGCGGACTCATCACCGAGTCGCAGCTCGACGACGCGCTCGCGGCGCAGCGCGCGGGCGGAGGCCCGCTGGGGCGCCACCTCATCCTGAACGGCGCCGTGCAGCGCCTGGAGATGTATCGCGCGCTCGCCGAGCAGTGGCGCGCCCCGTTCGTCGACCTCGTCGAGCTCGACGAGCAGGGCGAGGTCGACGCCGAGCACATCCTGGCGGAACCCGCGGAGACGTGGATCGAGCGCGGCTGGCTGCCGCTCGGCGTCGAGCGCCCGTCGCACGCGCCGTCCGCGGTCACCGTCGCCACGACCATCCCGCTCTCCGAAGAGGCGGCCGCCGAGATCGTCGCCCGATACGGGGTCGACGAGCTGCGGCTCGTCACGACCACCGACTGGGATCTCGTGCGCGTGGTGCAGTCGATCTGCCGCGCGGCGCTCGTCTTCGGCGCCGCCGAGTCGCTGGCGAGCACCGACAACTCCGCGTCGGCGAAGGACGGGCTCAACCGCTGGCAGCGCGCTCTCCCCGTGATCGCGGTCGCGATCGTCGTCATCGGCGCGTTGCTGGATCCGCTCATCACCGCGATCACGGTGCTCGCCTTCGCCAACGCGATGTTCCTCATCAACGTCGGATTCAAGGTGCTCGCCGGTGTGCGCGGCAGCATCAGGCGCGTCTGGCGGCGCCGCCTCGCCGCGGAGGTGCACCGACAGCGCGAGGCCCGGGGCCTGCCCGAGCCCGAGTCCGCGATCCCCGACGACGACCTGCCGATCTACACGATCCTCGTGCCCGCGTACCGCGAGGCCAACATCATCACGAAGCTGGTCGCGAATCTCGGCGCGCTCGACTACCCCAAGTCGAAGCTCGACGTGCTGCTGCTGCTCGAAGAGGACGACGACGAGACGATCGCCGCGGTGAAGGCGATGCGCCCGCCCGAGTACGTGCGCATGCTCATCGTGCCGCCTGGCGGCCCCCAGACGAAGCCGCGCGCCTGCAACTACGGGCTGGCCTTCGCACGGGGCGAGTTCGTCGTCATCTACGATGCCGAGGACCGGCCGCAGCCGCGGCAGCTGCGGCAGGTCGTGGAGCGGTTCCGCTCCGAGCAGCACTCGGAGACCCGCGATCCGCGCCCGCTCATCTGCGTGCAGGCGGCGCTCAACTACTTCAACGCCGACTACAACGTGCTCACGCGCCTCTTCGCGGTGGAGTACGCGCACTGGTTCGACTCGATGCTGCCCGGCATGGACGACTGGCACGTGCCGATCCCCCTCGGCGGCACCTCGAACCACTTCGTCACCGAGCAGTTGCGCAACCTCGGCGCCTGGGATCCGTACAACGTCACCGAGGACGCCGACCTCGGCATGCGCATCGCCGTGCACGGCGGACGCGTCGGCGTCGTCGACTCCGTCACCTGGGAGGAGGCGTGCGCCGAGGTGCCCGCCTGGGTGAAGCAGCGCACCCGTTGGATCAAGGGGTACATGATGACCGGCGCGGTCAACGCCCGGCACCCGGTCGCGTGGTTGAAGCAGAACGGGCTGCCCGGCTTCATCACGCTCACCGCGCTCATCATCGGCACGCCGCTCGCGTTCCTCGCCTACCCGCTCGTGCTCGGCTTCACCATCATCACCTACGTGGGGGTGCACGTCATCGGTCTCGACCTGCCCGACTGGCTCGTGATCGGCGGCACCATCAATATGCTGGCCTCGAACGCGCTGATGATCATGTTCGCGGGTGCGGCGGCCTGGCGCCGCTACAACTGGCGCATCGCCGTGTTCGCGCTGCTCAATCCGCTCTACTGGATCCTGCACTCCGTCGCGGCGTGGCGAGCGGCCTGGCAGATGTACTTCAGCCCGCACCGCTGGGAGAAGACCCCGCACGGGCTGACCGAGGAGTACGAGGACTCCTCGGTGGTCGCCGAGTAGTCGGGTCCGGGGAGCGGAACCTGAACCTGAACCTGAACCTGAACCTGATCCGGATACCGCGGAGCGGCTGAGCGCGGATCGGGGCGCGTCCGGAACGCGCCGCGTCCGGCCCTCGCCCTACAGCGAGGTGCGCTCGAACAGCGCCCGCGGTGCGAGCCGCACGGCGAGCATGATCCACCGCCAGAGCCCCGGCGCGTAGACCAGGGGCCGGCCCGCGGCGATGGCGCGCACCACGATGCCCGCGACCGCGTCGGCGCTCGCGAGCCTGGCGCCCGACTCCTGCAGCGGGGCCGTCATCGGCGTCGCCGTCGGCCCCGGCTTCACGAGCGTGACGCGACGGCCCGTGCCGTGCAGACGGTGCTGCTCGCCCTGGGCGGCCCGCTCCACCATGCCCTTCGCCGAGCCGTAGAGGAAATTGCTCGCGCGCCCGCGATCCCCCGCCACCGAGCCGATCACCGCGATCCGCGTCGCCCGCGTACGGCCGACTGCCGCATCGAGCCACAGCGTCGGTGACACGCCCGTCGCTTCGAGCTGGTCCTTCGCGAGCGCGAGATCCTGCTGCATGCGCTGCTGCTCGTGCATGGCGCCGTGCGCGATGAGCACGGTGTCGGGGTCGGCCTGCTCGGCCGCATCGGCGACGGCCCGCCCGATCTCGTCCGGGTCGAGCAGGTCGAGGGCGACGACCGACACCTCGGGCGAGGTGCCGCGCACCCGCAGGTCGGCGGCGACGCGTTCCAGGCGCTCCTCGCTGCGCCCGACGATCACGAAGCGGGTGGCGCCCGCGTCGGCCCAGCGGCGCATGATGTGCTGCGCGATGACCGAGGTCGCGCCGACGACGAGCGCCGAGCGGGTGGTGTGCCGGGTCATGAGATGAGCCTCCTCGCGAGGTCGGATTCGATGCCCGGATCCCGGAACGGCAGGAACTCGGGCAGTCTCGGATAGCCCGCTTCGAAGAGCTCGCGCGGCATACGGGCGTCCTTCGCGGGGTACAGGCGGCCGCCGACCTCGGCCACGATGCGGTCGAGTTCGGCGAAGAGCCGCAGCGTGCGCTCGCCGAGGTCGGGGAAGTCGAGGGCGAAGCAGACGCCCGGGGCCGGGAAGCTCAGCATGCCGGGCGACGGGGTGTCGCCGAAGGTCTTGAGCACGCCCAGGAAGGAGCCCTGCCCCGAACGCGCGATGCGGTGCAGCATCTCGGCCGTCGCCTCCTGCGCGCCCTCCCACGGGATGGTGCTCTGGTACTGGTAGAAGCCGCGCGGCCCGTACATGCGGTTCCAGCCGCGGATCGCGTCGAGCTGGTAGTCGTAGTCGCGGTAGTGCTCGATCCGCGTGCCGACACCCGCCCGCTGCCACCAGTAGTAGGCCTTGTTGAGCGCGGGCAACGTCGCCCGGCCCACGAGCGAGAACGGCGGCGTGAACGGCACCGTGAGGGCGCGCTCGGGGGGCGCCGCCGGCAGGGCGGCCGTCTGCTCGGCCGAGCAGGGGCGGGCTGTCGTGAAGATACCGCGGCGGCCGCCGCCGGTGACCACGTCGATCCAGCCCACCGAGAAGGGCTCGGCGGTCTCGCGCACCAGCGAGAAGTACTCGGAGAGCGAACCGAACGCCACACGGCGGGTCTCGAGCCACGGCCCCGCCACCCGCTCCAGGCGGATCGTGGCCTCCACGATCACGCCCGTGAGACCGAGGCCGCCCACGGTCGCCGCGAACCAGTCGGCGCGCTCGCGAGGGCCGCAGACGATGCGCTCGCCGTCGGTGCGGATCAGCACGATGCGTTCGACGTGCCCGCCGAAGGTGCCGGCGACGGCGTGGTTCTTGCCGTGCACGTCGTTCGCGATCGCACCGCCCACGGTCACGTTCTGGGTGCCGGGCGTCACCGCGAGCATCCAGCCGCGGCGCGAGAACACCCGCTGGATCTCGCCGAGCGGGACACCCGCCTCGCAGCGCAGCAGGCCCGACTCCTCGTCGAAGTCGATGAACGCGTCGAGCGCGGTCAGATCCCACGCCGTGCCGCCGGAGTTGAGCGCCGCATCGCCGTAGCTGCGTTCGAGGCCGACCGCGAGACCGGGGTGCCCGGTCGTGATCGCGTCGGCGACGCCGCCGGGATCCGCCGGCCGCACTACGCGGTGCGGGTGCATGCCGCGACGCCCCCAGGAGACCAGATCCATCTGCCTACCCCTCCCTCTCGACGAAAGTGTAGCGGCGATCCAGCTGGTACTTCGCCGCGTATCCGATCCCGAGCCCGATGACCGCGCCTGTGTAGCGGGCCGCCTCGGTGCCGAAGATCCAGTCGAAGCCGAACTCGAAGCCCCAGAAGATGACGGTCGTCACGACGCTGAACAGCGTGTACATGACGACGGTGCGCAGATTGCCGGACAGGCTCTTGGAGCGGTAGCGGAAGATGTACCGCCGATCCAGCACGTACTTGACGGAGAGCCCCGCGATGGTGCCGGCGAGCACGCCCGCCGCGACCGCCCACGTTCCGTCGAGCATCCGCACGACGGCGGCCTGCGCGAGCAGGTTCGTGAGCGTGGCGATCGCCGCGAAGAGCAGGTACAACAGCGCGATGCGCACATCGTCTCCGTTCTGGGACTCGGTGCCCGCCTGACCCCGATTCGGCCGCTCGACCCCCGAGAATAGAGTGTATGCGCTCACTCTTCCAAGCACTGCGCCCTCGGCAGTGGGTCAAGAATCTGCTCGTGTTCGCGGTGCCCCTCGCGGCGGGCCGACTCTTCGAACCGCAGGTGCTGCTGCAGTCGATCGCGGGCTTCGCGGTGTTCTGCGCCGCATCGTCCACGGTGTACCTCGTGAACGACCTCATGGACCGGGAGTCGGACCGCATCCACCCGTCGAAGCGGTACCGCCCGATCGCGAGCGGGCGCGTATCGCCCCGCACGGCCACCGTCACCGCGGGAGTGCTCGGCGTCGGAGCCGTCGTCACGCCCTTCGCCACGGGGGCCGTGGGGCTCGGAGCCGTCGTCATCGCCTACCTCGCGCTGCAGGCGCTCTACGTCACCTGGGCGAAGCACCGCAAGGTGGTCGACATGCTCTCCGTGGCGACGGGCTTCTGCCTCCGCGGCATCGCGGGCGCCGCCGCGACCGGTATCCCCGTGAGCGCCTGGTTCATGCTCGTCATCATGGCGGGCTCGCTCTTCATGGTCGCCGGCAAGCGATACTCGGAGCTGCTGGCGGCTCAGCACGCCCCCACGGCGTACACGCGTTCGACGCTCGCGCAGTACTCGGTGACGTTCCTGCAGTTCGTCTGGGCGATGTCGGGCACGATGCTCGTGCTCGGCTACTCCCTCTGGGCGTTCCAGATCGCGGGCTTCAACCAGGTCTTCACGGTCTCCTCGGTCGTGCCGTTCCTCGCGATCGTGCTCTACTACGCCTCCGACATCGACAAGGGCCGCGCCGAGGGCCCCGAGATGGTGCTCTTCCGCAACCGCAGCGTGCAGTTCGCGGCGGTGGCCTGGTTCGGGCTCTTCGCGGCAGCGGTGCTCGTGCCGTCCGACGGCATGACCCTCTTCGGGGCGTAGCTCAGCCGAGCGGGCCGACCCGCTGCACGCGCACCGCCGGTTCGCCTTCGGCCTCGGAGTCGGCGAGGTCGACCACGCCTTCGATCCCCCAGTCGCGGTCGCCCGCGGGGTCGAGCAGCACCTGGCGGAAGCGCCAGACCCCCTCGGCGACGGCCTCGGCACCGCGGTCGATTTCGAGGAGCCCGGCGGCCCGGGCGTCCGCGTCGATGCGGATCTCGTCGTACTCGGTGAAGTATCCGGCCAGCGCGTCGCGCCAGCGCTGCTCGCCGAAGCCGCCCGCCCCGGAGCCGTCGAGCTCGCCGAGCAGCTCGTAGCGTTCGTGAGCCGCGGCCTGCACTCTGAGGAAGAGCGCGTTCCGCAGCATGACCGTGAACGCCCGCTCGTTGCGCAGCACGGATCGGGTGGGCGGCGCGACCGTCGCCCCGGTGGCTTCCGCCCGTGCGAGCGCTGCGGCGTGAGCCGCAGCGGCCTCGGGGTTCGAGAGCTCTTCCCACTCGTCGATGAGGCTCGAATCGACCTGCCGCACGAGCTCGCCCAGCCAGTCGATGAGCTCGTCGAGCTCGGGGGTCTTCGCCTGCTCGGGGATGGTGCGTTCGAGCGCGCGGTAGGCGTCGCTGAGGTAGCGCAGCACCCCGCCCTCGGCACGACCGAGCTGGTAGAAGGAGACCAGGTCGCGGAAGCCGAAGGCGCGCTCCACCATGTCGCGCACCACCGACTTGGGCCGCAGCTCGTAGTCGCGCGCCCACGGCACCTCCTGCGTGTACGCGTTGAAGGCCTCGTCGAGCAGCTCTTTGAGCGGCTGCGGGTGAGTGATCTCTTCGAGCAGCTCCATGCGCTCGTCGTACTCGATGCCCTCGGCCTTCATGGCGGCGACGGCTTCGCCGCGTGCCTTGTGCTCCTGCGCACGCACGATGGCTCGCGGATCCTCGAGGGTGGCCTCGATGATCGAGATCACGTCGAGGGCGTAGCCGTCGGACTCGGGATCGAGCAGTTCGATCGCGGCGAGCGCGAACGGCGAGAGCGGCTGGTTGAGCGCGAAGTTCGCCTGCAGTTCGACGGTGAGGCGCAGCAGGCGCTCGCCCCGCTCGTTCTCGTGCACCTCGACGATGCCGCCGTTGCGCAGCGTACGGAAGATGTCGATCGCGGTGCGGGCGTGCTCGTACTGGCGCGCCTGCGGTTCGTGGCTCTCGAAGATGAGCATCTGCATCGTGTTCAGAGCTTCGCCCTCCCACTCCTCACCGCGACCGATGACGCCGAGCACCATCGAGTGGCTCACGCGCATGCGGCTCACGAGAGGTTCGGGCTGCGAGCCGACGAGCTTTTCGAGCGTCTGCTCGCTCCACCCCACGAAGCCCTGCGGCGGCGATTTCTTCTTCGGCCCCTTGCCGACCTTCTTGCCCGCGGCGGCCTTCGCCTGCGCCTTCGCGCTCTGCTTCGCGTTCTCGACCTCGTGCTCGGGGGCGAGGGCGATCACGTCGCCCTCGGTGTCGAAGCCGGCCCGGCCCGCGCGCCCGGCGATCTGGTGGAACTCGCGGGCGCTCAGGCGGCGCATCTTCTCGCCGTCGAACTTGGTGAGCGCGGTGATGACGACGGTGCGGATGGGCACGTTGATGCCGACCCCCAGCGTGTCGGTGCCGCAGATCACGCGCAGCAGGCCCCGCTGGGCGAGCTGCTCGACGAGGCGCCGGTAGCGGGGCAGCATGCCCGCGTGGTGCACGCCGATGCCCGCGCGAACGAGCCGCGAGAGCGTCGAACCGAAGCCCGTCGAGAAGCGGAAGCCGCCGATCGCCGCGGCGATCTCATCGCGGCCCGCACGGTCGACGACGCGGATGCTCGCGAGGGCCTGGGCCTGCTCGACCGCGTGCGACTGGTTGAAGTGCACGAGGTAGGCGGGCGTCTGCCGCTGCTCGATGAGCTGCTCGACCACCTCGTGGGCGGGCGCCACCGCGTAGCTGAAGCTGAGCGGCACGGGCCGCTCGACCCCCGTGACGAGGGCGGTGTCGCGACCGGTGGCGTCGCTGAGATCGGCCGCGAGCTCGGTCACGTCGCCGAGCGTCGCCGACATCAGCAGGAACTGCGCGTCGTGCATGAGCAGCAGCGGCACCTGCCACGCCCAGCCCCGGTCGGGGTCTGCGTAGTAGTGGAACTCGTCCATGATCACCTGGGTGATGCCGCCGGCCTCGGGGTTGTCGACGTCCTTGTCGCGAATGGCGAGGTTCGCCAGGATCTCGGCGGTGCAGCAGAGGATCGGCGCGTCGGCATTGATCGAGGTGTCGCCGGTGACCATGCCGACGTTGGCGGCCCCGAACACCTCGACGAGGTCGAAGAACTTCTCGCTCACGAGGGCTTTGATGGGCGCGGTGTAGACGGTGCGCCGGTGCTCTGCGAGTGCGATGAAGTGGGCGCCGAGCGCCACGAGCGATTTGCCGGTGCCCGTGGGCGTTGCGAGGATCACGTTGCTGCCGAGCGCGATGCCGAGCACCGCCTCCTCCTGGGCCGGGTAGAGGCGCAGGCCGCGCTCCTCCCACGCCCACTCCTCGAATGCGGCGAAGGCCTCGTCCGCCTCCGCGAAGGTGGAGGTGTCGAGGATCGATCCCAGGTTCATGCGTGCGCCTTCCCGCCCCTTCACTCGGCCGCGGGTGCGCCGGTGCCGCCCTCGAGCTCGGCGAATTTGGCCGCCATCGTCGGGTTCTTGCGGGTGAGCTTCTTGATGGTAACGCCCTGCGCCTTGTCGTTCGCCAGGCGCAGGTTGCGCTCGGAGCCCAGCAGTTCGTCCTTGACCTTCTGCAGCCGCGCGATCGCCTTGTCGATCTCCTCGATCGCAGTGTGGAACTTGCGCGTCGCGAGCTCGTAGTTGCGACCGAACGCTCCCTTGAAGGCGTCGAGCTCCGACTCGAAGTTGGTGATGTCGATGTTCTGCGCCTTCACCTGTTCGAGCTCGGCCTTGTACTTTAGCGCGTTCAGCGCGCCGTTGCGCAGGAGCGTGATGAGCGGCAGGAAGAACTGCGGCCGCACCACGTACATCTTGGGGTAGCGGTGCGAGACGTCGACGATGCCGTCGTTGTAGTACTCGTTCTCGGGCTCCAGCAGCGACACGAGCACCGCGTACTCGCAGCCCTTCTCGGTGCGGTCCTTGTCGAGCTCTTTGAAGAAGTCCTCGTTCTTCTTCTTCGTCGCCGTCGTGTCGGCCTCGTTCTTCATCTCGAACATGATCGAGACGATCTCGACGCCGGCCGGGTCCAGGTCTCGGAAGATGTAGTCGCCCTTGCTGCCGGAGCTCGCGTCGTTGTCCTTCTCGAAATAGGCGCTCGGGAAAGCCATGGCGCGGTAGCGGTTGAAGGTGTTCTCGCAGTGCAGTTCGAGGGTCTCGCCGAGCATCTTGGTCGATAGGCGGGCCTTCATGTCGCGCAGGCGCTCGATCTCGACCTCGCGGTCCCGCAGCTGCGTCTCGTAGCGGTCCTTCAAGGACTGCTCCGCGAGCTGCTTCTCGAGCTCGGCGCGCGCGAGCCCGCTCTGCAGCTCATCGCGCTCCCGTTCCACGCTGCCGACCGCCTCGGCGAGGGCGAGCTTCTGTGCGAGCTCGACGGCTCCCAGCTGCGACCGCAGCTCCTGGATCTGCGAGTCCTTCGCAGCGGCGGCGCGCTGCAGCTCGGCCACGAGCTTCGCCTCGGCGAGATCCACGGCCGCCTGCGTCTCCTGCCTCGCCTGCTCGAGCTCGCTCGCGAGCGCGTCGCGCTCCTTCTCGACCGCGCCGAGGGCCTCGGCGACCGCGAGCCGTCGCGCGGTCTCACCCGCCTCGACCCGTGCCCGCAGCTCCTGGATCTCCGAGTCCTTCGCAGCCGCGGCGCGCTGCAGCTCGCCCGCCGACTGCGCCGCCGCGAGCTCGAGGGCCCTCGCCTTGTCCTGCTCGGCCAGTTCGAGCCGTTCGTGCAGCTGCTGCTCGAACTCGTGGTCGCGCACCTGTTTCAGGATGTCGGCGTACCCGGCCTCATCGACGGTGAACGCCCTGCCGCAGTGCGGGCACTTGATCTCATGCATCCGGAGCCTCCCTCGACCTGTCTCGGAACCCTACTAACCCTCCCACAGACCACCGACATTCCCGTTCGACGGCCCCGTGCCGGGCCGGCGGCGTTGCCGGAGCGGAGCAAGACGAGGCCGGACCGGAGCCGGACCGGAGCGGAGCAAGACGAGGCCGGAGCGGAGCAAGACGATGCCGGAGCGGAGCAAGACGAGGTCGGAGCGGAGCCGGACCGGAGCGTCAGGGGTGGCCGATACACTGCGGCACATGGCAGATCCGATTCTCTTCCGTCCCATCCGGCTCCGCGATCTCGAGGTGCGCAACCGGCTCTGGGCCTCCCCCATGTGCCAGTACTCGGTCGAGCAGCAGGACGGCGTGCCCCGCGAATGGTATCTGCAGCACATCGGCGCGCTCGCGCGCGGCGGGGCCGGTCTCGTGGTCGTCGAGGCGACGGCCGTGACGCCGGAGGGCCGCATCTCTCCGCGAGACCTGGGGCTCTGGAACGACGAGCAGACCGCGGCCTTCGCCCGCCTCGCAGGGATCGCGCACGCCCACGGCGCCCGCATCGCGGTGCAGCTCGCGCACGCCGGGCGCAAAGCCTCGACGCAGCCGTGGCTGCCCGGCATGCCCGACGGCTCGGTCCCGATCGGCGCGGGCGGTTGGCCGACCGTCGCCCCCTCAGAGGTGGGCTTCGGCGAGTTCACGGCGCCCCGCGCGCTCGGGATCGATGAGATCGCGGGCGTCGTCGCGTCGTTCGCGGCGGCCGCCGACCGCGCAGTCGCCGCCGGCTTCGACGCCGTCGAGGTGCACGCCGCGCACGGCTACCTGCTGCACGAGTTCCTGTCGCCGCTCTCGAATCTGCGCGGCGACGGCTACGGCGGCGATCTCGAACGACGCGCGCGGCTGCTGCGCGAGGTCGTGCGCGCGATCCGGATCCGCCACCCCGAGCTGCCGATCCTCGTGCGCATCTCGGCCACCGAGTGGACCGCGGGCGGTTTCGACGCCGACGAAGCGCAGCAGGTCTCGGCCTGGCTCGTCGAGGACGGCGCCGATCTCATCGATGTCTCCTCCGGCGGAAACACCCCGACCGCGCCCATCCCGGTCGGACCCGCCTACCAGACCCCGCTCTCCGCACGGCTGCGCCGCGAGCTCCCCGCCGACGCGGTCGCGATCGGAGCGGTCGGGCTCATCACGGCGGCCGCCCAGGCGGAAACGATCCTCGTCACCGGGCAGGCCGATGTGATCTTCGTGGGGCGCCCCCTCCTCGCCGACCCGCACCTGCCGCTGCGGTGGGCGCACGAGCTGCGCGCCTCCTCCGCCGAGAGCCTCGTGCCTGCCCCGTACCACCGCGCCCGGTTCTGACAGGGCCGGCAACCCCACCGGTGCCGGGAGCCGGGTCGGTGCCGGGAGCCGGGGCGGTTGCGGCCATCGCATCAGTGTCGGTGGCCCGGTCTACACTGACCGCATGACCGACACGATCACCGCAGCAGAGCTGCTGCGACTGCGCATGCGCGCGCTGGGCCTCACCGGTGCGGGCGCGGAACCCGCCGATGCATCCGAGGCCGACGGGGCGCGGCGGATCGCGGCGGTCGCGCGACGCATGCTCGCGACGCAGGGGCAGGATTGGCGCTCCTCCCGCTGGGCGTTCGGGGTGCGAGCGCCGGGCACCGGGATCGCCGACGTGCACGCGGCCTTCGACGCGGGCCTCATCGTGCGCTCGTGGCCCATGCGCGGCACCATCCACGTCGTCGCGGCCGAGGACATCGGCTGGATGCAGCGCGCCACCTCCCACCGCGTGCTCGCCGGCGCACCGAAGCGGAGGCAGTTCCTCGGCATGAGCGACGCAGTGCTCGACCGGCTGGTCGACGTGTCGCTGGAGGCCCTCACCGGGCTCGCCGCCGAGGGCCGCGGGCTCGACCGCGACTCGCTTGCCGCCGCCTGGACCGACGCGGGCATCGAGTGGAGCAGCAACTGGCGCTACCACCTCATCTGGTGGCTGTGCCAGAACGGGCTCGCCGTCTTCGGTCCCGTGCGCGGCGCCGAGCCGCTGCTGGTGCGGGCCGACGAGTGGATCCACGACGCCCGCGATCTCGAGGGCGACGACGCGCTCGCCGAGCTCGCGGCCGGATACGCCGTGGCCCGCGGCCCCGTGCGCGAGCGCGACCTCGCCTGGTGGACGGGCCTCACCGTGCGCGAGGCGCGTCGCGCCATCGCGCTCGCAACCGAGAGCGGTCGCCTGGTGCCGCTGCGGCTCGACGCGGTCGAGGGTGCGGCGGGCGCGCTCTGGGTCGATCCCGAACTGCTCGGAGATCCGCTCTCCCGGGCCGCCGCCGAGACCTCCGAGTGGCTGCTACTGCCCGCGTTCGACGAGCATCTGCTCGGCTACACCGACCGCGAGGCGCAGCTCGACCCCGAGCACCTCGACCGCATCCTGCCCGGCCGTAACGGCATGTTCCTCGCGACCGTGGTCGCCGACGGCCGGGTGCTCGGCACCTGGCGGCGAGGCACGCGGAAGGGCGCCGGGCTCGAGCTCTCACCTTTCCCGGAGGCGCGCATCGACCTCGGAGCCCTCGAACCGTCGGCCGCGCGCTGGGGCGCCTTCCACACCCAGCAGCCGCCCGTGCTCAGCCTCGCCGAGACCGTGGCGGTGCCCTCGTGATCCCCGTGCCGCGACGGTGCGGGGGCGCGCCGCCCGGGCCTGCCGCCCGAGCAGGCGGAGCCGCAGACGTGAGAGCCTAGAGCCATGGAATTCGGGCTCCTCTCAGTGATCGCGGTGATCCTCCTCGTCGGAGCGTCGATCGTCGGCAGCAAGATCCGCGTGGCGGCCCCGCTGCTGCTCGTCGTCATCGGCATCGGCATCGGCTATCTGCCCTTCGTACCGCTCATCGACATCGACCCCGAGATCATCCTCCTCGTCGTGCTGCCTCCGCTGCTCTACGCCGCAGCGGTCAACGTGCCGATCGTCGACTTCCGGCGCAACTTCCGCCCCGTCATCGGGCTCTCGGTGCTGCTCGTCGTCATCTCGGCCCTCGCCGTCGGATTCCTCGTGCACTGGTTCGTCCCGGCGATCCCGCTCGCCGCCGCGATCGCCCTCGGCGCCGTCATCAGCCCCACCGACGCGGTCGCGGCCACCTCGATCGGCAAACGACTCGGCATGCCCGAGCGGGTCGTCTCCATCCTCGAAGGCGAGAGCCTCGTCAACGACGCGACCTCGCTCGTGCTGCTGAAGACCGCGATCGCCGCAGTGGCAGGCAGCTTCGCGCTCTCCTCGGCGACGGGCTCGTTCTTCTATTCGGTCGTGGTGGCCCTCGTCGTCGGGCTGATCATCGGCGCGCTCACCGTGTGGATCCGCTCCAAGCTCACCAGCCCGGTGCACGACACGATCATCTCGTTCATCGTGCCCTTCGTCGCATTCATCCCGGCCGAGGAGCTGCAGGCCTCCGGCGTGCTGGCCGTCGTCGTCACGGGCCTCTACACCGGCCACCACGCGTCCCGGCGGTTCAGCGCCTCGGCCCGCACCAACGAACGGCTGAACTGGCGCACCGTGCAGTTCCTGCTCGAGAACGGCGTCTTCCTCATCATGGGCCTGCAGCTGCACTCGCTCGTGGCCCAGGTCGGCGCGAGCGAGCTGCGACTCCCCCACATCGGCATGCTCGCGCTCGGGCTCGTCGCGCTGCTCATCCTCTGCCGTTCGGCGTTCATGGTGCCGCTCATCGCGGGCATGCAGCGAGTGACCCGACGCTACGAACGGCGCAATGCCGGCTACAACCATCTCACCGAGCGTGTGCAGAACTCCGGCATGGTCGAGAAAGACGACGGCCGCTTCCGCGACCGACTGCGCAAGCTCGACATCCGCACGCGGCGCTCGGCCGCCGACCTCGAGCACGAGCGCGAGCGGCAGCTCGGATGGCGCGACGGCGTCGTGCTCTCCTGGAGCGGCATGCGCGGCGTGGTGACGCTCGCCGCCGCGCAGTCGATCCCCACCACCGTCCCCTACCGGCCGCAGATCGTGCTCGCCGCCTTCGCGGTCGCCGTCATCACCCTGCTGCTGCACGGGCTCACGCTTCCGGCGTTCATCCGCAAGCTCTGGCCCGACGGCGCCGGCACCGGGCAGGAGAAGAAGGAGCTGATCTCGCTCAGCCGCGACCTCTACGAAGCCGCCGACGAGGCCATCGACGAGGCGATCGATGAGCAGGCGCGCGAAGACGAGCGGGCGCGCGAGACCGAGCATGATCCGCGACCTCCCCTCGATCCCCGGCTGCAGGAGCAGACCGACATCGCGGTGCAGCGGGCGCGCGCGAGCTCGCGCAGCGCGCTCCTCCCCCTCGCCGCGGCCGCCGCGCCCACGCTGCCCGTCGAGACGCAGGGCGCCGAGCATCCGGCGCAGACCTACCAGCGGCTGGTGAGGCTCGCCCTGGAGGCGCAGCGCGAGACGCTGCTCGAAGAACGCGCGATCGGGCGCTACAGCTCGCAGGCCATCCGGGCCGCCGAGCTCGCGCTCGACGCCTACGAGACGAGGCTGCTGCCCCCGACGGCGCACTGAGGCGCGGCGGCCGCCCTGCTGCGGCTCGGGCTGCCGCCGCGCCTGCCGAGCTCAGGCCTGGACGGGGTTCTGGTGGTGGCTGAAGACGATGCTGGTGCGCGTCGACGAGACCGCTGGGTGCGCCGAGAGGTGCTCCATGACGAAGTCGCGCACGTGATCCGAGTCCCGCGCGGCGAGATGGATGATGAAGTCCTCGACGCCGCCGAGGAAGAAGAGCTGCATCACCTCGGGCAGCGACCGCAGTTCCTCGCTCAGCTCCGCGATCCGCTGCCGCGCGCCCGATCTCACCGTCACGCTCACGAGCACTTGCAACCCGAGCCCCATGGCGCGCGGATCGACCGAGGCCGTGAAGCCCGTGATGATGCCGCGGGTGACGAGGCTGCGCACGCGGGCGATGCAGGTGGATGCGGCGACGCCCACGCGCTCCGCGAGTTCGGCGTTCGTGATGCGCCCGTTCGTCTGCAGTTCTTCCACGATCTTGCGGTCGACCTGATCCAGACCCATATCCGGGCGCAGATTCTTCGAATCCTCAGTCATCACAGCTCCGTTTTCGCTCCGTTCTCCCCCACTTTAGCGATGAATTCCGAAGAGAATTCATGTTTCTTTTGCGGAAAGCGAATATACTGCACAATCGAAGACATCCCGTGCCGCGATCCCTCTGCCGAGGGTCGCGGTGCGTCCGGACCACACCGCACTTCCGAACACTCTGGAGCAGATCATGCGCGTCGGTATTCCCACCGAAATCAAGAACAACGAGAACCGCGTCGCCATCACGCAGGCGGGCGTCTACGAGCTGGCCCGCCGCGGCCACGAGGTGCTGGTGCAGGCCGGCGCCGGCCTCGGCTCGGCCATCACCGACGAGGAGTACGCCGCCGCCGGCGCCAAGATCGTCGAGAGCGCCGACCAGGTCTGGGCCGATTCGGACATGATCCTCAAGGTCAAGGAGCCCATCGCCTCCGAGTACGACAAGCTGCGCAAGGGCCAGGTGCTCTTCACCTACCTGCACCTCGCCGCTGAGAAGGCCCTCACCGAGGCCGTGCTCGCCTCGGGCACCACCGCCATCGCCTACGAGACCGTGCAGCTGCCCAACCGCGGCCTGCCGCTCCTCGCCCCCATGTCCGAGGTCGCCGGTCGTCTCTCGGTGCAGGTCGGCGCCTACTCGCTCATGAAGGCGAACGGCGGCCGCGGCATCCTCCTCGGCGGAGTGACCGCGACCCGTCGCGGCAAGGTCGTCGTGATCGGCGGCGGCGCTGCCGGCGAGCAGGCCGCCCGCATCGCCTACGGCATGGGCGCAGAGGTCACCGTGATCGACATCGCGATCCCCCGCCTCAAGCAGCTCGAGGACGAGTTCAACGGTCGCATCCAGACCCGCACCTCGAACGCGCACAACATCACCGAGGCGCTCAAGGACGCCGACCTCGTCATCGGCTCCGTGCTGATCCCGGGCGAGAAGGCTCCGAAGCTCGTCACCGACGAGATGGTCGCGCAGATGAAGCAGGGCTCCGTGCTCGTCGACATCGCCATCGACCAGGGCGGCTGCTTCGAGAACTCGAAGCCCACCACCCACGACAACCCCACCTTCGAGGTGCACAACTCGATCTACTACTGCGTCGCCAACATGCCCGGCGCGGTGCCCGAGACCTCGACCGCGGCGCTCACCAACGCGACGCTCCCCTACGTCGTCGCGCTCGCCGACAAGGGCTGGGTCAAGGCGCTGAACGACGACGCGTCGCTCGCCAAGGGCCTCAACGCTCACGAGGGCGTCATCACCAACCACGGCGTCGCCCTGGCGTTTCCCGAGCTCGCCTCGGCTGCGCTCGAGGACACCCTCGCCGCCCAGGCGTAAGCTCCGGCATCCGTCACAGTGGGCCCCGCTTCTTCGGAAGCGGGGCCCACTGGCGTTTCAGCGCTCAGAGCGTGGGCTCGCCGATCGAGAGCATGAGGCGGTTCGCCCAGTTGAAGAACGCCCCCGCCTGGATCACGTCGAGCAGCGAGAGTTCGTCGAGGCCCGCCTCCCGCAGCGCGGCGATCTCGGCCGCGCCGAAGCGCGACGGCGTGGCGGTCAGCGCAACGGTCGCGTCGACGATCGCGTCGAGCCGGGGCGACAGCCGCACCGACACCCCGTCGTCGAGCAGACGCTGCACCTCCGCGCGGTCGGCGCCGTTCTCGCTCGCGAAGCGCGCGTGCACCGAGGCGCAGAAGACGCAGCCGTTGAAGCGCGACGCCGCGGCGGCCGCGAGTTCGCGCTCGGCGCGGGGCAGCCCGGCGTCGGTGTTGGTGAAGATGTCGAGGTCGGTCAGGGTGCGCTCGCGGAGCGCTTCGGGGTCCCGCGCGAGCAGCCTGAAGTAGGGCATGTGCACGCGGTCGCGCTGCACGAGCGCGTCGTAGTGGCGCTCGGTGAACTCGGCGACGGGCAGCGGTTCCAGCCACGGCTTCCAGCCGAGCGCCTCCTGGGTGAACCGCGGCGGCTCCTGCACCTCGGGGGCCGGGGGCAGCTGCTCTCCGGGGCCGGCGGTCGCGGCTTCGGCGCTCCCGTCGGCCGTTCGGGTTTCCGCTGCGCGCGCCACCTCGGCGGCGAGCGCGGGCAGCGACGCCGAGCCCTCGCCCGCGCTCAGCCGTCCGAGCCCGTGCACGACTCGCAACTGAAAGGTGAGGAACGAGACCAGCTGCGAGAGCGTGACGACCCCGGTGGTGCTCCAGCCTGCGTCGAGCAGCTGCTGCAGCGGCTCGCGCGCGGCGTCGCGAGGGTGCAGCACGAGCAGGTGGGCGTGTTCGAGCGCGGCGGCGAGGCGGTCTCCGAGCGCGTAGGCGGCCTCCACCGACGAGACGCGGTAGACGGGGCCTTCGGTGCTCTCGGGCGCGTTGTCGGCGCGGAAGGCGCCGTAGGGCCCGGATCCCGCTGCGCGCTCCGCCTCGGCGACGATCAGCGGCTCGAGCGCTTCGCCGGCGCCGGCGCCGAGGCCCTTGCCGGTCTCGCGCAGCAGGGCTCCGTAGAACTCGACCGCGGGCGCCTGCTGGTGGAGTCGTGCCACGAAGAGGGCCACGGCTGCGCGCTCGGCGAGGGTGACGTGGGACGGGTCGTCTGGCACGAAGAGCGCGTCGAAGCTGCCCTGGGCGTGGGTGCGCGCCTCGGGCCGCCGCCTGCGCGCCTCGTCGAGGGTGTCGCCGGGGGCGATGCCCGCGAGCGCGTCGATGATGTCGGTGGTCGGGGATACGGTCGGGGTGTTCGATGACATGGGATTCCGTTCGAAAGGAGATGAAGATGGAGCAGTCGGATCGCGACGGCCGGGTGCGGGATCCGCCTCCGCACCGCGTCGCCTCAGATCACCCAGTGGCCCGAGGCGAGCGAGGCGCCAGGGATCGCGTCGATGAGCTGGCGCGTGTACGGATGACGGGCGTTGCCGAAGACCTCTTCGGTGTCGCCGTGCTCGACCTGCCGGCCGCGCTGCAGCACCGACACGGTGTCGGCGATCTGACGCACCACTGCGAGGTCGTGGGAGATGAACACGTAGGTGAGGCCCAGCTCGGCCTGCAGTCGGGCGAGCAGCCGCAGGATCTGCGCCTGCACCGTCACGTCGAGCGCTGACACCGCTTCGTCGAGCACCACGAGTTCGGGTTCCACGATGAGCGCGCGGGCGATCGCGACGCGCTGCCGTTGACCGCCGGAGAGTTCCCGGGGCTGGCGATGCGCGAAGTCGGCGGGCAGGGCGACGAGTTCGAGCGCGTGGGCCACCCGGTCGGCCTGGTCGCTCCGCGACCCGATCGCGAAGTTGCGCAGCGGCTCGGCGAGCGTCTGCCCGATCGAGAGCCGCGGATCGAGCGAGCCGTACGGGTTCTGGTAGACGAGCTGGGTGGTGCGGCGGAACTCGCGCAGCGCCCGACCGCGCAGGGTCGTGACTTCGACAGGGCCGCGCGCGGAGGAGCCGGCCGCGGAAGAGCGGATCGTGCCGGAGCCGGCCGCGGAAGGTCCGGCCGCGGAAGGCCCGGCCGCGGAAGGTCCGGCCGCGGAACCAGCGGTCGCACCGGCGTCGATGCGGATGCTGCCCGCGGTGGGTTTCGCGAAGCCGGCGATCGCGCGACCGGTGGTGGTCTTGCCGGATCCGGACTCCCCGACCAGCGCGTGCGTGGTGCCCCGGGCCACCGTGAAGGAGACGTCGTCGACGGCCACGAAGGCGTCGGGGCCGTGCCCGAACTCCTGACGCAGCCCGCGCACCTCCAGCAGGGGCGGTGCGGCGACCGCGCCCGATGCTAGGTCCGCGCTCGCCGCGCGATCCGCACCCGGGCCGCGATCCGCACCCGGGTCGCGATCCGCCACGGTGATCGTCAGACCCGCCGCACCCAGGGCATCCCGGCGCGCCGTATCCCCGCCGATCGCGGACGACAGCTCGATGCTCTCACGCTCACCATCCGCCACGACCGCCCGCTCACCGTCCAGGTCGACGGCGCGGTCGACGACACGGCCGAAGGAGGGCGCATCGTGCATGAGCCGCTTCGTGTACTCCGACTCGGGTTGGGCGAGCACGCGATCGCTGGGTCCGGATTCCTGCACCTCGCCGCCGCGCATCACCACGACGCTGTCGGCGCGATCCGCCGCCACAGCAAGATCGTGCGTGATGAACAGCACGCCCGTGCCGGTCTCGCGTCGCAGCGTGTCGAGCAGGTCGAGCACGGTGCGCTGCACGGTGACGTCGAGCGCCGAGGTGGGTTCGTCCGCGATGATCAGTTCGGGGTTGTTCGCGATGGCGGCCGCGATGAGCACCCGCTGCCGCATGCCGCCCGAGAACTCGTGCGGGTACTGCTTCGCGCGGCGCACCGGATCGTCGATGCCGACCTGTTCGAGCAGGGCGTGCACCCGCTCGCGCACCTCCTCCCGGCTCGGGCGGCCGTGGATGCGCAACGACTCGCTGATCGAGTGCCCCACGGTGCGCACGGGGTTGAGCGAGTTGCCGGGGTCCTGCGGGATGAGCCCCACGCAGCGGCCGCGCAGATCCTGCCAGCGCCGCTCCGAGAGCCCCACCAGCTCGGTCGTGCCGAGACGGCGCTCATTCAGCAGGATCGACCCCCGAGAGATGCTGCCGTTCGACGCGAGCAGGCCGATCACCGACTGGGCGACGGTGGTCTTGCCCGACCCGGACTCCCCCACGACCGCCGTGACCTTGCCGGCCTCGATGTCGAAGCTCACGCCGCGCACCGCGTCGACGTGGCTGTGACGGGTGCGGTACCGCACCGCGAGATCGCGGATGCTGAGCAGTGGCTGCTCGCTCATGATCGTCCTCCTGAGCTGATGGCCTGGCTGAGCCGGTTGGTGGCGACCACGATGAGCACCACGACGAGGCCGGGCAGGGTCGTCAGCCACCAGGCGGTGGCGACGTAGTTGCGGCCCTCGGCGATGAGCAGTCCCCACTCGGGGGTGGGCGGCGGTGCCCCGTAACCGAGGAATCCGAGAGTGGAGATCTGCAGGATGGCGGATCCCAGTTGCAGGGCGGCGAGCGCGATCACAGGGGTGAGCGAGTTCGGGATCACGTGCCGGCGCAGCACGCTGAAGAAGGTGCCGCCCGAGCCGTACGCGGCCTCGACGAACTCGCTGGCCCGCACGCTCATCACCTGGGAGCGCGACAGCCTCGCGAACACCGCCACCGAGGTGACGCCGACCGCGATCGCCGCGTTCGCGGTGCCGAAGCCGAGCAGGATCACCACGCTGAGCGAGAGCAGCAGGGTGGGGATCGCGAGCAGCACCTCGACGAGACGCATGAACACGTCGTCGATCCAGCCGCCGACGGCGCCCGCCGAGACGCCGATGAGCGTTCCGAAGGCGAAGCCCACGAACACCGCGAGCAGCGCGGCCGAGATCGACTGGGAGGCGCCGTGCACGACCCGCGAGAAGAGGTCTCGGCCGGTCGCATCGGTGCCGAACCAGTGCTCGGCGCTCGGCGCCTGCAGCGCGGGGGCGACGGTCTCCGTGGGGCTCTGCGAGGTGAAGAGCCCGGGAGCGACGGCCCACGCGAGTGCGATGAGCAGCACCAGGAGCGGCACGATCAGGCCGGGCCGCAGCAGCGCCCTCCAGGGGGCCGCGGATCGCACGGCGCTCGGGCTTCCGCTTGCCGGGCCGAGGCCCGTCGCGGTTTCGACGGCGGTCATCGCGGTGCTCCTGAGGGTTCGTGGGTGTCGGATGCGGGCTGGGCCGCGCTCCCGGTGCCGGCGGCCCGCGTGCGGCCCCGCGCCTGGCGCAGGCGCGGATCGAGCACGGGGTAGAGCAGGTCGACGATGAGGTTGATGGTGACGTAGACCACAGTCGCGATCACCACGACCGCGAGCAGCACCGGGGTGTCGCGGTTCGCGACGGCCTGGGCGGTGAGGCTGCCGATGCCGGTGCGGCCGAAGACGGCCTCCGTGACGATCGCCCCGCCGACCAGCTCGCCGAAGAGCAGACCCGCCATGGTGAGCACCGGCAGCAGCGCGTTGGGGGCGACGCCGCGCCACAGCAGCCAGCTCGTGCTGGCGCCCCGCGCCTTCACGACCGACACGAAGGGCTGCTCGCGCACCTCGTCGATGCTGCGCAGGAAGACCTGCGCGAGCGGCGCGGCGATGGGGATCGTGAGGGTGAGCGCGGGCAGGATGAGCGCCTGCGCATCGCTCGCGCCGATGACGGGGACGAGCCCCAACTGGAACGAGAAGATCTGCACCAGCACGATGCCGATCCAGAACACCGGCACCGACACGAACAGCGGCGGCAGGTTGCGGAACAGCCGTCGCAGCCACGCGCCCTTGCCGTATGAGGCGGTGAAGGCGATGACCACGGCGAGGAACACGGCGCCCGCGAGCCCGAGGCCCGCGAGCGTCAGCGTCGAGGGCAGCGCCTCGGCGAGCAGGTCGGAGACGGACGCGCCGCTCTGCACCGAATAGCCGAGGTCGCCGCTCAGGAACGCGCCGATCGATTCGAAGTAGCGCACGATCAGCGGGCGATCGACGCCGTACGAGGCCCGGATCTGCTCGAGCTGATCCGGGGTGAGGCCCAGGTCGGGGTTGCCGAACCGGGCCATCACCGCGTCTCCGGGCAGCGCCGCGAGCAGCACGAAGGCGCCCGTGTAGGCCAGCCAGAGCACGAGCACGGCCTGGCCTACACGTCGCAGCACTGCGCCTCGGGTCATCGCTGCAGCGTCACTTCGTAGAACGACGGCCGACCGATCGACTCGGTCTTGAAGCCTTCGACCTGCGAACGCAGCCCGAACACCTGCGGCTCCTCGAAGAGGGGCAGCACGTAGGCCTGCTCGGCGAGACGCTGCTGGGCGGCCGCGGAGGCCTGCTGGCGCTCCTCGGTGGTCGGCACCGACGCGATCTGCGAGAGCAGCCCGTCGAGTTCGGCGTCGTGCAGCTCCTTCGTGGCGGGGTCGAGGTTGAGCAGCGCGTTGCGGTTCGTGGAGAAGAACTGCGACTTGAGCACGTCGAAGTCGGCGCGTCCGACCATGGAGTGGTAGACCTGGATGGTGTCGAGTTCGAGGCGCGCTGCGTCCTGCGCGGCCTGGTCGCCGGCGAAGAGCTCGACGCCCACGCCGATCTCACCCAGCTGCTCCTGGATGAGGGTGACGACCTCCTTGGAGCGAGGCTGCGGCAGCGCCTCGTTGAAGGTGAGCACGAGCTTCTCGCCGTCCTTCTCGCGGATGCCGTCGCTGCCGACGGTCCACCCGGCCTCGTCGAGCAGCTGCGCTGCGCGATCGGGGTCGTAGGCGTAGTCGTCGGAGGTGTCGGTGTAGCCGAGCGCGGTCTTCGCGAGGATGCCGGTCGCGAGCGGGTAGCTGTCGCTGAACAGGGTGTCGACGATCTCCTCGCGGTCGATGCCGGCGATGAGCGCCTGACGCACCCGGATGTCCTGCAGCAGCGGGTGCGCGAAGCGAAAGCTCAGGCTGTTGTTCACGCCGTTGGTGGAGGCGGCGACCAGTTCGAGGCCGTCGGCGTCGAACTGCGCTTCGTCGGGGGCGGGGATGGTGCGGGCGATGTCGGCCTGCCCCGAGGTGACGGTGCCCACGCGCACGCTCGCCTCGCCGGCGACGATGAAGTCGACGCCGTCGATCTGCGCGGCGCCCTGGTGCTCGAGCGACGGCGGCGCCCAGTCGTAGTCGTCGCGGGTGGTGAGCGAGAGCTCGGCTCCGATCTTCTCGTCGTCGATCACGAACGGCCCGCTGCCGACGATGTCGGCCGCGTTGCCCGGCCCGAACTCCTCGTTGCTGCGGTCGAGCGTGGCGTTCGAGAGCAGGCCGGAGTTGATGGTCGAGACGGCCTGCGCGAAGCCGGGCGACGGGGCGGTGAAGAAGAACTTGACGGTGCGCTCGTCGACGGCCTCGCCGTGATCGTAGTTGTTGATCGCCTCCGAGACGGAGAGTGCGCGGTCGGTGTCGCCCTTGCCGAAGAGGTCGAAGTTCTTCACGACGTTCTCGGCGTCGAGCGGCGTGCCGTCGGAATAGGTGACCCCCTCGCGCAGCGTGAAGGTGTACTCGGTGGCGTCGGCGTTGATCTCGGGCAGCTCCGCGGCGATCCAGGGCTCGAGCTCGAGGGTCTCGGGGTTCTGGTAGAGCAGGCGGTCGGTGATCTGGTTGAGCACGCCCCCGTTGGGGTAGAAGCCGCCGGCCGGCGGGTAGAGCGTGTTCCAGGTCTGCGGTTCGAGGTAGGTGAGGGTGCCGCCGCCGTCCGCGCCGTTGTCGTTCCCCCCGCTCGCGGAGCAGCCGGTCATCGCGATCGCGACGGCGGCCAGCGCTCCGATCCAGGCGATACGGCGTGTTCTCATGGGGTACTCCTCGTGATGGTCAGGGGTGGATCGCGACCGGCGATCCGCCGTTTCAGGATTCGGTGCGAACCTCGCACCGAAAGCTATTGTTATGGCTCGCATAACACCAGTGAAAGTCGCCGCGTAACAGAAGTTCACACATGACACGCTCCGACGATCGGCCGTCGAGCCGTCACATTCGGTCATCTGCCGCCCCTTCTCACGGCGAACGGGCCTATAACGGAACCATGTCCACTGCGAACCGAGCCACCATCGCGATCGTGGGAGCCGGCCCGCGCGGCGCCTCGCTCATCGAACGCATCGGCGCCCAACTGGGCGACGATGCGCCGCCGATCGACGTGCACGTCATCGATCCGGCACCCTCCGGGGCGGGCAGGATCTGGCGCCCCGATCAGCACCGCGAACTGTGCATGAACACGCTCTCGCACGCCGTGACGCTGTTCACCGAACCGGGCAGCACCGTCTCCGGTCCCGTGATCCCCGGCCCCACCCTCTACGAGTGGAGCGTGCTGAGCCTGCACGCCGGGTTCCCCTCGGACCGCACCACCGAGACCGTCTCCGGAATCCCCGACGCCCACCTCGCGGCCTTCTCGGCCTTCCCGCCCCGCCCGGAACTCGCCGTCGACTACCGCGACGAGCTCGAGGCGACGCTGCCGGAGTCGCACCCCAGCCGTGCCCTCTACGGCGAGTACCTGAGCTGGTGCTACGAACGGGCCGTCGCCGCGCTCCCGCCGGGGGCGCGCGTGATCCGCCACCGCACGAGTGCCATCGGCATCGAGCGCGACGGCGCACGCGAGCGCGTCGAGCTCGCGTCGCCGGGCGCCCACGGCGGGCGGTGGATCGAGGCCGACGCCGTCATCCTCGCCACCGGCTGGATGCCCCGCTCGGACACCCCCGCCGAGCGCGCCCTCTCGCATGAGCTGGAGCGGCGGCCCGAGCTCGTCTGGGTGCGTCCGGCGAGCCCCGTCGAGCAGGATCTGAGCCGGGTGCCCGCCGGCGAGCCCGCCATCGTGCGCGGACTCGGCATGGGATTCTTCGACGCCATGGCGCTGCTCACGCTCGGCCGCGGCGGCGAGTTCGTGCCCGATCCTGAAGCCAGCCACGGTCTGCGCTACCTGCCGTCTGGCCGTGAGCCCGTGCTGCACGCCACCTCGCACCGCGGCGTCCCGTTCCGCGCAAAATCGCTCTACCGGTCCCTCCCGCCGAGTCCGGAGCAGCGTCTGCTGCTCGGCGTCGACTGGGCTGCGGCCCACCGACCGATCGACTTCGACCGCGCGGTCTGGCCCCGCATCGTCGCCGACGCCTTCATCGACCACGCCGAGACGCTGCACCGGGTGCGGCCCGCCGCGGTGACCGGGACGCCGCAGGAGATCCGCGACGCGATCGCCCAAACCCTCGACGAGCTGCTGCGGGCCGCGACCCCCGACCCTGCCCCCGGCGGCGACGACCTCGACCGCGCCCCCGCCCGCATCGCCGCCGCCGTCGCGCCCTTCATCCCCGACCCCGCCGACCGCTTCGACCTGCTCGGCGAGATGCACCCGGCCGAGCGCGACTTCGCCTCACCCGCCGAGTTCGACGCCTTCGTGCGCGAGCGCACCGCGGCCGACCTGCACGAGGCCGAGCTGGGGCGCGACAGCGCGGTGAAAGCCGGACTCTGGTCGATCAGCGCGGCGCGCGGCGCTGCCGCCCGGATCGGCGCCCTCGGCGGATTCGACGCCGAGTCGCGCGGCTCGGGCTACGCCCTCCTCACCTCGCTCGGAGGCATGGTCGGATCCGGGCCGCCCGCGTTCCGGAACCGCCAGCTGCTGGCGCTCGCCGACGCCGGCCTCGCCCGCTTCGTGGGTCCGCACGCCTCGGTGCACGTCGGCGACGAGGGCTTCGTCGTCGAGTCGCCGCGGGTCGCGGGCTCCCGGGTCGTCGCGCCCGCCCTCGTCGACGGCTGGATGCACTTCCACCGTCTCGACGAGACGACCGACCCGCTGGCCCGCAGCCTCCTCGACGCCGGCCGCGCACGCCCCTTCCGGGTGGCCGCACGAGACGGCGCCCCGCTCGTCACGGGCGCCTTCGACATCGACTTCGCCAGCGGACGGCTCATCGGCCGCGACGGCGCCCTCGATCCAGCCGTTCACGTCGCCGGCATCCCCGTCGACGAACAACTGCACGGCACTATCATCAGCCCCATGCCCGGCACCGATCCGCCCATGCTGCGGGAGACCGACAGGATCGCGCGCAGCGCACTCGGGATCGCGCTCGCGCGCACCCGGCCGGCCCGCGGCACCGACCCGCACCCCGAACTCGAAGGAGCACTCCATGCCTGACCCCCGGCCCGTCGCCATCATCACCGGCGCATCGAGCGGCATGGGCCGCGAGATCGCCCGCGAACTCGCCGGCAGCCACCGCGTCGTCGCAGTCGGACGCGACGCTGCGAGGCTCGACGCCGTCGCGCACGAGACCGGCGCCGAGACGTGGCGACTCGACGTGACCGAGGAGGAAGCCTTCGCACAGCGGATCGCGGGGCTCGACCGCCTCGATGTGCTCGTGCACGCAGCGGCGGTCTCGCAGCAGCGCGCCGTCGCAGACGCGAGCGCCGACGACTGGAACGAGCAGCTGTCCGTCAACGTGGTCGCGCCCGCGCTCATCACGAAGCACGCGCTGCCGCTGCTGCGCGAGGCGCAGGGCACCGTGATCTTCATCGGCTCCGGAGCCGGCACCAGGCCCGTGCCGGGCAACGCGATCTACACCGCGGCGAAGCACGCGCTCCGCGCCGTCGCCGATGTGCTGCGCATCGATGAGGAGCCCCACCGCGTGCGCGTCGCGACCATCGCCCCCGGCCAGACCGACACCGACATGCTGCGCCGGCTGATCCCCGCCGACGCCTACACGCCCGAACGCTACATCCGGCCCTCCTCCGTGGCAGGCGCCGTGCGCTTCGTCGTCGACGCACCCGCCGACGTGCAGATCACGGACCTCGCCGTGCGCCCCCGGCAGGAGATCGCCCGTATCTGACGTGCTTCTCGCACGCCCGTGCTTCCTGCGCTCGTGCTTCCGGCGCCCGTGCTTCCGGCGCTCGTGCTTCCGGCGCGACCACGTGGAACCGCGACCGGCTCCCGCGCGGGCGCAGGGCCGCGCGGGCGCAGGGCCGCGCCGTGGCAGGGCCGCGCCGTGGCAGGGCCGCGCGGTCGCGGGACCGCAGGGCCGCGCGGTCGCAGCGGACCAACGCTGGCATTCCGGATCCGCCGCATTCGCTGCGTCCACACCGGGCCTGCCAGACCGGACGTCCTCCCCGGCCCCGCAAATCGGGGTCACTCTTTGCCGTGTCGCAGAGCGACACGCGACCAGAAGTGACCCCGATTGGCGTTAGGCAGCGGCGGTCGCGGCTGCCAGCAGCAACGATCACAGCAAGAACGACCGCTGCAGAGACGGCGAGTCCAGGAAAGCACGGCCGCGTTTGAGAGCGGGCGCGCGGCCCGGAGGCCAGAGGCCGAAGTCCGGAGCCCGGAGCCCGGAATCCGGAATCCGGAATCCGGAATCCGGAGCAAGCCTGAGCCGAGAGCAAGCGCTGAGCCGGGAACGAACGCCGTTCCAGAAGCAAGCGAGGCGCGGGCAGATGCGGGTCGAGGACGGGCGCCGAGCGGACATCGTGCCGGGTGCGGTCGGCCGGGCCTGGAGGCGGGCGTAGGCTGGTGGGCATGGATCTGAAGTTCACCTTCAACGGCGGTTCGGCGGCGTCGGAGCACTCTCACGACGCGGGCGCCGGGGCCGCCCCCGGTATTCCGCTCCCCTTCACGACGACGCCCGCGGCGTCGAGCAGCGTGCTCGAACTGCACGCCCGCCTGAGCGGGGGCACGGTCGTGGCCGAGGCGCTCTCCGGCGACGGCGTGAACTACGCGAGCGCCGAGGTCGGGGCCGCTGCGGGGGCGGATGACGCTGTCGCGCTGGGCAAGGCCGTGCGATCCGCGCTCGCCCGAGCCGTCGCGGGGCTCGAGGGGCCGCTGTCGGAGGCGGTCACCGCACTGGTGCTCGATCTCGGCGGGGCCGAGGCCGAGGCGCTGCGATCGCTCGGCATCGCGGTGGACGAGACGGCGGATCCGCGCGCGGTCGCCGACGACGCCCTGCAGCGCCGTGTCGGCGTGGCCGCCGGAACCCCGATCCGCTTCTGACGTCTCGACTCGCACCCCCGCCATCGAGTCGGCCTATTCGTAGCGAGTAGGCCCGATATTTGCGTGAATACTGGGCCGACTCGATACGAATAGGCTGCCTGGACGCGAGCCGGCTCGAGCCTGAGCCGGTGAGAGACCGAACGGGCCGGCTCAGCGTTGGAAGTCGATGATGCGGTTGAGCGCCTCGGCCACGGCGGCCTCGCCGGCTGCGTAGGAGAGGCGCACGGCCCGGGCTCCTCTGATCGGGTCGAAGTCGATGCCGGGCACTACGGCGACGTCGGCGCCTTCGAGGAGGGCCCTGGCATAGGCCACGGAGTCGCCGTAGCGTTCGAGCTGCGGGCCGAGCTCGGAGTAGTAGTAGAAGGCGCCGTCTGACGGCGCTGCGACCCCCCAGTCGAGCTGCGGCTGCGCTTCGAGGATGAGGGCGCGTGCGCGCGCGAAGCCCTCGACGACGGCGTCGCGCTGCGCGTAGCTCTCGTCGGTGAACGCCGACAGGGCGAGCTCCTGCGCCGGGGCCGGCGGCGAGAGCGCGAAGTTCGAGGCGAGCGCTTCGAAGGGGGCGACGAGCGACGCCGGCAGCAGTGCCCAGCCGAGCCGCCAGCCGGTCATGCCCCAGTACTTCGAGAAGGAGTTGATGACGATCGCGTCGGCGTCGAGCTCGCGCACCGACACCCCTCGCGGGTCAGGATCGCCAGGCTGCGGGAAGGTGATGCCGTGGTAGATCTCGTCGCTGATGAGCCGCGCGTGATGCGCGCGGCACCACGAGACGAGGGCTTGCAGCTCGGACCGGCCGAGCATCGTGCCGGTGGGGTTCGCGGGCGAGGCGATGACGAGGCCGGCGAGCGGCCCGTGCTCCCGAACGGCGGCGTCGAGCAGGGCCGGGGTCGGCTGGTAGCGGGTGTCGGGGCCGGTGGGGATCTCGACGACCTGTACGCCGAGCGCCGCGAGGATGTTGCGGTAGGCCGGGTAGCCGGGACTCGCGAGCGCCACCCGGTCGCCAGGGTCGAACGCCGCGAGGAACACCAGCTGGAAGGCTCCGGAGGAGCCGGTGGTCACGGCGACGGTGCCGGGATCCACCTCGACGCCGTACCAGGCCCGGTAGTGGCCCGCGATCGCCTCGCGCAGAGGTGCGGTGCCGAGCGGTCCGGTGTAGCCGGCGGGCTTGAGCGTGCCGGGGGCCGGGCGGGCGCTGGGCTCCCCCGCGCAGAGCGACACCACGTCGTGCCCCGCGGCGCGGCGGCGTGCGATCTCGTCGGTGATGCGCATGACTTCGAAGGCCGGGATGCCCGATCGGGCCGAAGCCCGCAACACCGATTCTGGCTCCGCCTGCCCGGGCGTCGGCGTCGGCGTCAGCGTCAGCGCCGGCGCCGGCGGTTCGAGCCGTCGCGACGGTGGGGTCTTGAATGGGCCTCCGGGTCTCACCATGCCTCCAAACTAGCGCGCCGGGACGGATCCGGCACGGGCGCAGCCTCCGACGGTTCCGGCTGGGCGGCCGACACCGGCTCCGCCTGCCGCGTCGTCCGCTCCGCTCGCGTGGCGCGCTCGGTGAGCCGCAGGTAGCCGGACAGGGCAACGAGCCCCTCGGAGGTGGTGGGGAGGCCGACACCGAGACGATCGGAGGAGACGAGGTGCGCCGCCCACTGCGCTCGGCTGATCGCGACGTTGAGCCGGTTGCGCATGAGCAGGAACTCGAGCCCGCGCGGCACGTCGTCGGGGCTCGATGCGGCGAGTGTCACGATCGCGATCGCGGCCTCTTGCCCCTGGAACTTGTCGACGGTGCCCACGCGCACCCCGCCGAAGCCGGCTGACGCCAATGCTTCGCCGACCACCTCGACCTGCGCGTTGTATGCGGCGACGACGATCAGATCGTCCGGGGCGAGCGGCCTGCCCGACGCGTCAGGATCCGCGGCAGCGGCAGCGCCCGCACCAGCGACAGCGCCAACCACGGCACCCGCGAGCGATTCGCGCACGATGCGCACCACCTCGGCGGCCTCCTCCGGCGAGCTGGTGGAGTTGCCGCGGTGCTCGACGGGGTGCCACACGAGCCCCGCGGGGCCGGCTCCGTGCACGCCGCGCTGGGCCGCGCTGGGATGGGCATGCAGGCGCCCCTCGTAGGCGAGCTCGGAGACGACGTCGGCGAGTTCGGGCCTCATGCGTCGGGTCTCGGCCAGAAAGTAGCCGAGATCGTCGGGGATCGTCTCGAAGTCGCCGAGCAGCCAGCCGAGCGCCGAGGTGTCGACCGGCTCGGGGTGGTTGCCCTGCGAGACCTGCGGCAGCTGCTGGGGGTCGCCGAGCAGCAGCAGGCGCTCGGCGGAGACCGAGGCGGCGATCGTGGGAGCGAGTGAGAACTGTCCGGCTTCGTCGATCACCAGCAGGTCGAGCGATGCGCGGTCGAAGCGGCCGGGGTTGCTGAAATCCCAGGCCGTGCCCCCGACCACGCAGCCGCGGCCGAGGTCGCGGTGCGCGGCGAGGAAGCGCGCGTGCGCATTGCGGGGCAGCACCGTGTAGACGGGAGCCGGGTCGCCCTCGCCGAGTGCGCCGCCCTGGGGCACCTTGCCGACCTGCGCGGCGGGCAGGCCGGCCTCAACGACGCCGTCGAGCACGTTCTCGACCACGCGGTGCGACTGGGCCACCACTCCGATGCGCCAGCCGTGCTGTTCGACGAGCCGGCGGATCACCCGGGCGGCGAGGTAGGTCTTGCCGGTGCCGGGCGGACCCTGCACCGCGAGGTAGCTGCGGTCGAGGCGCAGCAGGCTGAGCACGACGGCGCCGATGACATCGGCATCGCCGTCGGACCCGTCCACGGGTACGGGTTGCGTAAGCGTCCCGTCGCCTGCGAGCCTGGGCGGCGTCCTGCGGATGAGGTCGACCACGGGATCGGCCGGGAAGCTGCCCGCGTCGAGCGCTGCGGCAAGCCTGGCGCCCCACTCCTCGATCGCCGCCTTCTGCGCACCGGCTGGCGGCGGAGGACCGGGCACGAGAGCGATCGGCAGCCCCGAGTAGGGCTCGGCGTCTCCGACTGGTTCGTCGATGACGGCGCCGTCGTCGAGGCGTTCGACGATGCGCACGCGCCGTGCACCGCGCGCACCGGGTGCAGAGCCCCGCTGCGGGAAGGGCGCCGGGTGCTCGTAGAGCGCATAGACCTCGCCGCCCACGCGCAGCGCGCTGCCGGGAGCGATCTCGCCGCGCAGCCGTAATCGCCGCCGCAGCACGCGCGCCCGCTGCGGCATCGACCACCCCGAGACGACCCCGCTGCGCGCGGCGTCGACGATCAGCACGTCTCGGGTCTCGGCCCAGTCCTCGACGGGGTCGATGAGTCTCGCGAAGTGCGCCCACCAGAACGATTTCTGCTCTCGCTGGTGGTAGTCGATCGCGCTGGAGGCGAGCGCGGCGGCCGCGCGATCGCGCGGCTCGGCCGTGTCAGCGTGCGCCGTCAGCGCCCGCGCGACGGGACTGGCCTCGATCACGGGTCCGGTGTCTGCTGCGTCGCCCTCGGCGGCGAAGGGCGCGACACCCCGCTCGGCGGCGAGCGCGAGCAGCCAGTCTCGCAGACGCAGCGTGGACACGCAGTCGTAGCGGTTGTAGTCGGCGATCGCATCGAGCCGGCGCTGCCCCTCGGCGCACTGCGTCTCGGTGTCCGAGGCGAGCTGGGCGCTCGCCTCGGCGTACTCGGCGACGGACTGCGCACCGCTCGTCACCCCGCTGTCATCGCGCAGTTCGTCACCCATGTAGAGCGGTTCGAGCTTCTTGATCGAGTAGGAGCGGGAGCCGACGCGCAGCGCCTGGCGCACGATCGGGTAGAGGTCGACGAGCACGTGCTCTCGGAGCAGTTGGTCGACCTCGGCCTCGCCGACGCCGTGCCGTGCCGCGATCGACAGGAGGTGCGTGCGCTCATAGGCGGCGTAGTGGTAGATGCGCATCCCGGGGAAGCGCGCCCGGCGGTCCGCCACGAAGGCGAGGAACTGTTCGAGCGCACGCCGTTCCTCTGCGAGGTCGTGCGCCCAGATCGGGGTGAAACGCTCGCTCACGTCGACCATGCCGAAGAGGTAGTCGATACCCCAGCGTGCGGAGTCGTCGGGCCCCGGCTCGCGGTACATGGGGTCGCCCTCGAAGTCGAAGAAGAGATCGCCGGGGTCGGGCTGGGGCAGTGCGGCGAGCGCGGTCGGGTCGATGACCCGGTAGGGCGGCACCGCGGCGTCGTCGCCCTCGAGCTGCAGCGCAGCCTGCCAGATGAGCCGTTCGAGCACGGCGGTGGTGACCCCGTCGACGGCGGCGCCATCGGCCCCGAGCGCCGGCAGCAGGGCCGCAACGCTCTCGATCGTGCCGTACCCGGCCAGGACGAGAGCGTCGCGCTGGGCGCGGCGGATCCCGGCGATGAGCAGCGGATCCCGTGCCAGCTCGATCTCGGGCTCGCACACCTCGCAGCGGCCGCACGCCATCACTCCGTCGGCGAGCCAGGCCACGGGGGCCGCGCTCTCGCGGCGCCCGTCGGGGCCCGCAGCGGCCAGGCGGTCGCGCAGCAGGCGGTGCAGCCGTGCCCGGCGGGCCCGGAACACCGGCGCGATGTCGGCGATGCGGTGCCGGGAGCGCGCTCCGTCACCGAGGATCAGCACGGCTTCGCGGGCGACCGGCACGCCGAGGCGTTCGAGCTGCTCGGCGTAGGCCGCGAGCTGCATGAGCGCGGTCGCCTTCGCCCGGCGGGCGAGCTTCGTGTCTTGCACCTCGTAGCTGCCGTCGGGCTGCTGCCGGAGGAAGTCTGCGAAGCCGACGAAGCCGATCTCCGGGAGGCCGGGCTCCTCGTCTCGGCCCGCCTCGTTGCCTGCAGACGGCACAGCCTCCGCGATCCGCGGTTCGAAGAACGTCGCCTGAAACACCACCTCAGCGGCCCCGAGCAGCGCCACCCTGGTCTGCTCGGCCACCTCGCCGAGCGCGGCCTCGCTCATCGAGGCTGGGCGCGGGATCTCGACGACGCCGCCCGGCTCCCCCGCGCTGCCCTCGCCCAGCCTGGCCCGGTACGTCGCGAGCGTGCGCTCCTCGTGCGCGTCGCCCAGCTTCGCCGCACGCGCCAGCATCGGGTCGTCGTCCGGCGGCACCGCGATGTCTCGGCCCAGCTTCGCATCGACGCGCCGCAGAAACGCGAACTCGCACTTGCTCGCCGCGGTCAGGTCGCTCGCGCTCGTGACGACGCGCTGCCCGAGGCCGTCGGCTCGATCCTGCAAGAACATGGGCGCTCCTTTCGATGCCTACGACGCTATCGGCAGCCTCTGACATTCGTGGGCGGCCCAGCACGGAACCCGGCTCAGGTCACGCGAGCGGTCGTCGGAGAACTCTCGAAACGACCACACGCGTGACCTCGATGACAGAGCCAGACAGAGACAGACAGAGCCAGACAGAGCCAGACAGAGAAAGAAGAGGCGCGAAGGACCCTCCTACAGCCGAGCGAGCGTCTCGATATCCTCGAGGAACGTCGCCAGCTGCGCCTCCGACACGGTTGCGCGGGTCACCGCGAGCGCGGCCAGGTAGTCGTCGGTCGCGAGGTCGGTGCGGGCTTCCGAGCCGGATCCGCCCTCCCCCGCCCGCAGCGCCCGCGCCAGCGCCTCCTGCGAGGCGCGCCGCGCAGCGTACTCGATGTCGGCCGGGGTGAGCCCGGCGCTCTCGGCGACGAGACTGCCGAAGTCGATGTCGCTCGCGAGGTGCGTCGGCACGTACCGCCGCCAGATCGCCTCGCGCGCCTCGTCGTCGGGCAGGCCGATGGGCAGCACGTAGTCGAAGCGGCCGTGCCGCAGGAACGCGGCATCGAGCCCGCGCACGAAGTTCGTGGCGCACACGAGCAGCAGCCCTTCGCGCGCCCGGAAGTCGGCCACGATCTTCAGCAGCTCGTTCGTCACGCCCTGCGTGGGCGTGGGCGGATCACTGCGCTGCGACGCGATCTCCTCGACCTCGTCGATGAAGACGACCCCGTGCTCGAGCTCGCCGATCTGCTCGAAGACGGCGCGCAACGACGCCGCCACGCTCGCCTTGCCGTCGCCGAGCCGCGACGGGAACACCTCGACGAAGGGCCAGTCGAGCCGCGACGCGACCGCCTTCGCGAACGTGGTCTTGCCGGTGCCGGGCGGGCCGAACAGCATCACCGCGTGCGGTGGCACGACGCCGTAGCGATCCGCAAGATCGGGCTGCGCGAGCGGCGCGACGAGCCGCTCCTCGAGCAGCTGCTTCTCGCGGCGCATGCCGGCGACGTTCTCCCAGAGGTGCCGCGGCAGCACGCGCCCGCCCACATCCTTCAGCAGGTCCAGCTCGCGCCGTTGCACCGGCATCTGCCGTTCGAGGTAGCGCAGGCTGTGCTGCACCTGGAAGCCGTTCGAGGTGAGCAGATCGAGGCGGCTGCCCTCGGGCATCAGCACCGACAGCGTCGAGAGGCCGAGCGGCGCCATCTTGCGTTCGAGCGCATCGAGCAGCGCGCCCGACACGTTGCCCGAACGGGACTCCTCGGCCACGCCGAAGAACACGATCCAGCCCTGCGCGTGCGCGGCCCGGCCGACCGCGGCGGCGACCACCTTCTCGTCGCGCACGGCGACCACCGCGTGGTCCTCGCGGCAGGACGCCGTCACCTCGGCGAGCGAGTACACCGGCTGCTCGGCCGAAGACCGCGCCTCCCACCAGAGCTGCACGACCGCGTCGAGGTCGTCGTCGTGGAAATCCCGAATCGTGATGCGTCCCATGGGCCGATCATGCCAGAGGGACGCGCCTTTCGGCGGGCTCCCACCCGCAGCCGACGCGTGCAGATCGACGTTTCTTCTGCTGCGGGGCAGAACGGTCGTGTTTCTCCCGCCGAGATCGATCACCTGTTTCCGGGCTGGACCCGCTAGGCTGGGTGGCACGGGCCGGTCGCACCGGCCCTATCGTCGCTGATGTTCAAGCGTGATCCCCGCAGACCGGCGGATCCGCACCGGTGCCCCCGCACCGCGACTCTCCGCGGCGAACGGATGCGCGATCCCGCGCACTCGCCGATGACCGCAGCGACGCACGGCCCGGGCCCGCCCGCATCCACGATGCCGGCTCGTCACCCCGCCGCGTGCTGCACCGCACAGAAAGGTCCCCGTGACCGACACCACTGCACCCACGTTCGAATCGCTCGGCGTTCCCGCGCCCATCGCGCACGCGCTCGACAAGAACGGCAAGACCTCCCCCTTCCCCATCCAGCGCGACACGCTGCCCGACACGCTCGCCGGCCGCGATGTGCTCGGCCGCGGCCGCACCGGCTCGGGCAAGACGATCGCGTTCGGCATCCCGCTGGTCGCGAATCTCGCCGACGGCGCCGCCGCGAAGCGCCGCCCCAGCCGCCCCCGCGGCATCGTGCTCGCCCCCACCCGCGAGCTCGTCACCCAGATCGCCGAGACCATCAAGATGCTCGCCGACCCCGTCGGCGTCAAGGTGACCACCATCTTCGGAGGCGTGCCGCAGCGCCGCCAGGAGGCCGCGCTCGAAGCCGGCGTCGACATCGTCGTGGCCGCGCCCGGCCGTCTCGACGACCTCATGAAGCAGGGCCTCGTGCATCTCGACGGCGTCGAGATCACGGTTCTCGACGAGGCCGACCACATGGCCGACATGGGCTTCCTGCCCGTGGTCACGCGCATTCTCAACAAGACCCCGAGGGTGGGCCAGCGCCTGCTGTTCAGCGCGACCCTCGACAATGGGGTCGACAACCTCGTGAAGAAGTACCTGCACGATCCGATCCTGCACTCGGTCGACAGCGCCGAGAGCCCGGTGCCGCAGCTCACCCACCACGTCTTCGAGGTGGCGGGCAAGGATCAGAAGGACGCCCTCATCGAGGCGCTCGCCTCGGGCACCGCCCGCCGCATCTTCTTCACCCGCATGAAGCACCAGGCGAAGAAGCTCGCGAAGCAGCTCACCGCGCGCGGCATCCCCGCTGTGGAGCTGCAGGGCAACCTGTCGCAGAACGCCCGCGACCGCAACCTCGCCGAGTTCGTGAGCGGCGAGGCGCGGGTGCTCGTGGCGACCGACGTCGCGGCCCGCGGCGTGCACGTCGACGGCGTCGACCTGGTGGTGCACGTCGACCCGCCGGTCGAGCACAAGGCCTACCTGCACCGCTCCGGCCGCACCGCGCGCGCCGGCAACGAGGGCGACGTGGTCACCCTCGTGCTGCCCGAGCAGCGCGGCGAGATGAAGCAGATCATGCGCGCCGCGAAGATCCGCGTCGCCCCGAAGCAGGTCAACCCGATGGCTCAGAACGTCGATCCCGAGGTGCTCGCGCTGATCGGCGAGGTCGCACCGAAGGTGGATCCGCGCGTCACCGAGCAGAAGCGCGCCTCCGCTCAGGCCGCGCAGCAGCGCGCCGCGGGCCACGCGCCGGCGGGCGAGGGCAAGAGCTCGGGCGCCAACGCGAAGCGCAAGCGCTCGCGCGGCGGCCGGGGTCGCGCAGCGGGCCAGGGATCCGGATCGACCTCGGGCGGCCAGCAGGGTGCGCGCCAGGGCGGTCAGGATCGCGCGGCGCAGTCGCAGGGCCAGCGCCGGGGCGGATCGCAGCAGGGTCAGCGTCAGCGTCAGGGCCAGCAGGGTCAGCGCCAGCAGGCTCAGGTCCACTCGGCGGGCGGCGACTCGGCCGGCCGTCGTCGCAGCGGCCGCCGGGCGCAGAGCTCGGGCGGCACCGTCTACTCGACGAGCTCGCCGGGAGCCTGAGACACGTCCCGCGCGCGGTGAACCGCGCGCATCGGGGGCGCTGCGGATGCTCGCACCGAGCATCCGCAGCGCCCCCGTTGTCATGTGCGGCCACCTCTCGCCTTCTGGCGCGCCGTCCGCTTCTCGCGATATCCGCAGCGCTGAGGCCATGTCGCCCGTGATTCCGTAGCTGTGCGTGCTGTACTCGCGCGATCCCGGCCGTATACTGATCTGATGGGCATTTACGGGGCGTTGGCGCAGCAACCGGGCGTCGTCCGCGTGCTCGTCTCGCAGCTGCTCGCCCGTTTCCCGTTCGGGATGCTCTCGATCATCCTGCTGCTGCACGTGCAGCTGGCCTTCGGCGATTTCACCTCGGCGGGCGTCGTGCTGGCCGCGCAGAGCGTCGGCCAGGCGGTCTCCGGGCCGCTGAGCGGGCGCATCATGGGCCGCTTTGGCATGCGCCCCGTGCTGGCGATCACTTCGCTCGTCTGCACTGCACTGCTCGTGGTCATCGCCCTCGCGCACATGCCGCTCGCCGCGGTGGCGTGCGTCGCCGGCCTCATCGGCCTCACGACGCCGCCCGTCACGCCCGCGGTGCGCACCCTGTACCCGAAGCTCGTGCCCAGCAAGCAGCTCTCGGCGCTGTTCTCCCTCGACGCCTCGGCGCAGGAGATCATCTGGGTGCTCGGCCCCGTCGTCGCGGTCTTCGTCTCGTCGCAGTTCGGCACCACCGTGGGCCTGTGCGTCGCCGCCGGGTTCATGCTGCTGGGCGGCGCGTGGTTCATCATGAGCCCCGCCGTGGGCGAGGTGAAGCTCAAGCAGTCGAAGCACCGCTTCGGCGCCGTGCTGCGCTACCCGACAGTGGTCATCGCGACCGCGGTGGGCCTCTTCTTCGTGGCCTCGATGTCGGCGGTCGAGGCCGGCGTGGTGGCGGCGTTCGCGCAGGACGGGCACGGCGGCGGCCACGGCAGCATCGAGTCGGGCATCGTGCTCGCGCTCTTCGCCGGCGGGTCGCTCGTGGGCGGGCTCCTGATCGGGCATCGCGAGATGCGGCCGTGGTCGCTCGCGCTGCGCATCGGGATCGTGCTGCTCGGCGTGGCCGGTGCGCTTGTCAGCCTCAACATCTGGTGGCTGAGCACGCTGCTGTTCCTCGGAGGGCTGGGCACGGCCCCGGCTTTCGCGTCGCTGTCGAACATCGTCGCCTCCACAGTGAAGTTCTCGGAGACCGCGGAGGCCTACGGCTGGGTGGGCATGGGTCAGCTCGTGGGCGTGGCCGCCGGTTCGGCCTTCGGCGGCATCGCCATCGACCTGCTCGGTGCGCGCGGCGCGATCCTGGTGGCGGCCATCGTGCTGCTGGTCGCCGCGCTGCTCTCGCTCGCCACGATGCGATGGATCCCGGATCTGCGCGGTCGCACGATCGAGCCGCCGCCCGAGACCGGCACCCTGTCGATCCCCCTCAACTAGCGGACCCCGCGGGCGCCGGCGCAGATAACGATCTCGCCACGCACAGCTCGGGTGCAGGAGCCTGACGCCCTCGTGCGCCTCGCTCGTCGTAGGGTGTGGTCATGAAACGCCGCATCGCACTCCCGCTGGTCCTCGCGACCGTCCTCGTCGTCCCCCTGGCCGCGTGCTCGGCGCTGCCCGGCGCCGGCGGCCCCTCCTCGCAGCCGATCCCCGGCCCGTTCACGCAGCTGGACGACGCCGCGATCGCTCCGGAGGCGCAGGGCCCGCAGCCCGCCACCGGCGGCACCTCGGGCAGCATGGCAGGCCGCTCCGTGATCCGCACCGCCGATGTCGCACTCGAGGTCTCCGACCCCCGGGCCGCAGCCGAGGAGGTGGCTGAGGTCGCGCAGGAGCTCGACGGTCGCGTGGAGTCGTCGACGGTGCAGCGATCCGGCGGAGACGCGGGCGATCAGGGCGCCTCCGCGAGCGTCACGATCCGGGTGCCCGAGGATCGCCTCGACGAGGCGTTCGACGAGCTCTCGGACGTCGGAGAGGTGGTGTCGCAGAGCCGCTCCGAGTTCGACGTGACGCGGGAGCATGTCGACCTGGAGGCGCGGGTCACCGCTCTCGAGGAGTCGGTGGATCGACTCACCGAGCTGATGGCGGACGCCACCACCACGAGCGAGCTGCTCGAGGCCGAGGCCGCGCTGTCGCAGCGGCAGCAGGAGCTCGACGGGCTGCGCGCCCAGCTCAAGTCGCTCGAGGGTCAGGTGGACGAGGCGACGATCCTCGTGTCGCTGCAGACGCGTTCGGCGCTGCCGGGCGGCGGTCCCGCGAACTTCTGGGAGGGCGTGCTCGCGGGCATCGGCTCGCTCGGCTCCGCTGCTGCGGGCGCGCTCGTGCTCGCGGGCATCCTGCTGCCATGGCTGCTCGTCGCCGGAGTGGTGGCGCTCGTGGTGGTGCTCATCGTGCGGGCGGCGAGGCGACGCGGCTCCCATCGCGCGGCTGGCAGCCAGACCCCGCCGCAGGCCGCCCAGACCCCCGCCTCGGATCAGGCTCGGGACGCCGCGGCTCCCGCGCCGCAGGCCCCGGCTCCGGCTCCGGCTCCGCCTCAGGCCTCGCAGGCCTCGCACACGCCGCAGACCCCGCAGATCCCGCCGACTCAGTTCCCGCCGTACAGCGAGCTGTAGGGCAGCTCCCGGCCGAGGATCCGCTCGGCCGCGCGGTGTCCGGAGGCGAGGGCCGCCGTGACCGTGGCCGGGTCTTCGGTCCAGGTCGCCTCGCCGGCGAGGTGCAGCACGCCGTCGATCGGGGTCGCCAGCAGGTCGTGATCCTCGGGCTTCGATCCGACAGTCATGTAGGCGTAGGCTCCGCCTGCCCAGGGATCCTGCTGCCAGCGGGTGATCTGCGCGTGCACGGGATCCGGCACGCCGGCACCGTAGAGCTCCCGCAGGCCCGCCATGACCGACGCCACGATGCGCTCGTCGCTCCAGTCCCGGATCTGCTGCGCGCACTCCCCCGCCGCGAAGGTGAGCAGCGTCGGTTCGCCGTGCAGCGCGGTGAGGTCGTACCAGGAGTGCCACCAGGCCGCCGCTTCGCCCTGCCGGCGGATCGCGTACACGTCGCTCTCCCAGAAGCGCTCGGGAAAGCGCAGGAAGACCTTCTCGAAGGCGTTCATCTCGAGCCCCGCGAGCGCCTCGGCGACGTGCCCGGGCAGCGGCGGCTCGAACACGATCCCGCCGCCGCGCAGCACCCCGACGGGCACGGTCACGACCGCCTGCGACGCCGTGAAGCGCCCGCGCTCGGTCTCGATCTCGACGCCGGCCGGAGCCGTCTCGCCGCTGCGACGGGTCACGCCCGTGACGACGTGCTCGAGCCGCACGTCCAGCCCCCCGGCGAGGTGCGAGGCGAGGCTGTCGTACCCCTCGGGGAACACCACCTCGTCGCCTTCGATGGCGTCGTCGTCGAGGCCGTGGGCGTCGAGCAGGCTCGCGTCGGCCCCGTACTGCTCTTCGGAGCGGTGCCGCAGGTACTCCAGCACGCGCGCGCCGCGATCCTCGGGCCATCCGCGCTCGGCGGCTGCCCGCGCGACCGCGGTCTCGGCCGCCGACTCGTAGCTCGTCGCGGGCGCCGCCGCAGCGATCACCTCCGCGAGATGCCCGTCCACGACGGCCGCGTCGGCGATGAACTCGGCGGTGGCGTCGGCGTCGAGCCGCTCGCCGTCGGGGCCGTAGTAGGCGATGGGGCGCCCGCCGGCCTGGTAGCTGCCGACGGTGAACTCGACGGTCGGCATGCCGAACGCAGCGGTGGTCTCGGCGAGCGGACTGTGCTCGATGCCGTGGATCCAGGATGCGCCGAGATCGGTGACCCTGCCGCCCGAGCGCTCGGTGTGCACACGGCCGCCGATCCGCTCTCGCGCTTCGAGCAGCACGACCCGCTGACCTGCCCCCGCCAGCAGCCGCGCGGCGGCGAGCCCAGCCACACCCGCGCCCACCACGATCGTGTCGAAACGCTCCACCGTCATCGTCCGCTCCCGCACTCATCCCAAGGCGGGCGCCGCCGTGACGCCCCCATGGAGTCAGGATAGCGGCGGCCCGAGGCCGCGTCGCGCTCAGCGCCGCGCCTCACCGGGACGCCGCGCCGCGGCGGCCCGCGAGTCGAGCGCCTCGAGCAGCGACCGCTCCGTGCGGATCGCCCCCGGGTTGCGGCGCAGCCAGGGTCGCAGCACCCGCGTCACGGCCGGCATCATCACGAAGGTCATGAGCGGGGCGAGCACCGTCACTGCGAGCGCCGAACGCAGCAGCACGGGCGCGTCCCCCCACCACGGCAGCATCGAGATCACCCACGACGAAGCGACGTTCACGGGGTACATGCCCACCCAGATGGCCATCGCCTGCTTCCAGCGCTGCGGCGCCGAGTACACCACCACAGTGCGCCCGCCACCCGTTCCCGCGTCGAAGCTGCGCCGCAGCTGCGGACCGTCGAACCAGCCCTCGATGCCGGTGCGACGCTGCACCCGGGCATCGAGGACGAAGGGGGAACCCGCTTCGAGCCAGCGCCGGCGCTGCTCCGAGCGCTCCCAGCCGCCGAGCGCCGCCTCATCGGCGAAGCGGTAGATCGCGTGCAGCACGTTCTCGTCGCCGCTGTCGCGCAGCACCCCGCCGCCCAGGCACCCGTCGAAGCCGCGGGCGAGCCGCAGGCCCTCCTCGACCCACGCGACCGCATCGCCGCTGCGGGCCGGCATCGTCTGCCGCCTGACCGCTACCGTGACCGGGGTTCCCATGCCGTCTATTGCAGCGCGGGCGCGTGACGGGTGCGTTACGCCCCGTCACGCTCCGGTGAAGACCGAGTTACGATTCGGCTCGGATGCCGCCCCCCGGGGGGCCGATCGGGCACTCCAGGCGCCGCGGCACCCCCTTCACGACACCGCCTCCGAGGGTCCCGCACCCGGGCTCAGGAGCCGTCGCCCGCGCGCCCTCCGAGCCTCCGAGCCACGGCCCCGCTCACTCGTCCGGCACCAGCACCGGGGTGTCCCGGTTCAGGCTCTCACCGCGGAAGAACGGCTTCGAGTTCGGGCGCAGCCACCAGATCCCCATCAGCACAAAGCCGAGCAGGATCGCGCCGATGCCGATCACGAACGCGCCGCCGACGCCGAGCAGAACCGTCTCGCTGTAGTCGGTGCTCCACATGTCGATCGCCGACTGCACGAAGGCGTAGGCGAGCATGAGGCCGCCGAGGGCCGGCAGGATGCCCCGCATCCACAGATTGCGGGCGCTGTCGCGCAGGGTGTCGCGGAAGTACCAGACGCAGGCGAAGGAGGTGATCGCGTAGTAGAGCGCGACCGCGAGGCCCATCGAGGTGAGCGAGTCGGCGAGCATGTCCTCCGAGAGGATCGACATGCCGACGTAGTAGATGATCGCGGCGGCACCCATGAGCGTGGTCGAGAACCACGGCGTCTTGAACTTCGGGTGCAGTTCGGCGAACTTCGCCGGCAGCGCCCGGTAGACCGCCATGGAGAGGGTGCCGCGCGCGGTGGGCAGGATCGTCGTCTGCGTCGACGACGCGGCCGAGAGCATCACGCCGAGGATCAGGAACCAGCCCCAGGGACCGAACAGCGCACCGCCCAGCACTGAGAACACGTCGTCGAGGCTCTCGGGGTTGGTGAGCCCGTAGCCGGTGTCGCCGAAGCCGGCGAACATCATGACCGCGATCGAGATGCCGACGTAGAGCACGATGAGCACGACGATGCTCGACAGCGCCGCCCGGCCGGGCGTCTTGCGGGGGTTCTTGGTCTCCTCGTTGAGGGCGAGGCAGGTGTCCCAGCCCCAGTAGATGAAGAGCGCGAGCAGCACCGCCTCGATGAACCCCGACCACGAGGTGAGCTCGGCGGGGTTGAACCACTGCCAGTCGAAGGCGATCGAGCCGGCGTTGCTGCCGTCGAGCGCGTGCCAGAGGGCGAGAACGCCGAAGAGCACCATCGCGACGATCTGGATGGTCATGAGCACCATCTGCAGCTTCTCGCCGATCTGCACGCCGACGGTGCTGACGAAGGTCATGATCGCCATGAACACCACGGAGGTGGCGACGACGATGACCCGGTTGTCGGCGAACTCCTGGTTGCCGAGCAGCAGCCAGAAGTACTTGCCGGTGATCTCGCCGACGTTGGCGAGCACCATGATCGCCGAGACCGCCACGGCCCAGCCGCCGATCCAGCCCACCACCGGGCCGAAGCCCTTGGTGCCCCAGACGAAGGTGGTGCCGCAATCGGGCATCTCGCGATTGAGCTCCTGGTAGGCGAAGGCGGCGAAGATCATGGGCACGCAGGCGATGATGAACACGAGCGGCGCCTGCGCGCCGACGGCCAGGATCACGTAGCCGAGCGTGGCCGCGAGCGAGTAGAGGGGTGCGGTGGAGGCGAGGCCGATCACCGTCGATCCGACGACGCCGAGCGCGCCCTCGTTGAGGCCCTTGCCGACGTGGATGTGACCGGTGTCGGTGGCGTTGCCCAGCGTGTGCTTCTCCATGGGGTCATTCTGCTGCATCGGATCGAATCTGGGAAATGGCGGGGCGGATCCGGCACGTCGCACCATACCCCTCGATCTACCGCGGATTCCGAAGCGTTCTGCACCATACGCTGTCGAGATCGGCACCCGATACGGGCTTGGGCGACGCGAAGAGGAGCGCCCCCTCCGCTAGTGCTCGACTCCGAGGTGTGCCAGACTTGGCAGTGTCCGACACCCGACGAAGTCACTAAGGAGTGAGTCATCTATGGGCACCTTCGCCGTAATCAATCCGGCCACGGGCGAGACCGTCGCCGAGTACCCCGACGCGACGGCCGAAGAGATCGAGGCCAGCCTGGCTTCGGCTCACAAGGCCTACCAGGAGTGGGCTCGCAAGACCACCGTCGCCGAGCGCGCCGCACTGGCGAAGCGTGCCGCTGAGCTCTTCGACGAGCGCAAGGACGAGCTGGGCGCGATCATCAACCGCGAGATGGGCAAGCCCCTCGACCAGTCGGTGGGCGAGGCCGAGTTCTCGGGTGCGATCACCGCCGCCTTCGCCGACAATGCGGAGAAGTGGCTGGCCGACGAGCCGCTCGAGGTCGAAGACGGTCTGAAGACCTTCTTCCGCTACCAGGGCACCGGCGTGATCCTCGGCATCATGCCGTGGAACTACCCCTACTACCAGGTCGCCCGCTTCGCGGTGCCGAACCTGATCCTCGGCAACACGATCGTGCTCAAGCACGCCGCGCAGTGCCCCGAGTCGGCACTCGCGCTTGAGCAGCTCTTCCGCGACGCCGGCTTCCCCGAGGGTGCCTACGTCAACGTGTTCGCCACCCACGAGCAGCTCGCCGACATCATCGCCGACGACCGCATTCAGGGCGTCTCGCTCACCGGTTCCGAGCGTGCCGGCGCGATCGTCGCCGAGCAGGCCGGCCGCGCGCTCAAGAAGTGCGTGCTTGAGCTGGGCGGCTCGGACGTCTTCCTCGTGCTCGACACCGACGACCTCGACCACGCGGTCGAGCACGCCGTGGGCGGCCGCATGGAGAACACCGGCCAGGCCTGCAACGGCTCGAAGCGCATCGTCGTCATGGACAAGCACTTCGAAGAGTTCAAGGAGAAGTTCGTCGCGGCGATCGGCGGCCAGAGCTACGGCGACGACTTCGGTCCGCTGTCCTCGGCCCAGGCCACCAAGAACCTCGCCAGCCAGGTGCAGGGCGCGATCGACCAGGGCGCCGAGGTGCTCGTGGGCGACAACACCCCCGAGGGCAACCTCTTCACGCCCACGGTGCTCACCGGCATCACCCCGTCGATGGACGTCTACAGCCAGGAGCTCTTCGGCCCCGTCGCGCAGCTCTACAAGGTGTCGAGCGACGAAGAGGCGATCGAGCTCGCCAACTCCTCGCCCTACGGCCTCGGCTCCGTCGTGATCTGCGATGATCTCGAGCGCGCCGAGCAGGTCGGCAACCAGCTCGACGTGGGCATGGTCTTCATCGGCGCTGCCGGCCTCGAGGGCGCCGACGTGCCCTTCGGCGGCGTGAAGAAGTCGGGCTACGGCCGCGAGCTGGGCAAGGTCGGCATGCTCGAGTTCGCGAACAAGAAGCTCTTCCGCTTCGCCGCGAAGTAAGTCTCACCGCAGGCCTCGCGTCTGAACGGACGGTCCCGGGAACCTTACGGTTCCCGGGGCCGTTCGCGTGTTCCCCCGCGCCTGGGCCCGGGAACGCCGCAGTTCAGGCAGTGGATCGCAGTTCAGGCAGTAGCTTCTCGGCAAAAAGCTCCGTTTGAACTGCGATCCACTGCCTGAACTGCGTCAGAGTGGGAGCGGCGTTTCCGGGCTTGGGGGCAGGGTTCAGGGCCGGGGCAGGGGTTCAGGGCTTGGGGGCAGAGGGTGAGGCGTGGGAGCCGAGCCTGAAGGGCTCGGGCGGCAGCGCTTCGCCCAGGGTGGCGTCGGCGAGCACGCGGCCGATGGCGGGCACGAATTTGAAGCCCTGCCCGGAGAAACCCGCGGCGATCGTGAGCGGCCCGCTCTGGTCGAGCACGAAGCGTTCGCTCTCCGTCGAGGTGTAGGTGCAGCTGATCTCCTCGGCCGTGTCGGGGTCGAGGCCGGGAAACCACTCGGCGACGTGCGCTCGCAGCTCGCGGCGCAGCTCGTCGGTCGCGCGGAAGTCGCGCGCGTCCGGGTCGACGGCCTCTCCGGTCAGGTGCAGGCCGACCTTCACCCCTTCGCCGGGGGTGAGCATGCCGTAGACGGTGCCACGGCTGCCGCCCCGCACATCGAGCTCGGGCGGGAAGTGGTTGAACGACGGCCAGGCGGCCGACTCGTAGCCCGCGCGGATCGCGAAGTGCGCAGGGTGCTCTTCGGTGACGGTGAGCGGCGGCAGCCCGACGAGCTCGCCGAGCAGCGGCGCGGTCCACGCGCCCGCAGCGACGACGGCGCGCTCCGCGTCGATCCGCACCAGGCCGTCCGGCCCTTCGGCGGTCACCGTCACGCGATCCGCACCCGGCTCGATCCCCACGACCCGGTGCCCGTAGCGCAGCTCGGCGCCGTGCTGCCGGGCGAGCCCGGCGAGCGCCTCCAGTGCGTCGGCCGCGTAGACGCGCCCCGCCTCGCGGTTCACGAGCGCGTCGGTCTCGAAGCGCAGCCCGGGCCACCGCTCGCGGGCGGTGGCGGCCGACACCATCTCGGCCGCCGCGCCGCGGGCGCGCAGGGCCTCGTAGCTGCGCTGCACCCGCTGCTCGGCACCGTGCGTGACGAGACCGTCGAGCACGAGCAGCTCGCGCCCGGAGCGCCGTTCGAGTTCCCGGAAGAGACGCAGGGCCTCGTCGTAGAGGTCGAGGAAGTGGTCGTCGGCGTAGGCGTTGTTCATGTTGCGCGTGGCGCCGTGGGAGGCGCCGCGCGCGTGGCCGGGCTCGAAGCGTTCGAGCAGCACTACCCGGATGCCGCGCTGCGCCAGCTGCCAGGCGGCGGCGAGGCCCATGGCCCCGCCGCCGATCACGACGCGGTCGAAACGCTCGGTGCTTCGGCTCAATGCCCCCTCGCGACCCACTCGTCGAGGTGCGGCGCCTCCTCGCCGATGACGGTGGTGTCGCCGTGACCGGTGTGCACGACCGTCTCGGCGGGCAGCGTGAAGAGCCGGTCCCGGATCGACTCGATGATCGTGGGGAAGTCGCTGTAGGAGCGGCCGGTCGCGCCGGGCCCTCCGTTGAACAGGGTGTCCCCCGTGAACACGGCGCCGAGGGCGGGAACCGAGAAGCACGTCGAGCCCGGCGAGTGCCCCGGTGTGTGCAGGGCCGTGAGGCGCACGCCCGCCACCTCGAACACATCGCCGTCGGTGATCTCGACGTCGGGTGCCTCGTCGTACACGGCGTCCCACAGCACGCGGTCGTCCGGGTGCAGGTGCAGCGGCGCGCCGAGCTTCGCGGCGGTCTCGCGCGCGGCCCGGATGTGGTCGTCGTGCCCGTGGGTGAGCAGGATCGCGCGCACCTCGCGCTCCCCCACGGCCGCGGCGACCGCGTCGGCGTCGTGGGCGGGGTCGATCACGATCACCTCGGCGTCGTCGCCCACGATCCACACATTGTTGTCGACGTCCCAGCTGCCGCCGTCGAGCGAGAAGGTGCCGCTGGTGACCAGGTTCTCGATGCGGGCGGCCATCAGAGCACCACCACCGATCGCAGCACGTTGCCGCCGCTCATCTTCGCGAAGGCGGCCTCGACGTCGCCGAGGCCGATGCGCTCGGTGACGAAGCCCTCGAGGTCGAGGCGGCCCAGCCGGTACTGGTCGATGAGCATCTGGAAGTCGCGGCTGGGCAGGCAGTCGCCGTACCACGACGACTTCAGCGAGCCGCCGCGTCCGAAGACGTCGAGCAGGGGCAGGTCGAGCCGCATCTCCGGGGTGGGCACGCCGACGAGCACCACGCGCCCGGCGAGATCGCGGGCGTAGAACGCCTGCTGGTAGGTCTCGGGCCGGCCCACGGCGTCAATCACCACGTCGGCGCCGAAGCCGCCGGTGAGGGCGCGGATCGCCTCGACGGCATCCTCATCGCGCGAGTTGACGGTGTGGGTCGCGCCGAAGCGCTTCGCCTGTTCGAGCTTCGCGTCGTCGATGTCGACGGCGACGATGGTGGTCGCGCCGGCGAGCTGGGCGCCGGCGATCGCAGCGGTTCCGACGCCGCCGCAGCCGATCACGGCGACCGACTCGCCGCGGCGCACCTCGCCGGTGTTGATCGCGGCGCCGATACCGGCCATGATGCCGCAGCCGAGCAGGCCGACGGCGGCCGCGTCGGACTCCTCGTCGATCTTCGTGCACTGGCCGGCGGCGACAAGGGTCTTCTCGGCGAAGGAGCCGATGCCGAGCGCGGCCGACAGCTCCGTCCCGTCTTCGAGCGTCATCTTCTGCTTCGCGTTGTGGGTGGCGAAGCAGTACTGCGGCTGCCCCTTGGCGCAGGCGCGGCACTGGCCGCACACGGCGCGCCAGTTCAGGATCACCCGGTCGCCGATCGCGACCTCGGTGACGCCCTCGCCGATCGCGGCGACGCGCGCCGTCGATTCGTGGCCGAGCAGGTAGGGGAACTCGTCGCCGATGCCGCCCTGCTGGTAGTGGTAGTCGGTGTGGCAGACGCCGCAGCTGAGCACGTCGACCACCACCTCGCCCGGCCCCGGATCGGGCACGATCACCGTCTCGATGGTGGCGGGCGCGTACTTCTCGCGCACCACCACTCCCTGCACTCGATAGACCACGCGATCCCCCTTCGTCTGGCGGCGCCCGGGTCACGGCGCCGTGCTCCCTCGAGCCTAGGCCGTCAGGGGCGATTCCTCATCTCCGCGGTGCGCGCGGGCGCGGAAAATGCACGCAGGCCCCGGGTCCGCGATGGGATCCGGGGCCTGCGGCCGGGCGCTGCGGGCGCTCAGCGGGTGCGTCGCGGTGCGCTCAGCGCGCGAGGAAGATCGACTCGAAGTAGGCGCCGAGCTGCTCGGGCGCGTCGAGCGGCAGGATCGCCGACACGTACTGGTCGGGGCGCACCACGACCACCGCGCCGTCGCGGCTGATCTCGCGCTGCTCGAAGATGTCGTCGCCGGGCTTCGCCGCGTAGATCTTCTCGTAGTCGACGAGCTGGAACGGGCCGGACAGCGGCCGGAAGAGCTCATCGAGGGCCATGATGTCGACCTCGTGGTGCTCCTGCTGCAGCACCGCCTTCACGTCGAAGTACGCGTCGATGTCGGCCCCCTCGGGCGTGAAGCGCGTCACCGGCGACTGCTCGGCGGTGCGCAGCCACTCGGCCCAGCGCGCGAGTGCGGATCCCGAGGCGTCTGCGAAGGCGTAGACGCGGAATCGGCCGTCGGAGCGGTGGTGGTGGCCGAGGTGGATGTCGACGGCGTCGGCGACGCGGGTGGTCATCACCGACTTGAAGCGCTTGCCGATCGGGAAGCCAGGGGCGAGCTCCTGGTGATCCTTCTCGGAGGTGAGCATCGACGGCTCGTACTCGGTCATGAAGCCGGCGGGGAACTCGGCGGTCTGCACGTAGAAGTCGCGCAGCTGCGACGGCGAGTCGAACTCCTCCGGCTTCTTCGCCATGAGCGTCGACCACTCCAGGTCGAAGTCGATGAGGTTCTTCGCGGTGACCTGGCGCTCGTCCGAGTAGGTGCGCAGCAGCGACTCGGGGCTGCGGCCCTCGAGCACGTAGCCGAGCTTCCAGCCCAGGTTCCAGCCGTCCTGCATCGAGACGTTCATGCCCTGGCCGGCCTTGGCGCTGTGCGTGTGGCAGGCGTCGCCCATCAGGAACACGCGGGGCTTGCCGTCGGGCGAGGTCGCGGCGTCGTCGAAGCGGTCGGTGAGGCGGTGGGCCACCTCGTAGACGCTGTGCCAGGGCACGTCGCGCACTTCGAGGGTGTAGGGGTGCAGGATCGCGTTCGCCTGCGCGATGACGTCCTCGAGGGGCGTCTCGCGCACCTTGCCGCCGTCGTGCTCGTCGGTCTCGCCGAGGTCGACGTAGATGCGGCAGAGGTGGTTGCCCTCGCGCGGGATGTGCAGGATGGAGCCGGCCTCGGAGTTGATGATGCACTTCTTGCGGATGTCGGGGAAGTCGGTGCTCGGGAGCACGTCCATGACGCCCCAGGCGTGCATGGAGGCGCCGCCGCGGAGGGAGCCTCCGATCGAGCGGCGCACGCTCGACCGGGCGCCGTCGGCGCCGATCACGTACTTCGCGTGCACGACGATCTCGGCACCGGTGCTCGCGTCGGCGTCTTCGGCGGCGTTGATGCCCGCTCCGGTGCGGCCCGAGACCCGGCGCAGGGTCACGGCGACGGGGTACTCCCCCTCACCGACTTCGAGGTCGACGAACTCGTAGCCGTAGTCGACGTCGCCGCGGGCCGGGGCGCGGCGCGCGTACTCGGCGAAGTAGTCGATGACGCGGGCCTGGTTCACGATGAGGTGCGGGAACTCGCTGATGCCGTGGGGGTCGTCGGGCGTGAAGCCGGTTCGCACGATGTTCTGCGGGTTCTCCGGGTCCGGGTTCCAGAACGCGGTCTCGGTGATGCGGTAGGCCTCTTTGATGATCTCCTCGGCGAATCCGAAGGCCTGGAAGGTCTCGACGCTGCGCGCCTGGATGCCGTCGGCCTGGCCGAGCACGAGCCGGCCGTCGCGTCGCTCCACGGTGCGGGTGACGATGTTCGGGAACTGGGCGAGCTGGGCAGCTGCGGTGATGCCGGCCGGGCCGGATCCGACGATGAGCACGTCGATCTCGGAGGGGAGATCCGCCGGGCGGTCGAGGCCGACGCCGGCGGCGGGCTGGACGCGCGGATCGGTGGAGACGTATCCGTGGTGATGGAACTGCACTGTTTCTCCTCACTGAGCGGGGCCCGAGCCCCAATGTTCACTATTCGAACATTAAGTTTGATTATCGCACACTCAGAATAAACTGCGGCACGCGATCGCACAACACCGCGGCGAAACAATTCCTACGGAAGAATATGCCTCATGAACACTTCCGCCGCGAGCGGGTCGGCGACCGCCGGATCGCAGACGCTCTCACGAGGACTCCAGGCGCTCGAACTGCTCGCCGAAGCGGAGGCTCCCCTCACGATCAACGAGCTCGCCGAGGGCCTGGGGATCCACCGATCCAACGCCTACCGCATCCTCCGCACCCTCGAGCAGCGCCGCTTCGTCGCCCGCGACGAAGCGGGGCGGATCCGCCTCGGCCCCAAGCTGACCGCGCTCGCCCGCGGCGTCGCCCCCGCCCTGCACACGGCCGCCACCCCCGCGATCACCGATCTCGCCTACCGGCTCGGTATGACCGCGTTCCTCACCGTGCTCGACATCGACGAGGTGGTCACGCTGATCACCGTCGAACCGTCGAACGCGACCGCGATCGCGCGAAACCCCGGCGTGCGCCACCCCGTCGAACGCGGCGCCCCCGGGCACGCGATGGAGGCCTCCCTCTCCGCCGCCGAACGCGAGCGCCTGCTCGGCAGCCCCGAGTTCGGCGAGGCGGCGCTCACCGCGAAGCGTGAGGGCTACGCGATGAGCCGCCACGAGGTCGTCGAGGGCGTGATGGGCGTCGCCGTGCCGCTGCGCATCCCCGGCGAACCGCCCGCCGCCGTGGCCGTCGTGCACTTCTCGCTGCCCGAGACGCTCGACGACGTCGTCGAGGCCCTGCAGGGCGCGGCGCGCGAGATCGCGCAGAGTTACGCCTGAGCCGCCGGTTTTGTCACTAGAATAGGTCCGTCCAGCTCGGTCGGCGCATCCGACCCGGCCGGCTAAGGCGCTCGAAAAAGGGGCGCTGCTGTCGCGGAGGCACGGTTGCCGCCCGACGAGACATACACGGTTCCCAATTCCCTCGAATCTGTCAAGGATCTGTGATGTCCGATTCCACCACCACCTCGCTCACCCGCGCCCTCGCATCGGCTCTGGCCCGCCACGCCGACCAGAGCTTCGGCCTCATGGGCAACGGCAACGCCCACCTCATCGAGCACCTCGCCCAAGTCGGCGTGCCCTACACCGCCGTGCGGCACGAAGCCGGCACCGTCGCCGCAGCCGACGCCTACACCCGGGTGAGCGGCAAGCTCGCGATCGCCACCACCACCTACGGCGCCGGCTTCACCAACACGCTCACCGCGCTCGCCGAGGCCGCGCAGGCCCGCACCCCGATGCTGGTCGTCGTGGGCGATGCGCCGAGCGCCGGCCCCCGTCCCTGGGACGTCGACCAGGAGATGCTCGCCGCCGCCCTCGGCGTGCGCACCCACATGCTCTCGGTCACCAACATCGATCGCACGGTGGATCGGGCCGTCGCCTACGCGCGGCGCGTGCGACGCCCCGTCGTGCTCGGCATCCCCTACGACCTCGTCAACGCGCCCGCCGTCGCCCCGCCTGTCGAAGGCGCGGGCCAGGGCGCCTCGGGATCCGCCGGCATCGACCTCAACGACCCCGCCGTGCTGGCCGCGCTCAGCGCCTCCGTCGCCGAGGTCGCAGCGCCCGCACCGGCCCCCGTCGTCGCACCGCAGACCGAGCGCCTGGGCGGCCCCGCCGGCCACCAGCTCGAGGCCGCCGTGCTCGCGCTGCTCGAAGCCGAACGACCCGTCGTGCTCGCCGGGCGCGGCGCGCACCTCGCAGGCGCCTCGGCCGAGCTGGGCGCAATCGCCGAAGCGCTCGGCGCACTCACGGGCACCACGGCGCTCGCGCGCAGCGTCTTCCCCGACGCCCGCTACGACCTCGGAGTGACCGGCGGCTTCGGCCAGCAGGCCGCGATGGAGACCATCGAGCTCGCCGATGTGGTGCTCGTGGTCGGCGCGAGCCTCAACCAGTTCACCATGCGATTCGGCGACCTCTTCGGCGCCGGCACCACCGTGATCCGCATCGACGACGAGCAGGTCGCCCCGCCCAAGACGAACCGGCCCATCACCCACCTGCTGCTGCAGGGAGACGCCCGCGCGACGCTCGCCACACTGCACGGCGCGCTGCAGGCAGCAGGGCGTCTGCCGAGCGGCTGGCGCGAGAGCGTCGCGGGCCTCGAGCCCGGCGGTGCGCTGCGCGTGCGCGACAACGGCCTGCTCGCCCACCCCGACGGCATCTGCGCCGACGGCCGCCTCGACCCCCGCACCGTCGCCGCGCAGCTCGACGAGCTGCTGCCCGCCGACCGCCACGTCACCACCGACGGCGGGCACTTCATCGGCTGGACCAACACCCGCTGGCACGTCGCCTCGCCCGAGCGCCTCATCATGGTCGGCACCGCCTACCAGACCATCGGCCTCGGCTTCCCCACGGTCGCGGGCGTCGCCGCAGCGGCCCCCGGCACCACCACCGTGCTCAGCACGGGCGACGGCGGCGGCCTGATGGCGCTCGCCGATCTCGAGACCGCGATCCGCACCTCCCCCAGCGGCGTCATCGTCGTCTGGAACGACGGCGCGTACGGCGCCGAGGTGCACCTCTACGGCGAGATGGGCCTCGGACAGGAACCGATGCTCATCCCCGACGTCGACTTCGCTGCGCTCGCGACCGCACTCGGCGCCCAGGGAGTGCGGGTGGAGCGGCTCGAGGATCTGGAGGCGCTGCGCACCTGGACCGCGGCCGGGGCGCAGGGCACGATCCTGCTCGACTGCCGGGTCTCCCGCACCGTGGTCGCCGAGTATCAGCGCGAGATCCAGCGCGTCAACGGGCTCGACCTTCCCGCCGAGTAGACGCCGGAGGCGGGGCCGCCGCGCGGTCCCGCCCGCCCCGGCTTGGCCCGGCCCCGCTTGGCCCGGCCCCGGCTTGGCCCGGCCCCGCTCGGCCCGGCTTGGCCCGGCCCGGCTTGGCCCGGCCCGCCCCGGCTTGGCCAGGCCCGGCCCGGCCCGGCCCCGGCCTCTGACCTTCCCCAAGCCGAGCTTGGCTCAACCAACTCGATCGGGGTCACTTTTGGCCGTGTCGCAGCGCTCGACACGGCCAAAAGTGACCCCGATTCTCGTGGGCGTACCGAGACGCGGGCGCGGCGCCCGGGGTCCCGAGGCGCGGGCGCGGCGCCGGGGGGGGTACCGAGGCGCGGGCGCGGCGGCGTCAATCGACGCGGTAGACGGTGTGACGCACCCGGTCGGCCTCGCGCACGCCGTCAGCCACGAAGAGCGCGTTCTGGAGTTCGGCGAGCGCCGGCTCTGAGGTCTCGAAGCGGATCGTCACCCGGAAGTACACGCCGCCGTCGCGGGCGACCCGCCGCACCCCCACGGCGTGCATCCCGATCAGCACGCCCTGCTCGGTGAGGGCGTCGTAGCGCGCGTCGATCTCGACGGTGGGAATGGCGGCGGGGTCCGCGCTGGGAATGGCGGCGGGACCCGCGCTGGGAGCGGCGGCGGGGCCGCCGCCCGGAACAGCTGCCGGATCCGTCTCCGGATCCGCCTCGCCGACCGCGCCCGCCTGCCGGCGCAGCAGCTGCCGGTCTCCCCCGCCCGGCAGGATCGCGGCGCGCAGGCCGCGCACGGCGCCGCCCGCCTCGGCATCGGCGATCCCGCGCAGCTCGCCGCCGAGGATCGGGGTGAAGCGCCGCTCGCCGTCGCGCGTCGCGCCGAAGTCGCGCGGCTCGCCCAGTTCGACGATGATCTCGCAGACGGGGCTGAGCGCCGCCACGGACCCGGATCCGGGTCGCGGCACGGATCCGGATCCGTCTCCCGCCGTCACACCGCACCGCCCGCGGCGAGCCGATCCGCCGCGGCGAGGCGATCCGCCGCGGCGGAGGGCCCGGCCGCACCCGCGGCCCCCGCCACCCGCGCCGTGAGCGAGGAGCGCGCGTTGAGCTGCTCGGGGTGGAATCCGGCGGCGACCTTGTACTCGGCCGCGATCGACTCCAGCTCCTCGCGCGGGATCACGTCGTGGATGTCGGCGAAGCCCTCGGGCGCCCGCTCGCGCGCGATCTGCATCACTCGCTCGGGCCCCGTCTGCCGGGTGAGTTCGAGCAGGCGCGCGGTAGCCGGCCGCCGTGCGTCCTCGTAGGCGGCGAGCGCCGCGTCGATCGAGGGCGCGGTCGCGAGCTGGTAGGCGAGCGTGCGGGCGTCGAGGGTGGCCTGCGACCCGCCGTTCGACCCGTTGGGGTACATCGCGTGCGCGGCGTCGCCGAGCAGCACGACCCGGCCGAAGACCCACTGCGGAACGGCGTCGCGGTCGACCATCGGGTACTCGAGCAGTTCTTCGGCGTCGGCGATGACGGCGGGGATGTCGAGCCAGTCGGTGCTCCACCCCGCGAAGATCTCGGCGATGGGACCGCGCTCCACCTGCCGGTTCCAGTCTGCTGAGGGCGAGCCCTCGCCGCGGCGCTCGGCGATGAAGTTCAGGCGCTGGCGACCGTCTTCGAGGGGGCCGCTCAGCGGGTACGCCACGAACTTCTGCTCGGCGTCGCCGACCATCACCATGGTGCGGCCGTCGAGCAGCGGCTCTACGAGGGCGGTGCCGCGCCACAGGGTGAGACCGCTCCAGACGGGCTCGCCCTCGGCGGGGTAGAAGAGCTTGCGGGCGGCCGAGTGGATGCCGTCGGCGGCGATCACGAGGTCTGCGGAGAGCTCGCTGCGGCTGCCGTCGGGCAGCTCGAAGACGGCGGTCGCGCCGGGGGCGTGCGGATCGCCGTCGACGCCGTCGCGCAGTTCGACGAGCCGGTGCCCGAGCCTGATGACGTCGCCCAGGCGCTCCTCGACGAGGTCGCGTAGTTCGAGCTGCAGGCGGCCGCGGTGCACGGAGAGCTGCGGCCATTCGTAGCCGGCGTCGCGGCCGCGCGGCTCGCTCCAGATCGGCTGGCCCTGGCGGTTGCAGTAGCTGAGGGTGCCGGGTTCGACGCCGAGCGCGGCGATGCGATCGGCGACGCCCAGCTCGGTGAGCTCGCGCACGGCGTGCGGCAGCAGGTTGACGCCCACCCCCAGCCCGCGGATCTCGGTGGTGCGCTCGGCGACGGTGACGTCGGTGAACCCGGCGGCCTCCAGGCTGAGGGCGGTGATGAGGCCGCCGATGCCGGCGCCGACGATGACGATCTTCATGAGGTGTGCTTCCTTGAACGGTTGAGGTTGGGAGTCAGCGTGGTTCGCGCGGGGTGCGGCGCGGATCAGGCGGCGGGCCGCTCGTGCACCACTTCGCCGGCCACGACCGAGACGGCCGTGCCGACGCGGAAGAGCTGGTCGGCGGGGATCTCGAAGGGATCCTCGGTGGCGACCACGAGATCAGCCCGCTCCCCCACGCGCACGCGGCCTGCGACGCCGAGCACGAGCGAGGCCGAGCCGCTCGTGTAGGCGGCCAGCGCCTCGGCGAGCGTGAGGGCCTGCGAGGGGTCGAGCGGCGGCAGCCCCGCGCCGGGGCCCAAGGGGTGGGCGCGGTTGACGGCGACGTGGATCGCCTGCCACGGGTCGGCGAGCGACACGGGCCAGTCGGACCCCATCGCGATGTCGGCGCCGCTCTCGACGATGGCGCGGAACGGATACGACCGGGCCGACCGTTCTTCGCCGACGACGGCGATCATGGACGGGTCGGTGGTGGCCCAGAGCCCCTGGATGTTGGCGGTGACGCCGAGCGGTCCGAAGCGCTGCGCGTCATCGGGGGCGATCATCGAGAGGTGGGCGAGGTGGTGGCGCTGGCCGGGGCCGTTCGCCTGGCGGGCGGCTTCGATCGCATCGAGTGCGACGCGGGTGCCGCGGTCGCCCATGACGTGCAGGTGCAGGGCGAAGCCTCGTGCGTCGAGCCGGATCGCGAGCTCGCGCATGGTCTCGGCGTCGATGTGCAGTTCGCCGGAGTGCGGGTGCGAGCAGTAGGGGTCGAGCAGCGCGGCGGTCTCGCCCTGCGGCACGCCGTCGACCATCGCCTTGCACGTCGATGAGGGCAGCCCGGCGGCTTCGTTCTCGGCGCGGCGACGTTCGAAGCGCTCCACGAGCGCGGGCACGTCTGCGACGGTCGTGCCGGCCGGGATCCACAGCGCACCCGAGACGCGGCTGCGCAGCGAGCCGTCCGCGACCGCGGCGAGGTAGGCGGGGGTGCAGTCGGCCTTGCCGTTGAACTCGCCGAGGATCGCCTCGTGCCAGCCGGTCACGCCGAGCGACCACAGGAAGCGCTGCGCCTCCAGCAGGCCGTCGGTCATCTCGGCGACGGTCGCGGCCGGGATGAACGGGGCGAGCAGTTCGACGCCGCCCTCGTTGAGGTAGCCGGTGGGGTCGCCGTGCTCGTCGTGGTAGACGTGGCCGTTGGCCGGCTGCGGCGTATCGCGGTCGATGCCGGCGATCTCGAGCGCGCGGCTGTTCGCCCAGAGGGTGTGGTGGCCGGCGTCGCTGAGCGCCACGGGCCGATCGGGCACGATGGCGTCGAGCATCTGGCGGGTGGGGTGCGGCAGCAGTTCGTGCGCCCAGCCGCCGCCGACGAGCCAGGCGTCGCCGGCGCCGGCGCGGTCGAGCTCGGCGGCGGCCCGGGCGATGAGTGCGAGCGTCTCGTCGACGGAGCCCGCAGGGGTGAGGTCGAGGCTCAGCCGTTCGACGCCGGCGAAGACGGCGTGGGCGTGGGCGTCGACGAAGCCGGGCAGGATCGCACTGCCGCGGGCGTCGATCACGCGCGTACCGGGGCCGCGGTGGCCGAGCACGGCGGCGTCGTCGCCGACCGCGATGATGCGATCCGCGCGCACGGCGACGGCGGTGTGCGCGGTGCGCAGCCGGCCGTCGAACACGCGGCCGGAGACGATGCAGAGATCTGCGGGTACTGACATGGTGGCTGCTTTCTGGGGACGTTTCTGAGGGATCGTGACGGGCGGCGCTACACCAGCCGGAACACGCGGATCACCACGCGGCCGGGCTCGGGGCGCGCGTAGCCCACGAACTGCGATTCGGCGAGCCATCGCAGTTCGGGGTGCTCGGTCTGGAACACGAAGGCGGTGCGGTAGTAGAGCTCGCGCTCGCCCACGTGCTCCCCGGCGAGCATGCGCGCGAAGCCGTCGGGGTCGGTGCGCCAGGTGCCGCGGTTGACCACGTCGACCGCGGCCGTCCCGCCGCCGGGCAGCTCGGCCTCGATCACGTAGCGCGCGTCGAGCCGCACGACGAGGCCGCGGCCGTGCCACCAGTCGCCGCCGCCGGGCAGGATGCGTCCGCGCAGGCGGGGGCCCTCGAACGCGCCGCCGGTGATGCCGGCGAAGTGCAGCCCCTCCCCCTCGTCCGAGCCGCCGAGGGGGATGGCGTCGGCGACGTCGACGCGCAGTTCGAAGCAGTACTCGAAGGCGGGTTCGATGAGTTCCAGTGCGGGGGTCATGCGAGGTCCTCCAGGTCGGGGATGGTGTGTGCGGCGGTGACGACGGGGATCGCCGAGGTGCGTCCGAGGCGGCGTCGGCGCGGCTTCCATCCCTCGCGCGGGATGGAGTCGAGCAGCAGTCGGGTGTACTCGGCGCGGGGTGCGTCGAGGATCTCGTCGGCGGTGCCGTACTCCTCGACCGCGCCCTGCCGCATCACGGCGACGCGGTCGCAGAGGCGGCGGATCACGGTGAGGTCGTGGGTGATCATGAGCAGCGCCACGCCGGTGTCGCGGCGGATCGCGTCGAGCAGCGAGAGGATCTCGACCTGGGTGGTGACGTCGAGCGCGGAGACTGCTTCGTCGAGCACGAGGATGCGCGGATCGGCGGCGAGCGCCCGGGCGATGGCGACGCGCTGGCGCTGCCCGCCGGAGAGGGCGCGCGGCCTGGCTTCGAGCAGGGCGCCGTCGAGGTGCACCTGCCGCATCAGCTCGTCGATGCGGGTGTCGACGGCGCTGCGCGTCTCGCGGGGGCGGTGGACGCGGATCGCCTCGGTGAGGCACTCGCGCACGGTCTGCCGCCGGTCGAGCGACTGGTACGGATCCTGGAACACCATCTGCACGGTCTTCGCGCGGGCGCGGCGGGCGGCGGTGCCGCGCGCGGGGACGCTCCAGTCGTCGCCGGCCACGGTCACGGTGCCGGCGTCGGCGCGTTCGAGGCCGCAGATGATGCGGGCGGTGGTCGATTTGCCCGATCCGGACTCGCCCACGATGCCGAGCGAACCGCCGGGGGCGAGATCGAAGGCGACGTCGTCGACGGCCACGAAGGTGTCGTGCCCGGCTCCGGTCGCGCTGCGCACCCGGAAGGTCTTGCGCAGTCCGGATACCGCGAGGATCGGCGCGGGCCCCGGGCCGGGGTCGCGGCGCCCGCCCGTCGATGTTTCGGGCGACGCCGATGCTTCGGACGAGTCCCCGGCCTCTGCTCCGAAAGATCGGTGCGATCCGAAACTCGGACGGGCGGATCCGGATCCGCCGTCATCCGCGGGCAGCGACGCCGACATGAGTACGCGCGTGTACTCCTCGCGGGCGTCGCGGCGCATGGTCGCCGACCGCAGCGTCTCGATGGTGCGGCCCTGCCGCATCACGGCGACGCGATCCGTCACCGCGGCGGCGAGCGCGAGATCGTGCGTGATGAACAGCATCGACAGCTCGCGGTGCTTCCGCAGCTCCCCGATGACGGCCATGACCTCCTCCTGGGTGGTGACGTCGAGGGCCGTCGTGATCTCGTCGGCGAGCAGGATCTCCGGGTCCATCGCGAGGGTCGCGGCGATCATCACGCGCTGCAGCAGGCCGCCCGACAGCTCGGCCGGGAACTGCCGCAGACGGCGCGCGGGATCGGTGATCCCGACCTCGTCGAGCAGTTCGAGGGCCCGCGCCCGGGCGCTGTCGGGTTTCGCGCCCGCGACCGTGACGAGCGCTTCGGTCATGAAGTCGCCGATGGGGCGCAGCGGGTTGAGGTGGGCGCGCGGCGTCTGGAAGATCATGCCGATGCGGCGGGCCCGCAGCTCCCGCAGCTCGCGCGCGCTCAGCTCGGCGGTGTCGCGGCCGAGGATGCGGATGGCGCCACCGGTCTCGAAGTGGGCGGGCAGCAGCCCGGCGACGGCGCGCACCGAGAGCGTCTTGCCGGATCCCGACTCTCCGACGAGGCCCACGGCCTCGCCGGGACCGACGTGGAGGGTGCAGTCGTGCACGAGGGTACGGCCCGGCATCGAGATCGACAGCCCGTCGAGTTCGAGCACGGGCGCGGCGGTGTTCTCGGAGGTGCTCATCGTTCCTTCTCCTCTGCCCAGGTGGTGACGCGAGCCCCGATGATGCTCACCGACAGCACGGTCAGCACGACGAGGATCGCGGGGAACAGCGACTGCTCGGGGGCGCCCGCGAGGATGCCGGCCTGGCCGCTCGCGATCATGGATCCCCAGTCGGCGGCGGGCGGCTGCTCGCCCAGGCCGAGGAACGAGATCGCGGCCAGGTCGAGCATGGCGTAGCCGAAGCCGACGGCCATCTGCGCGGCGACCACGGGCACGAGTGCCGGCACGAGGTGCTTGAAGCAGATCGCGAGGCTCGACACCCCCTGCACCCGCAGCGCAGCGATGTAGGGCTTGCCGAGTTCGCGCGACGCCGCGGTCTGCGTGAGGCGGGCGACGACGGGGATGTAGGCGATCGAGAGCGCGATGACGGGGGCGACGAGCCCCTTCCCGAACATGGCGACGGCGAGCACGGCGAGCACGAGGCCCGGGATCGCGAAGATGACATCGACGACGCGGGCGATGGTGCCGCGCAGCGCACCGCCGAACCAGGCGGCGAGCAGCGCGAGCGAGGCGCCCGCGACGGTCGAGAGGATCACCACGAAGACGGGGGCGACCACGCTGGCCCGGGCCCCGGAGAGCACCCGCGACAGGATGTCGCGGCCCACGTCGTCGGTGCCGAAGGGGTGCTCGGCCGAGACGACGCCGTTGACGTCGCCGGCGTAGAGCTCGGTGGGGTCGTAGGGCGCGATCCACGGGCCGATGGCCGCGGCGAGCGCGATGGCGCCGAACACGGCGAGGGCCGTGACGAACATCCAGTCCTTCTGGGCGGCGCGGATCGCGGCCTTCGGCGCGCGGCCGGATGCGAGCTGTGCGACGCTCATGCCTGCCTCCCTGCGGTGATGGTGTCGGGGTCGATGAGGGCGCTGAGCAGGTCGGCGACGGCGTTCAGCACGACGAAGATGGCGACGAGCAGCAGCGACACGAGCTGCACGACGGGCAGATCCTTGCGCGCGGCGGCTTCGGTGAGCAGCGAGCCGATGCCGCCGAGGCCGAAGGCCTGCTCGGCGATGGCGGAGGCGGCGAAGAGGCCCGCGATGGTCGTGCCCGAGATCGCGAGGATCTGCGGCGACGCGTTGCGGAACACGTGCACCCGGAAGATGCGGCCGCGCGGGATGCCGCGCACCTTCGCGGTCTCGACGTGCTCGGAGTGCAGCTGCGCCACGAGCGAGGAGCGGGTGACGCGGCTGATGTAGGCGATGAACATGACCGAGAGGGAGACGGCCGGCAGGATCAGGTGCCACACCCGGTCCCATCCTCCCGATCCCTCGCCGAATACGGGGAACCACCCGAGACTCTTCGCGAAGATCCAGATCAGCAGGATCGCGACGACGAAGGTGGGCAGGGCCATGCCGAGCGAGGTGGCGACGGCCACGGCGCGATCCACTGCGGGGCCGCGGGTAGCGGCGAGGATGCCGGATCCGACGCCGAACACGAGGATGATCGCGACGGTGAGCAGCACCAGTTGGAAGGTGACGCCGAAGCGCGGCGCGACGAGGTCGATCACGTCGGTCTTGTAGACGAAGGATCGGCCGAAGTCGCCCGTGAAGACGCCGCCCAGCCACTGCAGGTAGCGCGACCAGATGGGGTCGTCGAGGTGGTATTCCGCGCGGATCTGCGTGATGAGCTCGGGGGTGGGCTTCGCCCCGCCCGCGAGCGCCGCGATGGGGTCGCCGGGCGTGAGCAGCAGGGCGGAGAAGATGACGACGCTCGACAGGAAGAGGGTCAGCAGCAGGCCGCCCAGCCTTCCGAGCAGCGTGCGCAGCACGAGTCCGTTCACCGTGTGTGTTCCTTACCTTGTGGGTCTGTTCGTGCGGGCCGGTGGCCGACCCGGAGCGCGTCGCGGGGTGTCGCCTCGACGCGCTCCGGGCGGGCGCCTACTTGCCGCCGAGGTGCAGCGCCCAGGGGCTGCTGTAGATGGCGATCGAGGTGGTGGCGCCGGTCAGCTCATCCGAGAGGTAGGTGAGCTGGTAGGAGCCTGCGAGGGTGACCTGCAGCTGGTCGGGGGCGAAGATGCGCTGCGCGGCGACGAACTCCTCTGCGGCCGTCTGCGGGTCGGCGGCGGTGCGGGAGGCCTCCATGTGCGCGGTGACCTCGTCGTTCGAGTACCGGCTCCAGTTGAACACGCCGCCGCGGTCCTCGGGCATCATGAACAGCGAGGGGTAGCCGCCCACGGTGGGCGTCTCGATGTAGCCCTGGGTGGCGACGAAGTCGATGCCGTCGCGGGCGCCCGGGTCGTAGAACATGGCGCCGAAGTCGGCGGGCTGCATCTCGTTGATCTCGATGTCGAGCCCGATGCTCTTGCCGGCGCTCTGGATGATCGCGGCGGTCTGCTGGAACTCCTTGGCGCCGGCCGGGATCGCGACGACGAGCGGGGCGCTCACGTCTTCGCCGCTGTCGGCGATGAGCTGCTTCGCGCCTTCGAGGTCGACCTCGGGCGCTGCGAGCTCGTCGTAGCCGGCCTGGTAGATCTCGCTGGCCTCGGTCTGGTTGAAGGTGAACGGGGGCACGATGGTCTTCTGCACCTCGCCGAGCCCGTTCAGCACGGTGTCGATGTACTTCTCGCGATCGATGGCGAGGCTGAGGGCCTGGCGGATCGCGGGGCTTGCGGCGGGGCCCTCGGCCGTGGCGGGGCCGAAGCTGAAGGAGGCGGTCGAGGGGCCGACGATCAGGCTGCCGGCGCCGTCGCCTTCGAAGGCGCCGCGCGAGCCCGGGGGCACGTTGAAGGCGCCGTCGATCTCGCCCTCGGTGAGCGCGGTGGTGAGCGTCGAGCCGTCGGTGACGAAGACGTACTTGAGCGTCTGCACGAGCGGGGCGCCGCCCCAGTAGCTCTCGTTGGCGGTGGTGACGATCTCACTGCCGGGCTTCCAGCCGCCGGATTCGAGCTGGTAGGGGCCGGTGCACATGAGGCCGCCCTCGGAGGTTCCGAGCGAGGGTCCGGCCTGTTCGCCGTAGGCCTTGCTCATCACGGCTCCGCCGCCGCCCGCGAGGGAGTCGAGGAAGGTGGAGTCGGGGGCGTTGAAGCGGATCGTGACCTCGAGGTCGCCGGTCTTCTCGATGCCGGAGACGAGCACGAAGGCGGCGTACCACTGCGAGGCGGGGTTCTGCCCGCGCTGCAGGCTGTAGACCACGTCGTCGGCGGTGAGGGGCGTGCCGTCCCAGAAGGTGACGTCGTCGCGCAGGGTGAGCTTGAGCGTGACGGGGTCGACCCACTCGGCCTTCTGCGCGACGCCGGGCTCGATCGAGAAGTCGGGCTGCAGCTGCATGAGGTTCTCGCACAGGTTGGGGATGATCACGGTCGCGGACGATCCGGGATCGAGTGTGGCCGGTTCGCCTTCGACGACCGACCACACGATCTCGTCGACGGGGTTCTCGGCCGCGGGCAGCGAGGCGACGAGCTGGGCTTCGTCGACCGATGCGCGGTTCTGGGAGGCGCCGCCCTCACGGGGCGCGCAGGCGGTGACGGCGAAGAGCGCCGCTGTTCCGAGCGCCAGTCCTGCGACCAGTCCGCTTCGTTTCATGGTTCCGTCCTTTCGGAATCGCTTCGGGGTGGATCGTCGGTGATCCGCTCCGCAGTCATCATAATATAACGCTGTTGTACATCAATGTTGCATTTTGGTCTCATCGCTCGCTAGGCTCGCGATATGCCCAAGGACATCGACCGCGAAGCGCGACTGCAAGCCATCGCCGAAGCCACGATCCGCGTCGCCCGCACCTCCGGCGCGAACGCCGTCACTATCCGCGCGGTCGCCCGCGAACTGGGCGGATCCACCACTCTCGTCACGAACTACCTCCCCTCGCGATCCGAGCTCATCCTCAACGTGCTCGACCGGGCGAGCGCTCGCTGGCGGGCCGAGTACGAGGGCGCCGCCGACGGGCTCTCGGCGGCCGAGCGCTTCGAGGCGCTCGTCTCGTGGGAGCCCGAACCCGACGAGGTCGAGCCGGTGCTGCGCGCCCTCATCCTCGAGATCGTCGCGAACGCCGAGACCGAACCCGCGCTGCGCGACGCGCTGCGCCGGGAATCCGAGTCGTACCGCGCCGTGCTGCACGAAGCCGCCCGCGAGGCGGGCTACGCCGACCCCGCCCTCGCGACCGAGCTCGGCTATCTGCTGCTGCGCGGCTCCTACTTCGCGAACGCCGAGGATCCCGCCCACTGGCACCCCGCACGCACCCGCGAGATCACGCTCTCGGCGCTGCGCGCCCTGCCCCAAGCGCGCTGAACCAGCGCCGCCCGGGCACGCGTGAGCGCCGATCCGCAGCGCGATCCCACTCCCGCTCCCGCGCATCATCGCACCGCGAAGACCCGGATGCACACCTGCGGCTCGCCGTTCTCGCCCTCGCCATCGCGGGCGAGGCCGATGAACTGGTGTTCGGCGAGCCAGCGATGCGCCGGCGCATCGGTCTGGAAGACCGGCGCCGTGCGGAAGTACAGGCCGGGCTCCTCCTCAGGCACCTGCTCGCCGCGCTCCATGCGCACCATCACCTCATCAGTAGCGCGGAAGTACCCCCGGTTGAGCACGTCGATCACGGCGCCGTCGTCGGCGCGGATGAGATAGCGGGCCTCGAGCTGGGCTGTGCCCGAGCGCTCGACCGCCCAGTCGCCGCCGCCCGTGAGCACCTCGCCGTTCAAGCGCGGCCCGGCGACGCTGCCGCCCGAGACCGGGGTGAAGGTGAGCACCTCGTCCGCGCCGCGGCCGATCCGCAGATCGGGATCGATGGTCGCCCGGATCTCGAAGACGTACTCGAGCCTCGGCTCGGGCAGGGCGGGGGTCTCAGCCGCGGTCATGCGAGTGCTCCTTCCAGCACGGGGATGTCGATGGCGAAGGCATCGGGGCCCCCGATCGTGATGGTCTGCGTATTGGGGAGCATCCGCTCCCCCTCCGTCCACGGGTCGCCCCCCGTGCCCGGCTGCGGCAGAAACTCCGGGTAGTCGCTGCTCGACACGTGCACCCGCAACCGGTGCCCGGCGCGCAGCCGGTAGCCCACCTGGCCGAGATCGATGTCGAGCACTCCGGGCCGCGTCGCATCGCGCAGCTGCAGCTGCCCGCGCGCGATCCTGAGGGCGGAGCCGTCGGGCGCCACGTCGAGCAGCCGCACGAAGCAGTCGGCGACGGGGCCGCTCGAGCACAGGCCCACCCGCGCCCGGACGGGGCCGGCGAGGTCGACCGCGGCCGGCTGCGCCGGCCCGTCGAACACGAGCACATCGCCGCGGGCGCCGATGGGCGCCTCGTCGGGCAGGTGCAGGAGGTACGAGAAGGCGTCGGGCACGCTCGACGGCACCGGATCCGCAGGATCGTGCACCCAGGTCTCGGCCCGCGCCGAGGCCGGCCGCTGCACCGCCAGCCCGCCCTCGGCGGTCGCGAACCTCGTCTCGACGCGCATTCCGGGAGGCGGCCACGCGGCATCGCTGCGCAGTTCGTCGGTGCCCGCGAGGTTCCAGCGCACGCGAGGCACATCGCCCGGGCGGCCCGCTCCCCGTACGAAGACCTCGAAGAACTCCAGCGCCGGGTCGAGATAGGCGGGCAGCATGGCGCGCACCTGCGCCTCGCTGCGATCCTCCACCCGATCCTCCGCCGATTCCAGCAGCGCATGGTTCTCGTGATCGATGGACTCGATGCGCAGATAGTGGTGCGCATCCCAGTGGGGGTGCTGCGCGATCTCGGCCACGTCGGCCCACGAGAGCGGGGCGCAGTTGTCCCACCAGCCGATCGTGTGCAGCACGGGCACCGAACGCCCGGCGAAAGGGCTGCCGAGCGGGAAGCGCGGCAGCGTTACCGGGTGGGGCGTCCACTGGTCGTACGAGATCGAGCGATGGCCACGTTCGGCCATGAACGCCTCGGCCTGCGCCGCGAAGTCGCGCCGCGACCAGTCGGGCTCCCACAGGTAGGTGTCGTTGCCGAAGAAGTGGGTGAGCGGGTAGAGGTTCGTGATGCCCATCTCGACGGCGCGCGTGCGGTCGCCGGGGTCGCGGTGAACGGGCTCACCCAGCCGGGTGCCCGTGACACGGGGTGCGATCGCTTTGAGCGCCGGATGGCCGCTCGCGGCAGCCGCCCACTGCGTGTAGCCGTAGTAGCTGTCGCCCCACATGGCGACGCGCCCGTTCGACCACGGCTGCTGCACGACCCAGTCGAGAGTGTCAGCCCCGTCGCGCACCTCGTTGACGAAGAGCAGCGCATCGCCCTCCGAGCGGAACTTGCCCCGCACGTCCTGTGCGACGACGCGGTATCCGCGCGCGGTGAAGTACTCGGCGATGAGCGGGATGAAGGTGTACTCGCCGCTCTTGTCGTAGGGCAGGCGGATCAGGATCGTGTCGCCCGGGGTCTCGTCGCGCGCCGTCTCGGCCCCGTCCTCCGCTGCACGCTGCGGGGCGGGATGCGCGGCCGGCTCTGCCGCGACCGCCGGCAGGTAGACGTCGGCGGCGAGGATCACGCCGTCGCGCATCCGCACCCGCTCCTCGCGAGCGAGCGGGCTCACGGGTGCCGGGCCGAGGCGATGGTACTGCGTCGTCATGTCGCTCCTTCGGGACGTGGTTCGGTGACGGCCGGGGCGACGACGCGGGCTGCGCGGCGCACGGGAGGAACCCGTCTGCACGATGCAGCACGGCCTCCCCTCGATGCGAGGCGCCCTTCGCCGGGTGGACCCCGCGACCGGGTGAGACCCAAGCTAGAGGGTGGAAACCAATTTAGTCAAGTCCGACTAGACAATTTTTGTTCGCCGCGAGATCCCGCTATTCTTCGGGGAGGCGCCTCGACCCTCGCGACCCCCCGCGACCCCCGCGCCACCGATCGATCACACCGAGCGATCAGACCGAGCGATCACACCGATCCGCCAGACCGAAAGGAGCGCGCATGGCCCGCCCCTCTGTCGCCGACGAACGCCGCGAGCAGATCATCGAGGCCACGCTGCGCACCATCTCCGAGCACGGCATCAGCAAGACCACGCTCGACCGCATCGCCGACACCGCCGGCATGTCGCGCGGGCACGTGCGGCACTTCGTCGGCAACCGCGACCGGCTGCTGCTCGACGCGGCCCGCGCCTTCTACGCCGACGAGAACGGCGAACCCGCGATCCTGCCAGCCGCCGTCGACGACCTCGACGGCGCACTCGACTTCCTCTTCGGCGGCGAGTTCGCCGCATCCACCTCGGAGAACGCGATCGTGCTCGCCTTCGTCGAGCTGGCGCGCACCACCCCCGAGATCGCCGACGTGCTCGCCGCATCGTACGCGTCGACCCGTGAACGCCTCGCCGCCTACATCGCCCGGGCGAAACCGCACGCCGCGGCCGCCGCGCGCGAAGCCGCCGCGCAGGGAGTGCTCTCCACCGCGCTCGGCAACGTGTTCATCGGCGACTTCGACCGCGATGAGGGCCGCACCGCCCGCGCGCGCGCCGCGGTCGACGCCCTGCTGGCCGCGCTCTAGCGATCCGCCCGTAGCGCAAGCCGCGCCGGCGCCGGCGCCGGCGCCGAAAGGCGAGTTTCGCACGTCTTGCCCCGTCTGAGCATGCGTTATCCGCCACTCAACGATGGCTCGCCCTGGCCCAGCTCCCTCCAACGCCACCAATCCTGCCCACCACCCGAGTCGGGGTCACTTTTGGCCGTGTCGCAGCACGACACGCGACCAAAAGTGACCCCGATCTCAGAGGAAGCGCCGGGACGACAACGGCGCGACGGTGGCGGGGCGGCCAAGCGGCCGAGCAGCCGAGCGGCCGAGGGGCCGAGCCGAGCCGAGCGGCCGAGAGGCCGAGCCGAGCAGCCGAGAGGCCGAGCCGAGCCGCCGCGACGCGGCGTCAGCGCGCGGCGAGGCCGTCGATGAGACGGGCGAAGGCGGCGAAGGCGCGATCGGCGTCGCGATGACCCGCGGCGACTCCGGTCGCGGCTTCTCGCAGCGCACCAACGAGCAGGGCGGCGACGGCGTCGGCGTCGACGGTCGCGTCGACTTCGCCCGCGGCCTGCGCGGCTTCGAGCGTTTCGCGGATCATGAGGATGCTCGCGCCGGATCCGATGCCGCGCTCGGCGCCGTCGACGATGAGGGTGGGGCCGGAGACGTTGTAGAAGTGGCCGATGCGAGGGTCGTCGGCGAGGTCGAACATGGCGCGGGCGTGGGCGACGAGGCGGCCGCGCCAGTCGCTGGCGGCCGATACGCCGGCGCGAGTGCGCTCGACGAGGCCGTGCCCGAGGTGGGCGTAGGCGGCGCGCAGCAGTTCGTCGCGGCCGCCTGGGAAGTAGGCGTAGACCGTGCCCCGGGACACCCCGGACTCGGCCGAGACCCGCTCGATCGTGGTGTCGGCGAGGCCGGCCTGGCCGATGACGGCGAGCACGGCGTCGACGAGCTCCTCCCGCGTGCGCTGCTGCCGTCGCTGGCGCAGCGTGGGGGGCGCGGTGGTGGCGGATCGCATGCCCTCAGTGTAGAAGCCGGAACCGCACTTGTGCACTCCGAGTACGCTTTCTATACTCGGAGTATAGTTTTCCGTCGGGTCGGTCCGACGGCGCCCGCCGGAAGGAACCGCATGATCACCGTCGATCTCCCCGTCGCCACCGAGCTCGCCCGCGAAGCGCTCTCCGAGTACGACCTCGACCCCGGCACCGACCTCTCCCTGCTCAAGCAGCGCGAGAACTTCGTCTTCTCGCTCACCTCGGACGGCACCGACTACGTGCTGCGGGTGCACCGTCAGGGTTACCACTCCGACGACGAGCTCGGCTGCGAGCTCGACTTCGTGCGCGCACTGCACGGCGAGGGCGTCGCGGTGCCGAACTTCGTGCCCGCCCGCGACGGCCGTGGCTTCTGCGTGGTGGGTCGCGACCACGCGGCCGGGGCCCACCAGGTCGACCTGCAGCACCTCATCCCGAACCAGGGCAACTTCGGCGATGAGCGCACCGCCGTCGCCGGCACCGCCGATCTCGACGTCGCCGACTTCGCCGAGCTGGGCCGGCTGACGGCCGAGGTGCACGACGCCACCGAGCGCTCCGGCTACCGGATGGCGGTCCCGCGCGACGACTGGGATCTCGACGGGCTCGTCGGGCCGCAGCCCGCCTGGGGCGATCCGCTGCGCATCGCGGAGCTGCAGGGCGAGGAACGCGAGGCCGTCGTCGCCGCGATCGCGCGGATCCGCGACGCGCTCGGCGCCTACGGCACGCCCGCGCACCGCTTCGGTCCGATCCACGCCGATCTCACCCCCGAGAACGTGCTGCGCACCGACGACGGCCTGGTGCTCATCGACTTCGACGACTTCGCCGCCGGCTGGCACCTCTTCGACCTCGCGACCGCCCTGTACTTCTTCACGCCCCACCCGCGGTACGCCGAGTACCGCGACGCGCTCTTCGCCGGCTACGAGTCGGTGCGCCCGCTCGACGCCGCGGACTTCGCGGTGTTCCCGGCGATCCTGCTCGCCCGCGGCCTCACCTACCTGGGCTGGGCGGCGGACCGCCGCGGCGAGCCCACCGCCGAGTGGCACGCCACCACCGTGCTCCCCCACATCGTCCGCCTGTCGCGCGATCTCATCGCCGACTGACGAGACACTCCCCACGACCGCCCCGCAACCGCCCACCTGAGGAGCACCGCATGACCTCCAACGCCGAACTGATCGAGCGCCGCAACCGCACCATCGGCCCGTACTCTCCGCTCTTCTACTCAGAGCCCCTGCAGCTCGTGTCGGCGAAGGGCGTGTGGTTCACCGAGGCCAGCGGCGAGCGCTACCTCGACGGCTACAACAACGTGCCCCACGTCGGCCACTGCAACGACCGCGTAGTGGCAGCGCTGGCCGAGCAGGCCGCGACGCTCAACGTGCACACCCGCTACCTGAACGAGCGGGTGGTCGACTACTCCGAGCGCCTGCTCGCGACTTTCGACCCCGGCCTCGATCGGGTGTTCTTCGGCAACTCGGGATCGGAGGCCAATGAACTGGCGATCCGCATCTCGCGCCAGCTCACGGGCAGCACGGGCATGATCGTGTCGGATTACAGCTACCACGGCACCACGATCACGCTCGCAGGTCTCACCACCGGCCTCAAGACCGCGACGCCGCTCGACCCGAACGTGCGCCCGCTGCGGATCCCGGATCTGGATCGCGATCCGCGCCCCGAGGCGGAGGTGCTCGCCGAGACCCTCGCCGAGCTCGATGCGGCCATCGCCTCGCTGCAGGAGGCCGGCTACGGCGTCGCGGCGTGCCTCTTCGATCCGCTGTTCTCGACCGAGGGGATGCCGCGCCTGCCCGAGGGACTGGTGCAGGGCATCGTCTCCCGGGTGAAGGCCGCCGGCGGCATGGTGATCGCCGACGAGGTGCAGAGCGGCTTCGGCCGCACGGGCACCCACATGTGGGGGCACCAGTACGCGGGCATGGCGCCCGACCTCGTGACGATGGGCAAGCCGATGGGCAACGGCCACCCGATGTCGGCGGTCGTCACGAGCGAGGCCGTGCTCGACGCCTTCGGCTCGACGAACGAGTTCTTCAACACCTTCGCGGGCAATCCGGTGTCGGCCGCGGTCGGCGAGGCCGTGCTCGTCGAGATGGCCGAGGAGGGGCTGATGGCCCGCGCCGAGACGCTGGGCGCTGCCGCGGCTGAGCGATTCCGCGTGTTCGCCGACCGGTACGACTTCGTGCGCTCGGCGAAGGGCGTGGGCATGTTCCTCGGCCTCGACTTCGCGGTCGACGGGGAGCCGGCGCCGCAGCTCGCGAAGCAGGTCGTGGAGGCGATGAAGGCCCGCAAGGTACTCATCTCGCGGATCGGCCGCGACGAGAGCGTGCTGAAGGTGCGCCCGCCGCTCGCGTTCGGCGAGGCGGAGCTTCCGATCCTGCTCGACGCCCTCGAGGAGACCCTCGCGCAGGTTTAAGAGGTATCCTCTCGACAGGGTGTTGCATCAAGGGCGTTGCATCATGAGAAAGGTGAATGGCATGCCGACTGCAGAACAGCAGAATGTCTCTCGCGCGGAGACTCGGCCGACACAGGTCGAGAGCCTCGGCGTGTTCCGCCGCATGGTGTCGACCTCGTTCGTGCCGCTCGAGATCAGTGCTGAGCACGGCGGGCCGTTCGCGGCACGGCTCTGCTCCGCCGATGCCGACGACGTGGTGTTCACCGAGGTCGTGGCGAAGCCGCACCTCGTGGAGCGCACGCCCGAGACGATCGCGAACGGCGGCAGCGGCTACTACAAGGTGAGCCTGCTGCTCTCGGGCAGCAGCATCCTGGTGCAGGACGGCAAGGAGTTGGTGATGCGGCCGGGGGATCTCTCCGTGTACGACACCTCGCGACCGTACTCGCTGCTCTTCGGCGAGGATTTCCGCAATCTCATCATGATGTTCCCGAAGGATCGGCTCGAACTGCCGAGCACCTTCACCGAGCAGTTGACCGCGGTGTCGCTGAGCCAGGAGCACCGGGGCATCGCACCGGTGATCACGGCGTTCCTGTCGCAGTTCCCGTCGCAGCTGGCGCATCTGTCGGATCCGGTGCGGGCGAAGCTCGCGCACACGAGCCTCGATCTCATGGGCACGCTCTTCTCGAGCATCCTCGACGCCGAGCCGGGTCAGCGCGATCCCCATCAGGTGCTGCTGCAGAAGATCTACGGCTACATCGATCAGCATCTCTCGTCGACGGATCTCTCCCCCGGCAGCATCGCGGCGGCCCACTACATCTCGACCCGCCACCTGCACTCGCTCTTCCGGCAGGCCGACACCACGGTGTCGACCTGGATCCGGGAGCGCCGGCTCGAGCGCTGCCGGGCCGACCTGCTCGATCCCGTGCTCAGCGATCGCACCGTCTCGGCGATCGCGGCCCGCTGGGGCTTCACCGATGCCGCGCACTTCAGCCGCGTGTTCAAGGCGGCCTACGGCGTCTCGCCGAGCGACCTGCGACGCGTCTGAGGCATCCGGGAAGCGTTTCTCCGCCGGTCGATCCCCGGCGGGGAGACCCTTCGGCGCACCCGTTTTCGGGCACGCTCCGCACGTGCGAACCACCCCTCGCGCACCCGACCGAAACCGAGTCGTGATACTCGTTGACCGATAGCGCACGACCGTTGTCGCAGGCGGTGCTCGCGGGCCACGGGACCCCCCGGATTGCCTACATTGAGAATCGTATTCCGGATGTCTGCGGCCCCCGCAGTCCATTCCGACTTCATCAAAGGAGACGAAGAAGAATGACCGAACCTCAGATCGCCGATTCTCGCGACGAGCGCCGCGGAGTCGACGAGTGGGCCACCTACGACGAGTTCGCAGCCGGCATCGACACGTACCGGCTGCCGGGCGTCTCCCTGGAGGGCCGCCGTCTCGCGCTCACCCTCGACGACGGCAGCTCGTTCACCGTCGACTTCGGTGCGGAGCGGGCGAGCTGGAGCGCGAGCGGGAGCATCGCCGCCGACGGCGCCGACGACCCGTACGACGCGGTGCAGGTGCGCAGCGACGTGTTCTTCCTGAACCTGCCGCTGGAGTCGCGGGATCGCGAGGCGGTCACCGTGGTCTGGTCCGAGCGCACGGGCCGGGCGATCGTCGCCCACTCGCACATCGACGCCGAGCGCGTCGAGGGCGAGCCGCAGGTGAAGCAGGACTTCTTCGCGGCCGAGGTCGACGGCATCGATGCGACGGGCGAGACGCCCGCGGAGTCGCGCGATCTGATCGGCATGCGCAACCTGTACCGCTACAGCCCCGAGCATCTGTACGAGCACGTGTACATGTCGACCGAGCGCTACGCGTGGCAGAACCTGCAGGGCGTGCAGCGCGGCCACGGCGACATGGATCTGTCGACGGTGTGGAAGCTCGACGACGGCCTCTACCTCTTCTGCTTCCGCGAGTTCCGCATCTCCGTCGCGAGCGTGTGGCTGCACGATCTGGGCTACAACCTCATGACCACCGGCATCTTCCTCGGCATCAACGGCAGCGGCGAGTCCGAGCACTCGCGCGCCGGCGGCCACATCTATCCGCTGGGCACGGTCAAGTACCCGGACATGCAGCCGGTCTGACCCCGAACTTCTCCATCACCCTTCACTCATCCGAGAGGACACACCAATGAAATCACGCATCCTGGGTGCCGCCGCGCTGACCGCGTCGGCCGCACTCGTGCTGAGCGGCTGCGCGGGCAGCGACGGCGGCGGCGAGGGCGCGCCGATCAAGCTCGGCTCCGTCAACACCATCAGCGGCCCGGCGACCTTCCCGGAGGCCTCCGAGGCGGCCGCCGCGGTCTTCGACCAGGTCAACGCGGAAGGCGGCATCAACGGGCGCCAGATCGAGTACAAGGCCACCGACGACAAGGCCGATCCGGCCACCGCCACCGCTTCGGCGCGCGAGCTGGTCGGCAGCGACGAAGTGGTCGCTCTCGTCGGCGGCGCCTCGCTGCTCGACTGCGAGATCAACGCGAAGTACTACGAGCAGGAGGACGTGCGCTCGATCCAGGGCATCGGCGTCGATCCCGGCTGCTTCAACTCGCCGAACATCGCGCCCGCGAACATCGGCCCGTTCAACGACACCACTCTCACGATGCTCTACGGTTCGGAGGAGCTCGGCCTCGAGAACCTCTGCGTGCTGACCAGCGTGATCGGCTCGACCGGCCCCGCCTACCAGGCCGCAGTGGATCGCTGGAGCGAGATCACCGGCAAGGAGCCCCTGTACGTCGATGACACCGTGCCCTACGGCGGCGCCGACTACACCCCCTACGTGGTGAAGGCCCGCGAGGCCGGCTGCGACGGCGTGGTGACGAACAACGTCGAGCCCGACGCGATCGGCATGCTGAAGGCCGCGAACCAGCAGGGCTGGGACGACGTCACCTTCCTGATGCTCACCTCGGTCTACAGCGAGAGCTTCGCGAAGGCCGTGTCGAACAGCGCCGCCGGCGTGTACGTGCCGGCCGAGTTCTTCCCCTTCACCGAGGACAGCGACGTCAACGCCGACTGGAAGGCGCTGATGGAGGAGAACGACATCACGCTCACCTCCTTCAGCCAGGGCGGCTACCTGGCGGCGACGTTCATGGTCGAGGTGCTGAAGAGCATCGAGGGCGACATCACCCGTGAGAGCGTCAACGAGGCCCTCGCGAACATGGATCCGATCGAGAACCCGATGATCGCCTACCCCTACCAGTTCGACAAGATCGCGGCTCAGGACTTCCAGCCGGGCGGCTGGCCCGTCACCCTGAAGTCGGGCACGAACGCCTGGGAGAAGGCCGCAGACGACTGGCTGATGATCCCGGCGAAGTAACGGCCGCACGGCCATCGCACCCGGTGCGGCTGGAGCCTTCGCTCCGGCCGCACCGGGCACTCCGTTTCAGACCTCGAAGGATTCCCATGCTTCTCACTTCCCATCGCACGCCGGGGAGGCGTCCGTGAACGGCGGGGCCCTGCTGCAGGGCGCGCTCTCCGGCCTCGCCGCCGGCGGCGTCTACGCCGTGTTCGCGGTCACGCTCACGCTCATGTCCCGCCTCGTGCGCGTCGTCAACTTCGCGCAGGCGGCCACGGGCATGTTCGCCGCGTTCGTGGCGGTCTGGTTCGCCAGCAAGCTCGGCCTGCCGGTCTGGCTCGCGACGATCGCCGGAATTCTCGTGGGCGCGCTGCTGTCGGCCCTCATCGGGTGGATCGCGGCCACCTGGCTCTCGGATGCGGATCTCTCGACCCGCTCCGCTATGACGGTGGGGCCGTTCCTGCTGCTGATGTCGCTCTCGTACATCATGTTCGGCAACAAGCCCCAGCCCTTCGCCCCGATCTTCAACGGCCCGGCGTTCACGATCTCCGGGGTCGTGGTGAGCTGGGTCACGGTCATCACGGTCTCGCTCGCGGTGCTGGTCGCGGTCGCTGCAGCGCTGGTGCTGCGCAAGACGACCATCGGCACCAAGCTGCGGGCCCTCTCGGACCGCCCCACCACCGCCGAGCTCATCGGCATCTCCTCGAAGCCGCTCGCGATCGGCGTGTGGGCGGTGACGGGCGCAATCAGCGCGGTCACGATCCTCATCATCGCCCCGACCCAGTCGAACGACGCGGTGACGCTCTCGATGCTCATCATCCCGGCGGCCGCCGCGGCGCTGCTCGGCGGTTTCAAGCGGCTCGATCTCGCCGTGGTCGGCGGCCTGCTGCTCGGCCTCATCAACGGCATGGTGGCTCAGATCAACGAGCTGGCGCTGGTGCGCAACTTCGTGCCGCTCATCTTCATCGTCATCCTGCTGCTGTGGTCGCAGCGAAAGGAGGTGTGGGATGCTGCTCGCTAATCGGCGCCTGCGCACCGTTCTGCCCATCGTCATCGCGATCCTCGGGATCGGGATCGGCTGGGCCCTGAGCGTCGGGCTCTCGGGATACGTCGTCTACCTGGCCATCAGCATGGTCACCGCGACGATCTCGCTGCTCGGCCTCGGCATCGTCACCGGCTCGGCGGGGATCATCGCCCTCTGCCAGCTCACCTTCAGCGCCATCGGCGCGTGGGTGGTCACGTTCCTGAACAAGAACGAGGCCCCGGGCGGGTTCATCGTCTGGCTGATCGCCGGCGCACTGGTCGCCGCGATCGCGGGCGTGCTGCTGGGCCTTCCGGCGCTGCGTCTGCGCGGAGTGAATCTCGCCGTCGTCACCCTCGGCGCTGCTGCCGCTGTCGACGTGCTGCTCGTGCAGACGCAGTTCCCGGGGCAGCAGGACGGGCTGTCGGTGGAGCGCCCCGGTCTCTTCTCGAGCGATCGCGAGTACTTCTTCTTCGCGGTGATCGTACTGGTGGTCTGCATCTACCTCGTCTTCCTGCTGCAGCGCAGCCGGGTCGGCAGCAGCTGGAAGGCCGTCGCCTTCTCCGAGCGCGGCACGGCCGCGGTCGGTCAGAGCGTGCGCTTGGCGAAGCTGTCGGCGTTCGCGATGAGCGCCGCCCTCGGCGGTATCTCGGGCGGCCTGCTCGCGGGCCAGGTCGGGATCCCCTACGCGTCGAGCTTCACACCGCTGATGTCGATCGCCTTCTACATCCTCGCGGTGATGAGCGGCACCTACCTGATCGACATGGCCATCTTCGGCGGCGTGCTGTGGGTGCTCGTACCCGAGCTGCTGAAGCGCTGGGGCGTGCCGCAGGACTGGGGTTTCGTGATCTTCGGTCTGCTCGGCATCCAGGCGATCACCGGCGGCTCGAACCTCGGCGAGGTGATCCGCGGCGGCTTCCGCAGGAGCGCGAAGAAGCGTCGTGCGGCGCAGGCCGAGACCGTCTCGAACGATGTCGGCACGACGGCACTCGACGTGTTCGCGGTGCCGGAGGCGGCGGAGCCGATTCCGGCGGATGCGGCGCCGGTGCTCGAGGTGCGCGGTCTCGGGGTGCAGTTCGGCGCGCTCAAGGCGAACGACGACGTGTCCCTGCAGGTGCGTCCGCGCTCCATCATGGGCCTGATCGGCCCGAACGGCGCCGGCAAGTCGACCTTCGTCGACGCGGTGAGCGGCTTCCTGCCGCAGCACACCGGCACGGTGCTGCTGGACGGCGAGGACATCACCCGGCTGTCGCCGGTGGCGCGCGCCCGCAAGGGGCTGCGCCGCACCTTCCAGCAGGATCGGGTGCCCCCGCAGCTGTCGGTGGAGGCGTATGTGCGATTCGTGGCGCGCAAGCGTCTCGATCATGATGAGCTGGCCGATGCGCTCGCATTCCTGGGCTGCCCGCCCCCGGAGGAGCAGCTGGCGAACGTCGACGTGGGCACGCGCCGTCTCATCGAGGTGGCTGCGGCGGTGCTGTCGGGTCCGCGCGTGCTGATCCTCGACGAGCCCGCGGCGGGTCTGTCGCACGAGGAGCATCTGCAGTTCGGGCATCGCCTCACGCGGATCCCGTCGCGCTTCGATACGGCGATCGTGGTCATCGAGCACGATCTCGATCTGGTGCGCTCGGTGTGCACGGAGCTCACCGTGCTCGACTTCGGCAAGGTGCTCGCTCAGGGCCCGACGCGTGAAGTGCTGGACGATCCCGCGGTGGTCGCCGCCTACATGGGAGATGCGGAGATGACGCAATGAACGAACTGCGATTGAGCGGCGTGACGGTGCGCCGCGGGGCCGGCCCGGTCGTGTCGGACGTCGATCTGACGTTGCAGGAGGGACGGATCCTCGCGCTCGTCGGGCCGAACGGCGCCGGCAAGACGAGCCTGCTGGAGTCGGTGTCGGGAGTGATCGATCACTCGAGCGGCGATATCACCCTCGGTGGCGAGTCGATCGCGAAGTGGAGCCGGGTGCAGCGCTCGCGTGCGGGCATCGCCCACATCGAGCAGGGGCGCGCGATCTTCCCGTCGCTGACCGTGCGCGAGAACCTGCTGCTCACCGCGAAGAACGATGCGGGCGTGCAGGAGGTGCTGCAGTCGTTTCCCGAGTTGGAGAAGCGGATCGATTCGCAGTCGGTGCTGCTGTCGGGCGGCGAGCAGCAGATGCTGGTGCTCGCCCGCGCGTTCGCGTCGAAGCCGCGTTTCCTGCTGATCGACGAGATGTCGCTCGGTCTCGCGCCGGTCGTGTTCATGCGACTGCTGCCGTTGATCCAGCAGATCGCGGCGTCGCGGGTGGGCGTGCTGCTCGTGGAGCAGTTCACGCACCTCGCCCTCGGCATCGCCGACGACGCGATGGTGGTGGCGAGCGGCCGGGTGAGCCACCCGCAGGGGCCGGCGAAGCAGCTCGCCGACGATGAGGCGCTGCTGCGTCAGGCGTACCTGGGCGGCTGAGCCACGCACGCAGAAGCCTCCCGCCCCCTGAGCTTGTCGAAGGGAGCGGGAGGCTTCTGCGTGCGGCTGCTTAGCCGGCGGTGACGTTCTCGACCTTCTTACGGCGGCCGAAGATCGCGAAGAGCAGGCCGCCGGCGATCAGCACCGTGCCCGCGATGCCGATCGCGACCCCGCCCGCACCGCCGAGCACCGGCAGCGCACCGGCCTGGCGCTGGCGGTTCTCGATGCTCACGATCGCAACCGCACCCGGGGCCCGAACCGGCGTCACCGTGATCTCCGTCGGCGCGGCACTCGCCACGTATCCCGCGGGGGCGCTCGTCTCCACCAGCCAGTAGCGCTCCCCAGCGGGCGACGCTTTCAAGCCTGTGATCACCGCGAAGCCGTGATCCGCGCCCTGATCGGCCGTCACGAAGGTCCTGCCGTCGCCGCTCACCCCGGACCCGGCGGCGAACTCCAGGCCCGCGGTCACCGGCTGCCCGGCCTCCACCTCCGCCACCGCATCCCATGCGGCCGCTTCCGAGGCGAACACCTGGAACCCCGCACCCGACAGCCGCGCCGACTGATCCGCGGGGTCTCCGCCCTCGATCACCTTGTTCACCCGCGCCGACCCCCAATAGGTGCGCGGCGACGACGGGGTGAGCTGCTCGTCGTTCAGCCAGAGCACGGCGCTTTTGACGATCTCACCCCGGGTGGGCACCGAGACGACGCGGGTCGCCAGCCTGAAGTCGAGCTGCGCCCCGTCGCCCGCCGAGTGCAGCGCGTCGAGTCCCGGCTGCTCCAGCCGCATCGTCACCACGCCCGGCACCGGCTCCACCGCGAAGTCGCCGGGCGCCGTGAGCTCGATCTCGGGCCCCGAGGTCGGCCGGATCGTGACCGTCGGCGCGGGATCCTCGGCATAGGCGAGACCGGTGGGGAGGATGTCCATCACCTCGTAGCGGTGCGGCGTCGGCGTCGTGTGCGGCACATTGCCGGTGATCGTCCAGTTCACGAGGTCGCCGAGCGCGTGCGCAGCGCTGTCGTCGCCCGTCTTCACCACACCGGAGGCGATCGCCTTCGGATAGGCGTAGATGTCGTAGTTGAAGACACCGGGCTCCTGGGTGGGCATCGGCGCGGTCACGAGGAAGGACTGCACATCGCTCGTCATCGATGCGGGCTTGGCCGTCTGGTACACCCAGTAGAGACCCACGCGCAGCACGCTGACCTTGAACTTGCCTGACCCGGCGTCGCCGCCTGTCGCACCCCGCCACACGGGCACCAGCGTCGGCGACGACGCCGGGAACGCCGCAGGATCGTCCAGGTAGGGCTGGATCAGCGCCCACCCCGCGTCGGTGGTCAGGTCGACCGGCACTCCGCCGATCTCGGTGACCCGCTCGACCTCGAACGTCACGCCGTCCACGGGCAGCGCGCCTTCGGGCAGCGCGTCGAGCTTCGACCCGTCGCCGACGATACCGGTCGGCGGCGTGGGCGGGTGAGCACCTGCACCGTCAGCGACCCGAAGCGATCCGGATCGATATCGGCCGGTGACGCGTGACCCGCGGTCGCCGCACCCCCGATCAGGGCCGCCGCGCCCAGAACGATCGCCGCCAGTGCGGCACCCCAGCGGCCTGCGGTTGTCGACATGGCGAAGTCCTCTCCTCGTGGGGAACCGCTCGGACCTCGCGTCCCCGAGCAGCGGGAATCGATCCACGCCCGAGTTCTCCCCCGCCGGGTCGGAACCGGCGAACCGCGCATACATCGCGCTCAGCATACCCACGGGAGACGCCCAGCATCGCCCCATTAGGAGTTTTCGCCCAACGCCCCGGGGTCGGAAGCGCCCCGCGTCACCCCCGCTCGTGCACCGTCCGTCCACCGAACACGGTGAGGTCGACGCGCAGCTCGGTCAGCCGCTCCGGCGCCACGGAACGCGGGTCGGCGTCGAGCACCACGAGGTCCGCAACCTTGCCCGGTTCCAGCGACCCGCGCCACTGCTCGGCGAAGCTCTGCCGCGCCGGCTCCGACGTGTACGCACGCAGCGCCGTCGCGAAGTCGACGCACTGCTCCGGACCGGACACCCGCCCCGTCGCCTTCGACCGGCGCGTCATCATGCCCGAGATGCCGGCGAGCCAATCCGGCGGTGTCACCGGGGCGTCGGAGCTCGCGCAGAAGATCGCCCCCGACTCCGCAGCGGAACGCGTCGGCCACTGGCGCGCCGAGAGCTCCTCGCCCACCACCGCATCCATGAGATCGGTGATCTGCGCTTTGATCCCTGGGTTCATGTTGACCCCGTAGCCGCGCTCGCCCAACTGCGCCAGACGCTCATCCGAGATGAAGTCGCCGTGGATCACGTAGTGCCGCGCGTCCGCACGCGGATGCTGCTCGTTCGCCGCGACGAACGCGTCGACGGTGATGTCGATGCCGTGATCACCCGTCACATGCACGCCCGCCTGCAGGCCCAGGCCATGCACGGTGTCGATCGCGCGACGCAGCTCGGCCTCCTGCAACGGCTCGCTCGCGCCGTGCACGCACAGGGCGCCGTGCCCCTGCGAAGGTCCGTAGGGCTGCCACATGTAGGCCGTCTCATTCGGCGGCACCCCGTCGGCGAAGAGCTTCACCCCGATCACGTTCAGCAGCCGCGGATCGACGGGCTCGCGAGCGGCGAGCTGATCCCGCACCCGGTCCTCGAGCCGATCTGCCGACTCCCCCATCGCGAGCGGCAGCATCAGCACCGATACCCGCGCCGTCAGCTCCCCGGCCGCGACGAGCTCCTCATAGGCGCGGATCGCGTCGCCGCCGAGCGCCCCGCCCAGCACGCCCTCACCACCCGGGCCGAGCCCGGGCTCCGTGAAGGCGGTGATGCCACGCGCGTTGAGGCGACGCACCGCGTCGGCGATCGCCTGTTTGCGAGTCGCGTAGTCGGGCCGCGGGATGATCGACTGCACGAGGTCCTGCGCGCCCTCGCGCAGAATCCCCGTCGCCTCGCCGTGCTCGTCACGGTCGATCACGCCGCCCGCGGGCGGGAGCGTGCCGCGATCCACACCCGCGAGACGCAGCGCCGCACTGTTGACGACCACCATGTGCCCCGAGAAGTCGGTCAGGCAGACCGGATGCTCGGGGGCGGCCGCGTCGAGGTCGGCCCGGTGCAGGAGCGAGCGCTCGCCGCTCAGGCACTCGTCGAGATAGCCGGCATCCCAGCCCTGCCCCACGATCCACTCGCCCGTTGCACGCACGGCCGCGGTCGCACGCACCAGCTCGACGATGTCGGCGATCGACCGCACGCTCGGGAAGGCGAGATCGAGCGAATACGGCGGGCTGCCGATCCCCCACGCCGCGGCGTGCAGATGCGAGTCATCGATGCCGGGCAGCACCGCCCGCCCATCGAGCTCGATCACCCGGGTATCGGGCCCGATGAGCCCGGCGATCTCGGCGTCATCGCCCACCGCGAGCACTCGGCCGTCGCCCACGGCGATGGCCTGCCCGACCGAGAAGTCGCGATCGACGGTGTAGACGGCGCCGCCTCGCAGCACCAGATCGGCTGATTCCATGATGTTCCCCCTCTGTTCTCGTCGAATCGACGTCTTACTCGGATGCCGTGAAAATCGGCTCGAAGAACGCGGCGAGTTCGTCGGTCGCCGAGAGCGGCAGCACCGTCGCGACATACTGATCGGGCCGCACCACCACCACGGCACCGTCGCGGCTCACCCCGCGCTCGTCGAAGATGTCGTTGCCCGGAATGGCAGCCCACGTCTTCTCGTAGTTGATGAGCTGGAACGGCCCGCGGCGGGGCATGAACAGCTCCGGCACACGGCCCAGCTCGATATCGTGATAGCCCTCCTGATAGACCACCTTCACGTCGAAGCGGCTGTCGAGGTCGGCGCCCGTCGGAGTGAACCGGCGCACCGGGGAGTGCTCCGACGACAGCATCCACTCGGCCCAGCGATCCAGGGCCTCCGCGCCCGCATCGGCGAACGCGTAGATGCGGTATCGCCCGTCGGCGCGGTGGTGGTGGCCGAGGTGGGCGAGCACGCCGTCGGCGACCCGCACCGCCTCCGCGGACTTGAAGCGCTTGCCGACCGGGAATCCCGTCGCGAGGCCCTGGTGCGCCCCGTCTCCGGTGAGCGTCGACGACTCGTACTGCGTCATGAAGCCGGCGGGGAACTCGGCCGTGGCGATGTAGAAGTCCTCCAGCTCGCGCGGCGACGCGAACTCCTCCGGCTTCTTCGCCATCAGCGTCGACCATTCCTTGTCGAAGTCGATCAGGTTCTGCGCGATGACCCGCCGCTCCTCGGAGTAGGTCTCCAGCAGCGACTCGGGGCTGCGCCCCTCGAGCACGTATCCCAGCTTCCAGGCCAGGTTCCAGCCGTCCTGCAAAGACACGTTCATGCCCTGCCCCGCCTTCGCGCTGTGCGTGTGGCACGCGTCGCCGGCGAGGAAGACGCGCGGGGCGCGCCGCCCGCCCTCATGCGCGTCGGCGTCGTCGAAGCGGTCGGTCAGACGGTGCGCCACCTCGTAGACGCTCCACCAGGAGACGTCCTTCACGTCGAGCGTGTAGGGGTGCAGGATCGCGTTCGCCCGCGCCGCGATCTGCTCGACCGAGGTCTGGCGCACGGCCCCACGGTCGTTCTCACCGGTCTCGCCGAGATCGACGTACCAGCGCACCAGGTAGTTGCCCTCGCGGGGTATCACCAGAATGTTGCCGCCGTCACCGGACTGGATGATGCTCTTGCGGCGAGTGTCGGGGAAGTCGGTGACGGCGAGCGCGTCCATCACGCCCCAGGCGTGCATCGCCTGATCGCCCGCGAGCCGACCCCCGATCGCGGCCCGCACGCGGCTGCGAGCGCCGTCGGCCCCCACGACGTACTTCGCGCGCACCACGCGGGTGGCGCCCTCATCCGCGCCGGTCGTGCGACGCAGCGTGACCGCCACAGGGTACTCGCCCTCGCCGACCTCCAGCCCCTCGAACTCGTAGCCGTAGTCGACCCGCCCCCGCGCCGGCGAACGCTCCGCGAACTCCGCCAGGTAGTCGGCCACCCGCGTCTGATTGACGATCAGCTGCGGGAACTCGCTGATGCCGATGAGGGTGTCCGGCGTGGTCGAGCTGCGGTGGATGTTGCGCGGATCCTCGGGGTCCGGCGTCCAGAACTCGGTATCGACAAGCTGGTATGCCTCCTGAATGATCTGCTCAGCGAAACCGAACGCCTGGAACGTCTCCACGCTGCGCGCCTGAATCCCATCAGCCTGACCTACCTCCAAGCGACCAGCCCGTCGCTCCACGATCCGCGTGGTGACGCCCGGAAACTGTGCGAGCTGCGCGGCTGTGATGATGCCGGCGGGGCCCGAGCCCACGATCAGCACATCGACCTGTTCGGGCAGCTCGTCCGGTCGGTCCAGTCCGACCCCCGCAGCCGGCTCGATGCGCGGATCGACAGTGGTGTACCCGTTGTGGTGGAACTCCATCGTCCCACTCCCTTCTGTTCAGTGGTCGGCACCCGACCCTCGGCTGGGCAAACGAATCCACCCAGGCCCCACAGGCGAACGCCTCAGAGCCGAGAGCGGATCCGCCCCTACATACCTGCGTGCTCGAACGCCAGCGTGGGAAGATCGACGACGTGCGCGCCGCCGTCGGCCATGATGACGGCGCCCGTGATGTACGACGACTCGCTCGACCCCAGGAAGCGCACCACCGAGGCGATCTCCTCAGGCTCCCCCACCCGCTTCAGCGGCACGTCGCGCGTGACGCGGCCGTACGCCTCCTGGCGGGTCGTCAGCTCGGGCACGTGGTTCATGAACTCGTCCATCTCGGCATCGGCCATCGGCGTGCGAGTCCACCCGGGGCACACCGCGTTGACGCGCACCCCGTGCACGCCGTAGTCGCGGGCCATGGAGCGGGTGAGGCCGATGAGTGCGTGCTTCGTGGTGGTGTAACCCGCCACCTTCGGGCCGGCGAAGACGCCGGCGAGCGACGAGATCACGACGATCTGCCCGCGGCTCTCCACGAGCGCCGGCAGCGCCTCGCGCGACATCGTGAACGCCGTGGTGAGGTTCACGCGGATCGACGACTCCCACGTCTCGTCGTCGGTCTCGCCCACCGCGTTGAAGCCGTGGCCGCCGGCGTTCGCCACGAGCACGTCGATGCGGCCGAACTGCTCGAGGATCTGCGCCACAGCCGCCCGCGCCGACTCGCCATCCGCCGCGTCCGCGGCGATCGCGGTGCCGCCGAGTCTCCCGGCGACCTCCTCGAGGGGGCCGAGCCTGCGCCCGATCAGCACCACCTGCGCGCCCTCGCCCGCGTAGCGCTCGGCGACTGCCGCACCGATCCCCGTGCCGCCGCCCGTGATGACGACGACCCGTCCGTGAACACCGTTGTTCTGCTCTGCCATGAGGTTCCTTTCACCCGAGGCCGGTTCTCGCGGGCCGCGCCGGCCCGTCCACCCCTCATCCTCGCCGGTTCCGGGCGCGGCGACGACGGGGTGGGCGCTCGCAGCCCAGCACTCTTCCCGCTGAGTCAACTGCGGCGGCGCCTGCGGCCGCGCCTACGCCCCCCGCCGGCATCATGCCCGCAGGGTCAACCCCGCAGCGCCCACGGTCAACGACCGTCGCGCTTCCCACTGTCCAAATGACAAGCCGCTTGGGATACTGGGAGAGGACGCTCCACCGGTCACCACGACGAGGATGATTTCAATGACGCACGCCCCCTCCGGCCCGCACCGGCCCGACGCCACCCACACGCACGGCAAGCGGGTGACCACCCCCGAGACGGCCGAGCACCCCCTCGATCCGCTCACCGGCGCCGAGATCGCCGAGGCCCGGCGCATCCTCGCCGAAGCCGGCCACTTCGGCGAGCACACCCGCGTGCCGCGCATGCTCCCCGTCGACCCCGCGAAGGCCGACCTCGCGGCGTGGCGGCCGGGCGACCCGCTCGACCGCCGCATCCGCGTCACCCTGCTGGAGCGCAGCACCGGCGTCGCATCCGAGGCGATCGTCGCCGTCACCCGCGGCGAGATCGACAGCCTCCGGACGCTGCCGAACACCGAGGAGCCCTACGGTCAGCCGCAGTACCTCTTCGAGGAGTACGAGGACGCCGCCGCCATCGTGAAGGCCTCCCCCGAGTGGCAGGCCGCGATGCGCCGCCGCGGCCTCGCCGAGCACATGGAGCTCGCATTCTGCTCGCCGCTCGCACCCGGCTTCTTCGGACGCGAAGACGAGATCGGCCGCCGCCTCGTGCGCTCCCACACCTACCTGCGCTTCTCCGTGAGCGACAGCCCCTGGGCCCACCCCATCGAAGGGCTCGTGGTGCACGTCGACCTCACCGAGCGCCGCGTGATCCGCATCGACGACGAAGGCGATGTGCCTGTGCCCGAAGCGCACGGCAACTACACCCTCGACGTGCAGGGTCCCGCGCGCACCAGCCTGAAGCCCATCGAGATCACGCAGCCCGAAGGGCCCTCCTTCTCGGTCGACGGCAGCCTCGTACAGTGGGAGAACTGGAAGTTCCGCGTCGGCTTCACCCAGCAGGAAGGCCTGGTGCTCAACCAGATCACCTTCCGCGACGGCGATGAGGATCGCTCCGTCGCGCACCGGGCCAGCGTGCCTGAGATGGTCGTGCCCTACGGCGACACCTCGGTGAGCCGCTACTGGATCAGCTACTTCGACGCCGGCGAGTACCTGCTCGGCAAGAACGCGAACTCGCTCGCCCTCGGCTGCGACTGCCTGGGAGTGATCCACTACTTCGACGCCTTCGTGCCCGACGACCACGGCCACCCCGTGAACATCCCGCAGGCGATCTGCATGCACGAGGAGGACTACGGCATCCTCTGGAAGCACACCGACCTCGACGGCAACGCCGAGGTGCGCCGCAGCCGCCGCCTCGTGGTGAGCTACTTCTCCACCATCGGCAACTACGACTACGGCTTCTTCTGGTACTTCTACCTCGACGGCTCCATCCAGGTCGAGGCGAAAGCCACCGGCATCGTCTTCGCGGGCGCCGGGACCCCGGGCAGCGACGACCCCCACCGCACCGAGATCGCCCCCGGCATCTTCACGCCCGTGCACCAGCACCTCTTCTGCGCCCGGATCGACGCGGCCATCGACGGCGAGGACAACACGCTGCACGAGATCGAAGCCGTCGGCATCCCGATCGGTCCCGAGAACCCCTACGGCAACGCCTTCACCTGGTCCGACACCCAGCTGAAGAGCGAGCAGGAGGCGCAGCGCCTCGCCAACGGCCTCACCAGCCGCGTCTGGGAGGTGCGCTCGGCGCACCGCACCAACCACGTCGGCAAACCCACCTCCTACTGGCTGATTCCCGAAGGCAAGATGCTGCTCGCCGCGCAGCCCGAGTCGACCGTGCACGGACGCGCGAACTTCGCGACGAAGCATCTGTGGGGCACGCAGTACGATCCCGAGGAGCTGTACCCCGCCGGCTTCCATCCCGGAGCCCACGCCCCGGGCGCGGGCCTGCCCGAGTGGACGCAGGCCGACCGCTCGCTCGACGGCGAGGACATCGTGCTGTGGCACGTCTTCGGCCCCACCCACATCCCGCGTACCGAGGACTGGCCGATCATGCCGGTCGACTACTCCGGATTCTGGTTCAAACCGCACGGCTTCCTCGACCAGAACCCCGCTATGAACCTGCCCGCGGATGCCCGCGCCTCGGCCGCCTGCGGCACCGGCGACGGCTGCTGCGCCGGAGCCGACTGCGGCTGCTGCGCGGGCGACGCCTGCCGCTGCGGCAACCCCGGCTGCGCCTGCGGCAAGTAGCCGTACTCCCAGCACCACCCACCACCCACCTCTGGAGTCATCGATGACCACCCACCCCGCACTCATCCTCACCAACGGCCGCATCTACACGGTCGACCCGGCGAACCCCTGGGCCGAGGCGATCGCCGTCGCCGAGGGCCGCATCCTCGCCGTCGGATCGGCCCAGGAGATCGGCGCCCTCGCAGGCCCCGAGACCGAGGTGCGGGATCTCGCCGGGGCGTTCCTCATGCCCGGCCTCGTCGACGCGCACAACCATCACGCGATCGCCGGTGAGGAAGAGCTGTTCCAGCTGCGGCTCCCCATCGGCGCCCACCTCGACGGCATCGTCGCCGCCGTGCGCGACCACGCCGCCGCGCTGCCCGAGGAGGCGTGGATCGTCGGCGGCCCCTGGGCGAGCGACCGGCTGGGCGAGCTCAGCACCGCCGACGCACTCGCGCAGCTCGACGAGGCGGCCGGCGGACGCCCCGTCATGCTCTCCGACGACTCGCACCACAACCGCTGGGTCAGCTCACGGGCACTCGAACTCGCGGGCGTCGAACCTGGCCAGGACGGCGTGGTCGTCGACGCCGACGGCCGCCACACCGGCGTGCTGTTCGAAGCCGCCGGGATCCCCGTCGCCCGCGCGCTGCGCGCCGCCGGCGGCCTCTCCGCGGAGCAGGACCGTCAGGCGTCCCAGCGCGGCGTCGAGATCCTGAACTCCTACGGCGTGACGGCGTTCCAGGACGCCGCCGTGTCGACGCCCACCCTGGAGGCGCTGCGCTCGCTCGACGCGAGCGGCGAGCTGAACGCGTGGGTCGTGTCGTCGATGCTCATCAACGACGAGATCTTCGGCTACACCCCCGTCGGCGAAGACCTCGTCTTCGACGGCGAGCGCTTCCGCACCGAGCACCACCGGCCCGACTTCGTGAAGATCTTCCTCGACGGCGTACCCCCGACGCGCACCGGCGCGTTCATCGAGCCCTACCTGCCCGACGAGGTGCATGGCGCCCACCACCACGGCGACACCCTGCTGAAGCCTGAAGAGCTCACCGACTGGCTGCGTCGCGTCGCCCAGCACGGCATCTCGGCGAAGATCCACTGCACGGGCGACGCCTCCGTGCACGCCGTGCTGAACTCGGTCGAGACGCTGCGCCGCGAGGGCTTCTCGGACACCCGCTACCACGTGGCGCACGGCCAGTTCATCCACCCCGACGACATCTCCCGCTTCGCCGAGCTCGGCGTCGTCGCCGAGATCTCGCCCTTCATCTGGGTGCCCGGCCCCATCGTCGACGCGATCCGCGAGGTGCTGCCCCGCGAACGGGCCGACCGCATGCAGCCCAACCGCGACCTGCTCGACGCGGGCGCCGTCGTGGCGGGCGGCTCGGACTGGCCCGTGTCGGTCTCGCCGAACGCGTGGGAGGGGATCCACGGCCTCGTCACCCGCGAAGACCCGAGCGGCCAGTACCCGGGCACCCTCTGGCCCGAGCAGGCGATCACGCTCGACGAGGCCATCGCGGCCTTCACCATCGGCGGCGCCACCGCGCTCGGCCTCGCCTCGGAGACCGGATCGCTCGAAGTCGGCAAGTCGGCCGACTTCGTGCTGCTCGACCGCAACCCCTTCGAGCACCCCGCGAACCGGCTCGTGCAGACCACCGTCGACGAGACCTGGTTCGCCGGCCACCGCGTGTTCGCCCGCGACTGATCCGCCACTCACCCGCGCACCACACAGGAGAACCGCTATGCACAAGCTCACCGTGCTCTACCCCGAGCCCACCGATCGCGCCGCGTTCACGGACTACTACCTCAGCACGCACCTGCCGCTCTGCGCACAGCTGCCCGGCGTGCAGGAGATCACCTACTCCCTCGGCATCTCCGAGCCCGGCGAGGGGCCGTACTTCGCCATCTTCCAGGCGAGCTTCGCCGACGAGGCGGCGCTCGGGGCGGCGCTCTCCTCGCCCGAGGGGCGGGCCGTCGAGGCCGACGTGCCGAACTACGCCACCGGCGGGGCGGTCGTCTTCCCGTTCGCGGTGGAGACGCTGCCCCTCGGCTGAGCACGGGCTCCGCGGCCGGGAGGCCGGGCTCCGCTGAGCGGGCCCGGGCTCGGGTCCGCCCAGCGGCTCGCGGGACGGATCGAATCGGGCTCAAGGGGTGGATCGGCCCAGCCGTCAGGGGCGGATCGGCCTGCCCGTCAGGCGCGGGTCGACTCAGCCTCCCGGCGCGGATCGACTCAGCCGAGCGCGTCCTCGATACGGGCCGCGAGCGCGAGCAGCTCCTCATCGCAGCCGGGAATGCCGTCGAGCAGCAGGCCCGCTCCGCTCGGCTGCGGCGCGCCGCCCGGCAGGCCGGCTCGCGATCGCACGGCGCCGTCGCCCGCGAGCGGCATCGACAGGCTCGGCGCCCCCGTGACGGTCGCGAGGCGGGCGAAGCCGGTGACGACGCCGAAGAGCCGATCCCGCTCCGGGAGATCGAGGCCCAGCACCGCGTCGACGCGGGGCGGCAGAATCGGCACGACCGGGCGCAGCACCGCATCGAGCCCGGCGCGGTGCAGCACCGCGAGATACGACGCTCGCGCCCGCGCGCAGTCGTTCTGCAGCTCGTGCCAGCGCGGCGTCCAGACCCCGTCGGCGACGGCCGCCAGGCTGCCCTCCACGAGTCGCACCACGTGGGGATCCGCCATCTCGGCAAGCACCCCGTCGAGCCCCGGCAGCCCCTCCTCGCTGCGCAGATACGCTGCCAGCGAGGGGGCGAGCTCCTGCGCGCCCAGCTCAGGCTCGAACACCGCGGTCGCGCGATCGAGCGCGGCGAACGAGACCTCCACGAGCTCCACGTCCCGCGCCCCGGCCAGGCGCCCCAGCGCCGCCCGCACCGCCGCTGCGACCCCGGCTTCGCACCGCTCGACGTCGGCCGGGTCGAAGCCGAGACGCAGCGGCGCAGCGGAACGGCCGCCGGCCGTCGCCGGCCGAGCCGACGCACCGGCCGGCGCCCCCGCGAGCGCGGCGTCCAGCTGCCGCAGCGAGGCGAGATCCGCCGCCATCGGGCCGATCGTGTCGCGGGAGTAGGCGATGCTCACGACACCGCTCCCCGGATAGCGGCCGGTGCTCGGCCGGAACCCCCAGGTGCCCGTGAACGCCGCCGGAATGCGGGTGGATCCGCCGGTATCGGTGCCGATCCCGTGCGCGCAGACCCCCGCCGCGACCGCAGCCGCGGTGCCGCCGCTCGACCCGCCGGCCACCCGCCCCGGCAGCGCCGGATTCGGCACGACCCCCGCTGCCGTGTGCGTGGAGGTGATCCCCAGCGCCAGCTCGTGCAGATTGGTCTTCCCGACCACCACCATGCCCTGCGCCCGCAGCCGGGCGAGCGCAGGCGCATCATCGGGCGGGAGGAAGCCGCGCAGCGCCGGCGTCGCGGCGGTGCACGCGAAGCCGAGCGCGTGAACGTTGTCCTTCACGACGAGCGGCAGACCCGTCAGCGCGCCTGGCGCGGAGCCCGCCCCGCCCTCGGCGGCGCGGGCGATCGCGTCTTCCTCGGCCACGCTCACGAGAATCCCGGGAGGAGCGGCCCGAGCCGCCTCCCAGGCGCGCCGCAGCGCGTCTCGTCGGTGCCCCGGCCGCCTCGTCGCATGCTCGCCCATCGCCTCACCGTACCCCTTCCCGGCGGCTCGCGCCGCGAACCGAGCCGCGATCCACCACCGGTGCGTCTCCGGCGCGTCTCCGCGTGCGTTTCGCACGCCCCGGCAACGCCCGGAGCGCCGCTCAGTCGGCCAGCTCGGCGACCGCCTCCCCGATCCGACGCAGCACCGTGCGGTCGTGCTGCGAACGCGCGCCCGGCACGTAGCGCAGCCGCTCGATGGCGCCGCCCGCGAAGCGGAAACCGCCGCCGTGCCGCTCGTGCAACTGCCAGTCGACCGGCCCTCCGTAGTCGTAGCCGACGCTGATGCCCGTGAACGGCGCCATGCCGAGCAACATCGGCACCTCAGAGATCTCCGCCCACGGCTCCCCGTCGACCTCGAGCCGCACCCGCCAGCGCAGCCCCTCCAGCTCGTCGAAGCGCAGCACCAGTTCACGAGCCCCCGGTCGCAGCGCCGCACCGCTCGCACGGTGCATCTCGCCGTACGCGTTGTACGCCAGCAGCGGCGCGCCGTGCTCGATCGCCAGCAGGTATCCCCCGCCCTGATCGCCGTGCGCCACGACCACGCCCTCGGCCGCGACGGTTGTCTCGGCGGCGGACGCGCCGTCGGCCCCGCCGTCGGCCGCTTCGGCGCCGGGCAGCGCGAGCGACGCCTCCACGACGAACGACTTCAGCACCGTGAGCTGCGCGGCGCGGAACCGCTCGAGCGGCGGGCGGAAGGGCACCAGGCTCACCGGATCCGAGAGCGGCGCCTCGGTCTCGGGACGGTTCACGTGCAGCGAGCCGTCATCATCGAGCGGGAACACCGCGTTGCGCCACGCCTCATCGCGCCACCGCTCGGCGAGCGCCGCAGTGCGCTCGGGCTCCGCCCCGGCGAGATCACGGGTCTCGGTGGGGTCGTCGGCGAGATGGTACAGCTCCCACTCGCCGCCGGCAGCGCCGTCCTCCCGCGACGGCGGCGTCGGCGAGACCGCCTTCCAATCGCCATCGACCATCGCGCGACGCCCCACGCACTCGAAGTACTGCGCTTCGCGCCCCTCGGCCCCGGGGTCGCCCAGCACCTCGGCCACGCTCGCGCCGTCCGGCTGCTGCGCGCGCCGCCCCCGCAGCTCGTCGAGCGCGGGCACCCCCGTGAGTTCCAAGATCGTGGGGGCCAGGTCGGATACGAAGACGAATTGGTCGCGCAGCCCGCGAGCGCGCACGGGCGCCGCCGGCCACGACACGATGAGCGGCGCGTGCACGCCGCCCTCGTAGGTCGACGACTTGAAGGAGCGGAACGGGGTGTTCGAGACGCGCGCCCACCCGGTCGGATACTGGCTGAAGACCTGAGGGCCGCCGATCTCCTCAGGGTCGCGCGGCACATCGCGCACCCACCCCTCCGGCACCGGGGCCGAGTGGCCGAACTGGGCGAAGTAACTGCGCGTGCCGCTCGGCCCGCCCTCGGCGGTGCCGCCGTTATCGCTCGCGAGCACCACGATCGTATTCTCCCGCTCGCCCAGGCGCTCCAGGTGGGCGAGCAGACGCCCCACGCTCTGATCGACCTCGTCGACCGCGGCGGCGTATACCTCCATGTGGCGGGCGAACAGGGCGCGATCCTCGTCGCTCAACGATTCCCAGCACGGAATCCGGTCGCCGTCGGCGATCGCATCGGCGGGCAGCTCGGCGTGCGGCGGCACCACTCCGAGCTCGCGCTGGCGGGCGAACCTCGCCTCGCGCAGCGCGTTCCACCCCGCCTCGTAGCGCCCGCGGTGGCGCTCGATGTCGATCCGCTTGGCCTGGATGGGCCCGTGCACCGAGGTGTGCGCGTAGTAGAGGAAGAAGGGCTTCGCCGCGTCGTTGACCCGCAGCTCGTCGATCATGGCGAGCGCCTCGTCGGTGAGCTCGTCGGTGAGGAAGTAGCCGTCCGGGAAGCGCTGCACGTCGACCACGGAGTTGTCGCGCACGAGACGGTGCGGATGGTGCAGCGAGGTGAAGCCGTCCATGCTGCCGAAGTAGCGGTCGAATCCTCGCTGCACCGGCCAGGACGACTTGTCAGCGGCGTCGTGCAGGCGCGACTCGAGCGTGAGATGCCATTTCCCCACGGCGAAGGTGGCGTACCCGCCCGCGCGCAGCGACTCCGCCAGCGTCGGCGCATCCTCCGGCAGCTCGCAGGTGAATCCGGGATACCCCGGGTCGGTGTGGGCGACGAACCCGAAGCCCGCGCGATGCGGGTTGAGGCCGGTCATGAGCGCGGCCCGCGCGGGCGAGCACATGGGAGCGGTGCGGTAGTTCGTGAACACCCAGCCGTCCCCCGCCAGGGCGTCGATGTGCGGCGTGGGGATCTCGCTGCCGAAGGGACCGAGATCGCTGAACCCCAGATCGTCGACCAGCATCACGATCACGTTCGGCGACCCCGTCGCCGCGACGGTCCGCTCCGGCCACCACGGCGTCGACTCCGAGGCGAACTCGGCCGCCCGCCCTCCGAACCCCGCGTAGCCGCGGCGCGGAGGGGACCCGCCGTCGCGCCCGTCCCCTCCGGCCAGGCCCGCGCGCTCGCCCACGCTACCCCGCCCGCCGGATCAGCTCGAAGACCGCCGTGCGCAGCTCGGCGAACTCGTGCGTCGCCCGCGTGGCGATCTGGTCGCGTTCGCGGCCGAATCCGATGTCGATGATCTCGGTCACCCGCGCCGGCCGCTCGCCGAGCACCACGACGCGGTCGGAGAGGTAGACGGCCTCGTCGATGTCGTGGGTGACGACCACGATCGTCATGCCGAACTCGTCGCGGATCTTCAGGCAGAGGTCTTCGAGCTCGAAGCGGGTCTGCGCGTCGACCGAGGCGAAGGGCTCATCCATGATGAGCACCTCGGGGCGGTACGCGATGGCGCGGGCGATCGCGACGCGCTGCTGCATGCCGCCCGACAGCTGCCACGGATACTTCGACTCCGCCCCCGCCAGCCCGACCGCGGCGAGCGCAGCGCGGATGCGCTCTTCCCGCTCCGCAGCCGGCAGGCGCAGATGCTTGAGCGGCAGGCGCACGTTCTTCTCCACCGTGAGCCAGGGCATCAGCGAGCGCGTGTACTCCTGGAACACGAGCGCCATCTCCTCCGGCGGGCCGTCGATCTGCTTGCCGTCGATCCGCGCCGACCCCGAGGTGATCGACTGCAGCCCCGTCAGGCACTTCAGCAGCGTGGTCTTGCCGATGCCCGACGGGCCCACGATGCAGACGATCTCGGCGGCGTGCACGTCGAAGGTGAGGTCGGCGATGACCGGCACCGCGCCCTTCTTCGTGTCGTAGGTCTTCGCGAGGCCCTGCACGCTCAGGCGGGGCACGGCCTCGGCTGCGACGGTGGCGGTCATAGGTTCTTCTCCTGCTGTCGGATGGCGATGTACCAGCGCAGCACACGGCGCCGGAAGGTGGCGAGCAGGGCGGTGGCGACGTAGCCGATGATGCCCAGCACGAGGATGCCGACCCACATGTCGGCGATCATGAACGACTGCTGCGCGAGCAGCGTGCGGGCGCCGAGCCCGATGGACGATCCCAGCATCTCGCTCGCGATCATCACGACGAACGCGGTGATGAGACTCACCTGCATCCCCGAGAGGATGCGCGGGCTCGCCTCCGGCAGCGCCACCGAGAAGATCCGGTCCCAGCCGCCCAGACGGTAGATGCGGCCGACGGCGCGGCGATCCGGATCCGCGGCGTGGATGCCGTCGATCGTCGAGATCAGCACCGGGAACACCGCCGACAGGGTGATCGAGAGGATGCGCGTCTCATTGCCGAAGCCGATGAGCGACACGAAGATGGGCACGAGCGCGACGGGCGGGATCGCGCGGAAGAAGTGGATCGTCGGTTCGACGAGCCACGACAGCCAGCGCGACATGCCGAGCGCGATGCCGAGCCCCACGCCGATCACGCAGGCGAGCGCGAAGGAGAGCAGCAGATTGCCCACCGAGGATCCCACGTCGCCCCAGAACGCGGGGGTCGCGGCGAGCGACGCCAGGCGCTCGAGGATCGTCTGCAGCGGAGGGAAGAACGTGTTGGTGGAGTTCGCGGAGGCGAACCACCACACGGCCAGGAGCAGGATCGGTACGAGGATCTCCGCACCGATCAGCGCCCACTTGGGGAGCCCGCTGCGCTGCTGCCGTCGCGCCTCGCGCGTGCGGATGAGCACGGTCGACGTCATGGTCATCAGGACACCTGCTTCCGGTACTGGGGGTGCCAGTGCAGCAGGCGGCGCTCGCCCCACTGGCTGAGACCCTGCACGACGAGGCCCAGGATGCCGAGCACGAGCACGTAGGCGAAGAGTCGCGGCTGATTGCCCGTGATCTGGGTCTGCACGAGGCTCTGGCCGAGACCGGGGCCACCGCCGATGAGGCCCGCGACCACCGCGACGATGAGCGCGGTGGGTGCGGCGACCCGCACGGCCGTACCGATGTAGGGCAGCGCGCTCGGCAGCACGATGTTCCACAGAATGGATGCGCGGCTCAGCCCGTACGACTGGCCCGTGGCCTTCGCCACGGGATCGGTGTCGAACACGCCCGCGGAGGCCTGCACGACGATCGAGACGAAGCAGCCGATGAACACGAGAAAGACGCCCATCCCCGCCGTCGGCCCCAGCACGAGCACCACGACGGGCAGGATCACGATCGGGGGAATCGGCTTCAGGAACTCGAGCGGCACGCGGGTGGCGTGCATCGCGAGCGGCGAGACTCCGACGCCGATCCCGAGCAGCACGCCGGCTACGGTCGCGATCGCGAGCCCCAGGATCGCCATCGAGACGGTGTCCCAGGTGGCGGACCACATCTCAGGCGTGACGACCAGGCGGCTCAGCTCGCCGATCGCCTCGCCCGCGGTGGGCAGCGGCGAGCCCGCGAGAGGGCCCGCCGCCGCCAGCTGCCAGACGCCGAGCGCGATCAGCGCGCCGAGGGCGCCGATCCCCCACTTCAGCAGTCGAGAGTCTTGCACGGGGTCACTCCGAGACGATCACACCGGCGAGATCAACCGGCTGGGCGAGGAAGCCGAGGGCCACCATCTTCTTGTTGGGCCGCTCGAGATCCTCGGGGTTCACGACGGTCGGCCACACCGGCACCTTCACCTGATCGACGGTGAGCTGAGAGTCGGTGTAGTCGAGGCCGGCCTGAATCGCCTCCTCCGGGTGCTCGGTGGCCCACTCGTTCGACTTCACGATGGCCCGCTGGAAGGCGGCGATCGCCTCGGACTTCTGCGAGACGGTGCCCGCGCCGGCGGTCCAGAGGCCGGTCGCGCCGGTCTCGAAGAAGCCGATGGAGGGAGCGGAGAGTTGCTCGGCCCCGGCCGAAGCGGCCTCGGTGGTGAAGGGGCTCACGAGTCCGGCAGCATCGACCGTGCCGTTCTGCAGGCCGGCCACCGCGGAGGTGAAGTCGAGCACGACCCAGTTCACACCGGTCGCGGGGTCGATGCCCTCCTTCTCGAGCTCACCGGCGATGACGACCTCGAGCTGGGCCTTGCGGGCCGGCACCGCGATGGTTTTGCCCTCGAGGTCGGCGACCGAGTGGATGTCGCTGCCCACGGCGGCGAACAGCCCGGTGTCGTCGAACTTCGCGGGATCGTCGATCTCGGAGGCATCCGCGGGGTAGCCGTCGGCGGCGCCGATCACCTTGATGTCGACGCCCTGGCTGAGCGCGTTGAGCAGCGGGATGCTGGGCGAGTAGGCGATGTCGACCTGACCGCTCTGCACGGCGGCGAGGCCGGCAGGCGGATTCGCGACGACGGAGGTCTCGATCTTCAGTCCCTCCTCCTCGAAGAAGCCCTGCTCGATGCCGCCGATGAGGCTGCCGTCGGAGGTGAGGCCGATCGTGGCGACCTTGAGAGTGGTGAGCTCGCCGCTGCCGCCGTCGGCGGGCGCTTCGGCTGCTCCCCCGGAGGAGCAGGCGGAGAGGACGAGCGCGGCGACCGGGAGGAGCGCGAGCGCGCCCACCAGGCGGTTGATCTTCTTCATGTGTTTCGACTCCTTCGTCGGCCGGGGCGGCAGCGATGACGCGCACCGTTTCCATTAATCACCATTCGGTGACTAAAGAATAATCTCCAAGCGTCCACTTTCGATAACGCTCGGGTAACGATTAATCACCACACGGTGACGAAAACCGCGGCAATGCGTTGAGACTGGAGGACCTCCCTAGAATTCAGGGAGAAGGGAGACACATGCCGAAGATCGTGGACCACGACGAGCGCCGCGCGCACATCGTCGAGGCGGTCACCCAGATCATCATCAGGGACGGCTTCGACCGCGTCACCATGCGCGAGATCGCTGCCGAAGCCGGCTACGCCCACGGCGCCATCGCACGCTACTTCCCCGACAAGAAGAGCCTGCTCACAGCCGCATTCCTCGAAGTCTTCCAGAAATCCCACGAGCACACCCTGCACCGCACCCGGGGCGTGCGCGGGCTCGAGGCCCTCCGGCAGATGTTCCTCGAGCTCATGCCCCTCGAAGCCGACGGCCCACAGCGCTCCCGCGTCGTGCTCTCCTTCTGGGACCGCGCCGCCCAGGACACCGAGCTCTGGGAGATCCACCACGAGAACATCGCGCGCCGTCGCGGCCTGATCCGGCGCTTCCTCACCGAGGCGCGCGAAGACGGCGAGCTCGCTCCCGGGATCGACATCGAGAACGCCGTCAACCGCGTCTCCGCGCACAACGCCGGCTGGCAGATGATGGCCGTACTCGTGCCCGAAGCCGCGAACGACACCAGCATCATCGCCAGCATCGACTCCATCATCGCCGAGCTGTCGGCGACGCGCTGACCGCTGCGCGCTGACCGCGGGCCGGAGGCCGGGCTGACGGCGACGTGACGACGGCCCCGCGCGGATCCCGAGAGTATCGATCCGCGCGAGGCCGCCGAGCGCAGGACGCCGCGATCAGCCCGCGGGCCGGATCTGCCGCAGCGTCGGGAACATCATCCCCGTGACCGGGGTGAGTTCGATGCCCGGATCGGTCAGGAACACGTTGTCGGACTGGTACCAGGGCACGAACCAGCCCGCATCGGTGATCATCTCGTTGAGCTCGACGATCTCCGCGTTCTGCTCATCACCGCGGGGAGCCGCGAGCGCGGCGTCGACCTGCGCCTGCAACTCGGGGAACTCCGAGATGTCGGGCTCCGGGTTGTACCACTGCGGCACGGTCAGCTGACGGGCGATCGTCGCCACGGGATCGGAGTCGACCGCCAGCGAGACGATGAACATCGGATAGGTGCCGGCGTTCGACTGGTAGTCAGCCATCTGGTACTCGTCCCAGGTGAGACGGATGCCCAGCTCGCCGAAGGTCTGCTCCACGATCGGCTGCCACGGCTGGAACGCGGGCGCCATCGGCATCGCGATCTCGAAGCCGTCGGCATAGCCGGCGTCGGCGAGCAGCTGCTTCGCCTTCGCCATGTCGAACGCGTAGCGCTCGTCGATGGCGCCGTCGTAGCCCGGGTACCCCACGGCGAACACCTGACGGCTCGGCTCCCCGAGCCCCTGAGCGACGGTGTCGAGCAGCGAAGCGCCGTCGAAGGCGTAGTTCAGCGCCTGCCGGACGCGCTCGTCACCGAGTGCGGGCACCTGGCTCCCCGTGTGATCGTTGATCCGCAGCCCGGCCCACGAGGCGATCTTGCGCGCCACGCTCCACCCGTTGGACTCGGCCGTCGAGAGCATCGACGCATCGGCGAAGATGACGTTGACCTGACCCGCCTCCATCGCGTTGAGACGCGCCGCGGGATCCTGCAGCGGCACGATCGTCACGGTGTCGAACGCGAACTCGTCGGCGGCCCAGTGGCCCGCCACCTTGTCGAAGCGGTACTCCGCCCCGGGCACCGTGGCATCGCTCAGCGTGTAGGGACCCGATCCCACGGGCGCCTCGGCAGCCGTGCCGGCTTCGATCACCGACGGAGCGATCATGTAGCTGCGCCCGAGACCCATGAAGTAGAGCAGCCGGTCATCCCGCTTCTTCATGCGGATCTCCACGGTGTCGGCGTCGACCGCTTCGAAGCCGTCGACGTTCAAGTAGGCCTCCTGCGAGACGATGCCCGTCTGCAGGAACTCCAGGTTCTCGACGACCGCATCGGCGTCGAGCTTCTCGCCGTTGGAGAACTCGGCGTCGTCCCGGATGTCCATCGTGATCGTGAGCGAGTCGTCGGACACCTCCCAGCCCGTGGCGAGCGCGGGCACCGGCTGGCCCTCGCCGTCGAGTGCGATGAGCGGATCGTAGACCGCGGAGAGGTAGGGGCCGTTGAAACCGATGTCCGCGGCGCTCGGATCCCAGGTGACGAGATCGAGGAAGTTGCCGACCTTGAGCTCCGAGGGAGCGTTCGACTGCCCGCCGTCTGCGGCGGCGCCGTCGCCTCCGCTCGCGCACGACGTGAGCACGAGACCTGCGGCGGCGACCCCGGCAACGGCGGCGAGGATGCGTTTCATGGTGTTCCTTTCGAGAAGGGTGTTGGTTGGGTTGGGTTGGGTTGGGTTGGTCTTGCGAGAGATCTGCGGGCGAGGAGCTACTCGGACACCGCCACGGCCGCCGCGCCGATCGCGTGGATGACCGTGCGATCGTGGCGGGAACGGGCTCCGGGCACGTAGCGGAGGCGGGCGATGGCGCCGCCGCGGAAGCGGAACGTGCGGTGCCGCTCGTGCACTTCCCAGTCGACGGGCCCGCCGTAGTCGTAGCCCACGCTGATCCCGGTGAACGGCGCCATGCCCAGCAGCATCGGCACCTGGGGGATCTCGGCGGAGAGCACCCCATCGACCTCCAGCCGCAGCCGCCAGCGCAGCCCCTCGAGCTCATCCACGCGCAGCACGAGCTCGCGCGCTCCGGGCTCGAGCGCCCCGCCCCGAGCTCGGTGCATCTCGCCGTAGGCGTTGTAGGAGACGAACGGCGCGCCGTCCTCGATCGCCAGCAGATAGCCGCCGCCCTGATCGCCGTGCGCGACCACCGCACCGGCCGCACCCTCGCCGAGCACGAGCGACGCCTCCACCGCGAACGACTTCAGCACCGTCAGCTGCGCCGCGCGGAAGCGCTCCAGCGGCGGACGGAACGGCACGAGCGTCACCGGCGCCGCAAGCGGCAGCTCGGTCTCCGGGCGATTGGAGAACAGGGATCCGTCATCGGCGATGGGGAACACGGTGTTGCGCCACGCCTCCCCGCGCCACCGCTCCGCGAGCCGAGCCAGTCGCCGCGGCTGCTCCGCCGACAGATCGCGGGTCTCAGTGGGATCCTCCGCGAGGTGATAGAGCTCCCAGCCGTCCGGGTCGGCGACGCCCGCGGTCGGGGGCGCCGGCGCGATCGCCTTCCAGCCTTCGTCGACCAGGGCCCGCGATCCGGCCACCTCGAAGTACTGGCGCTCACGACCGGAAGCAGCAGGATCCCGCAGCATCGGCGCGAGACTGGCCCCGTCGAGTTCGAGCGTCGGGCGCCCCGCGCGGTGAGCGAGAGGGGCGACGCCCGCGAGTTCGAGCAGCGTCGGGGCGAGATCCGACACGAAGGCCTGCTGGTGCCGCTTCCCCGCAGGACCGTACTCCGCGGGGGCCGCGGGCCACGACACGATGAGGGGCGCGTGCACCCCGCCCTCGTAGAGCGAGCCTTTGAACGAGCGGAACGGCGTGTTCGACGCGCGCGCCCACCCGGCAGGGTAGTGGCCGTGCACGCGCGGACCGCCGATGAGGTCGACCGACCGCGGCACATCGCGCACCCAGTCCTCCGGCATCGGCAGACCGGCCACGAACTGCGAGAAGTAGCTGCGAGTGCCGCCCGATCCGCCCTCCGCTGTGCCCCCGTTGTCGCTCGCGACCACGATGATCGTGTTGTCGAGCTCGCCCAGCTCCTCGAGGCGCGCGATCAGGCGCCCGAGACTCTGGTCCACCTCATCGACGGATGCGGCGTAGACCTCCATATGCCGTGCGAAGAGTTCCCGCTCCGCACTCCCGAGCTCTTCCCAGGAGGGGATCCGCCCCGCCCCGGCGCGATCGTCGTCGGGCAGGATCGCTCCCTCCGGCACGATCCCCATCCGCCGCTGGCGCGCGAAGCGCTCCGCGCGCAGCGCATCCCAACCCGCCTCGTAGCGGCCGCGATACTTCTCGATGTCGGCGGGCTTCGCCTGCACCGGACCGTGCACCGCCGTGTGCGCGAAATAGAGCAGGAACGGCTTCTCGGCGTCGTTGACCCTCAGTTCGTCGATCATCGCGATCGCGTGCTCGGTGAGATCGTCGGTGAGGAAGTAGTCGTCGGCGAACTCCGGCACATCCACCACCGAGTTGTCGCGCACGAGACGGTGCGGATGGTACTGGGTGGTGAATCCGTCCATGCAGCCGTAGTAGCGGTCGAAGCCGCGCTGCAGCGGCCAGGACGACTTGTCGGCGCCGTCGTGCATGCGCGATTCGACGGTGAGATGCCACTTGCCCACCATGAAGGTGGCGTATCCCCCGGCGCGCAGCGACTCGGGCAGGGTCGCGGAGTCCTCGGGGAGCTGGCAGGTGTATCCGGGATAGCCGGGGTCCACGTGAGCGACGAGGCCGAACCCCGCCCGGTGGGGGTTGAGCCCGGTGAGCAGCGAGGCTCGGGCGGGCGAGCAGAGGGGCGCGGTGCGGTAGCCGGTGAAGGTCCACCCGTGCTCCGCGAGACGGTCGACGTGCGGGGTGTCGATCTCGCCCCCGAACGGTCCGAGATCGCTGAAGCCGAGATCGTCGACGAGCATCACCACGATGTTCGGCGCTCCGGTCGCTGAGCGAACGGGCTCCGGGAACCAGGGGGTCGAGGCCGAGGCCAGCTCTTCCACGGCTCCCCCGAACCCCTCGTATCCACGCGCCTCGGGTCGCTGCACCTTGCACTCCTCCACGTTAGAGACCAATCGGTCTCCAAAACGTAACACACTTTCGAGACCATTTGGTCACAAATGAATCACTCGATACGCTGGGAGCACCCCAGCCCCGAATCGAGAGACCCATGCCGAAGATCGTCGACCACGACGCCCGCCGCGAGCAGATCGCAGAGGCCGCCTGGCAGATCATCGCGCGCGACGGCTTCGACCAGCTCACCATGCGGCGCATCGCCGCCGAGGTCGGCACGACGCACAGCGCGCTCGCCAGGTACTTCCCCGACAAGGAATCGCTCCTCATGGCAGCCTTCCTCCGCACCCGAGAACTCGCCGACACGACGATCGCGGCCCGCACCTCGGGGCGGACCGGGATCGACGCCCTGCGCGAGTTCTGCCTCGCCGTCCTCCCCTTCGGCGACAGCGGAACCCTGCACGCACGCGTCGGTCTCGCGTTCTGGAACCACGCCGCGCAGCACCGCCCCTTCTGGAAGACGCAGCGGGAGCACGCGCAACGCTGGCGCACGAGCATCATGCGCATGCTCGAAGAAGCCCGCGAGGCTGGCGAGATCCCCGAGCGCATCGACCTGACCACGGCCTCGGACGAAATCGCCGCGGCGAACATGGGCTGGCAGACCATCAAGCTCCTCATGCCCGAGTTCGCCACCGACGATCGCATGCGCGCATCGCTCGACACCCTGCTCGCGAGCATCGGCTCGGCCTCGCGCCCCACGGGCGACCGTGCAGCCGGCCATGACGCGGACGCGCCGCTCCGGGCGCCCGGCCCGCTCGCCGAGGTCGTGGTCCCGTGAACGACGCGCACAGCACTCCGCACTGCTGCGGGCCGGCGCGAGCCGAGGCGGCGGAAGGCTCCAAGCCCCCTGCACCGCTCAACCTGGAAGTGCGGCCTCTCGCTCCCGCCCCGGCCGGAGCGCACGAGATCGAGCAGTGCCGCATCCCGGCGGGCACCTTCACCATGGGCGACGCCTCCGGCGACGGCCTCGCCGCCGACGGCGAGCTCCCCCTCCACCGCGTCGAACTCGACGCCTTCGAAATCGATGCGACCCCGGTCACGAACGCGCAGTTCGCCCGCTTCGTCGAGCACACCGGGTACGTCACCGACGCCGAACGCACCGGTGCCTCCGCGGTCTTCCACCTGCTCGTCGCAGCCCCCACCGCCGACATCGCCGGCCCCATCGCCGGCACGCCCTGGTGGATCGGGGTGCGCGGCGCCGACTGGCGGCACCCCGGCGGCCGGGCCTCGTCGCTCGCCGGGCTCGATCAGCACCCCGCCGTGCACGTCAGCTGGCACGACGCCCTCGCCTACTGCGCGTGGGCCGGGCGGCGCCTGCCCACCGAGGCCGAGTGGGAGCGCGCCGCCCGCGGCGGGCTCGCAGGGGCCACCTACCCCTGGGGCGACGACCCGATCGACGGCAGCGACGGCATCTGGCGCGCCAACGTGTGGCAGGGCGTCTTCCCCGCACACAACACCGCCGCCGATGGCTGGATCGGCACCGCGCCAGTGCGCTCCTTCGCCCCCAACGGCTACGGTCTCTGGCAGTCCGTCGGCAACGTCTGGGAGTGGTGCGCCGACCGCTTCGACCCCGACTACTACACCGTCGCCCCGCTCGCGAACCCGCGCGGGCCGGAAGGCGACGACCCGCTCGGCGGCGAGCGCCGCGGCGAGGGCGGCGGCGAGCGCCGGGTGCTGCGAGGCGGCAGCTACCTCTGCCACCCCTCGTACTGCAACCGCTACCGCAACTCGGCGCGCTCCAGCAACACCCCCGACTCCACGATGGGCAACGCCGGCTTCCGCACCGTCGCCGCCTGACACGGCCGGGCGCCGGGGCAGGAAGGGCGCCGGAAGGGCGAGGGCGCCGGGAGACTCCCGGCGCCTCCCGCTCAGACCGCCGTCGTCAGGTAGCCGCCATCGACCGGCAGCACCGCGCCGTCGATGAACGACGCCGCATCCGAGGCGAGGAACGCGATCACCGCCGCCACCTCCGACGCCGCCCCGAACCGCGCGAGCGGCGTGCGCGACAGGATCCGCTCCTTCGCACGTGCATCCAGCCCGTCCGCGAGCGGCGTCTCGATCCACCCGGGCGCCACGCAGTTCACCCGGATGCCGTCACCGGCCCAGGCCTCCGCGAGCGACTTGGTGAGCTGCACCACGCCGCCCTTCGCCGCCGAATAGGCGACCCGCGAGCCACCCCCGAAGAACGCGAACATCGACGCGATCGTGATCACCGACCCGCCGGACGCTGCGAGCAGCGGACGCGTCAGCTCGGCGACGCGGTACACCGCGGCCAGCTGGATCGAGAGCACCGTGTTGAAGGCCTCCCACTCGAGCTCGCGCTCCCCCAGGCTGATACCCGCGGCCGGCACGAGCACGTCGAGCCTGTCGAACCCGGCGACCACGCCGCGCAATGCGGCATCGTCGGTGACGTCGACCTCGACCAGCTCGACATCGAGACCCGGCGAGACCCTCGCCCGCTCCGCGCCGAGCCCGGCCGCGACCACGCGCGCGCCGAGCCCCGCGAACGCCTCGGCGGCCGCCAGGCCGATGCCCGAGGTACCGCCCGTGATCAGCACGGTGCGGCCCTCGAACAGACCCGGCGCGAGAGCCGGAACCCCCGGCGACGCCACCGCGATCCGCCTAGCGCTCACCGGCGAGCACGAACTTCGCGCCCTGCTCGCCGATCAGCACCGCAGGAGCGTTCGTGTTGCCCGTCGTGACCCGGGGCATGACGGACGCGTCGATCACGCGCAGCCCGTCCACCCCGTGCACCGCGAGGCGCGGCGACACCACCGCCAGCTCATCGACGCCCATCTTGCAGGTGCCGACCTGGTGGTGGTACGTCGCCACCGTGTTGCGCACGTAGTCGATCAGATCATCGCCGTCGCCCACCTCGGGTCCCGGGTACACCTCGGTCGCACCCCAGCCGCCCTCGTCGGGCGCGGCGGCGAGCGCCGCCTGGCTGCCGATCCGCCGGCACTGCCGCACCGACGCCACCAGCGACTCCACATCGTGCTCGGCCGTGAGCGCCTGCGGGTCGATCACCAGCGGATCCTCCGGGTTCGGGCCCGACAGGCGGATCTCGCCCCGCGACTCCGGCGTCACGAGCCCCGCCATCAGCGAGAAGCCGTTGGCGCCCTTCGGCTCCAGGAAATCGCCGTACATCGGCACCGAGAAGTTGATGGGCTGCGTATCCGGGCGATCCAGCTCCTCGCGGCTCTTCCAGAACAGGTGCGTCTGCGTCACCGACACGCCCTCGCGCGGCGGGTCGATCGGCTTCTCCGTGTCGAAGATCACGGGCGCGAGATAGTGGTCGTGCAGGTTCTTGCCCACACCGGGGAGGTCGACGCGGGGCTCGATCCCCGCCTCGCGCAGCTCATCGGCGGGGCCGATCCCGCTGCGCAGCAGCACCCGCGGCGAATCGATCGCGCCCGCCGCGAGGATCACCTCGTCGGCGAACAGCTCGCGCACCTCGCCGCCCTGCGCGAAACGCACCCCCACCACGCGCGGGCGCTCGCCCGCGGTGTCGTCGGCCCCGTCGTCGGAGAAGATCAGCTCGTGCACGTGGCAGCCCACCTCGAGGGTGAGGCGATCCCGCACCGGCTTCACATACGCCATGTACGTGTTGAAGCGCTTGCCGTCGCGCACCGTGATCTGCTGCTGCGCGACGCCCTCGATCGATGCGCCGTTGTAGTCCGGGTTGTGCGGCAGACCCTCCTCGACCGCGGCGTCGATGATCGACTGCTGGATCGGCGACAGCTCGTACTCGTCGGTGACGTCGAGCAGCCCCTCCGCGCCGTGCAGCGCCGGCTCCCCGCCGCCGCGGTAGTTCTCGATCGCGCGGTAGACGGGCAGCACGTCATCCCAGGACCAGCCGTCGTTGCCGAGCGAAGCCCAGTGGTCGAAATCCTGCGGCACGCACCGCACCCAGATCATCGCGTTCAGCGAGTGCGAGCCGCCCAGCACCTTGCCGCGCGGCCAGTGCAGACGATGACCGTTCGCGCCCGGCTGCGGCGTCGTGTAGTAGTCCCAGTCGTCGGACGAGTGCCACAGCTCGCCCATGCGGCTGAGATCGTGGATCGCGGGGTTGGTGTCCTCCCCGCCCGCCTCGAGCAGGGTCACCTCGACCCCGGCATCGGCGAGCCGGCGGGCGACCACCGAGCCGGCCGATCCCGCGCCGACCACGATCGCGCTCTTCGGTGCGCGCGCAGATCCAGAATGCTCCGACATCAGAACTCCTCTCGCGTGCGGCTCCTTCGCCGCACCCCGCTCAGCCTCCCATCAGCGGTGCCCCCGCGTCGAGAGCGGCCCCGGAGTCGTGCTCGGAGGCGCAAGCCCCCTGCCGCTCCGGTCAATCGACGGTTCAGGGCGGGCGCGCCCCGGCCGAGAGCACCGAAAGGCGAGAAACGCAGCCCGGGCCGCGGATTCCCATGCGTTTTTCGCCTTTCGAGCGAAGGGCGGGCGCAGGAGTGCACGCGCAGGAGGGCGGATCGCCGGGACGCGGTGCGTCTCGGGGTGCTCGGCAGTTTTTCGTCTACACTGGAGGAGAAAGCCAACGCTTGCCGGAGGATGCCTCAATGCCGAAGATCATCGACCACGATCAGCGCCGCAAGGAGATCGTCGACGTCACCTGGCAGCTCATCGTGGAGGGCGGCATCGAAGCGGCCACCATGCGCGAGATCGCCGCTCGGGCCGGCTTCGCGAACGGCGCCCTCAAGCACTACTTCTCGGGCAAGGACGCCATCATCGAGGGCGCGTACGAGCGCTCGCTGTCACGCATCCAGGGCCGCCTCGCAGCGCACGTCGAGGGCAAGCGCGGCATCGAGGCGCTCGAGATGTCGATGCGCTACACGCTGCCCACCAATGAGGACGCCACCGCGGCGCGCGTGCTGCTCTCGTTCTGGGAGCGGTGCGCGTTCAGCAGCGAGATCGACCACGACTACGGCGAGCATCTCACCAGCTGGAAGGCCGGATACCTGCAGTACCTGCGCGAGGGACGCGAAGACGGCGACATCGTCACCGAGACGCCCGACGAGCAGCTCGTCAGCGAGATCGTGCTCATGAACATCGGCGCCACGGTCACCCGGGTCGTGAGCCCGGAGCATCTCAACAGCGCCGTGCTCGACGCCCAGGTCACCGACTTCGTCGCGCGCCTGCGCCGCCCCTGACGCCCTGCGACGCCCTGGCGACCCGGGGCGCGACCCGGGCTTCCTGCGCTCCGGCCTCAGCGCCCCCGCGGCGCCCGGAAGGCGAGCACCCGCGCCGGGTTCTCCACCATGATGCGGTCGATCGTCTCGGGCGCGACGCCGAACTCGGCGAGCACCGGCAGGAAGTGATCCATCACGTAGCCGTAGCCGTGCCCGCCGTAGCGCCGCAGCTGCACGCGCTGGCACACGTCGCCGCCCAGCACGAGCTGCGACCCCCAGCCGTCGGCGACGAGCTCGGCGAAGCCGCGCGCCACCGGGCGATCGGTGAACGGGAAGAGCGTGCCCCACGGGCTGCCCGTCGTGCCCAGGAAGTCGGCCTCGACGGCGACGCCCCTGGAGAGCAGACGGCGCGCGAGGTCCATGTCGTCTGCGATGGTGCCCGCGTGCCCGAAGACGACGGAGCGCGGATCCGCCCCCTCCTCCTCGAGCGCGTCGAGCACCCGCAGCTTCGCCTCGCCCCAGCCGCCCATGTGCAGGGTGATCGGGGCGCCGGTGATCGCGGAGGCGCGGCCCGCGGCCCGCACGCTGCGCATCTCCTGGGGATCGACGGGGTCGCCCTCGGCGCCCACCTCCCCGATGATGCCCGAGCGGATCGCGGCCCCAGAGGCCGCGGCGCCCGGGCTCGCGCCGTCGACACCGGTCACGATGTCGCGCACGATCTCGGCGGTGAGCTCGTCGAGGCTGCGCTCGGCGAAGCCGACAGGGTGCAGGTCTTTCTGATACCAGCCGGCCCCCATCACGATGTGCAGGCCCGATGCGCGGCTGAGCCTCGCGAGCGCCCGCGCGTCGCGGCCGACGCCGCTGGGGGTCACCTCCACCATGGTGCCGCCACCCTGGCGCGCGAAGTCGCCCACTTCGTCGAGGGCGGTGTCGAAGTCGCCGAGCACGTCGTTGTCGACGTTCGGGCGGCCGCGGCGCACGGCGGCGAGCGCGTCGAGGGTGAGCGGATCCCGAGCCGCCGCGTCCCACTCCCCCGGACGGGGGTTCGCGGTGTGCGCGGGGCGCCTGATGTCGAGGAAGATGTGCTCGTGCATGAGGGTGGGGCCGAGCTGCTCGGGGCGCACCGGGCCGAGCACGGTCTGCACCAGCCCTTCGAGGTTCGGGATCTCGAGCCCGTCGAGCGCGGGCGCCGCCTGCGTGGTGCGATCCGTCATTCCCCTGCTCCCTCGTTCGTGGTGCGTGCGAGCATCCGGGCCGCGTTGCCGCCGCCGACCGCGCTCACGACTGCGTCGTCGGCTCCCAGCATGCGCAGGTAGGGCAGGAACTGCGTCGCCGCGAACTCGAGTCCGTTGCCGCCGAAGGCCGTGAGCCGGTGCTTGTTGCGGATCCCGCTGCTGAGCACGATGCGGTTCGCCGCGCCGCGCTCGGCGGCCCGCAGGATCGCGACGGCGATGTCGTGGTCGGAGACGACGGTGCGCACGTTCGGGATGCGCCCGAGGTCGTCGAAGCAGACCGTCGGGCCGAGATCGAGGAGTGCGTCGAGACGGTGGAGGTCGGCTCCGTCGCCCCGGTCGCTCGCGATGAGGCCGGCGGCCCCGGTGAGGATCACGCGCGAGCGGTCGAGCCCGGCCGCGTCGACGGCGCGGAGCGCCCGTGCGAGCACGGCGAAGCGCTCGGCGCCGTCCGCGGGCGCCGGTGCGACGGCCCACGGGTCGGCTGCGGGCGCGAGCACGAGGCTCACCCCTCCGGCATGGGCGGCGGCTGCGGCGGATCGGATCGCCGCGCAGGCGCGATCCTGCTGCGCGTCCGGGGCGTCGACGCCCGGCAGCGGGATCGCGCCGACGATCCCCGCGGGGTGCTCATCGGCGGAGAGCTCGGCCGCGATGCGGGCGGCCGCGACCTCGGGATCCGGATCGCCATCGGAGCCGGCGTCGGCGCCGCTAGCGCCGTTGGTACCGCCGGTACCGCCGGTGCCCTCGGCACCGTTGGCACCCCGCACGATGGCGATCCCGCTCGCCCGGCTCAGGCACGCGAGCGCGCCCGGGCGGGCTGTCGACCCGTGCCCGGCGAGCGCGATGAGCAGCGGCACCGGCCCCTCGCCCACGGCGGCCGCGAGCGCGTCGAGCGCGGCCTCGGCATCGGGCGCCGCGAGCGTTCGGTCATCGGTGTTGACCGCTCCCAGCATGAGCCGGCCCAGCGCCGGCATGTCGACGGGGCTGCGCTCGAACTCGGCGTCGCCGGCGGGGACCCCGGCGTTGCCGCGTCGCTCCGCAGGGGCGCAGAGCAGGGTTTCGGCGGCGAGCACGAGCCCCGCGGAGCTCGCCTCGACGGGCGCCAGCACGGTCTCGATGACGGGCATTCTGCGATCCTCCAGTGATCATCGCCGCGACCCGGCCGGGCCCGGCGCGAGGCGGGGTGCCACGGCTCCGACGCGTCGGAGCCGTGGCACCCCGCCTCTGCGGGCGCTGTTAGACCGCGGTCGCGACGAGCACGCGCGGGCTGCCGGGCAGCGCGACCAGGCGGTCGAACTTCCAGCCGCTCTCGGCCAGCCAGCCCTCGACCTGCGCGATCGGGTAGACGACCGTGCCGTCGATGTTGAAGTACTCGCCGGCGTGCAGCGCGTCGATGGGGCGCTGCGTCTCGTCCTCGTCGAGGAAGAAGTCGAGCAGCATGAGCGTGGCGCCGTCTGCTGCGGCGCCGCGGGAGGCACGCAGGATGGCCTGGTTCTGCGCCTCGTCGAAGCGGTGCAGCACGTGGGTGAGCAGCACGAGATCGTGCTCGCCGCCGGGCTCGGTCGACTCGGTCGGCCCCTCTTCGAGCGCGATGCGGTCGGAGACGCCCGCCTCCTCGGCGGCCTGGGCGATGCCGTCGGTGAAGCCGGGCGCGTAGACGAAGCGGGTGGTGAGCTCGGGGTTCTGCTGCATGGCGGCCACCGAGAAGCCGGCGGCGAGCCCGCCGAAGTCGAGGGCGTTGCGGTACTGCGAGAAGTCGAAGGCCTCGCCGAACTGCTCGGCGTGCAGCGCGTTGTAGGTCATCACGCCGGCCATGAAGTCGCCCCAGCCGGCCTCGTCGAGGTCGAGGGTGCCCGCCTCGTCGGAGTCGACGGTCTTCTCGTAGCCGAGCCACTGCTTGTAGCTGATGTCTCCGAGGAAGGCGATGAAGGGGGTGAGGTCGATCTCGCCCTTGCCCGAGAGGTACTTCTCGGCGTCGGCCTCGAGCGAGTAGACGCCGTTCTCGCGGCGCAGCAGGCCGAGGCTGTTCATCGCGTCGGCGAGGGTGCGCACCTGGCGCTCGGAGTGCTGCGTTGCGGCGGCGAGCTCGGAGAGGTTCTTGGGGCCTTCGGCGAGCGCCTTGAAGAGGCCGATGCGGGCGGCGTTGTCGAGCTGCTTCGCGCCCATGAAGCCGATAGCGATGTCGACGATGCGGGTGGGGGTTGCGGTCATGCGAGTCGTTCCTTACGATTCAGGGCCGCCCCGGTCGAACGGGACGACGGTGTCCGTGGTGTGGCCTGCCGGAAACTCTACATACGTAGACATAAAAAGTCCAGCGGTGCGTAAGTTTATTTTCTACTAACATAGAAAAATAGAGATGGCGGATCAGGCCGCTCGCCCTCCCGGGCCGCGCAGGCGGCGCCGGGCAGAGCCGATCGCGGCCCGCGCTCCGAGCGAGCATCCAGCCGCCTCACCGAATCCCGTCCCACCGTTTCACCGTTTCACCGTCGAAAGGTCGATCATGGCACTCAGCGTCCACCACTTCCCCGCCGCAGGCTCGCAGCAGCCCCCGGTCGTACTGCTGCACGGCTTCGCGTCGAGCGCGTCCGAGGATTTCCTCACCACCGGCTGGGCCGAGGCCCTCGTCGCCGCGGGCCGCACCGTCATCGCGGTCGACCTGCCCGGCCACGGCGGCAGCCCCGCCGTCGCAACGGCCGATGAGGCCTCGACCTCGGCGGTCGTCACGGCGATCCTCGATGCCGCCGCGACCGTCGCCCCCGAGGGCGACCTCGACGTCATCGCGTACTCGCTGGGATCGCGGCTCGCGTGGGAGCTGCCCGCCGTGTCGCCCCGCGTGCGGCGCCTCGTGCTCGGCGGGCTCAGCGTCTTCGAGCCGTTCACCGCGGTCGACCCCGCAGAACTCGACGCCGTGCTCGGCGGTGCAGAACCCGCGAACCCCCTCGTCGGCATGATAGCCGGCATGATCTCGGCGCCCGGCCGCGACACCGCGTCGCTCGCGAAGCTGATCCCGGGCCTCGCGAGCGAGCCCTTCGCGCCGCAGCAGGGCGGCCCCGAGGTGCCGACGCTCCTCGTCGCGGGCAGCGACGACCAGATGACGCAGGACGTCGAACAGCTCGCCGACGCGCTGCCGCAGGCCTCGCTCACCCACGTGCCGGGCGACCACCGGGCGGCGCTCGACAGCCCCGAGTTCCGCGAGGCCGCGATCCACTTCCTCGCCCAGTAGGGGCACCGCCCCGGCGGGCTGCTCATCGAGTCGGCCCCCAAGCATCGAGTCGGCCCGGAATTCGCGTGAATTCCGGGCCGACTCGGTACGAACAGGCCGACTCAGCGGGCCGCCGGGCGGCCGCGTCCGCCGGGCGGCCGCGGCGGCTAGGCGGCGGGCGGGGCCCAGACGCCGTCGGCGCGCACCTCGCGGTCGAGCCAGAGGCCGGCCGCGGCCTCGCGGATCCGCTCGGCGCCGACGCTCTCGAGCAGCGTGATCGCGCCGAGATTGTCATCGAACTGGCGCACGCTCGATGTGCCGAAGAGCACGTTCGCGGTCGCGGGGTTCGCGAGGCAGAACGCGATGCCGAGCTGCGCGGGGGTCGCGTCGAATGAGGCCGCGATGCGCTGCACCTCGGGGTAGGCGGCGACGATGCGCTCGCGGATGCCACCCACGTCGGCGCCGATCTTGCGCTGCGGGTTGAGCTTGCCCACGAGGATGCCGCCCTCGAACGCATTGGAGGCCTGCAGCGCGAGCGCGCCCTCCTCGAACCAGCGGCCGTAGAACTCCCCCTCGGCCATGCTGCGCCGCACGAGCCCGTACTTGAGCTGGGCAAAGCAGGGCGGGGTGAGACCCTCGGCCGCGGCGGTGTCGAGGGCGAGCTGCAGCGACTCGGCGGGCCAGTTGTTGACGCCCCAGCTCGCGAAGCTGCCGCGGTCGATCTCGGCCTGCACGTCGCGCACCACCTGGGCGATGTCGATGTCGCCCATGAAGTCGCCGACGACGACGGTGTCGAAGCTGTCGGGCCCGCCGGCGCCCGCTCCGATGCGTTCGAGCGACACGTCCATCTGCCCCGCGAAGCCGGTCTGGGGGTACTCCCACAGCCACAGCTTGCCGCAGAGCTGGTAGTCGGCCCGGGCGAGGCCGAGCTCGCGGATCGCCTCGCCGAAGAGCAGGTCGGTGCGCGAGGCCTCGGCGTGCGGGCCCATGTTGTAGTAGGCGACGTCGAAGAACGCCGACCCGACGTCGACGGCGCGGCGGATGAGCGCGAGGCGATCCGCCGCCTCCATGCGATCCCAGATGTTCCAGGAGCCGAGCGCGAAGACCGGCACCTCCGGCCCGCCGGGTCCGAGCTTCCGAGTGGGAACCTTGCCGTTGAACTCCACAACCGCCTCCTCGCAGTCTGCGCTTCGGGATCCGGAGCCGCTGTCGCGAACCCGTTGCCCCTTTATTTTCTACGATCGTATAATATAAATGAGGATCGATCCAGCACTGCTCCCAGCAACGCTCGGATCACCCCCACATCCGCATCGACGAAGGAGTCACCGTGACCTCACCCACCCCCGGCAGCGCCGGATTCCGCACCGTCCTCGTCACCGGCGGCGTCGGCGGCATCGGGCAGGGCATCGCCCGCGCCTTCATCGCGGCGGGCGACCGAGCGATCCTCGCCGACCGCGACGCCGAGGCCGTGACCGCCGCAGCCGAGGCGCTCGGAGCCGAAGCGCTCCCCCTCGACATCACCGACGCCGCCGCAGTCGCGCAGGCACTGCAGGGCCTCGCAGAACGCGGCGGCGTCGACGTGCTCGTCAACAACGCCGGTATCCTCTCCGTGCACGGCGCCGTGACCGAGCTCGAGCCCGAGGCCTACCGCTCGATCCTCGAGGTCAACGTGATCGGCACCTTCACCATGATCCAGGCCTTCGCGAAGCACCGCATCGCGGCCGGAGGCGGCGGCACGATCGTCAACATCTCGTCGATCGGGGGCCGCCAGCCCACCCCCGGCATGGGCGCCTACGAGTCGAGCAAGGCTGCCGTGGACTCCGTCACCCGGTGGGCCGCCATCGAGCTCGCCGCGCACGGCATCCGGGTGAACGCGGTCGCCCCCGGCCCCGTGCTCACCCCGATGCTCGAGATGGGCATGCCCGAGGGGTCGCCGGCGCGCGAAGCCTGGTCGAGCCGCATCCCACTCGGCGATCTCGCCAAGGTGACGGACATCGCGCCGGCCGTCGTGTTCCTCGCGAGCGAGCACGCGGGTCACATCACCGGCGTGAGCCTCGCCGTCGACGGCGGTCAACTGCTCACCTGAGCCCCGAGGGCGGGGCGGATCGGCGGCGCGCCGATCCGCCCCGCCCGGCACCGCCGGTCGAGGCGGTGCCGACCGAGGCGGTGCCGACCGAGGCGGTGCCGGTCAGGGCGCTCCCGGCCGAGGCGGTGCCGGAGCCTGCCGTAGCAGCCCCGGCCCCGCCGCTGCTATCGCTCGAAGATCACGCGGCCGTCGAGCACGGTGAGGTCGACGGGAACCTCGGGCAGGCCGGCGGCGCCGACCTCGAAGGGGTCGCTCGCGAGCACCACCAGGTCGGCGACCTTGCCGACCTCGACGGTGCCCTTCCACGACGCCGCCCGGTCCTGGGCCGCGGGCACCGCGGTGTAGGCGCGCAGCAGGCGGTGCAGCCGGGCGCGCGCGGCGTCGGGCGAGGCGTCGCCGCCCATCGCGACGATGCGCTCCTCGGCGGCAGCGATCCAGTGACGCCAGTCGTGGTGCAGCACGGGCGCGTCCGACGAGAGCACGAGCACTTCGGCGTCGAGCGCGGCGCCGAACTGCCAGGCCTCGGCGGCGGCGTCGGGGCCCATCATCGCGGTGAGCCACGCGCCGGTGATAGATGCGATGCCGGGCTGCGCGTTGAGCCACACGCCGAGCTCGGCCATGCGGCGCACCTGCTCAGCGGTGGCGAGGTCGCCGTGGATGATGACGTGGCCGAGCTGCTGGGCGGAGGGGGCACCGGGCTGGGCCGCGGCGTCCGCGATCGCGTCGAGGGCGAGCCCGATGGTGCGGTCGCCGGTGGCGTGGAGGCCGATCTGCAGGCCGGCGGCGTGCGCGGAGCGGATCATCTCGGCGAGCCGTTCGGCCTTCTGCTCGATGCTGTCGCCGTTCACGAGCAGGTCGCCGTGGGTGCCATCGTCGTAGGGCCGCTCGGTCCAGGCCTGGCGGGAGAGCGGGATGAGGTCGCCGAAGATCTTGACGCCGGGCATGTTGAGCCAGGCGGGGTCGGGTTCGGGTGCGGCGGCGGCGCGCTCGCGGATGCCGGAGAGCACCGTCTCGACGTCGCTCGGCCCGTCGAGCACGCCGTACAGGGCGAGCATGGTGACGCGCTGCCGCAGCTCCCCCGCGGCGGCGAGCTCGCGGTAGACGTCGAGCACTTCGCTGTGGAAGCAGCCGGTTTCGCCGTCGTCTTCACCGGGCCCGATGCCGGGTTCGGTGTAGCTGGTGATGCCGACTTCGGAGAGCATGCGGCCGGCGGTGAGGATCGCGGTGCGACGGGCCTCGCGGTCCGCGGCGAGCACGCCGCTCACCTGCGCCGCAGCCTCGGGGTCGGGGGCGCCGAAGAAGGTGTGGGGCCAGCGGGCTCCGAGCCAGGTGGCGTGCAGGTGGGAGTCGTTGATGCCGGGCAGCAGTGCGCGGCCGTCGAGTTCGATGACGCGGGTGCCTTCGCCGATGAGCGGTTCGATCTCGGCCCGCGCGCCGACGGCGAGGATGCGGCCGTCGGCCACGGCCACCGCGTCGGCGCGGCTGCCGGTCTCGTCCATCGTGAGCACGGCGCCGCCGAGCAGCACGAGGTCGGCGGTTCCGCCGGGTGCCGTGGGGGCGCTGCCGCCCGTGGTCGCCGCACTGCGCCGCGTCATGATGCGCTCCGCTTCGGTGTCATGGATGCACTCCGTCTCAGTGGATTCTCTCGCAACAGCGAGGCCCGCGACTCATCAGCGAATCGGGGCTTCCCGTTTGGGTCAACGTATGTAGAATAAAACCACATCCTCGGCATCCGGGCAACGACGCCATGCCGACATCCCACGGAATGGAGCTTTCGATGACGATTCCCACATCCACGCGCGCAGCCGTGCTCACCGAGCACGGAGCCCCGCTCGAGATGCAGGAGCTGCCCCTCCCCGACCGCATCGAGCCGGGCGCCGCGCTCGTGCGCATCACCTGCACCACCCTCTGCGGCACCGACATCGAGATCTGGGCGGGCAAGATGACCTTCCCGGGCATGCTGCCGATGGTGCTCGGACACGAGATGGTGGGCGAGGTCATCGCCGTTGGCGACGGCGCGGTCGACGCCCTCGGCGAGCCGCTCGCGGTGGGCGACCGGATCGGCTGGTCCGAGTCGGTGTGCGGCCAGTGCTTCGGCTGCACCGTGCTGCGCCAGCCGGTCGCGTGCTCCCGGCGCGGCTACGGCTTCCTGCAGCGCAGCGACGTGCCGCCCTACGCCACCGCCGGCCTCTCGGAGTACGCCTACGTCACCCCCGGCGCGCAGAAGCTGCGCCTCCCCGCCGAGGTCAAGGACACCTGGGCCTCCGCCGCGGGCTGCGCCGCGAAGACGGTGCTGCGCGCCTTCGACCGCGCGGGCGGAGTGCGCCCCGGATCCCGCGTCGTCGTGCAGGGATCCGGCGCGCTCGGGCTGTTCGCCACCGCCGTCGCCAGCATCTCCGGCGCCGGCACCGTCATCACAGTGGGAGCGCCGGCCCCCCGCCTGGCACTCGCCGAGCGCTTCGGCGCCACCCACACGATCGACATCGCGGGCGGCTCCGAGGCGACGATCGCGCGCGTGATGGAGATCACCGGCGGCCAGGGCGCCGACCTGGTGCTCGACTTCGCCGGCGCGCCGAGCATCGGCCCCGAGGCCATCGGCATGGCCGCCCAGCGCGGCACCGTCGCCATCGTCGGCTCGACCGGCCCCACCGGCGACCCCTTCCCGCTCTCGGCCATCATGGGCAAGGAGCTCACCGTCGTCGGCTCGCTGAACGGCGACGTCTCCGACTACTTCCGCTCCATCGAGTTCTTCCGCACCTTCGCCGACCGCTTCCCCTGGGACGAGCTGTTCTCGCAGCCCTGCGGCCTCGCAGAGGCCTCCGACCGCATCGCGAACATGCACCGGCTGGGCGAGGTCAAGGCCGTGATCGATCCGCGGATCGACGCGTCCTGATCCGCCGCCGCGCCGCACGCAGACTCCACGAAAGGATCCCCATGACCACCCCCGTTCCCCGCCGCCGCATCGGCCGCAGCGAGCTCGAGACCTCCGTCTTCGCCCTCGGCTCGTGGCACATCTACGACCGCATGCACTTCGAGGACGCCGTCGCGATGGTGCGCACCGCCGTCGACCGCGGCATCAACCTCTTCGACGTGGGCGTCTACGGCGCCCCCGGCATGCCGCCCGCCTTCACCGACGTGCTGTTCTCGGCGATCATCCGGGCCGTGGGCGTGCCACGCGACGAATACCTACTCTCCGAGAAGCTCTGGCTCGAGGGCTGGGACGCCGACCGCGGCTTCCGCCCCCAGCTCGAGAACGCCCTCTTCCGCGTCGGCGACGACCACGCCGACCTCGTGATCCTCGGCGATCTGCGCCGCGACGACCTCGAACTGCGCGACATCGCGCTCAGCCTCGACGAACTGCAGCGCGCGGGCCTCATCCGCGCCTGGGGCGTGAACAACTGGTCGGCGTCGAACGTGCAGGCCCTGCTCGACATCGCAGCGGCCGAGGGCATCGCCGCCCCCGAGATCGCGCAGCTCAAGTACAGCGTCTCCCGCCGCTCCATCCCGGACGGCGAGCCGTTCGCACGGCTGTGGGAACAGGGGCTCTCCATGCAGGCCTCCGACGTGATGGAGGGCGGCTACCTCGCCGGCAAGGTGTCGACGGAGCGGGAGGTCGGCCGCGATCCGGGCGGCATCCGCCAGCGCATCATCGACGACGTCCCCGCCTTCGTCGCCCTCGCCGAAGAACTCGGCGGCACCCCCGCGCAGCTGGCGGTCGCGTTCACGCTCACCCACCCGGCGACCGCGACCACCCTGTTCGGCACGTCGAGCGCGGCACAGCTCGAAGCCAACCTCGGCAGCCTCGAGCTGCTCGACCGCGTCGGCGCCGAGACCATCCGGGCGCGCGTCGAACCGTTCTGGGCGGACCGCGGCCTCGTCGATCCCGAGGGGCCGTGACCATGAGCACCGACGTCACCGAGACGACCGCCGGAACCGGATCCGCCCGCCCCGTCGCGCACGGCCGCCCCACCGTCGCCCCCGTGCCCTTCGACCGCGAGATCGCCCCCGTGCTCGAAGCGCTCGCGGCCGCCCCGCAGCCGGGGCTCAGCCGCGAGACCCTGGCCGCGATGCGCGAACCCGGGCTCGGCCCGGGCTTCCCGAGCGGCGCCGAACTGGTCGCCGGCCGCGCGGTCACCGCCGAGGAGCGGGTCATCCCCGGCCCCGACGGCGCCCCCGACCTCGAGATCACGGTGTTCGCGCCGGCGGATCGCGGCCCCGATCCACTGCCCGTACTCGTCAACTTCCACGGCGGCGGCATGATCGTCGGCCACCGCTCCTGGGAGCACGGCCGCGTGCTCGACCTCGTCGAGCGGCACGGCGTGGTCGGCGTCAACGTCGAGTACCGCCTCGCCCCCGAGGACCCGTACCCGGCGGGAGCCGAGGACAACTACGCCGCCACCCGCTGGGTCGCGGAGCACTCCGACGAGCTGGGTGTCGATCCGGGTCGCCTCATCGTGATGGGCGGCAGCGCGGGCGGCGCCTTCGCCGCTGCGGTGTCGCTCATGGCCCGCGACCGCGGCGGCCCCGCGATCGCCGGGCAGCTGCTGCTGTGCCCCATGCTCGACAACACCAACTCGACCGTGTCGAGCCTGCAGTACGACGGCATCGGCACCTGGACGCGCGACGCGAACCTGCTCGCCTGGGAATGCGTACTCGGCACCGAACTGGCCTACTCGGAGCAGGCGCCCGCCACCGCGGCCCCATCGCGCGCCGCGGATCTCTCCGGCCTGCCGCCCGCCTTCATCGAGGTCGGCGCTGCCGAGATGTTCCGCGACGAGGACGTCGACTACGCCACCCGCATCTGGGCGACCGGCGGCCAAGCCGAACTGCACGTCTGGGCCGGCGGCTGCCACGGCTTCGACATGTACATGCCCGACGCCGAGATCACCCGAGCCGCGCTCGCATCGCGCGACTCGTGGATCGCCCGCATGATCGGGGCGGGGGTCGAGCGATGACCGCCCAGCAGCCCTACCGCGCCGTCGAGCCGGAGATCCGCCCCGCGACGGTCCCCTACGACCCCGAGCTCGAAGCGGGCCTCGCCTTCTTCCTCGACCTCGTGGAGCGGATCCCGCTGCGCGCCCACACGATCCTCGAGAACCGCGCCCACTTCGCCTCGATCACGCCGTCGATGGAGGTGCAGGCCGACGGCCGCGCGATCGAGTGGGAGCACCGCACGATCCCCGGCCCCGCGGGCGCCCCCGACGTCGAGGTGACGATCGTGCGCCCCCGCGAGGCGGCGACGCCCGGCAAGGCGGCGACGCCCGCCGGCGAGGCGACGCCCGCCGGTTCCGCCCCCGCCCGCCCCGGCGTGCTCGGCATCCACGGCGGCGGCTACGTCCTCGGCACCCGCTTCTTCGGCACCGCCGAGCTGATCGACCTCGCCGAGCGATTCGGCACGGTGGGCGTCGCGGTCGAGTACCGCCTCGCCCCCGAGCATCCCGCCCCGGCCGCGGCCGAGGACTGCTACGCGGCGCTGGTGTGGATGGCGCAGCACGCCGACGAGCTCGGCATCGACCCCGACCGCATCGTCGTCTCGGGGGCCTCCGCCGGCGGCGGCCTCACCGCCGCGGTGTCGCTCATCGCGCGGGACCGCGGCGGCCCCGCGATCGCCGGCCAGCTCGTGGGCTGCCCCATGATCGACGACCGCAACACGACGGTCTCGGCGTGGCAGTACGACGGCATCGGCGCCTGGGATCGCAACAACAACGACACCGGCTGGGACGCGGCGCTCGGCGCCGACCGCGGCGGCGAGCGCGTGCACGCCTATCAGGCGCCAGCCCGCGCGACCGACCTCTCCGGGCTGCCGCCCGCGTTCATCGAGGTCGGCTCGGCCGAGGTGTTCCGCGACGAGTCCGTCGACTACGCGAGCCGCATCTGGGCGGCGGGCGGCGACGCCGAGCTGCACGTCTGGTCCGGCGGGTACCACGGCTTCACCGGCTTCTCGCCGGACGCCACCGTGTCGCGGGCGGCGAACGACGCCCGCGACAGCTGGTGGCGCCGGATCCTCGCCCGATGAGCGCGCGCACGCGCCGGCGGGCGGGGGGCTCCCCCGCCCGGCCGATGGGGCTGCTGCGCATCACGCTGGTGCTCGGCCTGCTCGAAGCGTTCGGCCCGCTCTCGATGGACCTGTACCTGCCGCAGCTGCCCCAGCTGGCGCGCACGCTCGGCACCTCCGACGCGCTCGCGCAGGCGACGATGTCGGTGTGCATGATCGGCCTCGGCATCGGCCAGCTCGTCGCGGGCCCGCTCTCGGACCGCTTCGGCCGCAAGCGGCCGCTCATCGTGGGCGTGGTGCTGTTCGCGGTGCTCTCCGCGGTGTGCGCCGTGGCGCCGACGATCGAGGTGCTGCTCGCGGCTCGGCTGCTGCAGGGGCTCGCGGGATCGGCGGGCGTGGTGATCAGCATGGCCGTCGCGCGCGACCTGTTCCACGGGATCGAGCTGTCGCGGATGCTGTCGCTGCTGGCGCTGGTGACCTCGCTCACTCCGATCATCGCGCCGGTGATCGGCGGCCAGCTGGCGCGGGTGATGGACTGGCGCGGCATCTTCTTCGTGCTGGCCGGGATCGGCCTCGCGCTCGTGTTCGTGGCCGTGTTCGGGCTGCGCGAGTCGCTGCCCGAGAGCGGGCGGCATTCGGGCAGCGTGCTCGGCACGACGGCGAGCCACGCCTCGGTGGTGCTGCGCGATCCGCTGTTCGTGGCGCTGATGCTGGCGGCGTGCCTGGGCGGTGCGGCGTTCTTCTCGTATCTGTCGATGTCGAGCTTCGTGCTGCAGGGCCAGTTCGGGCTCACACCGCAGCTCTTCAGCCTCGTCTTCGCGATGAACGCGCTCTCCCAGCTGGGCGGCGCGCAGCTCAGCCGCGTCTTCGTGCGCCGCTTGGGCACGGCCCGCATGTACCTGACGGGCCAGCTCGCGGGTGCCGTCGCGGCGTGCGCACTGCTCGGCGCCACCTTGCTCGGGGCACCAGCGCCCGTGTTCATCGCCCTGCTCGCGCTGTATCTGGGCGCGGCCGGGCTCGGCGGCCCGAACGGCACCTCGCTCGCCCTCGGCGGGCACGGTGCCCGCGCGGGCACCGCGTCGGCGCTGCTCGGCATGGCGATGTTCACGGCGGGGGCGGTGGCCGCCCCCGTGGTGTCGGCGCTCGCCGGCAGCTCGGCGGCGACGATGGCGACGAGCATCGCCGCGGCCTCGGCGGCCGCCGCGCTCATCGGCTGGCTCGCGGTGCGGCGGCTGGCTCCGGCGGACGCCCGGCGCCCCCTCACCCCGCGGGCGCGGGCGGAGGCCGAAGCGGCGTCCCTGCCGGGCACCGCGACGGGGCCCGTGCCGACTGTTCCCTCAGAGACAACGGGGGCACCGCACGAGTCAAGCCCTCCTCTGCGCGGAGAGCTACCCTGATGATGTCTAGCGGTATTCGACCTGGAGGATCCATGGAAACCTACGAAAGCCTGCTCGCAGCGATCGTCGCCACTGACGGCGAGACGCGCGACTCGGTCAACCCGGCCACCGACGAGGTGATCGGCAAGGTGCAGAAGCAGTCGATCGAGGATCTCGAGGCCGCGATCGACAAGGCCGAGGCCGCGCAGCCCGCGTGGGCTGCGCTCAGCGACGACGAGCGCCGTGCGTACCTGCACCAGGCCGCCGACAAGATCGAGGCCTCGGCCGAGGCGCTCGCCGAGCTGCTCTCGCGCGAGCAGGGCAAGCCCCTCAACGGCCCCAACGCCCGCTTCGAGGTGGGCGGCTGCGTCGCCTGGACCCGCACCGCGGCCGAGACGCCCCTGCCCGTCGAGGTCATCATCGACGACGAGTCGGGCTACGCCGAGATGCACTACCGCCCCATCGGCGTGGTCGGCGCGATCTCGCCCTGGAACTGGCCCATGATGATCTCGATCTGGCAGATCGCACCGTCGCTGCGCATGGGCAACACCGTCGTCATCAAGCCGGCCGACACCACCGCACTGTCGGTGCGCGCGCTCGTCGCCGTGATGAACCAGGTGCTGCCCGAGGGCGTGCTCAACATCGTCACCGGCCCCGGCCGCACCGTGGGCGACGCGCTCACCCGCAGCCCGAAGATCGGCAAGATCATGTTCACGGGCTCGACCCCGGTGGGCCAGCAGATCATCGAGGCCTCTGCGAACAACGTGACCCGCCTCACGCTCGAGCTCGGCGGCAACGACGCCGGCATCGTGCTGCCCGATGTGGATCCCGCGGCCATCGCCGAGGATCTGTTCTGGGGCGCGTTCATCAACACCGGCCAGACCTGCGCCGCGCTGAAGCGCCTCTACGTGCACGACTCGGTGTACGACGCCGTGGTCGAGGAGCTCGCGAAGTTCGCCGCGAACGTGCCGATGGGCGTCGGCCTCGACGAGAACAACGTGCTCGGCCCGCTGCAGAACCGCGGCCAGTTCGACACCGTCGACCGCCTGGTCGAAGCCGCCAAGGCCTCGGGCGCTCGCGTGGTGCTCGGCGGCGAGCCGGATCGCGACGCACCCGGCAACTTCTACCCGACCACGATCGTCGCCGACATCGATCCGCACAACGACCTCGTGGTCGAGGAGCAGTTCGGACCGGCGCTGCCGATCATCCGCTACAGCGACCTCGACCAGGTCATCAAGCTCGCGAACGAGCTCGAGTTCGGTCTCGGCTCCTCGGTGTGGACGCAGGATCGCGCGAAGGCGCTCGAGGTGGCCGGCCGTCTCCAGGCCGGCACCACGTGGATCAACTCGCACGGCGGGCTCCACCCGATGGTGCCGTTCGGCGGCGCGAAGAAGTCGGGCTACGGCCGCGAGTTCGGCGTCGAGGGCCTGAAGGCCGTCGCCGAGCCCCAGGTGATCAGCGGACGCTGATCCCGAGAGGAAGTGCGGAGGGGGAGCGTTCGGTCCGCGAACGCTCCCCCTCTGCGCCGATGACCAGCAGCACGTCTCCGATTCCATAGTGAAAGAGCAGCAGTCATGAGTGAAGCAGCAGCCGTCGAGGCCGCAGTGCAGAAGTACGTCGACGGGTGCGCAGCCGCCGACGCCGATGTCGTGCGGGACGCCTTCGACCCGAACGCGGTGATGTGGGGCTACCTCGGCCCCGACTACGCCACGATGAGCGGCGCCGACTTCGCGGCGAACGTGGTCGCGACGGCCGAACCCGCCGGCCCCGAGTACTCGTCCGAGATCCACAGCGTGACGGTCACCGGCGACGTCGCGCACGCCGTGCTCGACGAGCGGGGCTTCCTCGGCGCCGACTTCCGCAATCACTTCGGACTCATCAAGCGCGACGGCGTGTGGCGCATCACGAGCAAGGTCTTCACCACCGTCTGAACGCCCGCGATCCGCCGTCCCGAGCAGCAGCAGCCGGCGGATCGCCCCGCCTCGGACCAGCCCCGCCTCGCCGAAGGAGCCCCGTGACCGCCGACCCCGGCCTCGACTTCCTCTACCTCGACGAGCCCGACATGATCGCCGCCGGCGTGACCGACATGGCCGCCTGCGTCGACACGATGGCCGATGTGCTCGCGCTCTTCGCGCGCGGCGACTACCGCATGGCGGGGCACGACGGCCTCTCTCACGGAGCAATGCTCTCGTTCCCCGAGCATCCCGTGTTCCCCGGCATGCCGGCCGACGGGCCGGACCGCCGCTTCATGGCGATGCCCGCCTACCTCGGCGGCGACTACCGCACCACGGGATGCAAGTGGTACGGCTCGAACGTCGAGAATCGGCGACGGGGCCTCCCTCGCTCCATCCTGATGTACACCCTCAACGACACCGACACCGGGGCGCCCCTCGCCATCATGTCGGCCAATCTGCTGAGCGCCTACCGCACCGGAGCGGTGCCCGGCGTCGGCGCCCGGTATCTCGCACGCGAGGGGGCGCGCACCATCGGCGTCGTGGGTCCCGGGCCGATCAACCGGGCCTCCTTTGAAGCGTTCATGGCGGTGCGCCCCGCGATCGACGCCGTGAAGGTCTACGGCATCGTCGACGCCGACGTGGCCGCGTTCATCGCGTGGGTGCGGGAGCACTCCCCCTCGGTCACGACCGTCGAAGCGGTCGACACCATGGAAGCCGCGGTGCGCGGATCCGACATCGTGAGCATCGCGGTGCCGAGCCCCTCGGGATCGCAGCACTACCCCTTCATCGTCGACGACTGGGTGCAGCCCGGGGCGCTCGTGTTCTGCCCGTCGCACCTCGCGCTCGACGAGGCGCTCGTGCGTCGGGCGCGGCACGTGGTCGACGCGCGGCGCATCTACGAGGTGTGGGTCGACGAAGTGCCCGCTCCCGCCTTCGAGACCGTCGGGCTGTGGGGCGTGAATCTCGTGGAACGCGTGCGAGACGGGCGGATGCCGGCCGAGCGCTTCGAAGACCTCGGCGAGATCATCCCCGGCATCGCCCGCGGGCGTGAGCACGAAGACGAGGTGTTCGTGTTCGGCACGGGCGGCCTGCCCGTGCAAGACGTCGCCTGGGCCACGAAGGTGTACCGCAACGCGCTCGAACGCGGCATCGGCACGCGCCTGCGCCTCTGGGACGCCCCGGCGCTCTCCTGAGGCGCAGGGCCGGGGCGTCGCCCGCAGCCCGCGCGAACGGCTGCGGCCCGGGATCTCTCAGTCGAGAGTTCCCGGGCCGCAGCCGTCAATGCTTCGGAGCACTCGTCAGAGGCTCGACGCGCTACCAGCGCGGCTTGCGCTTGCCGTCCGCCCGATTGCTGCCGCCGTCGCGGTTCCCGCCGTCGCGGTAGCCGCCATCGCGGTTGCCGCCGTCGCGGTAGCCGCCATCGCGGTAGCCGCCATCGCGGTTGCCGCCGCGGTCGTAGCCGCCGCGACGATCGTCTCGATCGTAACCGCCTCGTCCGCCACGGTCCCGGTCGTAGCCGCCGCGATCCGAGCGGTCATTGCGGCCGCCGCGATCGTAGCCGCCGCGATCATCGCGCGATCCGCGATCGGAACGATCGTAGCCGCCGCGATCGGAACGATCGTAGCCGCCGTTGCCGCGGCCGTAACCGCCACGGTCGTCCCGGTCCCGGCGCTGGTAGCCGCCCGAACGGTCGTTGCGATCGCCACGATCGTTGCGGCCGCCTCGGTCGCCGCGGTCGAAGCGGTCACGACCGCCGCCGTAGGAACCGCCCTTGTCGACCGCCATGTCGATGAGCTTGCCGCTGATGCGCGTCTGCGCGAGCCGCTCGAGCGCCTCGGCCGACAGCTGCTTCGGCAGCTCGACGAGCGTGAACTCGTCGCGGATCTGGATGCGTCCGAAGTCGTCGCGCGACAGTCCGCCCTCGTTCGCGAGAGCGCCCACGATCTGTCCGGGCTTCACCTTCTGGCGGTGTCCCACCTCGATCCGGTACATGGCCAGGTCGTCACGGCGCTCGCGCGGACCGCGATCCGCACGCTCGCTCCGATCGCCGCGCTCGGGCCGGTCGCCGCGGGCGCGATCCCGCGAACCGTCCTCGAGGAACCGCGCAGCCTGCGCCCGGTCGCGTTCGAACTTGCGGTCGTCGGATTCCGAGAGCAGCAGCGGCGTCTCGCCCTGCGAGACCACCGCGAGCGCGGCGGCCACGTCGGCCTCGGGCACGTTGTGGTGGCGCACATAGTGATCGATGATGTCGCGGAAGGCCTCGATGCGCTTGGTCTCCTCGAGCGCCGCCGTGATGGCGTCGTCGAAGCGCGAGAGGCGGGTCGCGTTGACCTCGTCCACGCGCGGCAGCGGCATCTGGGTGAGCGGCTGCTTCGTGGCCTTCTCGATGGCGCTGAGCAGACGGCGCTCGCGCGGCGTGACGAAGCTGATCGCGTCGCCCGTGCGGCCGGCGCGGCCCGTGCGGCCGATGCGGTGCACGTAGCTCTCGGTGTCGATCGGCAGGTCGTAGTTCACGACGTGGCTGATGCGCTCCACGTCGAGACCGCGCGCCGCCACGTCGGTCGCCACGAGGATGTCGAGCTTGCCGTCCTTGAGCGCCTGCACAGTGCGCTCGCGCTGAGCCTGCTGGATGTCGCCGTTGATGGCGGCCGCCGAATAGCCGCGAGCGCGCAGCTTCTCAGCCACCTGCTCGGAGTCGCCGCGGGTGCGGGTGAAGACGATGAGGCCGTCGAACTCCTCCACCTCGAGGATGCGGGTGAGCGCATCGAGCTTCTGCGTGTACGACACCACGGTGTACCGCTGGGTGATGTTCGAGCTCGTCTGCGTCTTCCCCGCGATCTTCACCTCCTGCGGGTCGTTGAGGTGCTGCTGCGAGATGCGGCGGATCTGGGCCGGCATCGTCGCGGAGAACAGCGCGACCTGCTTCTCGGCGGGGGTGTCGGCGAGAATCGTCTCGACGTCCTCCGCGAAGCCCATCTTGAGCATCTCGTCGGCCTCGTCGAGCACGAGGTACTTGATCTGCGAGAGGTCGAGCGAACCGCGGTTGAGGTGGTCCATCACGCGGCCGGGCGTACCCACCACGATGTCGACGCCGCGGCGGAGCGCGCTCAGCTGCTGGCCGTAGGCCTGGCCGCCGTAGACGGGCAGCAGCCGCACCTCGGGCAGGTGCGAGGCGTAAGACTCGAAGGCCTCGCAGACCTGCAGCGCGAGCTCTCGGGTGGGGGCCAGCACGATGGCCTGCGGCACCCCGAGGCCCGGCTCGATGCGGGAGAGGATCGGCAGCGCGAACGCCGCGGTCTTGCCGGTGCCGGTCTGGGCGAGGCCCACGACGTCGCGGCCGCTGAGCAGCACGGGGATGGTCGCCGCCTGGATGGCCGAGGGGTTCTCGTAGCCCACGTCGGTGATGGCGCGCAGCACGTCGGGGTTGAGCCCGAGGTCGGCGAAGGTGGTGCGCGGCTTTTCGGCCGCCTTTTCGGCCGCAGGCGCCTTTTCAGTAGCAGGCTCCTGTTCGGCCGCAGCCTCGGGCTGGGCCGCAGCGGGCTCGGCCTCGGACGCGGCTTCTGCCGGGGTCTCGGTCTCCGACTCGGCGGCTGCGTCAACCTCGGTCTCGGCGGCCTCAGGCGCGGTGTTCTCGGCGGGCGCGGCGGCTTCGGTCTGGGGTTCGGCCGGCGCCTCGGGGGTGGTCTCGGATGCGGTGCCGGCCGGGGTCTCGGCCTCCGCGGGAACTTCGGGCTGGGTTGCAGCCGGTACAGCAGCCTCGGTGGAGGCTTCGTCGGTGGCGGTCTCGATGGGCTCGCCTACGTCGACGTTTTCAGAATTGGTCATCATACAATCCTACCGCGGATTGCGCGACGCCACGCCGGACCTCCCGGATCCCCGCCCACTCCCCCAAATCCCGCGCCGGGGTCACCCCTCCCCGCCCGCCCCCCGACCCCGACCCCCGCAGTTCAGGGGGTGGATCGCAGCTCATGCTGAGCTTTCGCTCGAAAAGCTCCGTGTGAACTGCGATCCACCCCCTGAACTGCGGGGCCGGCCCTGCGAGATGGCACGCATGATCGATTCCTGCACCTCGGGCCAGGCGGAGAAAACCTGGTGGTAGCCGACACGAATGGTGCGATATCCATTCAGGGCGAGTTCGGCGTCATGGCGATTGTCCGCGTCGCGCTGCTCACCGGTGTGGTGACCGCCGTCGATCTGCAGCACGAGCCACCCTTCGATAAGAAAGTCGACCCGGTGTCCCAGCAGAAACGCCTGCGCCACGAAGCGCAGCCGGAGCGATCGCAGTCTCCGCATGACGTAGCTCTCTACCCCGGAGTCGGAGAACGGCGTCGCGGCGAGGAGAATCTCCTTCGCGCGCCCGATGTACTGGTAGCCCCGCAGGGCTTCTAACGTCACGAGGCCACGATTCAGCGCGGATTCCCAAACCGCGAGAGCTTCTTCAGGAGGCTGACAGCTCGCGACGTAGTTGAGCGCGTTTTCGATGGAGTCGAGGATCATGCCTGGTTCCCGACGCCGCACGGGGAGGCCCCAGTGGAGTGGGTGCCCGATGCGCACCGGCGCATGCGCGTGCGGGGCGCGCACGGCGAAGTGCGGGCCGTCGTCATGCTTGCGCCACAGTCCGAGTCTCGCGGTCACCGAGACGCAGCTGAGCAGCACGCCACGCTCGACCGCGTAGACCAGTTCGGGATCGGCCGAACGCAACGCGATCCACCCCCGCTGCGGCCGGATCACCTCGCCCTTCGCCAGCGCCGTGCGCAGCGCGTGGACCGAGAATCCTCGAGCCTGCAACTCGCTGGCGCGCATGATCCCACCGCCCCGGTACAGCTCTGATGTCAGCCTCATGCCCCCATGCTCGCCGAGGCCTCACCCCCTACCAGCACCCACCCCGACATCTGTGCACAACTGCGCTGCACACACCGCGAACCCGCCCCTGTGAGCGAAGTCCACGCCGCCGACACCCCCGCAGTTCGTGCAGTGGATCGCAGCTCAGGCGGAGGTTCTCAGCGAGAACCTCCGCCTGAGCTGCGATCCACGCCCTGAGCTGCGGGCAAGGGCAAGGGTACGGCAGGGGGATAGAGCTTAGGGCAGGGGTTGGGGGGGCAGACCCCGGGGGCCGGAGCCTAGGGGCAGCCCAGGGGCGGGCGGACTACGCCGCGGGCGCCTCGCGGAGCGACAGCCACTCGGCGCGGCGCTCGGCCTGCAGTGCCGGGTCGGCCACGGGCGAGGCCGCGAGCAGGCGCTGGCTGTAGGGGTGCTGCGGATCCCGCGTCACCAGCTCGCCGTCGCCGATCTCGACCAGGTTGCCGCGGTACATCACGGCGACGCGGTGGCAGATGCGCCGAACGACGCCCAGGTCGTGCGAGACGAACAGGTACGACACCCCGGTGTCGCGCTGCAGCTCGATGAGTAGGTCGAGCACCGTCGCCTGCGTGGTGAGGTCGAGCGCGCTCACCGGCTCGTCGCAGATGATGAGCCGCGGTCGGCGCACGAGAGCACGCGCGATCGCGATCCGCTGCCGCTGGCCGCCCGAGAACTCGCTCGGATAGCGGTCGATCACGCTCGCCGGCAAGTTCACGCGCTCCAGCATCTCGCCCACCACCTTGCGCGCTTCGGCGCGGGAGGTGCCAGCGGTCGAGAGCGGCTCGGCGAGGATGTCGCCGACGGTCATCATCGGGTTCAGCGATCCGTAGGGATCCTGGAAGACGACCTGGATGTCGGAGGCGAGGTCGCGCCGCGCGCGGCCCTTGAGGTGCGTGATGTCGCGGCCGTCGAAGGTGATCGAGCCGCCCGCGACGGGCACGAGGCCGAGGATCGCCTTGCCGAGCGTCGACTTGCCGGACCCCGACTCGCCGACGAGGCCCACGCACTCCCCCGCACCGATCTCGAGCGAGACCTCGTGCAGCACCCGGTTGGGCTTGCGCCGCGAGCCGTACTCGACGACGACGTTCTCGGCCCGCAGCAGGGGCTCGCGGTGCGCCGCCGGCTGCACCGCCGGCGCGGTCTGCGACTGGATCGTCTCGCTCATGCGTGCTGCTCCTCGTTCGTGGCGTGGACGGCGCCGGGGTGGGCGGGTGCGGTGCGGGCGAGCCCGGCGTCGAGCTCGGCGCGGCTCTCCGCCCCGTCGAGCGAGGCCGCGATGAGCTCGCGGGTGTAGTCGCTGTGCGGGTTCGCGAAGATGGGTCCAACGTCGTCGATCTCGACGATCGACCCCGAGCGCATCACGACGACGCGGTCGCACAGGTCGGCGACGACGCCGAAGTTGTGGGTGACGATGACGAGCGCCATGTCGTACTCCTGTTGCAGCTCGCGCAGCAGTTCGAGCACCTCGGCCTGCACCGTCACGTCGAGCGCCGTGGTCGGCTCGTCGGCGACGAGCACCGACGGCCGGCCCGCGATCGCACCGGCGATGAGCACGCGCTGGGCCATGCCGCCCGAGAGCTCGTGCGGGTACGACTTCATCACGCGGGCGGGATCGACGATGCCGACGCGGTCGAGCATCGCGAGCGCCCGGTCGCGCGCCTCGGTCCGGCTCATGCCGTGCACCGCGCGCAGCGGCTCGGTGAGCTGGAAGCCGATCGTGTACGAAGGGTCGAGGTTCGACATCGGCTCCTGCGGGATGTAGCCGATCTCGTGCCCGAGCAGCTGGGCCCGGTCGCGCTTCGAGAGCGTGGTGACGTCCTCGCCGCCGATCCAGATCGCGTCGGCCGTGTAGTAGCCCGACTTGGGCAGCAGGTCGAGCATCGAGAACACCGTCTGCGACTTGCCCGATCCCGACTCGCCCACGATGCCGAGCACTCCGCCGGGCGACACGTCGAGGGTGATGCCGTGCACCACCTCGACCTCGCCGTCGGCGGTCTCGTAGTTGACGCGCAGGTTCTCGAGGCGCACCGCCGAGTCGACGGCGGCGACCGAGATCGAGCCGGTCGTCGTCGCGGTGGCGCCGGCGGGCTTCTTCTCGGCGTTGAGGCGCGCGATCCGCTTCCGCTCCCGGCGCGACAGCGTCGGCGTCTTGACGCTGATGACGTCGGCGAGCGTCGACCCCATGATGGCGAGCGCGGCGATGGTGATGCCGAGCGCGAGCGAGGGCCAGAGCAGCAGCAGCGGATCGGTGCGCATGACGCGGAAGCCCTCGTTCATCGCGGCGCCCCAGCCGGGGGTGGTGCCGCCGCCGATGCCGAGGAACTGCAGGCCGGCCTGCATACCCATCGCCATGCCTGCGGTGAGGGCCGACTGGATGACGATCGGGGCGATGACGGCGCGGATGACGTGGCGCCCCATGATGCGGATGTCGGACAGGCCCGCCACCTTCGCCGCGTCGACGTAGGCCTCGCCGCGGACCGCCATGACCGTGGAGCGGGTGAGGCGGAAATAGCCGGGGGCCATGAAGACGCCGACGGTGATCATGAGCACGGTGAAGTCGTTGCGGAAGGCCGCGGCGACGATCAGCAGGATGATCATGCCGGGGATGGCCTGGAGTCCGTCGCTGATCCAGGTGCCGATGCGGTCGACGGTGCCGCCGTAGTAGCCGGCGGCGAGGCCCGAGGGCACGCCGATCACGAGCGAGGTGACGATCGCGACGAGGGCGCCCCACAGGGTGATCTGGGTGCCCCAGATGATGCGGCTGAGCACGTCGCGGCCGGTCGTGTCGCCGCCGAGCGGGTGCTCGGCGCTGGGCAGCGCGCGGGTGAGGCCGAGGTCGACCGCGTTGGGGTCGTGGGGCGAGAGCCAGGGCGCGAACACCGCGACGAGCACGATGAGCAGCAGCAGCACGGTGGTGATGGCGCCGGCGGGGCGGCGCAGGAAGCGGGCGAACGTCGTGCCGCGGCGGCCGCCGCGCGAGTCGACGGCGTCGGCGACGGTGTCGGTGATCGGTGCGGTCATTTCACACGAGCCTTCGGGTTGATCCAGCCGAGCAGGATGTCGAGCAGGAAGTTGACGATGACGACGAAGATGACGGTGATCACCGTGATGCCGAGCAGCATCGGGATGTCGCCGTTCTGGGAGGCGCCCTGCGTCATGGCGCCGATGCCCGGCAGGGCGAAGATCTGCTCGACGACGATGGCGCCCGAGAGCAGGCCGACGAACATGAGGGCGAGGATCGTGAGCGAGGCCGGGGCGGCGTTGCGCAGCAGGTGGATCACGACGCGCCACTGGGGCAGGCCGCGGCTGCGCAGCGTGCGCACGTAGTCCTGGCGGTCGGCCTGCATGATGGCGTTGCGCAGTTGCTCGGCGATCATCACGATCGCGCCGAGCGCGAGGGCGATCGCCGGCAGCGTGATCGACTGCAGCCAGCCGCCCACGGACTGCGAAGGCTGCGTGTAGCCGACGGCCGGGAACCACTTGAGCTGCACCGCGAAGGTCATCACGAGCACGAGCGCGACCCAGAAGCCGGGCAGCGCGAAGAGGATCACGGAACCGGCCTTGACGGCGCGGTCGATCCAGGTGTTGGGGCGGAGGCCGGCGACGACGCCGAGCACGCCGCCGAGCACGGCCGAGAGCAGGATGGAGACGGTCACGACGGAGAGCGTGACCGGCAGCTTGAGGGCGATCTGCTTGCCGATGGGCTGGAAGTTCTTCCAGGAGTCGCCGAAGTCGCCGCGCAGCATGCCGCCGATCCAGTCGCCGAACTGCACGAGCAGCGGTCGATCCGTGCCGATCTTCTGCGCGAGCGCGGCCTGGGCCTCGGGCGTTGCGGCGCTGCCGAGCAGGCCGAGCGTGGGATCTGGGATCGCGGCGTGCGCGAGGAAGAATGTGCCTGTCGCGACGGCGAACAGCAGGATCACCCCCGAGAGCAGCCGCTTGAGCGTGAATGAGAGCATCGGATCTCCTGAGTCGAGTTGTTACATATCGTCGTCCCGAGCGGGCGAGGCGAGCCGCAGGCTCGCGGGAGGCGAGATTCTGCGACTCGCTCCGCGCGTGACGAGACGGGTGGGCCCGGCCGTTGAGCCCCGTTCCCTTCGACAGCGTCGGGGGAACGGGGCTCAGCGGCGGATCAGCCTTCGAGGTTGATGTGGCGGAGCGTCGGGAACATCATGCCGATGACCGGCGTGACGGTGAACTCCGACGTGGAGATGTAGGCGTTGTTGGCCTGGTACCACACCGAGTAGAAGGCCTGATCGGTGACCATCTCGTTGAGCTTCTCGATCTCGGCCGTCTGGGCCTCGCCGGGCTCGGCGGTGAAGACCTTGTCGGCCTGCGCCTTGATCTCGGGGAAGCCGTCGACGCCCGGGGTGGGGTTGTACCACTGCGGGTTGACGATCTGGCGCTCGACGGTGGCGACGGCGTTGCCGTCCATCGAGATCACGCCGATGAACATCGGGTAGGTGGGGGCGTTGCCCATGTAGTCCATGAACTGGAACTCGTCCCAGGTCACCTTGATGTTCAGCTCGCCGAAGACCTGCTCGACGGTGGCCTGCCAGGCCTGGAAGGGCTGAGCCATCGGCATCTTCACCTCGAAGCCGTCGGCGTAGCCCGCCTCGGCGAGCAGCTTCTTCGCGGTCTCGATGTTCGGCGCGTAGAGGTCGTTCAGCTCGGGCAGGTTGCCGGTGGTGCCGTCGGGGAACACCTGGTTGGTGTCGACGCCGGCGCCCTGGCCGATCGCGCCCAGCATCTCAGCGCCGTTGAAGGCGTAGTTGAGGGCCTGGCGCACCTTGAGGTCGCCGAGGGGCTTGCCCATCTCGGTGGATCCGGTGCGGTCCGTGAACTGCAGGCCGACCCAGGTGGCGACGCCGGAGCTGACGTTCCAATCGTAGTCGGGGGCCATGTCGATCGCGGTCTGGTCGCCGTAGATGACGTTGAACTGGCCGCCTTCGAGGCCGTTGAGCATCGCGGTCGGGTCGCTGAGCGGCGAGATCACGAGCGGGTCGAAGGGGAAGTCGGCTGCGGCCCAGTGGTCGGCGACCTTGTCGAAGTGGTACTCGGAGCCGGCGACGCTCGAGTCGGAGAGCGTGTAGGGGCCCGATCCGACGGGGGCGGTGGCGAGGCTGCCGTCGTCGATGGCGGAGGGGGCCATCATGTAGCTGCGGCCGAGACCCATGAAGTACAGGATCGTGTCGTCGCGCTGGTTGAGGTGGATCGCGATGGTGTCCTCGTCGACGGCCTCGAAGCTGTCGACCTTGGTGTAGGCCTCCTGCGAGCGCACGCCCTGCTTGAGGTACTCGAGGCTCTTGACCGCGGCCTCGGCGTTGAACTCCTCGCCGTTGGAGAACACGGCGTCGGTGCGGAGGTCCATCGTGATGGTCTTGAAGTCTTCGGAGACCTCCCACTTGGTGGCGAGGGCCGCCTCGGGCTCGCCCTTGCCGTTGTCGACGACCAGCGGGTCGTAGATGGCGGACAGGTAGGGGCCGTCGAAGCCGATGTCGGCGAGAGCGGGATCCCAGGAGGTCACGTCAAGGAAGTTGCCGACGTTGAGGGGTGCGACGGCGCCTTCGCCGCCCGCGTCCCCGTTGCCGGCGTCCGCCCCGCCCGAGGAGCAGGCGGTCAGCGCGAGCGCCGCTGCAGCGACGGCTGCGAGGCCCGTGAGGGTTTTCTTCATCATGTCTACTTCTCTCGTCTTCGGAGATGTGGGTGAGGGTGAGGCACCGTTGCAGCTCCACCGCGCAGCCCGGGAACAGGGTCCCATCAGATGCGATGGACGTCACTTCGGCGTGCCGTCGGATTTCATTCTACGCACGTTGACAATAAAAACAAGTCGGGCGGCGCGGCAGAAATGTCACGAAAACGACACGGTTCTCGCGAGGGGCGCACTGGCGCTCCGCCCCGCGGATCGTATACGATCACAGTCAGGCGACGCGGGGCTGCAGAGCGCAGCACCGCGCACACGCAGAAACGGAGGCCTCGTGCTCGAGCAGTCACAGATCGAATCCATCGCGGATGAACTGGTGCAGGCGGACAAGGATCGCGCGATCCTGCCGAAGCTCACCTCCCGCTACCCCGGCATGGTGATCGAGGATTCGTACGCCATCCAGAAGGTGTGGTCGGATCGCCGGATCGCGGCAGGAGCCCGCCTCGTCGGGCACAAGATCGGCCTCACCTCGAAGGTGATGCAGGTCGCGACCGGCATCTCCGAACCCGACTACGGCGTGATCCACGACGACATGGTCTACGAATCCGGATCGGTGCTCGAGTTCGACCGCTACTCGAACGTGCGCATCGAGGTCGAACTCGCCTTCGTGCTCTCGAAGCCGCTCTCGGGCCCGGGCACCACGATCTTCGACGTGCTCGACGCCACCGCCTACGTGGTGCCCGCCCTCGAGGTGCTCAACTCGCACCTGGAGCTCGAGGGCCGCACCATCGTAGACACCATCAGCGACAACGCCGCGATGGGCGCGATGGTGCTGGGCGGCCGCCCCGTGAAGGCCGACGAGCTCGACCTCACCTGGGCGAAGGCGCTGCTCTACCGCAACGAGACCATCGAGGACTCCGGCGTCGCCGGGGCGGTGCTCGGTCACCCCGCGCTCGGAGTGGCCTGGCTCGCGAACAAGCTCGCCCAGCACGGGCAGACTCTCGAAGCGGGCGAGATCATCCTCGCGGGCTCGTTCACCAAGCCCATGTGGGTCGAGCGCGGCGACACCGTGCACGCCGATTACCACGAGCTGGGATCGGTGACATGCCGATTCGTGTAGAGCTTCCCGCGACCCTGCGCGAACGCCTCGACGCGGCGGACCGCCCGCTCATCGGCCTGTGGGCCTGCGCCGGCAGCCCCATCACCGCCGAGATCGTGGCCGGCAGCGGCTGCGACTGGGTGCTGCTCGACGCCGAGCACTCCCCCAACGGACTCGAGTCGGTGCTCGCGCAGCTCTACGCGATGTCGGCCTACCCCGTGGCACCCCTCGTGCGCCCGCCGTACGGGGACACCGTCACCATCAAACAGTTCCTCGACCTCGGCGCGCAGAACCTGCTGATCCCGATGGTCGACTCCGCCGAGCAGGCCGCCGAGATCGTGCGGGCGGTGCGCTACCCGGACGGCTCGGCCGGCGGCGGGGTGCGCGGCGTCGGCTCGGCGCTCGCCCGCTCGGCCCGCTGGAATCGGGTGGAGGGATATCTCGGCCGCGCCTCGGAGACGATCAGCCTGACGGTGCAGATCGAGTCGGCGACCGCCATCGCGGACGTCGAGCGGATCGTGGCGGTCGACGGGATCGATGCGATCTTCGTCGGCCCCTCCGACCTCGCGGCGTCGATGGGGCTGCTCGGGCAGCAGAATCACCCCGAGGTGGTGGAGTCGGTGCTGCGCGCGATCGCCGCCGGCGTCGCCGCGGGCAAGCCGGTGGGCGTCAACGCCTTCGTGCCGGCCGACGCCGAGCGCTACATCGCGGCCGGCGCCTCCTTCGTCGCCGTGGGCGCGGATGTCGCGATCCTCGCCCGCCAGACCGAGGCCATGGTGGATCGCTTCACGGGCGCGGGCACCGCAGAGCGCTCCAGCTACTAGCACCCGCCTCACCCGAAGCACGGAGTCCCGAAATGCCGATCGCAGAGGCGAAGCAGCAGCCGTTCGGGGCTCCGTGCCAGGGGAAGCGGCGGGTCGCGCCCAGCACTTCCCAAAACCGCCCAGATCGTATACGATAAGAAATACAACGAGCCCCGTCCCCGGACGGAGCCAGATGAGCGAGGTAGCCATGACGTACGGAATCGAGACCCCCGGCAAGATCATTGCCGTCCATCTCAACTATCCGTCGCGGATCGCGCAGCGCGGCCGCACCCCCGCATTCCCCTCCTACTTCTTCAAGCCGGCTTCCTCGCTGGCCCCCACGGGCAGCACGATCGAGCGCCCCGCGGGCACCGAGCTGCTCGCCTTCGAGGGCGAGGTCGCCCTCGTCATCGGTGAACCAGCCCGCTGGGTCTCCCCCGAGGACGGCTGGAAGCACGTCGCCTTCGTCACCGCCGCCAACGACTTCGGCCTCTACGACCTGCGCGCCGCAGACAAGGGCTCCAACGTGCGCAACAAGGGCGGCGACGGCTACACCCCCGTCGGCCCGGCCGCGATCCCCACCGACGGCATCGGCCAGGATCAGTGGCGCGTGCGCACCTGGGTCAACGGCGAGCTCGCGCAGGACGACACGAGCGACACCCTCAAGTTCCCCTTCGGCCAGCTCGTCGCCGACCTCTCGCAGCACATGACCCTCGAGACCGGCGACGTCATCCTCACGGGCACTCCCGCGGGCTCATCGGTCGTGATCCCCGGCGACGTCGTCGAGGTCGAGGTCGACGCGCCGAACGCGCCCGGCGCACCCTCCACCGGCCGCCTCATCACCACCGTCACCCAGGGCGAGCACGCCTTCGGCGACTTCGGCAACACGCCCGCCGTCGACGACAAGCAGCGCATCGAGGCGTGGGGCAGCGAGGACGAGCACGCGGCCGCGGTCGCCGCCGGCCGCGCCACCCCGCTCGACGAGCAGCCCGAGTCGAGCCCCCTCACCGCCGAGATCCGCGAACTGCTCGACGGCGTGGCCGTGGCCACCGTCTCCGCCGCACTGCGCAAGCGCGGCTACGTCGACATCTTCATCGACGGCGTGCACCCGAACCACGAGGGCGACACGATCCTCGGCACCGCGAAGACCCTGCGCTTCATCCCCTTCCGCCCCGACCTGTTCAAGCAGCACGGCGGCGGCTTCAACGCCCAGAAGCGCGCCTTCGACACCGTGAACGAGGGCGAGGTGCTCGTCGTCGAGGCCCGCGGCATCCCCTCCACCGGCACCGTGGGCGACGTGCTCGCTCTGCGCGCCCAGGTGCGCGGCGCCTCCGGCATCGTCACCGACGGCGGCGTGCGCGACTTCGCAGCCGTGCAGCAGTTCGACATCCCCGTCTTCTCGCAGGGCGCGCACCCCAGCGTGCTCGGCCGGCGCCACGTGCCGTGGGAGACCGACGTCACCATCGCCTGCGGCGGCGCAGCCGTGCAGCCCGGCGACATCATCATGGGCGACCGCGACGGCGTCATCGTGATCCCGCCCTTCCTGCTCGACGAAGTGGCCCGCGAGGCCGCCGCGCAGGAGGAGGCCGACGCGTGGGTCGCCGAGCAGGTCGCCCAGGGCGCCCCCGTCGACGGTCTCTTCCCGATGAACGCCGAGTGGAAGGCGAAGTACGAGGCCGCGCGCGGCGAGAAGGAAGCGCAGGCGTAGTCATGGCCACCGAATCGAAGTCCGAGCGCGCGTACCGCCTGGTCCGAAGCCGGATCGACAGCGGCCAGTACGTGCCCGGCTACCGGCTCGTGCTCGCCACCATCGCGAACGAGCTCGACATGTCGGTCGTGCCGGTGCGCGAGGCGATCCGCCGCCTCGAGGCCGAACAGCTCGTCACCTTCGAGCGCAACGTCGGCGCGCAGGTCTCGCTCGTCAAGGAGACCGAGTACCTGCACACCATGCAGACCCTCGCGCTCGTCGAGGGCGCGGCGACCGGTCTCGCCGCGCCGCACATCACGGCCGACCAGATCACCCGCGCCCGCGCCGTCAACGAGACCATGCGCGAGTCGCTCACCGCCTTCGATCCGCTGCGCTTCACCGAGCTCAACCTCGAGTTCCACAGCGTGCTGTTCGAAACCTGCCCCAACCCTCACATCCTCGACCTCGTGCACCGCGGCTGGAACCGCATGAAGGTGCTGCGCAACTCGTCCTTCAGCTTCGTGCCCGGGCGAGCGCAGGAATCGGTCGAGGAGCACGAACGGCTCCTGCAGCTCATCGAGAGCCGCGCGGATCCGCTCGACATCGAGATGGTGGCTCGCGCCCACCGCACCGCCACCCTCGAAGCCGTGCTCACCCACTCGGAGGAGCACAAGCACGCGGCCGACCGTCACCCGATCCAGGCCGCCTGACCATCCCCCACAGACCCACCACCGAAACCCCATCACCGGAGGCGAAAGCATGACCCAGGAAAAGCCCGCAGGGCTGCCAGACAAAATCCGCCACTTCATCGACGGCAAGCACGTCGACTCGGTCGGCGGCGAAGAGTTCGAGGTGCTCAACCCCGTCACCAACGAGACCTACATCATGGCCGCCTCGGGCCAGAAGGCCGACATCGACCTCGCGGTCGCCGCAGCGAAGCGCGCGTTCGAAGAGGGCCCCTGGCCGAAGATGAAGCCGCGCGAGCGCTCGCGCATCCTGCACAAGGTCGCCGACATCGTCGAGTCGCGTGACGAGCAGCTCGCGCAGTTCGAGAGCTTCGACTCGGGCCTGCCGATCACGCAGGCCAAGGGTCAGGCGCGTCGCGCGGCCGAGAACTTCCGCTTCTTCGCCGACCTGATCGTGGCGCAGCACGACGACACCTTCAAGGTGCCCGGCGTGCAGATCAACTACGTGAACCGCAAGCCGATCGGCGTCGCGGGTCTCATCACCCCGTGGAACACCCCCTTCATGCTCGAGTCGTGGAAGCTCGGCCCCGCCCTCGCGACCGGCAACACCGTCGTGCTGAAGCCGGCCGAGTTCACCCCGCTCTCGGCATCGCTCTGGGGCGAGATCTTCCGCGAGGCCGGCGTCCCCGACGGCGTCTTCAACCTCGTCGGCGGCTTCGGCGAGTCGGCGGGCGACTCGCTCGTCAAGCACCCCGACGTGCCGCTCATCTCGTTCACGGGCGAGAGCCGCACCGGCCAGATCATCTTCGGCAACTCGGCGCCCTTCCTCAAGGGTCTGTCGATGGAGCTCGGCGGCAAGAGCCCCGCGGTCGTCTTCGACGACGCCGACCTCGAGACCGCGCTCGACGCCACGGTCTTCGGCGTGTTCAGCCTGAACGGCGAGCGCTGCACCGCCGGCAGCCGCATCCTCGTGCAGCGCGGCATCTACGACGAGTTCGTGGAGCGCTACGCCGAGCGCACCAAGAACATCGTGGTGGGTCTCCCCTCGGACCCGAAGACCGAGGTGGGCGCGATCGTGCACCCCGAGCACTACGAGAAGGTCATGAGCTACGTCGAGATCGGCAAGAGCGAGGGCCGCCTCATCGCCGGCGGCGGCCGTCCGGAGGGCTTCCCCGAGGGCAACTTCGTCGCCCCGACCGCCTTCGCCGACGTCTCGCCCGACGCCCGCATCTTCCAGGAGGAGATCTTCGGCCCCGTGGTCGCGATCACGCCCTTCGACACCGAGGAGGAGGCGCTCGAGCTCGCCAACAACACCAAGTACGGTCTCGCGGCCTACATCTGGACCTCCGATCTGAAGCGCGCGCACAACTTCGCGCACGCGGTCGAGGCCGGCATGGTGTGGCTCAACTCGAACAACCTGCGCGACCTGCGCACCCCGTTCGGCGGCGTGAAGGCCTCGGGCCTCGGTCACGAGGGCGGCTACCGCTCGATCGACTTCTACACCGATCAGCAGGCCGTGCACATCACGCTCGGCACCGCCCACTTCCCCCGCTTCGGCGCCGGCAACTAACCCATCGGGGTCCGGGCCGCCTCCGATGCGCGGTCCGGATCCTGCCCCTCCCCCCTCACTCACACACAGCAAGGACGCTCCCATGGCAAAACTCAACGAAAGCGACAAGACCTCCTCGGGCTTCTGGGTCACTACCGAGGCCCCGATCGAGACCGACAACCCCGTCACGACCCCGCAGGCGGAGGCGCCCGACATCCTGCGCTGCGCCTACATGGAGCTCGTCGTCACCGACCTCGCCGCATCGCGCGAGTTCTACGTCGACGTGCTCGGCCTCTACGTGACCGAGGAAGACGACGATGCGATCTACCTCCGCTCGACCGAGGAGTTCATCCACCACAACCTCGTGCTGCGCAAGGGTCCGGTCGCTGCGGTCGCCGCATTCTCGTACCGCGTGCGCACCCCCGAGGATCTCGACAAGGCTGTCGCCTTCTACACCGAGCTCGGCTGCGATGTGCGCCGCAACGAGCAGGGCTTCGTGAAGGGCATCGGCGATTCGGTGCGCGTGGTCGATCCGCTCGGCTTCCCCTACGAGTTCTTCTACCAGACCGAGCACGTCGAGCGTCTCGCGTGGCGCTACGACCTGCAGAAGCCGGGCGAGCTCGTGCGTCTCGATCACTTCAACCAGGTCACCCCCGACGTGCCCCGTGCGGTGCGCCACTACCAGGATCTCGGCTTCCGCGTCACGGAGGACATCCAGGACAACGAGGGCACCGTCTACGCCGCGTGGCTGCGCCGCAAGCCGACCGTGCACGACACCGCCGCCACCGGTGGCGACGGCCCTCGCATGCACCACGTCGCCTTCGCGACCCACGAGAAGCACAACATCCTCGCGATCTGCGACAAGCTCGGCGCGCTGCGTCTCAGCGACCACATCGAGCGCGGGCCCGGCCGCCACGGCGTCTCCAACGCGTTCTACCTGTACCTGCGCGATCCCGACGGCCACCGCGTCGAGATCTACACCCAGGACTACTACACCGGCGACCCCGACAACCCGGTCGTCACCTGGGACGTGCACGACAACCAGCGCCGCGACTGGTGGGGCAACCCCGTCGTGCCGTCGTGGTACACCGATGCCTCGCTCGTGCTCGACCTCGACGGCAAGCCGCAGCCGGTCGTGGCCCGCACCGACGACAGCGAGATGGCCGTGACCATCGGCGCCGACGGCTTCTCGTACACCCGCGAGGGCGACGATGTGAAGGGCTTCAAGCTCGGCGAGACGCTCTAGGGAGCAGTTCGCGAAGGGCCCGGGCGCAGTGCGCGCCCGGGCCCTTCGGCGTGCGGGGGCGGATCCCGGACCGTCCGCGAGGCCGGCCGGTGCCGGGCCGAGCGGTGCGAGCGCTACTGCTCCCGCGGCGCAATGCCGAGCGCGAGCTCGGCGTAGCTGCGCACCGCGGCGCGGCACTCCTCCCGCGGGGTGCGGTCGCCCACGAGCGGGTAGAGGTCGTAGGCGTCCTCGAGCGCGACGAGGTTGCGGGCGATGACGCCCGGCGGCGATGCGAGGGCGAACTCCCCCGTGCCCGCCCCGATCTCGATGAGGGTGCGGTAGAGCATGATCTGGCGCTCGGTGAGGGCGCGGTGCGCGGGCAGGTACTCGGGGTGCTCGGCGAGGATCGGCACGCTCTCGTACACGTAGCGCAGCTCGTCGCTGATCTCGTCGGGCACGCCCGCGTCGATGAGGGCGTAGATGCGCTCGGTGGCGCTCTCGGGGCGGTCGATGATGCGCTGGCGGCGCTCACTGAACTGCTCCATCGCGCCGGCGAGCGCGGTGATCTGCAGCTCGTTGAGACTCGCGAAGTAGTGCAGCACGTTGGCCGGGCTCATCTCGGCCTCGGCCGCGACGGAGCGCACGTTGACCGATCTGCGGGGCCGCGACCGGGCGACCCGCCAGAACGCGCGGATGATGTCTTCGCGGCGTTCGTGGCGGCGTCGCGCGGTCGCGTTCATGGTGTCAGCCTACCGGCCTCCGGGCGCCCTCACTCCGTGACGGGCTGGGGCACGACCTTCACCGATTCGGTGAGGCTCGCGTAGTAGGCGGGCTTGCGCCGCTTGAGCACGAGGCCCACGATGATGCCGCCGATGAAGAGGATCGGCGTCGGCAGCAGCAGCACCTGGTTGATGGGACCTTCGAGCCCGGTGACCACCTCGAAGTTCGTCACGATGAGGATGTAGCCGACGATGAGGCCGACCGCGCCGATGGCCGGGGCCACGATGACGCGCCACGCGCTGTGACCGCGGCGATCCTTCACGAAGTACCAGACCACCGCGACCGCGGTGACGGCCTGCGCGAAGACGAGCCCCTGCACGCCGGTCGCGTAGGTCCAGATGGCGAGCCCGAGGAACGGGTCGGCGCGCAGCAGCAGGGCGACCACGACGGCGAGCAGCGAGATCGCCGAGAGCGTGAGGCTCGCGAGGGCCGGCGACTGGCTGCGGGCGCTCGCGCGGCCGAGGGCCCGCGGCAGCAGTCCCTCGCGGCCGAGCGAGAAGAGGTAGCGGGTGCAGGCGTTGTGGAAGGCGAGCACGCAGGCGAAGAAGCTGGTGACGATGAGGATCTTCATGACGAACGCCGCCCAGGCGCCGGCGTAGTCGCCCGTGCCCTCGATGACGAGCGTCTCGAATGCGTCGCTGCGGGCGAGCTCGATGAGGCCGTCGGCTCCGAAGGCGAGGGTGAGGATCCAGAAGGTGAAGGCGTAGAACAGTCCGAGGAAGGCGATCGCGATGATGGTGGCGCGGGGCACGGTGCGCTCGGGGCGCTTCGCCTCCTCCGCGTAGATCGCGGTGCTCTCGAAGCCGAGATAGGCGCCGAAACCGATCACGAAGAGCGCACCGGCGCCCGGGGCGAAGAACACGTTCTGCGGGTCGAAGGAGGCGAGGCTGGCGGGCTCGGGGCCGCCGTCGGCGAGCACCGACACGGCGAGCACGAGCAGGATCGCGACCTCGAGGGTGAGCAGCACGGCGAGCACCTTCGCGCCCACGTCGACCTTGTTGTAGCCGAGCAGCCCCACGATGAGCACCGCGGCGATCGAGTAGACGCCCCAGTGCAGTTCGAGCCCGAAGAGCTCGGCGAAGGTGAACTCGGCGAAGAAGCCGATGAAGCCGTAGAAGCAGACGACGAGCGCCACGTAGGCGAACACCGTCACCGAGGAGACCCCGAGGCCCGCCGGCTTGCCGAGCCCGCGCGACACGTACGCGTAGAAGGCGCCGGCGTTGCGCACGCTCTGCGACATGGCGGTGAAGCCGAGCGCGAAGCAGATGAGCACGGCGCCGGCGAAGAGGATGGCACCGGGGGCGCCGATGCCGCCCATGCGGAACGAGGTGATCGCGCCGCTGACGATGACGGTGAGCGGCGCCGCCGCGGAGATCACGAAGAAGACGATGTCCCAGGTGCCGAGTCGGCCGGCGGCGAGCGCTCCGTCCTTCGTCGCCGTTACTGTGGTGGACGGTGCTGACATGTCGACTCCCTCGTCATCGGATCGCAGAGGCTTTCTCGAACACTGATCGAACAATCGCTTTCATCGCCTCTGAACGGTAGTGTAATCACAAACGGAAGGATTAAACAATGTTCAATACTTCGGAGCCCTCGCCCGAGCAGCCGCAGCAGCAGCCGCAGTCGCCGCGCGCCCGCGACCTCGGCGTGCCCCTCGACGGAGAGCCGGGCCCGCTGAACGCCATCACCGACGTGCCGGGCCTCGAGGTCGGATTCGTCACGATCGCGGAGGACGCCCCTGTCGTCTCGCGCACCGGCGTCACCGCGATCCTGCCCCGCGGCCGCAAGCGAGCGGGGCTCCCCTGCGCCGCCGGCGTCGCAGTCCTCAACGGCAACGGCGAGCTCACCGGCCGCAGCTGGATCGAGGAGTCCGGCCAGCTGCAGGCGCCCATCGCCATCACCAACTCGCACGCCGTGGGCGCGGTGCACCGAGGCATCGACCGCTGGATGGCCGCGCACCACCCCGAGAGCGCGGCGGCGTGGATGCTGCCCGTCGTGGGAGAGACCTGGGACGGCTACCTCAACTCGATCAACGCCGACACGGTGCACCCCGAGCACGCCGAGCAGGCCCTCGACTCGGCGTGCGGCGGACCGCTCGCCGAGGGGAGCGTCGGCGGCGGCACCGGCATGAACTGCTACGGCTTCAAGGGCGGCACCGGCACCGCCTCGCGCACCGTGCGGATCGGCGACGAGTCCTACACTGTGGGCGTGCTGCTGCAGGCCAACTTCGGCTCGCGCGAAGAGCTCAAGGTCGTCGGCCGCCCGCTCGGCCGCGCATCGCAGGCCCCCAACCCGATGGAGACGAGCGACTGGTTCGGCCGGGAGCTCGCGGGCGCCCGCGCCGTCCCCGGCGCCGGCAGCGTCATCGTGGTCGTCGCCACCGACGCACCCCTGCTCCCCGACCAGTGCGAGGCCCTCGCCCGCCGCGTACCGCTCGGCCTCGCCCGCACGGGCACGACCGGCAGCCACTTCTCCGGGGACATCTTCCTCGCCTTCTCCACGGCCAACGAGGGCTCTTTCGGATCGCGGATGGCGGCGGGGCCCGTGGTGGAGCAGATCGCCCACCTCGCCTGGGGCCGCATCGATCCACTCTTCACCGGCGTCGTCGAGGCGACCGAGGAGGCCGTGCTCAACGCCCTCGTCGCCGCGCGCGACACCGTCGGCCGCAACGGCCACGAGAGCTTCGCGCTGCCCCACGACGAGGTGCGGGCCGCGTTCATCGCGGCGTGAGGGGGTGCGAGCGGGCCCGGCCCGGGCCCGCTCGCACCGCTCGCACCGCTCGGATCACTCGGGCGCGCCGGCGCCCTCCAGCTCCTCGAACCTCTCGAGATCCTGCGACAGGCTCGCGTAGGTCTCCGGCCGCTTCGTCTGCAGATAGCGGGCGTAGATCACGCCGCCGACCACCGCGAGCACCAGCACCCAGGGCAGCATGAGCACGTACAGCGCGCTCGACCCGGCGACGAGGTCGAAGTTGACGATGGCCATGACGCTGAAGAGCAGCAGCGCGAGGAAGCCGAGACCGGGCGCGACGAGGGTGCTCCAGATGCGCGGATCGCGCTTGCGGCGGAAGTAGACCACCACGGCGAGCGCTGCGATCGCCTGCACGATCATGATCGAGAGCGTGCCGAATCCGAGCCCCACCGGCACCAGGGTCGCCACCGGCGGCAGCGGGTTGCCCTCGGGGTCGGTCTCGACGAAGACCGCGAAGATGCCCGCGATGACGAGCGCGAAGATCAGGTTCACGGCGAGGCCGCGCTGGGGCGCCCCCTTCGCGTTGGTCTGCGCGAGCCAGGCGGGCAGCACCCGGGCGCGGCCGAGCGCGTAGAGGTAGCGCGCGGCCGAGTTGTGGAAGGCGAGCTGCGCCGCGAACAGGCTGACCACGAGCAGCACGATGGCGACGATTCCCATCACCGGCCCGAGGTACTGGTCCATGAGCATGAGGGTGAGGTCGCCGCCCTCGAGGTGGTCGAGCCCGGCCTGCTGCGCGTCGAAGACGCCGAGCGCGCTCACGATCGCCCACGCGCCGAAGGCGTGCAGGGCGCCGATGAGGATGATCGCCACGTAGGTGGCGCGCGGGATCGTCTTGCGGGGCTCGCGCGCCTCCTCGCCGAACAGGGCCGTGGCCTCGAATCCGATGAACGCGGTGGCGACGAGCAGCAGCGCGATCCAGACGGATCCGCCCACCAGGATCTCGGGGCTGAATGCGAGGGTGATCGCCTGGATGTCGAAGCCCGTCGTGAAGAGCACCGAGAACGCGAAGGCGAGGATGAGCAGGATCTCGAGCACGAGCGCGACGCCGAGCACGACGGCGCTGACGTGGATGCCGGAGCGCGCGAGCAGGAAGACCACGACGCCCAGCACGACGCCGCAGAGGTACCAGTGCAGCTCGAAGCCGAAGATGACGGGCAGTGCCACCGCCCCGGTGAAGAAGCCGATGGTGCCGAGCGCGCCCGCGACGAAGACGTTGTAGCCGATGGTCGCGATGATGCCGGTGGTGAGACCCGCGGCCCGGCCGAGCCCCTTCACCGCGATGGCGTAGAAGCCGCCGGCGTTCGTGAGCTCCTTCGTCATCTGCGCGTAGCCGACCGCGAAGAGCAGCAGCGCGATCGCGACGATCACGACCGCGACGGGGGTGCCACCGCCGTTGCCGAAGGAGATCGCGAGCGGCAGCACCACGATCGCGACGGTGACCGGTGCGACCGCGGCGAGCACGAGGAAGACGATCGACGCGACGCCGAGCCTGTTCCTTGCGAGCTGGTTCTGAGAGGTGTCGTTCATGGGAGACTTCCTTGTTTCCGCGCTCCGGGGAGCCTGAGTGGTGTGAGGGTTCTCGATACCGCCGGATGCCGGGGACCCGGGATCTTCTCCGGATCCGCGGCAGCGGTGCCTCGGTCTCCGTCGACCGCGGCCCGGCGCTTCCGTGCCCTCTTCATAGCACGGGAAGCGCCGCAGCGGGAGTGCCCGTCACCGCGCCGCGCTCACAGTCAAGCGAACGGCCGGGATCCGCACTGGCGGTCAGGCCGTCCGTCGCCGTCGCGCCGGATCCGCCACTATCCATTTGGACAGCCATGCGCGCATCGTCAACTCCCGTGCGCCCTCCGCACAGCCTTCCCCTTCGATCTTTCCCTGTCGATTCATAGACTCAACACGAGCATGCCTCCGGCGCCATCCTCGGCGCACCGGCAACGCAGCCATCCCGAGAGGAAACCACCATGACCGCCCCAGCTGTCCCAACCGAAGCGCCGCACGACGCGGGGCTCAGCCGCCGCACACTCGGCGTGCCGGCCATCACCTTCATGATCATCGCGGCCTCCGCGCCGCTCACCGTCGTCGCCGGCGGCGTCACCACCTCCTTCGCCGTCACCGGCTCGCTCGGCGTGCCCCTCGGCTTCCTGCTCATCGCGGTGATCCTCACGGTCTTCGCCGTCGGGTACACCGCGATGGGCCGCTTCATCACCAACGCGGGCGCCTTCTACGCCTACATCTCGCGCGGCCTCGGCCGCCCGCTCGGCGTGGGCGCCTCGCTCATCGCCCTCGTCGCCTACAACGCGATGCAGGTCGGCATCTACGGCCTGTTCGGATTCCAGCTCTCCATGTTCCTCGAAGCGAAGTTCGGCTTCGCCTCGCCCTGGTGGCTCTGGATCCTGCTCTGCATCGTCGTCGTCGGCGTGCTCGGCGTCAACCGCGTCGACCTCTCCGCGAAGGTGCTCGGCGTGCTCGTCGGCCTCGAGTTCCTCGTCGTCATCATCTTCGACATCGTCTCGCTGAACGTCGCCCCCGAGGGCGTCTCCGCCGCCACCCTCGACCCCACCCACCTCTTCGGCCCCGCGCTCGGCATCATCCTCGTCTTCGGCGTGGCCGCGTTCATGGGCTTCGAGGGCGCCGCCATCTACGGCGAGGAGGCGAAGGATCCGAAGCGAACCGTGCCCCGGGCCACCTACGCGGCCGTCGCGATCATCGGCGTCTTCTACGCGTTCAGCGCCTGGGCCTTCTCCGTCGGCATCGGCCCGTCGAGCATCGTCGGCGCCTCGCAGGAGTTCGGCCCCGACCTCATGTTCGTGTTCATGGGCGAGCACACGAGCGTCATCTTCGCCGACATCATGACGCTGCTGTTCATCACGAGCCTCTTCGCGGCGCTCCAGTCGTTCCACAACGCAGTCGCGCGCTACTTCTTCTCGCTCGGCCGCGAAGGCGTGCTCCCCGCCTGGTTCGCGCACACCAGCAAGCACGGCGCCCCCTGGGCCGGATCGGTCGCGCAGACCGTCATCGCGGTCATCGTGGTGGCCGGCTTCGCACTCGCCGGCGACGCCTTCGGCGCCGCCGAATCGATGTTCGGCGAGATGGCGTTCCTCTACCCCGTGCTCACCATGTTCACCTGGCTGACCAACACGGGCGCCGCCGCGCTCGTGCTGCTCATGGCCATCATCGCGGCCGCCGTCATCGGCTTCTTCCGCCGCGACCGCCGCGGGCTGAGCGTCTGGACCACCCTCGTCGCCCCCGTCGTCTCGGGTCTCGCGCTGCTCTGGGTATTCATCATGATCCTCGCGAACTTCCAGCTGATGCTGGATCAGGATCAGCCCGATGCCACCACCTTCATCCTGCCCGGCCTGATCTTCGCCGCCGGCATCATCGGCATCGTGTGGGGCCTCGTGCTCCGCTCGCGCAAGCCCGAGGTCTACCAGCGGATCGGCCACGGCACCGAGCCCGGCGCCTACGGCACCGAGGTGCTCGACGTGGTCGACGAGCACTGATCGCACCGCGCAGCAACGGCTGAGGGCCCGGGAGCGATGCTCCCGGGCCCTCAGCCGTATCGTGGCGGGTGCCTGCGCTGGCGCGTGTGCCCTACGCCGCCGCCCCGCGCTTCGCTCCGTGGGCTGCCGCCGCGGGCGGCACCGCAGCCCGGCAAAACGCTGGCGCGTTCTGCTTCAGGCTGCCACCCCGCGCTTCGCTCCGTGGGCTGCCGCCATGGGCGGCACCGCAGCCCGGCAAAACGCTGGCGCGTTTTGCTTCAGGCTGCGCCCTCGAACATGCTCGTGACGGAGCCGTCCTCGAAGACCTCGTGGATCGCCTTCGCGAGCAGCGGGGCGATCGGCAGCACCGTGAGCTTGTCGAACTGCTTCTCCGGGCCGACCGGCAGCGTGTCGGTCACGACCACCTGATCGATGAAGTCCTGCGAGAGGTGCTCCGTCGCACGACCCGAGAAGATCGCGTGCGTGCAGGCAATCGTGACGCCCTTCGCGCCGTTCGCCTTCAGCGCCTCAGCCGCCTTCGCGATAGTGCCGCCCGTGTCGATCATGTCGTCGACCACCACGCACCAGCGATCCTTCACCTCGCCCACGATCTCGTGCACCGAGACCTGGTTCGGCACGAGCGGATCGCGGCGCTTGTGGATGATCGCGAGCGGCGCGTCGAGCTTGTCGCTCCACACGTCGGCGACGCGCACGCGGCCCATGTCCGGCGACACGACCGTGAGGTCGTCGCGGTCGATCGTGCGCTTGAAGTGGTCGAGCAGCACCGGCATCGCGAAGAGGTGATCCACGGGGCCGTCGAAGAAGCCCTGGATCTGCGGCGCATGCAGATCGACCGACATGATGCGGTCGGCGCCGGCCGCCTTGAAGAGGTCGGCGACGAGACGCGCCGAGATGGGCTCACGGCCGCGGCCCTTCTTGTCCTGACGCGAGTAGGGGTAGAACGGCGCCACCACCGTGATGCGCTTCGCGGAGGCCCGCTTGAGCGCGTCGACCATGATGAGCTGCTCCATGAGCCACTCGTTGATCGGGTTGGTGTGCGACTGGATCACGAACGCGTCGGCGCCGCGCACGCTCTCGTCGAACCGCGCGTACAGCTCGCCGTTCGCGAAGGTGCGCGCGTCGGTCGGGACGAGCTCGGCGCCGAGTTCGGCGGCCACCTGCTCGGCGAGCTCGGGGTACGCCCGGCCCGTGATGAGGACGAGCTTCTTCTGCCCCGCCATCTCGATCTTGCTCATGTACTACTTCCCGCCGTCCTTCGCAGTGTTCGATCGTTCCGCCGCTTTCGCGGTGCTCGTGCCGGGCCGGTGCTCGGCTACCCACCCCTCGATGTTGCGCTGCGGCGCCACGTTGAGCGCCAGCGACCCCGAGGGGACGTTCTTCCGCACGACCGTACCAGCGGCCGTGTACGTGCCATCCTCAATGGTAACGGGCGCGATCAGCACGTTCTTCGAGCCGATCCGCACACCGTCGCCCACGACGGACTGGTGCTTCTGCACGCCATCGTAGTTGGCGAAGATGGTGCCGGCGCCCACGTTGCTGTCCGAGCCGATCACCGCGTCGCCCACGTAGCTGAGATGCGGCACCTTGCTGGCGTCGCCGATCTTCGCGTTCTTGGTCTCGACGAACGCCCCGATCTTGCCGGCCTCCCCGAGCTCGGTGCCCGGCCGGATGTACGCGAACGGGCCGACGCTCGCGCCCGGGCCGAACACGGCCAGCGTGGCCTCGCTGCGGCGGATGCGGGCGCCCTCGCCCACCTCGCAGTCGACGAGCGTGGTGTCCGGGCCGATCACAGCCCCCGCCGAGATCGTCGTCGCGCCCTGCAGGAAGGTGCCGGGCAGGATCTCGGTGTCGGCCGCAATCGAGACGTCGGCGTCGATCCAGGTGGTGGCCGGATCCTGGATCGTGACACCGCTGCGCTGATGCTCGCGCACGATGCGGCGGTTCAGCTCGCGGCCGGCCTCGGAGAGCTGGGCCCGGTCATTGACCCCCGCGATGATCCACGGGTCGTCCGTGGCGACCGCCTCGACGGCCCCGCCGCCGGACAGAATGCGGGCCGCGGCGTCGGTGAGGTACTTCTCGCCCTGGGCGTTGTTCGTGTCGATCTGAGCGAGCGCCGACTCGAGCGCACGGCGCGCGAACACGTAGATGCCGCCGTTGATCTCGGTGATGCGGCGCTGCGCCTCCGTCGCGTCCTTCTCCTCGACGATGCCCGTGACCGAGCCGTTCGCATCGCGCAAGATGCGTCCGAGCCCCGTCGGGTTGTCGAAGATCGCCGACAGCATCGTCATGGCCCGGCCGCCGTCGAGGTGCCCGCGCACCAGGCGGTCGAGCGTGGCCGTGTCGATCAGGGGCACGTCGCCCGACAGCACCACGACCGAGCCCTCGAAGTGCTCGGGCAGCGCCGCGAGCGCCTGCTCGACCGCCCGGCCCGTACCGGGGACAGCATCCTGGTCGACGATCACGGTGTCGGGAGCATGATCGAGGATCGCCTCGGCCACCCGATCCCGGTCGTGCCGCACCACGGCGAGCACCTGCTGCGGCGACAGGCCGGCCGCGGTGTCGAGCACGTGCGCGATGAGCGAGCGGCCGCCGATCCGGTGCAGCACCTTCGGCAGCGACGACTTCATCCGCGTCCCCTGCCCCGCGGCGAGGATCACAACGGCGAGCGAGCGTTCTGGCATGGTGTGTCTCCTTCTCCCTGCACCGGAAAGGTCCGGATCGGCTCCCCAGGGTGTTCTACCGAGCGAGCTCGCTCTCCGCGCACGGAGAAGCTTCGCTGCACTTCAGCTCTGCCTGCGCTGGTGAGCGCAGGGCGGAACGGCGTTTCAATGCTACGCATCGAAACTCCGCTCCCAACACGCAGAGAAGCTCCGCTTCACTGCATACTGCCTGCGCTGGTGAGCGCAGGGCGGAACGGCGTTTCAATGCTACGCATCGAAACTCCGCTCCGCCCCTAGGGTTCGAACCTAGACCTAACAGCTCCAAAGGCTGTCGTGCTGCCATTACACCAAGGCGGATCGCACCGAGAACGGCACCGTACAAGTCTGCCAGATCGTACGACTCCTCGCGTTCGCCCCCGAACGGTCCCGTCCGCCCGCACCGCAACGCCACGATCCGCCCGGGCTCACATCGTCAGCCCGGACCTCCCCTTCCACTGCCCCTCTCCGAGATCGGGGTCACTTTTGGCCGCGTGTCCTGGCAACACGCGACCAAAAGTGACCCCGATTCACGTGGGTGGACGGAACGACCCGCGAAGCTCAGCGCCCGAACCCGGATAATGGAGGGATGAAGCACGAGGACGAGGTCGATCGCATCATCGCAGACTGGACCCGAGCACGCCCGGATCTCGATCTCGCACCGCTCGCGATCTTCTCGCGCCTGTGGCGCGTCACGAAGCACCTCGACCGCGCCCGCGCGCACGCCTTCGAGCGGTCCGGCCTCGCGTCCTGGGAGTTCGACGTGCTCGCCGTGCTGCGCCGCGGGGGCGAGCCCTTCACGCAGAGCCCCAAGGTGCTCGTGCAGCAGACCATGGTGTCGAGCGGCACGATGACCAACCGCATCGACCGCATGGTCGATCGCGACCTCGTGCGACGGCTCACCGACCCCAACGACGGTCGCGGCGTGCTGGTGGAGATGACCGCGCACGGCCTCACCCTCGTCGACGCCGCCATGACCCGCCTCAGCGATGCCGAGGAGCGCCTGCTGGGCGGGCTCGCCCGCTCGGAGCGCGAGCGGCTCTCGGTGCTGCTGCGCCGGCTCGCGCTGAGCGTCGACCGCTTCGAGCCGGTCACCGGTCCGATCACGCTGCCCGACCTGGACGAGCCCTCCGCTCCAGCGAGCTGACGCGAATGGCCGCCTCCCCCGGGGAGGCGGCCATTCGCGTCGGTTCGGCTGCGCGCGGCCCGCTGGGTCGCAGGCCGCGCACCCGCCGGCTATGCGGGCAGTTCGCCGTCCTCGGGCAGGGCGGGGGTCGAAGCGGGGGGCTGCCGCAGCGTGCCCGATCCGCCGCCCTCGAACGCGGTCGCGTAGCCGAGCAGCGCCGGATCGTCGTAGGCCGCCCCCGCGAAGGTGAGGCCGACCGGCACACCGGTGTCGCTCATGACCCCCATCGCGACCGTGACGGTCGGGATGCCGAGGTGGCGCAGCGCGTAGTTGCCGTTCGAGAAGAACACGCCGTTCGACCAGGCGTGGTCGGCGGCGTCCAGATCGCGCTCGGCGTCCTCGCGAGCCACGTCGGCGTTCGCGGGGAATACCACGCCGTCGAAGCTGTTCTCGGCGAGCCAGCGCTCGAAGAGGTCTCCGCGCAGCTGCACGAGGGCGCGCAGTCCGTCGGCGAAGTCGGCGCGCTCGCGCGGATCCGGGATGCCGCGCTGCGCGTAGGCCACGGTCTCGCGGTAGCGGTTCTCGTAGTCCTCGACCTCCTCGTAGCGGTCGGGCAGCGTGCCGGGGGGCTGCGGGAAGATCTGATCCGGGTCGACGACGGCGAGCTCGGGGATCGCGGGATCGCCGTTGGCCTTCAGGAAGTCGTCCCAGCCGAAGGCGAGGAAGTCGCTGAACTCGGTCTCCATCCACCCCTCGGGCAGCACGCCGAGCGCGCCGACGTTCTCCTGACCGGGCCGATCGCCCTCGTACTGCTCGATGAGCGGGAAGTCGGTCACCACGACCTCGGCGCCGAGCGATTCGAGGCGGGCCTTCGCCTGCTCCCACAGCGCCAGCACGGAGGGGCGCACCGCGATCGGGAACGCCGGATCCTGGCCGAGGTACATCTTCGGCGCCGCGAAGCGCTTGCCCGCGAGGGCTGCGGGGTCGGCGACGTCGAGGTACGAGGCCGGGCGATGCTCGCTCGGCTTCGGCAGCGCGACGACGTCCTGGTTGCGCCAGAAATCGCCGCGTGTGATCGGGTCGTCCTGCACCAGCACGTCGAGCAGGCGCAGCATGTCGGGCATGGAGCGGGTGTGGGGCACGACGACGTCGCGGGCGGGGAACAGCGGCCAGTTGCCGCGGATCGAGAGCACGCCCCAGCTCGGCGTGTAGGCGCACAGCCCGTTGTTCGAGGCGGGGCTGCGGCCGCTCGACACGGTCTCCTCGCCCATCCCGAAGACGGCGAGGTTGGCCGCGGTCGAGACGCCGGAGCCGTTCGACGAGCCGGATGCGTATGCGGCGGCGAGGTAGTCGCGGTTGTAGGGGTTCTCGGCGCGGCCGTACACGCCGCGCTGCATGCCGCCGTCGGCCATCGGGGGCATGTTCGTCTTGCCGATGAGCACGGCGCCGGCCTCGCGCAGCTTCGCGACCGAGAACGCGTCCCACTGGGCGACGAGGTTCTGGAACGCGGGCGAGCCCGAGGCGACGGTGAGGCCCTCGACCATGTACGAATCCTTCACGGTGAACGGCACGCCCTCGAGCGCACGCGCCTCCCCCGCGGCGTAGCGGCGGTCCGACTCCGCGGCCTGAGCCAGCGCCTCGGGGTTCGCCACGACGATCGCGTGCAGGCCCTCCGCGCCGCGATCGTAGGCCTCGATGCGGGCCAGGTACCGCTCGGTGAGCCAGGTGCTCGTGATCTCTCCGCGGCGCAGTGCGCCGAGCACATCGTCGATGCTCGCTTCGATCAGTTCGAACGCGTCGGTGCGATCGCTCATGGATCCCTCGTCTCTCTGCTGGTGCGCCCGGTTCAGGCCATTGCCGCGGTCGGCGGTGCGCCGTATCCTGAAAATAGTTTCAGTTCTGGACGGCCGGGTGTCAAGTGCCCCGTGTCGCCCGCGCGGCGGAAGAGAGGGCGGCCATGGCGAACGACACCCGAGAGCGCATCATCGAGGCGTGCGAGCGCGTCATCGCCCAGGGCGGCCTGCGCGGCTTCCGCATGGGCGACGTCGCCCGCGAGGCCGGCGTCTCCATCGGGCTGCTCTCCTACCACTTCGGCGACCGGGACGGGCTGCTGGAGGCCGCCCTCGACCACGTGAACGAGAGCGCCGCGAGACGCGCGCGGGCAGGGGGCGGATCCGCTGCCGGAAACCGTCCCGGCACCGGATCCGCCGTTGCTGCCGAGCCCGCCGGCCTCACCGGCCCGGCCGAGCGCCTCGCCGCGCTGCTGTGCTCCGAGTTCGGCGACGACCCGCAGGTCCGCGCCGGATCGACGGCGTGGAACGAACTGCGCGCCGCAGCGGTGTTCGATCCGGATCGGGCGGTCGCCGTCGCCCGCGCCACCGCCGACTGGCAGCGCGAGGTGCGGCGCCTCCTCGGAGAGGCGGCCCCGCACACCGACCCCGACGCGGCCGCGCTCATCCTGACCGCCCTCGTCGAAGGGCTCTCCGGCCGCTGGCTCACCGGCCAGCTCACGGCCGCCGAAGCGCAGCGCACCATCGTCGTCGCACTCCGGCCGCTCGTCGGAGCGGGCGGTCGCCCGCGCCGGAGCTAGACTCGGTCACACCCACCGGCCCGACTGGAAAGAGACGAGCATGACCGAGACCGCGACCCAGGCGCCGCACGAGGAGCTCCAGCGGGGCCTCTCGAACCGGCACCTCCAGCTCATCGCCATCGGCGGCGCCATCGGCACCGGGCTGTTCCTCGGCTCCGGCAAGGTGATCAGCCTCACCGGCCCCTCCGTGCTCTTCATCTACGCGGTGATCGGCTGCATGATGTTCTTTCTCATGCGCGCCCTCGGCGAACTGCTGCTCTCCAACCTGAACTACAAGACCTTCGGCGACATCGCCAAGGATCTCATCGGGCCGTGGGCGGGCTACTTCGTGTCGTGGACGTACTGGCTCACCTGGGTGGTGATCTGCGTGGCCGACATCATCGCGATCACCAGCTACGTCTCCTACATCAACGCCTCCATCCCCGCGTGGGTGCCGGCCCTCATCACCGCCGCCGTGCTCACCGTGCTCAACCTGCAGCCCGTGCGGTTCTTCGGCGAGTTCGAGTTCTGGTTCTCGATCATCAAGATCGTGGCGATCCTCGCACTCATCGCCACGGGCATCGTGCTGCTCGTCACCGGGTTCGAGAACCCCGACACCGGCACCCGCTCGTCGCTCGCCCACCTCTGGGACCACGGCGGCATGTTCCCCTTCGGCGCGAGCGGCTTCCTGCTCGGCTTCCAGCTCGGCATCTTCTCGTTCATCGGCGTCGAGCTCGTCGGCACCGCGGCCGCCGAGACGAAGGATCCGCACCGCAACCTGCCGCGCGCGATCAACTCGATCGTGGTGCGCGTGCTCATCTTCTACATCGGCGCGCTCACCGTCATCATGGCGATCACGCCGTGGGACAAGCTCGACCCCGACCGCAGCCCCTTCGTGACGACCTTCGCCTACGCCGGCTTCGGCGCGGCGGCCTTCGCCATCAACCTGGTGGTGCTCACCTCGGCCGCGTCGAGCGCGAACTCCGGCTTCTACTCGGGCACCCGCATGATGCACGCGCTCGCCCACGACGGCCACGCGCCCTCGCGCTTCGCCCTCACCGACCGCCGCGGCGTGCCCCGGCGCGCGGTCTTCTTCTCGGCGGTGTTCGTGTTCTCGGCGGTGCCGATCCTGCTGCTCGGCGAGAGCGTGATCGAGGCCTTCACCTTCGTCACCTCGGTCGCGTCGACGTTCATCCTCTTCATCTGGAGCATGATCGCCATCAGCTTCATCCAGTACCTGCGCAAGCACCCCGAACGGCACCGGAGCTCGTCGTTCAAGACGCCGCTCCCCCGCATCGTGCCGTGGGTGGTGCTCGGCTTCTTCGCGTTCATCCTCGTGACCCTCGCGCTCGCCGAGGACACGCGACTCCCGCTGCTGTTCACGCCGATCTGGTTCATCGTGCTCGGCGCCATGTGGGCGGTCACGAAGCGCCGCCTGATCCGCGAGGGCCGGCCGCTCACCGCCGCGGTCGAACTGCCTGATCTCGGCGACAGCGCGCGACACGGCGGCTGAGCTCCGGATCGGCGGCCGCGGGCGTCCGCGGCCGCCGATCCGGAATGAGGATCAGGCGAAGGCCGAGACCCCCGTGATGTCGCGGCCGATGATGAGCGCCTGCACGGTCTCGGTGCCCTCGTAGGTGTGCAGCGCCTCGATGTCGGCGAAGTGCCGGCCCGCGCGGTTCTCGAGCAGGATGCCGTTGCCGCCCAGCAGGTCACGGGCGTTGGCCACCATGTCGCGGGCGGTGCGGGTGGCGGTGTACTTGCCGAGCGACGCGCCCGGGCCCGACAGCTCGCCCCGCTCCTCGGCCCGGGTCAGCGACATGAGCAGCGTCTGCAGGCCGGTGAGCTGCGAGAGCATCTGGGCGAGCCGCGACTGCACGATCTGGGAGGCCGCGAGGGGGCGGCCGAACTGCACGCGCTGACCCGCGTAGTGCACGGCCGTCTCGTAGACGGCCGTCGCCTGGCCGAGGGCGCCCCAGGCGACGCCGAGGCGGGTGGCCTGCAGCACGCGGGCGGTGTCCTTGAAGCTGCGCGCTCCGGGCAGCTTCGCGTTCGCGGGAACGCGCACGCCGTCGAGTTCGATGTGCGCCTGCCAGATGGCCCGCAGCGACATCTTGCCCTCGATGGTGGTGGCGTTGTAGCCGGGGGCGTCCTGCGGCACGATGAAGCCCTGCACCTGCCCGTCGTCGCCGCGCGCCCAGACGACGGCGATGCGGCCGACGCTGCCGGAGCCGATCCACTTCTTGTGACCGGTGATGACGTAGCCGTCGTCGCTCGTCTCGGCGCGGGTCTCGAGGCTCACGGAGTCCGAGCCGTGGGTGGGCTCGGTCAGCGCGAAGGCGCCGAGTTCGAGGCCGCGGGCCATGGGCTCGAGCCAGCGCTGCCGCTGCTCCTCTGAGCCGCACGCCGCGATGGAGCGGAGGGCGAGGCCGCCCTGCACCCCGACGATCGTGGCGATCGAGCCGTCGCCGCGCGACAGTTCCATCGTGGTGAGGCTCGCGGCGAGCAGGCTCTGCTCGGGGAATCCGGGCACGTCGACGCCGTCGCGCAGCAGGTCGAGATCGCCGAGGCGCTTCGCGAGGTCGAGGGGGTACTCGGCGCGATCCCAGATGCCGGCGATCACGGGGCGCACCTCCTGCTGCACGAACTCGCGGGCGCGGTCGCGGTAGGAGAGGTCGTCGGCCGAGATACCGCGGAACACGCCCGCGACGTCGGGGTCGATCGGCTCCCAGAGGTCGTACTCGGGCTCCTGCGTTCCCAGGGCGAGGGGCGACGTGCGGTTCTGCGACATGGGGATCCTCCCTGCGCCGTCGGGTCTGGCGTCGCTGCGAGGGGCACGACGGTTCGGCGCGTGCTTCGAGCATGACTGACACTCAGTCTCATGTCAAGACGATTCTTACGGGGCGTTCTCATGCTCCCCTCAAGAAGCATGGCAGCGGCGAGTGAAACCCAGTCCCAAATGCTTCGAAACGTGATACCTTCGGCATATGCCAGCGAAGCCCCCGACAGCGCCAGCCGATCAGCAGAGCTCCGTCGCCGCGATCCGTCACCTCGCCGAGCGCGGATACGAGGCCACGACGGCCGGCGACCTCGCCGACGCGGTCGGCATGAGCCGCAGCACCTTCTTCCGGCGCTTCGGCAGCAAGGACGACGTGATCTTCGCCGACCACGATCACGCACTCGCCCAGCTCGAAGGGTTCCTCGACGCGACGGAGCTCCCGGCCGACGAGGCGCTGGTCGAGGGCACCGCCGACGTGCTGCGCCTGCTCGTGCGCGACCCGGAGGCGGCACGGCTGCGCTTCGAGCTCATGCATGAGCGTCCGGCGCTGCGCGACCGCGAGCTGGTGATCACGCACCGGTACGAGCGGGTCTTCGCCCGCTACATCCGCCGCGTGCAGCAGCCCGCCACCCCGGACTGGGTGGCCCCCGCACTCGCGGCGTCGCTCGTGGCGGTGCACAACGCCGCGCTGCGCGACTGGCTGCGGGATCGCATCGCCGACGCCCCGCGCGCGGTGACGCGGGACCTGCACCGGCTCACGGCGCTCTACGAGCGCTGGCTCACGGCCGAGGGCGACCGGCAGCGCGTGCTGGTCGCGGTCTACGACGCCTCGGGATCGCCCGACGCCGTGCTGAGCGCGGTCGCCGCGCAGCTCGACCGCGAAGCCCGCTGAGCGGCCTCCCCGCACACGGATCGGGGGTCAGCCGATCTGCTCTCCGAGTTCGAGCCAGCGCTCCTCGAGCATCGCGACCTCGTCTTCGAGCGCCGTGATCTTCGCCATCTCGACGTTCAGCAGCTGGTAGTCGGCTTGGTCGAGGTCGGCGAGGCCGTCGCGCGACTTCGCGATGTCGGCCTGCAGGCGCTCCATCTTGCGCTCCACGGCGGAGAGCTCCTTCTGGGCGGCGCGCAGCTCGGCTCCGGTCAGCGCAGCCCCAGCACCAGCCGCGGCCGCAGACACGCCCGATCCTGCCGCGGCGGGCTCGGCCGCGCGGTCCTGCGCCGCCCGCAGCTCGAGGTACTGATCCACTCCGCCGGGCAGGTGCCGCAGGTGCCGGTCGAGGATCGCGTACTGCTGGTCGGTGACGCGCTCCAGGAAGTACCGGTCGTGCGACACCACGATGAGGGTGCCCGGCCACGAGTCGAGCAGATCCTCCATCGCCGCGAGCATGTCGGTGTCGAGGTCGTTGGTCGGCTCGTCGAGAATCAGCACGTTCGGCTGGTCGAGCAGGATCAGCAGCAGTTGCAGGCGCCGCTTCTGCCCGCCCGAGAGATCTTTCACCGGGGTCGACAGCTGCGCGCTCGTGAAGCCCATGCGCTCGAGCATCTGGCCGGGCGTGAGCTCCTGGGCCTTCGATCCGCTGCCCACCGTGAAGCTCGTGCGCAGACGAGCGATCACCGCCCGCACCGGCTCGTTCAGGTGCGCTTCGAGTTCATCGAGGCGCTGGGTGAGCGTCGCGACCTTCACGGTCTTGCCGCGCTTCACCCGCCCTGAGGTGGGCTCCACGTCGCCCGAGATGAGCCCGAGCAGCGTCGACTTGCCGGCGCCGTTCACTCCGAGGATGCCCGTGCGCTCGCCCGGGGCGAGCAGCCACTCGACGTCTTCCAGGATCACGCGATCGCCGTAGGAGACGCCTGCATCGTGCAGGTTCACGACCTCCTTGCCGAGGCGCTGCACGGCCATCGACTGCAGCGAGACGCGGTCGCGGATCTCGGGCACGTCGGCGATGAGCTCGTTCGCGGCGTCGATGCGGAACTTCGGCTTCGAGGTGCGCGCAGGGGCCCCGCGCCGCAGCCACGCCAGCTCCTTGCGGGCGAGGTTCTGCCGCTTCTGCTCAATGGTCGCGGCCTGGCGATCACGTTCCACCCGTTGCAGGATGTACGCGGCGTAGCCGCCCTCGAACGGTTCCACGATGCGGTCGTGCACCTCCCAGGTGGCGGTGCACACCTCGTCGAGGAACCAGCGGTCGTGCGTGACCACGAGCAGCGCGCCCTGGCCGGCGGGCCAGCGCCGCTTCAGGTGCTCGGCGAGCCAGGCGATGCCCTCGACGTCGAGGTGGTTCGTGGGCTCGTCGAGGAAGAGGATCTCGAAGTCGCCGACCAGCAGCCGCGCCAGGGCGACGCGGCGGCGCTGCCCGCCCGAGAGCGCATCGACCGGCGCTTCCCAGTCGAGATCGCCCACGAGCCCCGCGATCACGTCGCGCGTGCGCGGGTCTCCGGCCCACTCGTACTCTGGCCGCTCCCCCACGATCGCGTGTCCGACCGTCTCGCCCGCGTCGAACACGTCGGCCTGGTCGAGCACGCCGATCGTGGTGCCGCTGCGCACGGTGACCTGGCCGCCGTCGGGCTCGCGGCGTCCGGCGAGCATCATGAGCAGACTCGACTTGCCGTCGCCGTTTCGGCCGACGATGCCGATGCGGTCGCCTTCGGCGACGCCGAGCGTCACCGAGTCGAAGACGGTCTTGGTCGGAACTTCGAGGTGCAGGGCCTCGGCCCCCAGCAGATGAGCCATAACCCGTCCAGTCTAGTGAGCGCCTCACCATCCGTGCTGTGCGCCGACATCCCGGTTCCGGGATGTCGTCGCGGCAGTACCTGAGGATTCTCTCCGCATTCATCAGATGAAAGGAAGTATTGCCTAACATTGCAGGCATGGACCCCGCCGACTTCGCACCGAGCACCCCCCGCACGCACGCCGATCACGAGCCCGGCCACCTCGACTGCGTGCTCGCAGCGGGCGACATCAGCGACCTGCCGGGGTTGCGGGCCTGGTGCGCCTCCCTGCCCCGCCACAGCTACGGCCAGATCTTCATCGAGGTCTTCACACCGTTCCAGATCCAACCGCTCGATACGCCGCACCACGTCGGAGTGACCTGGCTGTGCCGCGAGGAGCGCCGTCCGAGCACTCGCCCCGGCATCGGCACGCCCCGGGGTCAGATTCTCGCCGACGCCGTCGACGCGTGGCTCTCCGAGTGGATTCGCGCCGACCCGCACTCCTGGCACTTCATGCTCTGGATGGGGGCGCGCTCCAGCTCCGTCATGCGCAGCTTCTGGCGCCGCATCGAAACCGAGGTCGACCAACTCTGGTCGGACGAGATGTCGCGCTAGACGCCGCGCCACCGGAGGGTGATCCGCGACTCCCGCAACGGCGACGGCTGTGCCAGAGTAGGTCCATGACATCCTCAGCGTCGCACGCGGGCACGCCGCTGCGCATCATGCTCGGCCTGGGTTCGGCGCTCGCGGGCGTCGCCCTGTTCCTGGCCCCGCTGTCGCCGCAGGCCATCGCGGTCGTCACCGGCGCTGCGCTCCTGCTCACCGGCGTCGTGCTGCTGCTGCGTACCCGCCGCGACCGCGCGACCGGCTCCGGCAAGATCTCGCGCACGGGTCTCGCGCTCGCCATCCTCGTGATGCTCCTCGGCGCCGTCATCGCCATCTGGCCCGCGGGCGGCGCTCCGGGCCTCGCGTTCCTCATCGGCGCTGCGCTCATCGCGCACGGGCTGTTCTCGGTGGTGCGCGCGATCCGCTCGGACGCCCCCGACCGCGCCTCCGACCTCATCGCGGCGGTCGCGACCGCAGCGTTCGGCGCGCTCACATTCACCTGGCCGGTACTCACCCTCGCGGTGTTCCGCTACGGGGTGGGCGCCTGGTTCGTGTTCTTCGGGCTGCGCACGCTGATCGAGCTGATCCCCCGGCGGCGCTCCCGTCGCGGTGATGCGGCGGATCGCGAGGCCGGCACCGGGGGCGGCGCCGTGCGCCCGTCGCGGGCACGGCGCTGGACTCGCGCCGTCGGCTCTGTGGCGGCGCTCGCGCTCGCGCTCCTCCTCGCATACGGCAGCGGCACGATCCTGGGCGGCGCGCCGCTCCCGGAGCCCGGCCGCTTCTACGCCGCACCCGCCGACGTCCCGAGCGAGCCCGGTCGGCTGCTGCGCGCCGAGCCGCTCACCACCGGGGTTCCGGTGGGGGCACAGGCCTGGAAGATCCTCTACACCACCACCCACCCCGACGGGTCGCCCGCCATCTCCAGCGGCACGGTCATCGCGCCGCAGCACCTCGGCGACGATCCGCTCCCGCTGCTCACCGTCGCGCACGGCACGACCGGAGTGGCCCCGAAGTGCGCCCCCTCGCTCAGCGCGACGCCCTTCGCCGACGGAGCGGGCACGGCGCTCGCCGAAATGGTCACGGAGCACGGCTGGGCGGCTGTCACCTCCGACTACATCGGGCTCGGCACCGCGGGGCCGCACCCCTACCTGATCGGCGACGCCGAAGCGCGCAACGTGCTCGACGCCTCCCGAGCGGTGCAGCAGTTCGACCAGATCGAGACCACCACCCGCACCGTCGTCTGGGGCCACTCGCAGGGCGGCCAGGGCGCGCTCTGGACCGGCCAGATCGCCGAGGACTACGCGCCCGAGCTCACCGTCGAGGGCGTCGCCGCCTTCGCCCCCGCGGCCGATCTCTTCGGGCTCGCCGAGGCCGACAAGACGGAGGCCGCGGGCAAGACCGTCTCCGCCTACATCGCGGCCACCTGGAACGACATCTACCCCGAACTCGAACTCGAGCAGCACCTGACCCCCGGCTCCGCCGGCGGGGTCGAGAAGATCGAGAATCTCTGCTTCAACGGCGACGACGTGCTCGCGGCGATCCTGCGCGGCACCCAGGTGCCGAACCAGATCTTCCCCGACCGGCTGCTCGAGGGGGCCTTCGGCGACCGGCTCAAGGCGCAGGATCCGCAGGGGCCCTTCCCGGCACCCGTGATGGTCGCCCAGGGGCTCGCCGATCCGCTGGTGAAGCCGGATATGCAGCACGACTGGGTCGCCGCGCGCTGCAAGGCCGGTGAGCAGATCGACTACCGCACCTTCCCGGGCCTCAGCCACAACTCGCTCGTGGCAGCGGATTCGCCGCTCACGCCGCAGATCGTGCAGTGGACGCTCGACCGCTGGGACGGCGCCCCGGCCACGCCCAACTGCTCCGAGCTGCCGAAGTAGCGTCGGGGCCGCGGGGCGCCCGGTCGGAACCCGGGCGCGCGAAGCGGCGCCCGGTCAGACGGCGGCTGCTCCGGCCGCGCTCGCTCCCGTCGCGGCCGTGCCGGCCGGATCCGCCCCGTCGCGCTCCTGCGCGATGGCCGTCGCGGCGAGCGCTCTGCGCTCGCGGCGAGGCAGCCTGGCGAACTCCCGACGCCCGCCGCTCCACCCCGTCGTCTCGGTGTACCAGGCGAACTCGCTGCGTCGCCCCCACGCGACGGCGCAGCAGAAGAGGGTGAGCGTGATCCCGTACAGGAGGAGGTACAGCAGCAGCTGCACGGCGCCGATCACCGAGAGGGGAGGGGAGTCCCACGCGGCATGCATCAGCATCGGGGCGAGGATCGCGGGGATCATGAGCAGCCAGCGGCCTCCGAGTCGCCGCTGCGTCCGCGAGAGGCAGTACGCGAGCACCGCCCCGGAGAACGCCGACCAGAGGGCGTGGAGCGCGAAGCCGACGAGCAGCCGCGCAACGCCGATGCGCAGCGTCTCGGCCACGTCGGTGCTCTGCAGCGCGTAGCAGAGGTTCTCGACGAGCTCGAACCCCGCCCCCACGAGGAAGCCGTACAGCGCGCCGTCCATCACCGTGATCCGGCGCCCGTAGGCCAGCACCAGCACTACGAGAATGCCGAGGAAGCGCAGCAGGTCCTCGTTGAGGGGTGCGCTGATCGACGCCGACAGCGTCGTGAGGCCGTAGCGGTCGAGCTCATCGGAGTTGGCGCTGTTGAGGGCGCCGGCGGCCATGATCGCGAAGGTCCCGCCCCAGAGCAGCGCTGCCAGGCGCAGGGAGAGCGGCTGGCGGCGGAAGCGGGGCAGTGCGCGGATGAGCAGCCAGAGCGCCGCGCCCTGCGCACCGACGAGCACTGTCGCCGCGGCGAGCCCCGCGATGCTGTCGGTGCGCCGCACGATGTCGATGAGGAGGAGCACGGTGCTCGGCACCGTGAGCACCAGCCACAGCCAGAACACGGGCTGGTGCGGCTGCCACAGTACGGGGCGGCGCCGACGGGCGACTGCGGGTCGGGGCTGGGTCGCGGTGATCGGTTCCTGGGGCATCAGTAGACCTCCGCGGAGTCGAGAACGGCTGAGATGTCGGGTCGGATGGCACCGGGGCCGTCGGCATCGGTGAGCATCTCGACGTCGAAGCGCAGGCAGACGAAGGGTGCGCGATCCGTGCACATCGCGAAGCTCTGCGTGAAACCGCCGCCGACGCCGAGGTCGTACTCGATCATGCGGGTCTCGCGTCCTCCGCCGTGCGGCACCGGCCGGGTGGGGAGGATCGCGGCGCCCGCGGGGCTGCCCGAGCGCAGCAGCGCGTCGGCGTCGTCTTCGCCGACGTGCAGGCTCGCTTCGAGTCGCGCGTCTCGTGCGGCGGAGACGAACGCGGCGTGCGTGGACGCCGGGGTCGCGGTGCCGTCGGTCGGCTCCTCGTTCGTCTGACGCGACCACCCCTCCGGCGCGATGAATCCGCCGATGCCGATGGATCCTGCGGCGTCGGCGTCGAAACTCACCCGTTCGTAGACCCCGACCGTTCCCTCGGCGCGCTCGGGAGCGAGCACCCCGAGCGCGACGGGCACGGCCGTGATCGCGCACAGCGTCGCGACGACGATCGAGAACGGCAGCCAGCCGGGCCGGGTCGCGCGGTCGCGGGCACGGGGCGGCTGTGTCGTATCCTCACTCATAGACGCAACTGTAGACGTAAATTAGTTTTAGCCACAATCCAAGATTCGCGGCGCGTTTCAGCCGCGCTTCGAATCCCGCGGAGGCCCCGCTTCAGGTTCCTGCCGCAACGGCCTCAGCGGGCCGCGGTCAGACGCAGCAGCTGCCGCCGCAGCAGGACCCGCCCGCTTCGGTGTCGTTCAGCAGGTTGAGGATCTCGCGCGACTCGGCGTCGGCGAAGCCCGCCGCTCCCTGCAGCCCGGCCGCGGGGTCGAGGCCGGCCTGGATCTCGGCCTCCACGGCCTCGGCTGCGATCGTCGCCGCATCTCGGTTCTCGCTCATCTTCGTTCCCTTCACGCCTGGTCTGCGGGGTGGTCATCGGCACCCTCGCCGGTGCGGAAGCCGAGCACCTGCTCGAACGCCCCGGCGAAGGCCTCGGCGCTCTGCGCGCCCGAGATGCCGTACTTCTGGTCGAGCAGGAAGAACGGCACCCCGTTCACCCCGAGCATACGCGCGCGGGTGATGTCGCGCTGCACCGCCTCCCCGTAGCCGTCGTCGTCGAGCGCGGCGCGCACGGCCACCGGGTCGAGGCCGGCCTCCGCTCCGAGACGCGCGAGCGTCTCCGGATCGGACAGGTCCTCCCCCTCGGCGAAGTAGGCGCGGAAGAGCCGCTCCTGCACCGCGTCCTGCGCTCCCGACTCGGCGGCGAGGTGCAGGATTCGGTGCGCGCGGGCGGTGTTCGCGTGCTTCACGCGGGAGAAGTCGAACACGATGCCGTCGGCCGCTGCGAGCTCGGTCATCTGCGCGAGCATCTGCTCCACCTGCGCGGCGGGCATGCCCTTGTGGCGCACGAGGAAGTCGACCTCGCTGCCGCTGAAGTCGAGGGGCGTGTCGGGGGCGAGCTCGAAGCTGTGGCCCGCCACCTCGAACTCGACATCGGGGTGCGCCTCACGGAACGCGGCGACTCCCGCCTCGAAGCGGCGTTTGCCGATGTAGCACCAGGGGCAGGCGATATCCGACCAGATATCGACGCGGATCGTCTCAGTCATGCCGGGTGCAACCGTGGCGGCCGTCGCAGTATTCCGGGGCAGCGGACGTTCGCGGATCAGCGGCCGTCGCGGCGGCTCGCGTCAGAGGATGCGGGCTCCCGCGACGGGGCCCGTCACCGTGAGCGCGCGCACCCCGGCACGGCTCAGCACGCTGCGCAGCTCGGCCGCCTCCTGGGCGTCCCCGACCAGGAACGCCACCGTGGGCCCCGATCCCGAGACGATGCCCGCGCGGGCCCCCCGCGATTCCCCCAGTTCCAGCAGCTCGGCGAGCTCGGGCGCGAGCTTCAGCGCCGCGACCTGCAGGTCGTTGTGCATCGACTCCGCCAGCGAGTCGGCGTCGCCCACGCGCACCGCCTGCAGCACGGCCGTGTCGACCTTCACCTGCTCGGGCTGCCTGCCGAGATCGCGCAGGTGCACGTCGCGGTGCCTGTCGAGCGCCCGGTACACCACCGGCGTGCTGAGCCCGGCATCGGAGAGCGCCAGCACCCAGTGGAACGTGCCCTTCGCGAGCGCGGGGCTGAGCTCGTCGCCGCGCCCCGTGCCGACCGCGGTACCGCCCTCGAGCGCGAAGGGCACGTCGGCGCCGAGCTCCGCGGCGAGCGGCAGCAGACCGGACCGGCCGAGGTCGGTGCCCCACAGCTCGTCGCAGGCGACGAGCGTCGCCGCCGCATCCGCCGAACCGCCGCCCATGCCACCCGCAATCGGCACGCGCTTGAAGATCGTCAGGTCGACGCCCCCCTCGTACCCCGTGCGGTCGGCCAGCAGCTGCGCCGCGCGGATCGCCAGGTTCGACCCGTCGGTCGCCAGCCCGCTGCCGTCGATCGGGCCCGTGAAGCGCACCGAGAACCCCTCGGCGGGCACAGCCGTGACCTCTTCGAACAGTGACACCGCCTGATACAGCGACGCCACATCGTGATAGCCGTCGCCCTGCAGCGCGCCCACGCGGAAGAACACGTTGATCTTGCCCGGCGCCCGCACCGTGATCGATCGCCCCCGAATCGCGCTCATGGTTACACGCTAGCGCACGCCGGAGCGCGTCAGATGCGCCCGGGCGATGGCGAGGAAGTCGTCGATGCCGAGCTGCTCGGCCCGCGCGGTCGGCGCGAGCCCCGCCGCCTCGATCGTGGCCACCGCCTCGTCGAACGCGCCGAGCACCGGCTGCAGCGCCTGCCGCAGCATCTTGCGCCGCTGCGCGAACGCCGCGTTCACCAGTTCGAAGACCAGCGCCCGCTCCTGCTCATCGCCCCGCGGCTGCGCGCGTCGCTCGTATCCGACGAGCACCGAGTCGACGCCCGGCACCGGCCAGAAGATGCGGCGGCTCACGGTGCCCGCGATCCGCCACTCCCCGTACCAGGCCGCCTTCGCGCTCGGCGCACCGTACTCCTTCGAGCCGGGACCGGCCGCGATGCGGTGCCCGACCTCGGCCTGCACCATCACGAGCCCGCCGCGCAGGCCGGGGATCAGTTCGAGCAGGTGCATGAGGATCGGCACCGACACGTTGTAGGGCAGGTTCGCCACCAGCACCTCGGGCGGCTCCGGCGCGGCCGTCAGCATCTCGGCGCTCAGATCGAGCGCGTCGGTGTGGATGACGCGCAGGCGCGGCGCGGCGGGATCCGCGAAGACCTCGGGCTGCATCGCGCGCGCCGTCTGCAGCAGCTCGGCCGCGAGACGGCGGTCGATCTCGACCGCCGTGACATCGGCGCCCACCTCGGTGATGCCGAGGGTCAGCGAGCCGAGGCCCGGGCCGATCTCGATAACGCGGTCGCCCGCGTCCACCCCGGCGAGCCGCACGATCTTGCGCACCGTGTTCGGGTCGATGACGAAGTTCTGCCCGAGCTTCTTGGTGGGCGAGACCCCGAGCCGCTCGGCGAGGTCGCGGACCTCGTTCGGGCCGAGCAGTCGGGGGTGCGCGGGGGCGTCAGTCATCGCCGCCGACCTCCCACGCGCCGTAGACGCGCTCGGTGTTCGCCGCGATCCGCGCGCAGACCTCGGCGAGGGGCTCATCGAGCGTCTCCGCCATGCGGCGCACCGTGTGCGGCAGCAGGTAGGGGGCGTTCGGCCGGCCGCGGAACGGCTCCGGGGTGAGGAACGGGGCGTCGGTCTCGGCGAGCACGAGCTCGGGCCGTGCCACCGTGATCGCCTCGCGCAGCGCCGGCGCGTTCTTGAAGGTCGACGTGCCCGAGAACGACATGTACCAGCCGTGCTCGTTGCAGACGCGGGCGAGCCGCGCGTCGCCCGAGAAGCAGTGGAACACCGTGCGCTCGGGGGCTCCGACCCGCAGCAGCGTCGCCACGACCTCGTCGTGGGCGTCGCGGTCGTGGATCTGCAGCGCGATGCCGTTGGCCTTCGCGATCTCGATGTGCGTCTCGAACGACTCGATCTGCGCCGCCCGTCCGTCCTCGCCCGTGCGGAAGAAGTCGAGACCGGTCTCGCCCACCGCGCGCACCCGGGGCTGCGCGGCGAGGCGCGCGATCTCCGAGAGGTGCGAGCTCAGCAGCCCCTCCGCGAACAGTCGCGGCGCCTCGTTGGGGTGCAGCGCGACCGCGGCGAGCACGCGCGGGTCGCTCGCCGCGAGCTGCGCGCTCCATCGGCTCGTCTCCAGGTCGGTGCCGACCTGCACGATGCCGCGCACCCCCGCAGCCTCGGCGCGGTCGAGGGAGTCGAGCGGATCGAGCTGGTCGACGCCGTCCTCGAACTCGAGGTGGGCGTGGTTGTCGTAGACCGCGACGGGCAGCGGTTCGGGGCTCTCGGGCCGGCTCAGATCGCGCGATCCCGATCCCGACGCAGCCGGACCCGCATTCCGCTTGCGCAGACCGCCCGCGGGAACCTCCGCGGCGGTCACTTGCCCTCGCCGTCGATCTCGATGCGGGGGAACAGCACGGCGATCCGCTGCTGCTCGGTGCCGGCGACGAGACGGCCCCAGCGGCCGGCCTCGCGGATCGGCTGGGCCTCGAGCGCGCCCAGAGCCTCCTCGGCGCCGAGCGCCGCCCACAGCTTCGCCGCGGCCTGCGGGATCACGGGCGCGAGCAGCTCGGCGAGCACCCGCAGTCCCTCGGTGGTCGTGTAGAGCACGGACGCGAGACGGTCGCGCTGCGCGGGGTCCTTCGCGAGCGCCCACGGCTCCTGCTCCGTGATGTAGCCGTTCAGGGCGTCGACCAGCTCCCACACCGCGGCGATCGCCTCGTGGATCGCGAAGGCCGAGATGCGCTCGTCGGCGCGCGCGGCGACATCCGCGGCGAGCTCGCGGATCGCGGCGTCGGCAGGCTGCTCATCGGAGCCCGCCTGCGGCACCCGACCCTCGAAGTACTTCTGGTTCATCGCGAGCACGCGGCTGGCGAGATTGCCGAATCCGTTGGCGAGCTCGGCCTGGTAGCGGGCCGCCAGATCCTCCCAGCTGAACGAGCCGTCGTGCCCGAAGGAGATCGCACGCATGAAGTAGTAGCGGAAGGCGTCGGACCCGAAGGTGTCGGTGATCTCGTTCGGCGCGATGCCGGTGAGCTTCGACTTCGACATCTTCTCGCCGCCCACCAGCAGCCAGCCGTGCGCGAACACGTTGCGCGGCACTTCGAGCCCCGCCGCCATCAGCATGGCCGGCCAGATCACGGCGTGGAAGCGCAGGATGTCCTTGCCCACGATGTGGGTCGCGGGCCAGCGTCGCTCGAACTGCGCGGCGTCGGCGCCGTAGCCCGTGGCGGTGACGTAGTTGAGCAGCGCGTCGAACCACACGTAGGTGACGTGCGACGAGTCCCAGGGGATCGGGATGCCCCAGTCGAAGGAGGTGCGCGAGATCGACAGGTCTTCGAGGCCCTGCTGCACGAAGGCGATGACCTCGTTGCGCGCGCTCGCAGGCTGCACGAAGTCGGGGCGCTCCTCGTAGAGCGCGAGCAGGCGCTCCTGGAAGGCGCTCATCTTGAAGAAGTAGTTCTTCTCCTGCAGCAGCTCGAGCGGCTTCGAGTGGATCGCGCACACCTTCTCGCCCGCGAAGGCGCCCTCGCCGTCGACGATCTCGCTCTTCGGCTTGAACTCCTCGCAGCCTACGCAGTACAGCGCCTCGAACTCGCCGGCGTAGACGTGGCCGTCATCGTAGAGCTTCTGCAGGAACTTCGCGACGCCCTCCTCGTGCCGGGCGTCGGTGGTGCGGATGAAGTCGTCGTTGGAGAGATCGATCGTGTCGAGCAGCGGCTTCCACGCCGACTCGACGAGGCGATCCGCCCACTCCTTCGGCGCGACGCCGTTCGCCGTGGCGGTGCGCAGGATCTTCTGACCGTGCTCGTCGGTGCCCGTCAAGAACCAGGTGTCGTCGCCCGCCTGCCGGTGCCACCGCGCCAGCACGTCAGCCGCCACCTCGGTGTACGCGTGCCCGATGTGGGGCGCGTCGTTCACGTAGAAGATCGGGGTGGTGATGAAGAACGAGGAGGGCTGTGCCTGCTGGTCGAGTGCCATGGGTGCCATTCTATTGGGAACCGCCGACGCGCTCGTCCGTGTTACGCCGGGCCCGCGACCACGATCTCGGGCTCGTGCCGCACCGGGAAGTTCACCGAGTTCGCGATGAAGCACGCGTCCCTCGCCGCGGCGTGCGCCGCGAGCGCCGCCTCCGCCATCGAAGTCTCGGCGACGGCGACCCGTGGTCTCAGCACCACCTCCGTGAACGCGCCGCCCAGCCCCTCCTGCCGCATCGTGCCCACCGCATCGTCGGTGTACGCCGTCACCACGACGCCCGCGCGCACGGCCATGTGCAGGTACGAGAGCATGTGGCACTGCGCGAGCGCGGTGACGAGCAGCTCCTCGGGATTCCAGCGGTCGGCGTCGCCGTGGAAGGTGCGATCGGCCGAGCCTTCGAGCGCGGCCTTGCCCGCGGCGCGGATCAGCAGCTGCCTGCCGTAGTCGCGGTACCCGCTCGTGCCGGTCCCCCGGTTGCCGGTCCACTCGATCCCCACGCGGTACTCGTGCACGTCGCTCACGCGGCCAGCCTAGCGCGGGCGCTCCGGTGCTGCGCGCCCGCGGTCGTCCCAGCCGCCCGAGAGTAAGATCGAGGGCATGAGCGAAGAAGCGACCGTCACCGAATCGTCCATCCCCCAGAAGCGTCTCGTCGTCACCGAGATCCCGGGGCCCCGCTCACGAGAGATCCACGAGCGCCGCCGCGCGGTCGTGCCGCCCGGAGTGCACAGCGTGCTCCCCGTCTACGTCGAGCGCTCGCACGACTCAATCCTCGTCGACGTCGACGGGAACCACCTCGTCGACGTCTGCGGCGGTATCGGCGTGACCACCGTCGGCCACACGGACGGCGCCGTCGTCGCAGCCGCCACCGAGCAGCTGAACAAGGTCACCCACACCCTGTTCACCATGACGCCCTACGAGCCGTACGTGCAGGTCGCCGAGCACCTGGCGAAGCACGTTCCCGGGTCGACCTCCGAGCGGCCCTACAAGACCCTGCTCATGAACTCCGGCGCGGAGGCCGTCGAGAACGGCGTGAAGATCGCCCGCAAGTACACGGGCCGCCCCGGCGTCGCCGTGCTCGAGCACGCCTACCACGGCCGCACCATGCTCACCAGCAGCATGAACCACAAGGCCGCGCCCTACGCCCTCGGCTACGGCCCCCGCGCCGGCGACATCTACAAGGCCCCCAACTCGTACCCGCTGCACGACGGCCTGAGCGGTGCCGAGGCCGCCGCCCGCACCATCGCCCACCTCGAGAAGGTGGCGGGTGCCGAAGATCTCGCGTGCCTCGTGGTCGAGCCCATCCAGGGCGAGGGCGGCTTCATCGTGCCCGCCGACGGCTACCTGCCCGCTCTCGCCGAGTGGTGCCGTGCGAACGGCATCGTGTTCATCGCCGACGAGGTGCAGACCGGTATGGCGCGCACCGGCACCGTCTTCTCGATCGAGCAGTTCGGCGTCGAGCCCGACATCGTGCTCTCGGCGAAGGGCATCGCAGGCGGCCTCCCGCTCGCCGGCATCACCGGCCGCGCCGAGATCATGGACCAGTCGCAGCCGGGCGGCCTCGGCGGCACCTTCGGCGGCAACCCCGTCTCCTGCGCCGCCGCCGTCGCGGTCTTCGAGCAGATCGAACGCGAGAACCTGCTCGCCGAGGCGAAGCGCATCGAGGCCGCCTTCACCGCCGGCCTGCGACGCCTGGCCGAGCAGTACGACAGCATCGCGGAGGTGCGCGGCCGCGGCGCGATGCTCGCGATCGAGATCGTGAAGCCCGGCACGCTCGAGGCCGACCCGAAGCTCGTGTCGCACATCGTCGACTTCGCGGCCTCGCGGGGCGTCGTACTGCTGAGCACCGGCGTGCACAACCAGGCCATTCGCTTCCTGCCCTCGCTCAAGATGAGCGACGAGCTCATCGACGACGTCATCGGCGTGCTCGACGCCGCCTTCGCCGCGGCGTAGGCGGATCGAACCCGTACCACCTCACCCCGCCGCCTCCTCCGAGGCGGCGGGGTTTCGCGTGCTCTCTCGTCCCCCGCGCTGACACCCGCCACACCCGCCACGCCCACCGAGAGGCGGGTTTCGCATGAATCCGCCCGCCCTCAGATGCGAAATGCGCCTTTCGAGGGCGTAGCTACGCGCGGGTGCAGGGGCGAGCGGGTGCAGGGGCAAGCGGGCTCGCGCGCGCAGCGCGCGAGCGCGGCAGACGCGGGGCGATCCGCGTCAGCCCGTGATCTCGAGGCCCGAGGCCTCGAAGCTGCCCGTGTCGACCACATCGCCCACGGCGTGCACGTCGATCACGATCACCGTGACGTTGTCGCGGCCCGCGTTGTCGAGCGCCTGCTGCACGAGCGTGCGCGCGGCATCCTCGGCGGTGGGCTGGGAGGCGAGGTAGTGCTGGATGCCGATATCCGTGAGCTCTTTCGTGAGCCCGTCGGAGCAGAGGAGCAGTCGCTGCCCGGGGATGAGCGCGAGCGAGGTGTAGTCCGGGATGGGGGCCTCGTTGAAGCCGACCGCGCGCGTGATCACATTGGCGTGCGGGTGCACCTCGGCTTCTTCTTCGCTGATGGCACCGGTGTCGATGAGGTGCTGCACCACGGAGTGATCGACGGTGATCTGGCTGAGGGCGCCCTTGAAGTACTGGTAGACGCGGGAGTCGCCGATGTTGAAGACCCGCCAGGTGGGGTCGTCCTCGGTGCTCAGGCAGACGCCGGTGACCGTGGTGCCGGCGCCGAGCTCGGTCTCGCCGGCGTCGAGTTCGATGTCTTCGACGGCGTCGCCGAGCAGCTCGTCGATGTCGCGCTCGGTCGCGTTCTCGGTGCCGCCGAGTTCGGCGAGCCGACGCACGACCGCGGCGGAGGCGATCTCACCGGCCGAGTGGCCGCCCATGCCGTCGGCGACGGCGAAGATCGGCGGCATGGCGACGTAGCTGTCCTGGTTGGTCTCGCGTCGGTGTCCGACGTCGCTCAGGGCGAACCACGAGAGCTCGATCTCGAGGTCGCTGTCCTTGCGGTAGGGCAGACGTCGCCGCGACGCGTTCTCGCCGCGCGCGGTCACTGCTTCCACCTCTGAGACACCCGAGTATCCTACCGCGCCGCGGTGCGTGCCGACGACCGCGCCGACGGCGCCCCCAGCTCGGTGACGAGGGTGACGACGCGCGTCGACTCGTCGATGCTCAGCTCGAGGCCGGTTGCTCGCGCCCAGTCGAGCAGCTGCTGCGGGGTGTCGAGGCGGGCTCCGGATCGGGCGAGGCGCCGCACGAGGTCGCCTTTCGCCGCCTTGTTGAAGTGGTTGAGGGCGCGCACTGCGCCGTCGTCGCCGCGCTGCACCACGTGCAGCGCATACCCGATTCCGGCGGGCAGCGGCGCGAGGGCCGCGTAGTCTTTCGAGCGCAGGTCGAGCACGAGTCCCGCCTCGGCCCAGTCGGTGCCGGCGTGCGCCTCGCTCCAGACGCGCTTGAGCGGGGAGCCGAGGCCGGGCAGGCGGGATCCGGCCGAGAGCCGGTAGGCGGGGATCCGGTCCCCCGCGCCGACGAGGCCGAGCAGGGCCGACTGCACGAGCACGTGCTCGGCGAGCCAGGCGCGTTCCGCGGCGTTCAGCGTCGGCACGTCGAGCGCGTCGTAGAGCACGCCCGTGTAGCGCTCGATGGCGGGCAGCACGCCGCTCTCGTCGAGTCGCAGGTTGTGCTGCAGCTCGCCCCGGTTCTTGACCCCGAGTTTCAAGGCCTTCGCGGCGGTGTCCTCGTCGCCGCGGCTGAGCTCTTCGAGCGCCGCGCGCACCCGGTCTCGCGCTTCTCGCAGCTGCTCGTGCCCGCGCAGTTCGGCGAGCCGCAGGGATCCATCGCCCCCGGTGCGCTTCGTCTCGGAGGGGGGCAGCAGGATCATCATGGTGCTTCCAGCCTAGCGGCAACGTCCCTGGAAACGCCTCGGGGCCCGGATCACCAGGTGGTGATCCGGGCCCCGAGGTCAGGGGTGCGACGGACGAGCGTCAGGCGGCGACGCTCGCGCGACCGGCGACGATCGTCACCGTGTCGTGGTCGACCGAGAGGAAACCGCCCTCGGCGTCGACCGCGACCTTCTCGCCACCGGCGGTGGTCACGCGCACCTCGCCCTGCGCGAGCAGGGCGAGCAGCGGCTCGTGTCCGCTGAGGATGCCGATCTCGCCCTCGACCGTCTTCGCGACGACCTGAGCGGCCTCACCCGTCCAGACCTCGCGGTCGGCCGAGACGACACTCACGTTGAGCGCCATGGTTAGGCCAGATCCTTCTGCATCTTCGCCCAGTTCGCCTCGACGTCCGAGATGCCGCCCACGTTGAAGAAGGCCTGCTCTGCGACGTGGTCGAACTCGCCCTTGCAGATCGCGTCGAACGACTCGATGGTCTCCGCGAGGGGAACCGTGGAGCCCTCGACACCGGTGAACTTCTTCGCCATGTAGGTGTTCTGCGAGAGGAACTGCTGGATGCGGCGCGCGCGGGCCACGGTGATCTTGTCCTCTTCGGAGAGCTCGTCGACACCGAGGATCGCGATGATCTCCTGGAGCTCCTTGTTCTTCTGGAGGATCTGCTTCACCGTGGTGGCGACGCGGTAGTGGTCCTCGCCCAAGTAGCGGGGATCCATGATGCGCGAGCTCGAGGTGAGCGGATCGATCGCGGGGTAGAGACCCTTCGATGCGATCTCGCGCGAGAGCTCGGTCGTCGCGTCGAGGTGCGCGAAGGTGGTCGCCGGGGCCGGATCGGTGTAGTCGTCCGCGGGCACGTAGATGGCCTGCAGCGAGGTGATCGAGTGACCGCGGGTCGAGGTGATGCGCTCCTGGAGGATGCCCATCTCGTCGGCGAGGTTCGGCTGGTAGCCCACAGCGGAGGGCATGCGGCCGAGCAGCGTCGAGACCTCGGAACCGGCCTGCGTGAAGCGGAAGATGTTGTCGATGAAGAGCAGCACGTCCTGCTTCTGCACATCGCGGAAGTACTCCGCCATGGTCAGGGCCGAGAGGGCCACGCGCAGACGCGTCCCCGGGGGCTCGTCCATCTGGCCGAACACGAGGGCGGTCTTGTCGAAGACGCCGGCCTCGTCCATCTCGTGGATGAGGTCGTTGCCCTCACGGGTGCGCTCGCCGACGCCGGCGAACACCGAGACGCCGCCGTGGTCCTGGGCCACGCGCTGGATCATCTCCTGGATGAGGACGGTCTTGCCGACGCCCGCGCCGCCGAACAGGCCGATCTTGCCGCCCTGCACGTACGGGGTGAGGAGGTCGATCGACTTGATGCCGGTCTCGAAGAGCTGGGTCTTCGACTCGAGCTGGTCGAAGGCCGGGGGCGTGCGGTGGATGCTCCAGCGCTCGCTGACCTCGATGGTCTCGCCCTCGGGGAGGTTGAGGACGTTGCCCGTGACGTCGAACACCTTGCCCTTGGTCACGTCGCCGACGGGGACGGTGATCGAGTCACCGGTGTCGACGACCTCCTGGCCGCGCACGAGGCCGTCAGTCGGCTTCAGTGCGATGGCGCGGACGACGTTGTCGCCGAGGTGCTGCGCGACCTCGAGCACGAGCGTGAAGGGCTCGGTGCCCTCGCCCATGTTCACGGTGGTCTCGAGAGCGTTGTAGACGGCGGGGATCGCGTCGTGCGGGAACTCGATGTCGACGACGGGGCCGGTCACTCGAGCGATCCGCCCGACAACCTTCGTTGCGGCCTCAGTCGCCACTGCGGCGGTTTCGGTCATGTTTCTCTCTCTTCGTGCTTTCTAGCTCGACAGCGCGTCGGCGCCGCCTACGATCTCGGAAATCTGCTGGGTGATCTCGGCCTGGCGGGCGTTGTTCGCGAGGCGCGTGTAGTCGCGGATCAGCGCGTCGGCATTGTCGCTCGCCGACTTCATCGCCTTCTGCGTCGCGGCGTGCTTCGCCGCGGCCGACTCCAGCATGGCGTTGAAGATGCGCGACTCGATGTAGGCCGGCAGCAGCTGATCGAGCACCGTGTCGGCGTCGGGCTCGAACTCGTACAGCGCCTCGGGGGCTTCGGTCGCCTCGGCGACGCCCTCGACGACCTGCAGCGGGAGCAGGCGGTGCACCTCGGGAACCTGGCTCACCATGCTGATGAGGCGGTTGTAGACGAGGTGGATCTCCTGCGCGCCACCCTCGGCGGCGGGGCGGGCGAAGATCTCGAGCAGGGCCTCCGCGACCTCCTTCGCCGTTTCGAAGGTGGGGGTCTCGGTGTCACCGGTCCACACGCGCTCCGAAGCGCGGCGACGGAAGGAGAAGTACCCCTGGGCCTTGCGGCCGATCAGGTAGTACACGACTTCCTTGCCCTCGGCGTGCAGCAGCTCGGTGAGCTGCTCCGCCTCCCGCAGCACCTGCGAGTTGAAGGCGCCCGCGAGACCGCGGTCGGAGGTGAAGATCACCACTGCCGCCCGCTCGACCTTGTCGGCCTCGACGAGCAGCGGGTGTGCGGTGTTCGAGTGCGTGGCGACCGCGGACACCGCACGGGTGATCGCGGTGGCGTACGGCGTCGACGCTTCGACGCGTGCCTTCGCCTTCTGGATGCGAGAGGCTGCGATCAGCTCCATCGCACGGGTGATCTTCTTGGTCGTCTGGGCAGAACGAATCTTCTGCCGGTAGACCCGAAGTTGCGCTCCCATGTCTCTCCTGTACTGGTCGGGGCTGGCTGGTCGAGGTGGTTCGGGATCGGTGGGGGCTGACGCCCCCACCGGGATCCGTCACTACTTCTTGACGACCAGCTGCTCCTGCTTGATCTCTGCCTCGTCGAGCGCGCCGAACTGCTCGTTCAGGCTCTTGCCGGACGACGTGCGGAACTCGCTCTTGAACTTCTCGATCTGCGCGGTGATCTCGGCGACGGTGTCGTCGTCGAGCACGTTGGTCGAGCGGAGCGTGTTCAGCGCCTCGGAGTTGCGGCCGAGGTAGTCGAGGAACTCGCGCTCGAAGCGCAGGATGTCCTCGACCGGGACCTCGTCGAGGAAGCCCTTGGTGCCGGCCCAGATCGAGACCGTCTGCTCCTCGACCGGGTACGGGGTGTACTGCGGCTGCTTGAGGAGCTCGGTGAGGCGGGCGCCGCGCTCGAGCTGCTTGCGGCTGGCCGCGTCGAGATCCGAGGCGAACATCGCGAACGCCTCGAGAGCGCGGTACTGGGCGAGCTCGAGCTTGAGGGTACCGGAGACCTTCTTGATCGACTTCACCTGCGCGTCGCCGCCGACTCGCGACACCGAGATGCCCACGTCGACCGCCGGACGCTGGTTGGCGTTGAAGAGGTCGGACTGCAGGAAGATCTGGCCGTCGGTGATCGAGATCACGTTGGTCGGGATGTAGGCCGAGACGTCGTTCGCCTTGGTCTCGATGATCGGCAGACCGGTCATCGAGCCGGCACCCAGCTCGTCCGAGAGCTTCGCGCAGCGCTCGAGCAGGCGGGAGTGCAGGTAGAAGACGTCGCCCGGGTAGGCCTCGCGCCCCGGCGGGCGGCGGAGGAGCAGCGACACGGCGCGGTAGGCCTCGGCCTGCTTCGACAGATCGTCGAAGATGATGAGGACGTGCTTGCCGTCGTACATCCAGTGCTGGCCGATGGCCGAACCGGTGTAGGGCGCCAGGTACTTGAAGCCCGCGGGGTCGGAGGCCGGGGATGCGACGATGGTGGTGTACTCCATCGCGCCGGCGTCCTCGAGCGCGCCCTTCACCGAGGCGATGGTCGAGCCCTTCTGGCCGATGGCGACGTAGATGCAGCGCACCTGCTTGGTGGTGTCGCCCGACTCCCAGTTGGCCTTCTGGTTGATGATCGTGTCGATCGCGATCGCCGTCTTGCCGGTCTGGCGGTCGCCGATGATGAGCTGACGCTGACCACGGCCGACGGGGATCATGGCGTCGATCGCCTTGATGCCGGTCTGCAGCGGCTCGTGCACCGACTTGCGCTGCATGACGCCGGGAGCCTGGAGCTCGAGGGCGCGACGGCCCTCGACACCGGCGATCTCGCCGAGGCCGTCGATCGGGTTGCCGAGGGGGTCGACCACGCGGCCGAGGTAGCCCTCGCCCACGGGAACCGAGAGCACCTCGCCGGTGCGGGTGACCTGCTGGCCCTCCTCGATGCCGGTGAACTCGCCGAGCACGACGACACCGATCTCGTTCTCCTCGAGGTTCTGCGCGAGGCCGAGGGTGCCGTCTGCGAAGCGCACCAGCTCGTTCGCCATCACGCCGGGGAGGCCCTCGACGTGGGCGATGCCGTCAGCGGCGTCGACCACGGTGCCGACCTCGGTCTTCTCCGCCTGGGCCGGCTCGTACGACGCTGCGAAGTCATTCAGCGCGTCGCGGATCTCGTCCGGGCTGATTGAGAGTTCTGCCATTTCGTTTCCTCTGTCTGGTCCGGAAGCGCCGCCCCCGGGGTGAAAAGTTGTGCCCTATGCAGCGAGCTGCTGTCGGAGGTCATCGAGGCGGGCGCGAACGCTGCCGTCGATCACGTCATCGGCGATCTGGATGCGCACGCCGCCGATGAGCTCGGGGTCGATGACCGTCGTGATCTTCACCGGACGGCCGACCGACTGCTCGAGGGCGCGGGCGAGCCGCTCCTGCTGAGCCGCCGAGAGCGGTGCCGCGACGGTGACGGTCGCGAGGTCGCTGCCGTTCTGGTCGGCGGCGGTACGAGCGGCGCTGCGGAGCGAGGCGTCGAGCCTGCGACCGCGCGGGTTCGCGACGAGGTGGCTCGCGACCGCGACCGTGGAGGCCGAGGCCTTGCCCTGGAGCAGGCGCTGCACGAGCTGCACCTTGCTGGCCGGATCGGCGAGCTTGCTGCCGAGGCTGAGCTGGAGCTCGTGGTTGCGATCGATGAGATCGGCGACCGCGAGCAGCTCGTCGGAGAGCGCCGCGTTGGCGAGGCCCTCGGCGCGCAGGCCGAGCTCCTCGACACCCGCGACGAATTCCTCGACGTTCGACCAGCGCGCCTCGACGGCGGCGGTGAGCACGGAGCGCGCGTCAGCGGTGAGCCCGCCGAAGAGCCGTGCGACGAGTTGCCCCTTGGCCTCGGCGCTCGCCGAGGCGTCGCCGAGTGCCGAGGCGAGCGCGGGGCTCTCGGCGATCCGATCCGCCGCCTGCAGCAGTGCGCCGCCGGTAGCCGGGTCGAGTCCCGCCCGCAGCGCGGTGCGCGCCTGGGCCAGTGCTTCGCGTGACGCGCTTCCCATCAGTTCGCCGCCTTCTCGGATGCCTCGAGATCAGCGAGGAAGCGATCGACGAGCGCCGATGCCTTCTGGTCGTCGGCGAGGGTTTCGCCGACCACGCTGGAAGCGAGGCCGAGGGCCAGCGAACCGACGTCCTTGCGCAGCGAGACCACAGCGCTCTGGCGCTCCGCCTCGATCTGCGCCTGGGCGGCCTGCGCGATGCGGGCCTGCTCGGTAACGGCCTCTTCGCGGGCCTTGGCGCGGATCTTGTCGCCATCGGCGCGGGCGTCCTCGCGGATCACGCCGGCCTCTTCGCGAGCGCTCGCGAGCTGCGCGGTGTACTCCTGCAGCGCCGCCTCCGCCTTCGCCTGAGCCTCATCGGCCTTGGCGATGTTGCCCTCGATGGCCTCGGCGCGAGCGTCGAGCATCGCCTGCATCTTGGGCAGGAAGACCTTCCAGAATGCGATGAGCAGGATGACGAAGATGACTCCCGACCATACGATGTCGTAGGTCGCGGGGAGCAGCGGATTCCTATCCGCGGTCTCAGCAGCAACAACGATTGTGTTGATCATCGCTGCCTCCTCTCATGTCAGGTTACGAAACGTTGTGTAAAAGGGAACGTTTCTTAGTAGCCGAACATGTAGGCGGTGCCGATGCCCACGAAGGCGAGGGCCTCGGTGAACGCGATACCGATCCACATCAGCACCTGCAGACGGCCGGCGAGCTCGGGCTGGCGAGCGACGCCCTCGATCGTCTTGCCGACGACGATGCCCACGCCGATGGCGGGGCCGATGGCGGCGAGACCGTAACCGACGGTGGCGATGCTACCCGAAACTTGAGCGAGAACAGACACAGTATGTGTTTCCTTCCGTGTGTTGAGTGCGGCGGTTGCCGAACCCGGGTTGGTTTAGTGCTCTTCAGCCAGCGCGAGCTGGATGTAGACAGCGGTGAGAAGCGTGAAGACGTAGGCCTGGAGCACGGCGACGAGGATCTCGAAGAGCGTGAACGCGAAGCCGAAGCCGAAGGTGAAGACGCCGAGCACGGGGAAGAATCCGCCGGCGTACAGGATGAAGAAGTTGGTCGCTGCGAAGAAGAGCACGAGCAGCATGTGGCCGACCATCATGTTCATCAGCAGACGGAGCGTGAGCGTGACGGGACGGATCACGAAGGTCGAGATGAACTCGATGGGCGTGACGATGATGTAGATCGGCTTGGGCACGCCCGCGGGGAAGAGCGAGTTCTTGAAGAAGTTCTTCGGGCTCTTCTTGATGCCCGCGTAGATGAACGTGACGTACGAGACGACCGCGAGCACGAGGGGGGTGCCGATGACGGCGGTGCCGGCGACGTTGAGGCCGGGCACGATGCCGGTCACGTTGAACGCCAGGATCATGAAGAACATCGCGCTCAGGATCGGCAGGAAGCGACGGCCGTCGATCTTGCCGAGCAGGTCCTCCGCGATGTTGACGCGCACGAAGTCGAGCGCCATCTCAGTGAGCGACTGACCCCGGGAGGGGATCACACGCATCTTGCGGGTGCCGAGCCAGAAGAGCACGAGCACGAGCAGCGCCATGATCACGCGGATGATCATGATGCGGTCCATCTGGAAGATGGTTCCTTCGAAGAAGATCGCGTCGGGGAAGAACTCCTCGATCGACGGCGGGTGGAAGCCACCCTCTTCCGCGGTAAAGACGACAGGGGCCACGAGTTGCACAGCGTTAGCGAACAGCGCCATTCTCCTGATTCGGGGTGCAGATCAGAACTGCACAACGGCGAACGATGGTCGTGCCCCCAGTGCTCACAGGCATACGCATAGCGCGTCCCGGCTGGGAACCCTTCAATCCTAGCAAGGTTTTTGACTCAGATGAAACCGGGCGCCCCGCGGCGCCCTGCGGATCATGCCGGGTCCGAGATGATCGGGATCCGCGACCGCGTCACCACGACCACATCGAGCGCGAGCGAGACGAGCACGCTCGCCATGAGGCCGAAGAACAGGATCTGCGTGTCCAGCCACGGCTGCCCGCGCAGCAGGACCACCGAGACGATGAACGCGATGAACTTCAGCAGCCAGCAGCCGAGCACGATGCCGAAGAAGACGCCGATGTACGAGGGGCTCTCGACGAATCGGTTCGCGAACGCGATGCTGCCGACCGTGAGCAGCAGGAAGAAGCCGCCCATCGCGGTACCGATGAGGCCGCCCACGACGCCCTCCCCGCCCGACACGAGCCAGCCGATGCCGGCGAACACGGCCATCAGCACGACGGTGGCGGTGATTCCCCAGCGCAGGGCGCGCAGCAGCACCGGCTGCGACGCCGGCATGGGCCGGGGGCCCGGATCGGGCGTCTCCTGCGGCTCGGGCTGGGTTGCGTCGCTCACTCGGGGATCCTCTCGTTCGATTCGCTCTCGGCCGCGCGCTCGGCGTCCGGAGCCTCGACGGGTGATCCCCGCCTCGTCAACGGTACCAATCCCCGCTGGGCGAAGCGTGCGCGCACCCGCACCGCGGGGAAGAGCAGCAGCAGCACGCAGGCCACTCCCCCGACCGCGAGCACCACCACCGGCAGCACCCAGCTCTGCTGCGTGAAGACCAGCAGCACGGCGACCGACAGCACCGCCGTGCCCAGGTAGAAGATGAGCACCGCCTGCAACGGCGAATGGCCCATATCGAGCAGGCGGTGGTGCAGGTGCTGGCGATCCGCCGAGAAGGGGCTCTTGCCCGCTTTCAGCCGTCGCACCACCGCGAGCGAGAAGTCGGCGAGCGGCAGCGCGAGCACCGCCATCGGCAGGATGATCGGGATGTAGCTCGCGAGAACGAGCTTCTGATCGAGCGCCGCCGGGTTGAGCTGGCCCGTCACCGACACCGTCGAGGTCGCCATCAGCAGCCCCACGAGCAGCGCGCCCGTATCGCCCATGAACATGCGGGCGCGATGCCAGTTGAAGGGCAGGAAGCCCACGCAGATCCCCACGACGACGATGCCGATGAAGCTCGCGAAGACGACCGAGTCGACGCGCCCGATCTGCTCGTTCAGCAGGCGCGTGTAGATGAAAAAGAGCGAGTTCGCGATGATCGCGACCCCCGCCACCAGGCCGTCGAGGCCGTCGACGAAGTTGACCGCGTTCATCACGAGGGTGATGAGGAAGACCGTGAGCACGAAGTTCACCGCCGGCGAGCCGACGATCAGCGTGTTGCCGAAGGGCAGCGAGACGATCTGCACGCCGTTCCAGGCGAGCAGGCCGGCCGCCGCGAGCTGCGCGGCGAGCTTCACCATCCAATCGAGATCGAGCAGGTCGTCGAGGATCCCGACCGCCGCGATCATCGCGCACGCCCCCAGCAGCGCCCACATCTCGGGCCCGCGCGTGAACAGCGGCGCGAATTCCGGCTGCGCCCCCGCCACCGCGAAGGCTGCGAGGAGGCCCGCGAACATGGCGATGCCGCCCAGTCGCGGCGTGGGGGTGCGGTGCACGTCGCGGTCGCGCACCTCGGGCGCGAGCCGGTAGCGGCGACTGAGCTGCAGCACCGCGTACGACGCGACGGCCGTCACGAGCACCGCGACCGCCGCGACCACCAGGTAGGGCGCCATCTCGTTCTCCGGCCGGTCAGTCCGCGAAGACGGCCTGCGGCAGCACCTCGGCGAGCGCCTCGCGGCTCACGCCGCCCTCGCGCAGGATACGCAGCTCGCCGCCCTCGGCGGTGAGCCGCGTGGCGTCGACGATCGTCGAGGCGACGCCGCCGCCTGCGGCGTCCCCGGCCTCGAGGTAGACCTCGACCGAGTCGCCGAGCATCTCGCGCGCGGCTGCCGCGGTGCGGGCCGCCGGCTGCCCCGTGAGGTTCGCCGACGACACGGCGAGCGGGCCGGTCTCCTGCAGCAGTTCGAGGGCGAGCGGCTGGTTCGGGATGCGCAGCGCGACCGTGCCACCGGTCTCGCCGAGATCCCAGCTCAGCGAGGGGTTGGCCTGGGTGATGATGGTGAGCGGCCCCGGCCAGAAGGCCTCCGCGAGCGCGGTCAGGGGCTCGGTGACCTCGGCGGCGAGCGCGGCGAGGGTGGCGGTGTTCGGAATCAGCACCGGCGGCGGGGACTGGCGGCCCCGGCCCTTCGCGTCGAGCAGCCGCTGCACGGCCTCCGGCGAGAACGCATCGGCGGCGACGCCGTACACGGTGTCAGTGGGCAGCACGACGAGCTGCCCGCTGCCGATCGCGCGGCGCGCGGTGCGCGTTCCGGCGAGCAGTTGGGAACTGTCGGAGCATTCGAAGACCTCGGCCATAACCGCCCATCCTACTCCCGCCGTGCTGTGCTGCGCTGGGCGCGGACGGTGCCGCGCCGCTCCGGAACTTCATGAGCTCACCCATATTTCGGAGTTCACCCGCATGTCGGATCAACGCCCCACGGATCGCTCCGAAATATGGGTGAGCTCAGACGCATGGGATGACAGGCCGCCGCCCGTTCGTGCAGGCTCAGCGGCGCGCGAGGGTGGCGCGGTCGCGCCCGGTGAGATCGGGGCGGGTCTCGGCACCCGCCCAGCCATCCGCGGTGAGGAGGGCGCGGATCGCGGCGCCCTGCATCTCGGCGTGCTCGAGCACGAGCAAGCCGCCCGGCCGAACGAGCCGCAGGGCGATCCGGCTGATGACGCGGATCAGGTCGAGACCATCGGCTCCGCTGTAGAGAGCCAGCGCGGGATCGTGGTCTCGCACCTCGGGGTCGCGCGGCACCATGTCCCGCGGCACGTAGGGCGGATTCGACACGAGCACCGCCACACGCCCCTGCAGCGGCTCGAAGGCCGCGCCGATCGACGATGCGGATCCGGGATCGCCGTCACGGCTCCCGGCATCGGCCGCGCGACCGCCCCGGTCGAGCTCGGTCACGTCGCCCCGCAGCAGCGCGACGCGCCCCGCGCCCCACTCCCGCACGTTGCGCTCGGCCCACGCGTGCGCTTCGGCGCTCTTCTCGACCGCCCAGACCCGTGCGGCGGGCACCTCGTGCGCGATCGCGAGGGCGATCGCGCCGCTGCCCGTGCACAGGTCGACGGCGATCGGTTCTGCGTCCGGCAGCGCTCGCAACTCGTCGATGCCGAACTGCACCACCGTCTCGGTCTCCGGACGCGGCACGAAGACGCCGGGGCCCACCGAGAGCTCCAGCTGCCGGAAGGGGGCGCGCCCCGTCAGGTGCTGCAGCGGCACCCGCCTCGCCCGCTCCTCCGAGAGCCCGTGCACGGCATCCAGCTGCTCGGGCGAGAGCTCGGCCCCCATCACGTCGAGCGCCTGCACGCGGCCCCGCGAGACGCCGAGCACGTGGCCCACGATGAGTTCGGCATCCGCGGCCGGATCCGCGATCCCCGCCGCCTCGAACCGTTCGCACAGCCGGCCCAGCACGGCCCGGACGTCTCGCACGTCGTTCATCGCTTCGTTCACTCCCCCACCCTACCGGCGGCACGACCGCGCGGCGCGGCGGCGAGATGCGAGGGCGAGGCGCGACAGCCGCGCGTAACAGAGCGTCGCACGCATAACCAGCGCCACATTCTCGGATAACGACGCGCTATAGTTTGGGGTGGCTTCGCCGCTCGAACCCTCTGGAGGAGATCACACCCATGGCACGCACCTACGACAACATCACCCAGGCCTTCGGCAACACCCCGCTCGTGCGCCTCAACCGCGTCACCGAGGGCGCCGAGGTGTACGCGAAGCTCGAGTTCTACAACCCCGCCGGCAGCGTCAAGGACCGCATCGGCATCGCGATCATCGACGCGGCGGAGGAGTCCGGAGCGCTGCGGCCCGGCGGCACGATCGTCGAGGGCACCAGCGGCAACACCGGCATCGCCCTCGCCTTCGTCGGCGCCGCGCGCGGCTACCGCGTGATCCTCACCATGCCCGAGACGATGAGCATCGAGCGCCGCAAGCTGCTCGCGGCCTACGGCGCGGAGATCGTGCTCACCGAGGGCCCCCTCGGCATGAAGGGCGCCGTCGCCAAGGCCGAGGAGATCGCCGCGAACACCCCCGGCGCCGTGCTCGCCCAGCAGTTCGCGAACCCCGCGAACCCCGCGATCCACCGCAGCACGACCGGCCCCGAGATCTGGAATGACACCGACGGCAAGGTCGACATCTTCGTGGCCGGCATCGGCACCGGCGGCACCATCACCGGCGCGGGCCGTTACCTGAAGGAGCAGAACCCCGACGTCACGGTGATCGCCGTCGAGCCGATCGACTCGCCGCTGCTCACCGAGGGCACCGCCGGCCCCCACAAGATCCAGGGCCTCGGCGCCAACTTCGTGCCCGACATCCTCGACCGCGAGGTCTACGACGAGGTCATCGACGTCGCCCTGCCCGACGCCATCGCCAAGGCTCGCGCGCTCGGCACCGACGAGGGCATCCTCGCCGGCATCTCCGGCGGCGCCGCCGTCTGGGCCGCCGCGCAGGTCGCGCAGCGACCCGAGAACGCCGGCAAGAAGATCGTGGTGATCGTGCCCGACTTCGGCGAGCGCTACTTCTCGACGGTGTTGTTCGAGGATCTGAACGTCTGATCCGCACCCACCGGGTCCGTGCGGGAATCCCCCGCGCGGGCCCGGTGTTGCATTTCCCGAGACCCAGCGCAGAAGGGATACCGTGAGCATCTTCAGCCGCATCCGCGAGGACATCCGCGCAGCGAAGGCCGGCGACCCGGCGGCGCGCGGCGGCCTCTCGGTGTTCCTCATCTACTCGGGCCTGCACGCCGTGTGGTGGCACCACCTCTCCCACAGCATGTGGCGACGGGGCATGAGATTCCTGCCCCGCGCCATCTCGCAGTTCGTGCGCTTCTTCACGGGTATCGAGATCCACCCCGGCGCTACGATCGGCCGCCGCCTCTTCATCGATCACGGCATGGGCGTCGTGATCGGCGAGACCGCCGTCGTGGGCGACGACGTGCTCATCTACCACGGCGTCACGCTCGGCGGCACGGGCCACAGCCGCGGCAAGCGGCATCCCACCATCGGTGACCGGGTGATCATCGGCGCCGGCGCGAAGGTGCTCGGCGACATCGAGCTCGGCCACGACAGCGCCGTCGGCTCGAACGCGGTCGTCGTGCGCTCAGCCCCGCCGTGGACCACGCTCACCGGCATCCCCGCTGCGGGCCGGCCGCGTCGCGGCGCCCCCGTCGCCGAGACGCCGGACCTCGCCGACTTCTACGTGATCTGAGCGCGGTTCGGGTTCGACGACGACCACGCAGCGAGGCGCCCCGAACGGGCGCGCGCCGCAGGCAAGGATCCGCAAGCCACGCCCGGACCCCGGCTCAGCGCAGGCGCCGGCCGTGCTCCTCCATCCAGCGCCGGGTGCGGCGCTGCTCGATCACGATCATCGTGATCCCGAGCGCCCAGAACGGGATCTGCACCGCGAACGCGGTCTTGAACGCACCGAGCGAGTAGCTCTCGGGAGACCCGGCGCCCTGCAGGTCGAGCACGAAGCCGATGAGCACGATCACGAGCAGCGAGGCCGTGAACCCCGCCGTGTTGACGAGCCCGGTGCCGAAGCCGGAGAAGCTGCGCGGCGTGTGCGAGCGCGACACCTCGAACGAGATCATCGACCCGGGGCCGCCGAAGGGCATGACCACGAGCAGCACGATGAGCACCGCGATGGGCGGTGTGCCGGGCCAGGCGATCACCGTGATCCAGCACACCGCGATCGCCACGGCGATGCCGACGCTGATCCAGACGCGACGCTCGATGAAGCGCGAGCTGATCGGGCCGAGCACGAGCCCCACCGCCATCGACGACACCACGGTGAGGCTGAGCAGCCCGCTCGCGGCCGCCGGCGACAGCCCGATGCCGCCCACGAGGAAGGGTGTTCCCCAGAGCAGCACGAACGCGTTCAGCGCGAACGGGGTGGTGAAGTGCACCCAGTAGGCGAGCCGCACGCCCGGGATGCGCAGCAGTCGGCGGATCCGGTCCCAGAAGCCGAGCGCGCGGAGGCGCGGAGGCTTCCCCACCGGGATCAGGCCCGTGGCGGGCGGAGCCATCTCGACCACGCCGGTGGGCGGGGGCGTGGCGAGGGAGCGAGCGTTGCGGGTGAGGCCGCCCGGCCGCCCCGTCGCCCGTTCGAGCAGCGTGCCGGCGCCGGGGCGATCACGCAGCACCAGCGCCCCGAGGAGGGCGACGAGCAGGCCCACGGCGGCGACGCCGAGGAAGCCGGTCATCCAGCCGCCCGCGCCCACGAGCAACGCGAGCGGGGTGACCGAGACGAGCTGTCCGGCCTGCCCGATGAGCCCGGTGAGCTGGCTGACGGTGGGCAGCTGGCGCACCGCGAACCACTCGGGCAGCAGCCGCATCACGCTGATGAAGGTGCAGGCGTCGCCCGCGCCCACGAGCACGCGCGCGAGAATCGCGGGCCGCACATCGGCGACCGTCGCCATGATGACCTGCCCGGCCACCATGAGCAGGCCGCCGGTGAGGATCATCGTGGTCGAGCCGAAGCGGTCGAGCAGGGTGCCGACGGGAATCTGCAGGCCCGCGTAGACCACGAGCTGGATCATCGCGAACATCGAGAGCGTGGTCGCGTCGATCCCGAAGTGCTCCTGCGTGGCGGGGCCGAGTGCTGCGAGCGAGGAGCGATTGATGATGGCGACCGCGTAGGCGAGTGCGGCTACGCCCCACACCACCCAGGGGAGGAGTGGCCGAGCCGTGCGCATAGGCTCAACTGTACTCCTCCTCCGGGTGTCGGCCGCGCTGCGGCGGGGTCAGTCGCGGGGCGGCAGCGGCGGGCCGTCGGGGAAGTCGCTGCGGGTGAGATCCATGAAGAGGGCGTCTTCGAGGTGCCCGCCCGGGCGCACCTGGTAGTCGCGCAGCACTCCGATGCGGCGGAAGCCGAGGCGCTCGTAGCTGCGGATCGCACCGTCGTTGTGGATGTTCGGGTCGAGCGTGATCCGCGTGATGCCGTCTGCGAATTCCTCGCGGATCGCGAGCGCCAGGGCCTCTTCGCCGATGCGGCGTCCGCGGTAGGCGGTGCTCAGGAAGATGTGGATCACCGTGGTGGGGTATTCGGCGTCGCTGCCGCGCAGCACGAACATCGCGCCGACGCACTGCCCCTCGACCTCGATGATGCGCGCGGTGTCGGGGTGGTCGATGATCTCCTCCTGCACGCGCTCGGGCGTGTAGCCGACCCACCACACGGCCACCTCGGGCTCGCTGAGGATCGAGAGGAGGGGCGCGGCGTCGGCGGCCTGCGGGGCGCGAAGCGTGACGAGCGGCCCCGAGACGGGGGTGAAGGACGATGCTGTGGTCATGGCATCAGCGTAACGCTCGCAGACCCGCCTGAACAACGTTTTTCTCCGTCGTCTCAGGCATATTTCACTCATTTCGAAGAGATCATCGCGATCTGATTCGAAATTCGTCGGAATGGTTCGGTTGACGCACCTCTGCTCCCCCTCCCCCGAAACGACGAACGGCGCCGACCGCCCGTCCCGAAGGATGAGCGGTCGGCGCCGTCGCGGCTTCGGGCTACTGCCCGAGCGCCTGCAGTCGGTCTTCCTCGTCCATGCGGATGCAGGAGACGATGACGGGCTCGAGCGCGCCGTTCATGACGTGATCGAGGTTGTACGCCTTGTACCCCGTGCGGTGATCCGCGATGCGGTTCTCCGGGAAGTTGTAGGTGCGGATGCGCTCGGAGCGATCCATGGTGCGGATCTGGCTCGAACGGTGGGCGCTGGCCTCGGCGGCTGCTTCCTCCTGCTGCTTCGCGAGCAGGCGGGCGCGCAGCACGCGCATGGCCGCCTCGCGGTTCTGCAGCTGCGACTTCTCGTTCTGCATCGCGACCACGATGCCCGTGGGCAAGTGGGTGATGCGCACCGCGGAGTCGGTCGTGTTGACCGACTGACCGCCGGGGCCCGAGGAGCGGTAGACGTCGATCTTGAGGTCGTTCTGGTTGATCTCGACCTCTTCGGGCTCATCGACCTCGGGGTACACGAGCACCCCGGTCGTGGAGGTGTGGATGCGCCCCTGCGACTCGGTGACCGGCACGCGCTGCACGCGGTGCACGCCCCCCTCGTACTTGAGGTGCGCCCACACGCCCTGCGACGGATCGCTCGCGTTCGACTTGATCGCGAGCTGCACGTTCTTGTAGCCACCGAGGTCGCTCTCGTCCTTCTCGAGGATCTCGGTCTTCCAGCCCTTCGACTCCGCATAGTGCATGTACATGCGCAGCAGGTCGGCGCCGAAGAGCGCCGACTCGGCGCCGCCCTCGCCGCCCTTGATCTCGAGGATCACGTCGCGGGCATCGTCCGGGTCGCGCGGGATCAGCAGGCGGCGCACCTTCTCCTGCGCCTCGGCGAGCCCCTGCTCGAGCGCGGGGATCTCCTCGGCGAAGGCGTCGTCCTCCTTGGCCAGCTCGCGCGCGGCCTCGAGGTCGTCGCCGAGCTGCAGCCACTGCTCGTGGGCCGCCTTGATCTTGCTGAGCTCCGCGTAGCGGCGGTTCACCTTCTTCGCTCGCGCGGCATCGGCGTGCAGCGCGGGATCCGCGAGCTCGTCCTGCAGCCGAGCGTGCTCGGCGAGCAGCCCCTCGACCTGCTCGAACATCAGGCGCGGCCTCGCTGCAGCTCGGCCAGCAGCGCGGCGTTCGAAGCGGTGGCGCGCAGGCGCTCGGCGAGCTGCTCGGCGGCCTCGTCGTCGGCGGCGATGCGCGTGCGGAGCCCCGCGAGCACCGCGGCCTCGTCGGCACCCAGCATCGCGTCGACGTTGCGGGTGAGCGACGACGCGAGATCGACGGCGGGGATCGCGCCGGGCGCGCCCTTCTCGAAGCGGATCTCGCTGTTGGCGATGGCGCGCGCCTCGCGCAGCAGCATCTTGTCGGCGTCGATCCCGGTCTTCGTCTGCACCGTGGCGAGCACGGTGAGCGAGCCCGCGTTCTCGACGTTGCGGGCGGCTGCGAGGAGACGCTTGATCTGGCCGAGCGCGAACTCGTCGATCTCGTCGAGCGCGGGGCGGGCCGAGGCGTGCTGAGCCTGCGCGTAGGCGCGGGCGAAGCGGTTCAGCGAGTCGACGAGCACGACCACGTCGTGCCCGAGCTCGACGAGGCGCTTGGCGCGGTCGATCGCGAGCTCGGCGACGGTGGCCTGATCCTCGGCGGGACGGTCGAAGCTGGCCGCCACGACCTCTCCGGCGATGGTGCGCTGCAGGTGGGTGATCTCCTCGGGCTGCGCGTTCGCGAGCACGACCATGAGGTGCGCGTCGGGCCGGTTCGCGGTCACGGCCTGGGCGAGCTCGACGAGCACCGAGGTGCCGTGGGCCGACGCGGGCAGCACGAGCAGGCCGCGCTGGCCGAGGCCGACGGGGGCCGCGATGTCGATGGCGCGGCCGAGCTGCCGGTCCTGAGCGGTCTCGAAGCGGAGGCGCTCCTGCGGGAACACCGGGGTGAGATCGGCGATGTCGGCGCGCTGCTCGTTCTCCTCGGCGGTGCGGCCATTGACGGTGTCGACCTTCACGATGGCGTTGTACTTCTGGCGACCGCCGGCATCGCCCTCGCGGGGCTGGCGGATCGCGCCGACCACGGCGTCGCCGCGGCGGAGGCCGTACTTCTTGACCTGGCCGAGCGAGACGTAGACGTCGCTCGTGCCCGGCAGGTAGCCGCTCGTGCGCACGAAGGCGTAGTTGTCGAGCACGTCGAGGATGCCCGCGACGGGCAGCAGCACGTCGTCCTCGGTGATCTCCGGCTCGAGGTCGTCGTTCTGGCCGCGGCGCTTGCGGTCGCGCTGACGGGTGCGGGTCGAGCGCGAGGCGGAGTCGCCCTTGCCCTGGCCGTTCTGACCGTTCTGACCGTTCTTGTCGCCGCCCTGGTTCTGACCGCGTCCCTTGGTCTCGTCGCTCTGCTCGGCGGTCTCGGCCGACTCGCCGTTCTCGTTCTTCTGCCCGCGGGTGCGGCGGTTGCGGCCGCGGCCGCCCTTCTCGTTCTCACCATCGGCATCGGCCTTCGCGGCCTCGGCCGGGGCCTCGCCCTGAGCGGCGCCGCCCTGAGCCGGCTTGAGGCCCCTCGACTGGGAGCCTTCGGACGTCTGCTCGGCGCCGTTCTCGGCGGGCGCGTCGTTCGCGGTGTCGGCCTGCGGTGCCGCCTCCGAAGCCTGCGCCCGGCGAGAGCGGCCGCGCTTGGCGGGGGCCGCTTCGGAGTCCTCGGCCGCCTCGGCCGGAGCGGTCGCCGCGGCAGCCGGCGCCTCCGCAGCGGGAGCCTCGGCCGCGGTCTCGGCCGGAGCCTCCTCCGCAACCTTCTTGCGGCTGCGCGTCGCACGCTTCTTCGGCGCCTCGGCCGGAGCCTCACCCGCATCGGCGGCCGGAGCAGCCGGCGCCTCCGCAGCGGGAGCCTCGGCGGGGGCCGCCGCCTCGGCGGGAGCCGACACGGCCGTGGCGGCCTCGCTCGTGGCGCCCGCCGCGGCGGTCACCCGACGCGAAGCGCGGCGACGCACAGGAGCGGTCTCCTCGGCTGCGGGGGCGGTGTTCGTCTCTTCGACGTTCGATTCCATCGTTCTTCCTTTCGGAACGCCGCGGAGCCGGCGTGCGCGTTCGGCGCAGCCCATCCGCGGTGATGCACAGAATGTGCTTCGGGGATCACCGGACCTGTCGTCTCGGTGAGGGAACGATCCACCGGCCCTTGCGGGAGAGCAGCGGGCGGAGACGGTGCACCGCCGACTGCTCTGCCCCTCCGCACGAGTGCTAGGCGGGGATCGCCTCCACTGTAGCACCCTTCGTGTCGACGGCCAGGATGAGCGCGCGCCAGTCGGCGTGCTCGGCCTCGACGAGGTCGACCGCGCGCAGGCGATCGGCCGGGCCGTTCGAGAGCACCAGGATCGAGGGGCCCGCACCCGAGACCACGGCCGGATGCCCCGCCTCGCGCAGCTCGCGGATCAGGTCGCGGGTGGCGGGCATGGCGTCGCCGCGGTAGTTCTGGTGCAGCCGGTCCTCGGTGGCCTCGAGCAGGAGCTCGGGGCTCTGGGTGAGCGCCGCGATGAGCAGCGCGGACCGCGACACGTTGAAGACGGCGTCTTCGTGCGGCACCTGCTTCGGCTGCAGGCTGCGCGCGAGCTCAGTCGACATCGTGAAGCCGGGCACGAGCACCAGGGGCGCGACACCGCGGTGCACCATGAGCCGCTTGAAGCGGGGGCCGTCGGGCGTGGTCCAGGCGATCGTGAGGCCGCCGAACAGCGCCGGCGCGACGTTGTCGGGGTGTCCCTCGAGCTCGGTCGCGAAGCCGAGCAGCTGCTCCTCGCTCAGCTCGACCGGATCGACCGGGTCGCTCTGCAGCAGCCCCGCCGCGATCATGACGCCCGCGACGATCGCCGATCCCGACGAGCCCATGCCGCGGCCGTGCGGGATGCGGTTGTGCGCGGTGACATCGAGCCCGGGCACCGGGCGCCCCAGACGCTCGAAGACGTGCGCGGCGGAGCGCACCACGAGGTTGGAGGCGTCGGTGGGCACTTCGCCCTCCCCCACGCCCGACACCTGCACGGTCGCACCGGGGGCCTCGCGCACGACGGCCGTCAGCTCGTCGCCGTGGGCGAGCGCGATGCCGAGCGTGTCGAAGCCGGGGCCGAGGTTGGCGCTGGTGGCCGGCACCCGCACCCGCACACCGCGGCCGATTCCGGCCGTACCGCCGGCACCGTTCGCCGTCGCGCCGCTCACGCCTTGCCCTCCAGGCGCAGTACGCTGGTGACCTCGATCACCATGTCGGAGGAGCGCAGCGCCTCGACCGTCGCCGCCAGATCCGCTTCGCGGGCCGTGTGCGTGCCGATCACGAGCGCGGCCCGGGCCGTGTCGTCGTCGGCGCCCTGCTCGACCGTCTGCTCGACGCTCGCCGCCGAGACGCCGTGCTCGGCCAGGATGCCCGCGATCGTCGCGAGCACGCCGGGCCGGTCGCGCACCTCGAGCATCACCTGGTAGGCGGTGTTGACCTCGCCCACCGGCAGGATCGGGAGGTCGGCGTGCTGCGTGCCGGGGATGCCGGGGCCGCCCGCCACGTGACGCCGCGCCGCCGATACGAGGTCGCCGAGCACGGCCGAGGCGGTCTCCACGCCGCCCGCGCCCGCGCCGTAGAACATGAGCTCACCGGCGGCCTCGGCCTCGACGAACACGGCGTTCTTGCCCTCGTGCACCGCGGCCAGCGGGTGCTCGCGGCTGATGAGCGCGGGGTAGACGCGCGCCGAGACGCCGTCGGTGCCGTCAGCCGCGGTGATCCGCTCGGCGATCGCGAGCAGCTTGATGACGTAGCCGGCGTGCTTCGCGGCTTCGATCTGCTCGGCCGTGACCGAGGTGATGCCCTCGCGGTAGACCGCGTCGACCGGCACATCGGTGTGGAACGCGATGCTCGCGAGGATGGTGGCCTTCTGCGCGGCGTCGTATCCCTCGACGTCGAGGGTCGGATCGGCCTCGAGGAAGCCGAGCTCGCTCGCCACCCGCATCGCATCCTCGGCGCTGTCGCCGAAGCGGTCCATGCGGTCGAGGATGTAGTTGGTCGAACCGTTGACGATGCCCATGACTCGCGTCACGTGGTCGCCGGCGAGGCTCCACCGCAGCGGCCGGATGATGGGGATCGCACCGGCCACCGCGGCCTCGTAGGAGAGCTGCGCGCCCACCTGCTCGGCGGCGTCCGACAGCTCGGGGCCGTGCGCGGCGATCAGCGCCTTGTTCGCGGTGACCACGTCGGCGCCGCCCTGCAGCGCCTGCAGGATGAGGGTTCGGGCCGGCTCGATGCCGCCCATCAGCTCGACCACGATGTCGGCGCCCTGCACCAGGCGCTCCGCGTCGGTGGTGAAGAGCTCGGCGGGCAGTTCGACGTCGCGCTTCGCATCGAGGCTGCGCACCGCGATCCCGGCCAGCGTGAGGCGCGCGCCGACGCGCGCGGCGAGCTCATCGCCGTGCTCGATGATGAGCCGGGCCACCTGTGCGCCGACCGAGCCGCAGCCCAGCAGCGCGACCCGCAGGTCACGGTACTCGTTCACTTCGTATCTCCGTTTCGTTCGGGATTCTGTTCAGCTGTCAAGGTTCGGGGCCGCCTGACCGTGGGATCAGTCTGCTGGCGACCACCGACATTCACGGGGCGGGAGCCGGGAACACGCTCTTGGCGAGCAGCTCGTCCTCGGTCTCGCCGCGCACGATGAGGCGCGACGCGCCCTCCCGTACCGCCACCACCGGGGGCCTCGGCACGTAGTTGTAGTTGCTCGCGAGCGACCAGCAGTAGGCCCCCGTCGCCGCCACAGCGAGGGTGTCGCCCGGGCGCACATCGCCCGGCAACAGGTCGCGCGGCACGACGATGTCGCCCGATTCGCAGTGCTTGCCGACCACCCGCACGAGCGCAGGCTCGGCGTCGCTCTCGCGGTTCGCGATCCGCACCTGGTAGTCGGCGCCGTAGAGCGCCGGACGGGCGTTGTCGCTCATTCCGCCGTCGACGCTCACGTAGAGCCGGGTGTCGCTGCCGAGATCGGCAGGATCGGCCGCCGCGTCGGAACCGGCGAGCGCCACCGCCTTCGTCGTGCCCACCGTGTAGAGCGTCACCCCGGCCTGACCGATGATCGAGCGCCCGGGCTCGAAGGCGAGCTTCGGCACGGCGACGCCGAACTCCCGCGCGCTGTCGGCCACGATGTCGGCGAGCTCGCGCGCGATGTCGGCGACGGCCGGCGCCTCGTCGGCCTCGGCGCTGGTGTAGGCGATGCCGAAGCCGCCGCCGAGGTTCAGCTCGGGGATGGGCGCGCCCGCCAGGCGCTCCAGCTCGGGGTAGGCGCCGAGCAGGCGGCGAGCCGACTCGCGGAAGCCGTCGGTCGCGAAGATCTGGGAGCCGATGTGGCAGTGCAGGCCGACGAACTCGAGGCTGTCGTGGGCGAGGATCGCCGCGACGAGGCGAGGGGCCTCCGCGAGCGGCTGGCCGAACTTCTGATCCTCGTGCGAGGTCGCGAGGAAGTCGTGCGTCGAGGCGTGCACGCCGCTGTTCACCCGCAGGCGCACGCGCTGCCGACGGCCGGCGGCGCTCGCCGCCGCCGCGATCCGCTCGGTCTCGATCTCGCTGTCGATGATGATCGTGCCGACTCCGGCCTCCACCGCGCGCACGATCTCGCGCTCCGACTTGTTGTTGCCGTGGAAGCCGATGCGGGCCGGGTCCACCCCGGCCGCGAGCACGACCGCGAGCTCTCCCCCGCTCGCGACGTCGAGAGCCAGGCCCTCCTCCTCCATCCAGCGCGCGACCTCCACGCAGAGGAACGCCTTGCCCGCGTAGTAGACGGTCGCCTCGGTGCCGATCCGCTCCGCCTCGCGCTGCAGCGCCTCGCGCACCTCGCGGGCGCGCCCCCGGGCGGCTTCCTCGTCGATGACGTAGAGCGGCGAGCCGTGCTTCGCGGTGAGCTCCGCGGCGCGGATCCCCCCGAGCTTGAGGGCGCCGCACCGGCTGCCGCGACGGGCGGACGGCGGGAACACCCGGGGATCGATGGCGTTCGCGTCGAGGCGCGCGTCGACCGGCGCGGATTCGGCGCGCAGCTGCGGCTCGGTCATCAGTGGTTTCCTCGGCTGTCAGATACGGTGTCGTGCGAACGCTCGCGAAGGCGTGCACCTCTGGCGAGCGGACCCGGATTGGCCCCTGAAGCCGTGCGAACGGAGGTCTCCCTCGGAACGGACCCGCTCAGTCTAGCGAATCAGCCATGCCGCGCGCGCCGAGCGACGTCTCAGGCGCAGCTGCCGTTCTCGCGCTGCTGCTCGTCCGAGACGATGCCGGGAGCCAGATCGGCGCTGATGGTTGCCGATCCGGTGCTCGACAGCGTGATGCCGGTGAGCTCGACGCCCCGCGGCAGCTGGTCGCGCACGCACAGCACCTGCGGTCGGAGCAGCGGATCGAGCAGGCCGCCGGCGGCCTGCGTCAGCTGATCCGCGCTGAGGTCGAGCCCCGCGGCGGTCACGCCGCGCGGTTCGATCTCGATCTCGCCGGCCCCCGCGACCGCCACGCCCAGCTTCGCCGAGAGCGGCACGGGCTGGCCGAAGAGGTCGATCGAGCGCCCCACCACGAGCGAGCCGTCCTGCACCTCCCCCGTCTGGGCCACGCCCTGGGTGACGAGGTTCACCACGGGACCGAGCTGCTCACGGTCGACCCGCAGCGACACCGACGCACCCCGGATCTCACCCGCCATGGGGTTGAAGGGAACGAGCGCGGCGTGCACCGTCGCGTCGGCCTTGACGCCCTCGATGAGAGGAGCGTCCGGCACCGTCACCGTCACATCGCCCACGCCGCCGCGGAAGGCGTTGAGCAGCGCGGATCCGCCCAGCGAGACCTCCACCGGATGATCCGCCGTGAGCCCCAGGCCCACGCGGGCAGCGCTGCGGATCGTGTCGGGCACGATCAGGCGCAGCGCGACCTCGGCCGCACCTGCGAGCAGCACCACCGCGATGAGCACGCCCAGCAGCCGGGTCCACCAGCGGGGCTTCCGCTCGCTCATCTCCCTCGCCCGTCCGGTTTCAGAGGCGCTCGGGGGCCGAGACGCCGAGCAGGTCGAGGCCGTTGCGCAGCACCTGACCCGCGGCGTCGTTCAGCCAGAGGCGGGTGCGGTGCAGGTCCTCGACGGGCTCCTCGCCCATCGGGATCACGCGGCAGTTGTCGTACCAGCGGTGGTACGCGGCGGCGAGCTCCTCCAGGAAGCGGGCGATGCGATGCGGCTCGCGCAGCTCGGCGGCGCCCGCGACGATGCCCGGGTACTGCTGCAGCTTGCCGAGCAGATCGGCCTCCGTGGGGTGCGTGAGCAGTTCGGGCGCGAAAGCGCTGCGGTCGACGCCCGCTGCGGCCGCGTTGCGGTCGACGGCGCAGGTGCGGGCGTGCGCGTACTGCACGTAGAAGACCGGGTTGTCGTTGGTGCGGCTGCGCAGCTTCTCGCCGTCGAGCGCCAGCGGCGAGTCGGCGGGGTAGCGCGCCAGCCAGTAGCGCAGCGCGTCGCTGCCGAGCCACTCGAGCAGGTCGTCGAGCTCGATGATGTTGCCCGCGCGCTTCGAGAGGCGCGCGCCGTTGAGGTTCACGAGCTGGCCGATCAGCACCGTGATGTCGGTCTCGATGTTGTCGCCGGCCGCGCCCGCGATCGCGGTGAGACGGCCGATGTAGCCGTGGTGATCGGCGCCGAGCAGGTAGATCTTCTCGCCGAAGCCGCGGTCCATCTTCGACAGGTAGTAGGCCGCGTCGGCCGCGAAGTAGGTGTAGATGCCGTTGCCGCGGGTGAAGACGCGATCCTTGTCGTCGCCGAAGTCGGTGGTGCGCACCCAGACGGCGTCGTCCTCGTCGAAGACGTGCCCCTGCTCGCGCAGGCGGTCGATCGCGGCCTCGATGGGGCTCTTGCCGCCGTCCTCGGCGGGGGCGTGCAGCGTGCGCTCCGAGAAGAACACGTCAAAGTGCACGTTGAAGCGCTCCAGCGAGTCCTGGATCTCGGCGAGCTGCAGCTGGTAGGCGAGCTCCTGGGCCTGCTCGAGCGCAGCTGCGCGGTCGTTCGCGGCGAGCTCCGCAAGGCCCGGGATCTGCTCGCGCACGCGTGCGCCGAGCGACTGGATGTACTCGCCCGGGTAGGCGTCCTCGGGCGCGTCCTCGCCGAGGGCCGCGGCCAGCACGGAGCGGCCGAACTTGTCCATCTGCGCGCCCGCGTCGTTGATGTAGTACTCGCTCGTGACCTCGGCACCGGCGGCGCGCAGCACCCGCGCCGTCGAGTCGCCGAGCGCCGCCCAGCGGGTGTGGCCCATGTGCAGCGGCCCCGTGGGGTTCGCGCTCACGAACTCGAGGTTGATGTGCTGGCCGGCCAGCGCGTCGCCGCGGCCGTAGGCCTCGCCCTGCTCGACCACGCGGCGCGCAGTCTCGCCGGCGCTGGCGGCGTCGAGCGTGATGTTGATGAAGCCGGGGCCCGCGATCTCGGCCTTCGCGACGCCGTCGATCTCGGCGGTGCGCGCCACGATCTCCTCGGCGAGCTCGCGCGGGTTCGTGCCGATGCGCTTCGCGAACTTCATGGCGGCGTTCGAGGCCCAGTCGCCGTGCTCGCGGTTCTTGGGTCGCTCCACCTGCGTGTCCTGCTCGGTGACCTCGATGTCGGCGCCTCGGGCGGCGACGATGTCGGTCAGGATGCGGGCGAGGGCGCTGGCGAGTTCTTGAGGCGTCACAAGCGCCCAGTCTACCCGTCGAACGGCCGCCGCCTCCGCGCGGCGGGCCCGGCGCTCAGGCGCCGTGACGGGAGTGCACCCGGCGGCCCTCGATCCAGGTCTCGTCGACGACGGCCGTGTGCAGCTCGGCGGCGTCGATGGCGAAGAGATTTCGATCGAGGATCGCGAGGTCGGCGAGCGCTCCCGGCCGGAGCCGGCCCGTGACGTGGTCGAGGTGGTTCACGCGCGCGGTGCCCGCGGTGTAGGCGTTCACGGCCTGGGCGACGGTGAGCGCCTGCGTCTCGCCCAGCGGCGCCGCCGCGGAGCCGGGCCGCCGCCGGTTCACGGCCACGTGGATCGCCTGCACGGGATCCGGCGACGACACCGGCCAGTCGCTGCCTGCGGCGAGCGGTGCTCCGGCCGCCGCGAGCGCGGCGAAAGGGTACAGGGTCGCTTCGACGCCGTCGGGGAGGAACGGGATGACCAGCTCGTCGAGCTGCGGATCGTGCGCCGCCCACAGCGGCTGCAGGTTCGCGGTCGCGCCCAGTGCCGCGAAGCGTGCCAGGTCCGACTCGGCCACGGTCTCGAGGTGGGCGAGGTGGTGGCGCAGATCGTGATCGCCGTTCGCGCGCCGCGCGTGCGCCAGCGCGTCGAGCGCGTCTGTGACCGCCCGGTCGCCGAGCGCGTGGAAGTGCAGCTGCATGCCGCCGGCGTCGATCGCGGCGACGAACTCGGCCAGCTGCTCGGACGGGAAGAAGGCGATGCCGGTGCTGGCCGTCGGCGCCCCTGCGGCGTCGCGGTAGTGGCCGTGCATCGCGGCGGTGCGGCTCTCCGCGACGCCGTCGACCATGATCTTCACGGTGCCGAGCGAGAAGCGCTCGGGCGGGTGCAGGGCCGCCACCGCGTCACGGCGCTCGATCAGACTCGCGAGCTGCGCGAGACCCGCGCCGCGATCCCACCACTGCGCCCCGCGCACGCGCGCGATCAGGGTGCCCTCGGCGAGCGCCCGCAGGTAGACCGGCAACGTGTCGGGGCGGCCCATGAGGCTGCCGATGGCCGCGTCCTGCCAGGCCGTCACACCGAGCGCGAGCATGCGCCGCTGGGCTTCGAGGAGACCTGCGTAGGCATCCTCCTCGGAGGGCTTCGCCCGCACCGCGTCGAACAGGAACATGGCGCCGTCGTGCATCGTGCCGGCGGGGGTGCCGTCGGCCTCGCGCTCGAAGCGGCCGTCGGGCGGATCGGGGGTGCCCGCGTCGATGCCGGCGGCGGTGAAGGCGCGCGTGTTCGCCCAGGCGCTGTGATGATCGCGATTCTCGAGGAGCACGGGACGATCCGGCACGATCGCGTCGAGCAGCCCGCGCGTGGGTGTGCCGCCGGGGAACGCGTCCATCGACCAACCCGCGCCGATGATCCACTCCCGTTCCGGGTTCGCCTCGGCGTAGGCCCGGATGGCGGCGAGCGCGGCCTCGGCGTCGTCGCAGGCGGAGAGATCGCAGCCGAGCAGCTCGATGCCCGCGATCACAGGGTGCGCGTGGGCGTCCTGGAAGCCCGGCAGCAGCAGCCGCCCGTCGAGATCGACGCGCTGCGCGGCCCGGGACGCGAGGCGTGCGACCTCCTCGGCGTCGCAGCTGAGGATGCGGCCCCCGCCGACCGCGAGGCCTCCCGCCCGCGGTCCCGCCTCGTGGCCGGTGTGGATCCAGCCGTTCTCGAACACGGCGTCGACGGCCGGCAGCTCTGCGAGGCTCATGCGGGTTCCTCTCCGACCGTCGCGGGCCGCGCGCGCGGCGGGGCGCTCCGCCAGCCGAGCGCCGGCACGAGCCGCGATCCGAGCACCCCGTGCAGCAGCACGCTGCCGAGCACGGTGACGACCATGACGTAGAGCACCGTGCTCGCGGAGTCGTCGTCGAGCGCATTGAAGGCGAGCAGCCCGAACATGATGGTCGAGGTGCCCCGCGGCCCCAGCACGCCGAGCGTGACGCGGTCCCGCCCGGTGGATCGGCTGCCGAGGAGGGCGAGCAGCACGGGCACGACCCGCAGCAGCGTGAGCGCGAGCAGGCCGTAGAGCAGGGCCGCCCAGTCGAGCGGGGCGAGGAAGACGAGCACCGCCGCCGCTCCGAACACGAACCACATGACCAGTGAGGAGAGCACGCCGATCTCGTCGAGCAGCGAGACCTCCTCGCGCATCACCTCGTCGCCCGAGGGTGCCCGCCCGACGCGGGCGCTCTTGTAGGCGATGCCGGCGAGGAAAGCTGCCAGGAAGCCGTTGCCGTGCAGCGCGGTGGCCCCGCCGTAGACGATGATCGGCAGCAGCGCCGTTCCCAGCCGGACGCCGTGCGTCGACGCCCACCCGCGCGCCACCGACGCGCGAGCGAGCACGCCGGCGAGCAGCCCGGTGCCGGCGCCGACGAGCACCGCGAAGCCGATCTCGGGGATCGCGTGCTCCACGACGTCGAGCAGCGACTGCTGCTGCGTCGGCGCCGAAGCGGCGATCAGCGCCACCGCGAAGAGCGGCGAGCGGATCGCATCGGCGTAGCCGCTCTCCACGGTGAGGCTGTGGCGCAGCCGCCTCGGGACCCGGGAGTCGCGCAGCAGCTCCCCCGCGGGCGCGAAGTCGACCGGCATCACGACAAGGGCGACGATCAGCACCACCTGCAGCGACGAACCGCCGAGGAGCGGGATCCCGCACAGCACCGCGAGCACGAGCGACAGCGGGAGCGCGATCCCGAGCAGCCGGGCCACGATCCCCCGCTCGCCCGCCAGGAAGCCGCCCCGCACCTCCGTGGCGTCGACGAACAGGATCACCGCGAGGATGAGTTCGACGGAGCGCTCCGCGAGGTCGGTGTTGAGCCCGGCGACCAGCTCGCCCGAGACCGCGAAGCCCGCGACGAGGCCGAGCGCCACCATCGAGACCGGGCCCGAGATCTGCCAGCGCCGCAGCCGGTCGCTCAGCAGCGACCACACCAGGATCGCGAGCATCGCTGCGATGATGAGGCCGGTCATGTGCCAACTCTAGAGGATCGGAGGGACGGGGCGACGGCTGATCCCGGGGGCCGCACGGCGATGCCGGAGCCGCGGATCAGCGGCCGCGCTCCTCCAGGTACTCGTCGACGTAGCGCCGCACCAGCGCGCGCAGCTCGGGATCGTCGAGCCGCGCACCTACGACCCCCGATCCGAGCGCCGCGCGATCCGGAATCGCGGCCTCGCGATCCTTCCACGCTTTCCGCTGCACGAGCGCCGCGATGATCACGATCGCCGCGGCGGTGAGCGCGAGGATCAGGATGCCGAGCTGCACCGGGGTGTCGAGCCAGCTCTGCGCGAGCGCCTCGATCGCCCAGGTGCCCGCAGCCGCGAGACCGGCGACGAAGGTCGCGATGTAGATGATCCTCAGCACCCGCTCGTCGCGGAGATAGCGGTATCCGAGCGAGAGGAAGCCGAGCACGACGAGAGCCACCAGCATGATGTGCGTGGCGGCGTCCACGTCGTTCAGCACGCCGAAGGGGGCCCGCTGCAGGTTCTCGTAGTCGACGCTGGAATCGAGGTAGTAGTCGTCGTCAGGCCAGAAGGTCACGAGCACGCCGAGCAGGAACGACACCGCGGTACCGATCCAGATGGTGCGCTTCAGCCACTCGTGCTGCGCGGCCAGCGAGGCGATGAGGTAGACGTCGGCGACGAAGATGCGCCAGGTGAGCGAGAAAGCCTGCGACTCCGCCAGCCCGAACAGCACGATGAACGCCATCGCGACGCCGGACGCCGCGAGCACGCCCACCAGCACCCAGAATCCCAGCCGGCGGCGGGATCCGCGCGCCGTCTCGGCCGCCGCGGCCGTCTCGTTCGCATCGCTCATGTCGGCCTCGCCCTCCGCGACGCGCGGGTGGCGCCGTCTGCACCGAGCATATCCACCCCCCGGAAACAGCAGCGGGCCGGTTGGGTGTTTACACCCAACCGGCCCGCTCGCGGCTGCTTTTCGTGCCCCCGGAGGGATTCGAACCCCCGACCTACGGTACCGGAAACCGGCGCTCTATCCCCTGAGCTACGGAGGCGAGCACTGGCAGCCGCGACTAGCCTAGCGCACTTCGGAGGGTCGCCCGCGCCACCGGTTCAGGCGAGCGACAGGAACAGCTTTTCGAGTTCGTCGGGCTGCGGCGAGCCCTCGGCGTCGGGGTTCAGCAGGCACTCCTTGAGCGACGACGAGATCACCAGGAACCCGGCGCGGTCGAGGGCTTTCGACACCGCGGCCAGCTGCTGCACCACGTCTCGGCAGTGCGCGTCCCCCTCGACGGCGTCGATCACCGCGGCGAGCTGCCCCTGCGCACGCTTGAGCCGGTTCACGACCTTCCGCTTGGCCTCGGGATCGTGCCCGAACACGGCCCCCTCGTCGATGCTCGCATCGCTCATGTCGCACCCCTCGCTCGAAATCGGACTTGACACCCATGATACCCCAGGGGGTATAGTGAATGCCATTAATACCCCCGGGGGTATTTTACGAACCGAGAGGAACCCCATGTGCCGTCCCACCCGATGCCGCGTCTGCGGCAAGACCACCTGGGCCGGCTGCGGCCAGCACGTCGCCGCCGTCAAAGCCTCAGTGCCCCGGAACGACTGGTGCGGCGGCACGCACACCGCAGCCGAGATCACCGCCGCGAAGGCATCGCGCGGCACCTTCCTCGCCCGCCTCTTCGGCCGCTGACCCGCTCCCCTCCCCGACCCGAAAGGACCACCGACCATGTGCGCACGCACCACCTGCCCCGACTGCGGCAAGCCCACCTGGGCCGGCTGCGGCAACCACATCGAGGACGCTCTCGCCGGCATCCCCGAACCCGACCGCTGCCACTGCGGCTGACACGAACAACCACCTGAGGAGGCACCATGCTGCTCGAACGCATCTACGACGAAGACCTCGCCCAGGCGAGCTACCTCATCGGCTGCCAGGCCCGCGGCGAAGCGCTCGTAGTCGACGCGCGCCGCGACATCGACGTCTATCTCGATCTCGCCGAGCGGCACGGCATGCGCATCGTCGCCGTCACCGAGACGCACATCCACGCCGACTACCTCTCGGGCACGCGTGAACTGGCGGCCGCCACCGGCGCGCAGATCCACGTCTCCGACGAGGGCGGCCCGGACTGGACCTACGGACCGGCCTTCGACGACGGCGACGAGCCCGCCGTGCGCATGAAACACGGTCACCGCATCGCGCTCGGCAACATCACCGCCGAAGCCGTGCACACCCCGGGCCACACCCCCGAGCACCTCTCCTTCCTCATCACCGACGGCGCGCAGAGCGACGAGCCGGGCTTCATGCTCACCGGCGACTTCGTCTTCGTCGGCGACCTCGGGCGCCCCGACCTGCTCGACGAGGCCGCCGGCGGCGTCGACACCCGCTTCCAGGGCGCGAAGGATCTCTTCGCGAGCCTGCGCGACCGCTTCCTCACCCTGCCCGACTACGTGCAGGTGCTGCCCGCCCACGGTTCCGGCTCGGCGTGCGGCAAGGCCCTCGGATCCATCCCCACGTCGACCGTCGGCTACGAGCGCAACTTCTCCTGGTGGGCGCCCCACCTCGCCGCCGACGACGAAGCCGGCTTCGTCGACGCGCTCCTGAGCGGGCAGCCCGACGCCCACGCCTACTTCGGTCGTATGAAGACGCAGAACCGGATCGGCCCAGCCATCATCGGCGAAGCGCCCGAACTCACCGAGTACACGACCGAACGCTTCGCCGCCGAACTCGCGGCCGACCGCGCGATCCTGGTCGACACCCGCCACCACCGCGATGTGCACGAGGGCACCGTGCCCCGCTCGCTCAACATCCCCGGCATCGCGAAGGCCGCGAGCTACGGCGCCTGGGTCTACGACCCCGAGACCGAGCAGCGCCCGCTCGTGCTGCTGAGCGGCTCGCGCGTCGAAGCCGAGATCATGCGCGACCACCTCGCGCGCGTCGGCATCGACGCCGTGCACGGCTTCATCACCTCGCTCGACGGCCTCGAACTCGCACAGCCGAAGCTCGTGCAGCCCGACGCGCTCGACCGTTTCGAGCGGGCCCTGCTGGTCGACGTACGCAACACGAGCGAGTACGCGGCGGGGCACCTGCCCGGTGCCGCCCAACTCTCGGGCGGACGCGTACTCTGGCACCAGGATCGGCTGCCCGCGAAGGGCGCAGGGCCGATCGTCGCCTATTGCCAGAGCGGCGTGCGCGGCAGCGTCGCGGCGAGTGCACTGCGACGCGCCGGCTACGACGTCGTCGAACTCGACGGCAGCTACCTCGGCTGGACGGCGATTCCCGGCAACGAGCCCGTCGTCGCCTAAGGCTCCCGCGCGGTGGGGCGCCTCCGGTCAGGGGCACCGTCTCCCGTCCGACGCCCCGCCCACGAGAATCAGAGCCCCGTACTTCCCTCATCCCGCTCACCTCCCCCAGGAAGACCCCCTCATGTCACGCACCGCCCTGCGCCCCAGGCACGCCCTGCACGCCGCGATCCGCCCCCTCAGTGCCATCCCCCTCGCGGCCGCGGCCCTGGCCCTCGGCCTGACCGCGTGCTCGCCCACCTCCGCGCCGAGCACCAGCCCGGTCGAGCTCGGCGCCGACACCGTGCTGCTCGACGTGCGCACCGCCCAGGAGTTCGCGGCGGGCCACGTCGAAGGAGCCCGGCTGATCGACTTCGCCGGCGGTAAGGTGCAAGACGCGATCCCGGCGCTCGACCCCGACGCCGACTACCTCGTCTACTGCCGATCGGGCAACCGTTCCGGCCAGGCCGTCGCCCTGATGGAGCAGGCGGGGTTCACGAGCGTCACCAACCTCGGCTCGGTCGAGCAGGCCTCGGCCGCGACCGGTTTGCCGATCGTCGCGGAATAGCGGATCGCGGCGGCAGCCCCCACAATGGAAGCTGCGATCCGCGACCGCGGAACCCCGACCGAAGGAGAACCGCCATGTGCCAGCGAGTGAGCTGCCAGAACTGCGAGAAGCCGAGCTGGGTGGGCTGCGGCGAGCACGTCGAAGAGGCCCTCGCCGGCGTGCCCGCCGCCGAGCGCTGCCGCTGCCCCCGCTGACGTCCGGCGTCCGCCTCTCAAGCACCGATCGACGCTCCTGCACCTCGATTCCCTGATTCGAGGTGCAGGAGCGTCGATCGGTGCTGTTGCGTGCCAGCGGACGCAGGAGGACGCGGCGAACCGACGGCGCGACGGCAGAGCGGCTGCCGGGCGGCAAGGCGCCTGCCGGGCGGCAGAGCGGCAGCCGGGCGGCAAGGCGGCAGCCACGCCGGGCGGCAGCCAGGCAGACCGAGGGCAAGGCAGCCCGGGCGGCGGAGGTCCGGCGCTCTAGCGGTCGTCGAGTGCCTGACCGCGCCGATCCACCAGCCCCCAGGCGGCGCCCGCCGCGATGAGGAAGAACACCGCGAAGACCGCGAACGTGAGGCCGGCGCCCCCGGCGACCAGCATCACCGGCACGACGAGCGGCGCCACGATGGAGGCGATCCGCCCCACCCCCGCCGCCCAGCCGGCGCCGGTGGCCCGCAGCGAGGTCGGGTAGATCTCAGGCGTTACGGCGTAGAGAGCGCCCCACGCACCCAGGTTGAAGAACGACAGCGCCATGCCGGAGGCGATGATCGCCGCCTCGGCGTGCACCGTACCGAACACCACCGCGGACGCCGCCGAACCGAGCAGGAACAGCGACAGCGTGAGCCGTCGCCCCCACACCTCGATGAGCCACGCCGCCACCGCGTAGCCGGGCAGCTGAGCGAGCGTGATGATGAGGGTGAAACCGAACGATCGCACGAGGTCGAAGCCGGCATCGACGAGGATGCTCGGGATCCAGATGAACGCGCCGTAGTAGGCGAAGTTCACGCAGAACCAGACCAGCCAGATCGACGCCGTGCGCAGACGGAACTCGGCCGACCAGAGCGCCGCGACCCGCGACCGCGCTCCGATCCTGCCCGCCGAAGGCACGGCGCCGGTCGCAGCGGACGCGGAGTGGGGCTGGGCCGCGGCGCCGTGCGCACCGCGCTCGACGTCGGCGCCGACGTCGCCGGCTGTTGCGGGCGCCGAGGACCGGGCGGAGCCTGCGGAGGCCTCGAACTGCGCGACGATCCGCTCGGCCTCGGCGGTGCGCCCGCGACCGGCGAGCCAGCGCGGAGACTCGGGCAGCCCCCAGCGCACGACGAGCGCGTACACGGCGGGGATCGCTCCCAGCGCGAAGGCCCAGCGCCAGCCGTTCTCGGAGGCGGGCACCACGAAGTAGCCGATGAGCGCCGCAGCGGTCCAGCCCACCGCCCAGAAGGCCTCGAGGATCACGATGAGCCGGCCCCGGATGCGGGCCGGGGCGAACTCGCTGACATAGGTCGAGGCCACCGGCAGCTCGGCCCCGAGCCCCAGGCCCACGAAGAAGCGCAGCACGAGCAGCAGCGCGATGCCGCCGACGAGCGCGCTGGCCCCCGTCGCCGCACCGTAGACGAGCAGCGTGATCGCGAACACCTGGCGGCGGCCGAGACGGTCGGCGAGCAGCCCGCCGAGGCTCGCACCGATCGCCATGCCGAGGAACCCCACCGACGCGATGAGGCCGCTCTCGCCCTTCGAGATGCCCCACTGCTGCACCAGCGCGGCGATGATGAACGAGATGAGTCCGACGTCCATCGCGTCGAGCGCCCAACCGAGGCCCGACCCCGTCAGCACGCGCCCGTGCTTGCGGGTGAAGGGCAGCGCGTCGAGGCGCTGCGAGAGGGAGGGGCCGGATTCGCTCATGATTCACATGTTAGAGGCGACCCCCGACATTCACGCGCGTCGGTAGCTGAGGTCCCGGATCTCGCGACCCTTCTCGGCGCCCTTCTGCTCGAAGGCGGTGAGAACGCGACCGTCGAAGCGATCCGCCCACTCCCCCGTGAAATCGCGTACGAAGCCCGGGGCCGCGTCGAGCACCTCGCGCATCTGCTCGGCGTAGTCCTCCCAGTCGGTCGCGAGGCGCAGCACGCCGCCGGGTTGCAGCGCGCGGTGCGCGATGCGCGCGAAGTCGTCGCTCACGAGGCGGCGCTTCTTGTGGCGCTCCTTCTTCCAGGGATCGGGGAAGAACACCCAGATCTCGGCGACGGATCCCTCGGGCAGGTACTTCTCGAGCAGTTCTGGGGCGTTGACCTCGGCGAGGCGCAGGTTGCCGAGCTCGGCGAGCTCGGCGCGGATCATGGTGCGCGCGAGCCCGGCGCGGAACACCTCGACCGCCAGGAAGTCGGTGTCGCGACGCGTCTCGGCTGCGTGCAGGATGGCGTGCCCCTGTCCCGAGCCGACCTCGACCACGAGCGGCGCACTGCGCCCGAAGATCTGCTGCGGATCCCCCGTCGCGTCGTCGGCGACGCTCGTCGCCGCGGCTCCGTGCGGAATATCGAGCACGTACTTCGCGCGGTGCTCCTCCCAGGCGCGCACCTGGGAGGGCGTCATGCGCCCGCTGCGGCGCACGAAGGAGACGGGCTTGTCGCGGAAGGTCGTGGGGTCGAAGCTCTTGTGTGGCAGGGGCTGCTGGTCGGTCACCCGTCTACGGTAGCCCACCGCGCGCGGCGGCAGCTTCGGGGCGGACGCCGCGCTTCGTCGATGCGGAAGGGAGGAAGGGGCGGGAGTGAGATAGCAGCACCCCGGCGGTACCATGGAGGCACACGTCGACGCGGAGGGAACGCACCATGTCCAGAAGACTTCTCCTGGTGAACGGCCCGAACCTCAACCTGCTCGGCACGCGCGAGCCCGAGATCTACGGCGCGGACACCCTCGCCGACGTCGAGGCGCTCGTCGAGCGGACCGCCGCGGCCTTCGGCCTCGAGGTGCGCGCGGTGCAGTCGAACCACGAGGGCTCGCTCATCGACGCGATCCACGCCGCGCGCGAGGACTGCGCCGCGATCGTCATCAACCCCGCCGCGTTCACCCACACCTCGGTGGCGCTCCGCGACGCGCTCTCGGGCGTCGGGCTGCCTATCGCGGAGGTGCACATCTCGAACGTGCACGCGCGCGAGGAGTTCCGCCACCGCTCCTTCGTGTCGGATATCGCGAGCTGCGTGATCGTCGGATGCGGCGTCCAGGGATACGAGTTCGCGGTGCGCCGTCTCGCGGCGCTCCTCTCCGACTAGGTGTACCCGGGCGACCCTGGAGGGGAGCCTGCTGCGGTCGTCGCCGATGTCGGGGACCTCGAGCCGCTCGAGCGCGGATGCGCCGGCTCAGAAGGCGGCGCTCCTGCCGCTGTGCTCGGGGTGCTTGAGATGCCATGAGTACAGATCTCCCGGCCAGCTCGACGGCGGGGCCTTCTCCGGGCAGGCGACCGCCTGCCCGACCACGGCGTCCGCGAGGACGACTTCGATGTCCAGCCGAGGCGCGGTGCGCTCGAGCTCGGCCCTGATCGCGGCGGAGTCTGCGAGCACGTCATCGCCGAAGTCCATGAGCACGCCGAGCCGGATCGCCCGGGTGAGGCCGCCTCGTGCTTCGGCGATGTGCGGGGAGGTGTGGAGCGCGATCGCGTCCCACACCTCCTGCGCGGCCTCGTCCTGCACGCCGTGCGTGCGGAGGAAGCGCACCGCCTCCTGGGCTCCGACGACCTCGAATCGTTCGGGAGCCTCGGCCCCGGCGACGGTCCCGAAGTCGTGGAACAGGCTCGCGATCCAGAGCAGGTCGGGGTCGATCCGGAGCTGTTCGGACTCGGAGATGCGCGTCGCGAGCTCGGCGACGCGCACAGAATGGTGGAGCACGGGTTCGGCGAGATGGGCGGAGACGTGAGCTGATCCGCCCCTCCCGCTCTTGTGGGAATCGAGTCGGCCCGCAAGTATCGACCCGGCCCGGAATGCGCGCGAATCGTCGGCCGACTCGGTACGAATAGGCCGACTCGAAGAGGGGCGCGGCGGCCGTGGGCGGCTACGGCGCCGTCACGAACACGTCGAGCAGGTGCGGGTTGTGGGCGTGGACGAGCACCGCGAACACCACCGCGTCGAAGAGCAGGTGCACGGTCACGACGTAGGCGAGCGAGTGCGTGCGCACAAATATGACGCCCTGCACGAGTGCGAACGGGATCGTCAGGAGCGGGCCCCAGGCCCGGTAGCCGAGCTCCCAGAGGAACGACACGAACACGATCGCCTGCAGCACGTTCGCGAGCCAGGGCGGGAAGTGCCGCAGCAGCACCGCGAACACGGTGCAGATGAAGAACAGCTCGTCCCAGATGCCGACGGCGCCGACGCCGACGAACAGGCGGGCGATGAGGTCGCCGTCATCGACGGCGGGCCAGTTGCGGTAGACGCCGGAGCCGATGAAGTAGCCGGGCAGGATCAGCCACCCCAGCACGAGCACCGCCGCGAGCCATGACCAGTGCAGCGGTCCCCAGCGCTGGCCGGACCGCCACGGGAACGCGACGGCGCGGTCGCGGTACACCCAGCGCGAGACGGCGTAGGGCACGGCGACGGCGCCGCCCAGGGCGAGGGTGAACTTCAGCATCGACCAGTTGTCGAGTTCTGCGGCGAGCGGGATGGTGCGCACGACGAGGAGGCCGATCGCGATGAGAGAGAGGTCGCGCAGGAGGCTGGGCCGGCGGGTCGCGGGTCCGGCTCGCTCGACGGCGGCCGGTTCTCCCGCTGCGGCGGATCCCGCGCCGCCGTTGCCCTCGGCGCTCCGGGGGCCGTGCGAGACGGCCCACGCGACGAGCAGCCCGCCGGCGAGCAGCGCGACCCCCAGCAGCGGCAGCTCGACGACGAAGAACGCGGGCGCGGCGAGCACCGTGAGCACGGCGGCGAGCATCGGGCCCGGCCGCAGCCCCGATCCCGCTGTCGTGCTCGGCATGCCACTCAGGCTAGCGTCTGGCAGCGCTCACCGCAGGCCGATCCGCGACCGCCCGCGCTCGGAATCGAGTCGGCCTGTTCGCACCGAGTCGGCCGAAATTTCACGCGTATTCCGGGCCGACTCGGTGCGAACAGGCCGACTCGACGAGGGGCAGCCGCGGGCCGGGAGCCGGGGGCCGCACCGATCAGGAATGAAGAAGTACCGTGTCGGGGGCCCGCGCTACGCTGTCCCCATGACCGACGAGCGCACCGCTGCATCCTCTGCTGCACACCCTGCCGACAGCCACGACCGCATCCGGGTGCAGGGCGCCCGCGAGCACAATCTGAAGAACGTCAGCGTCGAGCTGCCCAAGCGCCGGCTCACCGTCTTCACCGGGGTTTCGGGCTCGGGCAAGAGCTCGCTCGTATTCAGCACGATCGCCGCCGAGTCGCAGCGTCTCATCAACGAGACCTACAGCGCGTTCGTGCAGGGCTTCATGCCGTCGCAGTCGCGCCCCGACGTCGACGTGCTCGAGGGGCTGACCACGGCGATCATCGTCGATCAGGAGCGCATGGGCGCCAACCCGCGCTCGACGGTGGGCACCGCCACCGATGTGAATGCGATGCTGCGCATCGTCTTCTCGCGCCTCGGCCAGCCGCGCATCGGCTCGCCCAACGCGTTCTCCTTCAACGTGGCCTCGGTGAGCGGTGCCGGTGCGGTCACCCTCGAGAAGGGCGGCAAGACGGTGAAGGAGCGCCGCAGCTTCGAGATCCTGGGCGGCATGTGCGCCACCTGCGAGGGTCGCGGGGCGGTGAGCGACTTCGCCCTCGACGAGCTCTACGACGCCGACGAGACTCTCGCGGGCGGGGCGCTGAAGGTGCCGGGATACAGCATGGACGGCTGGTACGGGCGCCTGTTCGCGGCGCTGCTGCCGATGGACACGCCGATCCGCGACTTCACCGAGCAGCAGCTCGACGACCTGCTCTACAAGGAGCCCGCGAAGATCAAGGTGGAGGGCACGAACCTCACCTACGAGGGTCTCATCCCCCGCATCCAGAAGTCGATGCTGTCGAAGGACCGCGAGGCGATGCAGCCCCACATCCGGGCCTTCGTGGATCGCGCGATCGTGTTCCACGCCTGCCCCGACTGCGACGGCACCCGCCTCAACGAGACGGCCCGCTCATCGAAGATCGACGGCCGTTCGATCGCCGACGTCTGCGCCATGCAGATCTCCGACCTGGCCGCGTGGGTGCGCGGCATCGACGACCCCGGCATGGCGCCGCTCATCGCCAAGCTCTGCGAAACGCTCGACTCCTTCGTACAGATCGGGCTCGGCTACCTGAGCCTCGACCGACCCACGGGCACCCTCTCCGGCGGCGAATCGCAGCGCACCAAGATGATCCGTCACCTCGGCTCCCCCATCACGGACGCCACCTACGTCTTCGACGAGCCCTCCATCGGGCTGCACCCCCACGACATCCAGCGCATGAACCAGCTGCTGCTGAAGCTGCGCGACAAGGGCAACACCGTGCTCGTGGTCGAGCACAAGCCGGAGATGATCGCGATCGCCGACCACGTCGTCGATCTCGGTCCCCGGGCAGGCGCCGACGGCGGCGAGATCTGCTTCGAGGGCACGGTCGAGGCGCTGCGCGCCTCCGGCACGCTCACGGGTCGGCACCTGGACGACCGCGCACGGCTCAAGGAGACGGTGCGCAGCTCCACGGGGGCGATCGAGGTGCGCGGGGCGGATCGCCACAACCTGCAACAGGTCGACGTCGACGTGCCGCTCGGCGTGCTGTGCGCGATCACGGGCGTCGCGGGTTCCGGCAAGAGCTCGCTCATCCACGGCTACGTGTCGAAGCGCGACGGCGTCGTCGCGGTCGACCAGGGCGCGATCAAGGGCTCGCGCCGCTCGAACCCGGCCACGTACACGGGCCTGCTCGATCCCGTGCGCACCGCGTTCGCGAAGGCGAACGGTGTGAAGCCGGCGCTCTTCAGCGCGAACTCCGAGGGCGCATGCCCCGAGTGCAAGGGCGCGGGCATCATCTACACCGACCTCGGCATGATGGCGACGATGGAGAGCGTGTGCCAGGTGTGCGACGGCAAGCGCTACGACGCCGAGGTGCTGCAGTACACCCTCGGCGGCAAGAGCATCGCCGACGTGCTCGACCTGTCGATGGCGGAGGCACTCGAGTTCTTCTCGGCGCCCGAGTCGAAGATCCCGAAGGCGGCGAAGATCCTCGAACGGCTCGTCGACGTCGGCATCGGCTATATCAAGCTGGGCCAGGCGCTCTCGACGCTGTCGGGCGGTGAGCGGCAGCGACTCAAGCTCGCGATCCACATGCTCGAAGACGCCGACGTGTACGTGCTCGACGAGCCCACGACGGGCCTGCACCTGGCCGATGTCGAGCAGCTGCTGAGTCTGCTCGACAGGCTGGTCGACGCGGGCAAGAGCGTGATCGTGATCGAGCACCATCAGGCGGTCATGGCGCACGCCGACTGGATCGTCGACATCGGCCCGGGCGCCGGCCAGCAGGGCGGCACCGTCGTGTTCGAGGGCTCGCCGCGCGACCTCGTCGAGTCGCGCGCGACCCTCACGGGGCAGCACCTCGCCGAGTACGTAGGAGCCGAGGCATGATCCGCCTCAGCGGGAGACGCTGACCGCGGGAGTCCCGCCCAGCACCGTGCCACGGCACCGTGCCACGGCTGCCGTTCGGCGCCCCGCCGCGGAATCACCGCTCAGCACATGCCACGGCTACCGCTCGGCGCCGCGCTGGGGTCTCACCCCGCGGCTACCGGGCTGCGAAATCACCCCGCGGTTATCGCTCCGCCGGTTCCCGGCGGGTGGCTTTGTCGCGGTACATCTCGCGGTCGGCGTTCGCGATCACGAGGCCCAGCTTCTCTTCGGGCTTCCACTCGACGAGGCCCCACGACCAGGGGTGGGTGCTCTGCCGGTTGAGCCGCTCCATGACGTCGCGCCCGGTGGACGCATCGGTTTCGGGCAGCACCACCACGAACTCGTCGCCGCCGAGCCTGGCGATGACGTCGCTCTCGCGCAGCTGCGATTTCCACTGCACCGCGAGGTCGCGCAGCACGTGGTCGCCGGCGCTGTGCCCCTTCGTGTCGTTGACCTGCTTGAAACGGTCGAGGTCGATCATGGCGACGCTCACGGGATGCTCGAAGCGCGTCGCACGGGCCCGCTCGGCATAGGCGCGGTCGATGAGCCCCTGCCGGTTCAGCAGGCCGGTGAGGCCGTCGCGGTGCGTCTCCAGTTTGAAGCGCTTCTGGGCGTAGATGCCGGCCTCCAGGCAGAGCCACACGAAGATGAGGATCTTGAGCAGGTTCCGCCCGCCGTGGAAGACGTCGGTGCCGACGTGCCCGAGCACCGCGGCCGAGAGCACCGCGACGAGCACGGCGGCCTCGATGACCCGCGCCGCGAGAGGCCGCAGGAAGATGCCGAGGTACAGCGCGAGCACCGGCATCTGGATGACGGAGCCGATGGTGTTGAACGGCGAGCGCAGCACGGTGAAGTCGAGCACCATCAGCACGCCGTTGGCGGCGACGATCACGAGGGCGGGCCAGAGCCCGAAGCGGTCGCCCAGCAGCAGGAAGCCGATCGCTGCGAACACGGAGACGAGCATGATGACGATCGTGACGGGGACGCCGAGTCGCGGGCCGCCCTGCAGCAGCAGGTCCGACAGGAGCAGCACCGCGAAGACTCCGCAGAGCGTCGCCGTCGCGACCGAGTACATCGTCGCGCGCTCTCGAACGCTCGCCAACACACCTGCCCCGCTCATCTTCGGCATCCCCACACCTTTCCCACACATGTGTTGCATCTCCATCTTATGGTGTGGGAGACGCTTTTCGCTGGGCTATGAGATCACTGGGATCCGACTGGGAGCGTGGTCGTGCGGTGCTGCGAGGCGGGGCTATTCCAGCTCCTGCGCCCCGGCCGCGGCCAGCCTGCGCCGCACCTCGTCGATGGGGATCTCGTGCCCGATCCGCCCCTCCGGCCCGCGGCGCGTGGTCGCGCGCAGCACCGAGTTGATGAGCGCTTCCTCGACCGCGAGCATGGTCGCGTGGAACAGGGGCGAGAGATCCTCGTCGCGCGGCGGAGCGGCGGGCTCCGCGGTGGAGAACGAGATCGCGTAGTCGCCGCTGCCCTGATCGAAGTCGGCGCCGACGCCGCGCATCGCGTACACCGCGCGCCGCGCGACACGGGCGAGCTGCCGGGATTCGAGCGGCGCATCGGTCGCGACGACGATCATGCACGAGTTGCCGATGGTCTCCGCCGAGGGCTCGGGCAGCATCTCGGCCGCCGGCATCGGCACTCCCGCGATCCGCAGCATGCCCGTGAAGTTGCTCTGCACGATCGCGCCGACCGTGTACTCGGCCTCGCCGATCGCGGCGAGGCGCGACGCGGTGCCGATGCCGCCCTTGAAGCCGAGCGCGGTGGTACCGGTGCCCGCGCCCACGCAGCCCTCGTCGACCGGACCGCCGGCGGCCGAGACGAGCGCCTCGGCGACCTGCTCGGGCCCCACCGGGCGATCCCGGATCGCCGAGAGTGCGCCGTCGTTCGTCTCGCCGACGACCGGGTTGATCGTGGTGGTCTGCTCGTGGCCGGGCTGCGTGAGCAGCTGCGCCACGAGCGCGTCGGCGACGCGGAACGCGGAGAGCGTGCTCGTCAGCAGGATGGGGGTCTCGATCGCACCCAGTTCCTGCAGCTGCGTCGCGCCGACGATCTTGCCGTAGCCGTTGCCTACTGCGAGCGCGGCGGGCAACGAGCGCCGCTCGGGGGTGAGCTGCTCAGGCACGATCGCGGTGACGCCTGTGTTGTAGCGCTCGTCGGAGATCGTCGCGTGCCCCACGCGCACGCCGGGCACATCGGTGATCGCGTTGATCCTGCCGCGGGCGTACTTGCCCGCCCCGATCCCGAGCTCGTCGAGCCGGGGCCTCGTCTGCGCGGTCATGCGCTCCATCGTTCGGTCTCCTCGTTCCGTTCCCTGCTCGAATGAGTCAGGGCCCACTGCACCACGGCCTGAGCCAGCACCTCGGTCGAGTCGACGACCGGGACGGCAAGCCCCACCGCGCCCGCGAGCGCGACCGGGATCTCCGTGCAGCCCGCGATCACCACGCCCGCACCGCGCTCGGCGAGCTCGGCGACAGCCGCGCACAGCGTCTGCGCCGCGGCCGCGCTGCCCGGGTCGCCCTTCACCTGGCGAATCGCCTCCATCACCCGCGCCTGCTCATCGGCCGCGGGCACGAGCAGCGGCTCGCCGCGCTGGGCGAAGGCCTGCTCGTAGAGCCTCGCCCGGATCGTGCCGTCCGTGGCGAGCAGGCCCGCCCGACCTCCGGCTTCGAGCATGTCCAGCACCCGGTCGCGCGTCTCGATCACCATGTCGAGCACGGGGATCCCGACCGCGGCCCTGATCTCCGGCAGGAAGGCGTGGGCGGTGTTGCACGGCACCGCGATGACGTCGGCTCCGGAGCGTTCGAGCATGCGCGCGCCCGCCGCGAGCTGCGGACCGGGGTGGGGGCCGCTCGCGATGAGCGCCCCGGTGCGGTCCGGGATCGACGGATCCGACCAGATGAGGGTGCGCGGGTGATCCTGGTCGCGCTGGGCGGGCGTGGCCTGCACGATCTTCGCGTAGAAGTCAGCGGTCGCGGCGGGCCCCATCCCGCCCAGCACTCCGATCACCGCGCGGTCACCCCCGCGGATCGCGCTCATCGGACCCGGTCCAGGAAGCCCCGGATCCGCTGCGAGTCGCTGCCGGTGAGCACGCTCTCCGGGGTGCCGTGCTCGAGCACCCTGCCCTCGTCGAAGAAGCTGAGCGTGTCGCCCACCTCCCGGGCGAAGCCGATCTCGTGGGTCACCACGATCATCGTCATGCCGCCGTCGGCGAGCTGGCGCATGGTCTCGAGCACTTCGTCCACGAGCTCGGGGTCGAGCGCGCTCGTCGGCTCATCGAAGAGGATGAGCTCGGGGTCCATCGCCAGCGCCCGCGCGATGGCGACCCGCTGCTGCTGCCCGCCCGAGAGCTGGTGCGGCTTCTTGTGCATGTGGTCCGAGAGTCCCACGCCCGCGAGCTCCCGCTCGGCGCGGGCGTGCGCTTCGGCCTTCGGCATGCGCTTGACGTGGATCAGGCTCGCCGCGACGTTCTCGATCGCGTCGTAGTGGCCGTAGAGGTTGAAGCGCTGGAAGACCATGCCGATCCGCGACCTGAACTTCGCGAGCTGCGCATCGGACCACTCGTGGTACTTGCCGCCGCGCAGCTCGTAGCCCACCTGGTCGCCCCGCACCACGAGACTGCCCGCGTCGATCGTCTCGAGCGCGTTGATCGTGCGCAGGAAGGTCGACTTGCCGGAGCCCGAGGGGCCGATGATGCAGCTCACCTCGCCGGGTCGCACGGTGAAGTCGACGCCCCGCAGCACCTCGTTCTGTCCGAAGGACTTGCGCACTCCGCGCGCGTCCACCAAGAGCTCGCTCATCGCGCCGCCTCCTTCTCCGCCTTCTTGCCCTTGGGCAGGGTGATCGCTCCGGTGGCCGCGCGGATCAGCTGCTGGCTGAAGCCGGGGCCTCGCACCAGCCGCACGCGGTCTTCGCCGAAGCGCTTCTCGAGCAGCGACTGCAGGTAGGTGGCGATCGCCGTCATGAGCATGTACCAGAGGCTCGCCACGATGAGCAGCTCGATGATGAGGTTGTTCTGCTTGTAGATGCGGCTCGCGTTGGTCATGAGATCGTTGCCCGCGACCACGACGATGAGCGAGGTGGTCTTGAGCATCGAGATGAACTCGTTGCCGGTGGGCGGGATGATGATGCGCAGCGCCTGCGGCAGCACGATGAGCCGCATGGTCTGGCTCTGGGTCATGCCGCCCGCGAGCGCCGCCTCGCGCTGGCCGCGGTCGACCGCCTGGATGCCGGCGCGCACGGTCTCGGCGAAGTACGCGGCGAGGTTGAGGCCGAGGCCGAGCAGCGCCGCCACGGAGCCGCTGATGAGCTGGTTCGTGTCCCAGCGCATGCCGATCTGGGTGAACGGCACCTGCAGCGTGATGTAGGGCAGCAGGAAGGCCAGGTTGAACCAGAAGATGAGCTGCACGAGCACCGGGGTGCCGCGGAAGAACCAGATGTAGCCCTCCGCGATCCACCGCAGCACCGGGTTCTTCGACAGCTTCATCACCGCGAGCACCACACCGAGCACGAGGCCGAGGATCGTGGCCGCGATGCTCACCCAGATGGTGACGACCACGCCCTCGAGGATCCTCGGGGAGAAGAGGTACTCCCAGACGCGGTTCCACCTGATGTTCTCGTTAAACACCACGATCGACACGGCCCAGAGCACGGCGGCGACCGCGACGGCCCCCACCACCCATCGGCTGACGTGCAGCCTGGGGGCGATCTCGATCGTCGCGCCTCCGGCTCCTGGGAAGGGTTCTTTTCGAGTGCCGCTCATCGCGGTCCTCCTCTCGGTTCCTGCGTTCTCGTGTGCGATGCCCGCGGTGCGGCTCAGGCGCCGCCGTTGATGGTGGCCTCGTCGATGGCCATGCCCTCGACGTTCCAGGCCTCGAGGATCTCGAGGTAGGTGCCGTTGTCGATGAGCTCCTGCAGCGCGGCCTGGATCGCCTTCGCCAGCTCCTCGTTCGAGTTGTCGACGCCGAGGCCCCACAGGCTCTCGCCGCCCTCGATCGCGACGGCGTCCATCTTGTTCTCGGGGTCGGCGGCGCGGGCCGCGGCGACCGGGTAGTCGGTGATGGTCGCGACGGCTCGGCCGCTCTGCACCGCGAGGTTGGCAGGCGAGTCGCCGTCGAAGGCGAGGATCTCGTAGGGGGCCTTGCCGGCGGCCTCGCACTCGGCCGAGTACTCCTCGGCGAGTCCGGCCGAGGAGCCGGAGTCGACGACGGCGACGATCTTGCCGCAGAGGTCGGCGGGCGTCTTGATCGACTCGGGGTTGCCGGTGGCGACGAGGAAGGCGTTGCCGGCGCTCACGTAGTTGATGAAGGTGGTGGTCTCGCGGCGCTCGGCGTTGTCGGTCATGGAGCTCGCGAGCACGTCGTAGCGCTTCGAGATGAGGCCCGGGATCATCGAGTTGAACTCCTGGTCCTCGATCGTCATCGAGACGCCGAGGGTGCGGGAGATCGCGTGCCCGAGCGCGGGGTCGACGCCGATGATGCCCTCGCCGTCGGAGGCCCACTCTTCCATGGGCGGGTAGCCGACGGAGGTGACCCAGCGCAGGCCGTCGTTCTTGAACTGGTCGGGCAGCAGCGCGGCGGCCTTCTCGGAGGGCTCGATGCCCTCGATGACGTCCTTGGCCTTCTCCTCGTCGGGCACGGCCATGAACTCGACCTCACCGGAGGCGTTCGCGGCGGTGCCGGTGTCGCTGAGGGACTGCCCGCCGCAGGCGGTCAGGCCGAGCAGGGCGACGCCCGCGACGATCGCTCCCGAGAGCTGCAGTGCTCGCGTGCTGTTCTTCATCTGGTTCTCCATTCGTGGGTGGTGGGTGCGCACCTCGATGTGCGCGGAGTGGATCCTGCTGCGCGGCCGGTCAGGCTGCGCGGTGGACGATGCGGCCGCCGACGACGGTGGTGCGCACCGTGAGGGCGGGAATCTCGTGCGGTTCGACGGCGAAGATGTCGCGGTCGAGCACGATGAAGTCTGCGAGGAGGCCCGGGGCGAGCCGGCCGGTGCGGTCGGCGAGGCCTGCGGCTCGGGCGCCGCCCTCGGTGAAGGCGCGCAGTGCTTCGAGCAGGGTGAGCCGCTGCTCGGGCTCGCGGCCGCCCGGCGGCCGACCCTCGCGGGTCTCGCGGGTCACCGCGGCGTGCACGCCGTAGAGCGGGTTCGCGGGTTCGACGGGGGCGTCGGAGCCGAAGGCGACGAGCGCCCCGGAGTCGAGGAGCGAGCGCCAGGGGTAGTGGGCGATGTCGCGGTCGCCGAGCAGTTCGACGCTCAGCGGGAAGTCGCTCGTGCAGTGGATGGGCTGCTGCGACGCGACGACGCCGAGCGCCGCGAAGCGGGGCAGGTCTTCCCAACGCAGGTGCTGGGCGTGCTCGATGCGGTTGGTGAGGCCGGCCGCGGCGGTGAGTTCGCGGTGGCGCTCGTAGGCGTCGAGCACGAGGGTGTTGGCGCGGTCTCCGATGGCGTGGGTCGCGACGGCGATGCCGTGGCTGACGGCCCGTTCGACGAGTTCGCAGAGCTCGTCGAAGGGGATGACCTCGATGCCGTGGTTGCCGGGCTCCCCCGCGAAGTCGTCGTGCAGGTGCGCGGTGTGCGATCCGAGTGCACCGTCCGAGAAGAGCTTCACGGGGCCGTCGGTGAGCCAGTCGTCGCCGCGGCCGGTGCGCCGCCCCTCGGCGATCGCGAGGTCGAGATCGCTCATCGCGACGCCGATGTGGACGCGGATCGCGAGGCGCCCGTCGGATCGCAGACGTTCGAGGCCGGCGCGCACGTCTTCGCCCTCGAAGTTGGTGATCTGCGTGATGCCGCAGGCGAGGAGCGCCTGCTGGGCGCGTTCGAGGAGGCGGTGCAGCTCTGCGACGAGCGCGGCCTCGGAGCAGTCGCGGATGTGATCGCCGGCGGCTTCGAGCAGCAGGCCGCTCGGCTCGTCGGTGCCGGGCTCGCGCTCGATGCGGCCGCCGACGGGGTCAGGGGTGCCGGCTTCGATTCCGGCGGCGCGCAGGCCGGCGGTGTTCGCCCAGACTGCGTGGCCGTCGACGCTGGGGAGCGAGACCGGGCGCTCGCCGAAGAGCGCGTCTAGCGCCTGGCGGGTGGGCATCTGGCCGGTGGGCCAGAGATTGCGGTCCCAGCGACCGCCGAGCACCCAGCCGTCGCCGGGGTGCGCGTCGGCCCAGTCGCGCAGCCGTTCGAGCGTCTCGTCGAGGGTGGCGGCGCCGCGCAGATCGGGCGCTTCGAGTTCCCGGGCGAGGTTGCCGATGTGGAAGTGGGCGTCGTGGAAGCCGGGCAGCACCACGCCGCCGTCGAGCTCGACGAGCTCGGTGCCTGCGGGCGCGATCTGGCGCAGCTCGGTCTCGGTGCCGAGGGCGACGATGCGTCCGTCGGTGACGAGCATCGCCTCGTGCACGGCGTTCTCTGATTCGAGCGAGCGGATCACCCCGTGCAGGAACAGTGTGGAAACCATCAGTATCACTTACCCTCTCGCATCGCCTTCGAAGCCCGTCCATCGCTCAGGCTAGGGCAAACAACCCTCGCTCTTCCACTCCGCGGCTGCGCGAATCGGCTACGCTGAGCATCAGCAGAACTGATGCTTCTCACGAGCGGAGGCCCTCATGCTCAATCCGATCCACCTGCGCACGCTGCTCGAGGTCGTGCGCCTGGGCTCCTTCGCGGGCGCCGCCAACCGCCTCGGGTACACGCCCTCCGCGGTGTCGCAGCAGATGGCGGCGCTGGAGCACGACTCCGCCATCCGGCTGTTCGAGCGCACCGCGCGCAGCGCGCGTCCCACGCAGGCCGCCGAGATCATGGCCCAGCACGCGGTCACCGTGCTCGCCGACCTCGACACGCTGCTCGAAGCCGCGGCCGGGGCCGGGCTCGACACCCACGAGGAGCTGCGCCTCAGCATCTACGCGAGTCTCGCCCACCGGCTCTTCCCCGACCTCCTGGCCGAGCAGCTCGTCGACGAGCCGCTGCTGGGGGTGCGCCTCACCGTGCGCGACCCCTCCCCCGCCATCCAAGCCCTGCGCAACGGCGAGGAGGTCGACGTGTCGCTCGTCTACCAGGTCGGCGAGAGCGGACTGTCGTGGCCCGACTCCGTACACCCCGAGTACCTCGGCGAGGACCGCTACCGCGTCGCGGTGCCCGAGAGCTGGGATCTGCACCGGCACGGCCCCGTGAGCACCGCGCAGCTCGTGGGCCGGCCGTGGATCCTGCACCACCCCGGTTCGAGCGACATCGCCGAGATCGAGAGCGCCTTCTCGGCCCGGGAGCTGCGCCCCAGGATCGTCGCCCGCTGCGACGACTTCAGGGTCGCGCTGAAGCTCATCGGCAGCGGCTACGCCGCCTCCTTCATGCCGGAGGTCGCGCTCGGCGAGCTCCCGCCCGGCGTGCGCGTGCTCGACGTGCCGGAGCTCGCGCTGTCGCGCCGGGTGTGGGCGCTCGTCTCGCGGCGCGCACCGCAGCAGCCCGCGCAGCGCCTCGTGCGGCGGCTGCGCGAGGCGATCAGCCGAGACGCGGCGGCACCGGAGTGAGCCCGGCCTCCTCGAGCGCGGTTCCCAGGGCGAGCGCCTCCGCTTCGGTGCGGGCGGTGATCTGCAGGTCGCCAATCGCGAGCGCGGCGAGGTCGAGCGCCGAGGCGGGCACCGCGTAGAGCCCGAGCAGATCCCGGTAGTCCTCCTCGCGCTCTCCGACGCGGGGCAGGGGGATTCCGAGCACCGGGCTGACCACGGCGGTCACCCCGAGCCGGCGCCAGCCGTCGAGCACCCCGCGCCGCAGGGCGGTGAGCCGTTCCCGGCTCTCCCGGTAGCATGCCACGGAGACCCCCTGCGTTCCCGCCAGCTTCGCGGCCACGTTCGGGTCGTACTCGTCGGCCAGCCGCGGGTAGCTCGCCTGGTGCACGCGCGCGATCTCGGCGCGGAACGCGGGCCAGAACGCCTCCTCGATCTCGGCGAGAGGCAGTTCGAGCGGCACGGTCTCCACCCCGAGCTCGCCGAGGAGGCGCAGGGCGACGGAGGCGGGATCGCCGCAGACGCCCACCCGCGCGGGCAGCGCGCCGCTGGCGGCGCCTTCGTCGCCCGGCTCGGGCGCGAGAGACCCCGGGGCACCGGCGGCGAGCACTCGCCAGGCCGCGGCGACGAGCGCGACGCTCGCCGCCATCGGCCCCACCGTGTCGAACGAGGGGCAGAGCGGCTGCACGCCGGCGAGGTCGAGCGCCCCGTTGCGCGGGCGCAGCCCCGCAGTGCCCGTGCACGCGGCGGGGATGCGGATCGAGCCTGCCGTGTCGGTGCCGAGCGCGAGCTCGGCGACACCGGCCGCGACCGCCGCCGCACTGCCGCCCGAGGAGCCGCCGGGCACGTGGCCCGGGTACCGCGGGTTCGGCACCCGTCCGTGCCAGGGGTTGTCGCTGCTCACCCCGTAGGCGAACTCGTGCAGGTTCACCTTGGCGACGGGCCTCGCGCCCGCGCTCGCGAGCGCGGCCACTGCGGGAGCAGTCATCAGAGCGGTTTCATGACCGCAGATGCGGGATCCGCCCGTCGTGGGCGCACCCGCGACGTCGATGTTGTCCTTCACCGCGAGGCGCACCCCGCTCAGCGCGCCGTCGCCGGTCTCGACGCCCGACAGCTCGGTGATCACGATGCCCGCAGGCGCAGCCGTTCCGCTCACCCGCACCACAGTAGCGGGTGCCCGGGCGGGCAGCGACCCGCGGCCCGGCCGCGTGTGCGCTGCGCCTGCGCGGCGTCTCCCCCGCGCCTCCCCGGCGCCTACTCCGCGGCGAGCCCGCCCAGCGCTCTGATGAGCAGGTGCAGATCACCGATCGCGCGGGGCCGGGGCACCAGCGTGATGCGCGGCAGTTCGAGGCGGTCGCGGTCGGCGAGCTCCTCGGGCGAGGGCTGCGCGAGCTCGATGCGCCCCTTCGCGAGCAGCCCCGCGAAGCGCTCGGTCAGCTCGTCGAGCTGCCGCTCGCTCGGCGCGCGCCGCAGCCGCAGCACGAGACGGTCGTATTGCACGGGCGGCGCGGGCGCCTCGGGCGCCGGGCCCGCGGGCGCCCCGCCGGCCTCGGAGGGCACCGGCTCGGGCTGCGCCTGCGGCGGAACCGTCCCGGCGCCATCGCGATCCGGAACCCACCGCAGTGAATCGTAGTTGCTCCAGAACCCGGCAATCTCGGCCACCGCCGCCTCGACCGAGTCGGTGATGAGCACCCGATCCAGATCGCCGGGCGACACCATGCCGTAGTCGGCGAGCTGCTCGCGCACGAAGCTCTCGAAACCTCGCCAGAAGGTGCCGCCGGGCCTGTCGAGCAGCACGATCGGGGTCGGCACCGCCTTCCCCGTCTGCTGCAGCGTGAGCAGCTCGAAGGTCTCGTCGAGCGTGCCGAAACCTCCCGGCAGGCAGACGAAGCCGCTCGACTCCTTCACGAGCATGAGCTTGCGCGTGAAGAAGTACTTCATCGCGACACGGTTGCCGTCCTGGCTGATCATGTCGTTCGGCTTCTCCTCGAAGGGCAGCCTGATCGAGACGCCGAGCGAGCGCTCCGGGCCCGCGCCGCGCGCCGCGGCCTCCATGATGCCGGGCCCCGCCCCCGTCACGAGCATCCAGCCGCGCTCGGCGAGCCCCTCGGCGACGGCCTCGGCCTGCGCCCAGAGCGGATCGCCGGCGCGCACCCGCGCCGAACCGAAGATCGTGACCTTGGGCGTGCCCTCGTGCGCGGCGAAAATGCGGAAGGCGCGGCGCATCTCGGTGAGCGCCGCCGCCGACAGCTTCAGATTGGCGCGGCTCGCACCGTCCTGCCCGAGCCCGAGGCTCGTCTCGACGAGCTGCGAGACGAGCTTGCGCTGCCCGCGCACGCCGGCCTCGTCGAGCAGCCCGGCGATCCGCGCCCGCAGTCCGTCACGGCCTTCGATCACTCCCCCGTCGTCCATGCCCCGAGTCTACGAGGCCGACGACGCGACGCGCCCGACCGCGGCGAGCGGCCGGCGGCTCAGAGCGTGACGACCTCGGGCGCGCCCGTTCCCGCCGTATGACCCATCTCGTCGGCGATGCGGTTCGCCTCCTCGATGAGGGTGGCCACGATCTCGCTCTCGGGCACGGTCTTGATGACCTCGCCCTTCACGAAGATCTGGCCCTTGCCGTTGCCGCTCGCAACGCCCAGATCGGCCTCGCGGGCCTCTCCCGGGCCGTTCACGACGCAGCCCATCACGGCGACGCGCAGCGGCACGCTCATGCCTTCGAGGCCCTGAGTGACCTGCTCGGCGAGCGTGTAGACGTCGACCTGCGCGCGGCCGCACGACGGGCAGGAAACGATCTCCAGCTTGCGCTCGCGCAGGTTGAGCGACTGCAGGATCTGCAGGCCCACCTTGACCTCTTCGACCGGGGGCGCCGAGAGCGAGACGCGGATCGTGTCGCCGATGCCCTCCGAGAGCAGGATGCCGAACGCTGTGGCGCTCTTGATCGTGCCCTGGAAGGCGGGGCCGGCCTCGGTCACGCCGAGGTGCAGCGGCCAGTCGCCCCGCTCGGCGAGCTGACGGTACGCCTTCACCATGACGATCGGGTCGTTGTGCTTCACCGAGATCTTGAAGTCGTGGAAGTCGTGCTCCTCGAAGAGGGATGCCTCCCAGACCGCGCTCTCGACGAGCGCCTCCGGCGTCGCCTTGCCGTACTTCTGCAGCAGGCGGGGGTCGAGCGATCCCGCGTTCACGCCGATGCGGATCGAGACGCCCGCGGCCTTCGCGCGCCGCGCGATCTCGCCGACCTGATCGTCGAACTTGCGGATGTTGCCCGGGTTGACGCGGACCGCGGCGCAGCCCGCATCGATCGCCGCGTACACGTAGTTCGGCTGGAAGTGGATATCGGCGATGACCGGGATCTGGCTCTTCTTCGCGATGATCGGCAGCACCTCGGCGTCGTCGCGCGACGGGCACGCGACGCGCACGATGTCGCAGCCGGACGCCGTGAGCTCGGCGATCTGCTGGAGCGTCGCGTTGATGTCCGTGGTGGGCGTCGTGGTCATCGACTGCACCGAGACGGGGGCGTTGCCGCCCACCATCACCGAACCGACCTTGATCTGCCGGGTCTTGCGCCGGGGGGCGAGGACCTCGGGGATCTTCGGCATTCCTAGATTCACTGCTGCCACGGAGACGAGTCTAGCGTCGCCCGCTGAGCGCCGCCCGATGACGGGTCAGTACGTCGGAGCGACCGGCAGGCCGAAGTAGTCCTCCAGGTTCGTGATCCCGCGCGCCCGCATGTCTCCGGCCACCTGCGGCCCCACGTAGCGGAAGTGCCACGGCTCGTAGATGAAGCCGACCACGGGCTCCTGCCCCGCGTCGTAGCGCAGGATGAAGCCGAAGCGGTGGCCGTTCTCGCGCAGCCAGCGGCCGGTCGCGGTGTCGCCGAAGCAACTGTCGAAAGCGCACCCCGAGCCGTCGTCCAGGTCGACCGCGAGCCCGGTCTGGTGCTCCGAGTGCCCCGGGCGCGCCGAGTACGTCTCGGCCGCAGCGAGCCCGTCGCGCGCGGTGTAGCTCTCGAACAGGGAGGTCTGCAGACCGTAGCCCCGGTACCCGCTGGTGATGATGAAGGGCACTCCCGCCGCCGCGGCCTCCGCGTACATCGCTTCGAGAGCGGTCGCCGCCTCCGCCCGCACCGGCTGCCCGTTGGGGTTTGGGATGCCCGCGGGCATGCGCAGATCGCCCGGCTGCCAGGAGATCGGGTTCAGCGGGCGCTGCTTGTTCACCACCACGGTGATCGAGGCCGGATCGTCGACGTTCGCCGCGGCCGCGGTCTCGGCGGCGGCTTCGTGCTCGGCCCGCATCGCGTCGAGGGCGGCGGTGAGCGCCGTCGCCGACGCGGCCACCTCCGCGAGCGGTGCCGCGGCGAGGACGCCGCTCGCCGTCGCGAGCGCCTGCTGCGCCTCGGCTGACGCCCCGGTCAGAGTCGCCGCCTGATCCGCGACCGCCGCCGCGAGCGCGCCCCGCGCCGCATCGACCGCCGCCACGACCGCCGCCCGCTGCCCGGTCACCGCCGCGAGCGCGGCGTCGGCGTCGCGCGCCGCCTCCTCGCGTTCGGCGAGGGCGGTCTCGATCCGCCGCGTCGCAGCCCGCAGCTCCGCGGCGCCCTCCGGTTCCGACGTGGCGGCGGTGCCGCGCCCGTCGACGACTCCGCCGTGCTGCTCGGCGGTCTGCTGCGCCGTCGCAGCGGCACCGTCGAGCGCGGCTTTCAGCTCGGCGCCGACCAGCGGCTCCGGCAGCGCCGCCGACAGCGCCCGAGCGGCCGCGATCTCGGCGTCGAGCCCTGCCAGCTCGGCCGGGAGCGCACCGGGAGCGTCATCGTCCACCGTCTGCCACTGCTCCAGCACGGTCCGGTACTCGTCGCGAGCGCTCCGCTCGTCGGCCCACCGCACCGCGCCGAGCGCCAGCGCGGCGACCACGACCGCGGCGAGCGCGGCCGCACCCCAGATGATCGCCCGGCGGCGGCGCGCGCGATCGCCGGACTGCTCGGGCGCTGACGCGGGCGGCTCGGCCGCTGCCGGCTCGGGCACGGGCGCGGGGTGCTCGGTGGGGTGCTCGTTCACGCCGCCCAGTTTAGGGCGTGTCGGGCACGGCTCAACCGAAGAGCGACACCGGCTTCACGATGTCGGCGTACACCAGCAGCAGCGACATCGCGCCCAGCACCACCACCACGGCGAAGGTCACGGGCACCATGCGGGCGGTGTCGACGGGGCCGGGATCGGGCTTGCGGCGGATCCTCGCGATGCCGCGCTTCGCCCCCTCGTAGAGGGCGCCCGCGATGTGGCCGCCGTCGAGCGGCATCAGCGGCACCAGATTGAAGACGAACAGCGCCACGTTGAGCGAGCCGAGCAGGCCGATCACGCTCTGGGCGCGCGCCGCGACGGGCGCCTCGTCGAGGCTCACGATCTCGCCCGCCAACCGGCCCACGCCGACCACGCTCATGGGGCCGCTCGGGTCGCGCTCCTCGGCGCCGAACGCCGCGTTCCAGGTGTCGACCATGCGCTGCGGGAGGCGCAGGATCACGCCCGCCACCTGCTGCACGTTCTCGCCGACGAAGGCCGGCACCTCGGTGACGGGCTGGGGCACGGTCTCGCTCGCCGCGACCGCCCCGATCATGCCGACGGTCTCGGTGACCGGGTCTCCGGCGGCATCGGTGACGGGCCGGCCCGATTCGTCGACCACGGCCCTCGCATTCGGCTCGGGGGTCATCGTGAGTGTCTGCTCGGCCCCGTCGCGCTCGATGAGCACGTGCAGCGACTGCCCCGGTGCAGTTGCCACGATGCCGCGGAACTGCTCCCAGCTCGCGATCTCCTCGCCGTTCACGGCGACGATCCGGTCGCCGGGCCGCATGCCGGCCGCTGCCGCCGGCGCTGCCGGGTCGCCCTCGCCGCACGTCGTCTGGGTGCTGCCGGCCGGCAGCAGGCACTCGCTCACGCTGCCGAGCGTGGTGCTGCTCTGCGGCAGGCCGAAGCCCACGAGCACGATCCCGAAGAACACGAAAGCGAGCACCAGGTTCATGAGCGGGCCGCCGAGCATGATGACGATCTTCTTCCACACCGGCAGTCGGTAGAAGGTGCGGTGCTCCTGGCCCGCTTCGATCGTCTCGGCGCTCGCGAGGCGGGCGTCGTCGACCATGCCGGCGATGCCGCCGCGCGGCTCACCGGTGCCGGGGTCGGCGGTGCTCTGCGGGGCGGTCCGGGGCGCGGTCGCCTCGGGATCGCCGATCCGCACCACCTCGGCGACCACGTCGCCCGACGAGCGGTGACCCAGGGCGGGCCGCTCCTCGACGACGGTGTTGAGGAAGCCGGTGGTCGACTCGCGCGGCGCCTCCCCCGGCTTCTGGGGCGGGTACATGCCGATCATCGCGACGTAGCCGCCGAGCGGGAGCGCCTTGACGCCGTACTCGGTCTCGCCTCGCTTCCGCGACCACAGGGTCTTGCCGAAGCCGACCATGTACTGCGTCACCTTCACGCCGAACAGCTTCGCGGGGATGAGGTGCCCGAGTTCGTGCAGGCCGATCGAGACCGCGAGCCCGACGAGCACGATCAGGATCCCGAGCACGTAGAGCAGCACCTCAATCACTCGCCCAGGCTACTGCGCTGCGCTGTGGAGTTGCGGGGAGCGCTTTCCCTTCCTTCCTTCCTTCCTCCCTTCCTCCCTTCCTCCCTTCCTCCCTTCCTCCCTTCCTCCCTTCCTCCCTTCCTCCCTCCCTTCCTTCCTTCCTCTTCTCCCTCTCGCTATTCCTCCCGACCTCGAAATCGGGGTCACTTTTTGCCGTGTCGCACTGCGACACGCGGCCAAAAGTGACCCCGATTTAGTGGAGAAGCGCGCAGGGCGGCGGATCAGCGGCGGACGGACGGATCGGCGCGCAGCGCGAGCGGGCGGATCGGCGGATCGGCGCGCAGTACGGCGGCGCGGCGGATCAGCGCGCAGCGCGAGCGGCGATGACCTGCTGGGCGCGCTCGCGAGCCCAGCGCTCGGCCTCGGCGAGCGCGTCGAGCGTCAGCGCATCGGGCGCGGTGTGGGCCTCGAGCACGTCGCGCACCGTGTCGACGATGTCGAGGAAGCCGATGCGGCCGTCGTGGAACGCCTCCACCGCCTCCTCGTTGGCCGCGTTGTAGACAGCCGGGTAGGTGCGGCGCGCGCGCCCGACCTCCTTCGCGAGGTCGACGGCTGGGAAGGCCTCGGAGTCGAGCGGTTCGAAGTCCCAGGAGGTGGCGGCGGTCCAGTCGAGCGGCGGCACGGCGTGGGCCACCCGGTTCGGCCAGCTCAGGCCGAGCGCGATCGGGAGCCGCATGTCGGGTCGCGAGGCCTGGGCGATGGTCGAGCCGTCGATGAACTCGACCATGGAGTGCACGATCGACTGGGGGTGCACCACCACGTCGATGTCGCCGTAGGAGACGCCGAACAGCAGGTGCGCCTCGATCACCTCGAGCCCCTTGTTGACGAGCGTGGCCGAGTTCGTCGTCACCACGCGGCCCATGTCCCAGGTGGGGTGCGCGAGGGCCTGGGCGGGCGTGACATCGCGCAGCGACTCCCGGCCGCGCCCGCGGAAGGGGCCGCCCGAGGCCGTCAGCACGAGGCGCCGCACCTCATCGCCGCTGCCGGAGCGCAGCGCCTGCGCGATGGCGGAGTGCTCGGAATCGACCGGCACGATCTGCCCCGGCTTCGCGAGCCCCGTGACGAGGTCTCCGCCCACGATGAGCGACTCCTTGTTGGCGAGGGCGAGTGTGCGACCCGCCTCCAGCGCCGCGATCGTCGGGCCGAGACCGATGGATCCGGTGATGCCGTTGAGCACCACGTCGGCCGGCACGTCGCGGATCAGCTTCGCGGCGTCGACGGCGCCGAGCGCGGTGTGCTCCACGTTGAACTCGTCGGCCTGCTCGCGCACCCGATCCGCCTGGCTGCCGGCGACGAGCCCGACGACCTGGAACTTCGACGGGTTCTTGCGCACGACATCGAGCGCCTGCTCGCCGATGGAACCCGTGGACCCGAGAATGACGATGCGCTTCATGCCGTCCATTCTGTCAGCCTGCCCTCCGGCCGGGCTGCGGGAACGACGAAGCCCGCCCCGGATGCGTCGCGGGGCGGGCTTCGTCGGTGATGCTACTTGGCGTCGGCGTGCACCGTGCCGAGGATGTCGAGCACGAAGACCATCACGTCGTCGGCTTCGAAGCCGCGCTGCTCGAGGCCGGCCGCGCCGTAGCCGCCGTCCTCGGCGGGCACGACCGAGATGACCTGCGAGCCGACCTTCTGGCCCACGAGCGCCTCGGAGAAGCCGCCGATCACGCCGTCGGTGGTGAAGTCGATGGGCTCGCCGCGGCTCCAGCTCGAGTCGAACTCCTCGCCGGTGCGCCAGATCACGCCGCGGTAGTTCACGTAGACGCGGTCACCGGCCTTGACCTCTTCGCCGTCGCCCTCGATGAGGGTCGCGATCTTGAGCTCCGTCGGCGCTTCGACGCCTTCGGGGATCGTGATGGTGGGCTCGCCGTTCTCGGCGAGCTTCACCGTCGGGAAGCCTTCGGGAGCCTTCTGGGCCTTGCCCTCCGCCTTCTTCAGCAGCTTGTCGGCTTCGAGGGTGCCGGGCTCGCCGGCACCGGCGGCGTCGGCCCCGTCGGTGATCTTGCCGAACTCCATCACGACCACAATCGAGTCCTTCTCGGTGAGGCCCTCGACGCCGCTGTCCTCGGCCTTCTGCTCGCCGAAGATGTCGGCGTAGGGCGCGACCAGTGCGACCTGCTCGCCGGCGGTCGCGCAGCGGATGCCCTCGTAGGCCCAGGGCATGAGCTGATCCTTGACGAACGGCACCTCGCTCTCGGGGAACTGCTGCAGGCTGGTGCCGTCGGCGCCGTTGAACATCGCCATCGACACCGCGATGCTCTGCCCGCTCTCGATGACATCGCCCTCGCCCTGCTCGAGCACCGAGCGCTCCATCTCCTTGGCCTTCACCGGCGTCTTCGAGGTGATCTCGAGATCGGTGCCGACGGCGCCCTTCACCGCGATGCTCTTGCTGGCCTCGCCGGCGGGCACGCAGGCCTCGCCCGAGGCGTCCTTGCCGGTTCCGCCGCCCCCCGTGCAGCCGGTCAAGAGCAGTGCCCCGGCGACGGCCGCGGGCAGGAGAACGGAGGAGATTTTCACGGTAGCTGACTTCCTGACATGTGACGGGTGACTGGCAACCGCTTCAGTATTCCGCATCCGGCTCTCCGTCACCTGGGAGCAGCAGACCGCGGATCGCGCACGACCGCCGGGGCTCCGAGGCGGGCGCCCGTCGCGGCTCAGCGACCCGGTTTCGCCGGGAGCACCGCGCGTGCGGCGCTCACCGCGATCACCGCGAGCAGCGCCAACGTGGCGAGGTCGCACGCGATGTAGACGTAGTGCCACGCCGACTGGCCCGGATCCGCCCCCTGCAGCACGAGGTCGGTGCGCGCGTTCAACGGCGGCCGCACCACGGTGAGCTTGAAGACGAAGACCAGCAGCAGCGCCATCCAGGTCCAGAGCCGGGCGCCGGCGATGCGGGTGGCCGCCGGCCAGAAGCACACCGCGGTGTAGGCGAGCAGGATCGCTGCCTCCACGAGGTTCAGCACCGCGAAGACGAGCCGTCCGATGCCGAGGCCCAGCGGGATCGTGATGCCGGGGGCCTGGAACTTGAGCGGGGCCTCGATGAAGGAGATCGCCGCGACCATGCCGATCCACAGCACGGGCAGGGCGAGCCGCCACAGTTCGATCGAGATCCGCCGCCGCTCCGCCGCCGCGTTCGCGCTCATCGGGTTCCTTCCGCTCGGGCCTCGAGCGCCGCGGCGTACAGCTCGCGCGCCGAGAGGCCGGTGGCCTCAGCGACCGACCGGGTCGCGTCCTTCAAGCGCTCGCCCTCGGCGACGCGCTGCTGCACCTCCGCGAGCGCGGTCTCGGCCGACACCACGACCTCGGGGGCTCCGCCCACCACCACCACGATCTCGCCGCGCACGCCCTCGGCGGCCCAGTCGGCAAGATCGGCGAGCGATCCGCGGCGCACCTCCTCGTGCAGCTTCGTGAGCTCGCGGCAGACCGCCGCGGGACGATCCGGTCCGAACGCCGTCGCGAGATCGGCGAGCGACGCCGCGAGGCGGGTGGGCGCTTCGAAGAACACGAGCGTGCGGCGCTCGGCGGCGAGCGCCGCGAGCGCGCGGGACCGCTCCCCCGCCTTGCGCGGCAGGAATCCCTCGAACGCGAAGCGGTCGGTGGGGAGGCCCGCGACGGCGAGCGCGGTGATGACCGCGCTCGGACCGGGAATCGCACTCACCTCGACGCCGCGCTCGGCGGCGAGCTGCACGACGCGGAAGCCGGGGTCGGAGACCGTGGGCATGCCGGCGTCGCTCACCAGCACCACGTCTTCGCCGGCGGCGCGCTCGACGAGGGCCGCCGCTTTCTCGTGCTCGTTGTGGTCGTGCAGCGCGAGCATCTCGGGCCGGTTCTCGATGCCGAGCAGGCGCAGCAGCTGCGCCGTGTGGCGGGTGTCCTCCGCGGCGATCACGGTCGCGGCCTCGAGGGTCTCGCGCAGGCGGAGCGAGGCGTCCCCCAGGTTGCCGATGGGGGTGGCCGCGAGCAGGATCATGCCTCCATCGTAGGCCCTGCCTCGCCGTCGGCGGTGGGCGCCGCGGCGCCCGGCTCAGTGCCCGGCCCGGCATTCGGCTCGGCGACGGACTCGGCGCCCGGCGAACTCCCCGGCCGGCACTGCCAGAATGTGGGGCATGAGCGAAACGCACCCCGATCCGCAGGCTCCCGGCGATCCCCAGCGCCCCTCACCGCCCGTCAACCCGTTCGCCGCGCCGCAGGCTTCGGCCGTGGAGCGCGGGTCGAAGCGGGCGATGATCTGGATCGCCGCCGCTCTCGTCGCCCTGCTCTTCACGGGGCTCATGGTCTGGTACACCACGGTGCAGCTGCGCGGCGGGGCCGACGCCCCCGTCGCCGCCCCGACCGCTGAGGCGCCCGACGGCTCGGACGCGACGGCGTCGGCGGTGGAGTGGCCGGCGAACCTCGCGACGGGCGGCATCGTGTTCGTCGAGCGCGACGGCGCGGTGGACGTGCTCGCCTCCGACGCCCCGAGCGGCAATGCGGTGCCCGCACCGGTCGACGCGGCAGGCATCGGCGCAGAGCACCACATCCGCATCTACCTCGACTACCGCTGCCCCTACTGCGCGTTCTTCGAGGAGGCGAACGCCGAGACGCTCGAACAGGCGGTGCTCCAGGGCGGCACCGCCGTCGAGATCCACCCCCTCACCTTCCTCGACCGCCTCTCAGCCGACAGCGCGTACTCGTCGCGCGCGGCCGGCGCGATCGAGTGCCTCGCCGACGCGCAGCCCGAGGCGGCCTGGGCCGGGCATCAGGCGCTGCTCGACCAGGGCTTCCAGCCCGAGGAGGGGACCGAGGGACATGACAACGCCGCGCTCATCGCGGAGCTCGACCGCGCCGCCGGCGGGCTGAACGGCGACGCCCGCGCCTGCATCGAGGAGGAGCGCTTCGTGCCCTTCGCGCAGGCCCTCAACGACTGGGTGTTCAGCACCCCGGTGCCCGGCGCGAAGGAGTCCGGGCTCGAAGTGACCGGCACCCCGCTGGTCGTGGTCGACGGCGTGCCCTACCCCGGCGACCCCCGCGACGGCGACGCGTTCCGGGCGTTCCTCGCTCAGCAGGGCGTCGAGCTCGGCTGATCCGGGATCCCGGCGCGGGCCTCCGGTGTCCGGGGGCCGCCTGCAGCCTCCGGGGTCCGCCCAGCCGCGCACGCTGCTAGACTCGGTCGGCTATGCATGAGACCGACCGGCGCGGCGCCGGGCAGCCCTCCCCCACCCTGATCTCGCGCACCGGGGCCGCCTACTACCCCATCGCACTCGTGGCCCGGCTGCCGTTCGCGATGATGGTGATCGGTGTGCTCACCCTCGTGGTCTCGGCGCGGGGGTCCGTCGAACTGGGCGGCCTCAACTCGGCCATGGTGGGCCTCGGCATCGCCTGCGTCGGCCCGCTCATCGGCGCCGCGGCCGATCGCTTCGGACAGCGCCCCACGCTGCTCATCGCAGGCGCGGTGAACAGCGCGCTCCTGGGCGCGCTCGCCTGGGTCGCGTTCAGCCCGGCACCCACCTGGGTGCTGTTCCTCACCTCCTTCGCGGTGGGCGCCACCGTGCCCCAGATCTCCCCGATGTCGCGATCGCGTCTCGTCACGATCATCTCGACCGAGCTGCCCCGGCAGCGGCGGCCGCGCCTGCTCTCGACGGTGCTCGCCTACGAGTCCGCCGCGGACGAGGTGATCTTCGTGTTCGGCCCCGTCGCGGTGGGCGCGCTCGCGACCACGCTCGGAGCGTGGGCCCCGATCGCAGGCGCCGCGATCCTCACCCTCTGCTTCGTGACCGCGTTCGCGATGCACCGCACGAGCGCGCCCGCGAAGAGCGCCGAGGAGCGCGCCGCCACCCTCGCCCCGGCCTCCGAGCTGTGGCGCCCCGCGCTGCTCGTCACGGTCTTCGGCATCTTCACCGTGGGGCTGTTCTTCGGCTCGATGCTCACCTCGCTCACCTCGTTCATGCAGGATCGCGGCGACGCCGAGAGCGCCGGCCTCGTCTACGGTGTGATGGGCATCGGGTCCGCGATCTTCGCGATCGGGGTGGCACTGCTGCCCCCGCGCTTCACGCTGCGGGCGCGCTGGCTGGTGTTCGCCCTCATGATCCTCGCGGGCACGGCGCTGCTGCAGACCGCCGACGATCTGCCGCGCATCCTGCTGAGCCTCGCGATGATGGGGATCGGGATCGGGCCGCTGCTCGTGACGCTCTACAGCTTCGGCGCGCGGCGCAGCCCCGAGGGGCGCTCGGCGACCGTGATGACGATGCTCGGCTCGGGGCTCATGGTGGGCCAGTCGCTCGCGGCGGCCGTCACCGGCGTGGTCTCGACCGATCTGGGCACGCGCGCGGCGCTCGTGCTGCCGCTCGTGTCGGCGGTGCTCGCGGTGCTCGCGGGGGTCGCCAACTGGGTGCTCACCCCGGCGGGCCGAGAGCTCGGGCTCAGCACGGGGCCGATCGAGCTCGACTGAGCCGCGGCTGCGCGCTGCCGCGCCGTTTCTTCGGATGCCGGCGCCGCCCGGGCGCGCTGCCCGAGCCGTTTCTTCGGATTTCACCGATGGTGCGGATCGCATTGCCGCTACTGGCCCGAGACAACGGTGAGACCCGAAACAACATTGCGGCCCGGATGCGGCCCGGATGCGGCCCGGATGCGGCCGCGAGCCGGTCAGAGCGCGCGCTCGGCCCCAGCGCTTCAGCTCTCGGCGGTTCCCGGATCCCGGCCGATGCGCGGCTTCGGCAGATGCCAGCCGCGGGCCACCGAGGTGAGACGCAGCACGATCGCCGCGGCGCCGCCCACGAGCGATGCGAGGCCGGCGCTGCCGCCGAGCGCCATGATCGCGACGGCGAGCCCGGCGCCCACGAGCGCCGACACGGCGTAGAGCTCGCGCGTCAGCACCCCCGGCACCGTGTTGACGAGCACGTCGCGGATCACACCGCCGCCGATCGCGGTGATGGTGCCCACGAGGATCGCGGTGAGCGGGGTCTGCCCGGCGGCGAGCGCCGTCGCGGCGCCGTTCGCGGAGAAGAGCCCCAGGCCGAAGGCGTCGAACACCACCTCGAAGTGGCGGATCCGCGTGATCCCGGGGTGGATGAAGAAGACCGCGAGCGAGCCCACGAGCGCGACCGCGAGGTTCGGCCAGTGCACGAAGGAGATGGGCGGATGCACACCGAGCAGCATGTCGCGCACGATGCCGCCGCCGACTCCGGTGAACGAGCCCACGACCACGACGCCGAGGATGTCGAGACGGCGGCGCACGCCCACGAGCGCACCCGAGATCGCGAACGCGAGAATGCCAGACAGCTGCAGGATCTCGTAGACGACAGTGCTCATCACGGGTGAGATTCTATCCGGGCGCGGCGTCGAGCCGGGCGCTCGTCCGGGCTGGGCGCTCGGCTGCGAACTGCGCGCGACGATCCGCGATCCGCACCCCGGCGACGGAATAGGCGTCCGGGCGCGGGTGTTGTACTGGGAGGTTCCACGGGCGCCAGCCCGGGTGGAAGAATGGAGATCATGTCTGCTCTCACCCCCGCGGAGGTCGCCGAGCTGCGCGCGGCCTTCCCCTACTTCGCGCTGCAGGCCGGGATCCCGACGCCTCCGGCCTACCTCGATGCCGCCGCGACCTCGCAGCGGCCCGCCGAGGTGCTCGACGCCGAACGGCGATTCCTCGAGACCGCGAACGCCGCCGTCCACCGCGGCACGAGCGGAGCCGTCGGGGCGGCGACGGAGGCCTTCGAGGGCGCGCGCGCCGCGGTCGCGCGCTTCGTGGGGGCTGCGGCGCCCGAGCAGATCGTGTGGGCCGAGAACGCCACCGATGCCCTGAACATCGTGGCGCTCGGCATCGGCGAGGCGAGCGCGAACCCGGCGCTCGGCGTGCCCGGCAGCGAGCGCTTCGCGGTGGGGCCGGGTGACGAGATCCTCGTCACCGAGGCCGAGCACCACGCCAACCTCATCCCGTGGCAGCGACTCGCGACCCGCACGGGCGCCACGTTCCGCTACATCCCGGTGCGCGAAGACGGCACCTGGACGGTCGACGACGCGCGGGAGGCACTGACCGAGCGCACCCGCGTCTTCGCCTTCGCCCACATCTCGAACGTCACCGGTTACGTCGCCCCCGTTGCAGAACTCGCCGAGCTCGCGCGCAGCGTCGGCGCGATCACCGTGCTCGACGCGTGCCAGTCGGTGCCGCACATCCCCGTCGACCTCGACGCCCTCGGCGTCGACTTCGCCGCGTTCTCGGGCCACAAGATGCTCGGGCCCAACGGCATCGGCGTGCTCTACGGCCGCCCCGAGATGCTGGCCGCGCTGGCGCCGTCGCGCACGGGCGGCTCCGCGATCACCCGCGTCACCATGGAGTCGGCCGAGTTCATGCCGCCGCCCATGCGCTTCGAGCCGGGCACCCAGCCCGTCTCGCAGGCGGTCGGCCTCGGCGCGGCGGTCGAGTTCCTCTCGACCGTCGGCATGGAGCGGGCTGCCGCTCGCGAGCACGAACTCGTGGAGCGGCTGGTCGCCGGCATCGAGGGGACGCCGGGCGTGCGGCTGCTCGGCCCTGCCGACCCCGCGCAGCGCGTGGCGCTCGCCGCGGTGTCGGTCGACGGTCTGCACGCGCACGACGTGGGCCAGTTCCTCGACGAGCAGGGCGTGCTGGTGCGGGTGGGCCACCACTGCGCGCAACCGCTGCATCGCGCCTTCGGCATCGCCTCGTCGACGCGGGCGAGCGTGCACCTCACCACCACCGAGGACGAGATCGATCGTTTCCTCGACGCGCTCCGCGGCGCTCAGCGGTACTTCGGAGTGGAGGTGTCGGCGTGAGCGCGCTCGACGGACTGTACCAGGAGCTGATCCTCGATCACTCGAAGCGCCCGGTGGGCAAGGGCGCCCTCGAAGCGCCCGACGGCGCCCTGACCGCGTCGCACCACGAGTTCAACCCGAGCTGCGGCGACGAGATCGACCTCGCGATCGCCGTCGATCCCGCAACCGGCCGCATCGAGCGGCTGGCGTGGGAGGGGCAGGGCTGCTCGATCTCGATGGCCTCGGCCTCGATCCTCTCCCAGCTGGTCCGCGACGAACAACTGACGACCGAGGAGGCGCAGCTGCGGATCGCCGCGTTCCGCGAGATGATCCAGGCGCGCGGCGAGGGCGAACCCGACGAGGAACTGCTCGGCGACGCGGTCGCGCTGCAGGGCGTCGCGAAGTTCGTGATGCGGGTGAAGTGCGCGATGCTCGGCTGGGTCGCGCTCGAGGCGGATCTGCGCCAAGTCGAGGGGCAGCGCGCGTGAGCGCCGAGATCACGATCGACAGCACGGTCGCCGAGGTCGTCGCCGCGCTCGAAGCGCTCGAGGATCCGAAGGCCCGCGCGGTCAACGAACGTCACGGCGACGACCACGGGGTCAACCTCACACGGTTGCGTGAGGTCGCGAAGCCGCTGAAGAAGAACCAGGATCTCGCGCTGGAGCTGTGGGCCACCGGCTACACGCCGGCCCGGCTCGTGGCCACTCTCGTGGCACGGCCGCGCGCGTTCACACAGGCCCAGCTCGACTCCATGCTGCGAGAGGCATACATCCCCAAGGTGCATGGCTGGCTCGTCAACTACATCGTGAAGAAGAGCCCGCACGCCGAACAGCTGCGTCTGATCTGGCTCATGGACGACGACCCCGTGGTGGCGAGCGCCGGCTGGGAGCTCACCTCGGAGCGCGTCGCGAGGAACCCGGAGGGCGTTGACGCCGGAATGCTGCTCGACGTGATCGAGCTGGGCATGCGGGACGCGCCGGAGCGCCTGCAGTGGTCGATGAACTGGTGCCTCACCCAGATCGGGGTCTGCCACCCGGAGCACCGCGACCGCGCCATCGCGATCGGCGAGCGCCTCGGGGTGCTCAAGGACTATCCGACGCCCCCGAACTGCACCTCGCCGTACGCTCCGATCGCGATCGCCGAGCTGGTCTCCCGACGCGAGGGCTGAGCACGGGGCGGTCGACGGGCTGAGCACGGCGAAGTTGACGGCCTGAGCGCGGCCCGGTCGACGGCCTGAGCGCGGCCCGCCCGCGGCAACACGGGGCAGGAGCTGCGGGGCAGCCCCGCTCGCGACGCCGCAAGCGCTCGCGAGCCGGCGTGCCACTCACGCCCGTGCGACGAGACCGTGCTCGGTCGCGGCCAGCCGGTCGGCGACCTCCCGGATGATGGCCTGCATCGCCGCGCCGGCGTGGGTGGGCGCCATGTCCGAACGGCGGGCCACGCTGATCGTTCGGGTGAGGCCGTCGCCCGCAAGCGGGGTGACGCGCAGCTTGGGCCGATCCGCCGCCACCATCGCCGGCACCACCGCGACGCCGATCCCACGCTCGGCGAAGCTCAGCGCCGCGTCCATCTCGGCGCCCTCGACGGCCACGAGCGGGGCGATCCCGGCGCTGCGCAGGGCGGCGTCCATCGCGACGCGCAGATCGTAGTTCTCGGGGAACATCACCTGGGGCACGCGCGCGAGCTCGGCCAGCCCGACGGCGGCGGCCCCGGCGAAAGGATCCGGCTCCTCCGCAGCGGAGACGGCCACCAGGCGCTCGCTCAGGATGGGCTCCCGTTCGAGCACGGCGCGCGCCGCGCCCGACGAGACGCTCGTCACGATGAGGGCGAGGTCGAGCCCGCCTTCCATGAGCGCCGCGATGAGACTGCGCGATCCTCGTTCGAGGATCTCGATGTCGATGCCCGGGTGCCGCCCGCGGAACTCGGCGAGCACATCGGCCACGAGGCTCGTGCAGAGTGTGGGCGTCGCTCCCAGCCGGATGCGCCCCCGGCTGAGACCGGCGAGCTCGGCCATTTCGCCGCGCGCGGTCTCGGCATCGGCGAGCATGCGCCGCGCGAACGGCAGCAGGCGCTCCCCCGCCGCGGTGAGCGTCACGTTGCCGCGCACCCGGTGGAACAGCTCGACGCCGAGCTCGCCCTCCAGACTGGCGATCTGCCGGCTGAGCGAGGGCTGGGCCAGGTGGAGGTGCTCGGCGGCCCGGGTGAAGTGACCGGTGCGGGCGACCTCCGCGAAACCGCGCAGCTGTTCGAGATTCATATTCATAGCCTATTCGCATCATAATGATCCGATCTATTCATTGGAGTAATCATCGTCGGGTGCCTAGCGTGGTCCGCATGAACACCATCGCAGCAACCACCGACACTCACGGATCCGCCCCCACCGAGCGGCTCCTCTCCACCTCCGTGCTCGTCATCGGCACGGGCGGCGCCGGCCTCCGCGCCTCCATCGAGCTCGCCGAGCGCGGCGTGCAGGTGCTCGCCGTCGGCAAGCGCCGCGCTCACGACGCCCACACCACCCTCGCCGCCGGCGGCATCAACGCCGCCCTCGGCACCGTCGACCCCGAGGACAGCTGGCAGCAGCACGCCGCGGACACGCTGCGCGAGTCCTACTTCCTCGCCGACCCCGCCATCGTCGAGGTCGTCGCCCGCGGCGCCGCCCAGGGCATCGAGGAGCTCGAGTGCTGGGGCATGCCCTTCGCCCGCGAGGACGACGGCCGCATCAGTCAGCGCTTCTTCGGCGCGCACAAGTACCGCCGCACCTGCTACGCCGGCGACTACACGGGCCTGGAGATCCAGCGCACTCTCATGCGCCGCGCCGCCGAACTGCGCGTGCCGATCGTCGACACCATCTACATCACCCGCCTGCTCGTGAGCGACGGCCGCGTCTTCGGCGCCTACGGCTTCGACATCGTCGACGGCACGCCCGTCGTGATCCACGCCGACGCGGTGATCCTCGCCGCCGGCGGCCACACGCGCATCTGGCGCAACACCTCCTCGCGCCGAGACGAGAACACGGGCGACTCGTTCCGCCTGGCGGCGCTCGCCGGGGCCCGCATCCGCGACGCCGAGCTCGTGCAGTTCCACCCCTCCGGCATCCTGGAGCCCGCCGAGGCGGCCGGCACGCTCGTCTCCGAGGCCGCGCGCGGCGAGGGCGGCATCCTGCGCAACGCGCTCGGCGAGCGCTACATGGAGAAGTACGATCCCGAGCGCATGGAGCTGTCGACCCGCGATCGCGTGGCGCTCGCGAGCTACACCGAGATCACCGAGGGCAGGGGCACCACGAACGGCGGCGTCTTCCTCGACGTCTCGCACCTGCCCCGCGAGCAGATTCTCGCGAAGCTGCCGCGGGTCTACCGCACGCTCATCGATCTGCAGATGCTCGACATCACCGAGGACCCCATCGAGATCGCCCCGACCGCCCACTATTCGATGGGAGGGGTGTGGGTGCGCCCGGAGGACCACGGCACCGGGGTCGACGGGCTCTACGCCATCGGCGAGGCGTCGAGCGGGCTGCACGGGGCCAACCGCCTCGGCGGCAACTCCCTCATCGAGCTGCTCGTCTACGGGCGGATCACCGGCGCCGACGCCGCGGGCTACGTCGCTGGGCTCACCGAGATCAGGCGCGATCCGGCGGCCGTCGCCGAGGCCCGCGCCGAGATGCAGGGGCTGCTCACCGGCGGCGGCACCGAGAGCCCGCGCCGCCTGCAGCGCGCGCTGCGCGACCTGATGACGGAGCACGCCGGCGTGGTGCGCTCCGAGGCTGGGCTGCGTGCCGGTCTCGCGAAGCTCGATGCGCTGGAGGCGCGCGTGGCCCAGGTCACCGCGCACCCCGATATCGCCGGTTTCGATGATCTCGCCCACGCCTTCGATCTCTACGGTTCGATGCTCGCCGCGCGCGCCACCCTGGAGTGCGCGCTCGAGCGGCGCGAGACGCGCGGTTGCCACAACCGCTCCGACTTCCCCGAGCAGAGCGAGGAGCTGCGCGGCAACTTCGTGTGGTCGCCGTCGGAGGGCGTGGTGTTCGAGCCGCTGCCCGAGGCGCCCGAGGCGTTCCGCGAGCTGGCCTACGCCGACGCCGACGATTCCGTCGCGGGCAAGCTGGTCGAGTAGCTGGGCCCCGGTTTCACAGGGCCGGGCGGATCACCGCACTTCGCTCACAGGCGGCCGATTCGGGTGGATTCCACTCGAATCGGCCGCTGGCCTGTGGATAGCCCCGATACGTGCGCTCGCCCGGCGCAGGATCGGACCATGACTCTTGAAACCGCTCCCGATGCCCCGCTCCGCGTTCTGAAGTGCCACGGCACCGCAGACTTCCTCGCGGCCCTCCCGCGCCTCGTCGGCTACACCGCCACCGACAGCATCTTCGTCGTGTTCTTCTCCGGCTCCCGCACGAGCCAGGCAATGCGCCTCGACCTGCCGCCCGACGACGCGCCCCGGCACGTCGCGCCCCTGCTCGACTTCATCAGCGCCACACTGCGCGGGCTCGGGGACGAGTTCCGCTCCTCGCCGGCCGTCGCCATCACCTGCACCCGCACTTTCGCCGAAGCCGATGGGCCGCCGTGGCGGGCGCTTGCCCGGCGCATCGAGCGCCGCTTGCGACGCGACGGCATCTCCGTGCGAGAGCTGTGCTGCCAGGCGCCAGACGGCTGGATCAGTTTCCTCGACCCGACAGCGCCCACCGGCGGGCGCCCCCTCAGCGAGATCGCCGAGAGCCCGCTCGCGCTCGACGCGGAGCCGGGCGCCTCCGCCCCCAGAGATATCAGCGAACTCGGGGCGATCCCCGAAGCCGACCCCGAGCACCGCGATGCGGTGCTCGCCGCGCTCGCAGAGCTGCCCGCGCTCGAGGCCGCGCACCTCCGCCGGCGCACCGCAGGCGGTTCCCCTGGCCCAGGGCGCGCACCGGCGCCGATCCGGCGTGATTTCGCCGCGGTGGAGGCCGAACAGCACACCCACCCGGCTCCCCCGGAGGCTTACGACTGGATGCGCGCCACCGCACAGGTGGCCGAGGCGCTGCTCGATGACCGCGCACCCCTCACCCCCACCATGACGGCGCGTCTGATCCGCTGCGCGCAACTGCCCGACCGGTGGCTCCTGCTCGCCCTCGGCGTGCTCACACGGCCGCTCTTCCCCGTCGAACTCGCCGAAGACATCGGGCCGGGGCAGTTCGTGGCGGTGCCGGTCGACCTCGACGGCGGGCCTGCGCCGTCCCGCGTCCCGGGCTGGTCGCTGCGCCGTCTACTCGCCGACCTCTCGCCCGAGTTCACCGAGTTCCAGCGCGTGCCGCCGCTGCGCAGGCGGATCATCGAGGCCGTGTCGGTGGCGCCCGATGAGCTGCGGCCGGCGCTGCTCGCTTTCAGCGCCTGGCTGTGGTGGCTGAGCGGATCCCAGTCCGTATCCGCGAAGCAGCTGCGCGACGCACTCGCCATCGATCCGCAGCACGAACTCGCGCGCATCGTCGAGCGGCTCACCGCCGCACCGCCCTCGATGAGCTTCCTCACGCAGCCGCAGTCGAGGGCGGCATGAGCACCCGGCGCCCGGCGCGGGGTACGCGCGGGTGGCTGCCGGGGCGCGCGCAGGTGGCTGCACAGGTGCCTACGGGGGTGGCTGCGTGGGGGCTGCGCGGGTCAGCGCGAGCGGATCTCCGATCGCAGCACGCTCACTACGCGCTCGACATCGTCGCCGTCGAGGGGGCTCGCGAGGGTGAACCGCACGGCCGTCTGCGCGAGCTCGGGGGCGATGCCCATCGCGAGCAGGGCCGGCGACGGTTCGTCCTTCCCGGCGGCGCAGGCCGACCCCGACGAGACCGCGAAGCCTGCCGCGTCGAGCGCCACCAAGAGCGATTCGCCGCTCGCCGAGGCCATGACGAAGGAAGCGTGACCCGGCAGCCGCTCAGTCGGATGCCCGGTGAGCCGTGCACCCGGCACCTCGGCGAGCACGCGTTCGACCAGCTCGTCCCGGCTGCGCGCGAGCGCGAGGGCGCGGGTGCCGATCTCGCGCGCGGAAGCCGTGACGGCCGCCGCGAAGCCCGCGATCGCCGCGACGTTCTCGGTGCCGGAGCGCCGGCCGCTCTCCTGCCCTCCGCCGTGCAGCAGGGGCTCGATGCGCAGCTGCGCGCGCACGAGCAGCGCACCGGCCCCCTGGGGGCCGCCGAACTTGTGCGAGGCCACCGTCATGGCGTCGATGCCGGCGCCGGGCCAGGCGGCCGCGCTGAGCCCGGCACCGCCGAACGAGACCGGCAGCGAGGCCGCCGCCTGCACCGCGTCGGTGTGCACGAGGGCTCCGCGAGCGCGAGCCTCGGCGGCGATCTCGGGCAGCGCCTGCACGGTGCCGACCTCGGCGTTCGCGAGCCCGACCGAGACCAGGGTCGTGTCGTCGCGCAGCACCGCTCCGACCGCGGCGGGGTCGACGCTGCCGTGCTCGTCCACCGGCACCACGCTCACCTCGAAGCCGTGCACACGCTCGAGGAAGCGGCAGCTCTCGAGCACGGAGGGGTGCTCGATCGGCGTGGTGACGAGGTGGCGCCCGCGCGGGGCCGCGAGCGCCAGCCCGAGGATCGCGAGGTTGTTGGCCTCGGTGCCGCCCGAGGTGAGCACGAGCTCCCCCGGCCGGGCCCCGAGCGCAGAGGCTATGGCGGCGCGCGCAGCCTCCACCGTCTGCTGCGCGCGGTGTCCGGCCTGATGCACGCTCGACGGGTTGGCTGGCCCGGCGTCGAGCACCTCGATCATCGCCGCGCGCGCCTCCGGCCGGAGCGGGGCCGTGGCGGCCGCATCGAGATAGCGCCGGTCCGCGCGAGACCCGGCCTCGTGAGATCCGACCCCGTGAATCACCGACGCGCGAGCCCCGGCCTCATGAATCCCGGGCTCACGAGCCCCGGCCTCGCGCGCGCTCACGGCGCATCCAGGCCCAGGTCGAGGGCCCGGGCGCCGTGGGTGAGCCGACCGACCGAGATGACGTCGACGTCGGTCTCGGCGATGCTCGCGACGGTGCCGAGATCCACACCGCCGCTCGCCTCCACGACCGCGCGGCCATCGATGAGGCGCACGCCCTCCACCAGCTCGGCATTCGAGAAGTTGTCGAGCAGGATGCCGGTCGGCGCGGCGGCGAGCACGGGCACGATCTGCTCGATCCGGTCGACCTCGACCACGATCGAGGTGGTGTGCCCGGCGCGCTCCCGCAGATTGCGCAGCGCGGCCGTGATCGAGGCGTCGTCGACGGCGCCGAGGGCCGCCAGGTGGTTGTCCTTCACCATGATCGCGTCGGAGAGGCTGAAGCGGTGGTTCGATCCGCCACCCGCCAGCACCGCGTGCTTCTCCAGCGCGCGCAGGCCCGGCGTGGTCTTGCGGGTGTCGGCGATGCGCGCGCGGGTGTGGGCGACGGCGGCCGCGTACTGCGCGGTGAGGGTCGCGATCCCGCTCATGCGCTGGCAGAGGTTCAGCGCGACCCGCTCCCCCGTCAGCACGCCGCGGGCCGGTCCGGCGATACGGGCGAGTGAGCCGCCCGCGTCGAATGCCTCCCCCTCCTCGGCGAGCTCGGTCACCTCGATGCGCGGGTCGAGCTGCCGGAAGGTCTCCACGATCAGCGCACCGCCCGCGAAGATCCCCGGTTCCCGGGCCACGAGCCTCGTGTCGATGGTGGTGCTCGCCGGAATGGCGAGCTCGACCGTCAGGTCGCCCCACGGGGCGTCCTCGACGAGAGCTGCGCGCACGACGGATTCGATGAGATGGGGGGTCAGCACTGCGCAAGGCTCCTCTGCTGCATGCGGTCGGGGGCGAACCCGAGCGCGGGGTCGGCGGGGGTGGCGGAAGCGGCGAGAGCGGCAGGCGGCGGATCCGCGATCACGAATACGAAGCCGCGGCGCCGGGCCTGGGCCGGATCGGTGTCGGGCGCATCGACCCGCTGGTGAGCACCGCGGGACTCGCAGCGGGCCTGGGCGGCAAGCTCGATCATCGCTCGCAGGCTGGCTGCGGAGCGGGCCGCCGCCGCTGAGCTGGACGCCGCCTCAGAGCGGGCGGCGGAGCCGGACCCGCCGCCTTGCTCGACCTCGACGGCGACCGCGATCGCCTCCGGCCGGGCTTCGGCGACAAGCGCGCCCATCCCAGCGCCCTCCAGGCGCCAATTCGAGCGTGAGCGGGCGAAGTCGGCGGCGGCGACGCCTGCCCGGCCGCCGAACACGAGACCTTCGAGCAGCGAGTTCGAGGCGAGCCGGTTCGCGCCGTGCACGCCCGTCGCAGCGGCCTCGCCCGCGACGAAGAGACCGGGAACGGAGCTGCGCCCCCGCAGATCCGAGGCGATACCGCCCATCGTGTAGTGGGCGGCCGGCGAGACCGGAACCGGCTCGCGGCTCCAGTCGACGCCGCTTGCGGCGACCGCTGCGGTGATGCCGGGGAAGCGGCGCTCCAGGGTGCCCGGTCCGCCCTCGCGCTCGATCCCCGTCGCGTCGAGCCACAACCGCGGCTCCCCACGCTCCCGCATCACCCGCTGCATCTCGTGCGACACGACATCGCGCGGCGCGAGCTCGGCGAGCGGATGCCGCCCCACCATGAAGCGCTCGCCCGATCCATCCCGCAGTACCGCCCCGGCGCCCCGCACGGCCTCTGACACGAGCAGGCCCGAGCCGTGCAGCACTGTGGGATGGAACTGCACGAACTCGAGGTCGGCGAGCACCGCGCCGGCCCGCGCCGCGAGCACCACGCCCTCGCCCCGCGACGAGGCGGGATTGGTCGAGCGCTCGTACAGCGCGGCGTATCCGCCCGTCGCGAGCACCACCGCATCGGCTCGACGGAACTCGAGCGCGCCGTCGACGGTGCTCTCCAGCACGGCTCCGCGCACCGCTCCCGCCTCGCTCCGCAGATCGACGGCGACGCGCTCCTCCAGCAGCTCGATCCGGCCCGCGGCCGCCTCGGCCAAGACGAGCGCTACGAGGTGCCGGTGCAGCACCGCGCCTGTGCGGTCGCCGCCCGCGTGCACGATGCGGGCGTAGCCGTGCGCGCCCTCGAGCCCCAGACGCAGGGCGCCGGACGCCGCGCGATCCGCCGCGAAGCCCTGCCGCAGCAGCTCCCGCACCGCCTCAGCCCCGTCGCGAGTCAGCGCGGCCGCGGCTTCGACGTCGACGAGACCCGCCCCCGCGGCCACCGTGTCGGCGAGGTGCGCCTCAGGCGTATCCCCGAAGCCGATCGCCGCGGCGATCCCGCCCTGCGCCAGCGCGGTGCTCCCGCCCACCGCACCGTCGACCGCGCTGCCGGCCGGGCCGCCCGCACCGCTCGCACCGCCCGCTTGCAGTCGGCCGGGCACGACGAGCGCCGTCGCCGCCCCCGCCCGGGCCGCGGCGAGCGCGCAGGAGAGCCCCGCGACCCCCGAGCCGACGACGAGGATCACGGCCGTGCCGCGAGCATCCGCTCGAGGGCGACGCGGGAGTCGCCGGCCACGTCCTCCGAGACCGAGATGCGGTTCGGCACCGAGCCCGCCACGAGCGACTCCAGCGTCCACGCGAGATACGCGGGGTGGATCCGGTACATGGTCGAGCAGGGGCACACCACGGGGTCGAGGCAGAACACCGTGAGCTCGGGATGCTGCTCCTGCAGGCGATTGACGAGGTTGACCTCGGTGCCCACCGCGATCACGTCGCCGGGCGAGGCGGCCTCGATCTCCTTGCGGATGTACTCCGTCGATCCCGCACCGTCCGCGGCCTCGACGACCGCGGCGGGGCACTCCGGGTGCACGATCACGCGCACCCCGGGATACTCGGCGCGCGCCCGTTCGATCTGCTGCACGGTGAAGCGCTTGTGCACCGAGCAGAAGCCGTTCCAGAGGATCACGCGCGCCTCGTGCAGCTGCTCGACGGTGTTGCCGCCGAGTGCGAGGTGAGGCCGCCACAGCGGCATCAGCTCCTCGGGGATGCCCATCGCCTTCGCGGTGTTGCGGCCGAGATGCTGGTCGGGGAAGAAGACCACGCGCTGCCCGCGTTCGAAGGCCCACTCGAGCACCGTGCGAGCGTTCGACGACGTGCAGACGATGCCGCCGTTGCGCCCGCAGAACGCCTTGATCGCCGCCGTGGAGTTCATGTAGGTGACCGGGATCACTGGCTGCAGACCGTTCTCGGCATCAGCGCCCAGCGCGCCGGTCAGCTCCTCCCAGCAGCGCTCCACTTGCTCGATCGTCGCCATGTCGGCCATGGAGCAGCCGGCGGCGAGGTTCGGCAGCACGACCGCCTGCGACGACTCTGAGAGGATGTCGGCGGTCTCGGCCATGAAGTGCACGCCGCAGAAGACGAAGGCCTCGGCCTCGGGGTGCCCCTTCGCGGCCTGCGCCAGCATGAAGGAGTCGCCCACGAAGTCGGCGTGCTGCACGATCTCGTCGCGCTGGTAGAAGTGGCCGAGGATGCGCACGCGGTCGCCGAGCTGCTGCTTGGCGGCGACGATCCAGTCGTGCAGCTGCTCGTCGGAGGCGTCGGTGTAGCGCCGGGGCAGCGGCCCCTGGCGGGGCGCGTCGCCCGGGATCGGGTCCGGCGCCGACGCTCCCGGTCCGTAGCCGGGGGCGCGGTCGATCGTCCAGGGATCGCTGGCGAGGCCGGTGTCGCAGCTGGAGAGGCCGGTCGCCCGGAGGGCGATGGGCCGGCGGTGCGACGCCGGGCCGCCCGCGGCCTTCTGCGGGGGGCGGGCCGCGCTCTCGCGCTCGGCGGCCGCCCGGATGAGTTCGTGCACGCTCGTCATACTGCGCTCCTCGGTGCGGGGTCGTGGGGCGCGGCGGGCCGGCCCGGGTGGCCCGGGGGCCGCGTCGGCGGATCCTCCCGGAAACGGTAGAGGCGGGCGGGACGGTGCCGCGTCCCGGTCTCGGTCTCGCCGGTGTCGACGAGGTGGCCCTGCGCGAGCGCCTGGCGCCTGAAATTCGCCGGGTCGACGGTTTCGCCGAGCACGGCCTCGGTCACGGCGCGCAGCCGTCCGAGGGTGAAGACCGGCCCGAGGAAGCGGTGCGCCACCGCTTCGTACTCGGTCTTCGAGCGCAGTCTCGCGAGCGCGTACGCCACGATCTCGGCGTGGTCGAACGCCAGCTCCGGCAGGCGGTCGGCCGAGAACCAGGCCACATTGGGGTCCGGATCGCCAGGCGCCGTGGCCCCCTGCGTTCCGGGGCGGTCGCCGCTCTCGGCCGCGGTCTCGGCGGGCTCGGGGTCGTCCCAGCGTCGCGCGCGCCCGCGATCCTGGCCGCGCTCGGCGGTGCCGGCAGCCGGGAGGGGCGAGGCGAGCAGTTCGCGTTCTCCGTACAGCGCCCAGTAGGCGATGGTGACGAGTCGCTGCGCTTCGGCGGAGCGCTCGACGCCGCCGAAGGAGTAGAGCTGTTCGAGGTAGCCGGGATCCCGCCGCACCGCCGCGTGGAGCGTGCGCAGCGCGGTGTCGGCGAGGGTCTCGTCCCAGCGGGTCGGGCCGCCCGGCAGCGCCCAGCGTCCGAGGAACGGCGCGCGCGTGCGCCGCACGAGCGGCAGCCAGAGCGTGATCCTCGCGTCGGCACCCGCGTCGGGGCTCGCCGCCGCCTCGCCGATGAGCGCCCCGTCCGGCGGGTTGAGCGCGAAGGCGACGGTCGAGACCGCCACTGCCGGCGGCAGGGTGCGGCGCTCGCTCACACTCGCGGTCTCGTACGGCACAGTGCTCCTCGGTCGGTGCTGGTCGGTGCTGGTCAGGGCGGCGGCGGGGTGTCAGTCCCGACCACGCCAACTTATAGTCACTATGACCATAAGTCAATTTCGCCAGCAGCGCATTCGCCGGAAGACACAAGAAGGTCACGAAACTGTCGCATTCACAGCATCTGGGATAGGCTCGCCGCAAGACCAGTAATGCCGAACGTTGGAGCAGTCCAGACACGTTTTATCGCTGCGGCCCGCCGCAGCACGCACCACCAGTCTCCACGTCGGCGCCGTCGCCGTGGCATCCAGGTCGCTCCGCGCGGCCAGCAACACACGAAGGAAACACACTATGGCCATCGGCACCGTGAAATGGTTCAACTCCGAAAAGGGCTTCGGCTTCATCACCCCCGACGACGGAGCCTCCGACGTCTTCGCGCACTTCAGCGCGATCCAGGGCAACGGCCGTCGCGACCTCTTCGAGAACCAGCGCGTCGAGTTCGACGTCGAGCAGGGCCCCAAGGGTCTGCAGGCGAGCAACATCCGCGCGCTCTAAGCACAGCGCGACACCGGCGGGGGTGCGGGGCTTCGGCCCCGCACCCCCGCTCACGTTTCCACGGCCTTGCACGCCGCGGGCAGCGGGCGCGGGCGGCCGGCGCAGGCGGCGGGCCCATGATCGACGCTCACCCGCTGCTTCCCGTAGCACCCGGCTGCCCTCTGGCGCCGCACGGCCCCGAGCTCACCCCCGCAGCCGGTAGCGCAGATACACGATCCCGTTCTCGAGGCTGCGCTGATCGAGCAGTTCGAGCTCGCAGCGCAGTCCCTCTGGGAAGAAGCGCGTGCCGCCGCCCACCACCACCGGCGCGAGGTAAACCTGCAGCTCGTCGACGAGCCCGGCACGCAGGGCGTGGCTCGCGAGCTCGGGACCCTCGATCGTGAGATCGTGCCCGAGCGTGCGCTTCAGCTCGCGGATCTCATCCGGGTCGAAGGTGCGGCGCAGCGTCGTGCGGGCGCTGCGGGGCTCGTCGAGCGTGGTCGAGAACACGATCTTGTCGCAGGCCCGCCAGAGCCTCGCGAACTCCGCGACCCCCGGTGGCATCTCGGCGTCCTGATCGGCGGTCTCCCAGTAGACCATCATCTCGTACATGCGCCGCCCGTAGAGGTAGGTGCCGACGGATCGGGTGGCCTCGGCGACGACGGCGTGCAGCTCCTCGCTCGCCATGCCCCAGTCGAAACCGCCCGCAGTGTCCTTCGTGTACCCGTCGGCCGAGACGACCATCGAGTAGATCAAGTGGCCCATCAGCGTCTCCTTCGCTCGCCGTGCGCGATCCCGTCTCCAGTATCGCCCCGCCGCCTCGAACGCGCACCCCGATCCTCGATCGGCCGCGAACGGGACGGACGGTCCGGCCCCCGGCCGTGTCCCGCCGACGCCGTCCGTTTCCGGCTGGCGTCCGAGCTGCGCAACCGGCCTGTCGCGGCGCCCGGTTTTGTGCACTCGCCACACCCGGTTCGACAGCCCTTCGGCAGCGGCACTACATTCGGGGCACCGCGTCCGAACCGAAACGGGGATCCATGTCAGAGCCGACCTACCCGCACCTCTTCGCGCCCCTTGATCTGGGCTTCGTCACCCTTCCCAACCGCGTGCTCATGGGGTCGATGCATCTGGGTCTCGAAGAGGCCCCCGACGGCGCCGAACGGCTCGCCGCGTTCTACCGCGAGCGGGCTCGCGGCGGCGCCGCGCTCATCGTGACGGGCGGTATCGCCCCCAACCCGGAGGGGCGGCTCACCCCGGGGGCTGCGACGCTCGAATCCGAGGACCAGCTGCCGCACCACCGCACCGTCACGGACGCCGTCCATGAGGAGGGCGGCCGGATCGCATTGCAGATCCTGCACGCCGGCCGCTACGGCGCGCACCCCGACATCGTCGCGCCGAGCCCCATTCAGGCACCGATCTCGCCGCTCACACCGCGCGAGCTCGACGACGCCGAGATCGAGCGCACGATCGACGATTTCGCCCGCACCGCCCGCCTCGCGCAGCTCGCCGGCTACGACGGCGTCGAGATCATGGGTTCGGAGGGCTACCTCATCAACCAGTTCACGGCGCGGCGCACCAACCACCGCGACGACCGCTGGGGTGGCACCCTCGACGGCCGACTGCGCTTCCCCATCGAGATCGTGCGCCGCGTGCGCGAGGCCGTCGGCGAGCGCTTCATCGTGATCTACCGCCTCTCGATGCTCGAACTCGTGCCCGACGGCGCGACCCTCGATGAGGCGCTGCAGCTCGCGCGTCGCGTCGAGGCGGCGGGCGCCACCATGATCAACTCGGGCATCGGCTGGCATGAAGCCCGCGTGCCCACCATCGCGAGCTCGGTGCCCCGCGGCGCGTTCTCGTGGGCGACCCGACTCTTCGCAGATGCGGTGTCGATCCCGCTCATCACCACCAACCGCATCAACACCCCCGGCACCGCAGAGCGGCTGCTCGCCGAGGGCTGCGCCGACATGGTGTCGCTCGCGCGCCCATTCCTCGCCGATCCCGAGTTCGTGAGCAAGGCCGCCGCGGGCGCCCCCGAGCGCATCAACACCTGCATCGGCTGCAATCAGGCCTGCCTCGACCACACTTTCTCCGGCCGCCCGGCCTCCTGCCTCGTGAACCCGCGCGCGGGGCACGAGACCGATCTCGTCATCGCCCCGACAGTCGCGAAGAGGCGGATCGCGGTCGTCGGTGCGGGCCCGGCCGGGCTGGCCTGCGCCACCACGGCGGCGTCGCGCGGCCACGAAGTGACCCTGTTCGAGGCCTCGGATCGCATCGGCGGGCAGCTGAACGTGGCGCTGCAGGTGCCGGGCAAGAGCGAGTTCCGCGAGACGCTGCGCTACTTCGGGGTGCGGATCGAGGAGACCGGCGTCGAGCTGCGGCTGGGCCATCGGGCGACCGCCGAGGCTCTGGCTGCTGAGGGCTTCGACGAGGTGGTGGTGGCGACGGGCGTGGTGCCGCGCCGCCCCGACATCCCGGGCATCGACCACCCGAGCGTGCTCGGCTACCTCGACGTGCTGCGCGAGCGCGCCCCCGTGGGTGAGCGCGTCGCGATCCTCGGAGCCGGCGGCATCGGTTTCGACGTCGCCGAGTACCTGACGGCACCCGCCGACGATCCGGGCTGGAGCGACGCGGCGGCGGAGGATCCGGCGGCGCTCGACGCGTTCCTCGCGCACTGGGGCGTCGATCGCGACTTCACCGGCGCGGGCGGCCTGCGGTCACCGGCGTCGGAGCGGCCTGCGCGCAGCGTCGTGATGCTGCAGCGCAAGCCGGGCAAGCTCGGCGCCGGGCTCGGCAAGACGACGGGCTGGATCCACCGCACCGAGCTCGCACGGCGCGGGGTGCGCATGGTGCCCGGAGCCGAGTATCTCGGCATCGACGACGCCGGTCTGCGGGTGCGCCTGCCGATCGGCGAAACGGAGCACGGCAGCGGGGTCTCCGCATCGGCCGCTGAGCACACGATCCAGGTCGACACCGTCGTGCTCTGCACCGGCCAGGACCCCTCGCGCGAACTGCACGACCGACTCGCGGCCCTCGGGATCGCGACGCACCTCATCGGCGGCGCCGACGTGGCCGGCGAGCTCGATGCGAAGCGCGCGATCGCGCAGGGCACGCGGCTCGCGGCGGAGCTGTAGCGGTTCAGGCAGCGCTGGTGCCGCCGGTCAGTGCGACGGCGTCCGGAGCACCTCGCGCGCGACGGTGAGCGCCTCGCTGAGCGCGCGGTCGAGGGGGTGGCGGCCGGCGCCGCGATCCGCCCACTGCCACACCGCCGTCACGAGCGCCGCCGCGTAGCCGGCCCCGATCACGGCAGCCCGCACCGACTCGACGCCGTCGCGTTCGAGGCGAGACGCGATGGCGGTGCCGATGCGCAGCTGGCGTGCAGCCCGTCCCGTCGCCAGCTCCTGTTCGACCCCCATCGTGCGGGCGTCGACGATCGCGAGTGCGAGGGTGCCGGGCGCCTCCCCGACGGCGAAGGTCGCGAGGGCGTCGGCGAGCGGCAGCGCAGGATCGGCGAGCGCGTCGAGCAGCGCGCCGATCCGCCCGTCGAAGACGAACCACAGAATCTCGGACTTGCCCGGGAAGTAGTTGAAGAAGCTCGACCGGCTCACGCCGGCGCGGCGCGCGATCTCGGTGATCGAGGTCGCCTCGTAGCCCTGCTCGAGGAAGAGCTCGCAGGCGGCATCCGCGAGCACTTCGCGGGAGGAGGCAGGCGGGCGGCCGCGCGACGGTTTCATGGGTTCCAGAGTAGTCGCCGGATCGCAGCTCACACGGTGCGGGACGGCGGATCGCAGGCCAGACCGTGGGCCGCAGGCCAGACCGTGGATCGCAGCTCAGGCGGAGGATCTGGGCGAAAACTTCCGCCTGAGCTGCGATCCACGGTCCGAGCTGCGGCATCTCCCGGCCGAACTGCGGAGCTGGCGCCCGGCACCGCATGCTCGAGGGTGCATGCGCAGCATGTAGGATGACTTTGTTGAACCGGATCTAACAAATGGTTTCGGATCGCCAATCATCTCCCTCCCACACCCGAGGAGCCCAGCACACCCATGTCCCCGCACCCCGCCCGCACCCTCGCACCCCTCGCGCTCGCCGCAGTCGGCGCCCTCGCCCTCAGCGCCTGCAGCGCCACCGGCGACGCCGCCCCGCAGGAGGGCGGCACCCTCGTCTACGCGACCGGCGACGCCGAGCCGAGCTGCCTCGACCCGCACGTGGGCGGCAACTACCCGCAGGCGCTCATCTCGACGCAGTACCTGGAGCCGATGGTCGGCCGCGATGCCGACGGCAAGATCCAGCCGTGGCTCGCGACCGAGTGGCAGGCGAGCGACGACGGCCTGACCTGGGACTTCACACTGCAGGACGGCGTCACCTTCACCGACGGCACACCGCTCGACGCCGCCGCGATCAAGGCGAACATCGAGCACCTGCAGGATCCGGACACGCAGTCGTCCACCGGATACCTCGCCGTGCAGAAGATCGCCGAGATCGAGACCGTCGACGACACGCACGTGCGCTTCCACCTCTCGGCCCCCGACTCGGCGCTGCTCGAATCGCTGAGCCAGCAGTGGACCGCGATCCAGTCGCCCGCCGGCATCGAGCGCGGCATGGAGGAGAACTGCCAGGCGCCCATCGGCACCGGCCCCTTCATCGTCGAGGGCTGGACCCCGCAGCAGCAGGTCGACCTCGTGCGCAACGACGACTACCGCACCCCCGGCCCCGAGGCCGACCATGAAGGACCTGCCCACCTCGAGCGCATCGAGTGGCGCTTCATCCCCGACGCGGCGACCCGCAACGCGGCGCTCGCCTCGGGCGAGGTGCACGTCATCGACAATCCGCTGCCCGCCGACATCGTCGCAGCCGAGAACGGCGGCGACGGCATCGAGCACATCGACGCCCCCCGACCCGGCGCGGTCAATCGCATCGAGCTCAACTCGGGCCAGGCTCCCTTCGACGATGCACGCGTACGCGAGGCGTTCATCCGCGTCGCCGACCCGAACCCCGGCATCGAATCGCTCTTCCGGGGCGTGGCCGCCCGCACCTACTCGCCGCTCGCGAGCGTCGAGCCCACGGCAGCGGGCGACGAGTCGCTGTTCGGCACCGATCCGGCCGCCGCGGCCAAGCTGCTCGACGAGGCCGGCTGGGTCGCGGGCTCCGACGGCGTGCGCGAGAAGAACGGCGCGAGGCTGACCGTGCGCTTCCCGGTCAGCACCAACCAGTCGACCGCCGCCGAGCAGTCGCTCTTCGAGCAGATCCAGGCGAACGCCGCAGCCGTCGGCTTCGACGTGGTGATCGAGCCCGTCGACCTCAGCAGCTGGTACGGCGCCCTCGCGGCGCACGAGTACGAGGCCGTGAGCGCCCCCTACACGAAGGTCGGCCCCGACGTGCTGCGCATCCTCTACCACTCCGACGGCACCATCCCGGCACCCTCGGGCTACTTCGCGAACAACGCGCAGCTCAAGGATCCCGAGCTCGATGCGATCCTCGAGCAGGCCTCGGCCACGCTCGACGAGGCCGAGCGCACGAAGCTCTACGCCGACGCGCAGCAGCGCATCCTCGAGAGCTACACCGTGCTGCCGCTCTACGACCAGCAGAACCACTTCCTGGTGAACGGTGTCGAGGGCGTGACCACGCTCGGCACCGTGGCGACGCCCACCTTCGTCAACGCGCAGCTCGGCTGAGGCGGATCGGGTGAAGCAGCTCGACTGAGGCGGAACCGGCAGAATAGGGCGTACGCGAGTGCGCGGCGTTCGCCCCTGATGCGCCGACGCGCATCAGGGGCGAACCGCGCGCACCGCTTCGATTGAGGGGCAGCAGTTCACGTGACAGCCAGACGGATCGCGCGCGCGGTCGCGACGCGGATCGGCTCAGCCCTGCTCGTGGTCTGGTTGACGGCCACCGTGGTGTTCTTCGCGCTGCGACTCTCGGGCGACCCGCTCGAGGCGATCATGGGCGGTCCCGGTTCGCAGGCGGGCGCCGAGGCGACGGAGCGGGCGCGGGAGGCCTACGGGCTCGACCGCCCGCTCGTCGTGCAGTATCTCGCGCAGCTCTGGAACACCGTCACCCTGCAGTTCGGCGATTCCTACTCCCGGAAGCAGCCGGTGGCCGAACTGCTCGCCGCGAACCTGCCGCCGACGCTGCTCATCGCGACGCTCGCGCTGCTGCTCGCCTGGGTGCTCGTGGTGATCGGCGCGCTCGTCGTCGCGGTCGCCGGTCACGGCCGCGCCGGCCGCGCGATCCGGTCCGCGCTGGCCGGCATCGAGACGGTGGCGTCGGTGGCGCCGCAGTTCTTCGTGGGCGCCGTGCTGATCCTCGTCTTCGCGAGCGGGCTCGGCCTGCTGCCCGCCACCAGCGGTTCGACGCCCGCGGGGCTCGTGCTGCCCGTGGTGACGCTCGCGGTGCCGATCGCGGGCTACCTTGCGCACGTGCTGCAGGGCTCGCTCATCGAGGCCGACGACGCTCCCTTCGCCGTCACGGCGCGCTCGCGGGGCGCGTCGGAGGCCCGCGTGCTACTGCGCCACACGCTGCGCCACGCCGCACTGCCGGCGCTCGCGTTGTCCGGCTGGGCGTACGGATCGCTGCTGAGCGGTGCCGTGGTCGTGGAGGCGCTCTTCGCACGACAGGGCATCGGGCGGATGCTGCTCGAAGCGGCCACTGTGCGCGACGTGCCCGTGGTGATCGGGGCGGTCGTGGTGATCGCGCTGCTGTACGTGGCGATCATGCTGCTCTCGGACCTGCTCGAGCAGCTCGTCGATCCGCGGCTGCGCCGCCGGGGGGTGATCCCCGCATGAGGGCGCTGCGGATCGGCGGGAGCCGGCGCGGCACCGCGTTCTGGCGCGGTGCCGGCTTCGATGCTGCCCGGAGTTTCGGATGGTCGGGATGGATCAGCGCGGCGATCCTCGTGGTCGCGCTCATCGCGGTCTGCGCACCGCAGCTGCTGGCCCCCGGTGATCCGCTCGCCGTGCACCCGGCCGACGGTTTCCAGCCTCCCTCGGCGGCGCACCTCTTCGGCACCGACGAGTCGGGCCGCGACCTCTTCACCCGCGTCGTGCACGGAGCCGCCGCCTCGGTGGGCATCGGCCTCGCGGCGACCGGTATCGGCATCGGCGTCGGGGCGGTGCTCGGCTTCGCGGCGGGGCTCGGCCCGCGCTGGCTCGACGGCTCGCTCGGCCGCGTCTTCGAGGTGCTGTTCGCGCTGCCCACGCTCGTGATGGCGCTGCTGTTCATCTCGGTGATGGGTTCCGGCCCCACCGCGTCGATCCTCGCGATCGGCCTCGCCACGATCCCCGGCTACGCGCGGATGCTGCGCGCCCGCGTGCGCGGGATCGCGGCCAGCGGCTATGCGGAGTGGGCGCGCCTGGACGAGGTGGGGCCTGTGCGGGTCTTCGTGCGGCACATCGCCCCGAACTCGCTGTGGCCGCTGGCTTCGGCCGCGACGCTCGGGATCGGCCAGGCCATCGTGTGGGTGTCGGCGCTCGGATTCCTCGGTCTCGGCGCGCTGCCGCCGTCGCCGGAGTGGGGGGCGATGCTGAACGCGGGGCGCGTGTATCTCACGACGGCCTGGTGGATGACGGTGTGCCCGGGTCTCGCGATCGTGCTGGTCGCGGGGGCGCTCACGGTGCTGGGGCGACGATTGGGGGCTGCTCGTGACTAGCTCGATTCAGGCGGGAGGGCGCGCGACGGTCGTGCTCGACGTCGAGGGGCTCTGCGTGACGCTGCGCGGCGGGCGGCGGGCGGCTGTCGACGCACCGGTGCTCGACGGCATCGATCTGCGGGTGTACTCCGGCGAGTGCGTCGCCGTGGTGGGTGAGTCGGGGGCCGGCAAGTCGGTGCTCGCGCGCACGCTGCTCGGGCTCACCCAGGCGGATTCGCGGTGGGCCGTGGGGGCCGACGTCTTCGAGGCGGTCGGACACGATGCGCGCCGCCTGACGCCGCGCCGGTGGCGAGGGCTGCGCGGGCGCTCGGTAGCGCTCGTGCTGCAGGACGCACTGCAGTCGCTCGACCCGCTGCGCACCATCGAAGCCGAGGTCGGCGAGGCACTGGCGGTGCGCGGGATCGGCCGCCGCGAGCGACGGGCCGCCGTGATCCGCGCACTGGAGGCGGCCGGCCTCCCCGACGCCGCATCGCGCCTGCGGCAGCGGTCGAGCGAACTGTCGGGCGGGATGCGGCAGCGCGCGCTCATCGCCTCCGCGCTGGTGCACGAGCCCGCGCTGCTCGTCGCCGATGAGCCGACCACCGCGCTCGACGCCACAACGGCCTCGCGCGTGCTGGGCCTCTTCGACGAGGTGAGACGGCGTGGCACGGCGATCCTGCTCATCAGCCACGATCTCGCGAGCGTCGCCCGCGTCGCCGACCGCATCGTCGTGCTCGACCGGGGTCGCGTCGTCGAGCAGGGCGACGCCCAGCAGATCCTGCACCGGCCCGCCCACTCCGTCACCCGCGCGCTCGTCGCCGCGATCCCGCGCGGCCCGAGACCGGGGGCGGCGAGCCGTGCCGCCTCCCCGGCCCTCGAGTCCCCCGTGCTGCTCGCACTGCGCGGGGCCGCCCGTCGCTTCCCGGCTCCCGCCGGCGGCAGCGCCGGCCTCCACGGGACCGATCTGGTGCTGCGACGGGGCGAGGCGGTGGGCGTGGTCGGCGAGTCCGGCGCGGGCAAGAGCACGCTCGCGCGCCTCCTCGTAGGTGCCGAACAGCCGGATGCGGGCACGGTCGAGCGCGTCGATCCCGGGTGCCGCGTGCGGCTGATCCCGCAGGATCCGCTCGCCACCTTCGATCCGCGCTGGCGGGTCGAGCGGATCCTGGCGGCCTCACTGCGCGATCTCGCTCGCTCCCCCGAGGCGCTGCTCGCGCAGGTGGGTCTCGGCCCCGAGTATCTGCGTCGCAGGCCCGCGACGCTCTCGGGCGGTCAGCGCCAGCGCGTCGCGATCGCGCGGGCCCTGGCCGCGGATCCCGATGTGCTCGTGTGCGACGAGCCGGTGTCGGCGCTCGACGTGACCACGCAGGCGGGTATCCTGCAGCTGCTGCGGGAGTTGCAGGAGCGGCGCGGTGTCTCGCTCGTGTTCGTCTCGCACGATCTCGCGGCGGTGCGCACCATCTGCGATCGGGTGCTCATCATGCGCGACGGGCGCGTGGTCGAGTCGGGCGAGACGGAGCGGGTGTTCGCGGATCCGAGCGACCCCTTCACCCGCGAGCTCGTCGCGAGCGCCACCGTCTGAGGCCCCTCCCCGCGTCCAGCCGTGAGCGTCACCTGCGCTCCCTGCCCCGCGCAGCACCCGCCCCCGGTGCGCCCGCAGGTGGCTCAGCTTGGGGCTCAGCTTGGGGCGTGTTTCGGAACAGGTCGAGCCAGGCACACACCCCGTTGAGTACGACCGCGGCCCGGCCTTCGATCGCTCTTATGTCGGTTCGGGATCTGCCGGGCAGTCCGAAGGAACGGGCCCGGGGTCGGCCGAGCAGCTTTCCCCTTCTTCCCCGCGTGCGTTCGGTGCGGGATCGGCCCCGCACTCGCTTTCGGTGACGGCGAAGCGTCGGTCTGGATCGAGCTGGGTGAGAATCCCGAACGAGACATCTGCGATCCGAGCGGCGCCTTCTTCTCCGAGGCCGGCGAACACGAGCGACTTCACCGCGTCGCTGTAGAGCGGCAAAGCGCGCCGATAGACCGCGACCCCGTCCATCGACAGGGTTGCGTTCGTCGCCCGCCGGTCTGCCGCGCAGACCGATCGAACCACGAGCCCTTTTCGTTCCAGACTGTCGACCACTCGGGACAGACGCGGAAGGGTTGCGTTCGTACGCGCGGCAAGGGCGCTCAGCCGCAACGTATGGGAGTCGGCCTCGTAGAGCGCTTCGAGGAGCGTGAACTCGAACGATGTGACTCCCGCACCGCCCATTCGGCGGTCCAGTTCTGTGGGCAGCAGTTCGAGCATCGCTCGCAAACGCGCGATGGCAACACGCTCCTGCTGGTTCAGTCGGCTCATGTCATCCACTCTAACTTTAGTTGTAGACGCAAGCAATTCATGTTAGTTTCATCTACAAGTAATCTTTCGGCGTCACCATACGCCACCAACAGGAAGGAACGAATCATGACCAGCTACACGATCATCGGCACAGGAAACATGGGATCAGCGATCGGCGGTGTTCTGGCCGCCGGTGGCGCCAGCGTGTCGCACCTCTCGCGCGAGCAGCTTCAGAGCGAGGGCATCTCGGGTGACGTGGTCGTGCTTGCCGTACCGTACCCGGCGGTCGAGGGCATCCTCGCGGCGCACGAGGAGCAGCTCGCGGGAAAGACGGTGGTGGACATCACCAATCCGCTGAACTTCGAGACCTTCGACTCTCTGGTGGTGCCGCAGGGCAGCTCGGCGACGGCAGAGATCCAGGCGCGGCTTCCCCAGAGCAAGGTGCTCAAGGCGTTCAACACCAACTTCGCGGCGACCCTTGCGAGCAAGCAGGTCGGCGGCGCGACCACCACGGTCCTGATCGCGGGCGATGACACGCAGGCGAAGGCTCAGCTCGCCGGGGCGATCGTCGCGGGCGGGCTGGCCGCCATCGATGCCGGTTCGCTCAGCCGTGCACACGAGCTGGAGGCGCTCGGCTTCCTCCAGCTCACGCTCGCTGCGAGCGAGAAGATCTCCTGGACCGGCGGCTTCGCTATCGCGAAGTAACACCCCCACTTTGATGTCGGGGTGCCCCACGGCACCCCGACAAGACAGGAAGCATCATGAGCACCTCGACACACGACGAGATACTGAACGCGCAGACGACCATGGGTCCGGTCACGCTCCGCGTCGGTGACATGCAGATCATGTCCGACTACTATTCCGGCGCCTTCGCGCTCGAGCCCCTCGAAGAGGCGGCCCAGGGCAACGAGACGCATCGCGTGCTCGGTCGCGGGCAGACCCCGTTCGTTCGGTTGATCCACACACCGGACCTTCCCGCGGTCGATCCGCGTCAGGCCGGCTTGTTCCACACGGCCTTCCTCTTCGAGGACGCCGCGAGTCTCGCGGCGACGGCCTACCGCGCAGCGCAGGATCGCCGCGGCACCTTCACCGGCTCGAGCGATCACCTCGTGAGCGAGGCGTTCTACTTCACCGACCCGGAGGGCAACGGGGTGGAGCTCTACACGGATCGTCCACGAGAGCAATGGACACGAGTCGACGGCGAGATCCAGATGGACACCATCTTCCTCGACCCCAACGCCTTCCTTCGCGAGCACCTCAGCCCGGAGGCAGCCGCTGCCGCACCCACCCAGGCAGGCACCGTCGGACACGTCCACCTTCAAGTCGGTGATCTCGCAACCGCACGAGCGTTCTACATCGACACCCTCGGGTTCGAGATCACCCAGAGTCGATATCCCGGAGCACTCTTCGCCTCAGCCGGCGGATACCACCACCACATCGCCATGAACACCTGGAACAGCCACGGTGCCGGGCCCCGCGCGGCACAGCTCGGGCTGGCCGACGTCTCGATCACCGTACCCGACCGGTCGGAACTCGATGCTGTTGCAGAACGCCTCCGCCGCCACAAGATCGGTTTCGCCTCCGACGGCAGAACGCTCGCGCTCGATGATCCATGGGGCACACGAGTCACCCTCGCGATACCCGGAGTCGCGACAGACGAACTGATAGCCCGCTAAGGCGTGTCTCGGAAGCGCTCTTGAGGGGAGCTGGGATCGTGGATGTCTGTCACGATTTCAGCTCCTCATGACAAACTCGCGATCGTGTACCGGGCCGCGGTCGTGCTCAACGGGGTGTTCACCCGGCTCAAGCTGTTCCGAAACACGCCCCGAGGGTCAGCCTGCGCCGGAGCTCTCGCGGTAGAGGCTGATCAAGCCGGCGAGGCCATCCGCCTCGAAGCGTTCGAGCTGGCGGCGGGCGGGGCCGCCCGTACGGCGCAACCGGTCGCAGTAGCGGATCACCCGGTCGAGGTCGTCGGTGCGACGCAGCTCGGACTCGACCGAGCCGACCATGCGTTCGAGCGTGTCGAAGGCCGGCTCCGCACGCGCGGTGATCGGATCGATGAGATCGGCTTCGAGGCCGTCGCGCGCCGCCATCCAGATCGCACCGTTCACGAGGCCGGCCGCGGCCTGCGGCCTCGGCTTCCCGGCCTCCGCATCGCGCAGCGCCCGGTCCACGAGCGCCCGCACCAGCACGGCGAAGCAGACCGCGTCCTCCGCGTCCAGCTGTGCATCCGCGATGCGCAGCTCCATCGTGGGGAAGTTCTGCGAGAGCCGCGCGAGCCACGTCACCACGCCCGAGTCGAGCAGCACCCCGCTGCCGACCAACTGCTCCACCGCGTGCGCGTAGTCGTCGCCGCTCGCGAACTCCGGCGGGAATCCGGCCACCGGCCACGACATGTTCATGACGTGCCGCCAGCTCGCGAACCCCGTCGGCTCGCCGCACCAGAGCGGCGAGTTCGCGGTCATCGCGAGCAGCGCCGGAGCCCACGGGGCGAGCCTCGAAAGCACCTCCACACCCGCGTCGGGCGACGGGATCTCGACGTGCACGTGCGTCCCGGTGACATACTGGTAGGTCGCCGCGTTGCGCAGCTGCGCGCCGAGCTCGCGGTAGCGCGACTTCGGCGTGACCGTGCCCGCCTCGTCGCCGCCGACGGGCGGCAGGCCGCTGCCCGCCAGCACGATGCCGCGATCCGCGGCCTCTCGCGACAGTGCGCTGCGGAACTCCGTGAGCGTGTCGAGCGCCTCCTCGGCGGTGCGGCACACGGGGGTGGCGGTCTCGAGCTGGCTCGAGAAGAACTCGCGCTCGGCGGGCGCAACCGAGCGCGGGGCCGAGCGCACGAGCTCGGCTGCCAGATCGGTCGGGGTGCCCTGCCCGGCGTCGAGCAGCAGGTATTCCTCCTCCACCCCGAAACTGCGGAACTCGTCGGCTGCCATGTCGCCCTCCTTCGATCTCGGCCGGGCAGCGCAGTGCACCCGGCTTGGGTTCGAGCGTAGGGGCTGCGGGGAATCCGTGTCACCGGGGTTGATTTCGCAGGCGCGCACCCGATACGCGCAGCCGATAGGCGCACCTTATAAGCGCAGCCGCGAACGGCCTCGAACGGCGCTGCGGCTACTCGGAGCCGATGACGACGCCGGTGCGCAGCTCTGCGAGCAGGGCCAGCACCGCCGTGGCGGTCTCAGGGTCCGGCACCCGCTCCACGGCGGCCGTCGCCCCGTCCCCGACTTTGATGCCGAGGTCGTCGGGGCCGAGCGAGGCGAACACGTCCTCGTCGGTGACGTCGTCGCCGAGGAACAGCACGGGCGCGGCGGGGAGGGCCGCGCGGATGCTGCGCAGCACCGATCCCTTGTTCGAGTCCCGCACGGAGATTTCCCGCACCTGCTTGCCCTCGCGCACGTGCATCTCCGCGGCGAGCCCGAGCTCCACCGCCGCGGCCAGCAGCTCGTCCGCCTGCTCGGCGTCGGGCACCTGCCGCGTGTGCACCGCGATCCCGAACGGCTTGCGCTCCAGCCGCACCCCGGGCTCGCCGCCGAGCACCCGCTCGAAGCGGCGCACCACGCGCTGCAGCCGCTCGTCCTCCTCGCCGGTGAGCGGGCTGCCGAGCGGCGGGGCGTCCCCGGACACGACGCTCACGTCGAGCCCGGTCAGCTCGGAGCCGTGCGAGCCGGACACGATCCAGCCCTCGCTCTGCAGCCCCGTCTCGGCGAGGCCCGCCAGCGAGCGTCCCGTCAGCACGGCCACGTAGGTGTCCGGCGCGCTGCGCAGCACTTCGAGCGCCTGCCGCGCGCGAGGCAGGATCCGCGCATCTTGCGGGCGGGGCACGATGGGCGCGAGCGTGCCGTCGAAGTCGCTCGCCACGATGAGCTGCGGCAGCGCCGCGAGGCGGCGCACCCGGTCGTCGATGCTGCGCGGCACGAACGCAGTGCTGACCTGGATCGGCTCGGTGCGCTCGCCCGTGCGGCTCGGGCGCTGCGCCTCGGCGGCGGCGCGGACCGCTCCGAGGTATCCCGTCGCCCAGTGGGCCACGTCGTTGTCGTAGACGGTGCGTCGCAGCGAGCGCATCCGTCGGCGCTGCTCCTCGCGGGGCATGTGCACGGCGCGCACCACGGCCGCCTTCAATCCCTCGATGTCGTGCGGGTTGACGAGCAGCGCGTCGCGCAGCTCGTCTGCGGCGCCCGCGAATTCGCTCAGCACCAGCACGCCCTGCTCGTCGGTGCGGCAGGCCACGTACTCCTTCGCCACGAGGTTCATGCCGTCGCGCAGCGGGGTGACGAGCAGCACGTCGGCGGCCAGGTAGAGCGCCACCATCTCGTCGCGTGTGTAACCGCGGTGCAGGTAGACGAGGGGGGCGTGGCCGATCGAGCCGTGCTCGCCATTGATGCGGCCGGCCGTGAGCTCGACCTCGTCGCGCAGCTGCCGGTAGGCGTCGACCCGTTCCCGGCTGGGGCTCGCGACCTGCACCAGCACGACGTCGTCGGCGTCGATCTCGCCGTCGCCGAGCAGCTCGTCGAAGGCTTTCAGCCGGTGGCGGATCCCCTTGGTGTAGTCGAGCCGGTCGACGCCGAGCATCACCGTCTTCGGGTTGCCGAGCTCCGCTCGGATCTGGCGGGAGCGCTCCTGCACCTCGGGCCGCGCGGCGACCTCGGCGAAGGCCGCCGCGTCGATGGAGATGGGGAACTCCTGCGCGAGCACCGTGCGGGAGTGCTGCTCCGCGGTGCCGGGCACCACGATGGTGTTGCCGAGGGCCGGCACTCGGGTGAAGCGCTCGGCGGTCATGCGGAACGCCACCGCGTCGGTGACCTGCTGGAAGCCGATCACGTCGGCGCCGAGCAGTCCTTCGACCACGCGCTTGCGCCAGGGCAGCTGCGCGAAGAGCCGGCTCGGGGGGAACGGGATGTGCAGGAAGAACGCGATGGTGAGGTCGGGTCGCAGTTCGCGCAGCATCGCGGGCACGAGCTGCAGCTGGTAGTCGTGCACCCAGACGATCGCGCCCTGCGCGGCGTGCTGCGCGACGCGTTCGGCGAAGCGCTGGTTCACCCGCTGGTAGCGGTCCCACCACACGCGGTGGAAGTCGGGGCGGGCGATCACGTCGTGGTACAGCGGCCACAGCGTGCCGTTCGAGAAGCCCTCGTAGTAGAGTTCGACGTCGTCCTCGCTGAGTTCGACGGGTGCGAGCCGCATCGATCCGATCTCGAAGGGGTCGAGGGTCTCGTCGGCCGCCCCGACCCACCCCACCCAGAGGCAGCCGAGCTGCTCCACGATCGGCGCGACGGCGGTCACGAGGCCTCCCGGCGAGGTGCGCCAGGAGGTGGATCCGTCGGCTTCGACGACTCGGTCCACCGGCAGCCGATTCGACACCATGACGAGCTCGCGTCCGCCCGTCATGTCCTGCATCTCGGTCATGGCACCCCCTTGCGATTCTCTGTTCGCAGTCTACCGAGGGCGGGGCTCGCGCCGCTGCCCATTGCGGCTCAGGAGCGCGCGGTGCTAAGCGGAGGACAGTGGCGCCTCAGCGCGCGTATTGCACGCTCTGCAAATGTGCACATCGCTACCCCGGTGCGTAGAGTTGGGGTCATGCCCGCCGCAGCCGACCCCCGCCCCGGAACCCGCCAGGACCGCCGGAAGGCCGCGACGCGCGCCAAGATCCTCGACGCCGCAGAGCGGCTGTTCGATGAGCGCGGCTACGCCGATACCTCGATCGAGGACATCTCGGAGCTCGCCGATGTCGCGGTGCGCACGATCTACATGCACTTCCCCACGAAGGCGGCGATCATGCTCGCCTACTTCGACGGCTGGGTCGAGGCGTTCGTCGGCGAGGTGAAGCGGCGCCCCCTCGACGAGCCGGTGGTCGAGTCGGTGCGGGAAGCCCTGGCGGCGATGGCCGAGGCGGGCTGGGTGGATCGCGTCGAGAACGAGGCGGTGCGCGTGCACCCGATCGCCGAGCATCTCGCGAGCGGCGCCCCCGACATCGCGGGTCACATCCTGCAGCGCTGGATGCGCGAGATGGAGGAGATCGCGGCCGATGCGCGGGATCGCGGCGCCTACGAGCCGGGGTCGCTCGAACCGCAGGCGCGCGCGACCGCGGTCTTCGCCTCGTGGATCGCGGCGATGTCGGTGGCCCGGCAGCGCGCGATGAACGACGAGCGCGTCACGATCGAGCAGGTCGACAGCGGCGGGCTCGGTGTGCTGGCCCACATCACCGGCGGATCGCTGTAATCCTGGCGGGCTCGCGTTCTGCGGCCCGTCGAAGCCCTGGCGTCATAACTTTGCCCTCGCGGGTGCTGCGCTATCGGTGAGCAGTGCAGCACCCGCGAGGGCGATTCGGGCGTGGTGGCGGGCTAGGCCGCGGTGGCGGTGTCGGCGGCCTGTTCCTGCTGCTTCTTGCGGCGGCCGAAGATCGCGAAGAGCACGCCGCCGGCGATGAGGATCGCTCCCCCGATACCGATCGCGGCCATGCCCGCCCCACCGAGGACCGGGAGGGCGCCCGCCTGGCGCATCTGGTTCGGCACGTTCACCGCGGCAGCACCCGTCGGGGTGTCACCCGGGGTGACGGTGAACTCGATCGGAGTGGTCGACGCGACGTAGCCCGCCGGCGCCTTCGTCTCCACCGCCCAGTACGTGATGCCCGCCTGCGACGCCTTGAGACCCGGGATCGTCACAACGCCCGTGTCGTCAGTGGTGAAGGTCGACTGAACCGGTTCGGAGCAACGTGGCGCCATGTCGCTATTGGTGATCCAGGGATCCTCACAGAACTCGAGCGCTCCGGTCACGGTCTGCCCGGCGGCGAGTTGCGCGGCGGCCGCATTCGCGGCGGCTTCGGTGGCGAACACCTGGAAGCCTGCACCCGCGAGCACCTTCGTCGCGTCACCCGCGGCGTGCTTCGTGAGGAGCGCTTTCCCCCAGAGCGTCTCAGCCCGGACGTTCAGCATGTTGGGATCGCCCATAGCGCAGACGCCGGGATTGCCAGTGTTCACGCACACCGTCGCCACGTTCTCAATCACGCCATTGCCAGGGATCTTCTTCACGACTGATGCGTAAACGATGCGGATCACGGAACCGGGGCCCGCAGTGTTCACCTTTGCCAGACCAGACGTCGTCAGATTCCACACCGTGCCGCCAGTCGATGGCGAAAAGTAGTCGTTGTAGTCGAGTTCCGTCTCGACGCCACCGGGCGTGATGACAGTGATCGACTGGGGCAGCATGAGTCCCGGGGGAAGATCATACGTGCCCTGGAAGAACTCGCCATCGTTGTCGGCCCAGGTGAAGTCGACAACCGTATAGCCGGGGGTGTTGGGGATCTGGGTCGAGATCGCCCAAGTGAACTTCTCTCCCATGGCGTACGCGCTGGCATCGTCGACGGTCTTCACCGCGTACGGCTCGTCCCCGAGGGTGTTCTTCGGGTACGCGTGCACGTCGTACCGGAACACCCCCGGCTCCGTCGTCGGCATGGGCAGGGTCACGAGGAAGGGCTGTGCCGGGGTGTCGATCGAGTTGCCGCCGAAGTCGGTCTCGGTGACGTAGAACAGGCCCACCGGGAGCGTGTCGAACACGGCCAGACCGCCGTTCGCGGTCGTTTCGGCGACCGGTGCCCCCAGGGTCGCAGTCAGCGGATCGAACGGAGTCGTGCCGTTCAGATACGGCTGGATCGTCGCCCACCCGGCGTCGGTGGTGAGATCGATCGGAGTGCCACCGATCTGGGTGACCTGTTCGACGGTGAACTCGACCCCGTTGATCGGGAGGGCGTCGACGGGCAGGCTGCCCGGAGCGAGCTCGGAGCCGTCGCCCGCAACACCCGGGGTCGCGGGCTGAGAGAGCTTGTGGATCGTGAGCGACCGGGGCAGGTTCGGGTCGATGTTCGACGGCGCAGCCTGGGCCGCGCTGACCGCGACGCCCATCAGCGCGGTCGCACCCAACGCGACCGCCGCCACCGCGGCAGACAGCCGCCTCCCGTACCGCGGCGCGCTCACCGGCGCACTCCGAACGTCATCATGCATAGCCGCACTCCCAAGGTCGAACCGACATCGAACCCCCGATGCCGCGTCGCTCCCCTCAACGCACCGATCGACCCCGGGTCTCCTCACCACCATACGCACACGCCAGACGCACTAGGCCCAAACGCATCAGTTTTTCACCCCGTTGCGCCCGATACTTCACCCAGCGCCTCGACTCCCTTCCCGACGACCGCTCGCGATCCACTGCCGACCGCAGCCCCGACCCCGCCCCAACCCACCCGATCCGCCCGCCCCGACCCCACCCGTGCCTCTCCTCAGACCTGAAATCGCAGCTCAGTCGGAGGTATTCGGCGAATACCTCCGACTGAGCTGCGATCCACTTCCTGAGCTGCGCCGCACCGCGACGAACCAGGCCGGGCCAAACTGGGCCGAACCGGGCCGGGTTACTCGTCCGAGCCGTCAGCCTCGTCCGAGCCGTCAGCCTCGACCGGCTCGACGGTGAGCCCGCTCGGCGTCTTCGGGAAACCTCGATCGGGGAAGATGAGCTTCTCGACGGGCTTGCCGTCCTTGCACTTCGTGTCGAAACTGCGCGAGATGCTGCGCACGGCCGACACGGCCTGGCCGCGACCACCGTTCGGGTTCCAGTTCTTCGCGAGCGGGATGTCGAACTGCTGGTTCTTGATGACGTAGATCTTGTCGGGCTTGGTCACCCGCACATCGCCCTCGACATGCACCACGCCGGGCACGACGTAGAAGGCGTGGGTCTTGCCGTACTCCACCCACCCGTTCACCGCGTTCTTGAAGGTGCGCTCCTCCGTGATCACGTGCTCGTAGCTGGCCTCGAGGCTTCCCTTGATGACATCCTTCAGGAAGGTGACCTCCAGGTTCGCCGAGCCGCCGATCGAGTCGCTCCAACCGATCGTGACGGAGTCGGAGAAGCTGTGCTCCTCTTCCTTCTTGGTCGAGCAGTTGGTGTGCGGCGAGCCGTAGAGGTAGGCCTCGTCCTCGGGCAGCTCGCGCACATCCTGCACCGCCGTGCTGTAGTCGCACGCGCTCTTGTTCTTGATGCAGTTGTCTTTGACGAGCTGCTGAGCCTGTGCGATGTCGGTGACGACGACCTCGGGCTTCTGCTTCAGCACGATTCTCGGCTTCGGGTTGTTGCCGTGGCCGTAGCCATCGGGATCATCGGTGTTCTGCCAGCTCTTCTCGCACACGTACTTCGAGTTGAGCACGGGCTTGCCGTCGCCGTTGTTCACGATGTCGCAGCTGACGACGTTGTCGCCCATCAGCGGCACCCGCGCCTTGATGTGCAGCACCTCCGTGGTGTCGCCGATCCGGTACTGCACGTCGACCCAGGCGTCGGGGTCGCCGCCGTGCACTCGGAAGCAGTAGCCGCCCTTCTCTCCCGCGGCCATGGTGTAGAGCGGGCGGTCGTAGGTGCTGCAGCCCTCGGCGTCGCGGGTCTGACTCCACGCGATGCGCTGCAGCGGCGCGGCGGTCTCGACGTCCATGTCCATCTTCGGGGTGACGAAGCCCTTCGGCATGTCCTGCATCACCTCTCGAAGCTTCACGATGTCCTCGGCTTCGGGCGCCGGCGCAGCCTCGGGCTCGCCGTCGCCCTCGACCACGGCGATCGGCACATCGTCGAGGTCGTCCTCGGCGTCTTCGGCAGCGGTCACGACGTGGTCGGGCAGCAGAGCCGAGCCGTCGCCGCCGCCGACCTCCTTGGGGGCGACCAGCGGCTCGAACCCCTCCATGGCGCCGGCCTCGGCGACCTCTTGGGCCGCGGGGGCTTCGGCGACGGGGCTCGTTGCGGTACCGGCCGTGCAGCTCATCAGCGCAAGCGCGAGCACGGCGGTGGCGGCCGCTCCCCCGCACCAGCGCGCGGTTCCACGCCCGACAGCGGGCGCTCGCCAGATTCTTCTCGACATCTCGATTCCTCCGTCACTCGACTGAAATGCAACGGAAAGAGTATTGCACTTCATGCAATAACAACACAAGTGCCAAGTATGAGGTCACAGCTTCCCATCGGTGAGCCGGCCGATGAAGTCTCCGATCAGGCCGTTCGCCGTGGCCTCCGCCGGCAGCGGATCCCCCGCCAGCGACAGGCGTGCGGCGACGATCGGCCCCATGCAGGCCGCGAACACCGCCGCAGCCCGGGCCGCGGGCACGAGCGCCCCCGCCTCGAAGCCGCCGCGATCCGCAACATCGGCGGCGATCCGATCCTGCGCCCTCATCCAGGCGTGCATCATGTACCCCGCCACCTCGGGCGGCCCGACGACCAGACCCAACGCGGAGGGCGGGGATCCCGCCACGTCGCCGTAGCTGCGATCGGTCCACCCCGCCTCGGCCATGGTCCGCAGCGCGGCGGCGAGCGCATCGGCGATGGGTTCGTCGACGGGGCGCGCCGCCAGACCGTCGACGAGCGCATCGAGCCAGCGGTCGAAGTGGTCGAGCAGAATCGCGGCCTTCGACGGGAAGTGCGTGTAGATCGTGCGCACGGCGACGTCGGCCCGCAGCGAGATGTCCTCGACCGAGGTCTGCAGATACCCCTGCTCGGCGAAGAGCAGGTTCGCCGCCTCGACGATGCGCGCTCGCGTGCGCGCCTTCCGGCGGGTGTGGCGGGAGGCGCCGGGCTCCCCTTCGGCTTCGTGCGGTGCGACCACGGCCGCTCCTTCCTCGCGGCGAGCTATTGATGCAGTCATGCTAGTTTCAGTATTGTTGCATGAGAACGGTGCGCGCGGCCCGAACACCGAGGACCCCACAGCGCCGACCCGAACGAAGACGGAGCCCTCGCCCATGAACGACCCGCTGAGCCTCACCATCGCCTTCGTGCTCATGAACTTCACGGCGACGTTCACCGCAGCCGGTCTGCTCATCGCCGTCATCGTGATCGTCGTGAAGCGCCCCTCGCGTCACATCGCTCTCGCCACGCTGCTGAACTGGTTCCTGCTCTTCGGCATCGGCATCACCTACATCTTCAACGGCATCATGCACACCGTGTTCGGCGATCTCTCCGCCTCGCTGATCGGCTGGGAGAACAACGGGTTCCAGGCAGAGGTGGGCTTCGCGAGCATCGGGATCGGCATCGTCGCCCTGATGGCCTTTCCGCAGCGCATGCCCTACAGCCTGAAGCTCGCGGCCCTCGTCGGGCCGGCCTGCTTCCTCTGGGGCGCGGCCGGCGCGCACATCGCCGACATCATCGCCCGCGGCAACATGTCGTCGCACAACGCCGGCGTGGTGCTCTACACCGACATCATCGTGCCGATCATCGGCTTCGGCCTGTGGGCCGCGAGCTTCGCGACTCGGGAACGCGGACGGCCGGCGGATCGCGACGCGCACGACGGCTCCAACCCGGCCGCGCAGCCGGCAGCCGCGAGCGCTCATGCCTAGCCGTCGCTCCGCGGCGTTCACGACCGCCGCCCTCGCCGCCCTGCTCGCGCTGCCCGGCTGCGCGGCCGCGCCGCCCGGGATCGCCGTCACCGCGGGAGACACCCCCGGCCAGGACGCGATCGCGCTGCCCGGCCCGCTCGATCAGCAGATCGCAGGAGCCGTCGCCGAGCTGCCCGACATCGCCGAACGCGCCCTCGAGCAGAGCGGCGTTCCCGGCATGGCCATCGCGGTGGTGCACGGCGACGCAGTCGTCTTCGCCGAGGGCTACGGCACGACCGCCGCCGAGAACGGTCAGCCGATCACCCCCGACACCGTGTTCCAGATCGCCTCGCTCTCCAAGCCGCTGTCGGCAACCGGCGTCGCCGCCGCCATCGGCGAAAGCGGAGGTGCCATCGGCTGGGACACCCCGATCCGCAGCCTGCTGCCCGACTTCGCGCTCGCCGACCCTATCGCCACCGAGCATGCCACCATCGGCGACGCCTTCTCCCACCGCCTCGGACTCGCAACCGGGGCGGGCGACGACCTCGAAGACCTCGGATATGACCGCGCCGCGATCCTGCAGCGACTTCGGCAGCAGCCGCTCAGCCCCTTCCGCACCGAGTACCACTACTCCAACTTCGGTCTCACCACGGGCGCCGAGGCCGTCGCCGCGTCGCGCGGCGAACCCTGGGAGCAGCTCATGGACGAGCTCGTCTTCGCCCCGCTCGGCATGACCTCGACCTCGGCCCGCCACGACGACTTCATCGCGCACGACGACCGCACCCGGCTGCACGCGCTCGAAGGGGGCGAGTTCGTCGCGGCGTACGATCGCGACCCCGATCCGCAATCCCCCGCCGGCGGCGTGTCATCGACCGTGAACGACCTGAGCCGCTGGCTGCGCGCGCTGCTCGCCGACGGCGTCTTCGAGGGAACGCGGATCGCCGAGGCCGACGCGCTCGCGGTCGCGATGACCCCGCAGGTGGTCTCGGGCACCGGCCCCGGACTCACCGGCCGCCCCGCCCACTACGGGTACGGCTTCAACGCCTCGCCGCAGGTGAGCGGCCGCATGGCGATCTCGCACTCGGGCGCCTTCGTGCTCGGCGCCGCGACCAACTTCCAGATCGTTCCCGAACTCGATCTCGGCATCGTCGTACTCACGAACGGCGCCCCCGTCGGCCTCCCCGAAGCAGTGACGGCGCAGTTCCTCGACCGCGTGCAGTACGGGCACACCACCCGCGACTGGATCACCGACGCCGCCGGGTTCTTCGCCGGGTACACCGCGCCCACCGGCGACCTCGCCGACGAGCAGCGGCCGACGGCGCCCGCGGATCCGCCCGCCCTCGACACCCTCGCCGGGGTCTACGCCAACCCCTACTTCGGGCCGCTCACCGTGGAGACCTCGAGCGCGACCGAGGGCGGTCTGCGCCTCCGGCTCGGCCCGGAGGGGCGCACCGTGCTCGAACTCGAGCCCTGGGACGGCGGCACCTTCGCCTACACCCCCAGCAGCGAGAGCGCGCCCTTCGGGTCGCGCGCGAGCGCAGCCTTCGACGGTCGCGGATCGCTGACGCTCCAGTCGTTCGACGGACAGGGGCTGGGCACCTGGACCGCTGCCGGCTGAGCGCTTCACCCCGGCTCAGCGCTTCACCTCCGCTCAGCGCTTCACCTCCGCTCAGCGCTTCACCTCGGCTCAGCGACCACTCGACCGCGGTTCGGGACCGCTGAGCCTCCCCGTCTTCTGGGACCGATCGCGCCGACCGTAGCCTGCTCGAACGACCGACGGAAGGAAGTTCGAGGATGCGGACACGCGGCAAAACACTGCTGGGGGTGGGAAGCGGGCTGCTCGCGCTGGTGCTCATCGGAGCCGGTGCGCTGGCGGTGATGAATCGACCGCTCAGCCGGGCCGAGGTGGATCGGAGCATCGAAGCGCAGCTGCGCGCCGCCGTCGAATCCGACGCCGGCCTGTCGAGCGCGCTGCTCACGATCTACTCCGCCGACGACGACCGGCTCATGCAGTACGCCGTCGGTTCGGAACGGCCCGGCAGCCCCGAACCCGCCGGGGTCGACAGCCGATACCACTCCGCCAGCGTCGGCAAGACGATGCTGGCCACCGTCTACGGGCAGCTCGTCGACGAAGGGGTCGTCGACTTCGACGACCCCGCGGCGAACTGGCTCGACGACGGCGAACTCGCCGGTCTCTTCACCGTCGACGGGGTCGACCACGCCGCCGGCATCACCCTCGGGCAGCTGCTCTCCCACACCTCGGGCGTCGCGGACTACCTCGCCGGCCCGGTGGTGAGCGGCCCGACGATGCTCGAAGAGATCGCCGCCGATCCCGACCGGATCTACGCGCCCGCCGACCTCCTCGCCGTCTCGCGCGAGCGCCAGCAGCCCATCGCCCCACCAGGCCAGGCGTTCTCGTACTCGGACACCGGCTACGTGCTGCTCGGCCTCGCCCTCGAACGCATCGAGGGGAAGCCGTACGCGCAGATCCTCGACGACCGCATCTTCGCCCCGCTCGGTATGAGCGACAGCGAGTTCATGACCGAGTTCGGCCCGGGGCGCGGCATCCTCGCCCTCGACGTCTCCGGCGTGGATCTGAGCGAGCGCGGGGCGCTCTCCGCCGACTGGGCCGGTGGCGGCGTGGTGACCACGATGCACGACCTGCTGCGCTTCACGCGCGCATTCGAACAGGGGGACCTCCTCTCGGCGCCGACGCGCGCCGAACTCACCCGCTTCGAGCAGGAGATCGAGCCGGGCATCCGCTACGGCAAGGGCATCATGCAGTTCCGCTTCTCGGAGCTCTCGCCGCTGCTGTTCTCGATGTCGGATGTGCGGGGAGCCGTGGGGGCGACGGGCTCGTTCGCCCTGTACGATCCGAGCAGCGATACCTACTACATCGCCAACTTCGGTGCGATGGGCTACGACCAGGAGGCGATCGAGCAGCTCGTGGACGCGCGACTGCTCGTCGACCGGCTGGCGGAGTGACCGAACGCCACGACACGACGACACGACGACAGGACCGGGACATGGTGCGGCTGGTGTGCTCGCCAGAACTGGCGCAGCGACTCACGCGCGAGCTCGCGCTCGCCGGAGTGCCGGTGGCAGCGACCGGTGGTGATCACGCCCCGCCCCTGCCGGGTGCGGCGGCCGAGTGGGCGCTCGTCGAGCGGGGCTTCGAGGCGCCGGCCGGAGCCCCGGCGATCCTGTTCGACCCGCTCGACTACATGGAGGCGGTGCGCATGATCGCCGCGGGGCTGCCCGCCGGTCCGCCCCGCGTCATCACCGGCCACAGCTCGGGCCACGGCAGCCGGGGAGCGCTCTCCGTGCTCGCGCCGCGAGACGTGCACTACTTCGAGGCCGCGGGCGACGCGATCTTCGCGTGCACGGCGAACGGCAGGTTCCGCGTGCGGGAGACCCTTCAGCACTACGAGAACGGCTGGAGCGCGCTCGGATTCGTGCGCATCAACCGCTCCCAGATCGTGAACCTGCTGCACGTGCGCGAGATCGTCCCCTGGTTCAACTCCCGGCTCGTGCTGCGGATGGCGGGCGGCGGGGAGCTCGAAGCCTCGAAGATCTACGCGAAGCGCCTGCGCGCCGCGGTGAGGATGTAGGTGCACGATGAACACTGGCAACGTGGTGAAATCGCTGCTCCTCGGTCTGGCGGTCGGGGTGCTCGTATTGCTGCTCGACCCCGGCATCGGCGGGATCGGCGAGCGGCTCCTCGCCGTGCTCGTGAGCGGCGGCATCGGGCTGCTCGTCGGGGTCGTCACCGAGTGGATCACATCGCTGCTGCCCGCGCGCATCGCGCGGGCGGGCGTCTACTTCCTCCTCAACGGCGCGATCGCCGCCGTGGTCACCGCGGCGGTGCTCACCGCGCTGTTCGCGCTGACGGGGTACGGCGCCGACGACACCGGCTGGGTCCCGATCCTGCTCGTCATCGTCGGCGCCGTGTGCCTCGCGAACCTCGGCGACTACCTGCGGTATCGCCGGGCACGGGTGCGGCTGCGGGCCGTGCAGGCCGGGTTGTCGGAGCTGTCGAGCGGCGGTGACGAGGCCTGATCGCGCTGCCGCCGCGCACCTGGAGGGTGGCGCGGCAGGGGCCGATCATCTAATCTGCGAGAGCGCGGTCGCACCCCTCTCATCCGAGATTGGGCCGGCCCCGCCCGATCCGCTGGAGGCATCATGACTCGCACGCGCGTCCACAATCAGTTCGTGTCGCTCGACGGGTTCTCCGCCGGGGAGTACGTCACCTTCGATGAGCCGATCGGCGGCGCACGCAGCCTCTTCGGCTGGTTCGACGGCCGGGTCATCGAGGGCGTGCACCGGGTGGCGGAGCCGGTGACGCTGGACCGGGCGCTGTTCAGCCTGTGGGGCCAGGGCATCGGCGCCGAGATCATGGGGCGCCGCAAGTTCGGACCGCAGCAGGGGCCGTGGCCCGACGACGGCTGGCGCGGCTGGTGGGGCGACGAGCCGCCCTTCAAGACGCCCTGCTTCATCCTCACCCATCACCCGCGCGAGCCGATGGTGTTCGAGAACGGCACCAGCTTCCACTTCGTGGACGCCGGGCCGGAGGAGGCGCTGCGGCAGGCCCGGGAGGCGGCGGGCGGGCGGGACGTGCGGATCGGCCGCGGCCCGACCACGATCCGCCAGTTTCTGAGCGCCGATCTCGTCGACTTCCTGCACGTGATCATCGTGCCCATCACACTGGGCCGCGGGGTGAGCCTGTGGGAGGGGGTGACCGGCTTCGAGGATCGCTTCACGCTCGAGACGGTCGCCAGCGCGAGCGGCCTCACGCACCAGCTGTGGAACCGCCGGGCTACGGCGTACGACGGCGCAGAGTGAGCGCCGCGAGCCCGAGCGCCACCAGCGTCACCGCGGCGATCACGATGAGCGGCCGGCCGAGACCCCAGCCCTCGTCGCCACGGGTCACGGCGATCACCGCGTCGATCGCGTAGCTGAGGGGCAGCCAGTCCGAGATCGCGTGCAGCGCTTCGGGCATCTGGTCGCGCGGCATCAGCAGGCCGCCGAGGAGGATCTGCGGGAACACGAGCACCGGCATGAACTGCACCGCCTGGAACTCGGTGCGCGCGAACGCGCTGGCGAGCAGCCCGAGCCCGGTGCCGAGCAGCGCGTCGAGCACGGCGACGAGCCCGAGTTGCCAGAGCGGTCCCGAGACCTCCAGCCCGCAGACGATCACCGCGAAGCCGACGGTGATCACCGCCTGCACGGTGGCTGCGAGGCCGAAGGCGAGCGCGTACCCGACGATGAAGTCGCCCTTGCCGAGCGGTGTGGTCATCAGCCGTTCGAGGGTGCCCGAGCGGCGCTCGCGCAGCGTCGTCACCGAGGTGATGATGAACATCAGGATGAAGGGGAACAGCGCCAGGATCGGCCCGCCGAGCTGCGCGAACGCGCCCGGCTGCGCGTCGAACAGCCAGGCGAAGAGGCCCACCAGCAGGCTCGGCATGAGCAGCAGCAGGGCGATGGAGCGCGGATCGTGGCTGAGCTGCCGCAGCACGCGGCCGGCGGTGGAGCAGGTGCGGGAGAGGTTCATCGCGCCTCCCCTGAAGCTGCGGCACCGTCGGCGCTGTGGCGCCCGTGGTGAGGTGGATCAGCGGGATTCGCGGGCGGGACCGGGTGGGTGCCGTCGCCCGGCTGCGATGCGATGATCGCGAGGAACGCCGCCTCAGGGTCGTCGGTGTCGGTCTGCGCGAGCAGGGCGCCCGGCGCGGTATCGGCGATGATGCGGCCCTCGCGCATCAGCAGCAGGCGGTCGCAGCGCAGCGCCTCGTCCATGACGTGGCTGCTGACGAGCAGCGCCGTGCCCGTGCTCGCGAGTTCTCGGAACAGGCCCCACAGCTCCACCCGCAGCACCGGATCCAAGCCCACAGTGGGCTCGTCCAGCACCACGAGCTCGGGATTCCCGAGCAGTGCGGCCGCCAATGAGACGCGATTGCGCTGCCCGCCGCTCAGCGCTTCGACACGATGTCCGGCGTACTCGCCGAGACCCACCTGCTCGATCGCCCGATCCGCATCGTCCTTGGAAACGCCGAGCACGCGGGCGAAATAGCGCAGGTTCTGCGCCACGCTGAGGTCGTCGTAGACGGATGCAGCCTGCGTGGCATAGGCGACGCGGCGACGCAGCCGCGCCGATCCCGCCCGCTCGCCGAGCACGCTCAGCTCACCGGTGACACCCGCCTGCACGCCCACGATCGAGCGCATCAGCGTACTCTTGCCGCACCCCGACGGGCCGAGCAGCCCCGTAACCTGCCCACGCGGGATCTCGAACCCGATGCCGTCGAGCACCGTGCGCCGGCCGCGCCGAACCGATAGCCTCGCGGCGCGAACCGCGGGGAGAGCGTCGCTGCGATCCTCCATACGCTCAGCGTACTCGCGCGGACGGGCGGAGGGGCCCGCGGCCGTGCCGCATCAGAGGAGGCAGCCCTCGCCCCTGCTCTGGTGAATCGGAGTGGTCTCCCCGTGGCCGGGTCGAGTTCACCAACCGAAAAAGCCGCGGAAACCATAAGGTTTCCGCGGCTTTCGTGGTCGGGATGACAGGATTTGAACCTGCGACCCCGTCGTCCCGAACGACGTGCGCTACCAAGCTGCGCCACATCCCGATTGCGTTTTTCACGCGAGGATTACTCTAGCGCGTTTCCGGCCAGGGCAAAAATCGGCGGCCTCTCCGGGGCCCCGGCGAGCCGATACCCTGTTCCTGAACAGGGAAGGACCTATGTCGCACTTACTCACCCACTATCGCGGCGGGCGCATCTTCACCGCCGATGCCGCACACCCCTGGGCGGAGTCCCTGCTGGTGCACGACGGCGCGATCCGATTCGCCGGCTCCGTCGCCGCAGCCGACCAGCTGGCCGCGCACCACCCCGGCACGACCCGCGTGGTCGAGCTGCACGGCGCGCTCGTGACCCCCGGCTTCGTCGAGGCGCACAGTCACCTCGTGAACCTCGGCCGCTCGCTCTCGCAGGTCGACCTGCTCGACGCCGGAGACCTCCCCGAGATGCAGCGCAGGATCGCAGAGGCCGCAGCGGCGAAGCCCGACGCCCCCCGCGTGCTGGGCCGCAGCTGGCTGCTGGAACCGCTCGCCGGTGCGCAGCCGGACCGCAGCATGATCGACGCCGTCGTCGCCGACCGCCCGGTGTACCTCGTGTCGAACGACCTGCACTCCGGCTGGGTCAACACGGCTGCGCTGCACGAGCTCGGTATCGACCGCGACACCCCGGATCCGGAGGGCGGCACCATTGTGCGCGACGCCGCCGGAGATGCGACGGGCCTGCTGCTCGAAACCGCTGCGCTCGTGCTCATGCGCGGAGGGGTCGAGCGGCTCGAAGACGACGCCGTGCGCGACGACGCCGTGCTGCGAGCCCTCGAGAGCTATCGCGCGGCCGGCACGACCGCGGTCGCCGACCTCGGCCTGCGCCGCGCGGAGTTCGAAGCGCTCGAACGGGCCTGGGAGGGCGGGGCGCTGCCGATCCCCGTCGCCGGCTATCTCCGCGTCGAAACCTCCGCCGACCCCGAAAGACTGCAGGAGCAGCTGCAGCAGGCCATCGGAATCCGCGACCGCGTCGCCGCCCGATCCGCCGAGCGCGGCGAGAACGACCCCATGCTGCGCATCGCGGGTATCAAGGTGTGGATCGACGGGGTCATCGACAGCGGCACCGCCGCGATGTCCGCCCCCTACGCCGACGGAGCCCACCCCGACCCCCTGTGGAGCCGGGCGCTGCTCGAACCCATCGTCACCGCCGCCGACGCCGCCGGCCTGCAGGTCGCGATGCACGCGATCGGCGACGCAGCGGTCGACCTCGCCCTCGACATGATCGAGGCGGCACGTCGCACGAACGGCGTGGACGGGCCGCTGCACCGCATCGAGCACCTCGAATTCGTGGATCGCCGTGCCGCCGAACGCATTGCGCAGTCCGGCACGGTCGCCTCCGTGCAGCCGGTGCACTCCGACCCCGCAGTGCAGGGCGCGTGGCGCAGCCAGCTCGGCGACGAGCGCGTCGAGCGCGGCTACCCCTGGGCCGAGTTCGCGGCCGCCGGCGCCCGGATCGCGCTCGGCACCGACGCCCCCACCGCCCCCTACGCCCCACTGCCGAATCTCTTCATCGCGGTGACGCGGCGCTCTCCCCAACGGCCCGAGCTCCCCGCCAACCACCCCGAGCTGCACCTCGACCTCGAGCACGCCCTCGTCGCTGCGACGCGCGGCGCCGCCGAGGCCTGCGGGTGGGGGGCCTCACGGGGCGTGCTGGCGGCCGGGCGCCGGGCCGACTTCGCCGTGCTCGACGCGGACCCCTTCGCCGATGGCGCCGAGGCGCTGCGCGCCGCCGAGCCCCGGCTCACCGTCGTCGCCGGCGAGGAGTTCCCGCGGCGCTGAACGCCCCGAAGCGGATCGTGCGCCGGGTCACAGGGCCCGGCGCACCTCCCCCACGATCGCCTCGGATCCGAAACCGAGCGCCCGCATCCCCTCCACATACGCAGCCACCAGCTCTGCCGCCCCCAGCTGCGCAGCCGCGTCGGCGGGGGCGATGGGGGCCACGGTCGTGCCGTTGCGTCCGCGGGTGACGAGATACCCCTCGGCCTCGAGCTCGCGGTAGGCGCGCGCGACCGTATTCGGCGCCAGCGCGAGATCCGCCGCGAGCTGCCGAACCGACGGAAGCTTCGTGCCCTCGGGCAGCTGCCGCGTCATGATCCGCTCGATGAGCTGCGCGCGCAGCTGCTCGAACGGAGGGCGCGGATCCCCAGGATCGATGCGCAAACCGCTCGCGCGCGGACCGCCTCCCAGAGTCGCATCGCGGCTCACCGGGTTCATGGCTGCTCCCTTCGTCGCGCCGTCACCCACACGGTAGCGACGCGACCAGGCGGCGTCAATCCTGCGGCCGCACTCACTCGCGCGCGACTGCGCGCAAGGGCGCACCCCAGACAGGCCCAGGAAACGCCGAGGGCCGCCGCCCGGCCCCGAGATCTCGGGGTCGGGCGGCGGCCCTCAGCAGCGCAGTGCTACTTCTGGTTCTTGAGGCGCGACGCGGCACGGGCGCGCAGCGACGCCTCGAGCTCGACCTTGCGGATGCGCACGTTCTCGGGGGTCACCTCGACGCACTCGTCCTCGCGCGCGAACTCGAGGCATTCCTCGAGCGTGAGCTTGCGCGGCGGGGTCATCGACTCGAAGCTGTCGGCTGTGGAAGAGCGCATGTTGGTGAGCTTCTTCTCCTTGGTGATGTTCACGTCCATGTCTTCCGAACGCGAGTTCTCACCGATGACCATGCCCTCGTAGACCTCTTCGGTCGGCTGCACGAAGAAGCTCATGCGCTCCTGGAGGTTGATGATCGAGAACGGCGTCGCCACGCCCGCGCGGTCGGCCACGATCGAGCCGTTGTTGCGGGTGTTGATGACGCCGGCCCACTCGTCGTAGCCGTGGGCGATCGCGTTCGCGATGCCGGTGCCGCGGGTGATCGTCATGAACTCCGAGCGGAAGCCGATGAGGCCTCGCGACGGCACGATGAACTCCATGCGCACCCAGCCGGTGCCGTTGTTCACCATGTTCTCCATGCGGCCCTTGCGCGCCGCGAGCAGCTGGGTGATCGCGCCGAGGTGCTCCTCGGGGGTGTCGATCGTGAGGTGCTCGTAGGGCTCGTGCTTCTTGCCGTCGATCTCGCGGGTGACCACCTGCGGCTTGCCGACGGTGAGCTCGAAGCCCTCGCGGCGCATGTTCTCGACGAGGATCGCGAGCGCGAGCTCGCCGCGCCCCTGCACCTCCCACGCATCGGGGCGGCCGGTGTCGACGACGCGCAGCGACACGTTGCCGATGAGCTCGCGGTCGAGGCGATCCTTGATCATGCGGGCGGTGAGCTTGTGGCCCTTGACCTTGCCGACCAGCGGCGAGGTGTTGGCGCCGATGGTCATCGAGATGGCGGGCTCGTCGACCGTGATGGTCGGCAGCGGGCGCACGTCCTCGGCGTCGGCGATGGTCTCGCCGATGGTGATGTCCTCGATGCCGGCGATCGCGACGATGTCGCCGGGGCCCGCCTGCTCGGCGGGGTAGCGGGTGAGCGCCTTGGTGAGCATGAGCTCGGTGATGCGCACGTTCTGCACGGTGCCGTCGTGCTTCACCCAGGCCACGTTCTGGCCCTTCTTGATCCAGCCGTGGTGGAGGCGCAGCAGCGCGATACGGCCGAGGAACGGCGAGGAGTCGAGGTTCGTGACGTGGGCCTGCAGCGGGTGCTCGTCGTCGTAGACGGGGGCGGGCACGCGCTCGAGGATGGTCTCGAAGAGCGGCTCGAGATCAGGGTTGTCGGGCAGGTCGCCGTCGGCGGGACGGTTGTGGCTCGCCGCACCGGCACGGCCGGAGAGGTAGACGGTCGGCACGTCGAGCACGGCGTCGACGTCGATGTCGGGGTGATCCTCGGAGAGGTCGGATGCGAGGCCGAGCAGCAGGTCCTGCGCCTCGCTCTCGACCTCTTCGATGCGCGCGTCGGGGCGGTCGGTCTTGTTGACCGCGAGGATCACGGGCAGGTGGGCCTCGAGCGCCTTGCGCAGCACGAAGCGGGTCTGCGGCAGCGGGCCCTCGGAGGCGTCGACGAGCAGCACCACGCCGTCGACCATCGAGAGCGCGCGCTCGACCTCGCCGCCGAAGTCGGCGTGACCGGGGGTGTCGACCACGTTGATGACGATGGGCCCGTTCTTCGCGTGAGCGCCCTCGTAGGTGATCGCCGTGTTCTTCGCGAGAATGGTGATGCCCTTCTCGCGCTCGAGGTCATTGGAGTCCATGACCCGGTCGTCGACCTCGGCGTGAGCGTCGAAGGAGTTGGTCTGACGCAGCATGGCGTCGACGAGGGTGGTCTTGCCGTGGTCGACGTGTGCGACGATGGCGACGTTGCGGAGGTCTTCGCGAGTGGCGAGAGCCATAGATGGTTCCTAACGAACGTGAAACAGCGAACGTTCTATGTTACATGCCGAAACTGCGAGCCGCACTGGGCGCTTCACTCCACCCGTTTCGCGCGCCGCCGTGCACTCTGCCGGTTGGCGACCTCGATCGGCCGCGTCGTGTCGACGAGCCGGTACGCCGCACGGCCCTCGCCGCGCACGAAGAGGAGGTAGCAGGCCCCGAGGAGCAGCACCCAGACGAGCCCCACCACGAGCGCGGGACGCGACTCCGGCACGATCCCGACCATCACGATGACGAAGACGATGAATGCCGCTGTGAGCCATGAGGCGACCGGCCACAGCGGCACCGGGAACTCGCTCGGCAGGCGGTGATCCCGGCGGATCTCGGCCTTCATGCGGATGTGGGCGATGAGGATCACGAGCCAGACCAGCACCGTCGCGAAGGTGGCGAGCGCGCCGAGCAGGAAGAGCACCTGGTCGGGGTAGAGGCAGTTGAGCACCACCCCGACGAGCAGGCCGACGATCATGGTGACGACGGTGAGGATCGGCACGCCGGCGCGGGTCGTCCGCGTGAACGCCCGGGGTGCCTGGCCCTGCTCGGCGAGGCCGTGCAGCATGCGCCCCGCACCGAAGATGTCGGCGTTCATCGCCGAGAGCGCCGCGGTGATGAGCACGACGTTGAAGACCGCGGCGGCGGCTCGGAACCCGAGCGATTCGAAGAGGGAGACGAACGGGCTCGTCTCCCCCGTGATCTCGGTCCACGGCTGGATGCACATGATCACCCCGAGCGTGAGCACGTAGAAGAGCAGAATACGGATCGGCACCGAGTTGATGGCCTTCGGCAGCACGCGCTTCGGGTCCTGCGCCTCGCCCGCCGTGACGCCGATGATCTCGATCCCGCCGAAGGCGAACGTGACGATCGTGAACGAGGCGAGCAGACCCCAGACGCCGTGGGGCATGAAGCCCCCGTGATCCACCAGGTTCTGCACCCCCATGCGGTCGTGATCGGCCACCCCGAAACCGAAGAGGATCACGCCCACGCCCGCCGCGATGAGCACCACGATGGCGGCGATCTTGATGAGCGCGAACCAGAATTCCAGCTCGCCGAACACTTTCACGCCGACGAGGTTGATCGCCGCGATGCAGCAGACCACCGCGAGCCCCCACACCCACTGCGACACCTCGGGGAACCAGAAGCGCATGTAGAGGCCGATCGCAGTGGCGTCGAACACGGCGACCAGGAACATCTCGAAGGCGAAGCTCCAGCCGACGAGGAACCCGGCGAAGGGGTGGATGTAGCGCGACGCGTACTGCCCGAAGGAGCCGGACACGGGGTGCCGCACGACCATCTCGCCGAGGGCGCGCATCACCATGAACACCGCGGCACCGCCGATCACGTAGGCGAGCAGCACCGCCGGCCCCGCCGTCTGGATAGCGCCGGAGGAGCCCATGAAGAGGCCCGTGCCGATCGCCGATCCGAGCGCCATGAAGCGGATGTGACGGGCGGTGAGACCGCGGCGGAGGCCGCCGTCACCGGCTGCGTCTCCCGGGTCCGCGACCGCGTCGCCGGCGCTCCCGGTCGCGTCGCCGGAGCCCGCGGCCGCATCACCGGCGCCGTGGATCGAGCTCATCGCCGTGTCCCTTCGTGGTCTGCTGCGGCCGCGGGGTGGGCCCCACGAGGGTCGAGACTACCGGCTCAGCCGTTCGGCGAGCCCCGCGGCGGCCTCGAGCACGAGCAGCGCCGCGAGCCGCACCGTGCGCCCGTCGGGAGCATCGGCGGTCGCGTCGACCTCGGCGATGTCGATGCCGCGCACCCGGGGATCGGCGGCGAGCAGCCGGGTCGCGAGCCGCAGCTCATCGGCGGCGATGCCCCCGGGGATCGATGCCGGGCAGCCGGGCGCCACCGAGCGATCGCAGACGTCCACGTCGAGGTCGACGTGGATCGGCCCGCCGGCCGCGCCCGCGACGGCGAGCGCCTCGCCGACGATCTCGGCGAGGTTCCGGGTGCGCAGCTCGCTGCGGTGGATCACCGTGATGCCGAGATCCTTCGCGCGCCGGCGGTAGGCCCGCGAGTTCGCGAAGTCGGCGATGCCGATCTGCACGATGCGGCTGGGGTCGAGGCCGAGCTCGACGAGGCGCCGCACCGGGGATCCGTTGCTGCGGCCGTCGCGCAGATCGTGGTGCGCGTCGAGCGTGATGAGGCCCGCCGTCGCGAGATCCGCGCCGGCGACGCCGAGCGCGGCCGGCACCGTGAGGGCGTTGTCGCCGCCGAGCGCGACGAGCAGCTGCGCGGTCTCGGAGAGCTGCCGCACCCGCTCGGAGGCCAGCCGCTCCCCCTCTTCGGTGTCGGGGTCGGCGAGGTCGCCGGCGTCGATGATGCGCAGCGCGTCGTCGAGCACCAGCTCGGCTTCATCGCCGCGGGCGTCCGGAGCGCCCTCGGCCACGACGTGGCTGGAGTAGCGGCGCAGGGCCTCGCGCACCGCGGCGGGCGTCTCGTGGGCGTTCGTCGGCGAGAGCGAGGTCTGCGAGGTGGGGATGCCGACGAGCACGAGGTCGGCGGGGGCGCCGTCGGGCGCCGACCAGCCGCCCGTCCGGGGCCAGGAGGGGTCGTGGGAGAGGGCGGGGCGGGCGGGCGTTGCGTGGCTCATGCCAGCGAAGCTAACAGCTGCGGGCGCCGAAGTCGCCACCCCGAGCCGCTGCTGCCGTCTGTGATTCCAGACCCGCGTCTGCGAGTCGCCCAGATGTCCGGGATCTCAGACAGCTGAGCCGGGAAACCGCTGGACCCGAGCAGCCGCGTGCGATGAGATCGAAGCCATGAACGCGAACGCACCCGCAGCCACCTCCGTCGTGCTCGGCGACGCCACCCTCTCCGTCGGCGACGTCGTCTCGGTCGCCCGCCACGACGCACGGGTCGAGATCCCCGCCGCCGTCCTGGCCCGCGTCGCCGAGAGCCGCCGCATCATCGAAGACCTCGCCGGCGACACCCGCCCGCACTACGGCGTCTCCACCGGCTTCGGCGCGCTCGCCAAGGTGCAGATCCCCGTCGAGAAGCGGCAGCAGCTCCAGCGCAGTCTCATCCGCTCGCACGCCGCCGGCACCGGCCCCGAGGTCGAGCGCGAAGTGGTGCGCGCCCTCATGCTGCTGCGCATCAACACCCTCGCGTCGGGGCGCACGGGCGTGCGGCCCGCGGTCGTCGAGACCTACGTCGCGATCCTCAACGCCGGCATCACCCCGGTGGTGCACGAGTACGGCTCGCTCGGCTGCTCGGGAGACCTCAGCCCCCTCGCCCACTGCGCGCTCACCCTCATGGGCGAGGGACACGTGCGGGTCGGGCAGGATCCGCACCAGGCCCCGATCCCCGCCGCGGAAGCCCTGGCCGCCGCCGGCATCGCGCCGCTCGTCCTCGCCGAGAAGGAGGGCCTCGCCCTCATCAACGGCACCGACGGCATGCTCGGCATGCTCTGCCTCGCGCTCCACGACCTCGCAGCGCTGCTGCAGACCGCCGATGTCGCCGCGGCCGCGAGCGTCGAAGCGCTCACCGGCACCGACGCCGTGTTCGCCGCCGATCTGCAAGCTCTGCGGCCGCACCCCGGCCAGGCCGCCGCAGCCGCGAACATGCGCGCGGTGCTCGCCGGGTCGAGCCTGATCCAGCGCCCCCGCGAGGGCGAGTTCACGCGCGTGCAGGACGCCTACTCGCTGCGCTGCTCCCCGCAGGTGCACGGCGCCGCGCGCGACACCGCCGATCACGCGGCGCGCGTCGCGGCCGTCGAGCTGCGATCCGCCGTCGACAACCCCGTCGTCACGCTCGACGGCCGCGTCGAGTCGAACGGCAACTTCCACGGCGCGCCCGTCGCCTACGTACTCGACTTCCTCGCCATCGCTGTCGCCGACCTGGCCTCGATCAGCGAGCGGCGCACCGACCGCTTCCTCGACGTGTCCCGCAACCACGGGCTGCCGCCCTTCCTCGCCGCCGACGCGGGCCTCGACTCGGGCCTCATGATCGCGCAGTACACGGCCGCCGGCATCGTCTCCGAGTTGAAGCGCCTCGCCGCGCCCGCCTCGGTCGACTCGATCCCGTCATCGGCGATGCAGGAGGACCACGTCTCGATGGGCTGGCACGCCGGCCGCAAGCTGCGTCGCGCGATCGATGGCCTGTCGCGCGTGCTCGCCATCGAGCTGCTCGCCTCCACGCGGGCACTCGACTTCCGAGCCCACGATCCCGAGGCGGGCGCCCCTGCAGCGTCGACGGCGGCCGTGCACGCGCTCTTCCGCACCCGCATCCCGGCCCCGGACACCGACGAGTTCCTGTCGCCGAGCATCACGGCCGCCCACGAGCTCGTCGTGACCGGGAGCGTGCTCGCGGCCGTCGAGGAACGACTGGGCGCACCGCTCGCCTGAGCGCTCCCTTCCATCCCGCCCCGTCCTCCCCGCGCTCCCAAAAGCCCTCACCGTCCTCACCGAGATCGGGGTCGCTTTTGGTCGCGTGTCACGGCGACACGCGGCCAAAAGCGACCCCGATCTCGCACAGCTCCTCGCGCCGCACGCCCGCCCAACGCAGAAGCGCACGCGACGCCCGCACGAGACCGGAAAGGTAGGCTGCGAAGCATGGCCACTCCGAAGGTTCCCGCGGCGGATCACGCGCTGCGCATCCTGAGCCTGCTGGCGGCGTCGCGCGGGCCGATGCCCGCCACCATGATCGCCGCCCAGCTGGGCATTCCGCGGTCGACCGTCTACCACCTGCTCGCGACGCTGCAGGAGCACGACTTCGTGATGCACCTGCCTGAGGAGAAGCGCTACGGCCTCGGCCTCGCCGCCGTGGCGCTGAGCTCCGCCTACGAGCGACAGGAGCCGCTCGCGCGCATCGGCCGCCCGCTCGTCGCCGCGCTCGTCGACCGGGTGCGGATGAGCGGGCACCTGGCCGTGCCGCACGGCCGCGACGTGCTCTACGTGATCGAGGAGCGCGCGCCGGGGTCTCCCCCGCTGGTCACCGACGTCGACGTGCGCCTGCCGATGCACCTCACGGCGAGCGGCCGCGCAGTGCTAGCGGCCCTGCCGAAGGCGCAGGCCCGGGCGCTCTTCCCCGACCAGCGCGCCTTCGTGCACCGGCACGAGCCGGGCGACGGCATCGACCGCTACTCGCGACTGCGCACGGTGCTCGACGAGACCGTGACGCGCGGCTTCGCCCTCGAACGCGGATCGGTCACTTCGGGTCTGACCTCGGTGGGCGTGCCGGTGCTCGATCACCGGGGCTGGCCGGTCGCGGCCATCGCGGTGACGTTCCCGGATGAGCGGGTGCCCGATGACCGCCTCCCCGAGCTCGCGGCCGAGGTGCGGGGCGCCGCCGAGGTGCTCTCGACCCGCATCTACGGCCGGCGCACCGTGCGGTGACAGATCGCGCTAGACCTCGCGCACGCCCGCGCGCCAGACCGCGGCGGTGAGCGGCATGCCGGGCCGGTAGGCGAGGTGCGTCACCGAGGGCGCGTCGAGCAGCTGCAGGTCGGCCCGGGCTCCGGGCGCGATGGTGCCCACGCGGGCCTGGGCTGCGCCGCGCGGATCGCGCCAGCCGTCCTCGTGCATGCCGAGCGCCACCGCACCGCCGAGCGTCGCCGCCCGCACGGCCTCCTGGACCGTGAGCCCCATCTGCAGCACCGCGGTCGCCACGCAGAAGCCCATCGAGCTCGTGTACGAGGTGCCCGGGTTGCAGTTCGAGGCGATCGCGAGCACCGCGCCGGCGTCGAGCAGCGCGCGGGCGGGGGCGAGCGGCATGCGCGTGGAGAGGTCGCAGGCGGGCAGCACGGTCGCGACTGTGCCGCGGCCGCCGTCGGCCCATGAGCCGGCGAGCGCCGCGATGTCGTCGTCGTTCAGGAATCCGAGGTGGTCGACGCTGAGCGAACCGTGCTCCACGGCCAGCTGCACGCCGGGGCCGTGTCCCAGCTGATTGCCGTGCACGCGGGTGGCGAGGCCCGCCGCGCGGGCGCTGTCGAGCACGCGCCGCGAGGCGGCTTCGTCGAAGGCGCCGGTCTCGCAGAACACGTCGACGGCGCTCGCATACGGGGCGACGGCCTCGAGCATCGGCCCGGTCACCAGGTCGAGATAGGACTGCGGATCCTGCCCGGCCGGCACCACATGCGCCCCCAGGAAGGTGACCGCGTCGACCTGCCCGCCCGCGACCCGCGCGGCGCGCACCTCGTCGTCGACGGTGAGGCCGTAGCCGGTCTTGGTCTCGAGCACGGTGGTGCCGCCGCGTCGGGCCTCGGAGACGAGGCGGGCGAGGTTCGCGGCGAGCGCCGTCTCGCTCGCGGCGCGGGTCGCCTCGACCGTCACGTTGATGCCGCCGGCGGCGTACGCCTCGCCGGCCATGCGCGCCTCGAACTCGGCGGTGCGGTCGCCCCCGAACACCAGGTGGCTGTGCGAGTCGACCCAGCCGGGCAGCACCGCCCTCCCGGCCGCGTCGACGCGCTCGTCGGCGGCCGGGGCCGCCGCTGCGGGGCCGACCCACGCGATCCGGCCGGCCTCGACCACCACGGCGGCGGCGCGCAGACGCCCGCCGATCCCCTCACCGAGGCTCGGGTCGTTGGTGGTCAGCTCGCCGATGTTGTCGATCAGCAGGGTGGGCGCGGCCGATGCGCTTCCTTCGCTCATGGGTTCACTCTCTCATCGTTCATGTCGGATCGCCGCGGTGACGCGGGGCCGGATGCGCCCGAGAGGCGGGTTTCGCAGCTCCTCCGATCCGAAGACCTGCGAAACCCGCCTCTCGGCGCCCCGGGCGGGGAAGAAGGGTGGAAGGGCGCAAGGAGTGGGGCGCCCCAGGGCACCCCGCCCCCTGCTACCAGGCCCGCTCGGTGTTGCGCACGGTCGGCGCGACGGGGATCCGCACCCCGCGCTCTTCGGCGACCTCGGCCGCGCGCTCGTAACCCGCGTCGACGTGGCGGATGACGCCCATGCCGGGATCGTTCGTGAGTAGCCGCTCCAACTTCTCAGCAGCGAGTTCGGTGCCGTCGGCCACCGAGACCTGGCCGGTGTGGATGGAGCGGCCGATGCCCACGCCGCCGCCGTGGTGGATCGAGACCCAGGTGGCGCCCGAGGATGTCGCGGTGAGCGCGTTGAGCAGCGGCCAGTCGGCGATCGCGTCGGAGCCGTCGGCCATGGCCTCGGTCTCGCGGTAGGGCGATGCGACGGATCCCGAGTCGAGGTGGTCGCGGCCGATCACGATCGGCGCGCTCACCTTGCCCTCGGCGACGAGCCTGTTGAAGAGCAGGCCGGCCTGGTGGCGCTCGCCGTAGCCGAGCCAGCAGATGCGGGCGGGCAGCCCCTCGAACTCGACGCGCTCGGCGGCGGCGTCGAGCCAGTGGTGGAGATGCGTGTTGTCGGGGAAGAGCTCCTTGAGCGCCTCGTCGGTGACGCGGATGTCCTCGGGGTCGCCCGAGAGCGCCGCCCAGCGGAACGGGCCGAGGCCCTCGCAGAAGAGGGGGCGGATGTAGGCCGGCACGAAGCCGGGGAACTCGAAGGCGCGGTCGTAGCCGCCCTTGCGCGCCTCGTCTCGGATCGAGTTGCCGTAGTCGAACACCTCGGCGCCCGCGTCCTGGAACTCGACCATGGCCTGCACGTGCGCCGCCATCGACGCCTGCGCGTCCTTCGTGAACTGCTCGGGGTCGGCCTCGGCGCGCTCCAGGCGCTCCTCGACCACGTATCCGATGGGCAGGTACGACAGCGGGTCGTGGGCGCTCGTCTGGTCGGTGACGAGGTCGATGGAGACCTCACCGGCCTGGTGGCGGCGCAGGATCTCGGGGAACACCTCGGCGGCGTTGCCGACGAGGCCGACCGACCATCCGCGTCGCTCGTCCTTGGCCTGCTGCACCTTGGCGAGCGCCTCGTCGAGGTCTTCGACGACCTCGTCGAGGTAGCGCTTGCCGGCGCGGCGGTCGAGTCGGGTCTTGTCGACGTCGACGATGAGGCAGGCGCCGTCGTTCAGGGTGACGGCGAGGGGCTGCGCGCCGCCCATGCCGCCGCAGCCGCCGGTGAGGGTGATGGTGCCGGCGAGCGAGCCCTTGCCCTCGACGGTCTCGATGCGCCCCTGGCCCTGCAGTTTGCGGCCGGCGGCGGCGAAGGTCTCGTAGGTGCCCTGCAGGATGCCCTGGGTGCCGATGTAGATCCACGAGCCCGCGGTCATCTGGCCGTACATCATGAGGCCCTCGGCCTCGAGCTTGCGGAACTCGGGCCACGTCGCCCAGTCACCCACGAGGTTCGAGTTGGCGATGAGCACGCGGGGCGCCCACTTGTTCGTGCGGAACACTCCGACGGGCTTGCCCGACTGCACGAGCAGCGTCTCGTCCTCTTCGAGGTCGCGCAGAGTGTCGACGATCGCGTCGTAGGCCTCCCAGCTGCGGGCGGCGCGACCGGTGCCGCCGTAGACGACGAGGTCGTCGGGGCGCTCGGCGACCTCCGGGTCGAGGTTGTTCATGAGCATGCGGAGCGGGGCCTCGGTCTGCCAGCTCTTCGTCGAGATCTCGGTGCCGCGGGGGGCGCGGACGGGGCGGGCGCCGGGAAGAGCCATGGGTGATCCTTTCGTGGGGAGTCGCGGAGCGACCCGGTGGTCTTCCCCCTATTCCAGCGCGCTCCCGCCCCCGCGACAACGCGGTTCCCCGCGCCGTTGTCTGGGATCACGGACATGGCGGATCGGGCTGCGCCCGTGCGCCCGCTCCTGCACGCGCCGCACTCGGCCCTGGATCGTATATGATCGGTGAATGTTCGCGCGCGACCGCCTCTCCCCCGGTCTGCTCGCCGTGCTGTCGTTCCTCGCCGCCGTCGGCCCCTTCGCGACCGACATGTACCTCGCGTCGTTCACCTCGATCGCGGACGATCTCGGCGCCGTGCCCTCGTCCGTGCAGCTCACCCTCACCGCCTTCCTCATCGGCATGGGCGTCGGCCAGCTGCTGCTCGGCCCCCTCTCCGACCAGTGCGGCCGCCGGCCCGTGCTCGTCATCGCGCTCGCCGTCTTCGCCGCGTCGAGCATCGCGATGGTGTTCGCACCGAACATCGCGGTCTTCGTCGCGCTCCGCGCCGTGCAGGGCATCTCGGGCTCCGCCGGGGTGGTCGTCTCCCGCGCGATCGCGGTCGACCTCACGAAGGGCCCCGACGCGATCCGCGCCATCAGCCTCATCGCGATGTTCGTCGGGCTCGGCCCGCTGCTCGCCCCGCCCGTAGGCGGCGCGATCCTCATGCTCGGCGACTGGCGCGCCGTGCTCGCGACGCTCGCCGCCATCGCCACCGCCATGTTCGCGCTCGCGCTGATCCTCGTCCCCGAGTCGCTCCCCCGCGACCACCGCACCACCTCGGGCGTCCGCACCGCGCTGCACGACTTCGGCCGACTGCTCGCGAACCGCCGGTTCCTGCTGCTCACCTGCGTCTTCGGCCTCGGGTTCGGCAGCATGATGGCCTACATCTCGGCGTCGCCCTTCGTGGGCCAGACCGTGCTCGGCATGCCGCCCTTCCTGTATTCGCTCGCCTTCGCCGCGGGCGCCTTCGCGATGATCCTCGCGAACCTGACGAACGCGCGGCTCGCCGGCAAGGTGCCCGCCACGCGCATGCTGCTCATCGGCAGCGGGCTCTCCCTCGCCGCGGGCACGACGCTCACGGCGGCGGCGATCTCCGCCACGCTCTCGCCGCCGCTCTTCATCGCCTGCGCCTTCGCCCTCACCGGCGGCACCGGGCTCATCATGTCGAACGCGAGCGCCCTCGCCCTCAGCCTCGCCGAGGCCTCGCACGGAGCGGGATCCGCGCTGCTCGGGGCGAGCCAGTTCGCCGTGGGCGGCCTCGCCTCGCCCCTCGTCGGAGCCTGGGGCGAGCACACCGCCCTGCCGATGTCGCTGTTCGTGCTCTCGGCGGCGATCCTCGGCTGCATCGGCGTGCTCGTCTACCGCCGCGGCGCCTGAGCCGTCACCCGCGCACGGCGCGCTCGCCCGCACGGCCCGCAGCACGCCCGCACGGCCCGCAGCGCCCGCACGGCGCACGGCCTGCGTCTCGCCCGCACGCCCGCACGTATCTACATACGTACCGATATCGGGGTCACTTTTTGCCGTGTCATGGCGCGACACACGACCAGAAGTGACCCCGATTTCATGTGCGGGAGGCACAGGAAGGACGAGCGATGGCGGGAGGCACAGGAAAGACGAGCGATGGCGGCAATGCAGAAGGGGCGGATCGGCATCGGCCGATCCGCCCCTTCTGCGTGCGCCGCGCAGTGCGCGGGCGCTGCTTCAGCTGATCCCGAGCTCGATCTTCGCGCCGGGGATCGCGGCGAGCAGGTTCTTCGTGTACTCCTGCTGGGGATTCTCGAAGACCTCCTCGGTGGTCGCCTGCTCCACGATGCGTCCCTGCTGCATCACGCACACCCGGTCGGCGATGAGGCGCACCACCGCGAGATCGTGGGTGATGAACAGGTAGGTGAGTCCCAGCTCCCGCTGCAGTTCGGCCAGCAGGTCGAGGATCTGCGCCTGCACCAGCACGTCGAGCGCCGAGACGGCCTCGTCGAGCACGAGGATGTCGGGCTTGAGCGCGAGACCGCGCGCGACGGCGACGCGCTGCCGCTGCCCGCCCGAGAGCTCGTTCGGGTAGCGGGTCGCGAGCTCGCGCGGCAGTGCGACCTGGTCGAGCAGTTCGAGCATGCGCTCCCTGCGGCTCGCCGCGTCGCCCACGCTGTGGATCTTCAGCGGCTCCATGATCGTGTTGCCGATGTTGTGCAGCGGATCGAGTGAGCCGTACGGATCCTGGAACACCGGCTGCAGGGTGCGCCGCAGGTCGAACAGCTTGCGGCCCGAGAGCGTCGCAGTCTCCTCGCCGCCGATGCGGATCGAGCCCGACGTGGGCTTCTCGAGCTGCAGCACCATCTTCGCGATCGTCGACTTGCCCGACCCCGACTCGCCCACGAGCGCCATCGTCTCACCGCGGTTCACGGTGAACGAGGCGTCGGAGACGGCGTGGAAGTCTTCGAAGCCGAAGTTGCCCTTGCGGATCTTGTAGACCTTGCCGAGCCCCTGCACCTCGATCATGGGCTCGCCGTGCTTCACCGTGGGCTTCTCGCTCTCGGCGAGCGCCGCGAGGTCGAAGCTCTCGGTGGGAGCGGCCGGCACCACGGCGTCGGAGCCGATGCGGCGCGACGCGAGGCTCGGCGCCGCCGAGACGAGACGCTTGGTGTAGGGGTGCTGCGGGTGCTGCAGGATCTCGCGGCTCGGACCCGACTCGACGATGTTGCCCTTGTACATGACGATCAGCTTCTCGGCGCGCTCGGCCGCGAGGCCGAGGTCGTGCGTGATGAACACGACGGCGGTGCCGAGCTGCTCGGTCATCGAGGCGAGGTGGTCGAGCACCACGCGCTGCACGGTCACGTCGAGCGCCGAGGTGGGCTCGTCGGCGATCAGCAGCTGCGGGCTCGCGGCGAGGCCGATGCCGATGAGCGCGCGCTGCTTCATACCGCCCGAGAACTGGTGGGGGTACTGCTTCATGCGCTGCTCGGCGTTCTGCAGGCCGGCCTGCTCGAGCACCTCGATGGCGCGCTGCTTGACCTCTTTGCGGCCCTTCGCGAGCCCGTTGGCGCGGATCGCCTCCTCGACCTGGAATCCGACCGACCACACAGGATTGAGGTTCGACATGGGATCCTGCGGCACGAGGCCGATCTCGCGTCCGCGGATCGCCTCCATGTCGCGCCGGTGGATGCCCACGAGCTCGCGCCCGTTCCACTGCACCGAGCCGCCGGTGGTGCGGCCGGTGCCCGGCAGCAGGTTGATGACGGCGTGCATGGTGGTCGACTTGCCGGAGCCCGACTCGCCCACGATCGCGACGGTCTCGCCGGGGTGCACGTCGAAGGAGATGCCGTGCAGCACCTCGTTCGGCTGCTTCTTCGAGCCGAAGGCGACCCGCAGGTCGCGCACGCTCAGCAGCGGCTTCGCAGCCTGCTCGTTCTGGTTGGCTGCGCTCATCGACGGGCCCTCGCCTTCGGGTCAAGCGCGTCGCGTACGACCTCGCCGAGCAGGATGAACCCCAGCACGGTGACCGTGAGCGCGAGCGACGGATAGATGAGGGGCATCGGATCGGTGCGCAGCGAGAGCTGCGCAGCGCTGATGTCGTTGCCCCAGCTGATGAACTGCCCGGGAGGCAGACCGACGCCGAGGAACGAGAGCGTCGCCTCGGCCACGATGGCGGAGGACAGTGAGAGGGTGGTCACCACGATGGCCGGCGCCAGCGCGTTCGGCAGCACGTGCCGCACGAGCGTCGCGAAGCGCGAGAGCCCGAGCGACTCGGCCGCCATCACGAAGTCGGCGTTCTTCACCCGCAGGATCTCGCTGCGCACGATGCGCGCGGTGATCGGCCACGAGAAGCCGCCGATCGCGAAGGCGATCACGAGCGGGTTGCGGTGGTCCTGCATCACGCTCATCACGACGACCGCGGCGAGGATGTAGGGGATCGAGAAGAAGATGTCGCCCAGACGCGAGAGCACGGTGTCGAGCGCACCGCCGAAGAAGCCGGCGAGGGCGCCCATCACGGTGCCCACCACGAAGGTGATGGCGATCACGATGAGACCCACGGAGACGGAGGTCGAGGCGCCGTAGATGATGCGCGAGTAGACGTCGTATCCCTGCTTCGTGAATCCGAGCGGGTGCCCCGCGGTAGGGGCGCCGTTCGAGTTCGCGAGCGAGCTCGCCCGGGGATCCACCTGCGTGAACATGGCCGGGAACAGCGACACGAGCACGACGATGAGGATGATCACGACCGAGATCCAGAACATGGGTCGGCGGCGCATGTCGCGCCAGGCGTCGAGCCAGAGGTTCGACTTCTTCTCCTTGATGCGCACCGCGTCGACGGGAACGATGGGGGTCTCGTCGACGGGAGCCACGAAGTGCTCGATCGGCGGGCGCACGGTGCGCCCGGGCTGGGGCTGGTTCTGCGGCTCAGGCATAGCGGATCCTCGGATCGAGCACGGCGTAGAGCAGGTCGACGACCAGATTCACGCCGAGGTAGATGAGCACCATCACGGTGACGAAGGAGACGACCGTCGCGTTCTCGCCCTTCAGGATGGCCTGGAAGAGCACGTTGCCGACGCCGGGCACGTTGAAGATGCCCTCGGTGACGGTCGCGCCGACCATGAGCACGCCGAAGTCGGTGGCGGTGTTGGTGATCGTCGGGATGAGGGAGTTGCGCAGCACGTGCACGGGGATGACCCTCCCGCGGCTGAGTCCCTTCGCGTAGGCGGTGCGCACGAAGTCCTGGTTGAGCGTGTCGATGACCGAGGCGCGGGTGAGGCGCATGCTCGTGGCGTAGAGGCTCACGCCGAGCACGATCGCCGGCAGCAGCAGGTCTTGCACGGGGGCGCCGGAGCTCACCGTGGGCTTGAACCACCCCAGTTTGAGGCCGAGGCCGAACTGCGCGATGAACGCGATCACGAAGATCGGGATGCTCATGAACAGCAGGCCGATGATGAGGTTGACGTTGTCGAACAGCTTGCCCTTGCGCAGGCCCGAGAACAGGCCGATGATCACGGCGAGCACGAGCTCGATGGCGATGGCCATCGCGGCGAGCTTGATGGTCACCGGGAAGGTGCGGGCGAGGATCTGCGAGACCGGCTCGCCCGAGAAGCTGATGCCGAAGTCGCCGACGAAGATGCCCTTGAGGTAGAGCAGGTACTGCACGATGAAGGGCTGGTCGAGGTGGTACTGCGCGCGCACGCGCTCGAGCACCGCTTCGCTCGGCTGCTTGTCGCCGAACATGGCGGCGATGGGATCGCCGGGCATGGCGAAGACCATGAAGTAGATGAGGAAGGTGGTTCCCAGCAGCACCGGGATCACCTGCAGCAGACGGAAGAGGATGTATCTCAGCATGAGCCGGTTCCTCCCCGTTCGAAGTAGGTTGACATGTTGCGTATTCTCTCGCAATCGGGCGGAAACGCGAAGCCGGGAACTGCGGCGTTCCCGGTTCGAAGAGCAGAGGTCGCCCGGCGCACGGAGCCGGGACGAGGCGAGGGCCCCGGGTCTGAGACCCGGGGCCCTCGCTGAGGGTTACTTCTTGGTGATCTCGTTGAAGATCGGCACCGAGTTCCAGCCGAACGCGACGTTGTCGACGGTCTCGGCGAAGCCACCGGTGGTGCCCTGGTACCAGAGCGGGATCGAGGGCATGTCCTCGAGGAGCATCTCCTGGGCCTCGTTCAGCATCTTGTTGCGGGCCTCGTGGTCGCTCTGCTGCACGGCCTCATCGAGCTTCGCGTCGAACGCGGGGTTCGAGTAGAAGCCGTGGTTCGAGCTGGCGCCCGTGTAGTAGAGGGGCTGCAGGTAGTTGTACGCACCCGGGTAGTCGCCCTGCCAGCCGGCACGGAACGGGCCGCCGACGACGTCGGCCTCGCGGTCATCGAGGAAGGCGGCGAAGGTCGGGTAGAGCTTCGGGGCGGCCGAGACGCCGAGGTTGGTGGCCCACTGGTTGGCCACGGCCTCGACCCACACCTGGTGGGGGCCGTCGGAGTTCGTGGCGACCTCGATGGTGCCGTCGAAGGGGCTGATGGCGTCGGCCTCGGCCCACAGCTTCTTGGCCTCGTCGAGGTTGAACTCCAGCTTCTCCTTGCCGGCGAGGTCGTCGGCGTAGCCGTCGACCACGGGCGAGGTGAAGTCGACCGCGGGAACGTTGGTGCCCTCGAAGATCACGTCGATGATCTCCTCGCGGTCCACGGCCATCGAGAGCGCGGCGCGGCGCAGCTTGCCCTCTTCGTCCATGCCGAAGTGCGGCAGGCTGGTCGAGATGGCGAGGGTGGTGGTGAGAGCGCCGGCCTGGTTGATGGCGCGGTCGCCGAGCTCGTCCTGGAACACCGCGAAGGAGGTGTCGGGGATCTGGTCGAGCACGTCGAGGTTACCGGCGAGCAGATCGGTGTAGGCGGCGTCGAGCGAGGCGTAGACCTTGAACTCGATGCCGTCGTTCGCGACCTCGCGCGGGCCGACGTAGGTGTCGTTCTTCACGACGCTGATCGACTCGTCGTGCTTCCAGGCGCCTTCGCCGTCGAGCTTGTAGAGACCGTTGCCGATCGGGTTCTGGCCGAAGGCCTCCATGTCCTCGAACGCGACGTCGGGCAGCGGGTAGTACGCCGAGTAGCCGAGACGGTCGGGGAAGTCGGGCGAGGCCTCGATGGTGAAGGTGTGGTCGTCGACGACCTTCAGGCCCTCCATCGCCTCGACCGGATCGGTCTCGCTGAAGCCCTTGATCGCGCTGAAGAAGTACTGGTTGCCCAGCGCATTGTCGACGTTCGCCGCGTAGTTCCAGGCGTCCACGAAGTTGTGGGCGAGCACGGGGGTGCCGTCGGAGAAGACCGCGTCGTCGCGGAGCTTCACCTCCCACAGGGTGTTGGTGTCGTTCTTGGGCTCGATCGACTCGGCAACGCCCATCTGGGTCACGCCGTCGGCATCGTAGTAGACGACACCCTCCCAGAGCGCGTCGACGACCTTGCCGCCGCCGACCTCGGTGGTGTCCGCCGGGATCAGGCCCTTCTGGGGCTCGGTGTTGTTGACAGTGATGATGCCGCCGGCTGCAGCATCGCCGCCGGCGTTCGAGTCGCCGCCCGAGGTGCAGCCGGAGAGCGCGAGTGCGCCCGCTGCCGCCAGAGCGATGAACCCGAAGCCAATCTTGGATCGCTTCACGAGGTTTCCTCCTTGAAATGTTCCATCCGGTCTGGGCACGCCGATGTGGCTTCCGCCCCGGATGAATTCGATATAACCACCCCAGCCTAACGACCGCCGGAGGGGCGGCTGCACAAAACGGGGTCCGTAACGGCATCGTGATGGAGGTCTGTAGGAGTCCGAGAAAGTTCTCACGCCGTTCGTGGGTGCGACTGTGCGAAGTCACCATTTTCCTGGGAGATCGCGTTGCGGATCGCCCAACTGGCGTGCGCGAGGTGCGCAGAGGGATCCGACCTCATACGCTGGTGCGGTGACGGATCATCCATCGCCCGCGCGGCTGCGCTGGGAACTCGGCATCGTGCTCGCGCTCTCCTTCGGAGCCTCCGGCGTCTATGCGGTGGTGACGATCATCGAGCGCCTCACCCGCGAGGCCGCGCTGAGCACGCAGACGGCGACGATCAACCGCTCCCTCGCCGAGCGCCCCGTCTTCGACCTGGTCTACCAGCTGCTCGCCTTCGCGTTCGGGCTCGCACCGGTCGCGCTCGTGGTCTTCCTGCTCTGGCGCGATCGCCGCCCCCACCTCGGCAGGCTCGGGCTCGGAGCGCCCGCACGCTCGAACGGCGCCGGCTGGCGGCTGCGCGAGACCGGGGCCGGCTTCGCGCTGGCCGCGCTCATCGGCGTGCCCGGGCTGGGGTTCTATCTGTTCGCGAAGTGGATCGGGATCAACACCACCGTCGTGCCGACCGCCCTCGACGCCTTCTGGTGGACCGTTCCGGTGCTCGTGCTGCAGGCGCTCAGGGCCGCGCTCGGCGAGGAGCTGATCGTGGTCGCCTACTTCTTCGACCGGATGCGCCGTCTCGGCGTCGGGCCCGTGGCGACCGTGATCGCGAGCGCACTGCTGCGCGGCAGCTACCACCTCTACCAGGGCTTCGGCGGCTTCATCGGCAACGTCGTGATGGGTCTCGTGTTCGGCTGGGCCTATCAGCGGTGGGGCAGATCCCTGCCGCTGATCGTGGCCCACTGGATCCTCGACATCGTCAGCTTCGCGGGATACCCGCTCGCCGTCGCACTCTGGCCGGCGCTCTTCGCCGGCTAGGAGGTTCCTAGCGGATCGTCTGCACCCAGGCGTCGGTGAGGCCCCACACCTCGTCGTACAGCTCGGGCGCCGCAGTGCAGCGGGTGGCGGGCTTCAGCACCTCGTAACCGGTCGCGGTCTTCGTGGCTCCCCAGCCCTGACGCATGGCGGCGCAAGAGTCCGGGAACGACGACAGCAGGTCGGAGGTGAGCACGAGGTTCACGCCGTCGGGAATGTTGAAGTTGACCGCGCCGAAGCGCTGCGAGATCTGCGAGGTCGCGTTCCAGGGGCCGATCGCCATGTCGTAGGTCGGCCCGACGTCGACGGCGGGCGGGCCGCTCGGCTGATCCGCGTCGGAGTCGTCGTCATCGTCCTGGTCGTCGGGCGTCGCCGGGGAGCTCGTCTGCGGCGTCTGCGTGGTCGTCGGTTCCGTCGTGGGCTGCGGCGCCTCCTGAGGCCCCCGCGCGAGGTTCAGGATCACGATCGACGCGATGATCGCCAGCACGGCGACGATGCCGACGACGATCCAGGGCTTCGCCCGAGCGGCTCGGTCGCCGGATCCGTCGTCCGGATCCGTCGGGGAGGTGCGCTTGCTCGCGGGCAGCTGGGAGGTGCGTACCCGCTCGGCCTGCTCGTACGCCAGACGCTCGCGGGCGGGGACCGGCGCCGACGCGGACTCGTGGGCATCACGATTCGACGCCCCGAACAGCTCCTCGAATGGGTCTCTATTCACGACACCAGCCTAACCACAACCGGCCGCCGCCCCGTAACCGGCGGGACCGATTCAGAGCCGCTCCCTAGGGCAGCCGCGCCGCGAGCGCCGCGATGTGCGGGGTGTCCGTGCCGCAGCAGCCGCCGAAGACGCTCGCGTTCGGCGCGAGTTCGCGCAGGCCGGCCTCGAGCTCGGCGAACGACTCGGGGCCGTCGCCGGGGCCATCGTCGCCGACGTGCGCCGCATTCAAACGGAAGCCGATGAGGCGCTCGAGCTCCGGGCTCGCACCGCAGGCGGCGAGGCCCTCGGCGACGGCGGCGGGGTGCGCGCAGTTCACGAGGAAGCCGATCGCGGCGGATCCCGTGGCGTCGTCGACCGCGGCGATGGCGGCGGCGAGCGTGCTGCCATCGGCCAGCAGGCCGTCCTCCCCCACCACGAACGATACGGCCACCGGCACGCGGGCGGCCTGAGCCGCACGCACCACGCCGATGCCCTCCGCGGCGTCGAGCGTGGTGACCGCGGTGACCCGGTCGGCGCCGGCCTCGGCCAGCGCGTTCACCTGCGGAGCGTGATACGCCTCCGCCTCCGCCTCGGTCATGCGACGACCCTCGATGTAGTGGTCGTCGAAGCGCGGGCCGACGCAGCCGTTCACGACGACCTCGACCGATTCGTCGCCCTCGTCCTCGTCGAGTTCCCGCAGCAGCGCCACGGCGTGGGCGTTCACCGCGTCGAGCGCCTCCTGCTCGTAGCCCAGGCGCTCGCCCCAGTCAGTGTTGGCGCGCCAGGTGGGGGTGTCGAGCACGATCGGGCGTCCGTGCTCGATCGCGAGCCGCAGGAACGGGCGGTAGTACTCGCGGAGCGCTTCCCGGCCCGCCACCGTGCCGAGCAGCGTGAACGCCGCGAACTCGGGCAATCGCTGCCCCAGCCGGTCGGTCAGTGCGGTCTCGATCCCGCCGTCGGCCAGGCCGAGCCGCGTTGCTCCGCTCGTCGTGCTCGTGCTCGTCATGCTGGTACTCCTCACGGGGCCGTTCCGAACGGCCCTCTCCGGTAGTCTCCGCTCCAGTGTGGCACATGCCCGTCGCGGTGGGCGCGGCCGCGCGCTACAGCAGTCGGCGGATCGCCTCCCGGCGGGCGTCGAAGCCGCGCACCCTTTCGAGGTGGCGATCCATCACGCCCGAGTCCCGCAGCGCGATCGTGCCGGGATCGCCGCGCTCGATGCCCGCCCGCCAGCGCTGCGCGATGAGCTCCATGCGCGCGTCCACCGCGTCGAGCAGCTCCCCCGGAGCGATCCCGCCGTAGGCCTCGGCGGCGAGCGCGACCCGGTGCGCGGCCTCGGCGACGGGGATCTCCCGCAGCAGCGGCACCCCGGACCAGCAGAGGAAGGCGAGGTCGTCGAGCGGGCGTCCGGGGCCGGCGCGGTCCCAGTCGATCATGCCGGCGAATGCTCCGTCCTCGACCACCCAATTGTAAAGACCTGGGTCGTTGTGGCAGATCAGCTCGTCAGGGCCGAGATCCTGCTCGCCCTGGCGCCACTCCACGGCGCCGGGACGGAAGTCGCGCACGGCGTCGTGAAAGCGCCGCAGCCAGGCCGCGGCCTCGCCGAGCGCCCGGTCGCCGGGCTGCTCGGTCTCGGGGTCGAGGGTCTCGCCCGGCAGGTAGTCGAGCACTTCGAGCCCGTCGGCGTCGATGCCGTGCACGCGCGGCACGCCGTCGAGCCCGCGCTCGTGCAGGTACGCGAGGAGGGCGTGCACGGCGGGGGTCCAGGGGCCGGTGGGACGGTGCACGCGGATCTCGCCGCCCGGGGCGCGCCGTCGCCAGACGCCGCCGGATCCGCCCGGCAGGTGTTCGTTCTCCACGCCCCGACTCTACTGCTGCGCCCGCAGGCCGCGCAGCTCGATAGGGGCCGTGTGCAGCGGCGGTTCGCCGTGCACCTGCACGTGCAGGCGCTGCATTCGCGTATCGAGCTCGGCCGCGGTGTCCGCGGCGTGCTTCAGCTCCGCGAGCAGGGCGTCCGGCACCCGGCGGGCGTACTTGTAGTAGATCTTGTGCTCGAGGCTCGCCCAGAAGTCCATGGCGACGGTGCGGAACTGCACCTCGACCGGCACGTCCACCCGGCCCGTCGACAGGTAGACCGGCACCGAGATGATGGCGTGCAGGCTCTTGTACCCGTTGGGCTTGGGCTCCTTGATGAAATCCTCGACCTCGAGCACGGTGATGTCGTCCTGCTGCGTGAGCAGGTCGAAGAGCCGGTACACGTCGCGGATGAAGGCGCAGGTGACGCGCACGCCCGCGATGTCGTGGATCTCGCGGCGGATCTCGTCGAAGTCGCTGCCGAGGCCGCGGCGCTGCAGCTTGTCGACGAGGCTGTCGACCGACTTCACCCGGCTCGAGACGTGCTCGATGGGGTTGTACTCGTGCATGTGCAGGAACTCCTCGCGCAGGATCGCGAGCTTCGTCTCGATCTCCTGCATCGCGAAGCGGTACTCCAGCAGGAAGCGCTGCATCTGATCCCCGAGGGCGCGCAGCGCGCTGGCGGAGATGGTGATCTCGTCGTCGGAGCCGCCTCCGTCCGAACCCGTCTCGAAGCTGTCGACTGCGGCTGTGCTCATGTCGCCAGAGTAGTGGTCCTGCGTCCGAGGGGGCTGAGACTGCACCGGCGGGCCTTCCCCGCCGGTGCGATCCGGCCTACACTTCCCGGCATGAGCACCTCGATCCGCGCCACTCGACACGTCTACTCCCTCGACTGCCCGGACGCCGTGTCGCTCGCGGCGTTCTACGCGCGGCTGCTGGGCTGGAGCGCGAACCCCTCCGAACCCGACTGGGTGAACGTCACTCCTCCCGCCGGCGAGAGCCCCGGCTTCGCGATCGCCTGCCAGCAGGTCGACGACTACCGTGCGCCCGACTGGCCCGACGGTCCGATCCCGCAGCAGGCCCACCTCGATCTCTACGTCGATTCCATCGCCGAAGCCGGACCGGTGGCGGAGGCGGCCGGTGCGATCCGCCACCCGGTGCAGCCGAGCGAGGACGGCACTTTCGTCGTGTTCCTCGACCCGGCCGGCCACCCGTTCTGCCTCTGCGAGAACTGAGCGGTCAGGCCGGGTCGCCCGCCTCGGCCGGTCGCGTGTGCAGGAAGAGGTCGCGCAGCAGGCAGACCTCGGAGAGGTGGTGGATGAGCTCGCGATTGATGTGCAGCACGAGGGCCGCCATCGCCCAGTCCGCGTAGGGGCCCTCGGCGGCTCCGCAGGGGCGCGCAAGGCCCTCCTCCCCCAGGGATTCCACGCCGGCCTGCCAGAGGCCGAGCTCGGTCTCGAGCTGCCGCAGCGCCTCCGCCGCAGTGGCGGCGTAGTCGTAGCTGAAGTAGTCGACGGCCTCGCGGCCGAAGTGGGAGGCGTTGCGCATGGCGAGCACGCCGACGATGACGTGACCCAGCCGCCAGGCGATCGTGGTGAAGGGGGCGGGGTCTGGCGGGGGCGCGGCGAACTCGATGACCATGTCGCCCGATCCGCCCTGCACGGCCGCCGTGCTCTCGCCTCTCGGGCGCACGCTCCAGCAGCCCGGCACGGGCTCCCAGAGGTACTCCTCGTCGCCGAGCCCGGCCAGCCGGCCCCTGAGCTGGTGGGCCCAGTGCCAGTCGATCTGCTCGCGCAGCAGGCCGTTCCAGGTCTGAGCGTGCTCGCTCTGCGGGTTCATGGCAGCTCCTCGACCTCCTCCGACGGCGCCGTCGGTCTGGGATCTGCCCAATATATGTCGTTTCGGGCGGGATCGCGCATATCTTCGGCAGATCCCATATCGACGGCCGCGGCCGCCTCAGCCGCCTCAGTCGCCCAGGAAGGTGCGCAGCGCCGTGACGACCTCGTCGGGCTTCTCCGAGTGCACCCAGTGGCCGGCGCCGCGCACCGTCATCCTAACCGTGCGCGGGAAGAGCGCGCGCATCGCCGGCGCATCCTCGTCGGAGACGTAGTCGGAGCGCTCGCCCCCGATCCACAGCACCGGCCCGCTGAAGGACGGCCCCGGCAGATCTGGGAAGCCCATCACCGCTGGGAGCTGCTCGCGCAGCAGCCGCAGATTCGGCTCCCACTCGAAGCCGTGGTCGCCGCGACGCAGATTCTGCAGCAGGAAGCCGCGCACCCCGTCCTGCGGGATCGCGGCCTTGAGGGCCGCATCCGCATCCGAGCGCCGCGTCACCGAGGCGAGGTCGAGCCCCGCGAGCGCGTCGAGCAGATGGTGGAACTCCCCGCGCGAGGATCCCGAGGCGACGGGCGAGATGTCGATCACCACGAGCCGGCGCACCAGATCGGGGTGGCGCAGTGCGAGCACCATCGCCACTTTGCCGCCCATGGAGTGCCCCACGACGTCGACCTGCCCCTCAGCGGCGAAGCCCGCGCGCAGGTGCTCGGCGACGAGATCGGCGATCTCGACGTAGTCGAAGGCCTCGGTCCAGGCCGAGCGGCCGTGGTTCGGCAGATCGACGAGCAGGCTCTGCGCCTCCGGTTCGAGCCCCGTCGCGATGCGCATGAGGTTCTTCCCGCGCCCGAAGAGGCCGTGGAGGAACACCACGCGGCGCGGCGCGGCCTCGCCGACCACGACGGAGTGCACAGGGGGGCGGGTCTGCTCGGTCACCCCTCCACGCTATCGGTCAGGCGCTCTCGCAGGAGAACGACCACATCACGCCGTAGCGGTCGAAGACCTGCCCGTACCAGTCGCCCCACGGAGCCTGCTCGAACGGCATGCCCACGGAACCGCCGCCGTCGACGAGCTTCTGGATCAGCCCGCGCGCCTCGTCGGGTGTGTCGGTCGTGTAGAGCAGCGAGTAGGCGGATCCGCGCACCGGGTAGTCGGTGCCGTCGTCCATGGCGTCGCCGCCGGCGATCACCCCGGCGCCCTCCGGCAGCACGAGCGTGGAGTGGGCGACCGACTTCGGATCGGGAGTGAACGGCATGCCCTCCATCGGGGGCATGTCGCCGTACCTCAGGATCTGCAGGTCACCGCCGAAGACCTCGTGCCAGTGCTCCATGGCTTCGCCGGTGGTGCCCGGCAGCGCGATGTACGTTGCGAGTGTGTGCGGCATGTCCTGCTCCTTCGCGTCGGGTGACCGTCATCCCAGTATGCGCCCGACGGGCGGGATGCAGAACCCCCGGAGCGCGACGGGACTCAGCCGACGCGTTTGACGACGCTCGACTTGAGCTGCAGCTTGCCGAAGCCGGGCACGCGGGCGTCGATGTCGTGGTCCCCGACCCCGTCCGAGATGAGGCGGATCCCGGTCACCTTCGTGCCGGCCTTGATGGCGCCCCCGCCTCCGCCCGAGATCTTCACACTCTTCACGAGGGTCACGGAATCGCCGTCCGAGAGCACGTTGCCGACCGCGTCCCTGACAGGCCGGGGGCCGTCGTCATCAGCGGCATCACCGGAGACGGGTGCCCACTCGTGTCCGCACATGGGGCAGACGAGCAGTGCGCCGGACTCGTACGCGTACTCGCTCGCGCACTCGGGGCACGGGGGCAGTTCTGGCAGCGCGTTCTCGGTCATCGGGCTCCGTTCATCGGTGATCGTCCCCGATGATACCGGCCGCCGCGTCACGCCCCGTCGTGCTCGGCGCGGAAGACGTGCACGAGCGCGTTCGCGTGCCCGTGCCCCATGCCCTGCTCCTTGAGGAAGGCGACCTGATCCATGTGCTTCTCGCCCGCGTGCGGACGCAGCAGGGCGATCCACTCGTCGATCGAGCGACCGTACTTCGCCTCGATCGACGGGAAGTACGATTTCGGCCCCTTCGTCGGCTCCGCCATCTGGTGCTCCTTCCGTTCTGGCTCCACACTAGGAGCATGCAGAGCGACACGCCAGATCTCGCACCGCCGGGTACCGCGGTCGATGCCGGCGGTGCGACCGCAAACTTCGCCGCAGCGGCCGGGTGGGTGAGCGCGCTCGTGACGAGCATCGCCGAGCCGGACTGGGCGGCACCGGCCCTCGGCGCCTGGGATCTGCGCGCCCTCGTGGGACACACGAGCCGGGCGCTGCTCACGGTGGAGCAGTACCTCGACAGGCCGGCGCAGCGGGTGGATGTCATGAGCCCGGCCGAGTACTTCCGGCGCACCCGCGGAGCGACGGGCGCGGGCCCGGACGAGGTGCACGCGCGCGGCGTGGCCGCGGGGGATGCGCTCGGCGCGGATCCGGCAGCCGCGTTCTCGCGGATCGCGGATCGGGTGACCGGGCTGCTGAGCGGGGCCGGGGATCCGACGATCGCGTGCCTCGTGGGCGGGATCCGGCTCAGCGACTACCTGCCGACGCGCACCTTCGAGCTGGTGGTGCACGGCATCGACATCTCCCGGGCGGCGGGGGTGGATCCGGCGCCTCCCCGGCCCGCACTGGACCGCACAGCGGCGTTGGCCGCCGAGCTCGCGGTGGACGCCGGCGACGGACCGCGGTTGCTGGAGGCGCTGACGGGGCGGCGCGCCCTCTCCCCCGGGTTCTCCGTGCTCGGCTAGCTGCAGCTGGCGCCGCCGTCAGCTTCCGGTGCGCGACTCCGCACGGATGAGGTCGAGCCCTTCGCGGTAGGAGGTCACCCGGAAGTCCGGGAAGCGGGACCTGAACTTCGCGGAGTCGAAGATGCTGTCGCTCGCATATCGCGGCAGGAGTTCGCGGATCTCGCGCGCCTGGGCGTTCACACCGCCCGCCGCGCGCAGCAGCCAGCGCGGGATCACCCGGTGGCGCGGCTCCCGCCCGAAGGCCTCGGCCGCCATGGCCACGAGCTCTCGGTACGTCGGGCGATCGTCGTCGACGGGCAGGTGCCAGGTCTGGCCGTACGCGTCGGGGGCGTTGCCCAGGGCGGCCAGGCCGCGACTCGCGTCGGGCGTCCAGATGAGCGTGCGCAAGCGGTCGTCGCGCACGGGCACGAGGGGGGTCTTGCCAGCGCGCAGCCGGTCGATGACGAGCGCGTTCGTGAAGCCCTGGGTGCGACCGGGGCCGTAGAACTCGGGGGCGCGGGCGATCAGCACCGGAATGTCGCCGCGATCCATTTCGGCGAGCACCATCTCGGCCATTCGGGCGCGGACGACCCCCTTGCGCCCGACCGGCTCGAACGGCGTCTGCTCGTCTTGCACCCGATCGTCCTGCGGATACATGTAGGTGTTGTCGAAGTAGGCGAACTTCGCGCCCTCGGCGCGGGCGGCGTCGAGCGCGTTGCGGAGCATAGCGGGGAACCGCGCCTCCCAGAGCTCGGTGTCGGCGGGCAGCCCGGCGGTGAAGTAGACGATGTCGCTCCCGGCCACCGCGGCCCGGGTCTGCCGGGCGTCGAGCAGGTCGGCGCTCGCGACCTCATCCGTATCTTCGACCCTGCGCGGCTTGCGGCTCACGAGCCTCAGCTCGGGGCCGGAGGCGCGATGCAGCTCCTTCGCCAGTTCGACGGCGATCTGCCCGCCCGCGCCCAGGATCGTCCGCATGTCGTGCCCGCCTCTCTCGAGCCGCATATGTTGACGCTGCTCACATCGATCCTACGATCGCATGTGAGCAGCGTCAACATTGTGGGATCAGCCCTCAGACATGCCGTCCACGATGATGTGCAGATTCGAATCGCTCAGCGCCAGCACGTGCTCCCCCGGCACCAGCGTGTCGAGCGAGTCGAGGAACTCGCGGATCTCGCGGTTGTCCTCCGCGTCGGCGACCTCGATCACGACATCGCCGACATCCGTGTTGACCGGGATGTAGGCGTACACGTAGCCGCCCTGCTCCTCCATCTGCACGTTGGTCGCGAACTCCGCACCGCCGACCGTCACAGACTCCACGTCCTGCGCCGGCCAGTTCAGCCACACCAGCGCACCGATCGCCACGGCCACCGCCGCAGCCGCGATCCACAGCGCCCTGCGCCGGGGCGCCCGCGGGCGCTGATCGCGCGGGCCGCGGGGCTCCTCCTCCGGCTGCTCCGTCACGGCATCTCCCTCCATCACGCCTCCTCGCTTCCGCGCGCCCGACGCTGACGCCGCACGCCGATGAGCACCGCGACGGCGCCGAGCGCGAGCACGAGCACGCCGATGACGAGGATCGACCGGGCACCGGTCAGCGCCAGAGCCGGCTCCGGCACCGCCGCGAACGGGAAGCCGAGCGTGAGATCGTCGCGGCTGACCGCCAGGTCGACCTTGCCGTCCTCGTCGAGCTCGGAGATCTGCGCGTTCGCGGAGACCACCAGCTCGTCCTCCAGCTCGGCCGTGAGGCTGCCCCCGCTCAGGCGGTAGCCCTGCGGCACACCGACCGTGGTGCGGTACTCCCGCGGCTGCAGGAACGCTTCCGACTCCTCGTCGTAGCTCGTCGGGTGCACCTCGAACTCGTAGCGTCCCGCGTCGTCGGTGAGCTGCGTCGAGCGCCCGCGGGCGTCCTCGACGATCCGCCACTCGTCGTCGATCCGCTCCCAGAGCGTCACCCGCTGACCCGGCAGGGCCGGCTCGGAGTGCTGCTGCCGGCCATCCTCGTCGATATCGTTCCAGACTGCGCCGCCGACGATCACCTCGTGATCGTAGACCTTGAGGCCGATGTCCATGGCGCGATCGTCGCGGACGCTCGCGATGTCGATCACACCATTGGCATGATCCGCGATCACGAAGGAGTGGGTGACACCGGTGTACCGCGTGCCGAACTCCGGTTCGGCCGCCTGAACATCGCTGTCGATCGTCGGGTCGTCGCCGACGTTGAGCGGCGACCAGACGTGGTACCCCTCGCGCTCGACGGTGACGCGGTACTCGCGCGGCGCGAGGAACCCGGGCTCGTGCTCCTCGTAGCGGGTCGGGCTCACCTCGAAGGCGTAGATCCCGTCGGCTCCGGTCACGACGCGGCTGCGCCCGGCCAGATCCTCCGTCTCCTGCCACTCGCCGTCGACCAGCTCCCACAGCACCGCCGTGCGACCGGCGACGCCGACCTCACCGGCGTCCTGCAGACCGTTGAGATCGGCATCGTCCCACACCCGGCCGCCGACGACCACCGAGGTGTCGTACACGGCGAAGCCGGCATCCGCGGTGAGCACGTCGCGCGCAGTGGCGAGGTCCACGCCGTCGGCGCCCGCATCGACGAGGCTCACCGGGTCGGTCAGCACGTAGCTGAAGGGCTTGGCGATGGCGATGCCATCGACGTCGACGGTGCTCTGGTAGAAGAACACGTTGCCGATCTCGACCAGTCGCATGTTCGCCGGAGCCTCGACGAGCACCCGGTACTCCTCGGCCTCGCGGTAGTGGGGCGAATCCTTGTCGAGATCCGCGACCTCGACCTCGAAGCGGTACCGCCCGCTGGCGTCGGTGATCGTCGACGACGAGTCGCCCGCGCCCTGCGAGGCCTCCCAGAGGCCGGTGTCGCGGTTCAGCTTGAAGAGCTTCACGGTGAGCCCGCCGATGCCGGGCTCACCCGCCGACTGCACGCCGTCGCGGTCGCGGTCATCGTAGACGGTGTCGCCGATCACCCGGACCGACTCGTGCACCAGAACTCCGCCGTCGATCAGCTCGGTGCTCTCCAAGGTGTCGTAGCGCGCGTAGCCGTTCGCGTCGGCTTCCACGAGCACGATCTCCTCGGACACCGCCGTGTGGCGGGGATCCTGCACACCGTGATCGTAGCGCGCCGCGCCCGCCACCTCGAGGTTCGAGAACTTCGACTCGGTCGCCGCGCCGTCGACGACGGTGGGCGAGAGCGACTGACGCGAGGTCAGGTTGAACTCGACCGCGTAGACGTGCGGCGTCTGGTAGCCGGGGCTCGTGGGATCGGTGTCGGCGACCTCGGCGGTGAACTCGTAGGCGCCGTCGGCGCCGGTCCGCGTGCGATCAACGGGCACCAGCGCGCCGGCGACGACGCGGTTGAGCACCACCTCGACGCCCACGAGGCCGGGTTCGCCGGCGTCCTGGACGCCGTCGCCGTCGCGGTCGTGCCAGATCCGGTCGCCGATCGTCGCCTCCGTCTCGAGCTCGGCGAGGCCGAGGTCGACGTTCACCGCGGGCACCCCGGTGAAGGTCTCGATCGGGTGCAGCTGCCCCTGCTGCAGCTCCCCGAGGATGCGCGCATCCGAGACCGCGGAGTTGGCGATGGTGCGCGCGTCGTGCACGAAGTCGTTGTCGCGCGCCGGATCGGACCCGACGTGCAGCTTCGTGACGTCCTGCCAGAGCGGGATCTCGGTGACCCTCACCCGGTACTCGTACGGCACCCGCTCCACCGAGTCCATGATGTGCAGATTCTCGAAGGAGTAGGCGGAGACGGCGGTGCTCCGGATCGCGGGGTCCGTGCTCTGCGCGACGGCCGGCTCGATCATGAGCCCCTGCGCATCCTGCTTCGCCTCCACCCAGGCGCCCTGGTGCAGCACCTCGAGCGTCGCCGTGTAGCGATTCTCGGCCTTCGCGGCGTCGTTCTTCACGCCGTCGCCGTCGGTGTCGATGAACACCTCGCCCGACAGCGACGAGCGCGCGTGAGCGACCAGGCCGAGATCGACGGTGTTGTCGTTGATGCCGTACATCACGCCCGTCGCCTCGTCGAAGTCGCCGATGCTGACGAGGTTGTCGCCCACCTTCGCCGTCCGGTGCATCGTGCCGTTCGGGAAGAAGTCCGAGTCGAACTCCGCGGCGTCGGCACCCGACCCCTGATGGGCGAGCGCGAAGGTGTAGCCGTCGACCAGCCGGTCGACCACCACCTGGTACCTCGTCTCGACGGGCTCGCCCGCCTCGAAGACGGCGCTCGGCACCTTCGTGAAGTAGTAGTAGCCGTCGGCGTTCGAGACCGTGGACTGGGTGAAGCCGGTGCGGGTCCACTCCCCTCCGGCCGGGCGCACGTACTGCTGGAGCGCGAGCGCCTGTCCGGCGATGCCGGGCTCGCCGTCGTCCTGGACGCCGTCGCGGTCGAGGTCGTCCCAGACGCGGTTGCCGATGACGCCCGAGGTCGACTTCTCGTAGAAGCCGATGCTCACCGACTCGCGGTCGGCGAAGCCGGACTCGAAGAGCCCCTCCAGATCGAACCGCAGGGTGTTCGTCTTGACGACCTTCGTGCCCTTCTCGTTCAGGCCGTCGTTATCGGTCGCCTCGGCGAAGGGATCGATGTGGTGCACGAATGGCGAGACGACCCACTCGGGGTTGAACCCGTCGTTGCGGTCGGTCACCTCGATGTAGTATTCGCGGTCGACGGGCAGCACGTCGAAGGCGTACTTGCCCTGCGCGTCGGTCACCGCGACCATCGGCTCGCCGTAGGCGTCGACGGCGGTGTCGCCGTTCATCCGCTTGAGGTAGACGTGGTAGCCGGCGATGCCGGGTTCGCCGGGTCCCGCCTGGTAGCCGTCGAGGGTGTCGATGTCCTCCGCGAACACGGTGCCGCCGACGCGCAGCGTCTGGGCGACGCCGAAGTCGAAGCTCATGCGCTCCTCGTCGCTCGTGGCCGTGTCGACCCGGGCGGCGTCGGTGATCGTCACCAGCGCCGCATCATCGACCTCGGCGGGCACGTCGAGCTGCTCGCCGGGAGCGTAGACGGTCACCCCGGCGCGCTTGAACACCTCCGTGGTCGTGGCCGAGAACGAATCGTACTCCTGCGGGAACTCCAGCATCACGCGGTAGTCGCCCGGCTGGATGTTCGAGAAGGTGTAGTACCCGTCGTTGCCGTGGTAGTCGGTCTCGGTGAGGGTCGTCAGGGGACCCTCAGAGCGGATCGGCTGCTGGAAGACCTCGTCGAGCACCGACTTGCCGGTGGCCTCGTCCACGACCTCCCACTGGGCGCCCACCCGGTGGATCGGGTTGCCGAGCGCGTCGACGTTGTAGCCCTTCGGCGTGAGCAGGGTGACGCGCACGCCGTTGATGCCGGGGTCGTCGATCTCACCGTCGAAGTCGAGATCCTTCGACGGTTCGAGCAGTGTGCGGCCGTTGCCGTCCACGAAGGGGTCGCCCTCGTCCTGGACGCCGTTGTAGTTCACGTCGTGCCACACGTAGTTGCCGAGGTAGACGTGATCCCGCTTCTCCGTCACGAAGGAGCCGGCCATGTTGGATTCCTGCGGGATGAAGCGGCTCACCCGCTGCGTGGCCATGAACGAGTTCCAGAGCGCGGCGCTCGGCTTGCGGTCGGCACCGTCGAACTGCTCGAGGTAGGCCGGCGCGTTCAGCGGTGCCTTCATCTGATAGGTGAACTTGAGCTTGCTCTGACCGGGCAGCTGCTCGTTCGGGTTGTTGAAGAGCACGAGCAGGGTCTTCGCCCGCTTCAGCAGCTCGGGTTCGGCCTTGAGCTCGTCGAGCGCGACGAAGTGGCGGTCGCGCACCGTCGAGGGCACGCCCGGAGTCCCGAGGGCGTCGAAGAACGACTCGCTCCCCGCGTCCGCGTGAGGCACCATCGCAGCGTCGACGATCTTGCCGCCCTGCTTCGTGAACGGGCCGACGAAGACCGTGTACTCGTTCGGCTGGTACGTCTTCTTCTCGGCGCCCTCGCGCTCCAGCTTCATGCCGTCGCCTTGCAGCCACGCCGAGTACTGCGATCCTCGCTGCAGAGTCGCGTTGCTGATCGAGGTGTCGCCAGAGAAAGGGAGCACGTCGTACAGGATCGGATAGGGGTAGGCCCGGTCTCCGGACTCCTTCGAGTTGTCCACCGACACCTCGAACGAGAAGTCTCCGCCCTCTCGCACCGGCGTCATCTCCGGCGCGACGGTGCCGGCCCGGTTCAGGTCGGAGTAGGCGATCTTGCGCTTGCCGAAGTTGTCGTAGGTCTCGTACTGGAACAGCGTGCGCTCCGAGAACACGAGGCGGTCGTTCATCAGGCTGTTCTTGTTGAAGTCGCTGTAGTCGGTCGAGTAGCCCAGGCGGTTGCCCGAGTTCTGCTGCGAGTTCAGCGGGTAGAGCAGGCCCGTGCTGTTGGTGACCACCGCGCGCGATTTCAGATCCTCCGCGTCGGCGCCCGGCGAATAGGCGTCGACCGATCCGATGAACTCGACCACGATCTTGTCACCGGGGTAGACGTTGCCCTCGAACCAGATCGAGATGACGTTGCGATCGAAGCCCGGCCAGGGACCCGCGTAGAGATCGGTGTGCTTCAGATGCGAATCCGGGCTCGCCTCGCTGCCGTCGGCGCGCACGAGCTTCCAGGTCCAGAGGTTCTTCTCCTGCGCCGTCAGCGAGTAGCGCGAGCGGTGCTCGTCGCTCAGCGGATGGTCGGGAGTGATCTCATCGGCGGGCACGTACTTGAAGGCTCCTCCCGACTCCATCACCGTCGGCAGCTGGAAGGTCACGAACGGATCCACCAGGGTGTCCGCGGAGTACGTGTTGTCCTCGTCTCGCGACCACATCGTGTCGTCGGCGTTGATGAACTCGCCCGTGAACTTCAGGTGCGGCGACGACTTCGGCGCGATGGCCATGATGTCGGACCAGCCGAAGCGCTCCCCCTGGGGGCGCGTCGAGTCGCTGCGGTAGTAGAGCGCGTCGTACTTCACGTTGACCACCGGGCGCGACGGGGTGAGGTAGGAGCGGGTCTGGCTCTGAGCGAGCTTCGACACGCTCGTGCTGACGTAGTTGCCCCAGGCCTGCGCGGTGCCGTACACGAACAGCGTCGACTTGGCGGTCGACGAGGCGCGCATGCCCACCTTCACCGCGGCGTCGGTCACCGACGCCGGGTACTGCTCGATGCTCTGGTTGGTGGGGTCGGTCTCGAGCACCGACTGCTTCCCGTCTGCGACGGGATCGGCGTCGACGTCGAGTCGCAGCCCCTGCGGCACGAGGTAGCGCTCCGGCTGGAGCGCTTTCACCACGACGCGGAACTTCTTGACGTCTGCGCGCTCCGCGCCCGAGTCGAGCGTCAGCCGCTCGTTGGCGAGGATCGAGCTGCCGCCCGGGTTGAGCAGCTTCCAGGCGCCGCCTTCGTATCCGTTCTCGGCGAGTTCGTGCGACACGTAGACGTAGCTGCGGAATGCATCGTCGATGTCGGTGCCGTCGGCGGCGAGGTGATCCAGCGTCGCCTGCGGCAGCTCCCACGCACCCGAGGTCAGGTACATCGTGGTCGTCGAGACCGGGTGACCGCTGAGGGAGACCGTGCTGTCGTTGCTCAGGTGGGTGGGGAGGATGTTCTCGACGACGAACTCCTTGAGGCCGGAGCCCGAGTTCTTCGCGTGGGTGACGAGGTATTCGATCGTGTCCGAGGAGTTGAAGTAGTTGTCGCCGGACATGCCGTTGGAGTAGGCGATGCGGGGGCGGGTGGTGTTCACGCGCACCTCGGCCCGCGGTTTCAGGATCTCCACCTGCGCCTCGTCCGCGGCGTAGCGCCCGTCGAGGTCGCCGTTGCCGTCGATGTCGAGGGACGAGCCCGCGTCCGAAGCGTAGCTGCGGTAGCCCATCGAGGCCGCGGACTGCACGATGAAGTCCTCGGGTCGCTGGGCGGGATCCGCATCGGCCGGAATCAGGCTCGTGTCGTCCGTGATGAGCGACACGTAGGAGTCGACGATGAGGTCGTCGGTCTTCCAGACCGGATCCTCGGACACCACGTTGTCCTCATAGCCGTCTACGAGCTGCACCTCGTAGAGCAGCTTGAAGCTCTCGCCCGACTGCAGTTCGCCCCGGGTGCCGCGCTCGTTCGCGGGAGGGGTCACCAGCCACTGGATGCGCTTGCGCTCGCCCACCTCCGACACGGCGGGCGTCGCCCGCTCGACCGTGTAGCCCAGAGCCTCGAACGCGGCGCGATCGTAGATGTCGCCACCGATCTGCAGCCGCACCTCGCCCGTCGCTTCCGCGAACTCGGTGACGTGGTGCGTGACCACGAAGCGCGAGTTGTGCACGTCACCGGCGGTCTTGATCTTCTCGTAGGGGTTGACGATCTGCTCGGGAGCGTTCGTCACCTCGGTCGTGTACCAGTACTTGCCGGCCGCGTCGACCCGGATGGTCTCGGCCTCGGGGGCGCCCGGGTAGGCGGCGACCTTCGTCACGTTCGTGATCGAGGGCTTCCGCAGGTTCAGGAGCGTGCCTCCGTAGGCGCCCGACTTCGGATGCTTGTCGGCCGCGCCCTCGGGGCTGAAGGTCTCCCCCGGCTCCGTCCACGCGACGTTGCTGTTCAGCGAGATGTCCGTGTCGCCCTGGTAGCCCTTCGTCGCCGAGATGAGCCGCTCGGTCACCTTCAGCACACCCATGTTGCTGCTCCACGTGCTCGTGGTGTCGCGGCGGGTGCGATCGTTCGCGGTGATGGTCTGGCCGTTCGACGACTTCACGTAGGGGTAGCCGGTGGCCTGGTCCCGCTCGGTGAGCGAGGTCGGGGAGCCCGTCGTGTACCTGCCCGAGACGATCGGGTTGAACACCGGGCGCTCGGTGTTCGCGAAGGCCAGCACCTCCTGGTAGCGGGTGTCGTCCGTGTCGGGGCCGAAGGTGGGGGTGTCGATGGTCACCACGCGCGGCGAGATCACGAGCGACTGGCCGTAGGCCACGTCGGCGGCGCGATCCTCGTTGACCGTGAAGTGCAGCACGAAGCGCTTGCCGGCGGTGCTCTCCACGATCTCGACGCGCACGTCGAAGAACTCGGTGACGGGCTTGTCCACCGTCGTCGAACGGTAGGTGACGTTGTTCACGGTGGCGGTGAACTCGACGTTCTGCTGTTCGTCGAGGTCGCGATAGTAGCGGCCGTAGGAGCCGTCCTCCAGCACCGGTGCCACGCCGTAGGGCAGGGCGATCGTGACGGTCGGCTCGAACCACGAACCGCGGGCGCCGCCGATGGTCTGCGGCGCGTAGAGCCAGATGTCCTGGTTGAGGTTGTCGCCCGAGTAGTAGTTGTAGCCGCTGTTGACCCGGTTGTACTCGCCCAGCACCTCCAGCTGCTGGTTCTCCACGGTGGAGTGGAGCGTGAACTCCTCGTACAGTTCCAGGCTGAAGTCCTGGATCGTGGGATCGATCCCGCTCGCGTACTCGTCCTTCTCGGAACTGGTCCACACGCGGAGCGTGGGCTTGCGCATCGCGATCTGGTCGCCGGTGACGATGGCGGGCTTGCCGCTCGAAGTCGTCGTGGTGCCCTGGGCGTTCAGACCGCGAATGTACGCACCCCACGGCTCGACGGCGAAGTACGAGGTGTAGCTGCCGAAGTAGTAGGCGAGATCGTTGACCTCGATCCCCTGCGACATGCCGTCGTTCGGGTAGCGCCAGGTGTTGTTCTGGTTGATGCCGGCGCTGAAGCCCCCGTAGGTGGCGCCGTAGATCTCGAGGTACTCCTCCTCCTCGATCGAGGTGAGCGTGAACTGGTCGTGCCAGTACGAGATGTTGGCGAGGCGAGTGGCGTCCGCGGCGGTCGCGGGCGGGCGCTCCTCGTACACGCGCACGCCGATGTCGACGCGCTGGTACTTGTCGTTGGCGCTCGAACCGGGCGCGTTGAACATGCCCGTGAGCGGCGTCGCGACCTTCACCTGCACCACGTAGGGCACGCCGTCGTCGAGCGTCGCGGTCTTGTACGTTCCCGCTTCCTGGGACTGCGCCGGGGCGCGATACCCCTGGTCGTCGTCCGGGCTCTGGATCACCTCGAAGGTGCTCGGGATTGAGTTCCCGTTCCCGCCGACCGCGGTGATCCCGATCAGCTTGCCGTCCTCGTCGTACGGGGTGATGCCGAGCGGCAGGATCTCGGTGTACAGGAGACCGCTCTCGACCTCGCGGTCGCCGAGGTTCGCGGCGTGGAGCCGCACGGTGAAGCGCTCGTGGAGCTCGACGGCGTAGGTGTAGGGGTCGTCCACGTAGGGCGTGTAGCCCAGACGATGCCGGTTGTAGGAGTTGAGCGTGCCGTCGTGCTCGTAGAAGTTCGCCGCGTCGGTGCCGTAGGCCCCGCGCTTGACGGCCGGCAGCATCTCGCTCGCCCCGTACAACCAGGCACGGCTGAGCTGCATGCCGTCCTGGGCCCACAGGATGCGCTCATCGGACAGCACCGCGCCGTCGTTGACACGGCCCTTCGAGGCGAATCGGAAGTTGTCCTCGAGATCGGCCGCCGCGAAGGTGAGGTAGAGGTCGTTCTTGTAGCGGTCGTTGCCCGCCGCATACGCCTCGCGCAGATAGGCCGGATGCGACTTCTGCTTGTTCGCGGTCTCGTCGTAGAAGGTCGTCTGCAGGTTCGAACCCGACGAGTTGTTGGGGTGTCGGCGCTGCGCGTTGGAGCCCGGCTGCCACGAGTAGGAGTTCGAGAGGAACTCGAGATCGGTCATCTCGTGGCCGCGGTTGCCCGTGATGCCCGCGTCGTGCAGCAGCGACGCCATGTCCATCGAGGTGTTCATCGCGGAGTTCGCGACGGGCACGTTGCTGCTGTACCAGCCGAAGAGCGGTGCGAACACGGGGGTGCCGTCGGCGTAGTCGGCCCGGGGCAGCGGAATATCGGTGCGCACCTGAGAGGGGTAGATGATCTCGATCTGCTCGCCGCGACCCAGGGTCTCGTCCTGGAAGTCGTAGGTGAAGACCTGGAAGTCGATCTCATCGGCGGGGTTCGCGGTCGTGTTCAGCGGTTCCGCGTTCGAGAGCAGGCCCCAGCCGTTGTTGTGACCGGCCTTGTTGAAGGTCTGCGAGCCGGCGATGTCGAGCCCCGTGGCCGCCTCCACGGTCACCTTCGGCGGGGTGAACGCCCGCGGCTGACCGGCCTCGTCGCGCACGACGATCTGCAGCGCGCCGGCGTCGATCGCCGCCTGCACGTCGAGCTCGCCGCCGTGCACGTGCTGCGAGAGTTCGGCCTGGAGGTACTCGGGCAGCTTGTCGAAGATCACGGGGTGCCGCAGCGGCGCCTTGCCGTAGGGCGTATCCGTGCTCGTGCCCTGCCTGCTTGTGTGGTTCTTCGCAGTCAGCCGGTAGAACACCTCGTCGCCCGCGACGTAGTCGGTCTTGCCGACCCGCGAGCCGGAGTAGCTCGCCGCAGCCTCTGCGGCGCTGCCGAAGGACTGGATATTGAACTCGACGGTGGGGATCGCCTTGTACACGCGCTGGCTCGCCGAGGCGAGGTAGGTGTAGGAGGCGACGGGCTGCCACGCGTCGTCCTGGTGGGTGAGCGTGGTGCGCGCCTGCGAGCTGATGACGTACGACTTGGTCGTCGCTGCCCCCGCGCTGCGCCAGTGGCCGATCCCGGGGATGGTGAACGGCTGGGCCTCGAAGGTCGCCCCGGTGGCGGGGTCCACTGCGGGCACGGTGCCGTAGGAGACCCGCAGCTCGTTGATCGCCGCCATCTTGTGGACGTCGGGGTCGAAGTCTGCCACGGGCACCCAGTCGCTGCCGTGCTTGAAGAACACCTTCGGTTCGGCGACGCCGGTCTCGGTCGCGCCGAAGGTTCCCGTGAAGCCGGCGGGGTACTGCGGCGCGGGGAAGCCGGTGAGCTCGAATGCGCCGAGCGCGCCTGCGTCGAGCGCGATGTTCAGGTCGAGATCGGTGTTGTCGTGCAGGATCTCGTTGCGGATGTTCTTGACGGTGAGCGTCATCGTCTCGCCCGAGACGTTCTCACGGTCGAATCGGCTCTCGATGACGAGCTGGTTCGGGTCGGAGTAGCGGTAGAGGTGGTTCTGCACCTGCCCGAGGTGCTCCGCGAAGCTGTCGCCGTCGTAGTTCTTCGTGGTGGTGGTGCCCGTGATGCGGGTGCCGTTGACGCCCGTGCTGTCGTAGCTCATGAAGTGGTGCGTGTAGGCGGGGCGCGCGTAGGCGTTCCACTGCGGGGTCTTGCCCTGCGTGGCGCCGAGGGCGGCGCCGAAGTCGTTCACCGCGGTGAACTCGACGTAGAAGAACACCGATTCGCGATCATTGAGCGTGACGTCGAACGAGACGTCGGCGCGCTTGGTGTTCGGGGTGGCGATCGTCACGTCGCCAGGTGCGACCTCGACGGCGGTGTTGGGGCCTTCGGAGAGGCGGGCCTCCCGGTTCGGGTTGCCGCGCATGAAGTCGGAGCTCGCCTGCACGTCGGAGATCCGCAGTCCGGCGGGTGCTTCGATGTGCGCGACGGGGCGGAAGACGGGAAGCGCGCCGGGCGCATCGTCGGCCGGAGCCGTGCCGCCCACGTTCCGCAGCTCGTAGAGCACCTTCGTGGTGTCGCCGACTGCCATATTGCGATAGTCGATCTGCGCGCCGGTGTCGGCGTCGTAGAAGAGGGCGGGATCCGCGGCCCGTTCGAAGTTCTGCTGCAGATGCACCGCGTGCGTCTCCATGCGTGCGACGCGCGTGTAGAGGCGGGGGGCCGGATGCCCCGACGCGCTCGACAGCGTGAGCGTGGGTTTGTCGCTGTTGTTCGCGGCGCCCGCGGAGACGGAGATCGTGTTGTACGAGGTCACCACGGCGTTCGTGTTGAACGAGGTGTGGTACATGAGGGTCTCGTTGCCGCCCTTGGTGCGGTCGGTGACGAACGACGGCTTCGACTGCCAGCTCGGGCCACCGGTCTCCTCGTCGACCCACACGCCCGCGAGGAAGACGTCGCCGCCCTCGCGCATCTTCGTGGGCAGCGGATCGACGGAGTTCGCCCGGGTGAGGGATCCCCACAGGCCCACGGTCGCGTCCTTCGCCACGAACTTCACCGCGATGTTGTCGAGGTGCTGCTTGCGCAGCGTGGCGGTGCCGCCGAGCGAGACGGGCACGTCCTGCGTCGTGAGGGTGCCGTCGTCGAACAGCGGTTGCAGTTCGAAGACGTGGAATCCGTCGCCCCGGTCGGTGAAGTCGGCCAGGTCGAGGGTCACGTGCTTCGTGCCCTGCGAGACGACGACCGACTGCACCGACCAGTCCCCCGCGAAGATGTCGGAGGGGATCTCGACGGCGCGCGTGCGGAACGCGGCGTCGGGGCGCACGTTGATGACCGCGTCCTTGATGTCGGCTTCCGAGCTGTTCTCGATGCCGACGGCGACCCGTGTGGTGTTGGGGTCGGTGCCGTTGGCGGCGTAGTCGTAGACCTTGGTGACGCCGTCGTTGATCACCATGCTGAGCTTCGCGCCGAGCTTCGGCGTGTACCCGGTGAGGGTCGCGCTCGTGGTGCTCATGAGGGTCTTCGTGCCGGTGTCGTCCGGCACGCGGTACAGCTTCGTGGTGCCGCGCAGCGCCTTGTTGCCGTTCACGATGCCGCCGACGCGCACGTCGACCTCGGCGAGCGAGGCGCCGAGGGTGTCGGCGGCGGCGCCGTCGATCTCCGCGGTCCGCTCGCCGAATCCGGCCGCCTTCGAGAAGACGGCCTCGAAGCGCTTCGGGTAGCCGCCGTTCTCGCCGAACGACACGGTGAAGGTGCCGTCGCCGTCGTCGTGGATGCCGCGGGCCTGGGTGTTGTCGTAGTCGAAGCGGGCGGCCGCCGAGAGCGGTGCGTCGAAGCGGATCTCGACCGAGTCGCCCCGCTCGTCGAACGCACGCACCCCGGTCAGGTATTTCATCGTTGTCGAGTCGGCGATGGTGAAGTACTTGGCTTCGAGGTTGTAGACGGCGTCGTCCTTCGGGCTCGCCGGGTAGGTGAACTCGTAGATGAGCTCGTCGTGGAAGGAGGCCGGGTCGTACGTGCAGAGCCACTCGTCGGCTTCGGTCGCGACCGGCACGTGCAGATTCGGCCCGTGGCCCAGGCAGTACGACCGGCTGGGCTGGTAGGTGTTCACGTTCCGGATGCTCGCGAGGTACTCGCCGATCCGCCCCATCGGGATCACCTTGTCCGGCAGCGAGGTGGTGTCGTTCGCACCGGTGCTCGTCTCGGCGACGGGGTAGCCGACGAGCGAGTTCACCGAGTGGGTGGCCGTGCGGGTGAGCACGGTCTTCAGGCCGATACGGTCGGTCGAGGTGAGCACCGTCGGCTTCTTGCCGGTGACCGAGGAGGAGTGGAAGCGGCCCATGTACTCGACGACGTCGTTCTGGGTGCCCGCCATCTGGGGCAGGGCGTCATTGCTGTCGCGCGTGAACTGCAGCTTGACCGCGACGCGGGACACCGGGGCCTCGGGCCGCACGTCGGCGTCCCAGGCCTCCTTGTAGTAGGGGTGGTCCTGCACACCGGCGACCGAGGGGTGGGTGACGAACAGCTGATCGTCGGCCATGTCCGGGCGAGCGGTGTTGATCCGCCAGAATCGCGATCCCTCCTGGGTGTTCTCCACCCACTCGCTGCCGGGAACCGTCTTCCAGAGCTCTTCTTTTCCGTCGACCATGCGGTAGATCTCCACCGTGTCGATGTAGGGCCGCATCTCCTCGCGGATCTTCAGGTAGTAGAGGTCGAAGTGCTCGAAGGGCAGGTTGACGTCGACGCTGACGCGCTGATTGTTGTTGTCGTAGGCGGCCGTGGGCCGGGTGATCGTGGAGGTGAAGCCGCCGAGCGACTTGTACCCCTGATCGAGCGTGTAGTCGTGGATGACGCAGGTGTAGCTGTCGCAGCTCCAAGGACGGTAGATCTCCATCGAGTAGCTGCTGCCGGCGCCCAGCCCGCGGGTGACCTGGTTGACGCCCTCGACCTTCACGCCGGTCTTGGTCTCGCGCACCGTGATCTGGTTGTTCTTCGTCGCGGTCTTCTCGACGGTGTAGGGCGGCTCCTGCGTTCCGGTGAAGGTCGCGCGGACGGTCTGGGACGAGCCCATCTCGATGTCGGCGTCGTACTCGACGATCGCGATCGTCTGCAGCCCCTGCAGGCTGAGATCCTCGCCCGTGATGATGATCTTGGCGATGTCGCCGAGGGTCACGTCGCCCGCGGCGACCTCGGCCTGCGTGAACTCCTGCTTGGCGCCCGCGGCGTCCACGAAGACGATGCGGATGTCCGAGGCGTTGTCGAGGTAGGGGCTCTGCAGCGCGATCTTCGAGAAGACCAGCGAGCCGGTCTTCGTCGCCTTGAGCATGTCGATGACGTACTCCGAGGAGGGAGAGTTCACCCCTCGTGTGTCGAGCTTGTATTCGACCCCGAACCGCGACTCGTAGCCCACGTGGGTGGTGGTCTGGGTCTTGCTCGCACCGTACACGCCCACCACGTCGACTGCCGGGACGAGCTCGTTCGGCAGCTGGATGTCGATCGTGCCGGTCGCCTGACGCTTCGTGTCCTTGTCGTAGGGCTTCGGCTGGTAGGTGCGGATCTCAGCGGTCACCGTGTGCTGCTTGTCGAGATTGTCGCCGACCCGCGCCGCGACCGACACGAAGTTCACTGCGCCGTTCGAGCTGAGCTCGTCGGTGTCGATGAACACCTTCGCGACCCCCGCGGGGAGCGCGATGCGCAGATCGCCGGTGCCGGAGTACTCGCTCAGATCGAGCTCCTCAACCTTGCCGGCCAGGGTCTCGTACTTGACCCTGACGTTCTCGGCCTGGGCGAAGAGCGCCTCCTTGAGGATCAGCTCCGCGTCCTTCAACCGCTCCGCGCCGCTGTTCAGCACGAGTGTCGTGGTCGAGTTCGCGGCCACGGTGTCGTTCACGCCGAAGAGGAAGTCGATCGTGCTCGTCGAGTTCCACGGCACCGTCGCGCGCGGGCCCTTGCCGTCGACGCTGACCTGGATGCTCGGCACGACCTCCTTCGGGTAGATCACGTTGAAGCTCACGTCGCGCTTCGCCTCGTGCTCGACCTCGGTGTAAGTGGTGTTCTCGCCGAAGTCGTCGTTGCTCGCGATCTTCTCGATGTAGACGACGGTAGCTTCGGAGTTCATCGGGCCGACCCGGTAGGGCTCGCCGAAGATCTTGATGGTCACGGGCAGTGTCTCGCCCGGGTCGACGCGGTCGGTGAGGCTGAACGACAGCTGACGGTCCCAGTCGAGCTCGTTCAGTTCGGAGAGGTCGAAGGTGAGGGTGACGAGGCCGGCGCCGTCCTCTTCGCGCTGCGCCGGCTGCAGGGTCTGGGTGACCTTCTCCCCGGTCTTCTCGTCTGTGTACGAGTAGACGATCTCGGCCTTCTCGAAGTCGGTGTCGGCCTGGTCGAACTCGTAGGTGACCCGGTCGACGGCGAAGTCGGGGTCGACACCGTAGTCGATCCGCGGGTCGAACACCGGAGCGTTCGACGCGCTCGTGAGATTCGTGATCTCGTTGTAGGTTTCGTAGCCGTAGACCACGTCGTTCTGCTTGGTCGTGTGCGAGAAGGTGAAGTCGTAGCTGGGCACCACGATCTCGCGCTCGACGAGCCGGGTCTTCGCCCAGTTGGCGGTCTTCGCGAACAGCACGTTCGTGATGGCGGTGACCTTGAACTTCGTGGGCGGGCTCGGGAAGCCCTGCCGGCTCAGCGGCAGCGAGATGAGGTACTTGCGTTCGCTGGCGTCGCCTGGGGTGATCGGCTGCTTGTTCGCGCCGTGCTCGCGATCGATCGTGATCATGCCCGTGCCCGAGTAGGTGTACGGGATCTCATCGGTGAGCTCGCTCTCGCCGTCCCAGTCGGTCACGTCGTAGATGAGGATGCCGCCCTCGCCGGGCACGCCCACGAACTGCCCCGAGGTGTAGTCGCGGTCCGGGTTGGCCGTCGGCGTTCCGCCCTCGTTGTGCACCCACCGGTTGATGTCGAAGGGGATGATGCCGTTGACGCTGCTGGCGGTGGAGTCGATGTCGAAGGTCACCGAGTAGCCGTCGATGTTCGCGGCCGGGTTCTCCGAGGTGTTCGAGAGGGTGTACATGTAGTCGATGTACTGGTAGCGATCCCAGATCGGCACCAGGTCCGAGCCGCCGCCGGGCACGTACGACTCGATGCCGGTCTCCCAGTGCAGGTCGGATGAGATCACCGAGACGCGCGACTCGTCGTCGAGCTCGTGCGGGGTGCTCCACGACGAGCCCTCGACACGGTTGAACATCTCGTACGAGACGAATCCGTTGAGTTCGAAGGTCGTGCCCTCGGGCACGCCGCCGTAGGGGCCATCCGTGCCGTCGTTGTAGGTGGTGAGGTAGATGTCGAAGGCGGGGTTCGTGCCGGCGCCGAGGTCGCCGTCGTACTCCATGACGATCGCGCCGCCCCGCATCGTCGTGTCCGAGATGACGTTCCAGCCGCCGCCGGCGCTCACGCGGCCCTGCACGCCGAGCTTGCTGGGTGCGCGATCCCGAGGAAGCACCCGGTACTCGCCGGTGGCCTCGTCGTATTCGAGCGACGGCAGGTGGATCGCCACACGCACGCCGCTCGCGGCGCCCGACGCCCAGCCCGGCACGAGGCGGTAGTTCAGTCGCGTCTCCGTGCCCGTCGAGAGCACGCTGGCCTTCGGGTTGAGGTATCCGGGCTCGCCCGCGCTCACGGTGCCGTTGAGCGTGACGCTCGGCAGTTCGTCGGCGACCGCCGCGGGGATTGCACTGACCCCGCCGAGCACATCGGTGAACGCCAAGAGCACAGCGAGTACGCCAGTGACCACCACTGAGAAGATCTTCTTCAATTGCAATTCCCCCGGCTGCAGGCAGCCCCCTATAACAGCCGGGTCGAAGAGATCCAGCTGAGATCACGATCGGCGCCGCCATGCCCGGGGCGCCTGACGAAATCGTCGTTGTCATGCCAACTGTCACCGCGATTTCGCTGCACTCATCCTATGAGAGAATTCAGCGCTCCACCAACCGATTCGTCGGCGTCCGCTCTGGCCCTCGATGCCCGACCCTGTAGGGCGCCTCGCCGCGAGCGAGGCGCGCGATGCGAAGCCTCTCGGCGGGCTGTCATTTTCCCGCCACGGCCTCTCCACCGCTTCCAGGCACATTTTGTCGCCCGTCGGGCGGCGGTGACGCAGGCCGGCGAACCGACTCCACGTCTGAGGCCGCGAGCCACTCGCGGCCTACGCGACCTTCTCAGCTCCCGGGGATTCGTCTCCGTCGGGGCATACCTCTTCCAGCAGATGGGCGAGCCGAGCCCGGTCTGCGCGCAGCCCCCGCCCGAACGAGAAGCCGATCACCGGCTCAAGCACCCGTGCGATCCCACGCAGTCGCACCTCCAAGCACGCCCCAGCTCGAGGATCTCATCTACGCTGATTTCTCCTAGACGTTGAACCGCCACTCGCAGACGTCGCCGTCCTGCATCACGTAGTCCTTGCCCTCCATGCGCGCCTTGCCCTTCGCACGGGCCTCGGCCACCGATCCGCACTCCACGAGGTCTTCGAAGGAGATGATCTCGCCCTTGATGAAGCCCTTCTCGAAGTCGGTGTGGATCGCGCCGGCAGCCTGGGGGGCGGTCGCACCCTTCTTGATGGTCCAGGCGCGGGCCTCCTTGGGGCCGGCGGTGAGGTAGGTCTGCAGGCCGAGGGTATCGAAGCCGACGCGGGCGAGCTGATCCAGCCCGCTCTCCTCCTGGCCGATGGAGGCCAGCAGTTCGGCGGCGTCTTCGGCGTCGAGTTCGATGAGCTCGCTCTCGATCTTGGCGTCGAGGAAGATCGCCTTTGCGGGCGCGACGAGCGCGGCGAGCTCGTCGAGGCGGGCGCGATCCTGCAGCACGGTCTCGTCGACGTTGAAGACGTAGAGGAACGGCTTCGCGGTGAGCAGCCCGAGCTCCTTGATCGGCTCGAGGTCGATGCCGGCGTGCGAGAGCACCTGACCGTCGTCGAGCGCGGCGCGGGCGGCCTTCGCGGTCTCGACGACCGAGGCGTCGATCTTCTTGTTCTTGAGCTCCTTCTCAAGGCGCACGATGGCCTTGTCGAGGGTCTGCATGTCGGCGATGATCAGCTCGGTGTTGATCGTCTCCATGTCGCTCGCCGGGTCGACGGCGCCGTCGACGTGCACCACGTCGGGGTCGCTGAAGCCGCGCACTACCTGCGCGATCGCGTCGGCCTCGCGGATGTTCGCGAGGAACTGGTTGCCGAGGCCTTCGCCCTCGCTCGCGCCGCGCACGATGCCGGCGATGTCGACGAAGCTGACGGGTGCGGGCAGGATCCGCTCACTGCCGAAGATCTCGGCGAGCTTGTCGAGGCGCGCGTCGGGCAGGTTCACCACGCCCACGTTCGGCTCGATGGTGGCGAACGGATAGTTCGCGGCGAGCGCGTCGTTCTGGGTGAGTGCGTTGAAGAGGGTGGACTTGCCCACGTTGGGGAGTCCCACGATGCCGATTGTCAGAGCCACGAGGGTCCATCCTACCCGTCACCCGGGTACTTCGCCGCTGGTGCGGCCGCAACGTGCGCTGGGGCCCGCTGTTTCGGATCTCTCCGGCATTTCGGAAGCAATCGGCCTTTCTGCCCCGAAACACCGATGATGTCCGTCGAAGCATCGCAGTGCGCCCGCACGACTGCCTCGCGCCCGTGAATGTCAGACGCGTGTGACACCCTAGATGCGTGCCCGTCGACTTCACCGCCATCGATTTCGAGACCGCCAACAGCCATCCCTCCTCGGCCTGCGCGGTCGGCATGGTGCGCGTGCGCGAGGGGCGCGTGGTGGATCGCGTGGAGTGGCTGATCCGCCCGCCGGAGGCGCACGCCGCTTTCCTTCCCTTCAACATCAAGATCCACGGCATCACCGCCGAGATGGTCTCCGAGGCCCGCGACTGGGCCGGCCAACTGGCCGAACTGCGCGACTTCATCGGCGACGACGTCGCGGTGGCCCACAACGCGAGCTTCGACATGGGCGTGATCCGGGCGGCCTGCGCCGAGACCATCACGCCAACACCTCGGCTGCGCTACCTGTGCAGCGTGCAGGTGTCGCGCAAGACCTACGAGATCCCATCGCACCGGCTCCCCCTCGCGGCCGAGGCGGCCGGGTTCGGCGAGTTCGCGCACCACGACGCGCTCGCCGACGCCGAGGCCTGCGCCGCGATCATCTCCGATGCGGCGCGACGGCACGAGGCGGGCGACGTGGCCGCGCTCGCCAAGAAGACGGGGCTGCGCATCCAACAGCTCAAGGCGATCCCCCTCAAACTCTGATCGGCCGAGCCGAGAATGTCAGTGGTCCCTGAGACGATGTCGGCATGACCGTTCCCACTCTTCTCCTGATCGTCGTCGCAGCGCTCATCTTCGGCGTCGCGGGCTTCGCCATCGGGCGCCGAGCCGCCGCTCCCGCCGCAGCGCAGCGTATCGCCGAGATCGAGGCGCGGGCCGCGCACGAGCGCACTCTGGCCGTGCAGCAGGCCAGGCTCGACGCCGAATCGGGGGCGCGCCTGCTGCGCGAAGAGCTCGCCGCCGCCGAGACCCGGGTGCAGGGGCTCGAGGATCGGCTGCGCGACGCGCACGAGCACGCCAGGCAGCGCTCCGAACTCGACCGCGACGAGCAGCGGGTGCTGCAGCAGCTGGCACCGCTGCGCGACAGCCTGGGCAAGCTCGAGACCACGGTCACCGCGCTGGAGCAGCAGCGCGCCTCGCAGCACGGCGAGCTGGCCGAGCAACTGCGGCAGGCGGCGCGAGCCGAGGAGAAGCTGCGCGGCACGGCCGAGAGCCTGGCCGCCGCGCTGCGCTCGAACACCACGCGCGGCCTCTGGGGCGAGACCCAGCTGCGCCGCATCATCGAGGCCGCGGGCATGATCGAGCACGTCGACTTCGAGGTGCAGCAGCATCTCACCTCCGAGAACGGCGCCGCGCGCCCCGACCTCGTCGTGCGCCTGCCCGGCGGCAAGAGCATCGCGATCGATGCGAAGGTGCCGTTCGACGCCCACCTCGAGGCGCAGCACGTCGACGACGAGACCCGGCGCGCGGCCCTGCTCGGGCGGCATGCGAAGGCCCTGCGCGAGCACATCCTCGCGCTGAGCAATCGCAGCTACTGGTCCGCGCTCCCCGATTCCCCCGAGCTCGTCGTCGCCTTCGTGCCCAGCGAATCGCTCCTGTCGAGCGCGCTCGACACCGACCCGCTGCTGCTGGAGTACGCCTTCGAGCGGCGCGTGGCCCTCGCCTCCCCGGTGAGCCTCTGGGCCATTCTCAAATCGATCGCCCACAGCTGGCGCCAGGAGTCGCTCACCGCCGAGGCGCGCACGCTGTTCGACCTCAGTCGCCAGCTGCACACCCGGCTCGGCCGCACCGCGACCCACCTCGACAAGCTCGGCCGAACCCTCTCGCGGGGCGTGCAAGACTACAACGCCTACGTCGGCTCGCTCGAACGCCAGGTGCTGCCCACCGCCCGCAAGATCGGCGCGCTCAACGGCGAGAAGATCGGCACTGAACCCGCGCAGCTCGACGACGCGGTGCGCCCGCTCATCGCCCCCGAACTGCGCCCCGACGGGGGTGATGAGAGCGACAACGCTGAGGCCCACAACTGATCGAAGCCCCCAGGCGCGAGCGCCTGAGGGCTTCGATCATCAACCCCGCGAACTACGAGGTCGGGAGCTGAGCGGGATCAGCTCCAGCGATCCGGGTCCATGTCGCTGATGACGTGACGGATCGTGCCCGAGTGGGCGCGCATCACGATGCTCTCGGCCCGCACGAACGGGCCGCGGCGCTGCACGCCGTCGACGAACTCCGCCGAGGTGATGCCCGTCGCCACGAAGTAGCAGTTGTCGCTCGACACCAGGTCGTTCGCCTCGAGCACGCGGTCGAGGTCGTGGCCGGCGTCGATCGCCTTCTGGCGCTCCTCGTCGTCCTTCGGCCACAGGCGCCCCTGGATCACGCCGCCCAGCGCCTTCACCGCGCAGGCCGTGATGATGCCCTCGGGGGTGCCGCCGATGCCCACGCACATGTCGATGCGCGAATCCCAGCGCGCGGCGTTGACGCCGCCCGCGACGTCGCCGTCCATGATGAGCCGCGTGCCGGCGCCGGCCTCGCGGATGTCCGAGATGAGCTGCGCGTGACGCGGACGGTCGAGCACGGCCACGCGGATGTCCGACACATCGACGCCCTTGGCGCGGGCGAGCGCGCGGACGTTCTCGCCGATCGGGCGGCGGATGTCGACCACGCCCACGCCGGCCGGGCCGCACACGAGCTTGTCCATGTAGAAGACGGCCGAGGGGTCGTACATGCTGCCGCGGTCGGCGACGGCGATCACCGAGAGCGCGCCGGGGCGGCCCTCAGCGGTGAGGCGGGTGCCGTCGATCGGGTCGACGGCCACGTCGCACTCGGCGCCCTCGCCGTTGCCGACCTGCTCACCGTTGTAGAGCCACGGGGCGTCGTCTTTCTCGCCCTCGCCGATCACCACGGTGCCGTTCATGTTGACCGTCGACAGGAAGCGCCGCATCGCGTCGACCGCTGCACCGTCGGCGGCGTTCTTGTCGCCCCGCCCGATCCACGGGGTGGCGCGCATCGCAGCGGCCTCCGTGGCGCGCACGAGTTCCATTGCGAGGTTGCGATCGGGCTGCCAATCGCCCAGCGAAACAGGTTCAGTCATACCCATAACCCTACCGCGTAGACTGGTTCCTCGGAGCGGCAGGGAGCCGATCCTTCACGACGCCAAGGAGCACAGATGCCAGTTGCAACTCCGGAACAGTACGCAGCCATGCTCGACGCCGCGAAGACGGGCGGCTTCGCCTTCCCCGCCGTCAACGTCTCGAGCTCGCAGACCCTCAACGCAGCGCTCCAGGGCTTCGCAGAGGCCGGTTCCGACGGCATCATCCAGGTCAGCTTCGGCGGCGCAGACTACTTCGCCGGCCACACCGTGAAGAACCGCGTCGGCGGCGCCATCGCCTTCGCGAAGTACGCCGAGGAGGTCGCGAAGGCCTACGACGTGACCGTGGCGCTCCACACCGACCACTGCCCGAAGCAGCACCTCGACAACTTCGTGCTGCCGCTCGTCGCCGCGAGCGAAGAGCGCGTGCAGCAGGGCGGCCTGCCCTACTTCCAGTCGCACATGTGGGACGGCTCGGCCGTGCCGCTCGCCGAGAACCTCGACATCGCCAAGGAACTGCTCCCCCGCATGGCGGCGATCGGCATCATCCTCGAGGTCGAGATCGGCGTCGTCGGCGGCGAAGAGGACGGCATCACCCACGAGATCAACGACCAGCTCTACACGACCCTCGACGACGCCGTGTCGACGGTCGAGGCGCTCGGACTCGGCGAGCAGGGCCGCTACCTCACCGCGCTCACCTTCGGCAACGTCCACGGCGTCTACAAGCCCGGCGGCGTGAAGCTGCGCCCGGAGCTCCTCGCCGAGATCCAGGAAGGCCTCCAGGCGAAGTACGGCACCGGCGCGAAGCCCCTCGACCTCGTCTTCCACGGCGGCTCCGGTTCGAGCGCCGAGGAGATCGCCGAGGCGGTGCGCAACGGCGTCATCAAGATGAACATCGACACCGACACCCAGTACGCCTTCACCCGGCCCGCCGCCGACTTCATCCTGAAGAACTACGACGGGGTGCTGAAGGTCGACGGCGAGGTCGGCAACAAGAAGCAGTACGACCCGCGCGCCTGGGGCAAGCTCGCCGAGAGCGGCATGGCTGCCCGCATCGCCCTCGCCGCCGATCAGCTCGGTTCCGCCGGCAAGTCGGTGAGCGCCTAGTGGCGGATCCGCGCGACGACCGCCCCACCCCCGCCTACGGCGAGTACGCTCCCGAGGGCTGGAGCTGGAAGCCCGAGGGCGCCGAGGCCGCGCAGGCCGAGGCACCCGATCAGGGCTCCCTCGCTGGTGTGCCCCACAATCTCGGTGTGGCGCCCCAGGCCCCTCAAGCTCCCCAGGCCCCGCGGGCCGCGCGACCCGAGGCGCCCGCCCCGGAGCGCGGACCGCAGCACGGCGCCGGCGATCCGCCGCCCTACCGGGCCGATGAGCCGCCCGCCGCGCGGCCCGGCCAGCAGCCCCGCTTCGCGCAGGGCCCGACGCCGCAGGCGAAGCCCCGGCGAGCGGGTGACATGGCGTTCACCATCGCCCTGCTCGCGCTCGGCGCCTTCGGCGCGCTCTACTCGGCGCTCGTGCTGTTCTCGCTGCCGCCCACGATCTCGCTCGTCGGCGACGCCCTCGAGATCGCAGATTTCAGTGCACCCGCGTGGCTCGGCACCTTCAGCACGGTGAGCGCGCTCGCCATGTTCGCGCTCTACGCGGTCGCCCTCGTGTTCTCGATCCAGCGCATGCGCGGCGGCAAGCTCGCCTTCTGGGTGCCGCTCTCGGCGGGTGTGCTCGCGGTGATCCTCACCTTCGTGCTCACCCTCATCGCCATGCTGAGCGTTCCCGAGCTCATGCAGGCCGCGGAGGATCCCGCGTCCATGCAGAAGCTGCTCGACTACCTGAACTCGACGCAGCCGTAGCGCGCGGACAGGCCCGCCCCTCGCGGGGCCGCCGCTCGCGAGCAGCGGGCTCGCGAGCGCGACGGCCTTCCCAGCTGCCCTCGGGTATGCATCGAGGTCACCCGTGTAGTCCTTTCGCTCGCGCGCAAAGGGCCACACGGGTGACCTCGATGAAAGCGGCCCGGCGACGGAACCGGGCGCTGCCATGCACAGCAATCGCGGATCCCGCTCCCCTTCCGGGTCATGCCCCGGCCGGCCTGCAGCGCGTCAGCGCAGGCTCCAGCCCGTCACCGCTGGCCTAGAGCACCTTCGAGAGGAACGCCTGGGTTCGACCGTGCTGAGGTCTCACCAGCACTTCTTCGGGTGAACCGTACTCGACAACCTGGCCACCGTCCATGAACGTCACCGTGTCGGCGACCTCCTTGGCGAATCCCATCTCGTGGGTCACCACGATCATCGTCATGCCGGTCTCCGCGAGCGACTTCATCACGTCGAGCACTTCGCCGACCAGTTCGGGGTCAAGCGCGCTGGTCGGCTCGTCGAAGAGCATGAGATCAGGTTTCATCGCGAGCGCCCTGGCGATCGCGATCCGCTGCTGCTGTCCTCCTGAGAGCTCGCTCGGGTACGAGTCGGCTTTGTCGGCCAGCCCCACCCGCTCGAGCAGATCGATCGCAGAGCGCTTCGCTTCCGCCCGACCTTCGCCCTTGACGAACATTGGAGAGCAGGTGATGTTCTCCAGTGCCGTCATGTGCGGAAAGAGATTGAATCGCTGGAACACCATGCCGATGTTCTCGCGCTGCTTGGCTGCCTCACGAGGGTGCAGCTCGTACAGCTTGTCGCCGTGCTCCCGGTATCCGATCACTTCACCGTCGACCTCGATGCGCCCGGAGTCGATCGTCTCGAGGTGGTTGATGCAGCGCAGGAACGTCGATTTGCCCGAGCCTGAGGGGCCGAGCAGGCAACTGACCTCGCCCCGCTTCACCGTCATGTCGATGCCCTTGAGCACGTAGTTGTCCCCGAAGGACTTGTGCACATCGAGCGCCGTCATCTTTGCTTCGCTCATCGCGTGGCCTCCTCGTTGCCGACCACGGGGATCTCGGCTTGTGCCGGGCCCCGGGTCTTCTTGCGCTTGCGCTCGATTCGAGCGTTCTGCCCCTTGGAGAAGTGACGCTCGAGTCGGCTCTGGCCGAACATCATGATCGAAGTGAAGACCAGGTACCACACCGAGGCGACCAGGAGCAGTGGGATCGGGTTGAGCGTCGCCGATGAGATGTCTCTGGCGCGGGTGTAGAGGTCGTAGTTGTACGGAACTGCGGTGACCAGAGACGTCGTCTTGAGCATCGAGATGAGCTCGTTGCCGGTTGGCGGAATGATGACCCTCATCGCCTGCGGAATGACGACCTTGCGCATTCGCAACCACCAGCTCATACCGAGAGCGTCGGCGGCCTCGCTCTGGCCGCGGTCGACCGAGAGCAGACCTGCCCGCACGATCTCAGCCATGTAGGCCGCTTCGTTCAGACCGAGGCCGACGACTGCGATCCAGAACACCGGGATGACGTCGGCAAGCTCAAGTGTGAACCACGGCTCGGCGAACGGCAGCCCGACGTTGACCTGCTGGTAGATCGCCGTGAAGAGGCCCCAGAAGACCAGCTGCACGTAGACGGGGGTGCCGCGGAACAGCCACAGGAACCCGAACGCGATGCTCCGGAGCACAGGGTTCGTCGTCTCGCGCATGATCGCGACAACGATGCCGACGACAATCGCGAGGATCATCGAGAGCACGGTCAGGGCGAGCGTGTTCAGCGCGCCCATCATCACGCGGCCGTCGAAGAGGTACTGCGCGAAGGAAGGCCAGTCGTAGGCCTCGCGCTGGGCCGCATCGAGGACGAACGCGATGATCGCAATGATGAGAGCGACCGCGAAGAAGTTGCGCCAGGGGTGGCGGAGTGGCACCGCTCGAATCGGCTTCGGCGGTGCCACATTGACCACCTGGGTGATCGGCTGGGTCACGTGTTAGTCCTTATCGCCAGCGTTGATGGTGATCTTGTCGTAGCGCCCGGCCTCGACACCCCAGAACTCGAGGATCTGGTCGTAGGTGCCGTCGTCGTGCATTGACTGCAGGGCAACGGCGAAGGCCTCGGCCAGTTCGCCGCCGGTCTTCTTCGAGAACGGCGCACCGGCGGGCATGTTCTCGTAGATCGGCGAGCCGACGAGCTTGCCCTCGGAGTTCTTCACCGCGTAGCTGACGACGGGCGAGTCTGCGACGAGCGCGTATGCGCGTCCCAGATTCACCGCGGCGACCATCTCGTCAGTGGTGTCGTAGCCGAGGGTGTCGATGGTGCCTTTGCCCGCCGCATCGCACTTCTTCTGCACCTCGGGGAGGTAGTAGAGGGGTGCGGAGCCACCGTTGGGCACGGCGATCTTCTGGCCGCAGATGTCGAGTTCATCGTCGATCGCGTTCTCTTCAAGCGAGGCGAACTGGTTGCCGGCCCAGATGAAGTCGACGACGTCGAAGTCCTTCTGGCGCTTCAGCGTGTCGTAGTAGCCGGCAATGCCGAGGTCGAACTTGCCGAGCTCGATGTTCGGGATGATGTTCTCGAACTTCGCGATCTTCAGCTCCGGCTCGAGGCCCATCCGGGTGATGGCGGCGGCGACCATGTCGACCTCCCAGCCGATCGCGTTGCCGTCCGCGTCCTTGAACTCGTTGGGCGGGTACGTCGCATCGACGCCGACGGTGACGCTGCCGCGCTCTGCGATATCAGCGGGGACGAGGGCCTTGGCCTCTTCGTTGACTCCGAGCTTCGCGAGGTCGACCGCGGTGTTCGCGGACGTCGTCTCCTCAGCGGCCTTCGGGTCGGCGTCCTTGCCGGCGCCCGAGCAACCAGCGGTGAGCAGCATGGCGGCGATCGCCGCTGCTGCCAGCAGGCTCTTCTTCATGTGGGTTCCTTTCATTGGATGGGTGTGATGGATTCGAGGTGCGGATGGGGTCGCAGGGTGTGGATCAGCGGCTGTGCACGAGGCGACCGTCGACGTAGACCCGCTCTGCCACGGTTTCGTGGATGCTCGCGCTCTCGCCGAGGAAGGGATCGCGATTCGCGATGACGACGTCGGCGAGCATTCCGGGGGCGATACGCCCGACTTCGTGATCGCGACCGTTGGTCTCGATGCCGCCGAGGGTGTAGGCCCGCAGGGCGGCGGCGAGCGGGAGCCGCTCGTGTTCGAGGAACACGCGTTCGCTGAAGTCGGGGTGGTCGGCGGGCACCTGGCGGTTCACCGCGACGTGGATCCCGAGCCACGGGTCGGCCGAGGTGACCGGCCAATCCGAGCCGCCGCTCAGGTGGCTGCCTGCGCCGAGCAGGGAGGCGAAGGGGTACTGGTGCCCCACCCGCTCGTCGCCGAGGAATGGCACGGTCAGTTCGAGCATCTGGGGGTCGTAGCTGGCCCAGAGCGGCTGCATGTTCGCAGAGGCGTTGAGCTGCGCGAAGCGGGGCACGTCGTCGGGGTTGATGATTTGGATGTGGGCGATCGTGTGCATCATGGTCGATGCCTCGCCGTTCGTCTCGCGTGCCTGCTCGACTGCGTCGAGGGCCTCGCGCACGCCGCGGTCGCCGAGGGCGTGGAAGTGCACCTGGAAGCCTTGCCTGTCGAGCTCGGTGACGTATTCGCGCAGGCGCTCGGGATCGACGAAGGAGATGCCGGAGTTGTCGGAGACGCGATGCTCGCATCCCGGAGCGAGGTAGGGCGTGATCATTGCCGCGGTCTGGTTCTCGGCCACGCCGTCCTGCATGATCTTGACGGTGTCGGCGCGGAACCGGCGCCCGGCCACCGCGGCTCGACGTGCGGCGAAGTCTGCGATCTGTTCGACGCCTTGGGTGCGCTCCCACCAGAGCGCACCGTTGACCCGTGCGATCAGTTCGCCGCGCTCTTCTGCCGCACGATAGACGTTGTAGAACTCGGGGCTGTGATTGCCGTACTGGCCGATCAGCGCGTCCTGCCAGCTCGTGATGCCGTATTCGATGAGTTTGCGCTGACCGACGAGGAACCCTTCGTACATGAACTCGACGGTGGGCTGCGGGGCGTGGCGGAGGGCGAGCATGCGCGCGCCTTCGTGCAGTGTTCCGGTCGGTTCGCCCTGGTCGTCGCGCTCGATCCGCCCGTCTGCAGGGTCGGGGGTGTTCCGGTCGATACCGCATCGGCGGAGAGCTTCGCTGTTCACCCAGGCGCTGTGATGGTCGCGGTTCGAGATGATGATCGCCCGGTCCGTGCAGATCGCGTCCAAGTCTTCCTTCACCGGGGTTCCGCCGGGGAAGGCGGCCTGCTGCCAGCCTGCGCCGATGATCCAGTCGACGTCGGGGTTTTCTTCGACGTACGCGTGCACCAGCTTGAGGTAGTCCTCGCGGGTGTACCCCTCGCTCAGGTCGCAGCCGAGCATCTCCATCCCCGCTTCGATCGGGTGGACGTGCGAGTCGTTCATGCCGGGGTGCACGAGCTTGCCGTCCGCGTCGACCACCTCGGTCGAGCTCTCGATAGCGTCCAGCACCTCCTGGCCGACCATCACGATTCGACCGTCGCGGATACCGATGTGGTGGGGAGCCGGAATATACTGCTCACCGTCGAACACCGCGCCGTTCAGAATGGCGAGGTCGAGAGAAACGTGCTCCACAGGACTCCTTTGTCAAGACAGGTCTTTCAGTAACTTAATCGTTTAAGCTACGAGAAGCGACCTTAGACGACCGCGCATCGAGGTGTCAAGCCGCAATGGCTGCGAACGATGCCACGACGATTGCCGTCGCTATACTCGGGACGGCAACGGAGGACTATGGCGACGAAACTGACTGATATTGCGGCAAGCACCGGCTTCTCGGTGGCCGCGGTATCCATGGCGATCAATGGCAAGCCTGGCGTCTCGGAGTCGACGCGTGCAGTCATCCTCGCCGAGGCCGATCGTCTCGGATATCGACCCAATCAGAGTGGGCGCGCCCTGCGGCTCTCGCGGGTCGGTTCCATCGGCATCTACACCCCCGCGTCCCTCATGGAGTATCCGCTCTACTACGGCGAGATCACCCGCGGGGTGGTCGCCGGACTGGCCGACTCCGGGTATTCGCCGGTCATGCTGCCCTCAGCCAGCGAAACCGGAGACCTGCGGGATCTGCCAGCCGTCGACGGATACATCCTGGTCGAGCCGCACTCGGACGATCTCGGCACGCATGAGATTCTGCGCGGCGAAGCCGCCACCGTCTGCATCGACCCCGCTCCTCCTGGCTCAGCAGAGCCCTGGGGAGTCGTCGAGTCCGATACGCGCACCAGCACAACCGAGGCGCTCGACATCATGGTCGCGAGAGGCAGCGAACGCCCGGGGCTGCTGACCGTCGAGACGGTCTCGCAGTGGACCGTGAGCATCGAGGCCCGATACCGCGAATGGTGCGCTGAACGCGGGATCCCCCCCGAGGTGGTTCGCCTCGACCCCGGCGAGGGGAACGGTTCGCTGCGCCAGAAACTGGCCGCAGCGATCGGCGAGCACGCCGAGTCCTGCGATGGGCTGTTCATCTGCGGAGACAGCATCGCGGTCAGAATCGCCGGCGTGCTGCGCAGTTTGGGGTACGTCGTCGGCGAGGACGTCAAGCTCGTCTCAGGAGTGGACAGCACCATGATGGAGTACCACACGCCTCCGATCACATCGGTCGACCTGAGCCCGCTCGTCTTCGGGCAACGCGCGGCCCGCATGATGCTCGAACTGCTCGAACTTCCCGAGCGGCCTTCCGCCATGCGTCGCGAAGTGCTGCCCGCACCGCTCGTGCCTCGCGCGACGTGAGCATAGGCCGACAGGCCGCAGCGCGTCAGCGCACGCGCCCCCCGAGGGCCCGCGCGTCGCGGTTGCCCGAGGCGTCCTGCCGCAGCTCCTTGGGCAGTGAGAAGACCAGGTCCTCCTCGGCCGTGACGGTCGCCTCGACATCCGAGTAGCCGGCATCGGCGAGGTCGTCGAGCAGTTCCTGCACGAGCACCTCGGGCACCGAGGCGCCGCTCGTCACTCCGATGGTGCGCACGCCGTCGAGCCACTCCTGCTTGACCTCGCTGGCGAAGTCGACGCGGTAGGCCGCCTTTGCGCCGTACTCCAGGGCCACCTCGACCAGGCGCACCGAGTTCGACGAGTTCGACGAGCCGACGACGATCACGAGATCGGCCTGCCGGGCGATCTTCTTGATCGCGACCTGGCGGTTCTGCGTGGCGTAGCAGATGTCGTCGCTCGGCGGGTCCTGCAGACTCGGGAACTTCTCGCGGAGCCTGCGCACGGTCTCCATCGTCTCGTCGACCGAGAGCGTCGTCTGGGAGAGCCAGACGAGCTTGTCCGGATTCTCGACCTCGAGCGTGTCGACGTCCTCCGGGGAGTTCACGATGGTGATGTGATCGGGAGCCTCTCCAGCGGTGCCCTCGACCTCCTCGTGGCCGGTGTGGCCGATGAGCAGGATCTCGAGATCCTGCTTCGCGAAGCGCACGGCCTCGCGGTGCACCTTGGTGACGAGCGGGCAGGTGGCATCGATGGCGTGAAGGCCGCGCTCTTCGGCGGCGTTCACCACGGCGGGCGAGACGCCGTGGGCCGAGAACACGACGTTCGCACCCTCGGGCACCTCGTCGACCTCCTCGACGAAGATCGCCCCCATCTTCTCGAGCGTCCGCACCACGTGCACGTTGTGCACGATCTGCTTGCGCACGTACACGGGGGCGCCGTAGCGGTCGAGCGCCTTCTCCACGGCGACGACGGCGCGGTCCACACCGGCGCAGTAGCCGCGGGGCGCCGCGAGCAGCACCTTCTTCTCCCCCGAGACGGGTTCGTTCTTCAGCCGGCCCGCTTCTCGCCGCAGCCGGGGCATCGCAAGGCTGACGACCGGCGCACCGATGGTGCGCGGATCCCGGGCCTGCGGGGCGGTCTGGGCAGCGAGGACGTCACTCATGGCCCCGATTCTACCGGCCCTACCTGGGCCGTCCCTCTTCGCATTCAGGGCCGTCGGGGCTGCGGCTAGGCTGGTCCGCATGGCCGAAGCAGGATCCCAGGCACCCGCCACCCGCGACGCTCCGTGGCCGGTGGGTCTCATGAGCGAGAAGATCGCGGCGTGGATCGATCGGCTCGGACAGGTCTGGATCGAGGGCGAGATCACGCAGTGGCAGCTGCGCGGCGGCCACGTCTACGGCAAGCTCAAGGATCTGGGACAGGATGCGACGGTGAGTTTCACCGTGTGGCGTTCGGTCGCGCAGCGGCTCACGAGCGAGTTCGCGCAGGGCGACCGGGTGATCGCGCTCGTGAAGCCGAACTTCTGGGTGAAGGGCGGCAGCCTCACGGTGCAGGTCTTCGAGCTGTCGCATGTGGGGCTCGGCGAGCTGCTGGAGCGTCTCGAACGGCTGCGTCGCCAGCTGCAGGCGGAGGGCCTCTTCGATCCGTCCCGCAAGCGTCCGCTGCCGTTCCTGCCGGGACTCATCGGGCTCGTGACGGGGCGCGATTCGGACGCCGAGAAGGATGTGATCCGCAATGCGACGCTGCGCTGGCCGGGCGTGCGGTTCAAGATCCACTACGCGGCGGTGCAGGGGGATCGCGCGGCGGCCGAGGTGGCTGCCGGTATCGAGGCGCTGGATCGCGATCCCGAGGTCGAGGTGATCGTCGTCGCGCGCGGCGGCGGCGACTTCCAGAACCTGCTGCCGTTCAGCGATGAGCGCGTGGTGCGGGCGGCGGCGGGCGCGAGCACGCCGCTCGTGAGCGCGATCGGGCATGAGGCGGATCGCCCGCTGCTCGACGAGGTGGCGGATCTGCGCGCTTCCACCCCGACCGACGCGGCGAAGCGCGTGGTGCCGGACGTGGGCGAGGAACTCGCGGGCCTCGATCAGGCGCGGGCTCGCATGAGCGCGCGCCTGGGTCAGCTGCTCGCGCACGAGACGGATCGGGTGCTGCAGCTGCGGGGGCGGCCGGTGCTGGCGCAGCCCGAGCGCATCGTCGACGAGCGGGCCGAGGAGCTGGTGCGCTGGGTGGCGCGGGGCACGGAGCTCGCGGATCGGGCGGTCGAGGATCGCGGGCTCGCGCTCGGCGAGGCGCGAGCCCGCCTGGGAGCGCTCTCCCCGCGTGCGACGCTCGAGCGCGGCTATGCGATCGCGCAGCTCACGGCGGCGGACGGCGCGGCCGGCGCCGTGCTGCGCGATCCGGCCGATGCCCCGGAGGGCGCCCGGATCCGCCTCTCCCTCGCGGGGGGCCGCCTCGACGCGACCTCGGACGGGCCTGCCGGCGCCTGAGCCGGGCCGCCGGATCGTCGGTTGTCAGCGGCGGGCGGTAAGCTGGGCGGCATGGCAGAAACGGCAAGCCAGGATCCCGCCGCGCTCAGTTACGAGCAGGCGCGCGACGAACTCGTCCAGGTGGTGAGCAGGCTCGAGCAGGGCGGCATCACCCTTGAGGAGTCGCTGCAGCTGTGGGAGCGCGGTGAGGCGCTGGCGGCTCGCTGCGAGGAGTGGCTGCTCGGTGCGCGCCAGCGCTTGGAGGCGGCCCGTCAGGGCGGCTCCGTCGAGGCCGCGTCCGGAGCGGACGCGTAGGGCATGGCGAAGAAGCAGAAGCCCCCGGTGGTGGTGGCCGAGCTCGGCCGCCCGGAGACCCCGTCCGAGACCGCCGCGCGCAAAGCCCACGACAGCCGCATGTACCGCCAGCGCAAGACCGTCAACAACCTGGTCTTCTCGCTGATCGTGAGCGTCGGACTGATGCTGGTGATCGTGCTCATGGCGCCCGGTCTCGTCGGCGGCAAGAGCGGCTTCGAAGACCACTCGGTCGACGTCGCCTCCCTCGCGGTCGAGGCTTCGCCGAGCGCGGGCCGCACGCTCGCCGCCCCCGAGGTGCCCGAGAGCTGGAAGGCCAAGAACGCGGGCCTGCGCCAGCGCGACGGCGTCACCTCCTGGCAGATCGACTACACCACCGTCGACGAGGCCACGGGCCATCAGGCGTACGCCGCCGTCGTGCAGGCCTTCACCGCGGACGGCTCCGCCGTCAACGAGCGGTGGATCTCGCAGGCGCTCGAGCAGCAGGCCCCGACGGGCGCGGAGCAGATCGGCGGCATCGACTGGGTCGTGTACGAGCACCCCGACCGCAGCCCCGACGCGAGCAACATGCTGTTCGGCCTGCAGGGCGACTGGGAGGGCGACACGATCCTCGTCTACGGCACCGACAGCCCGGCCACTATTCGTACGCTGGCGGCCGAGGTCGCCGGCTCGCTCACGGCATCGAAGGAGCAGTGATGACCTCACCTCGAGTGACCCCTCAGCAGGCCTGGGACGAACTCATCGCCGGCAACGAGCGGTTCGTCGCCGGCGCATCGGCGCACCCCAATCAGGACGTCGAGCGCCGCAGCGAGCTCGCCAACACTCAGACCCCTGACGTCGCGCTCTTCGGCTGCGCCGACTCGCGCATGGCCGCCGAGATCATCTTCGATCGCGGCCTCGGTGATCTCTTCATCGCGCGCAACATGGGTCACGTCGTCGCCGAGTCGATCACGGCGTCGATGGAGTACGCGGTCACCGCGCTCGGCTCGGCGCTGATCGTGGTGCTCGCGCACGACTCGTGCGGCGCGGTCGCAGCCGCGATCGACCAGACCGGCCGCGAGCCGTCCGCGGTGACGGAGTCGGTGCGCAACACGCTCGCCCCGATCCAGCCCTCCGTGCAGCGGCTCTGGCTGCGCGAGCACACCGACACCCCCTACGCGGACGCAGCGCGGATCGACGCCAACGCCGTGGGGCGCATCCACCTGACCGCCACCGTGAACGCGCTGCTGCGCTCCTCGCGCGCGATCAGCGACGCGGTCGACTCCGGCAGGCTCGCGATCGTCGGCTGCCAGTACCGGCTCACCGAGGGGCGTGCCGTGCCCTACAGCGTGGTCGGCCCCGTCGATGTCGAGCTCGCGCCGATCGACTGACGACTCCCCCTCCCATCTGATCCGCTTTCAGCCACCGAGATCCCACGATTCAGCGCGGGATGACGAAGAGAAAAGGAATGCAGTGACCGAAATCGAGTACCGCATCGAGCACGACACCATGGGCGAGGTGCGCGTTCCCAAGAACGCCCTCTACGCCGCGCAGACGCAGCGCGCCGTCGAGAACTTCCCCATCTCGGGCAAGGGCCTCGAGCCGGCCCAGATCGTGGCGCTGGCCCGCATCAAGCGCGCCGCGGCGATCGCCAACAAGGAGCTCGGCATCCTCGAGGCCGGCATCGCGGACGCGATCGTTGCCGCCGCCGACGAGATCATCGGCGGCGCGCACCACGACCAGTTCCCGGTCGACACCTACCAGACCGGTTCGGGCACCTCCTCGAACATGAACATGAACGAGGTGCTCGCGACGCTCGCCACGAAGCATCTCGGCGCCCCCGTGCACCCGAACGACCACGTCAACGCTTCGCAGTCGTCGAACGACGTCTTCCCGACCTCGGTGCACATCGCCGTCACGGGCGCGCTCATCGAGCAGCTCAAGCCCGCGCTGGAGCACCTCGCCGAGGCCTTCGAGGAGAAGGCCGAGCTGTGGAAGACCGCCGTGAAGTCGGGCCGCACCCACCTCATGGACGCCACCCCCGTCACTCTCGGCCAGGAGTTCGGCGGCTTCGCCGCGCAGATCCGCTACGGCATCGAGCGCGTCGAGGCGGCACTCCCCCGCGTCGCCGAGGTGCCCCAGGGCGGCACCGCCGTCGGCACCGGCATCAACACCCCCCTCGGCTTCCCCGAGAAGGTCATCTCGGAGATCGCGGCGTCGAGCGGCCTGCCGATCACCGAGGCCCGCAACCACTTCGAGGCGCAGGCCAACCGCGACGGCCTCGTCGAGGCCTCGGGCGCGCTGCGCACCATCGCCGTGTCGCTGACCAAGATCAACAACGACATCCGCTGGATGGGTTCGGGCCCCAACACGGGCCTCGCCGAGCTGCACATTCCCGATCTGCAGCCCGGCTCCTCGATCATGCCCGGCAAGGTCAACCCGGTCGTCCCCGAGGCCGTGCTCATGGTGTGCGCGCGCGTCATCGGCAACGATGCGACGATCGCGTGGGCCGGCGCTTCGGGCTCGTTCGAGCTCAACGTGCAGATCCCGGTCATGGGCACCGCGCTGCTCGAGTCGATCCGCCTGCTCGCGAACGCCTCGATCGTGCTCGCCGACAAGACCGTCAAGGGGCTCGAGGCGAACCTCGAGCGCGCGGCGGCCCTGGCCGGCATGAGCCCCTCGACCGTCACCCCGCTCAACCGCCTCATCGGCTACGAGGCCGCGGCGAAGATCGCGAAGCACTCGGTGAAGAAGGGCATCACGGTGCGCGAGGCCGTCGTCGATCTCGGCTACGTCGAGCGCGGCGAGGTTTCGGAGGCCGACCTCGACAAGGCGCTCGACCTGCTGTCGATGACCCACCCGGGCGTCGCCAAGTAGCTCGGCGCTCACGCGCAGGGGGTTCGGGATCACGCGATCCCGAACCCCCTGCGTCGTTATCGGGCGACCGCACGCCAAGCGGGCCGGTGTCAGCGACGCTCGCTACGCTGGAGGGATGATGCTGGCCCAGTCCCCCGCGCACGGAGCGAAAGCCCTTGCACTGTCGGCGGCGGCGACCTTCGCGCAACTGGTGAAGTGGCACCGGCTGTACGAGTGGGCGAACCGCCCGCTCATGCGGCTCGCCGAGATGCAGCCCGTCACCGCCGCCTGGTGGCGCGAACGCCGCAAGCAGCCGGGCGATTTCCTCTATCTCGCGCTCGGCGATTCGACGGCGCAGGGCATCGGGGCGAGCAGCCCCGGACGCAGCTACGTGGGGCAGCTCGCCGACCGCATCGAGGCCCACCTGGGGGAGCCGATCGCGGTCACGAACCTCGGCGTCTCCGGGGCGCCCTCGAATCTGTGCGCGCGGGATCAGCTGCCGCGCGCCGCGAAGGTGCTCGCACGGCACAGCCCCGACCTCGTCACGCTCGACATCGGCGCGAACGACATCGCGCAGTGGGATCCGCGGGCCTTCCACCGCAACCTCTCGGCCATCCTCGACGCGCTGCCCGACCACACCATCGTGGGCGAGGTGCCCTCCTTCCACCTGCCCTGGAACGACCGCCGGGTGCGCGAGGCGAACCGGATCCTGCGCACCATCGCAGCGGATCGCGGGCTCGCGGTGGTGCCGATCTACGAGGCGACGCGGGCCCGGGGCGTGCGGGGCATTCTCACCGAGTTCGCCGAGGACGCCTTCCACCCGAACGACCGCGGCTACGAGATCTGGGCCGACGCCTTCTGGCCGGTCGTGCGCGCTCGGATCGACGCGCTCGCGCAGCAGCGCGCGAACTGAGCCCGCACTGCCCCTCGCGGCTGGGCCCCTCCCCGGATCTCGCGGAGGGGCCCAGCCGTAGGAGGCGCCGGCTACGGAGTGTCGAGCAGTTCGGTGACGAGCGCCGCGATCTCGCTGCGCTCGGAGCGGGTGAGCGTCACGTGCCCGAACAGCGGGTGCCCCTTGAGCTTCTCGATCACGGCCGCGATCCCGTCGTAGCGCCCCACCCGCAGGTTGTCGCGCTGCGCGACGTCGTGCGTGAGCACCACCCGCGAGTTCTGGCCGATGCGCGAGAGCATCGTGAGCAGCACCCCGCGTTCGAGCGACTGCGCTTCGTCGACGATCACGAAGGCGTCGTGCAGCGAGCGGCCGCGGATGTGCGTGAGCGGCAGCACCTCGATGAGGTCTCGCGCGATCACCTCGTCGAGCACGTTCTCGGAGACGATCGAGCCGAGCGTGTCGAACACGGCCTGCGCCCACGGCCCCATCTTCTCGTCGCGGTCGCCGGGCAGGTAGCCGAGCTCCTGGCCGCCGACCGCGTAGAGGGGGCGGAACACCATGATCTTGCGGTGCTGGCGCCGTTCGAGCACCGCTTCGAGCCCGGCGGCGAGCGCGAGCGCCGACTTGCCGGTACCTGCGCTGCCGCCGAGGGAGACGATGCCGAAGTTCGGGTCGAGCAGCAGATCGATGGCGAGGCGCTGCTCCGCGCTGCGGCCCGTCACGCCGAACACCTCGCGGTCGCCGCGCACGAGCCGCAGCGAGCCGGGTCCCTCCACGCGGCCGAGGGCGGATCCGCGCGGGGAGGTGAGGATCAGACCGGTGCCGCGCGGCAGGCCATCGACTTCGGCGACGCCGTCGAGGCGGTCCTCGTCCCAGAGGTCCCGCATCTGCTCCTCGTCGAGATCGATGGCGGCGGTGCCGCTGTAGGCGTCGTCGTGGGCTTGCTCGGCCCGGTACTCCTCGGAGCCGAGCCCGATGGCGGCCGCCTTGAGGCGCATCGGCAGATCCTTCGACACGACCGTGACTTCGAGGCCCTCCCCGGCGAGATTCTGCGCAACGGCGAGGATCCGCGTGTCGTTGTCGCCGAGCCGCATCCCGCTCGGCAGCGTGTCGACGCTGGAGTGGTTGAGCTCGACGCGAACGGTGCCGCCGGTGTCGCCCACGGGCACCGGGAAGTCGAGGCGCAGATGCTTCTCGCGCAGTTCGTCCAGGATGCGCAGGGCACGGCGGGCGAAGTAGCCGAGTTCGGGGTCGTGGCGCTTCTTCTCGAGCTCGATGACGACCACGACCGGCAGCACGACCGAGTGCTCGGCGAAGCGGAACAGCGCGGCGGGATCGCTCAGCAGCACCGAGGTGTCGAGCACGTAGGTGCGCTGCGCCTGCCGCGCTGCGTCGAGATCGTCGTGGGCGCCGGGCGCCTGCGTCGGGGCGGGCGTTGCGGGGTGCTGGGTTTCGGCCACGATGGCTCCTCTGCTCCGGGGCGGCTGCCCCGTTTCAGCGAGGTTGGCACTCCGAGCGGTGCCGGTGGGCCTCCCTCGGTCGGGCACCCTGCCCGACAGTTCACACGCTACGCCTCCGAGCAGGGTGGCGGTGAAATGACACGCGCTCGCTCCTGTGAACGTGTCGTGACCGACTCGTGAACCCGGAAGTCGATGGGGAACGGTATTCTGGTCTGCAGTCATTCGCGATTTCCATAGGGGGCACCGCTTGCGCACGATCGACTGGGTCGACGGAGCCATTGAACTGATCGACCAGACCCTGCTGCCGCACCGCATCGAGGTGCTGCGGGTCACCGAGCTTCCCGAGCTCATCGACGACATCCAGCGGCTCGCGGTGCGGGGCGCCCCGGCGCTCGGCGTCGCGGGTGCCCTGGGCACGGCGCTGATCGCGGCGAGCGTCGCAGAGTCCGGCGGCGACACCGAGCTGGACCAGGACGAGGTGCGCCGTCAGGCGAAGCTGCTGCGCGAGGCGCGGCCCACCGCGGTCAACCTCTCCTGGGGCGTGGATCGGGCCCTCACCCGCCTCGAGGACGGCGCTGAGGCGATCCTCGAGGAGGCGCTCGCGATCCGCGACGAGGACATCGCGGCCTGCGTGTCGATGGGCCTGCGCGGCGCCGATCTGACGCGCGAGCTCACGGGCAAGGACCGCGTGCGGGTGATGACCATCTGCAACACGGGCAGCCTGGCCACGGTCGAGCGCGGCACCGCGCTCGGCGTGATCCAGACCCTGCTGGAGCAGGGCTCGCTCGAGGAGGCCTTCCCGCTCGAGACGCGCCCGCTGCTCCAGGGAGCCCGGCTCACGGCCTGGGAGCTGCAGCGCATGGAGGCACCGTTCCGTCTCATCATCGACTCTGCCGGCCCGTTCCTGCTCTCCCGCGGCATCGCAGACGCGGTGTTCATCGGCGCCGACCGCATCGCGGCGAACGGCGACACCGCCAACAAGATCGGCTCGTTCTCGCTCGCCCTCGCCGCGCAGCACGCGGGGGTTCCGTTCATCGTCGTCGCACCGGAGTCGACGGTCGACATGTCGACGGCGGGCGGTGCGGATATCGAGATCGAGGATCGCGGCGCGGCCGAGGTCACCGGTTTCGGGGGCACCCGCACGGCGCCCGAGGGCATCGGCGCCGTCAACCCGGCCTTCGATGTCACACCGCACGAGCTGATCACCGCGATCGTGACCGAGCGCCGCGTGATCCTGCCGGGTCGCGGCGAGACCCTCGCCAGCGTTCCGCTCGCCGATCTGCGCGTCTAAGCTTCTCCCGCTGTTCCCGTTCCACTCGAAAGGATCATCCATGTTCTTCACCAAGCGTCGCGCCCGCGCGGCACTGATCGCGGGCGCCGCTTCCGCGGCTCTCCTGCTCACCTCGTGCTCCAGCGGCGGTGCCGACACCGAGGGCGGCGACGCCGGTGCCGAGGGCCCCTCGTTCATCTACATCACAAGCGACCCCATCGGTCAGAACGAGTTCCTCAAGTCGGGCAAGGTCGGCATCGACCGCGTGGCCGAGGAGTTCGAGGGCAGCGCCAAGACCTTCGAGTCGAAGGACGACGCGCAGCGTCGCTCGAACCTCGAGGCCGCGATCGCGGAGGCCCCCGAGGTCATCGTGATGCTCGGCTTCCAGTTCGGCGACGTCGCTTTGGAGCTCGCTGAGCAGAACCCGCAGCAGAAGTTCGTGCTCATCGACACCTTCGTCGAGGGCGCGCCCGAGAACCTCTACCAGGCGACCTTCCGCGAGCAGGAGCCTTCCTACCTGCTCGGCGTCGAGGCCGGCCTGCTGACCGAGGCCGACAAGGTCGGTTCGGTCATCTCGCTCGACATCCCGCTGCTCGCGAAGTACTCGGGCGGCTTCGCCGAGGGTGCGAAGAGCGTCAACCCGGCAGTCGAGACCGTCGCTCCGCAGGTCATCGGCGGCGACAACCCGTTCGCCGACACCGCCCGCGCCAAGGAGCAGGCGATCGCCTTCGCCGGCACCGGCGTCGATCAGGTCTTCGCAGTGGGCGCCGCCGCGAACGGCGGCATCATGGAGGCCGCCGCCGAGAAGGGCTTCTCGGCCTACGGCGTCGACGCGAACCAGTGCCCGATGGCTCCCGGCTTCGTGGTCGACGGCACCATCAAGGCCGTCGACAAGGTCGTCGAGACCGTCGTCGGCGAGATCATGGACGGCAAGAGCTCGACCGAGGCGACCACCTCGTTCGGCCTCAAGGAGGAGGGCATGACCATCGTCAGCCTCACCGAGGACGCCGCCGACTCGCAGTGCACCGTCATGGAGAAGCCCGAGGTGCTCGACCAGGTCAAGCAGGTTCGCGATGACATCGTGAGCGGCAAGATCGAGGTCAAGGATCCCACCGCCTGATGACCTCTCCGACAACGCCGCCCGGCTCCGCAGACCCGGGCGGCGTTGTCGGTGGTGTCGCATACACTCAGAACACTCGCAGGGCACACGAATGAAGGAGCGATGATGGTCGCCGAGGTCTCGATGCGCGGCATCACCAAGCGCTTTCCCGGCGTGCTCGCCGACGACAACGTCGACTTCGAGGTCGAAGCCGGCGAGATCCACGCGCTCATGGGCGAGAACGGCGCGGGCAAGTCGATCCTGATGTCGATGCTCGCGGGCGTGTACCAGCCCGATGAGGGCGAGATCCTCATCCGCGGCGAGCGCCGCACCCTCTCCTCCCCCCTCGACGCGATCGATGCCGGTATCGGCATGGTCTTCCAGTCGTTCAAGCTCTTCCCCTCGCTCACCATCGCCGAGAACGTCGTGTTCCGCGCCGAGCCCACGAAGCGGGGCCTCATCGACCGCCGGGCCGCCAGCCGGAAGGTGGCCGAGATCGCAGAGCGCTACGGCCTCTCGATCGACCCCGACGCCCGCGTCGACTCCGTGCCCGTCGGCGTGCTGCAGCGCGTCGAGATCGTGAAGGCCCTGTACCGCGAGGCGCGCGTGCTCATCCTCGACGAGCCCACCGCCGTGCTCACCCCGCAGGAGACCGAGCGCCTCTTCGACGTGCTGCGGGCCCTCAAGGCCGACGGCCGCACGATCATCATCATCACCCACAAACTGGGCGAGGTCATGGCGATCTCCGACCGCGTCACCGTGCTGCGCGACGGGCGCAACGTGGCCCAGCTCGTCACCGCCGACAGCTCCCCCGCCGAGATCACCAGGCACATGACCGGCCGCGACGTCGATCTCACCACCCCGCCCCCGGCACTGGCGCCGGGCGAGGTCGTGCTCGACGTGCGGGGCCTCACGGTGCCCGGCGCCGGCGAGCGCGACGCCGTCTCGGAGGCCGGGCTGTTCGTGCGCTCCGGTGAGATCGTCGGCATCGCGGGCGTCGCCGGCAACGGCCAGGTCGAGCTCGCCGAGGCGATCATCGGCATGCGCCCGGTGACTTCCGGCACCGTCGCGGTGTCCGGTTCCGACCTCAGCCGCTCCACGATCGCCGAGCGCCGCGACGGCGGCATCGCCTACATCCCCGAAGACCGCCACGCGGTCGGCAGTGCGGGCACCGCCGACGCGATCGACAACCTCGCACTCGGCCACCACCGGCGCACGCCGATCCTGCAGCGGGGCCTGCTCTCCCGCTCGGCCATGCTCGAGCACGCCCAGCGGCTGATCCGGCGCTTCGGCGTGAAGATCGCGAGCCCCACCACCCCTGTCGGCACGCTCTCGGGCGGCAACCTGCAGAAGGTGGTCGTGGCACGCGAGCTCGACTACCGCTCGCCGCTGCTCATCGCCGAGCAGCCCACGCGCGGCGTCGACATCGGCGCGATCGAGGCCATCCACCGCGAGCTCTGCGAGTACCGCGACAACGGCGGCGCGCTGCTGCTCATCTCGGCCGAGCTGAGCGAGATCATTTCGCTGTCCTCGCGCATCCTCGTGATGTTCGAGGGGCGGATCGTCGCCGAGGTGCCCAAGCACGAGGCGAACGACGCGCTGCTGGGGCTCTACATGGCCGGCCACGAACCCGAGGAGCGGCATCGCCCGGGTGCGTTCGCCGCCGCGCTCGCCGGTTCGGCGGGTTCGGCGCACGATGAGAAGGGAGCCGCCCTGTGAGCGCTCTGCAGAGAGTCGGACGCTGGCTCGCGGGGCCGATCCCGGTCTCGATCGTGCTGGCCTTCCTGATCGGCGCGTGCTTCATGCTGATCGCGGGGGTCGATCCGCTGAACGGCTACGCCGCCATGCTGCAGGGGTCGTTCGGCACCGGCGCGGGCCTCGCGAACACGCTGCAGCGCGCCGTGCCGATCATCGGCATCGGCATCGCCATCGCCATCGCCTTCCGCGCCGGCGTGCTGAACCTCGGCACCGAGGGGCAGGCGGGGCTCGGAGCGCTCGCGGGCGGCATCGTGGCGATCTACGTGCCGGGCCCCGGTCTGCTGGTGCTGCTGCTCGCTCTCGTGACCGCCGTGGTCGTGGGCGCGGCCTGGGGGCTCATCGCCGCGGTGCTGCAGAACCTCCTCGGCGTGCCGATCCTGCTCTCGACGCTGCTGCTGAACTACCCAGCCCGCTACTTCTCGTCCTGGCTCATCAGGTTCCGGCTCGACGAGTCGAGCTCTGACCTCGTGGCCAGCGACCAGGTGCGGCCCGAGGTGCAGCTCTCGATGATCGTGCCCCGCGACTCGGGCTTCGCCGAGACGCTGCGCGGCAGCCTCGGCGCGACGAACCCGATCACGATGGTGCTGACCGGCGTCAACTGGTCGCTGATCGTGCTGATCCTCGTGGTCATCGCGACGATCTTCATGAACCGCCGCACGCGCTACGGCTTCGAGTCCGGGCTCAGCGGGCAGAACGCCGAATTCGTGCGCTACGGAGGCGTGCAGCCCGGCCCGCTCGTGCTGCGCACGATGGCACTCTCCGGCGGCCTCGCGGGCGCCTTCGGTCTGATGCTCGTGATCGGGGCGCCCAACACGCGTCTCATCGAGGGCTACTTCGTGCAGACCAACTACGCGTGGACCGCACTGCTGGTCACCCTGCTCGCCCTCTACCGCCCGGTCGGCATCGTCATCGCCGGCACCTTCTTCGCCGCGATCATGGTGGGCAGCGACGCGATGGGCCGTGAGCTCGGGCTGTCGCCCCAGATCGCCGCCGTGATCCAGGCGCTCGTCATCATCCTGCTCGCGTTCCGCGTGGCGCTGCCGCGCTTCCGGCGCAGGAGGGCCGCCTCCGACGGCGCGACCGCACCCCCGCCGCTGCCCACCCCGGGCGAGCCGCAACCGGCCCTCACCGGTGCCGGCGTCGCCGAGGCAGCCGAGTCCGCACCCGAGAAGGAGTCCGAGCGATGAACTTCCTCGACCTGTTCGACCAGGACCTCGTCTCCTCGGTGCTGCGCTCCCTCATTCCGATCCTGCTGGCCGCACTCGGCGGCATGCTCGCGGAGCGCGTCGGCATCTTCAACATCGGCCTCGAGGGCATGATCCTCGTCGGTGCCTTCTGCGGCGTCGCCGCCTCCTTCTTCGCGCACAACTGGATCGTCGGCGTGATCGTCGCGATGTTCGCCGGCGCACTGTTCTCGCTGATCCTGGGCTACGGCACGGTCTACCGCAAGGGCGACCCCATCGTGCTCGCGATCGCGATGAACATCCTGGCGGTGGGCATGACGAGCTTCCTGCTCGTCGCGATCTTCGACGTGCAGGGCGTGTTCCAGGATCCGGGCATCGACGGCATCCCCGTGTGGCGCATCCCCGGGCTCGCCGACATCCCCGTGCTCGGGGCGCTGTTCTCGCTCACCCCGCTCGGCTACCTCGCACTGCTGCTCGTTCCGGCTCTCTGGATCATGCTGTTCCGCACGCCCCTCGGGCTGCGGCTGCGCGGCGTCGGCGAGCGACCCCTCGCCGCGGCCACGATGGGCGTCAACCCGCAGCGCTACCAGCTGGGCGCCGTCATCGCCTCCGGCGCGCTCGCCGGGCTCGGCGGGGCGCAGCTCGCGCTCGGCAACGTGGTGCAGTTCACCGAGAACATGTCGGCCGGCCGCGGCTGGATCGCGGTCGTCGCGGTCATGCTCGCCCGCGCCCACCCCGTCGGCGTGCTCGGCGCGGCGCTGCTGTTCGGTTTCGCAGACGCGATCGGCTTCCGTCTGCAGTCGTTCGGCCTGCCGCAACAGCTCACCGATGCCGGCCCCTACGTGGTGACCCTGCTCGTGCTCATCCTCATGAGCAAGCGCTTCCGCAAGACCCGCGAGGCGGCGCTCGCGTGAGCCCTGCGACGGTCGGCGGATCGGCCTCCGAGGCCCTGCCGCCCGAGGCGGCCAGGTGGGTGCACCGTCTGGCTCTCGAACCGCTCGAGCACGAGGGCGGGCTCTTCCGGCGCATGCACCTCGACGAGCACTCGAGCGCCATCTACTATCTGCTGGCGGACCCAGACTTCTCGGCTCTGCACGCACTCGACTCGGTCGAGGTCTACCACTGGTACGCCGGAGCGCCGCTCAGCCTGCTGCTGCTGCACCCGGACGGCCGGGCCGAGCACCGGCTGCTCGGCCCGGACCCCGACTCGGGCCAGTTGCCGCAGCTCGTGGTGCCCCCTGGCGTGATGCAGGGCTCGTCGCCGCTCGGCTCCTGGTCGCTCGTCGGCACGACGATGTCCCCGCCCTTCGCCTGGAACGGCTTCGAGCTGGGCGACCGCACCGAGCTCCAGCACCGCTACCCCGAGGCCGCCGATCGCATCGCCGAGCTGACGCGCCCGGTTTCCGGCCCTTCCTCGGATCCGCGCACTAAGGTAGTCGTATGACCGACGCGAGAATCGTCCGAACCCGGGCCGCGCTGAATCGCGCAATTATCGATCTCGCCACCGAGAAGGCCGTCCCGAGCATCACCGTCTCCGAGCTCGCAGCCGAGGCGGGCATCAACCGGGTCACCTTCTACAAGCACTACACCACTCCCGCCGAAGCGCTCGGCGCCGCCCTCGATCTCGATCTCGACCAGGCCCGCACCCACTTCATCGAGGGCTACGCATCGACCAGCGGCGACCCCGTCGAGCTCTTCCGCACCAGTGTGAGCAAGGTGCTCGACCACATAGACAGGCACCGCAGCCTCTACGAGCTCTCCATCGACTCGCAGCAGGACGGCACCATCCCCAACCTGCTGGCCGACCACTTCACCGCGACTCTCGAGCAGTATCTCGAGAGTCGCGCTCAGTTGCAGCCCCCGCTGCCCGACGTCGACCGCGCCATCGTCGCCCGCTTCTTCGCGCACGGCCTCGTCGGCGCGATCAAGGCCTGGCTGCTGAACGGCTCCTCCGACCATGAAGAGGTGCTGAGCGCGATCGTGGCACTCGCGCCCGTATGGTGGTTCCCCGAGCGCTCCTGAGCCCGCTCACGCGCTCCTGAGCGCTTCACCGCGAGCTCCGGCACCCCGCGCGCTCCTCGGGGCGGCGAGGCACTGGATCCGCTCACGCTGACGGTCGCACGGCGGCCAGCTCGGGTTCGCGCCGCAGCTGCCCCGTGAGGGCGAGCACCGCGATGATGCCCGCGAGCACGATCCAGCCCGCCACCCCCGCAACGCTCGCGAGCGCGGCGTTGAAGGTCTCGGTCTCGCCCGCCGCGACGAGCCACAGGATCATGCCGCCCGTGCCGTTGAGCGCGCCGTGCCCGATCACCGCGGGCCACACCGATCCCGAACGCAGCCGCAGCCACCCGAACACGACCCCGAGGATCGTGCAGTTGAGCGTCATCAGGGCGACACCGCGCCAGTCGAACAGGCCGTAGTTGTGCCCGAGCAGGGTGAGCGGCGCGTGCCACAACCCCCAGATCGCGCCGCTCAGCAGCAGCGACGGCCACAGCCCGAGCGGCCGGAGCGCCGGCAGCAGCCAGCCCCGCCAGCCCAGTTCCTCGCCGAAGCCGACGATCGAGTTGGGGATCACCGCGAGAATCGGGAACAGCGCGAGGTTGACCCCGATGAGCAGGCCCGGGGGCGGCATGATGCCGGGATCCACCCCCTCGGGCAGCGCCGCGGTGCTCGCCTCGACGAAACCGGAGAAGTGCACGAGATCGAGCCGCACCCACCCGAACAGCGCGGCCACCGCGGTCGTGAGCGCGAAGAACGCCAGCGGCGCGAAGAGGGCGAGCAGCGTCATGCCGACCACACGCTTCGCGGGACGCAGCGGCCACATCCCGAGGAAGCGCAGGCGTTCGCTGCGGGGCGTGCGCGTCGCGAGCATCGTCACCAGCGCCGCGATGGCGGGCGTGCACATCATCGCCATGGCGACGACGGTGAAGACGAGCTGAGCCGACGCGCTCTCGAGGTCCATGAGCCAGAGCGGCAGCGCCACGAGCCAGGCCAGCCCGAAGGCCAGCGGCGCGAAGAGGGCGACCGGCCCCCACGGCACCCGTTCGAGGCGGTCCGGCCAGGTCTGGTGATCGGTCATGCCTGTCCTCGCTCTGCGTCGTTCTCGGTTCGGCACTCGTCGTCGGCCTTCCCGCCCGCGGCGCGCTGCGCGGCAGCCGCGAGCACCGCCGCAGCGGTCTCGGCGTCGTCGAGCGTGATGGCGAAGATCCGGCCGTCGCCGCGCGTCGCGATCAGGGCCTCGCCGGTGCGCATGAGGATGCCGAAGCGGCCGGGCACCCAGCGCAGCCCCCATCCGCCGAACTCGGCGAGCGGATTGACCTCGGCCGCCTCCACGCTCTGCACCTCGCTCGCGGACAGGCGGATCACGGGCCAGCCGAGCACCGATCGGGCTTCGAGCCCGTGCTCGTCGATGCGCACCCGGAACCAGACGGTCGTCGAGAAGAGCACGACGACGAGCAGCAGGACGAACAGCATGACGATCCGCGTGACGACGACCGCTCCGCGCTCGTCGGGTTCGAACGGCGCGAGGAAGACGAGCACGGTCGCGGCGGCGAGCACGAGCACCGTCGAGCCGATCAGCCACAGCAGGCCCTTCGCCGGCCGCACCTCACCCAACCACACCGCGCGCTCGCTCTCCGCGAGCGGCAGCGGTTCGCTCTCGAGCACGGGATCCCGGGGGATCTCGACCCGCGGCTGCACGAGCCACGCCAGGCCCGTCGCCAGCACCCAGGCGCCGAAGGCGAGCAGCATCGCCCCGCCGATGTCGGGGGCGTCGTGGGCGTCATCGAGATCGAGCTGCGCCCCGACCGAGGCGAGGATCGTGATTGTGAAGAAGACGGCGTAGCCGAAGGCGAATGCTGTGAGGAATCGATGATACCCGGACCAGACGGGCAGCACGCGCTTCGGCGAGGCGGCCGGCATGCGACCGCTGTAGGCCACGATCATCCACATCAGCGTCGCGATGCCGTAGCCTGCGAGCACGGGCAGCCAGACGTAGGTCCAGGGAGAGCCGAAGCCGTTCGGGCCGCCGCCGCTCCAGTGCGTCGCCGCGGGGTTCGGGATCCTGGGCATCCACACCAGCACCATGATGATCGCGGCCGTGAAGCTCGCGAGGGGCAGCAGCAGTCCGAGCACGCGGGCGACCCGCATCGCGCGCCGCAGATCGGCCCGCTGCCGCGCGGAGAGTGCGAGGTTCGGCCCGGGGCCGCTCACGGCGCGAAGGTGCCGGCGCCCGCTCACGCGGCGACCTCGCTCGATGCGAGACCGAGGGGCGGCTGCGGCTCGGGCGGCGTCTCGGCGACGAGCGCCGCGAGCAGTGCGGGGCCCACGCCGAGCCGCGCGGCGTGATCGACGAGCGCACGCACCTCGCCGCGCAGCTCCACGAGTCCCGCGGCCGCGGAGGTCACCACCGCGCCGCGCCGCCGCTTGAGATCGATCAGCCCCTCGTCGCGCAGCTGCTGGTAGGCGCGCAGCACCGTGTGCACGTTGATGCCGAGACCCGTCGCAACCTCGCGCGCGGGCGGCAGGGGGCCGCCGGGGCCGATGCGCCCGCTCGCCACGTCAGCGCGCACGGAGTCGGCGATCTGGGCGTAGATGGGGCGATCACTCGCCTCGTTGATCCGAATGAGCATGACAATAACTCTATATCAAATAGAACTATTAATGGTGGTGCTCGCCGGCCCGCTGGAATCCCGCTCGAACAGCCGACAGCCAACAGCCCACCTGCATCGGAGGAGGCCCGTGTTTCGGATCGATCGACACAAGTCGATCCGAAACACGGGCCTCCTTCGAGATACGGGTCACCGCCGCGACCCGATCACCGCCGCGACCAGGCGGGTCGCGCCTCAGAAGGCGGCGATGCCCGTCAGCTCGCGACCGATCACCAGCTGGTGCACCTCATCGGTGCCCTCGTAGGTGCGCACCGACTCGAGGTTCGCCATGTGGCGCATCACGGGGAAGTCGCTGGTGATGCCGTCGCCGCCCAGGATCGCGCGCGCGGTGCCCGCGATCTTGATCGCCTCGCGGACGTTGTTGAGCTTGCCGACCGAGATCTGCCCGTACGTCAGGTTGCCGGCATCCTTCAGACGGCCGAGGTGCAGCGCGAGCAGCAGGCCCTTCTCGTACTCCACGAACATGTCGGCGAGCTTCGCCTGGATGATCTGCTTGCCGCCGATGGGAGTGCCGAACACCTCGCGATCCTGCGAGCGCGTCACCGCGGCCTCCAGGCAGGAACGGGCAGCGCCCATGACACCCCACGCGATGCCGTAGCGCGCCTCGTTGAGGCACTTGAACGGCGAGGAGAGACCCTTCGAGCCGGGCAGGATCGCGTCGGCGGGCAGCCGCACGTCGGTCAGCTCGATCTCGGTCTGCAGCGAGGCCCGCATGGAGAGCTTGTTCTCGATGGCGGTCGCCTTGAAACCGGGGGCGTCGGTCGGCACGACGAAACCGCGCACGATGCCTTCCTCGTCCTTCGCCCAGATCACGCCGACCTGGGCGATCGTGGCGAGGCCGATCCACCGCTTCTTGCCGTTGAGCACCCACTCGTCACCCTCGCGGCGGGCGGTGGTGAGCATCGTGTTGGGGTCGGATCCGCCCTGCGGCTCGGTGAGCCCGAAGAAGCCGATGGCCTCGCCGCGCCCCATCGCGGGGAGCCACTGCTGCTTCTGCTCCTCCGAGCCGAACTTGTAGATCGCGCCCATCGCGAGCGAGCCCTGCACCGAGAGCGCGGTGCGGAAGCCGGAGTCGACCGCCTCGAACTCCATCGCCACGAGCCCGTAGGCCACCGACGACGCCCCCTTCAGGCCGTAGCCGTGCATGTACATGCCGAAGGCGCCGAACTCGCCCACCTCGGGCAGCAGTTCGACGGGCAGACGGCGATCCTCGAAGGCCTGGTCGATGATGGGGCGGATGCGCGTCTGCGCGAACTCGCGGGCGCGCAGCTGCCACTCCCGCTCCTCCTCGGTGACGAAGTCGGAGACGTTGAAGAGCTGGTCGATGGTGGTGGTCATGGTGGGTCCTTTGCTCGGCGGGAGGTTTCGGGGGTCGTGACTAGCGCGGCAGCCAGTCGGCGCTCTGGTGCTCGCCGACCGCGGGCGGCGGCGTCTCGTAGCGGGCGGGGGTGTCGGAGAGCAGGATCGGCGTGGCGACCGAGCGCAGCACGTGCTGCTCGCCGTCGGGGCCGGTCGCGACGGTCTCGGCGACCGGGTCGAGGCCGAGCGAGTCGGCGAGCTCGATCGCCTGCGCGATGTTGTTCACGCGGCCGGCGGGGATGTTCGCAGCGGTGAACGCCTCGATCCACTCGGCGGCGGGCCGGGTGCGCAGCGGTGCTTCGAGGGCGGCGCGCAGCTCGGCGCGGTGCGCGACGCGCTCGGGGTTGCTCGCGTAGCGCGGATCGGCGGCGAGCTCGGGCGCGCCGAGCACCTCGCAGAGCCGGCTGAACTGCCCGTCGGTGCCGACGGCGAGGGCGATCGCCTGGTCGGCGGCGTCGAGCGTCTCGTAGGGGGAGATCGAGGGGTGGGCGTTGCCCATGCGTCCCGGCGAGTCGCCGGTCTCCAGCGTCGACGAGGCCTGGTTGGCGAGGGCGGAGAGCAACGAGCCGAGGAGGGTGACCTTGACGTGCTGGCCGCGGCCGGTGCCGGGCTGATCCGCGCCGCCGTCGCGGGCGCGCAGCGCGGCCTGGATGCCGATCACTGAGTTGAGGCCCGTGAGGATGTCGACGAGTGCGACGCCCACCTTGGTGGGCTCGCCGCCGGCCTGGTCGCTCTGGCCGGTGATGCTCATGAGGCCGCCGACGGCCTGCACCAGCAGGTCGTAGCCGGGCAGATCGCGTCCGGCTGTGTCGCCGAAGCCCGAGATCGAGCAGTAGACCGCACCGGGATTCTCAGCCGCCACCGCATCGTAGCCGAGCCCGAACTTCTCCATGGTGCCGGGCTTGAAGTTCTCGATGACGACATCGGCGGTGCGGGCGAGCTCGGCCGCGCGGGCGCGGCCCGCCGGGTCGCGCAGGTCGCACACGACCGAGCGCTTGCCGCGGTTGACGCCGGCGAAGTAGGTGCTCTGCCCGACGGCGTTCACGGGAGGCCGCCACTGGCGGGTGCCGTCGCCCTCGGGGCTCTCGATCTTGATGACGTCGGCGCCGAGATCGGCGAGGATCATCGTGGCGTGCGGGCCCGCGAGCACGCGGGAGAAATCGGCGACGCGGATCCCCGCGAGCGCCCCGCGGGGTTCGACGGCGGAAGCGGATTCCTCTGCGGCGGCCTCGCCCGCGCGAGAGGAGCTCGGGGTCGGATCGGTGCGCGTATCGTCGTTCACACCGTCAGTCTATGGATCGGAGGCGTGCAGGCTTGCGGCAACCTTGCATAGCCTCCGCCTTCGCTCTTGTGCAAGAATCACCCTATGGCCACGCTCTCCGATCTGCTTTCCCTCCCCGATCTGGGGCTGCGGCTCATCCAGGCCGGATCCGGCGACCCCGAGATCAGCTGGAGCTCCGTGACCGAGTTGCTCGACCTCAGCGCCTACCTCGACGGCGGCGAGATCATCATGACCACGGGGCTCGCCCTCGCCCCCGACGACGCCCGCTGGCGCGACTTCGTGGCGAGCCTCAGCCGCGCCCGGGTCGCGGCGATCGGCTTCGGCATCGGCGTCAACCACGACCGCGTACCGCAGCCGCTCATCGCCGCGGCGAGCATGTACCGGGTGGCGCTCTTCGAGATCCCGCTGCCCGTCCCCTTCATCGCCGTGAGCAAGGCCATCGCGGCCCTCATCAGGGCCGATGAACTGCGAGCCGCGCGCGGAGCGCTGCAGGCGCAGCAGCGGCTGCTCGACGGCGCCCGGGGCGGCCAGCGCCCCGCCGAGGTGCTCGCGAGCGTGGCGCAGGCGACGGGGCGGCAGCTCGCGCTCGTCGCCTCCGACGGCGCCGTGCTCGCCGGCACCGCGGGCTTCGCGGCCGCGAACGAGGCCGGCGGCACCGAGCACATCGCCCTCGACCGGGAGTCGTCGCTGCGCCTCGCCGTCGCCGGCAGCACTCCCCTCACCCCCGAGGGGCACGCCGTCATCGCGGCCGGGTCGATGGTGCTGAGCCTCAGCCTGCGCGGCGACAGCGCTGAGGAGACCCGCGAACGCGAACGCTGGGAACGGCTCGCCTCGACACTGCTCGAGGGGAGCGGATCGCCGTCATCCCTCGCGATCCTCGCCCCGTCCCTCGAACTGCCCGAGCGGGTGCGAGCCATCGCGGTGCAGGGCCGCGCGGAAGACGTGGCCGCCTGGCGCCGACGCCCGCGCAGCGGCCTCGATCGGCTCATCGCGCCGGCGACCGAGCACCCCGCGGCGCCCGGTCTCGCGCTCGCCTGGCAGCTGAGCGCCGATTCCGAGGTCGCGCTCGAGCAGTGCCTCGCGGCTGCGAAGAGCCACGATCTCGACGCGGTGGTCGGCCGTCCCGGCCGCCTGAGCGACATCCCCGTGAGCCGGCGCTCGGCCGCAGCCCGCCTGCGCGCGCTCTCCACGACGGCGCCCCTCTACACCGCACCGCGGGTGCCCCAGACCGTGTGGGCCGACCGCGACACCCCGCTGCTCGAAGCGCTGCTGTCCCTCGGCGGCGCGGATCCCGGGTCGGGAAGGCCGGGCGGATCCGCGACTGGGCCCGGCTCGGCCGGATCCGCCGCCGCGGCCGGCGCCCCCGAAGACGCACCCGGCCTCCGGGACGCCCTCAGCGAGCGGGTGCTCGGTCCGCTCTCGCTGCGGGATCCGAGCCTCGGCGATGCCGACCGCGAGCTGCTGCGCGAGACCTTGCGCGCCGTCTTCGACGCCGACGGTCAGCGCGGGCCCGCGGCAGCCGGGCTCGGCATCCACCGCAACACGCTGCGCGACCGACTCGCGCGCATCGAACGTCTCACCTCGCGCTCGCTCTCGGACGCCGACGACCGGGCCGAGCTGTGGCTCGCGCTGCGCCTCGAAGACCTCTCGCTGCGCTGATCCGCACTCAGGTGCCCGCGGCCGGCTCCGGCCCGCCCGCCGCCTCGTGCGGCTCGTGGAGCGCGTGCAGCGCACCGCGGATGTCGCCGTGCAGGAAGTCGTCGATGAGCTCGTCGACGGCGACGGCTTCATCGGTCCCCTGGAGGATCTCCACCCGGATACCGGTCTCTGAAACCTTCTTCTTGTCCATGCCTCACCATAACCCCATTCCTGCCGATTCCGCAGCACCATTCGCCGAATCGTGAGAACCCGCAGGGGCAGCGGCGGGCCACCCGCGCGGCAGCCACGGCCAACCGCGGGCAGCAGGTCGCCTCAGTAGAGCAGGAACTGCGCGGTGCCCGCTCCCTGCACGCCTGCGGCCGCGACGCGCAGGTGGTACGAGGCGCCGCCCGCAGCGACCGGGTCGCGGGTGATCTCGCAGGTCTCGGGGCTGGAGCGCGTGCGATCCCACGCCACCGGCTCGGTCTCGAGCGACGCGCCGGGTTCGAGGATCACGGCGAGGTGCTCGGGGTTCTGCTGGCAGTCGATCGAGCGCCAGACCTGGTCGTCGCCGCTCGTCACGGTGAACTCCATGCCCGCAGTGCCGAGATCCGCCGAGCAGGCCTCCTGGCCCGTGTTCTGCACCGTCAGCGCGAACTGGGGCAGCTCGCCCTCGGCGTAGTCGGTTTTGTCGGTCACGGGCGCGACCTGCAGCTGCGCCGCGTTGCAGGCGGGGACCTCGTCTTCCTCCGCGGCCTTCTTCGATTCGGAGGCCGCGAGATCACTGGGCACCTCGACCTCGCGCGCGTCCTGCGCACTGCCGCTCCCGCCGGGCTTCACGAAGACCAGAACCACCACGGCGATGACGGCCAGCAGCCCGGCGAGCACCAGGATCCGCCGCCTGAGGTAGACCTTCCGATCCTTCGGCCCGACCGGGTTGCGCAGCGTCGACATAGCGTCAGCGTATCCCCGAACGCCCCCTAGAGACGCTTCAGCATGCGCGTGTTGCCCAGTGTGTTGGGCTTCACGCGGGCGAGGTCGAGGAACTCCGCCACGCCCTCATCGCTCGAGCGGAGCAGCTCGGCGTAGACATCGGTCGCGACGAGCGCGGTGTTCTCGCTCACCTCTTCGAAGCCGTGCCTGCTGAAGAAGCCAGTCTCGAAGGTGAGGCAGAACAGCTGTGCGAGACCGAGGTCGCGGGCGCGCACCTCGAGCGCCTCCAGCAGCCGGTGACCGATGCCGCGCCCGAGCCAGTCCTCGGAGACGCCGAGGGTGCGCACCTCGCCGAGCCGCTCCCACATCACGTGCACCGCGCCGTAGCCGATGACGCGATCGGCGCCGTCGGTCGCGACCAGGAACTCGGGGACGGCCGCATAGAGGTCGACGAGGTCCTTGCCCAGCAGGATGCGTCGCACCACGAGCGGCTCCATGAGCGCGACGATGCGCGGCACGTCATCCGTGCGCGCGCTGCGGATGCTGATCTCTGCGGGATCCGTCATCCCCCCAGCCTACTGCGGCCCACCCCACCCCCCCCGCCCTGCCGTTTCCCTCTCCCCGACTCTCCACTCCCCTGCCCTGTCCCCAGCTCACCCGTCCCCGCAGCTCAGGCGGTGGATCGCAGTTCAGACCGGAGCAACTCGCCGAATTCCTCCGCCTGAGCTGCGATCGCCGGCCCGAACGAAGACGCCGGGCAGCGCGCAGACACGACGAAGGGCCCGCTGCCGAAGCAGCGGGCCCTTCGTCGCACGAGAGCTACTCGGTGGTGCCGGGGGTGGCGGCCGTCGACGCCACCGCGGCGGCCGAGGCCGCCGAGGAGTCGCCGTGCGCCTTCTCGGAGTTACGATCGGTCTCGAAGGTGAACTCGCCATCCTCGAAGCCGATCTTCACGAGGTCGCCGGCCAGCAGCTCGGCGCCGAGGATACGCTCGGAGAGCCGATCCTCGATCTCGCGCTGCATGGCGCGGCGCAGCGGGCGGGCGCCGAGCGAGGGATCGTAGCCGAGCTCGGCCAGGCGCTCGCGGGCCGGCTGCGACATCTCGAGGTGCATGTCGCGGTCGAGCAGGCGGTCCTTCAGCTGCTTCACGAAGAGGTCGACGATCTGCAGCAGCTCGGGCTTGGTGAGCTGCGGGAACACGATGGTGTCGTCGACGCGGTTCAGGAACTCGGGCTTGAAGTGCTTCTTCAGCTCCTCGTTGACCTTGCCCTTCATCGACTCGTAACCCACCGAGGAGTCGCCCTCGATCTGGAAGCCCACGGGGCCGCCGGCGATCGCGCTCGATCCGAGGTTGGTCGTCATGATGATGACGGTGTTCTTGAAGTCGATGACGCGGCCCTGACCATCGGTGAGGCGACCCTCTTCGAGGATCTGCAGCAGCGAGTTGAAGATGTCCGGGTGGGCCTTCTCGATCTCGTCGAAGAGCACGACCGAGAACGGACGGCGGCGCACCTTCTCGGTGAGCTGGCCGCCCTCCTCGAAGCCGACGAATCCGGGGGGCGCACCGAAGAGGCGCGACACGGTGTGCTTCTCGCCGTACTCGGACATGTCGAGCGAGATCAGCGCGTCCTCGTCGTCGAACAGGAACTCGGCGAGCGCCTTCGCGAGCTCGGTCTTGCCGACGCCGGTGGGGCCCGCGAAGATGAACGAGCCCGAGGGGCGCTTCGGATCCTTGAGGCCGGCCCGCTGGCGGCGGATCGTCTTGGCGAGCGCCGCGATGGCCTCGTTCTGGCCGATGACACGCTGGTGCAGGGCCTCCTCCATGAAGCGCAGCCGGGAGGTCTCCTCCTCGGTGAGCTTGAACACGGGGATGCCGGTGGCCTGCGCGAGCACCTCGGCGATCAGGCCCTCGTCGACCTCGGCCTGGGTGGCGACGTCGCCCGAGCGCCACTGCTTCTCGAGCCGCAGCCGCTCGGCGATGAGCTTCTTCTCCTCGTCGCGCTTGTTCGCGGCGGCTTCGAAGTCCTGGGCCTCGATGGCCTGCTCCTTGTCGGCGCGCACGACAGCGATCTTCTCGTCGAACTCGCGCAGCTCGGGCGGGCTCGACAGGATCGAGAGGCGCAGGCGGGCGCCGGCCTCGTCGATCAGGTCGATGGCCTTGTCCGGCAGGTAGCGGTCCTGCACGTAGCGGTCGGCGAGGTTCACGGCGGCGACGATCGCGCCGTCGGTGATCGACACCTTGTGGTGCGCCTCGTAGCGGTCGCGCAGCCCCTTGAGGATGTTGATCGAGTGCGGCAGCGACGGCTCGTTCACCATGATCGACTGGAAGCGGCGCTCGAGCGCGGCGTCCTTCTCGAAGTGCTTGCGGAACTCGTCGAGGGTGGTGGCGCCGATGGTCTGCAGCTCGCCGCGCGCCAGCATCGGCTTCAGGATGTTCGCCGCGTCGATGGCGCCCTCGGCGGCGCCCGCACCCACGAGGGTGTGGATCTCGTCGATGAAGATGATGATGTCGCCGCGGTTGCGGATCTCCTTGGTGACCTTCTTCAGGCGCTCCTCGAAGTCGCCGCGGTAGCGGCTGCCGGCGATCATGGAGCCCAGGTCGAGCACGTAGACCTGCTTGTCCTTGAGCGTCTCGGGCACTTCGCCCTTGATGATGGCCTGGGCGAGGCCTTCCACGACGGCGGTCTTGCCGACGCCGGGCTCGCCGATCAGCACCGGGTTGTTCTTCGAGCGGCGCGAGAGGATCTGCATGACCCGCTCGACCTCCTTCTCGCGCCCGATCACGGGGTCGAGCTTGCCCTCGCGGGCGGCCTGGGTGAGGTTGCGGCCGAAGTTGTCGAGCACCTGCGAGCCCTTGGCGTCGCTCTGCTGCTCGGGGGCGCCGACCGTGGCGCTCTCCTTGCCGGCCTGGTAGCCGGAGAGGAGCTGGATCACGGTCTGGCGCACGCGGTTGAGGTCGGCGCCCAGCTTCACGAGCACCTGGGCGGCGACGCCCTCACCCTCACGGATCAGGCCGAGCAGGATGTGCTCGGTGCCGATGTAGTTGTGGCCCAGCTGCAGCGCCTCGCGCAGGCTCAGTTCGAGCACTTTCTTGGCGCGCGGCGTGAAGGGGATGTGCCCCTGGGGCGGCTGCTGGCCGGTGCCGATGATGTCGGTCACCTGCGCGCGCACGGCGTCGAGCGAGATCTCGAGCTGCTCCAGCGCTTTGGCCGCAACGCCCTCTCCCTCGTGGATCAGGCCGAGCAGGATGTGCTCGGTGCCGATGTAGTTGTGGTTGAGCATCTTCGCCTCTTCCTGGGCGAGCACAACCACCCGGCGGGCGCGATCGGTGAATCTCTCGAACATCAATAACCTCCTGGGCTCGGGGTCGCGTCGTCGGTGCGCTCCCGGCCGATGCATCCAGGCTACGGGGTGATGGCGGATCGCGGGGGCCTGTTCGATCTGGGCGTAATGGGGCGGCCGGCGGCCGGCTTCGACTTGACGGATCCGGCGCGATCCGAGTAGCTTATCGAAAAGCGATAATAACGAATATCGATAAAGGAGTGATCGTGACCGTTTCCACCGCCCTGCACCGCCCCTCCACCGGAGACCGAGCGGGCCTCTGGGCCTTCGTCGGCGCCGGCGCCGTCGTCACGATCATCACCGCCGTGCTGGCGATCCAGCGCATCATCGAGCTGCTCGGCCCGGGCCCCGCCCCGGTCGAGGTGCGGTTCCCCGGGCTGCCGATCGAGCTGCCCACCGGCACGGGCGAACTGCCCGCGCAGCTCGAGGCCGCGACGATCCACGTCGACGACATGCCGGTCGCGTCGCTCGTCGCCGGCGTCGCGGCGCCCGTGCTCACGACCCTCGTCACCGCGACCATCGCAGCCTGCCTGATCGCGCTCGCCATCTCGGTGCTGCGAGGCCGCATCTTCAGCCGGCGCAACACGCGGCTCGTCAGCGTCGCGGGGCTCGTCGGCCTGGTCGGCTACGCGGCGTCGGAACTCTGCCGCACGATGCTCGCGAACGGCGCGCTGGCCTGGGCCACCGACCGGCAGCTCGACAACATCGTGTTCGGCGTCGCCCCGGCCCCCTACGTGCTGGCGACGTTCGTGATCGCGCTGGTGAGCACGGTCTTCGTGGTGGGCGAGCGCCTGCAGCGCGACGCCGAGGGGCTGGTGTGAGCCCCGCCGAGCCCGAGGAGGGCCACACGATCCACTGCCGCCTCGACGAGCTGCTCGTCGCGCGCGGCCTGACGCTCACCGAGCTCAGCGAGCGGGTGGGGGTCAGCCTCGTCAACCTCTCGGTGCTCAAGAACGACAGGGCTCGCGCGATCCGCTTCTCGACCCTCACCGCGATCTGCCGCGTGCTCGACTGCGAAGTCGGCGAGCTGCTCGTCATCGACGGGCGCCCGAGGGCCTGATCGGGCGACTGCGCGATCCGCCGCGGGATGCCCAGAGCTCCGGATCCGCAGTTCGCCGCGTCACCTCGCCGACACCCGCGTGCACTACCCTGTCCGCATGTCCACGCACCCCGGAACGCTGGCCGCCGAGGCCGCCGCGAGCTCGGCCCTCGCGCGCATCCGCGTCTACGCCGCCGCGCTCGGCCCGAGCGAGGGGGCGGTCGCGCGAGCGGTGCTGGATCACGCCGCCGAGGTGCCGCAGTGGTCGACGCAGCAGCTCGCCGCGGCCGCGGGCACCTCGGCGGCCACCGTGATCCGGGCCTGCCAGCGGCTGGGCTTCACGGGCTTCCAGCACCTGCGCCTCGAACTGGCGCGGGATGAGGCTCCCCCGGAGGCCGCCCCCGGCGACAGCGTCGACCGGGTGTTCGAGCGCGCCCGCGAGGCCCTGCTGCTCGGGCGGGACGCGGTCGACCGCGCCGCGCTCGCCGAGGCGGCCGCGGCCGTCGCCGGCGCCGGGCGCGTGTGCTTCACGGCCAACGGCTTCTCGGCGCCGCCGCTGCAGGACGCGGCCATGCGCTTCGCCACGATCGGGCGGGCGGTGGAGGCGCCGCTCGACATTCTCGCCCAGCAGTTCGCGGCGCACACCCTGGGGCCCGGCGACGTCTGCCTGGCACTCAGCCACTCCGGGGCGAACGCGCACACCCTCGCCGCCTGCCGGGCCGCGAAGCAGCGCGGTGCGACCGTCATCGCACTGTGCAGCTACCCGCGTGCGCCGATCCCGGAGCTCGCCGACGTGGTCGTCTCCACCGGCGCAGCGGGATCGCAGCACACGATCGACCCCTTCTTCGTGCGCCTCACCCACGCCGTGCTGCTGCACGCACTGGTGACAGCGGTCGCGGGCCGCCTCGGGTCCGCCGAGGCCGTCGACTCCCTCGACATGCGCTCGGTCGTGGCGCACGCCCTCACGGACGCTGACGCCTAGCGCGGTCCCGGCCGGCGCGTTCCCGACTCTTCGCGCGCGGTTCCCTCCCCGTTCATCCTCCGGCCACCCGGCCCCTCGATAGTGGTGATGTAACGCGTTCCAGAAACTCTGGAACAAAGCGGAATCACCGCCGCATCACCCGAGGAGTCCCGTGTTCGAATTCCCGCTCGACGGCAGCTACAACGCCCGCGCCATCGGCGCCGAGCGTGCACCGTGGCTCGTACGCGCAGCCGCGCTCGACGAGCTCACCGCCGACGGCGAGCGCGCCCTGCGCGACCGGGGCGTCGACCTCGTGATCGACCTGCGCGAACCCTCCGAGCGCGGCGCCCGCCGCCACTCCCTCGCCGTGCGCTCACTCCCCCTCTACGGCGAGCGCCCGCCGTCGAGCGGCACGATCGAGTCGGTCTACACCGGCCTCGTGCGGGATCGCGGCCCGCAGCTCGCCGCGGCCGTGATCGCGATCGCCGAGCACCCCGGCACCGCCGTCGTGCACTGCACCGCCGGCAAGGACCGCACCGGCCTCGTCGTCGCACTCGCCAGGCTGGCCGCGGGCGAGCCGCGCCGCGACGTGCTCGACGACTACGCGCGCTCGGGGTCGACGGTGCGCCCGGCCCGCCGCGAACTCGTCGCCCGGCAGCTCGACGCGCTCGACCTCGCCGCGACCGCGCGGGCCGACGCCGAACGGCTGCACCTCGACAGCCCCGCCGAGGCCCTGCTCGCCGCCCTCGACCTCGTCGATCGGCTGGGCGGCGCGCACTCCTACCTGCTGCGGCACGGTGCCCGCACCGAGCACCTCTCCGCACTCGCCCGACGGGCGCCCGCCGCCGCACCCGCTCCGCCCGCCGCTGCACCCGCTCCGCCCGCCGCCGATCCCGAGCCGGTCCGATGAGCTCGGCGACCGGGCGCTTCACCGTACTGCACATCAGCGACGTGCACGCCACCGAGGAGGGGCTGCTCTACGGCACCGTCGACGGCGTCGGCCGTCTCGAACGCGTGGGCGAGTACGCGCGCTCGGTCGGCATGACGCCCGAGGCCGTCGTCATCACGGGCGACCTCGCGCAGCGGGGCCACCCGGGAGCGTATCCCGCCGTCGCGCGCGCCTGCGACCGACTGGCCGAGATCGTGGGCGCCCCCGTCTTCACCGTGCTCGGCAACCACGATGATCCGGCGGCCGCGACCGCGCTGCCCCGCCACCGTCACGGCCACATCGGCGTCGAGCACGTCGAGGGGTACCGCATCGTGCGCCTCGACTCGAGCACCGGGTCGCTCGGCGCCGAACAGCTGGCCTGGCTCGCCGAGACCCTCCGCGAGCCGTCGGAGTCCGGCAGCATCGTCGCGCTGCACCACGCCCCCGTCGAGTCGCCCCTCCCGTCGCTCAGCACGCAGGGCCTCGCGGACGCGCGCGAACTGCTGAGCGTGCTCGAAGGCTCCGACACCCGCGCGATCCTCGCCGGCCACTTCCACCACTCGCTCACGGCCTCGCTCGGCGGCATCCCCGTGTTCGTCGGTCCCTCGCTCGCCTACCACCAGGTGATGGACGCGGGCCCCGACACCGTCGCCGGGCACGACGCGCCCATGTTCTCGCTCGTGCAGTTCACCGCCCTCGGCGTGAGCGCCGCCGCGATCGGCCTGCAGTCGCCGCCACCCATCTTCTCCCGACCCCTCACGCACCGCGCAGTACCCCTAGAGAAAGCAGATCATGTCCCGTAACCGTTCGCTCGGCGCCGTCGCGGCGCTCTCCCTCTCGGCCCTCGCGCTCACCGCCTGCGCGGCACCGGCCGCCGATGCGGCAGACGCTCCTCAGGCCGAGTCCGCGAGCCTCACCCTCTACACCTCGGAGCCGCAGGAGAAGATCGACGCACTCATCGCCGCCTTCACCGAGCAGCACCCCGAGATCGACGTCGAGGTGTTCCGCGCCGGAACCGGCGACCTCACCGCCCGCATCGCCGCCGAGGAGAAGGCCGGCGACATCGGCGCCGACCTGCTGCTCGCCGCCGATGCCCCCACCTTCGAGGACTACGCCGAGCGCGATCTGCTGCTCGAGTACGAGTCGCCCGAGGCCGCGAGCATCAAGCAGGATCTCATCGACCCCGAGCACTTCTACGTGGGCACGCGCCTGCTGCCGACGGTGATCGCGGTCAACACGAACACGATCACCGACGCGCCGACCTCGTGGCACGATCTCACCGACCCCGCCTACGCCGGCAAGATCGCCATGCCCAACCCCGATGTGTCCGGCGCAGCGGCCTACAACGCCGCCGTCTGGCTCGACGAGCCGAAGCTCGGGCTGAGCTGGCTCGAGGGTCTCGCCGCGAACCAGCCGCTGATCGCCGAGAGCAACGGGCCGGTGTCGCAGGCGGTCGCCGAGGGCAGCAGCCCCGTCGGCATCGTCGTCGACTCGCTCGTGCGCGATCTCGCCGCAGCCGGTTCGCCGATCGAGGCGGTCTACCCCGAGGAGGGCGTGCCCTTCGTCTCGCAGCCGGTCGGCATCTTCGCCGACACCGAGCAGCCGGAGGCCGCAAAGCTGCTGGTCGACTTCCTGATCAGCAAGCAGGGCCAGGAGATCGCCGTCACCCAGTCCTACCTGCCGATCCGCGAGGACGTGCAGAGCCCGAAGGGCGCTCCGGAGATCTCGGACATCGTGCTGCTGACCCCCGAGCTGGAGAAGATCCGCGCCACCCAGGCATCCGCGGTCGAGACCTTCAATGGCCTCTTCCAGTAACGTGCTCGTGCCCGCGGGGCCGGTCGTCACCGGCCGGCCCCGCGGGCGCGCCGCGCGCCTCGACGGCCTCGGCGCCGTTCGCGGCGCGTTGTGGATCGCGGTCGGCGCGCTCGTGGTGCTGCCGATCGCGGCCATTGTGGCGATCGCCGCGACGGGCGGCGGCTGGGCTCAGCTCGCCGACCCCGCGGTGCTCGAGGCGACGGTCAACTCGCTCGTTTCGGCCACGCTGTCGGGGGCGCTCGCCGTGGTCGTCGGCACCGCCCTCGCGCTGCTGCTCGAGCGCACCGATCTGCCGGGCCGTCGTGCGCTGCGCCTGCTCGCTCTGAGCCCGCTGCTCATGCCGCCGTTCGTGGGCGCGATCGCGTGGCTGAGTCTGCTCGGGCCGAGCTCGCCCGTCAACACGTGGTGGTCGGCCCGCTTCGGCGCACCGCTCTGGAATCTGTACGGCGGCGACGGCGTCGTCTTCCTGCTCACCGTGCACGGCTTCCCCGTCGCGATGATGATCGTCACCGCGGCGCTGCGGCGCGTGCCGGCCGACCTCGAGCAGGCCGCGCGGATCGCCGGTTCCTCCGCCGGCCGCGCGATGATGGCGGTGACGCTGCCGCTGCTGCGCCCCGCCATGCTGTCATCGTTCACGCTCATCGCCGTCTCGAACCTCGCCGATTTCGGCATCCCCTCGATCATCGGCCTGCCCGAGCGCTATGTCACGCTGTCGACGCTCGTCTACCGCTATCTCCAGTCGGGCACGGTCGAGGATCCGCTCGCGGTGGTCGCGGCGATCGGCTTCGTGCTGCTGGTGATCGCGCTGCTCGGCGCGGTGGTGGATCTGCTCCGCTCGCGCACCCGCGTCGAGCTCGACGGGCAGGCCGCGGCGCCGGACCGGCTGCCGCTCGGCCGGGCGCGCGTGCTTGCGGGGCTCGTCACGGCCGCGATCGTACTCGCGATCACCGTGCTGCCCCTCGTCACGCTGACCGCCCAGTCGCTGCTGCCCGCGCCCGGCGTGCCCTTCACCCTCGAGAACCTCACGCTCGCGAGCTTCGAGCGCGCGCTGACGGCGTCAGGCACGCTCGCCGGCATCGGCAACTCGGTGATGCTCGCCGTCTCCGCGGCCGTGATCTGCGGCCTGCTGGGGCTTGCGATCGGCACGCTCGTCACCCGCACGCGCGCCCGCGACAACGCCGGGCTGCTGGGGCTCGCACTGCTGCCGCAGGCGATCCCGGGCCTCGTGATCGCGGTGGCGTGGCTGGTGATCGCCCCGAGCATCGGGCTCTACAACACGCCGTGGATCATCCTCTGCGCCTACCTCACCTCGTTCCTCGCACTCGTCGTGCAGTCGGTGAGCGCTCCGCTCGCGGCGACCCCGGCCACCGCCGAGGAGGTCGCGCGGGTGGCCGGCGCCTCACGCCTGCGGGCGCTGTGGGACATCTCGTGCCGCATGGCCGTACCCGCCGCCCTGTCGGGGTCGGTGCTCGTCGCGCTCACCGCGGTGCGCGAGCTCACTCTGTCGGTGCTGCTGCTCTCCCCGGGCTCGCAGACCCTGGGCGTCGTCATCTTCAATCTGCAGCAGGCCGGCGCCTACAACGCCTCGTCCGCCCTCTCCCTCATCGTCGCGCTCGTCGGCCTCGCCGGTCTCGGTCTCACGGCGCGCAGCTCCCGTTAGGAACCCCCATGTCTTCGGTCTCCCTCACCTCGGTCAGCCTCGCCTACCCGGGCGGCCATCTCGGCCTCGCCGACGTCGATCTGCGGGTCGGCGACGGCGAGTTCGTGGCGCTCATCGGCCCGTCGGGCTCGGGCAAGACGACACTGCTGCGCACCATTGCGGGATTCGTGCGGCCCACGGCGGGATCGGTGCGGATCGGCGACGCCGTCGTGGCCGACGCCGACCGCTGCGTGGAGCCCGAGCGCCGCGGCCTCGGCATGGTGTTCCAGCAGCACGCGGTCTGGCCGCACTGGAGCGTGGGCCGCAACATCGACTACCCGCTCAGGCGCGCCGGGGTGGCCCGTGCCGAGCGGGCGCGCCGCGTCTCGGAAGCGCTCGAGCTCGTCGGCCTCGCCGGCGCCGAGCGCCGCAACCCGGCGACGCTGTCGGGCGGTCAGCGGCAGCGCGTCGCGATCGCCCGCGCCATCGTCGCGCGCCCGCGCGTACTGCTGCTCGACGAGGCGCTGTCGGCGCTCGACGAGCCGCTGCGCGACCGGCTGCGGCTGGAGCTGCGGCAGCTGACCCGACAGCTGGGGCTCACCGTGCTGCACGTGACCCACGACCGCAGCGAGGCGCTGGCGCTGGCCGACCGCGTCGTGGTGCTCGACGGCGGCCGCATCCAGCAGCAGGGCACCCCGGCCGAGCTGCTGCGGAGCCCCGCCTCGGCGTTCGTGGCGGGCTTCATCGCCGACGCGACCGTCATCGCTGGCGGGCTCGAAGCGGGCGGATTCCGCGCCGACGGACTACCCCTCCACGTCTCGGCCGAGCGGATCGCGGCCGGTCCCGGAGCCGCGCCGCCCGCCGCCGAGGCCGCATCCGGAGCCGCGCCCGGCACCCCCGTCGAGCTGGCGGTGCTGCCCGAGCACGTGCGCGTCGTCCCGGATGCGGACGGGCCCGCCGTCGTGGCCTCCTCGCTCTTCGGCCGTGACGGCGACGACCTCGTCGTCGACTGGAACGGGCTGCGGCTGCGCAGCCGCGCACACGGGGTGCGCTGCGCGGCCGGCACGCGCGTGCGCATCGAGATCGAACGCGCGATCGCCTACGCCGCGCCTCCCGCCGGGCATCGAGCGGCGGGCGCGCAGCCGGCTGGGGCTCGGCAACAGCCGATCCGGGGGCGGCGCGGGTCCGCGTCCGAAGAGACTCAGCCGGTACCGCCTATGGTGAATGCATGACCCCGTCGACCGCGAACGCCATCGCCCTGGTGCGACACGGCGAAACCGACTGGAACCTGGCGCGCCGCATCCAGGGGCGCACCGAGGTGCCGCTCAACACGACGGGGCGCGCCCAGGCGGCCGCTGCAGCAGCCCGCCTGGCCGAGCTCGCTGACGGAGGCGGCGCCCCCTGGCGCGGCCTGCTCAGCTCGCCCCTCGGGCGCGCGATCGAGACGGCCGAGATCATCGCGACAGCGCTCGGGCTCGCGCAGGCCCGCATCGACGCGGCGCTCTGGGAACGCGACTTCGGCCCGGCCGAGGGTCTGCTCGTGAGCGACGCGCACGCGCGCTGGCCCGGGCTCGACATCCCCGGCGCCGAGCCCGGCGAACTGCTCGCCGAACGGGCCGCTGCCGCCATGCTCGGCATCCTCGACCGCGCGCCCGGCACCATCGTGGTCGCGCACGGCGCGCTGCTGCGCGCGGGGCTCGCCCGCCTCGGAGACTCGGCGGTGCCGCGCATCCTGAACGGCGAGATCTGGCTGCTCAGCCGCGATCAGCTCGACGACGCCTCGGTCGACGACGCCTCGGCCCACGGGGCCGCAGCGCACGCCGGGCGCGCGCTGCGCGTCGCCCGAGCACCGGAGACGGCTACGCCTCTCCGCGGTTGAGCGCCCACGAGGCGACCTCGAAAGCGCGCACCGTCCAGAACAGCTTCTCGGCGTCCTGCGGCGTGGGCCAGCTCGACACCTTCACCGCGACGACGCCCGTCACCCGGTTCATGTAGATCATCTGGCCGTGGATGCCGAGAGCCAGCATCACGTCGCCGCTCTCGCCCGGGAACCAGAAGCCGTTGCGGTACATCCCGCCGCGCATGTACGTGGCGTCGTCGGAGCGGGAGAAGGCCTCCCGAGAGTCCGGCCCGCCGGCGAAGGTGTCCTCTACCCACCACTCGGGCAGCACCGCAGCGCCGTCGAGGGCGTAGCCCTGGTTCACGTAGAGGTTGCCGAAGCGCGCGAGATCCCGCATCGCGGCCGAGACGCCGCCGTCGAACATGCCGCCGCCCACGCTGTCGATGCCCACGTGCGCGTCGAACTCGGCGCCCATCGGCTGCCACAGCCGCTCCGACATCACGTCGCCCGCGTGCCGGCCGGCCGCGCCCTGGATCACGAAGCCCAGGGCGTCCGTCTCGCACGACTTGTAGTCGAACGCGCCGCCGTGCGGGCGATCCTGCCCCAGCGTGGCGAGGAAGCCGAGCAGCGAGTCGGGCACCTCCGGGTGCTTCTTCGGAGCCCAGCCGATGGCTTCCTCGAGCAGACGCACCTCGGCGTCCTCGTTGAGGTACTCCTCCGAGAAGCGCACCCCCGTGCGCATGTCGACGAGGTGGCGCACGAGCGCCCCCGCGTACCCGGATCCCGCGAGCTGCGGCACGTAGTCGGTCACCGGGGCGTCGAGGTTCAGCTCGCCGCTCGCCGAGAGCAGCCCCGCGGTCGTCGCGGTGAGCGACTTCGAGACCGACATCAGCAGGTGCATCACCGCCGGCCCGAGGGTGCCCAGGTACTGCTCGCCCACGATCGCACCTCGGTGCGTGATCATCCAGCCGTCGGTGTGGGTCGCCGCCATCACCTCGGTGAAGGTGGCGCTGCGATCCTCCCAGGGGTGCGGCACGGTGAGGGCGCCGAGATCCGCCGGGCGGAGCGCGAACTCGGTGACCCGCACCCCCCGGCGGATCGGATGCACCGGCAGGAACGATTGGATGTTCTGCATCGACCACTGCAGGTAGGGTGCGAACTGCCATTGATCGAGCGGCGGGACGACCTCGATGAAGCCCGTGCTCGGGCCGTTCACGCCGTATCCGGTCTCAGCACTCATCCGTTCAGTATCCCACGCGGCTCACTTGCCCTTGGCGGGGGCCGGCTTCGGAGCGGGCTCCTCCCCCTCGACGACGGTCGTGCGGTACATGCCCCGGATCGCGTCGATGAGGTACTTCGCGTGCAGCGTGAGACCGCCGTGGCTCGCCTCGAGGTGCGCCTTCGTCACCAGGATGCCCAGGTCCGCACCCTTCCAGCGGTAGTCGCCCTCCTGATAGATGCGCAGGTAGAACGCGTCGGACTCGTTGCCGAGCAGGTGCCAGTCGTAGTCGTGGTGCGTGTAGACCAGGTTGCCGTAGTGATCGAGCGAGTAGCGCCCGGTGCGCGGCGCGGCGTCGATGCGCTCGACGGTGTTGCTCGTGTGCTTGATCACCATGTGGCTCCACTCGTCCTCCGAGGCGAGATCTTCCCAGCGCTGGTTGATCTCCTCGACGTCGATCTCGAAGTCGATGCCCGAGTACTCGAGCAGGTGGAACGCGAAGAGCGGCACGTCGGCGTAGGCCCCGGCCGTCACGTTGGTGATCGCGGAAGCGCCGCTGATGCGGGGGTTCAGCTCGCCGAGGTAGACATCGCCCGTGTCGGTGTCGAGCAGCACATCCACCTCGAAGAAGCCGCGGTACCCCTCCTTGCCGAGGCGGTCGCCGAGCTTGCGCACGAGCGCGATCGCCGCGTGGCGGCTCTCGTCGTCGAGCACGGTCGGGAACATCTCGTTGCCGGCCCAGCCGCCGCGGTACGGCGTCAGGTCGGCGTGCCCCGTGATCTCCGTCATGCACGGCCCGACCACCGTGCCCTGCCGGGTCAGCACCGCCTCGATGGCGATCGGACGGTTGTTGATCCGCTTCATCACCTTGATCTCGACGTCGGTGATCTCGTCGGCGATGGCCGCGAACTCGGCCTCGCTCGTCACGAAGTAGGTGGTCTTGCCCGAGTCGCCGTAGGCGGTCTGGATCACGAGATCCTGGCCTAGCCCGGCCCGTTCCGCGACCGTCGCCAGTTCGTCCCAGTCCTGCACCGTGGTGAGCACATTGGGCACGCTCGGCACGCCGACCGAATCGGCGATCTGGGTCGTGACGATCTTCGAGTCGAGACGCTCGCGCAGCTCGCTGCTGGGCAGGATCAGCTCGTAGTCGAGCTCCTCGCAGATGCGCTCGGTCTCCTCGTCGAAGAACACCATCACCACCTGCGGGCGCACGCCGGGAGGCGTGCGGCGCTCGATGTGGGCGCGCACCTCGTGGTGACGGAGCAGCCAGTTGTTGATCTGCTCGCCGCTCTCGAACTCGACGTACGGCTTCTCGGTCGGCGTGAACACCCGCGGGTGGTTGCCGTCCCAGCTGTCGTAGTAGGGGATGAACGAGAACCCTCGTACCCAGCGGTCGAGCCCGAGCAGGTTGAAGGCCGTCGCGCCCACGAAGAACACGGGGGTGTCGCTCGTGCGCAGGTAGTGGCGGATCTCGGAGATGTTCTTGAGCTTCGTGAAGCCGCTGCGTCCGATCGTGACCGGGCCGGTGACGGGGGCCTTCCGGGGCCGCTTGCGCAGTGCGACGGGCTTCTTGGCGGCAGGAGCTTCGGGGGTCGCCGATCCGGCTCCTCCCGCAGCCGCCGTCTTCGCGGCGGTGCGGGGCTTCGCCGCGGCCTTCGGCTTCGCGACCGCTTTCGAGACGGCGGTCTTGGCTGCCGATTTCGCACTCCGGGGCTTCGTCGCCCGAGGTTTCTTCACCGCGGCGACGGCCGCTTCTCCCGCGCCTTCAGCACCTGCGGTGCTCGCCACGGGGGTGTTTTCGGGTAGGGGGGAAGCAGTCTGACGCGCCATTGCGTTTCCTTCCGTCGAATGCGGTAGAGGAATGGTTGCACACGCGCGGCGGAAATCCAAAACGGCGCCGACGGCCCCGGCCGGCACGCCCCGCGCAGCCCCGGCCGACTACTGCAAAGCCGAGGTGAGGCGGGCCAGCCCGTCGAGCAGCTGAGACGGCAGCGACTGCTGCTGCCACTCCTCCAGCGTCAGCTCGCGCGCGTTCTCCCGGTAGTAGGCGTTGACCCCGTCGAGATCCTGCACGAAGGCCGCGCCGTGCACCACCATCGAGATCTCCATGTTCAGCCCGAATGAGCGCTGATCCATGTTCGACGAGCCCACCACGGCCACGTCGTCGTCGATGGTGAAGTGCTTCGAGTGGAGGATGTAGGGTGGCCTGAACATCCAGATCCTCACCCCCGCACGCAGCAGCTCCTCGTAGTACGAGCGCTGCGCGTGGTACACCACGGCCTGATCGCCGATCTCGGAGACGAAGAGCTCGACCTCCACGCCCCGCGAAGTCGCCGCGCGCAGAGCATTCATGATGGAGCCCTCGGGCACGAAGTACGGGCTCGTGATGCTGATGCGCCGGTGAGCCGCGTACAGCAGCGAGACGAACACCTGCAGGTTGTTCTCGGCCCCGTAGCCGGGCCCGCTGGGCACGATCTGGCAGTCGAGCGCGCCAGGCCGTTCGACCTCGATCGGCCCCTCCGCGATGTTCGTGAGGTACTCCCCGGTCTCGATGTACCAATCGCCCTGGAACACCGCTTCGAGACCGAGCACGATCGGCCCTTCGACGCGCACCATCAGGTCTTTCCAGTGCAGCCCGCGGCGCCGGTTCGAGCGCTTGTTGTAGCTGGAGTCGACGAGGTTCTGCGACCCCATGAATCCCACCCGTCCGTCCACCACCAGGAGCTTGCGGTGGTTGCGCAGATCCGGCCGCTGGTACTCACCCCGCCAGGGCCGCACCGGCAGCATGTAGACCCACTCGGCTCCCATCTCGGTGAGGCTCCGCCGGGTGCGCTTCGCACCGGGGTTGCGCACCGCCGACACGTGATCGAGCAGCACGCGCACCTTCACGCCCCGCGCGACCGCGTCCCGCAGCGCGGCGAAGACGTCGTCGGTGGCGCGGTCGTGCACGAGGATGTAGAACTCGACGTGCACGTAGTCGCGCGCCTGGCGGATCGCCTCGGCCATGCGGGCGAGCGACTCCTCGTAGTCGATGCAGAGCGAGGCCGTGTTGCCGAGCAGCATCGGCTGGGCGCCGAGCGAGCGGCCCAGTTTCACGGCGTTGTCGACCCCGGGCGGCAGATCCGACTCGGGGGTGACGAGACCGTTGTCCTCACGGCTCGAGATCTCGGCGACGAACTCGTTGACCGCCTCCTGCATGCGCTCGCGCTTCTTCGGGAGCCGCTTGCTGCCGATGATGAGGAAGAGCAGCAGTCCGGGAACCGGCAGCAGGAAGATCGCGAGCAGCCAGGCCATGCCGGCGGTCGGGCGGCGGTTGCGCGGCACCACGAAGAGGGCGACGATCCTGATGACGATGTCGACGATCAGCGCTGTGAGGGTCCACAGGTACGGCCAATTGAATCCGGACCAGCTCAGATCCATGCCCGACTGCCTCCCCTGAACCCCGATGAGCGAGTCTCACGCGTGTGAGAACACTCTATCGAGGCGCGGGCGTCAGGACTCGTCGCGCAGCGGCAGGCCCGCCTTTGCTCGCTCCTCGTTCTCGATCTGCTGGTAGACCCGGCGCTCCGTGCGATCCGCGCGCAGGATGAGACGCAGTACCATCCAGAAGAAGAGCCCGATGAGCACGGTCGGGATCAGCGACCAGATCGCGTTCATCCACCAGTTATCCATGACCACCAGCGTACCGGCCCTCCCCCGGCGATTCCTGGGACCGCCACGACTGCGCACCGGACGGTGCGCCCGGCCTGCGACGACTACTTGACGAGCGGGAAGAGGATCGTCTCGCGGATCCCGAGCCCCGTCAGCGCCATGAGCAGGCGGTCCATGCCCATGCCCATCCCGCCCGACGGCGGCATGCCGTGCTCGAGAGCGCGCAGGAAGTCCTCATCGACTCCCATCGCCTCGTCGTCGCCGCGCGCGGCCTCGGCCGCCTGCTGCACGAAGCGCTCGCGCTGCACCACCGGATCGACGAGCTCGGAGTAGCCCGTGGCCAGCTCGAAGCCGCGCACGTAGAGATCCCATTTCTCGACCACGCCGGGAATGGAGCGGTGGTGGCGGGTGAGCGGGCTCGTCTCGACCGGGAAGTCCATCACGAAGGTGGGGCGGGTGAGGCCGTCCTTCACGAAGTGCTCCCACAGCTCCTCGACGAGCTTGCCGTGGTTGGGCAGCCGCACCTCGACGCCCTCGGCGTCGGCGATGGCCTGCAGTTCCTCGACGGAGGTCTCGGGGGTGATCTCGCGGCCCGCGGCCTCGGAGAGGGTGCCGTACATCGAGATGCGATCCCAGTCGCCCCCGAGATCGAAGAGCGTGCCGTCGGCCCAGCGCACCACATGACCGCCCGCGCGCTCCGTGCCCTCGTTCACCGCGAGCGCGGCGTTCTGGATGAGCTGCTGCGTGAGGTCGGCGATGCCGTGGTAGTCGGTGTAGGCCTGGTACGACTCGAGCATCGCGAACTCGGGGCTGTGCGTCGAATCGGCACCCTCGTTGCGGAAGTTGCGGTTGATCTCGAACACCCGGTCGAGGCCGCCCACCACCGCGCGCTTGAGGTACAGCTCGGGCGCGATGCGCAGGAAGAGCTCGGTGTCGAAGGCGTTCGAGTGGGTGACGAACGGACGCGCGGACGCGCCGCCGTGCATGGTCTGCAGCATCGGGGTCTCGACCTCGATGAAGCCGCGCTCGGCGAAGGTCTGGCGCAGGCTCGCCATGGTGCGGGCGCGGGTGACCACGTTGCTGCGGGCCTGCTCGCGCTGGATGAGGTCGAGGTAGCGCTGGCGCACCCGCGACTCCTCGTTGAGCTCCGCGTACATGTTGGGCAGCGGGGCGAGGGCCTTCGCGGCAATCCGCCACTCGCGCACCATGATCGACAGCTCGCCGCGACGGCTCGAGACGACCTCGCCGCTCACGAAGAGGTGATCGCCCAGGTCGACGAGCTCCTTGTAGGCGGCGAGCGATTCCTCGCCCACCTCGGCGAGGCTCACCATCGCCTGGATACGGGTGCCGTCGCCGGCCTGGAGCGACGCGAAGCAGAGCTTGCCGGTGTTGCGCTGGAACACGACGCGGCCCGCTACGCCGACGGTCTCGCCCGAGGCGCTGTCGGGGGTCTCCTCCAGGTGGGCCCACTTCGCGCGCACCTCGGGAATCGTCGCGGTGATCGGCACCTCGACCGGGTATGCGCCCCCGCCGAGCTCCGCGCCGTCGTTCAGCCGGTCCCGCTTCTCCAGGCGCACGCGCTTCTGTTCGAAGAGATCCTCTTCGGTCTCGACGGGCGCGGGGGCTGCGGGCTGCTCGCTCATGTGGCGGATCCTCCGTGGTCAGGGCTCGAAGCGCGCCGAACACGGGTGTTCCCGGCGCACCGATCCATCCTACCCGTCCGCTGCGCGCGCCCGGCCCGGTGCAGAGCGGGGCGGGCGGGTGCAGGCGGGTAGGGGCGAGAACGGGCAGGTATGAGCAGGTATGAGTAGAGTTCAGACGCGACGCGGTTCAGCGCAGTCCTGGTGCGGGGCGCGGACGCAGAAAGGCTCAGAGGGCGGGTTCCGAACCGGGCTCAGCCACGGCGTCGCGCAGCTCGTCCTCGATCGAGGCCCGCACGACGCCCCCGACCACGCGGTCGGGCTGCTCGATGCCGAGGCCGCGCAGCGCATCGACGGCCTGCCGCACGACCGCGCGTGAGAACTCGGCGGCCGCGTCGAGCGCCTCCGCGTACGCGGGCCGGTCCCGCTCGCTCACGATCAGGGGTTCGGCCCCCATTTCGACCGCGAGCGCCTGGCCGATGGGCAGCACCGGAGCGGGCGCGGTGACCGCGACCGAGGCCCCGGCGAGCCGCGCGAGATCGAGGCTGGTGCCGGTGAAGACGACGGCGGGGTGCAGCGCGAGCGGAATCACCCCGGCCGCGAGGGCGGGGGCGAACACGCCGTAGCCGTGCTCGGGGGCGGTGTGGATCGCGAGCTGACCGGGCTGCCACGCCCCCGTCGCGGTGAGTCCGCCGACTAGGTCGGGGAGTTCGGATCCCGGGATCGCGAACAGCACGAGTTCGGAGCGGCGCACCACCTCGGCCACCTCGAGGATCGGCACACCGGGCAGCATGGCCTCGGCCCGCTCCCGGCTCTGCTCGCTGATCGCGGAGACGCCGGTGATCGCGTGGCCAGCCCCCGCGAGAGCGCGGGCCAGCACGGGCCCCACCCGCCCGGCGCCGACCAGCCCGACGCCGAGCCGGGATGCCTGCTGGCCCGCGCTCACTCCTGCGGCTCCCGGGGGTGCCGGGGAGCCTCGGGCTCGGGAGCGATCCCCGCCCGCTGCTGCGCCTCCGCGTTCTGCACTCGCAGCACGGTTGCGGCGAGCTCGTCGAAGGTGCGCTGCGCAGCCGCGAGTTCGAGGCCGCGCATCTCCACCCGCACCGGTCCGAGCACCGTGTGCGCCTGCAGCGAGGCCAGGCCCAGGAAGCGGTGCAGCAGCGGTCGGCGCAGCTGCACCGACTGGGCGCGCAGCACCGGCATCACGGCGAAGGAGCGCGTCAGCGCACCGCGTCGGATGCGCAGCGTGGCCTCGGGCCGGTCGGCGTCGGCGATCCGCATGCCCGCCCGCGAGCGACCCCACAGCAGCACTGCCGCGCCGCGCCGCCCCGCGCCGAGGTAGCCGTGCGCCGCACCCGAGAGCCCGTTCCGCAGCCCGGCGATCTCGTGCTCTTCATCGCCCACGCCGGGCAGCAGCGTCTCGATGACCCGCAGCACGTCGGGTTCGCGGCCGACCGGCAGCACCACGTTCTGCATGGCGTTCTGACCGCCCTGCGCGAGGGAGTGCCCGGCGGTGGTGATGCGCACCTTCCACCAGCCGAACCCGCGCCACAGGAGCGGCTGGCGTGCCTCCACGGCGTGGATGCGGCCGAACGGCACCGTCTCGGTGACCGTCGACGTGAGGCCGGCCCCGGTGCGCACTGCGTCGTCGGAGCGCGAGAGGGTGAAGTTGAAGCCCTTGTTGAACTGCCCGAACATGATGCCCGCCATCACGATGAGCAGCGGGATGACGCCCAGGATCAGCGCGGGTTCGAGCACCGCGCCGCCGACCACGACGCCCACGAGGATGACCACCGTGATCACGGCCTCCCAGCTGAGCGCGATGCTGCCGGCCAGACGGGCCACCGGCACCCGCACAAGGGTCTGCGCTGCGAGCGCTGCGGGGTCGACATCGAGGTCGACGAAATCCTGCGCACGGGCCGTCAGCCCGCTGCTCGACGTTTCGTAGACGTAGCCGTCGGGACCGACCGGAGCGGGTGCCGAGATGGTGCCCGGAGTCGCGGCGGCGGGAGCGGCGGCGACTCCGGCCGCTCGCCCAGCAGCACCGCCGCGCTTCGCCGCGGCGAGGCGCAGGATCTGCTCACGCACCGTCTTCGCGTCGCGATGGCTGAGGTAGGCGAGGTCGACTTTGCCGCCCTGACCGCCGGTGAGCACCTCGATCTTCGTGAGGCCGAGCACGCGGGCGGGCAGCGGTCGCTGCAGGTTGACGCTCTGGATCCGGTCGAGCGGGGCGCGCCGGTGCTTGCGGAAGAGCACGCCGCTCTGCTCCTCGACCGCCTCACCGTCGATGCGATAGGTGTGGAAGCGCCAGGCGATCCACGAGAACAGCACGATCAGCAGGATGACCGCGAGGATGCCGCCGAGCACGAGCAGCAGCAGGCCCTCCTCGAGCAGGTACTCGTAGAGATCGACCACGTCGCCCTCCGTCGAGAGGTCGATGTCGACGCCGTCGCGCCCGTTCCAGACCCGGTCGGCGAAGAACAGCTCGACGAAGCGGTCGCGGAAGTTGGCGAGCACGATGCCCGCGATCACGAGGAGCACCAGCCCGCCGCGCAGCAGCGGCGAGAGCGGGTGCAGCCGCCGCCACCCCGCCGCGTCGGCGGTGCCGGGCAGCGCGGCCTCGGCAGGCCCCGCCGCGTCGTCGGACCCGGTGGCGTCGCCGGGGCCGGGCGCCGGAGTCTCGGCGTCGTGCTGCTCGGTCACAGGCCGGACCTCCGGATCTCGGCGAGCTGCACCAGACGGTCGCGCAGCGCCTCGGCGTCTTCGAAACGCAGGCCGGGCAGGTTGACGCCCGTCGCAGCCGAAGCGGTGACGAACTTCAGAGTGGCGAGACCCAGCGAGCGCAGCAGCGGGCCGCGCGTGACGTCGACCATCTGCAAGCGGCCGTACGGCACGGCGATGACCCGCTCGAACATGATGCCGCGACGGAACAGCAGGTCGTCTTCGCGCAGGATGTAGCCGATGGCCTTCACCCGTCGGAACGCCAGCAGCGAGTTGACGAGCAGCACCACGAACAGCGCGCTCAGCCCGATGATCACCGGCAGCGGCGTCTCATCGCGCACCACGGCGAGCAGCACTACCAGCACGACCAGCACCACGGCGTCGAACAGCAGGTTGAGCACCAGGTCCGCCACGGCGTACTTCGGGGAGACTCGCTGCCACTCGACCTCGCCGTTCGGCCACTGCGGTTCGCTGCTGATGCGCTGTTCGTCGTTCACGTCCCCCAGTGTAGAGGCCGCCTCCGACGCGGACGGGGCGTATCGAACCCGGCGCGTCAGCGTCTGCGGAACGCCGCCTGATCGGCGGGACCGGCATCCGGAGCGGGATCCGCATCCTCGGCCTCGGCATCGTCGTCGCTCGGCGGCACCCGGCAGCAGTGCTCCGCGAACAGGGCGCAGCCGGTGAGCACCGCCCCCGCGATCAGGGTGAGCAGCATCGGCAGCCAGGTCGCCGTCGGCGCCGGCACGCTGCGCCCGAGCAGCGAGAGCGCCAGGCCGCCCCCGAACCCGCCGAGCAGAGCCCCCACGATCTGAGCAGCCCTGGATGCGACCAGCAGCCGCACCGCCTGGAACGGATTCACCGCACCGGCGCCCTTCTTCAGCGCGCGACGCAGCCTGAGCGCGAACACGAGCAGCACCGCGGCCACCAGCACCAGGGTCAACGGCAGCGAGAGCGGCGGCACCAGCGGTGCGTGACCGCGGTTCGACAGCACGAACTGCGCGAGCAGGCCGGCGGCCGCCCCCACGGCGGCCGCAGCGGCCAGGGCTGCCGGGCTGCTGCGCTCACCCCGCGGCACGGGAACCCGCAGCATCGTCGTCGGCGTCCGGCTCGACGAACGGCCGAGTCGTGTCGCCCATCCGGGCCAGCAGATCGGAGACCCGGCCGTGGCCCATGAGCACCGCCCCGGGGTCGAGGTCGAGCCAGGGCGCGAGCACGAAGTCGCGCTCGTGGGCGCGCGGGTGGGGCACCGCGAGGCGCTCGTCGGAGATCACGCGTCCGCCGTAGAGAATGAGGTCGATATCGAGGGTGCGGTCGCCCCAGCGCTCGTCGCGCACCCTGCCGTGCGCCGCTTCGATGCGCTGCATGAGGTCGAGCAGCTCGTGCGGCGGCACTGCGGTCTCGGCGATCGCCACGCCGTTGAGGTAGCGCGGGGCGTCCGGATCCGGTCCGTGCACCGTGAGCGCGATGGTCTCGCGCAGCGGCGAGGCCCGCAGCTCGCGGATGCCCGGGGCCTGCGCGAGCTGCCGCTGGGCCGCGCGGATCGTCTCGCCGCGGTCGCCGAGGTTGGCGCCGAAGGCGAAGAGCACGGGAACGATCTGGGCGATCACGGCCGCACCACCGTCACTGCCACGTCGGCGAAGGCCGCCGCGATCGGCGCGTCGGGCTTGTGCACCGTCACGGTCGCGCGGCGCACCCCGGCGAAGCCCAGGGCGACGCCCGCCACCCGCTCGGCGACGGTCTCGATCAGATCGACAGGGTCGCGCTCGACGGCGGCGGCTATAGCCTCGGCGAGCTCGCCGTAGTGCACCGTGCGTTCGAGCGCGTCGCCGGAGGCCGCCGCGCGCAGGTCGACCGAGACCTCGGCGTCGATGATGAAGCGCTGGCCGTTCTGCCGTTCGAAGTCGAACACTCCGTGGTGCGCGAACACTTCGAGCCCCGTCAGCACGATCCGGTCTTCCGAACCTGCCCCACCCGTAGACATGGAATCTGCCGTCGATATGCCGGTTCTCGGCGGATCAGCCATATCTTGGGCAGATCCCATATCTACGGCAGGCCGGGTTTCGGGAGCAGGCCGGGTTTCGGGAGCAGGCCGGGTTTCGGCCCCGGCCGCCTGCCAGGCCTCGGCCACCGCAAGGGCCTGCGCACTGCCCGCCACGTCGTGCACGCGGACGCCCCAGGCGGAACCCGCTACGAGTGCCGTCACGACCGAGGTGGCGAGGTCGCGGGCGGCCGGATCGGCTTCGATACCGACCCCGGCGAGCGCTTCTGCGATCATGCGCTTGCGCGAGGCTCCCACGAGCACGGGGTAACCGAGCTCGGTCAGCCTGTCGAGGTGCGCGAGCAGGCGCCAGCACTGCTCGCCGGTCTTGTCGAAGCCGAGACCGGGATCGAGCACGATGAGCCCACGGTCGACGCCCGCCGCGATCGCGGCCCGTGCGCGCTCGGCGAGGGCATCTCTCACCTCGGCGACCACGTCGGCGTAGTCGGAGCGCTGGTGCGCGGGGTCGGGGACGCCGCGCCAGTGGCCGATGATGAAGCGTGCGCCGTGCTCGGATGCGGCCCGGGCCGCGACGTCGAGCATGGCGGGGTCGTGGGTTCCCCCGGAGACGTCGTTGATGCTGCGCGCTCCGGCCGCCACGGCCGCCCTGGCCGTCTCGGCGTGGATCGTGTCGATCGAGGTCTCGATGCCCTCGGCGGCGAGGGCGCGGATCACCGGCAGCACCCGGCGCTGCTCCTCCTCCACCGGGACCGGCGTCGCGCCGGGCCTGGTCGATTCGCCGCCGACGTCGACGATGCGCGCCCCCTGAGCGACGAGCTCGCGGCCGCGCGCGATCGCAGCCTCGGCAGCGGTGAAGCGTCCGCCGTCGCTGAAGGAGTCGGGGGTGACGTTGAGCACTCCCATCACGAGAGTGCTCATCACGCGGCTCCCCCGTCGGCGAGGGCACGCGCGCTCGCACCTCCGATGAAAGCCATGACCTCGCCCCGCGCCTCCGGCGAGGAAAGCGTGCCGCTCGACGCGACGGTCACGGTGACGGCCCCGGCCTGGCGCACGCCGCGGTCGGCGACGCAGCCGTGGCTCGCTTCGAGCACCACGAGCACCCCTTCCGGGGCGAGCCCGGCGTCGAGCGCGTCGACGATCTGCTGGCCGAGGCGCTCCTGCACCTGCGGCCGGGCGGCGAGCGTGTCGACCACCTTGGGCAGCGCGCTGAGCCCGACGATGCGGCGCCCGGGTCGGTACGCGATGTGCGCGACCCCGCGGAACGGGAGCAGGTGGTGCTCGCAGACCGAGCGCAGCTCGATGTCGCGCAGCATCACCAGCTCGCCGGTGTCGTCACCGACCGGAACCGCGTCGGCGAGGTGCCGCACCGGGTCATCGCCCACCCCGGCGAAGAACTCCGCGTAGGCGTCGGCGACGCGCGCGGGGGTGCTCGCGAGCTCGGCGCTGTCGGGATCGGACCCGATCGCGCTCAGCAGCTCGCGCACCGCCGCGGCGATGCGTGCACGGTCCACCGGCTCGGCCATGGCTAGCGGGAGTCGTCGCGGTCGTCCGAGGAGTCGCGCACGCCGAGATTGCGGGGCGGACGGCTCGTCTCGCCCGGGGCGAGCGGCCCGTCGCCGGCGCGCGGGGCCGACGGCGCGTCGGAAGCGGTGCCGTCTGCGCCGGCGGGGGCGCCGGGCGTCTGCGCCGACTCATCCGCCGAGTCCCCGGACTCCACCGGCTCCGCCGGCTCGTCGGCCGGGGTCTCGACGCTCGGGCCGTGGTCGCCGGGGTGACGGTCGTCGGTGCGCACCGAGGCGGGCACCTCGATGGGGGGACGGTCGGAGACCGGGCGCTCGTCGTTGGAGAGCCACGTCGGCCGCTCGGGCAGCCTCTTGACGTCGCGGAAGATCTCGGCGATCTGCACGTGGTCGAGGGTCTCCTTCTCGAGCAGCTCGCGGGCGAGCGCGTCGAGGATGTCGCGGTTGGTGACGAGCACCTCGTAGGCCTCGTTGTGCGCCTGCTCGAGCAGGGCGCGCACCTCGGCGTCGATCGACACGGCCACGCCCTCCGAGTAGTCGCGGTTCTGGCCGAACTCGCCGAGGAAGGCGCCGGGCTGCGCCTGACCCAGCTTCACCGGGCCGACCGTGGCCGACATGCCGTAGTCGGTGACCATCTTGCGAGCCGTGCCGGTGGCCTTCTCGATGTCGTTGCCGGCACCCGTCGTGGGGTCGTGGAACACGAGCTCTTCGGCCACGCGCCCGCCGAGCGCGTAGGCGAGCTGATCCTGCAGCTCGTTGCGCGTCACCGAGTACTTGTCTTCGAGCGGGATCACCATCGTGTAGCCGAGGGCGCGGCCACGGGGCAGGATGGTGATCTTCGTCACCGGGTCGGTGTGGTTGAGGCCAGCGGCGACGAGTGCGTGCCCGCCCTCGTGGTAGGCCGTGATGAGCTTCTCGCGATCCTTCATCACCCGGGTGCGGCGCTGCGGGCCCGCGATCACGCGGTCGATGGCCTCGTCGAGGGCGCGGTTGTCGATGAGTTGCGCGTTCGAGCGCGCCGTCAGCAGCGCGGCCTCGTTGAGCACGTTCGCGAGGTCGGCGCCCGAGAAGCCGGGGGTCTTGCGGGCCACGACCTCGAGATCGACGTTCTTCGAGAGCGGCTTGCCCTTCGCGTGCACCTGCAGGATCTTGAGCCGGCCGGGCATGTCGGGGGCGTCGACGCCGATCTGGCGGTCGAAGCGCCCCGGGCGCAGCAGCGCGGGGTCGAGCATATCGGGGCGGTTGGTCGCCGCGATCATGATGACGTTGGTCTTGGGGTCGAAGCCGTCCATCTCGACGAGCAGCTGGTTGAGCGTCTGCTCGCGCTCGTCGTGGCCGCCGCCCATGCCCTGGCCGCGGCGCTGGCCGACGGCGTCGATCTCGTCGACGAAGATGATGGCGGGCGCATTGGCTTTGGCCTCCTTGAAGAGGTCGCGCACGCGGCTCGCACCGACGCCCACGAACATCTCGACGAAGTCGGAACCCGAGATCGAGTAGAACGGCACCCCGGCCTCGCCGGCGACCGCGCGCGCGAGCAGCGTCTTGCCGGTGCCGGGCGGGCCGTGCAGCAGCACGCCCTTCGGGATGCGCGCGCCGACGGCCTGGAACCGTGACGCGTCCTGCAGGAAGTCCTTGATCTCGTGCAGCTCCTCGACCGCTTCGTCGGCGCCCGCGACGTCGGCGAAGGTGACCTGCGGCATGTCCTTCGACACGAGCTTGGCCTTGTTCTTGCCGAACTGCATCACCCCGCGGCCGCCGCCCTGCATGGACGAGAGCATCCACCAGATCAGCAGGCCGATGAGCAGCAGCGGCAGCAGGAATCCGAGCAGCGACCACAGCGGGTTGGGCTGCGGCACCTTGTCGGTGAAGCCGTCCTTGAGGTCGGCCTGGTCGACCGCCTCGACCACGGCTTCACCGCGCTGCGACACGTAGTAGAAGTACACCTTGTCGGTGCCGGCCTTCTTGTCGACCTTCTCGAGCGAGAGGTTGACCCGCTGATCGCCGTCGATGATCTCGGCCTGCTTCACCTGGCCGCCCGAGATCATCTCCAGGCCGCGCTCCGTGGTGACCTCGCGGGTGTCGCCGCCCGAGAGCAGCGACCATCCGAGCAGCACGATGATCGGTGCGACGATCAGGTACAGCAGCGGGCCGCGGAAGAGCTTGCGGCTCTTCGAGGTGCTCTTCGTCGGTTTCTCTGCCAAGTCGGGGCCTTTCAAGACGGGCGGTGCTGCGGGTGCAAGCGTAAGCGTAGCCAATACCGCTGACATCGGGCTGCGCCGGAGCGGTTGTCCGCTCAGGGCGGAGCGCTCGCGCCCGGCGGGGCGCAGCCCGGCGCGCGCTCAGCTGTAGACGTGCGGCGCGAGCACGGCGACGTCGCGCAGGTTGCGGTAGTCCTCGGCGTAGTCGAGGCCGTAGCCCACCACGAACTCGACGGGGATGTCGAAGCCCACGTAGGCCACGTCGACCTCCACCTTGAGTGCCTCGGGCTTGCGCAGCATGGTGCAGATCCGCACGGACTTCGCGCCGCGGCTCTCGAGGTTCTCCTTGAGCCAGGCGAGAGTGAGGCCGGAGTCGATGATGTCCTCGACGATGAGCACGTCGCGCCCCGTGATGTCGCTGTCGAGATCCTTGAGGATCTTCACGACGCCGCTCGACTTCGTGCCGGCACCGTAGGAGGAGACCGCCATCCAGTCCATCTGCGCGTGGAAGCGCAGCTCGCGCGCGAGGTCGGCCATCACCATGACGGCGCCCTTGAGCACGCCGACGAGCAGCGGCGGCCCGTCCTGGTAGTCGGCCTCGATCTCACGGGCCATCTCGGCGAGACGGGCGTTGAGCTCGGCCTCGGTGTGCAGTACGACGGAGAGGTCATCCCCCAGGTGTTTCGCGTCCATGCGACCATTCTTCCACTGCTCGGATGCGGATCGCGCGCCCGCGTGCGGTGACCGAGCCGTCGGCCCGTGCCGGCACTTCGGATCGCGCACATGTTTCGGTCGAAATGCCAGCTCTTCATCCGAGATTCCGGTGAGCTCCGAAAGACCGTATGGGCCGGCGGATCAGCGCGGCGCTCTCGGGGAGCCCGTCTGCCGCACGAACTCGAGCTGCGACCCCGCCCGGGAGACGCGGACGCCCGGCGCGTAGACCGGCCCCTGTCCGTGCCAGTCGGCGACGAGCGCGGCGACGGCGGCCGTGTGCTCGCGGCTCAGCTGCGCGCCGAAGCGCCGGTCGGCGACGAGGCGGATCACCCGCGCGAGGAGCGCGGCCGGCAGCGGCGCGAGATCGGCGACCATCAGTGCGGCCCGGTCGGATGCGGCAGGCTGGGGGCCGGGCTCCGCGAGCGCCGCTGCGGCGATGCCCTCCGCGATCCCGTCGAGCGCGTCGGCGTCCTCGCGCGCGAGATCGGCGGTGCGGGCGAGCGCGGCCGGCACCCCCGGCCCGAGCTCGCGCACGAGCAGCGGCAGCACCCGCTCGCGCACGCGCACCCGGGCGAACGCCGCGTCGTGGTTGTGCGGGTCTCGCCACGGGTCGAGCCCGGCCTCGGCGCACGCAGACTCGGTGGTGGCGCGCGTGATCTCGGGCGGCGACGCGAGGAACGGGCGCAGGATCGCGGTTCCGGAAGAGGTCTCGGCGAGTCGGCGCCGGGGCGGGATCCCCGCGAGGCTGCGGGAGCCGGAGCCCCGCGCCAGTGCGAGCAGCACCTGCTCGGCCTGGTCGTCGCGGGTGTGGGCGGTGAGGATCGCGGCGGCGCCGGTGCGTTCGGCGGCCCGGGCGAAGGCCTCGTAGCGGGCGCTGCGCGCGTTCGCCTCCGGACCGCCGCCGCCGTCTTCGACGCGCACGCGGTCGACCATCACCGGCGCGAGGCCGAGCTGTTCGGCCTGGTGGGCGGCCCGGTCGGCGACGCCGGCCGACCCCTCCTGCAAGCCGTGATCGATCACCAGCGCGCCGGCACGCAGACCTGCACGCCCGGCCTCGTGCGCGGTCGCCGCGGCGAGCGCCAGGGAGTCGGGGCCGCCCGAGAGCGCGACGAGCACGAGCGGTGCGGCTCCGGCGGAACCGTCGCCCGCGAGATCCGCCGCTCGCCACTCGGCGAGCGCGCGCCGCACCGCGAGCCTGGTGTCGAGGAGCGCGCGCTGGACCATGCCGTCAACGTTAGCGCGGGCGGCACGGGCCTCAGTGGAACTGCTATGGTGCACGAAGATCGAGTGCGCCGGGCATCGTGGCCTGCGCCGGTCTCGGCGAAGGAGCAGCGATGTCCCATGTCCACCGTCACCACCGCGGCGCGAACGCCCGGGCGCAGCTCGATGTGAACCCCGTGTTCGTCAGGCCGGGCGAGGCGACGCAGCTGCCGAAGTTCGAGCTGCCGGCGCACGCGATGTCGCCGAGCACCGCGTACCAGATCGTGCACGACGAGGCCATGCTCGACGGCAATTCGCGGCTCAACCTGGCGACCTTCGTCTCCACCTGGATGGATGACGAGGCGGTGCGGCTCTACGCCGAGGCCGCCGACAAGAACATGATCGACAAGGACGAGTACCCGGCGACCGCCGCCATCGAGGAGCGGTGCTGGCGGATGCTCGCGAACCTCTGGCACGTGCCCGACATCGACGACACGATCGGCACCTCGACGATCGGCTCGTCGGAGGCCTGCATGCTCGGCGGGCTCGCGCTCAAGCGGCGCTGGCAGGAGCGTCGGCGCGCGGAGGGGAAGCCCGCAGACCGGCCCAACCTCGTGCTCTCGGCCGGGGTGCAGGTGGTCTGGGAGAAGTTCTGCAACTACTGGGACGTCGAGCCCCGCTACGTGCCGGTGTCCGCCGACCACCTCGTGCTCGACGGGCACGAGCTGGAGCAGTACGTCGACGAGTGCACCATCGGCGTCGTCGCGATCCTCGGCCAGACCTACACCGGGCTCTACGAGCCGGTGCGCGAGATCGCGGCGAAGCTCGACGAGATCGAACGGGAGACGGGCATCGACGTGAGGATCCACGTCGACGGCGCCTCGGGGGCGATGGTCGCTCCGTTCTGCCAGCCCGAGCTCGTCTGGGACTTCGCAGTCGACCGGGTGAACTCGATCAGCACCTCCGGCCACAAGTACGGTCTCGTCTACCCGGGCGTCGGGTGGGTGGTGTGGCGCGACCGCGCCGCCTGCCCGGAGAGCCTCATCTTCCACGTGAGCTACCTCGGCGGCGACATGCCGACGCTCGCGCTCAATTTCTCCCGCCCCGGAGCGCAGGTGCTGCTGCAGTACTACCAGTTCTTGCGGCTCGGCTTCGACGGCTACCGGGTGGTGCAGCAGAACTCGCTCGACGTGGCGCAGTTCCTCTCCGCCGCGATCGGGGAGATGCCGGCCTTCGAGCTCGTGAGCCGGGGCGACACGATCCCGGTCTTCGCCTGGCGTCTCGTGCCGGACCACACCGAGAACTGGACCCTCTTCGACCTCGCCGACCGTCTTCGGATGCGCGGCTGGCTCGTGCCCGCCTACCCCATGCCCGACGATCTCTCTGATCTCGTGGTGCAGCGGATCGTGGTGCGCGTGGGTCTGAGCCGGGATCTCGCGGGCGATCTGCTCGACGCGATCACGGAGGAGGTGGCGTTCCTCGACGCGCTCGAGAGCCCGCTGCCGAGGAGCGGCAACGGCGGCTTCGCCCACTGATCCGGTCCGTGACCGACCGCCCCAGGAACGGAGCCGTCCATGCCGCGAAGCAGCCCCGCCGGGCCGGGTCGAGGCGCATCCGCCCTGCTGGTGCCGACGCTGCGGAAGCAGAGCGCTCTCTTCATGGTCGGTTCGGCGCTGTTCGCCGTCGGCTCGGCGCCGGGGGTGTCGACGGTGCTCGGGCCGCAGCTCGGCAATCTCGCGTTCTTCATCGGGGCCTGGTGGTTCACCGCGGCGGGGTTCGTGCAGCTCGCGATGAGCGGACCGCCGCGCGGGCGCACCGCGGACGGACGGGTCGCGCTGCGATCGGAGTGGGCGGCCGCTGCTGTGCAGAGCGTCGGCACGCTGCTCTTCAACGTGAGCACCACCGCCGCGCTCTCCGCGACGACGCTGCTCGCCGAGCGGCACCTCGTCTGGCGCCCCGATGCCGGCGGCTCGCTGGCGTTCCTCGTGAGCGCCGGTTTCGCGTGCGCGGCCTATCGCAGCGCGCACGCGACGCTGTGGGATCCGCGGCGGGGCGAGTGGTGGTCGACAGTGGTGAATCTCGCCGGCTGCGTGGCCTTCGCGGTGTCGGCGATCGGCGCCTTCATCGAGTCCGACGGCGACCCGCTCTCCTCTCCCGCCGTGGACTGGGGCACTTGCCTCGGCGCGGTCTGCTTCTTCGTCGCGTCGTGGATCGTGCTGCCCCGCCGTCGTGCGGCGACGCATCGGGTACCCTGAGACCGGCAACACACACCGAGGCAGCCCGCTGCTGTCTCTGCGACAGAAAGAGGAGCGCATGGCCGCCGCATTCGACGCAGTCATCGAGATCCCCAAGGGGAGCCGCAACAAGTACGAGGTCGACCACGAGACCGGTCGCGTGTACCTCGACCGCGTGCTCTACACCGGCTTCGTGTACCCGACCGATTACGGCTTCTTCGAGGAGACCCTCGGCGAGGACGGCGATCCGCTCGACGTGCTCGTGCTGCTCGACTACCCGGTCTTCCCCGGCGTCGGGGTGAAGGTGCGCCCGGTCGGCGTGCTGAAGATGGGTGACGAGGCTGGCGGCGACGACAAGGTCATCGCCGTGCAGCACAAGGATCCGCGCTGGTCGCACATCCAGGACGTCGCCGACATCCCGGAGTACACCCGCAAGGAGATCGAGCACTTCTTCGAGCACTACAAGGATCTCGAGCCCGGCAAGTGGGTGAAGGTCGACGCCTGGGGCTCGGCCGCCGACGCCGAGCAGCTCATCATCGAGGCGCAGCAGCGCCTCGCCAACGAGCACTGAGGCATCCCCGGGGCGCGAGGAACGAGCGCTCCGGGCGCAGCAGCGCCTCGCCGACGAGCACTGAGGCGGCACGCGCACACGAGAGAGGGGCTCGGGATCGCATGATCCCGAGCCCCTCTCTCGTGCGTGCGTCCTCGTTCTAGAAGTTGATGTAGAACGCGGGGTTGACGAAGTCGTACCAGCCGCTGTCCTGGTTCGGGCGCATCTCGAAGTGGAGGTGGCAGCCGGTGCTGGCGCCGGTGCTGCCGACGTAGCCGACGACCTGTCCGGCGTTGACCCACTGTCCGCCGCTCACGCTGGCCCACTGGATCATGTGGGCGTAGCGCGTCTGCCAGCCGTTGGGGTGGTTGATGTTCACCATGTTGCCGCCGCCGTAGGGATCCCAGTAGGACATGGTGACGGTCCCCGACTGGGCGGCGACGATGGGCGTCCAGCACGCGGTGGCGAGGTCGATGCCGGTGTGGTTCCAGCGACCCGGCGAACGGAAGCCCTCGGACACGTAGTAACCGCTGGTGGGACGCACCCAGCCGTTGCTGGAGACGGGGGGCGGGGGCGAGATCACGCCACCGCCACCGCCACCGCCGCCACCGGGGTTCTTGGCGGCCTCCTCCTGGGCGCGGCGCAGCGCCTCGGCGGCCTCGGCAGCCTGCCGCTGGCGCTCCTTCTCGGCGGCGATGCGCTGCTCCTCCTCGATGCGGAGGCGCTCGCGGTAGCCGTCCACCGTGGAGGTGGTCTCGTCCTTGAGCGCTTCGAGCTGCAGCTGCAGCTCGCGCTGCTGGGCCTCCTGGGCACGGACGCGGTCCTCCTGCGAGGCCGCGGCCTCGGCGGCGGCCTGCTCCTTCACGGCCTGCTCCTGCCGCAGCACCTCGCGCTCCGCGCGGGCGCTCTCGGCCTGCTGGCTGAGCGCGTCGGCGGTGTTCGCGGCCTGCTCGGCCTCCTCCGAGAGCTGGGTGTTGCGCTCGGTGGCCTTCGACATCGAGGCCATGCGCTCGAGGAGGGCATCGGCGGTGCTGCCGTCGGAGTCGAGGAAGAGCTCCATGCTGCGGTCGACGCCGCCTGAGCGGTACATCTGGGCCACGATGACGCCTGCGCGATCCGCTGCGGCCTCGGCCTCCTGGCGACTCTCCTCGGCCTGACGCTCGAGATTCTGCAGCTTCTCGGTGGCACGCGCGAGGTTCTGCTCGGCGGCGTTCAGCTCGGCCATGGCGACGGACGCGAGGGTGCGCAGACGGTCGAGCTCCTGCTGGCTCTGGGAGAGCAGGCCCTCGATCTCGGCGACCTTCTTGCCCGCGGACGCCTCGTTCTGCTTGGCGCGCTGCACATCGTCCCAGGTGGGGAGGTCGAGCGCCTGAGCGGGAGCGGGGGCGGCGACGACCTGCCCGCCGACCAGCAACCCGGCGGCGAGCGCGCAACTGCCGAGCACTCCGATGACGCGTCTCATCGCCCCTGCGTTCTTCTTCCCCATGTCCCCTGACTCCGTTTTTCGGACAGTGTGATCCCCGCCCACCGTAACACTCCCGTTCCCGGCGCGCACGGCTGCGTGCTCTCGGCGGCGTCGCGCCGGTGCGTCAGTCGTCGAGCAGCGCCGCCGCGAACATGGGCCGCGCGGCGTCGACCGCGGGCGGGTGGAAGAGCCCGGCGGCGGCGTCGCGGTAGAGCCGGCTCGCCTCGTGCTCACCGTCGAAGCCGGCTCCGCCGGAGCAGATGAGCGCGGTCTCGGCGCAGCGACGGGCCGCGTCGGCGGCGTTGATGCGGGTGCTGACGAGGTGCAGCGGCCAGCGTGCGCCGTGGTCGACGGCGTCGTCGAGATCCCGCGTGATCGCGTCGAGCTGAGCCGGCACCGCGAGGTAGCCGAGGTGGGCGTCGGCGAGTCGGGTGCGGTGCTCGGGCACTTCGGCGAGGCTCGTGCCGCGGCGGGCGGATCGGCGCTGCCGCAGCCCCTCGGCGGCGACGTCGAGGGCGCGTCGCGCCACGCCGGCGTAGACGGAGGCGACCAGCAGTTGGAAATTGCTCGCGATCGCGAAGGTGAGGAGATCCGGGTGGTCGCCTGCTGGAATGCGGCGCGCCACGCGATCCGCCCGCATCGGCGCTCCGTCGAGCACGGTGGCCCGGCTCTGCGAGGCGCGCATGCCGAGCACGTTCCAGTGGTCGGAGACGGTCACGCCGCCGCCGTCGCGGTCGAGGAAGCCAAAGACGAGGGTGGGCTGTTCGGGGTCGCTGTCATCGAGCCCGTGCACGATGAGCCGCGTCCAGACGGGCGAGAGCGAGGTGAAGATCTTCACACCGGTGACGCGGTAGCCGCCCTCGCCGTCGGCTTCGGCACGGGTGCCGGAGCCCTGCAGCACCCAGTCGTTGCCGGGTTCGCTGATGCCGAAGGCGAAGATCTCGCCCGCCATCGTCTCCTCGAAGACGTGCGCGAGCGAGCGGTCGCCGCGCGCGAACATGGCGCGCACCACTCCCGTGCACATGAGGTGCATGTTGATCGCGAGCGCGGTCGCAGGCGCGGCCGTCGCGAGCCGCTGCTGCAGCCGCGACACCTCGTGCAGCGTGAGCCCCGGGCCGCCGTGCTCCTCGGGCACGAACAGTGCGAGGTAGCCGAGCTCGCGCAGTTCTGCGAGGTCGTCGTGGCAGAAGCCGTTCTCGCGATCCGTGACGGCCGCGCGCTCGCGGAAGCGGTGCAGCAGTTCGTCGGGCAGGTAGCGCTCGGCCAGTTCGGCGTGCCGCGCCTCGCGATCCTGGGCCGGGCTCTTCGTCGTCGCGTTCTCGCTCACCCGGCCATGCTATCGAGCGCGATCGGGGCCTCGCGGCCGGCCCGGCGCGCTCCGGCGCTGAGCCGGGATCCGGATCCGCGCACCGTTCACTCCCCCGCCGCGAGCAGCGCGGTGACCCGGTACGGGATGACCTCGCGTAGGAAGAGACTGGTCGAGGTGCGGTTGATGCCGGGGCAGAGGCGGATCTCCTCGCTCACCCGGTAGAGGTCGTCGGGATCCTTCGCGACCACGCGCAGCAGCAGATCGGTGCTGCCTGCGGGGGCGAAGCACTCGAGCACCTCGGGGATGTTCGCGAGCGCCTCGACGGCCTCGCCGATCTGGTGCTGGTCGAGCTCGACCTGCACGCTCGCCCCCACGGGCCGCCCGAGCGCGGCGGGCGAGATGCGCGCGCTGTGCCGCCGCAGCATCCCGGACTCGCGCAAGCGTTCGAGTCGCGTCTGCACGGTGCCCCGTGCGAGACCGAGCCGCATGGCGATCATCGCGGTCGGCATGCGGGCGTCCTCGTCGAGGAGCGTCAGAATACGGCGATCGGTCGCGTCGATTGCGCTCATATTGCCCACTTTCTGCATGATCTATTCACTCAGTATTGATCATACTGATCAACTTCATCAAATCAGCTTGCGCGATTCGCCGAATACCGCTGTACTGGCTCGCAGGGCGCGGTCAGCGCACCGACCCGGCCCCGCGAGCGCAGCACCCCGCGCTCGCGGATCGAACCGCAGCACCACCCCCGCTGCAGAACCGAAAGCGAACACACCCGTGAGCACCATCCCTGCCCTCGCGTCCCCGGCCACCGGCGCCGCCGGCACCACCCCGCCCCGCGTCGCACTGCACCGGCCGAGGCTGCGTGCGACGCTGACCGCCCTCACCCTCTTCAGCCTGCTCGCCGCGGCGAACCTGGCGACCCCTCTCTACCCGCACATCGAGCGCAGGCTCGGCATCGACAGCTTCGGTGTGACGGTCGCATTCTCCAGCTACGTGCTGAGTCTGCTCGCGGGGCTCCTCCTGTTCCGCCGCCTGAGCGACGTGCTCAACCGCCGCACCGTGCTGGTCTGCGCGGTCACGGCGACTGCGGCGGCCACCCTCGCCCTGGCATTCGCCCCCTCGCTGGCGTGGTTCTGCGCCGCTCGGGCGGTGCAGGGCCTCGCGATCGCGGCAGCCACGGGCACGGGGTCGAGCGCCCTGCGCGTGCTGCTGGCGGGGCGCGCGGACCTCAGCGGGCGCCTCACCCTGCTCGCCACTTCGGGCGGCGTCGCCGCCGGCCCGATCCTGGGCGGGCTGCTGTCGCAGCTCGGGATCGTCACCGCTGCCCCGTTCGTCGCCTGGTCGGGGCTGCTGCTGGCGCTGGCGCCCGCGATCCTGCTGATCGCGCCGCATCGGGAGTGCCGCCAGGAGGCCGCGGGGGCGCGGCGCGCGCAGCCCGGCCGACCCGAGACGCGGTCCGCTGCAAACCCGATGACGTCGGCGGCCGACGCAGCGCCCGCCGACGCGAACTCGGCGATCCGCTTCGCAGCACTCGTCGGCTTCGCGAGCTTCGCGCTCTTCGGCCTGTGCCTCTCGCTCGCCCCGTCGCTGCTCTCCGAGATGCTGGCGACCGATTCGCTGCCGCTGCTCGGATTGCTCGCCTCGCTCGTGCTGCTGGCGTCGGCGACGATGCAGCTGCTGCCCCTGCGCGGGGCGCTGCGGGCGCCGCTCGGCCTCTCGCTCTTCGCGGCGGGCATGCTCGCGCTGGGGGCCGCCCCGACCGCATCGGCGCCGGCGCTCTTCGTGGCCGGCAGCCTGCTCGCCGGCGCCGGTCAGGGCGTCGCGTTCCAGGCGGCGTTCGGCGCCGCGGTCGCGGCGGCACCCCCTTCGCGCCACGCCTCGACCGTCAACCTGGTCTACGCCGTCACCTATCTCGGCAGCGCGCTGCCCGTGCTCGGGCTCGGGCTCGTCGCCCGGAGCGCCGGTCTCGCACCGGCCGTGCTGGGCTTCGCGGCACTCGTCGCGGGTGGCTGCATCGTGCTCGCGGTGCGCTCGGCGCGCAGGATCGTGCGACGCTGAGCGTTACAGCCCAGGGCGTCTCTCGTACGTGCTCGCCTACTGCGCGCGTCCGAGGAACTGCTCGAGAGCCCGCTGATCGGACTCGCTCAGCATCGAGCTGAAGCGGTCGGCGAGCGCAGTGCGCGCGATCCTGCCGGCCTCGGCCGCGTCGCGTCGCTCGATCGCTTCGAAGAGCCCGGTGTCGATGCGCACCGACTCCAGCTTCACACTGTTGTCGCCCGGGCTGCGCTCGGCATCGCGCTGCAGCAGGTCGCGCAGCGCCCCCCAGACGGCATGACCGCTGAGGGCGAGGATCTGATTACCGCTCGCCTCCCATACCCGCTCGTGGAACGCGAGGTCGGCGTCGGCGAAGTCGGGGGCGTCGGCCTCGGCCGACTCGCGCATGCGCTCGACCGCCTCACGCATGAGTGCGAGCTCGGCGTCCGTGTGGCGGATCGCCGCGAGCTCGCTCGCGGATCCGTCGAGGATGATGCGGTACTGCAGCAGCTCGGCGAGGTCGAGCGAGGCCGTGCCGAGCATGGTGCGGAACGATCGCCCGAGCGTATCGGGCGACGGTGCGAGCACCACGGGTCCGCCGCGGGTGCCGGGGCGCGGTTCGAGCAGACCCATGCTCTGCAGCACGCGCAGCGCCTCGCGCACGGTGGGGCGGCTCACGCCGAACTGACCCATGAGGTCGCGCTCGCTGGGCAGCTGCGATCCCACGGGGAAGTCGCCCGAGAGGATCGCGTGCTCGATCTGCTCGACGATCCGTTGATAGGTGTAGACCGGCGAGGCTGCGGTGAAGCTGTGCGAGGAGGTCAACGCTGAGGCTCCTTGGGGACGCGTCGGCTGGCAGAGGCGCCTTCAGTCTAGTGCCCGGCCGAGGTCCGGGCCGGGGCCCGCGGGCGTCGCGGCCCCGGATGCTCCTGTTGCACCAAGTGGCCTTACCATCTATCCTGTTGCTTGTCTCTCAGTGCCGAGAGCGCGATCGACGTCCTCCCGGTTCGAAAGCTCCTCGCGCACCGACGACAATGGCCTGGGGCGGGTTCCGCGCCCCAACGTCACATGCCCGACACGCCGACCCCGTCGGCACTCCCTGCGACAGGAAGCAAAGATGCGACGCAAGACACCACTCATCCTCACCGCGGCACTCGCGGCGGCCACGGCGCTCGTGCTCGCTGGCTGCTCGGCCGGCTCAGGCGGCAGCACCGGCGCAGCCGACACCGCCGAGCGCACCTCGGCCACCATCGCACTCACCGCCGCACCCGTGAACCTCGACTTCACCACCACCGCCGGCGCGGCGATCCCTCAGGCGCTCATGTCGAACGTCTACGAGGGCCTGGTCGAGATCAACCAGGAGGGCGAGATCGTCCCGCTGCTCGCCGAGGAGTGGAGCCTGAGCGACGACCGCAAGACCTACACCTTCACACTGCACGAGGGCGTCACCTTCTCGAACGGCGAGCCCTTCACCGCCGCCGACGTGAAGTTCAGCTTCGACCGGGTCAAGACCGACTGGACCACCACGCTCAAGGGCAAGATGGACGTCGTCGAGAGCGTCGAGGTGCTCTCCGACACCGAGGTCGCGGTGCACCTCACCCAGCCCTCGAACGCCTGGCTGTTCAACATCGCCACCCCCATCGGGGCGATCTTCAGCCCCAGCGGCGTCGACGATCTCGCAAACGCCCCGGTGGGCACGGGCCCCTACGAGGTCGCCTCCTGGACGCCGAGCGAAAGCCTCGTGCTCGACACCCGCGACGACTACTGGGGCGACGCCCCCGGCGTCGAGCAGGTCACCCTGAAGTACCTCGCCGACGCCACCGCGACCACCAACGCCCTGCGCACCGGCGACGTCGACGCGATCGTCAACCTGCAGGCGCCCGAGCTCGTGAGCACCTTCGAAGAGGACCCGGCCTTCGAGGTCGTCTCGGGCACCTCGAGCGGCGAGATCTCGCTGTCGCTCAACAACCGCATCGCACCCTTCGACGACGTGCGGGTGCGCCAGGCCGTGCTGCACGCGCTCGACCGCCAGGCGATCATCGACACCGCCTGGAACGGCTACGGCTCGCTCACCGCCACCTACGTGACCCCGCTCGAGCCGTACTACGTCGATCTCAACGACGCCTACGAGTACGACCCCGAGAAGGCCAAGGAGCTGCTCAAGGAGGCCGGAGCCGAGAACCTCGACATCACCTTCAAGGTTCCGACTCGCCCCTACGCGCAGGCCGTGTCCGAGATCGTGGTCTCGCAGCTCGCCGAGGTGGGCATCAACGCCACCATCGAGTCGTCGGAGTTCCCGGCAGTGTGGCTCGAGGACGTGTTCACCAACCACAACTACCAGATGACCACGGTGCTCGCCGTCGAGGCGCGCGACCTCCTCACCGTCTTCAACAACCCCGACTACTACATCGGCTACGACAACTCGAAGATCGCGCCCATCGCGGCCGAGGCCGACGCCGCCGACGAGGCGGGCTACATCGAGGGCATGCAGCAGGTGCAGGAGCAGATCGTCGATGACGCCGCGAGCGGCGTGCTGTTCCTCTTCCCGAACATCGTGATCAGCGCGGCAGGCCTCGAGGGCGTGCCGGAGAACGCGATCGTCGAGGCCCTCAACCTCACCGATCTCTCCTGGAAGTAGCGACACCCGGTCCCCGGTCGCGGCGCCTCGGCGCCCCGGCCGGGGACCATCCCGTCCCCCCGTTCCGAGCCCGCCGATCCGGGCTGCGACAAGGAGCCTCATGGCCATACGACTACTCGTGAACCTCGTCCGCTTCGCGGCGACGTTCCTCGTGGCGACCGTCGTCGTCTTCCTCTTCATGCGGCTCATCCCCGGCGACCCCGCCCAGGTCGCTCTGGGCGTCAACGCCAGCCCCGAGCTGCTCGAGCAGATGCGCGCGCAGTTCGGCACCGACCGTCCCCTCGCCGTGCAGTACCTCGACTGGGTCGGCGGCCTGCTGCGCGGCGACTTCGGCGTCTCCTACGTCACCCGGCAGGACATCAGCCCCCTCGTCATCGACCGGCTGCAGGTGAGCCTCATCCTCGTCCTCACCGCGATGGCCGTCGCACTGCTCGTCGCGATCCCGCTCGGCACGATCGCAGCCGTGCGCCACCGCAACTTCTCGGGCATCGCGATCGGTGCCGTCTCGCAGCTCGGTGTCGCGATCCCCGGATTCCTCGCCGGCATCCTGCTAGTCATCGTCTTCTCCATCCAACTCGGATGGTTCCCCGCGGGCGGCTGGACGCCCCCGAACCAGGACTTCGGCGAGTTCCTGCGCCGACTGTTCCTGCCCGTGCTCGCCCTCGCATCCGTGCAGGGCGCGATCCTCACCCGCTACGTGCGCAGCGCCGTGCTCGAGATCATGAGCGAGGACTACCTGCGCACCGCCCGCGCGAAGGGCCTCAGCAAGACGGGGGCGCTGCTCAAGCACGGCATGCGCAACGCCGCGATCCCGGTCATCACCGTGACCGGCGTGCAGATCGCCGCGCTCATCATCGGCGCCGTGGTGATCGAGCGCGTCTTCGTGATCCCCGGCCTCGGCTCGATGCTGCTCGACGCAGTGGGCAACCGCGACCTGCTCACCGTGCAGTCGCTCGTGATGGTGCTCGTCGCGATCACCCTGCTCATGAACCTCCTCATCGACGTCATCTACACGATCGTCGACCCGCGCATGCGAAAGAGCTCCTGACATGGACACCACGCAGACCCCCGTCCCCTCCAGCCAGGCTCCGCGCACGAGCGCGATCGCCGCGCCCCGCACGCCCCGCCGTCGCATCGGACGCCGGCGCCTCTCGCCCACGCTCATCGCAGGCCTCGTGCTGGTGGGCATCGTCGCCATCACCGCACTGCTCTCCTTCGTGTGGACGCCCTACGACCCGGTGCAGGTGAACCCCGCCGACCGTTTGCAGGGTCCGAGCCTCGCCCACCTTTTCGGCACGGACAAGTACGGCCGCGATCTCTTCTCCGGGATGCTCGTGGGCGCCCGCATCACCCTCTTCGTCGGTCTCATCTCGGTGGGTATCGCCCTGCTCGTCGGTACCCCGCTCGGCATCATCGCGGGCATCCGCGGCGGCTGGATCGAAGAGATCATCATGCGCACCTCCGACATCGCCCTCGCGTTCCCGGCGCTGCTGCTCGCGATCATGTTCGGCGCCGTGTTCGGCCCGTCGACGGTGTCGGCGATGATCGCGATCGGCATCTCCACCATCCCGGGCTTCGCCCGGGTCGCCCGGTCCGGCACCCTCCAGGTCATGAGCACCGAGTACGTGCTCGCGGCGCGGGCCGCGAGCCAGTCGCGATTCCGGATCGCGGTGCGCCACGTGCTCCCCAACATCATCGGCATCGTCGTGGTGCAGTGCTCCGTGGCCTTCGCGCTCGCCGTGCTCGCGGAGGCGGCTCTGAGCTTCCTCGGCCTCGGCACCCCGCCGCCGACACCGTCGTGGGGGCGCATGCTGCAGGAGTCGCAGCAGTTCCTCGGCACGCACCCCTCGCTCGCGATCTTCCCCGGCGTGGCCATCGCGATCGCCGTGATGGGCTTCAACCTGCTGGGCGACGGCCTGCGCGACCGATTCGATCCGAAGCTGAACGGAGGCCGCTCATGAGCGCCACCCCCGAAGCGGCCGGCGCGCCGCTGCTCACCGTCGACCGCCTGCGGGTCTCCGCCGGCGAGCGCACGCTCGTGCACGACTTCTCGCTGCACATGCAGCGGGGCGAGCGCATCGGCCTCATCGGGGAGTCCGGATCGGGCAAGTCGATGACCACCACCGCGCTGCTCGGCCTGCTGCCCTCCGGCGTCACCGCGACGGGCTCGGTACGGTTCGGCGACTCGCCCCGCAACCTGCTCGAGACGCGCGACTCCGAGCTCATGAAGATCCGCGGCAACGACGTGGCGATGGTCTTCCAGGAACCGCTCACCGCGCTCAACCCGCTCATGCGCGCCGGCGACCAGGTCGCCGAGATCATGCTGCAGCACCGCACCGTGTCGGGCAAGGCCGAGGCGCGACGCCGCGCGGTCGAGATGCTCGACGCCGTGAAGCTGCCGAACCCGGCCGAGGCCGCCCGGGCCTACCCGCACCAGCTGTCGGGCGGACAGCGCCAGCGCGTCATGCTCGCGATGGCCCTCGCCAACGACCCGAGCCTGCTGCTCTGCGACGAGCCCACGACCGCTCTCGACGTCACCGTGCAGCGCCAGGTGCTCGATCTGATCCTCGAACTCGTGCGCGAGCGCGGCACCGGCCTGCTCTTCATCACCCACGACCTCGCCGTCGTCGCGAACATGTGCACGCGCGTGCTCGTGATGAACCAGGGCGAGATCGTCGAGGAGGGGCCGACCGAGCAGGTGTTCACCCGGCCGCAGCACCCCTACACGCGGGGCCTGCTGGCGGCGTCGGATCTCGAGGCGACCGATGCGAGCGGACGCCTCTTCACGGTCGCGAGCGCCGCGTCGTACGTGCCCCCGACCCCGGAGGAGGAGCGCGCCGCCGAGGCCGCGGCGGCGCGCACCGCGCACGCCGCACGCGAGGCGCAGCAGGCCGCCGAGGCCGCCGCCGTGTCCGAGGCCGCAGCTGCGGCCGAGAGCTCGGCGACCGGCGCCGCCCACGCCGCCGAACCGGTGATCCGGGTCACCGATCTCGTGCGCACTTACTCCCGCGGCCGCACCAGCCTCTTCAAGCCGGCGCCCCTCGTGCACGCGCTCAGGGGGATCTCCTTCGAGGTGCCCGAGGGCGGCAGACTGGGCGTCGTCGGCGAATCCGGATCCGGCAAGTCGACCCTGCTGCGCATCCTCGCGGGCCTCGACCAGCCCACCTCGGGCAGCGCCGTGGTGGCGGGCAACGAGGTCTCGGGCGCGCGCGAGTCGCAGCTGCGCGAGCTGCGCCAGAACCTGCAGATCGTGTTCCAGGATCCGATGGGATCGCTCGACCCGCGCATGACCGTCGAGCAGATCATCTCCGAACCGCTGCTCGTGCGCGGCCGCGACGAGAGCGCCGCTCAGCGCTCCCGCATGGTCGCCGAGATGCTCGAGGCCGTGGGGCTGCCGGCCGACGCGGCCGAGCGCTACCCCCACCAGTTCTCCGGCGGGCAGCGCCAGCGCATCTCGATCGCCCGCGCGCTCATCTGCCGGCCGAAGGTGGTGGTGGCCGACGAGCCCGTCAGCGCGCTCGACGTCTCGGTGCGCGCGCAGGTGCTCAACCTGCTCGCCGACCTCGTCGACGAGTACGGCCTCACCCTCGTCTTCGTGTCGCACGACCTCGGCGTGGTACGGCACCTCTGCGACTCGGTCGTGGTGATGCAGTCCGGCGAGATCGTCGAGGCCGGCGACACCGAGACCGTCTACAACGCCCCTCGGCACCCGTACACGCAGCGCTTGATCGACTCGTCGCTCACGCTGCGACAGGAACTGGCCAGCGCCTTCTGAGGCGCTGGCGCGACCGCCCGCCCGATCCGCAGCCCCGCGGCCCCGCGCCGCAGTGAGGAGATCCACATGACCGACCCGCAGCAGATCCTCGCCCTCGACGCCGGTGCCCTCTCGGCGGCCTACGCGGCCGGCGAGCTCACGCCCGGCGAGGTCGCGGAAGCGGTCATCGCCCGCGTCGAGGCGCGCGAGCCCCATCTGAATGCGCTCTACCTGTTCGACCCCGAGCAGCTGCGCGCCGACGCCGCAGCCTCGACGGCGCGGTGGCGGGCCGGCGAGCAGCGAGGGCCCCTCGACGGCGTACCCGTGACCGTGAAGGAGAACATCGCGCGGGCCGGGCAGCCGAAGCCCTCGGGCACCGCGATCCCGAACCCGCCGATCGCCGAGCGCAACGCCCCCACCACCGACCGTCTGCTCGAAGCCGGAGCCGTGATCGTCGGCTCGACCACGATGCCCGACTGGGGCATGCTCTCCTCGGGCGTCTCGAGCCTGCACGGCATCACCCGCAACGGCCTCGACCCCGCGCTCACCGCAGGCGGTTCCAGTGCGGGCGCCGGCACTGCGGCCGCCGCCGGATACGGCCCCCTGCACGTCGGCACCGATATCGGCGGTTCGATCCGCCTGCCCGGCTCCTGGCAGGGTCTCACCGCTCTCAAGCCGAGCGAGGGCCTCATCCCGCTCGACGTGCCCTACACCGGCCGCGCCGCCGGTCCCCTCACCCGCACGGCAGCCGACGCGATCCGCCTCATGTCGATCATCGCGCAGCCCGACGCCCGCGACTACCTCACGCGCCCCTACCAGCCGATGGACTGGTCGACCGAGCCGCTCTCCCCCGCCGGTATGCGGGTCGCGCTGCAGCTCGACGCCGGATCGGGCCTGCCCGTCGAGCCGGAGACCCGCGCAGCCGTCGAGCGCGCCGCGCAGCTCTTCGCAGACGCGGGTGCCGCCGTCGTACCGCTCGCCCCCTTCGTGCCAGCCGAGGTGCTCGACGGACTCGTCGACTTCTGGCGCAGCCGCTCCTACGCCGACTACGAGGCGCTGAGCGAGGCCGAGCGGGCGCACGTGCTCCCCTTCATCGCCGAGTGGTGCGGCGCCGGCGCCGCGATCAGCGCGGCGCAGACGGTGCGCAATCGCGGCTGCGCCGACACGATGGCGCAGCTCACGCGCGCGGCGACCGAGCCCTTCGACCTCGTGCTGTCACCGGTGACGCCGGTGGCCGCGTTCGCCGCGGAGGATCCGATGCCCGTCACCGACCCGCTGCAGACGATGGGGCACATCTCCTTCACCGTGCCCTACAACATGTCGGGGCAGCCCGCCGTGTCGGTGAACGCCGCGGTGCAGGACGATGGCCGCACCGTGGGCCTGCAGATCGCGTCGCGGATCGGCAGCGACGACCGCCTGCTGCGCGTCGCCCGCTGGTTCGAGACCGTGCGCGGCGACGACGCCGCGGTCGACTGGGCCTCCATCGCGTAGCGCGCGGGTCTCATCCCCGAGATGCAGCGGAGCCCTGTGGGGCGGCCTCCTGCGGGAGGCCGCCCCACAGGGCTCCGCTGTTGCTGCGCGGGCGCGCGTCGCTACGCCGTGGGCGGCGTGAAGCGGCCGTCGATCGCGGTCCAGCCGCCGTCGACGAACAGGGTGGATCCCGTGACGAAGCTCGACGCCTCGGAGGCCAGGTACACGACCGCTCCGGCGAGCTCCTCGGGGCGCGACCAGCGGCCCAGCGCGCTCTTCGTGGCGTAGGCGCGATCCCACGCCTCGTCCTGCTTGATCTGCACGGTCAGCGGAGTCTCCACGATGCCGGGGGCGACGACGTTGACTCGCACGCCCTGCGCGCCGAACTCGGCCGCTGCGGTCTTCGCGAGCTGCACGAGGCCGGCCTTGGTGGCGGCGTACACGCCCTGCCCGGGCTCGACCACCTGGGCGCGGATCGAGGCGAAGCCCACGATCGAACCGCCGCCGTTCGCCGCGAAGGCCTTGCCGAAGTGCCGGATCAGCTGGAACGACGAACGCAGGTTGAGGTTCACGACCCGGTCGTACTCCTCCATCGTGTAATCCGCCATGCGCTTGCGCACGTTCATAGCGGCGGTGAACACGAGCGCGGAGGCGTCGCCGAAGCGCTCGGCGGCGGCCTCCACCTCGGCGTCGTCGAGCACGTTGAGGCGGAAGGTCTCGGCCACGCCTCCGCGCTCGGCGATGGCGGCTGCGGTGGCCTGCGCGGCCTCGAGCGAGAGATCGGCGACGACCACGCGCGCCCCGTGGGCGGCGAGCGCCAGGGCGGCCTCGCGGCCGATGCCCCCGGCGCCCACCACGACGGCGGTGCGGCCGTCGAGGCGGAAGAGCTGGGAGTAGTCGGGGGTGCTGGTCATGCGGTGCTGCTTTCTGTCGGTGGGGCGGGGGCGGCGGGCGGCCGCGGGAGAGCGGGGCGGTCAGCTGCGGGCGACGGGCCGGATCATCGCCATGCGCGTCACGGTGAACTCCTCGATCGCGTAGCGGGGGCCCTCACGGCCCACCCCCGAGTCCTTCACACCGCCGTAGGGCATGATGTCGGATCGGAAGCCGGGGATCTCATTGACCACCACACCGCCCACCTCGAGCCGGTCGAGTGCGGCGAAGGCGCTCTCGAGCGAGGAGGTGAAGATCGCGGCCTGCAGACCGTAGCGGGAGTCGTTCACCACGTCGATCGCCTCGTCGACCGAGTCGACCACGGTGAGACACACGACGGGGCCGAAGATCTCTTCGCGCCACGCCTCGACATCGCGGGGCACGGAGCCGAGCACGACGGGCGGCACCGCCGCCGCGCGATCGGCCTGCGCGAGAGCTTCGGCCGAGGGGGCCAGCAGCTCGGCGCCTGCGGCGAGCGCGCGCTCGACGGTGGCGCGGATCCGATCGCCGGAGGCGGCGTTGATGACGGGGGCGACGTGGGTCTCGGGATCGCGGGGGTCGCCGACCACCAGCTCTGCGAGGCGCTCCGCGAGCCGCCCGGCGAAGCGGTCGGCGATGCCGCGCTGCAGCACGATGCGCTGCACCGAGATGCAGGCCTGCCCGTTGGCGTAGAAGCCGCCCGCCAGCACCGCGCCGACGGCGGCTTCGACGTCGGCGTCGTCGGCGACGATGAACCCGGTGTTCGAGCCGAGTTCGAGCAGCGTCTTGCGGGGGGCCGCCTGCTGGGCGATGAGGTGGCCGATCTTCGCGGACCCGGTGAATGAGACCACCTGGGCACGCGGGTCGCGCACCAGCAGTTCGCCCACCTCGGGGCCGCCGTTGACGAGCTGGGCCGCGGCGCCGGTCACGCCGTGGACGGCGAGCACGTCGCGCACGATCGCGAAGAGCTCGATCGTGGCGAGGGGGGTGTTGGGGGCGGGCTTCACGATGATCGGGCACCCCGCGGCGATCGCGGGGGCCAGCTTGTGGGTGGCGAGCAGCACCGGGTAGTTGAAGCCGGCGATGCCCACGACCACGCCGGCGGGCTTGCGGGTGTAGTAGCCGACCATGCCGCGGCCGAGCTCCTGCAGATCGAGGGGCACGGTTTCGCCGGTGACGTGGGAGGTCTCTTCGGCGGTGGCCTCGAAGGTGACGATGGTGCGGGCCATCTCGACGCGGCAGTCGCGCAGCGGTTTGCCGGTCTCCAGCACGAGCAGCTGCTCGAATCGCTCGCGGTCGGCGCGCAGGCGGGCGCAGATGTCGGTGAGGATCGCCTTGCGCTGAGCGGTGGTCAGGGCGGCGACTTCGGCCCGCGCGGCCTCGGCGGCGTCGAGGGCGTCGGCGGAGTCGGCGGCCGTGCTCTGCGGCGCCTCGGCGACGAGGCTGCCGTCGAAGGGGAACACGATCCGGGCGCGGCCGGAGACCTCGCGCCAGGCGGTGCCGATGGGCAGGCTGCCGGCGGGAGCGTGCAGCTCGATGGGGTGCGGGGAGGGGTGCATGGTGGGATCCTTCACAGCCGGAGGCCGCACGGGTCGCGTCTTCGCGAGCGCCCCCTGCGACGGGGATCGGTGCCGCCGCTCTCGGCGGGGCGCCCGTGGGGGTACCCTCGCGATCGAGTGGCCTTACCATTAATATAGGTGAAAAGATCCGCTGCAACAAGGAACGAGACCCCGATGACGCGCTCCCACTCCATTGCTGTCCTCCCCGGCGACGGGATCGGCCCCGAGGTGGTCGCCTGCGCACTCGACGTGCTCGACGCCGCCGAGCAGCGCTTCGGCTTCACCACCGAACGCAGCGAACTGGCGGCCGGCGCGAACCACTACCTCGCCACCGGCGAGCTCTTCGACGCGGTCGAACCGCTGCTGCGCGACGAGGACGCGATCCTCTTCGGCTCCATGGGCGACCCGCGCGTCACCCCCGGCATCCTGGAACGCGGATTCATCCTCGAAATGCGCCAGCGCTTCCAGCAGGCCGCCAACGTGCGCCCCGTGCGCCTCTACCCCGGCGTCCCCACCCCCATCGCGGGTCTCACCCCCGAGCGCTGCGAGATGGTGATCGTGCGCGAGAACACCGAGGGCGCCTACGTGGGACGCGGCTCCACCGTGCACGCCGGAACCCCCCACGCGGTCGCGATGCAGGAGTCCCTCAACACCCGCGCCGGCATCGAGCGCGTGGTCGACTTCTCGTTCAGGCTCGCCCTCGGACGCCGCCGCCGCCTCACGCTCTGCCACAAGACCAACATCCTCGTCGCCGCCGGGCAGCTGTGGCAGCAGGTCGTCGCCGACGTCGGCGAGCGCTACCCGGAGGTCGAGGTCGACTACGTCCACGTCGACGCGATGTGCTTCCACCTGCCCCTCACGCCCGAGCGCTTCGACGTGGTCGTCACCGACAACCTCTTCGGCGACATCATCACCGACCTCGGCGCAGTCATCCAGGGCGGCCTCGGCGTCGCCACGAGCGCCAACCTCAATCTCGACGGCAGCGCCCCGAGCATGTTCGAGGCCATCCACGGCTCCGCGCCCGACATCGCCGGCAGCGGCCGGGCCAACCCCGCCGGCGCGATCCTCTCGCTCGCCCTCATGCTGGGGCACCTCGGCGAGGGCGATGCCGCGCGCGCCGTCGAGGCCGCCACCGTCGAGGTGCTGGGCGGGCTGCCCGCGCTGGCCGGCGAGGAGATGGGCCTCAGCACCTCGCAGATCGGGTCGCGGATCGCGGAGATCGTGCGCGAGGGTCGCGCCGACACCGCGCTCGTGCCCGATTCCCTGCTCGGCGTGCTCGCCTCGCTCGAGCCGTCGCGCCTCTGAGCGGGGGCCGGACCCGCGCGCCGCCGAGACCGAACCCGCGGATCCGCTCTACCGGGCCGCGGGCTTCACGAACCGCAGGCGGGCCACCACCGCGAGCACCGCCACCACGACCGCGCCCCAGATCAGCCCGAACACCGCCGATAGCCCGCTGTCGATCAGCCAGGTCACGATCGCGGGTCCGTGCACCGAGTGGGTGATCGCGTGCAGCAGCTCGTACGGCCACGGCACCCCCACCTCGGCGAGGTTGACGATCAGGATGTGGCCGCCCACCCAGAGCATCGCGACCACGCCCACGATGCTCAGCAGCCGGAACACCACCGGCATCGCCTTCACGAGCCAGATGCCGAGCACCTTCAGCGCCCGCGGGCGGCGACGGCGCAGCCAGAACCCGGCGTCGTCCATCTTCACGAGCAGCGCCACGCTGCCGTAGACGATCACCGTCATGAGCAGGCCGACGACGACGAGGATCGCGAGCCGCATCAGCCACGAATCCGCATCGATGTTGGCGAGCGAGATCAGCATGATCTCGATGGAGAGCACGAGATCGGTGCGCACCGCGCTGCCCACGATCTGCTTCTCATCGGTCTCGGTGCGCTCGACCACCTCGTCGACGGTGTGCTCGTCGCCGTGCCCGCGCAGCGCGCCGATCCAGTGCCACACCTTCTCGGCGCCCTCGTAGGCGAGGTAGGTGCCGCCCACCAGCAGCAGCCAGGGGAACACCCACGGCGCCCAGATGCTGAGCAGCATGATGCCGACGATGATGCCGGCCTTGTTGAGCAGCGAGCCGCGCGCGATCCGCCACACCACCGGCAGCTCACGGCTGGGGCTGATGCCGCGCACGTACTGCGGCGTGACCGCGGCGTCGTCGATCACGACGCCTGCCGACTTCGCCGAGGCCTTCGCGGCCCCGGCCACCACGTCGTCGATCGAGGCGGCGGCCGCCCGCGCCAGCACGGCGATGTCGTCGAGAAGGGCGAAGAAGCTACCGCTCACTGGGAATCCTTGCTGAATCGGGCCTGCACAGGCGAGGGGCGGATCGCCGAACGCGATCCGCCCCTCAACTCTAGGGCTAGAAACCCGAAGCGGCCTCAGGTCTCCTCATCGGGGGTGGGAGTCTTCTCCCCTGTCTCGGGGTGCCGCACCAGGCCCGGATCCTCCATGCCGTATCGCGGGTTGTCGATGCGGCCCTCCCGGCCGTAGTCGACGGTGGACCCGTCGAGGATCGGGCGGTCCTGCGTGCCGCCCTTCGGCGGCGACGACGCCGTACCCTCCCCGTTGCTGGCCTCGGTCGCAGTTTCCTCGTGCACCTCGTTCTTGTCCGACTCGGGCATCTCTTCCTCCATCTCTCCTTCTCCAGCTGTGATGGCCCACGCTACGCGCGGCCTCACGGCTGAGAACACCCCGTTGACTCCGCGAGGAGGAGGGGTTACAAGACGGAGCGAGGGCGGATCGGCGATCCGGCTATGCGCGTCGGTACTGCGCCGTGATGGGGCACTCGAAGGGGTCGCGGGCCGCAAGCCCCACCCGGTTGAGGTACTCGATCACGATCGCGTACGAGCGCCACAGCGATGTCTCCGTGTAGGGCACGTCGAGCGTGCGGCAGTGCTCGCGCACGATCTCGCGCGCCTTCGCGAGATGCGGCCGGGACATGCTCGGGAAGAGATGGTGCTCCACCTGGTAGTTGAGGCCGCCCATGAGCCACGTCGCCCACCAGCCGCCGCGGATGTTGCGCGAGGTGCGCACCTGCTTCGTGAAGAAGTCGAGCTTCGCGTCGTGCGCGATCACGGGCATGCCCTTGTGGTTCGGGGCGAACGATGCGCCCATGTACACCCCGAACACCGCGAGCTGCACGCCCATGAACGCGAACGCCATGCCGAGCGGCAGCAGCAGGAACACGGGCACCAGCACGAGCGCGAAACGGGCCGCGATGATCCCGATCTCGATCCAGCGGCCCTTCACCGGACCCCGACCGAACAGGTGCTTGAAGCTGTGGAAGTGCAGGTTGAGGCCCTCGAGCGTGAGCAGCGGGAAGAAGAACCAGCCCTGACGCTTCGTGATCGCACGGCGCAGGCCGCGGGCCTCGACCGCGTCCTCCTCGAGGAACGAGATCGTGTCGACCTCGATGTCGGGATCCTTGCCCACCCGGTTCGGATTCGAGTGGTGACGGGTGTGCTTCGAATCCCACCACGAGTAGCTCATGCCGATGGAGCCGGCGAGCACGCGCGCGAGGCGGTCGTTCGCGGGACCGAGGGAGAGGATCTGCCGGTGCGCGGCCTCATGCGCGAGGAACGCGACCTGCGTGAAGATGATGCCGAGCGCGGCGGCGATGAGCAGCTGGAACCAGCTGTCGCCGAGCAGGATGAATCCGGTGACTGCACCGCCGAACGCGAGGGCGATCGCGGCCCCCACCGAGCCGTAGAACCAGGGCGCGCGGCGCAGCAGACCCGACTCGCGCACCACCTCGGAGACCCGGGTGTAGGCCTTCGCGATCGGCGGGAAGTCTTCACGGCGGGCCCTCGTGGGGCGCAGCGGCCCGGGGCCGTCGAGTCCGGAGGCCTGCTGGGTACGGGTGTTCGACATGCGCGGCACCTTGTTTCTGTGGGAACCGCACGGGAGGCGACTCGGTGAAGCCAAGGGCGGTCGCCGATCGCTTCCCTCACGCTATCGCCCGCACCATACGGCGGGCTGCATGGAACGCGACGATCCGAGGATGCCCAGGCGATGCTCAGGCGGTGCGGGGCCGCCCGGCCGCCGCGCATCGGCGGTGCGTCGACGGCGCCCCGGGACTCAGGCGATGCGGTGCTCGTGGATCGCGGTGTTCAGGGATGCCCCGCCCAGTTCGAGGTAGAGCTGCTGCTCGGTCACCGACACGGTCATCGTGTTGCGGCGCGCGAGCTCGGCGACCGCGGCGTCGACGAAGCCGGGGTCGAAGGAGCGCAGCGGGATGTGCTCGGCGCGGTGAACCGTCTTGCCCTCCCACGCCGCGAGCAGCTTCGCGGGGTCGCGATGCGTGTAGACGGCCGCGCGGTCGGCGAGCTTGCTGCCGAAGTGGAGGCGCTGCGCGTCGGGCGCGCCGATCTCGATCCACGCCGTGATCCGCCCGGTGAGATCCCGCACCAGCACGGCGGGCTCCTCCGTCGAGGACACCCCGCCCGCGCCGAACGCGATGCCCTCCTCGTATTCGAGGCAGTACGCGAGCACGCGCGTCATCATGAACGGGTCGGTCTCCGAGGGGTGCCGGGCCACGCGCAGCGAGAGTTCCTCGTACACGCCCCGGTCAACATCCGCCAGCTGCACCTCGAAGGTGTGGATCGTCGCGCCAATCGCCATGACTCCCGAGCCTAGCGCGGCGCGGAAGGCGCTCGACGTCGGCCCGACACGAGGATTCGTCCTCGGCAGCGGCCCGCAGAGGCGGAGCCACGGGGCGCCGGGCCGCGATGCGAGTTGCTGTGAGTATTGCCGGTTTCCCCATCGGCGACGGCGATCGGCGTATCGTGACGAACATGTGGACAGTAATTCTCATCCTGCTTGTGCTCTGGGCTGTGCTGTCGATCGTCGGATTCGTCTTCGAGGGCCTGCTGTGGCTGGCCATCATCGGAATCGTGCTCTTCGTCGGCACTGTGATCTTCGGCATTATCCGGCAACGAGCGAGGCGGCCGAAAGCCTGAGCGCGAGGAGCCCCGCCTCCTCCGACTCCCGCCGCCGACGGCACACGACCGCGTCGGCCGGTGCAAGCCGGTGCCTGTCCGCAGCAGTCAGCCCGCGGGGGTGGGATGCCGCACCTGGAGTGCCGCACCGCGCACGCTGATCCGCACCCGAACCACGGAACCGAAACCGTCTCCGTCGAGTTCGATTCCATGGGGGCTGTCGAAGTGCGCCTCGAAGCGCTTTCCCTGCGCGTAGGCGAGCGCCTGGAGGGCAGGGGCGGATCGGAGCATCTTCCGGCTCAGCCGAGACCGGCGCGCGATCCCCTGCACGGTCAAGCGCGTGCCGATCATGGCCCATCCGAGCCTGCCTTTCGGACGCATCATCACGACATCGAGCAGCCCGTCATCGACCACCGCCGCCGGAATCAGCAGCATGTTCCCGGTGAGGGTCCCGCAGTTGCCAACGATGATCGTGTGCGCGCGCGTCGATCTGACGCGGCCGTCGTCCACCCGGTACTCCAGGTGGAAAAGGCGATTCGCGATGATCGACCGAGCGATCGGCGAAACGTAGGCGAGCCAGCCGAGACGTCTCTTGGCGAAGGCGCTCGTGCGCTCGGCCATCTCGGCGTCCAGGCCGATCCCCGCCATGACGAGGAAGACGTGGCTGCTTCGAACCCCCTCCTCGTCTTCCAACTCGGCGACGCCGACGTCGACCGCTCGGTTCGCCCCCGAGAATGCCGCGGCGACGCAGGCCTCGAGATCGTTCAGCGGCACACCGAGATTGCGGGCAAGCAGGTTCCCTGTGCCGAGCGGGACCAGGGCGACCGGGATCCCGCGCTCGTGCGCCACCTCGGCCACCGCACGCACGGTGCCGTCTCCGCCTGCGACGATCACCGCTGCGGGCCCGCCCGAGACTGCTTGCTCGGCGGCGCTTCTCCCTGCGTCATCGCTCCCGGTCGCATACCATCGTGTGGCGTCCCACCCGTGACGTTTCTCCATCTCCGCGGCAGCGCGACGAATCCGCTCAAGCGGTGTCTTGACCGGGTGGTACACCACGGCCGCATGCTTGGCCCGCATGCGTTCGAGACTATGCGACATCATGGGTGAGCGCCGCGCACGACCGCACCCCTCGATCCGCGAGGGCTCGTCCCACAGCGCGAAGCGCGGCGCTGGCTGAGGTTCTCATGCAGACGGCGCGAGGTGACTGCGCTGCTCCATCAGCGGGCAGCTGAACACGTCTCGCTCGCCGAGTCCGACACGATTGATGTAGCGAACGACGATCGCGTACGAAGCGAACAGCCCGACCTGCGCATACGCCACGTCATGCGATCTGCAGTAGGCCTCGATGATGGGAGCGGCCTTTCGCAGATGCGGCCTCGGCATCGACGGGAACAGGTGGTGCTCGATCTGGTAGTTCAGCCCGCCCATCGCGGTGTCGAGCAGACGCGACCCGCGGATGTTGCGGCTCATCAGCACCTGACGCCGGAGAAGATCGAGACTGGCGTCACGGGGCACGATCGGCATCCCCTTGTGATTCGGCGCGAATGACATGCCCATGTAGAACCCGAAGATCCCGAGTTGAATCCCGAGGAACGCGAATGCGATGCCGGGCGACAGCACGAGGAACACGAGAGTCGGGAACCCGATCAGGCGGATGCTCAGCAGTCCGATCTCCGCCCACCGGCGCTCGAGCCGCCCCCGGGCCACCACCCGGCGGATCCCGGACGCGTGCAGTGAGATCCCTTCCAGCAACAGGATCGGGAAGAAGAACACGCCTTGATGCGCGCGGATCCAGGAAAGCAGACGGCCTCTGGCATGGCGGCGCCCGGGAGCCACGACGATCACCGGCAGTTCGATATCCGGATCCGATCCCAGCTTGTTCGGATTATCGTGGTGCCGCGTGTGCTTGAACTGCCACCAGCCGTAGCTCATACCCACCATCAGATCACCCAGGACGAGGCTGACCCAGTCGTTCCACTTGCCCGAGACGAAGATCTGCCGGTGCGCGGCGTCGTGACCGAGAAACGCGATCTGAGTGAACAGCACCGCGAGGAACGCGGCGGTGAGCAACTGCCACCAGGTGTCCCCGATCAGCACGAATGCGCCGAGCACCGCAGCGAGCAGCAGCGGAAAGCCGAGGAGCTTCGCCCAGTAGTATCCGTAGCGGCGACGCATCAGGCCGCTGTCGCGGATCGACTTCGCGAGTTCGGAGAACTCGTTGGGGCTCCGTCTACTCTTCGGCCGACCCTCCGCGGACGGGACCGTAGGACGGTACTCGTTCATGATGCATCTCGTCTCTTCCTGATATCACCGGCGCCCTCAACGCCCGTGACCCCCTTCGTCGGTCCAGACGTTGATGCGAGCGCTCTCGTCGCGCTCGCCGAGCGACCCGTTCGACGATGGAGCGGACGCAGCGTGATCCGGGCTCGTTCTGAAACTTACTTCTTGCGCAAGAGCCGCCACTGCGGCTGCGCGGTCGTGCTCGCTCTCGGCGGTCTTCCGAAACTCGGCGGCCGCAGCCTCCTGGTGCGTTCGCACCTCGGCGGTGATCTCCGCGAGCCTGTCGGCGAGCACCCGTGCGAGCCCATCCCGCAACTCTTCGAGGTTCGTGCCACCGATCTCCAGGCGCCGGTCCGAAACGGTCAGCTCGACCCCCGCGTATCCGGCCCTCGTCAGCGCATCGCGCGTACCGGATCCGAGAATACCGGCGACCTCGTCTGCTTCGGGCCGTCGAGTGAACACCGCCTCTACCGTGTATCGCCGCGGCGCCCCGGCGGTCATCAGGGTGGTCGGCAGGGAGCCGACCAGCACCGAACCCAGCCCCAGGGGCCCAGCAGCGGTGCCGCTCGCTCGTGTGTGTGTCTCCATGGCTGCACGATACGCCCGAAACATGTGGGGCTCACAGCTTCGACGGAGCCCTTCGTCGAGGGGCAGAGCGCCGCGCGGCGGCATCTCCTGCTGGATCTGAAACTGTGGGGGTCCACATGTTGAGGGAGCATGCTTACGAGTCACAACACTAGGCATGGAACGGGGCCCGATCATGAGCCTGCACGACGACACCGCCCGCAGCGATCTGGAGGCTCTGCAGGAGCGGCTCCGGAGACGCATGGAGAACGAACACCTGAACCATCCGTTTCCGGAGCCGCAAGCGGCCAAGCTCGCCCGCGAGCGCCAGGCGAGATGGGACAAGGTGCTTTCCGAGACCTGGCACCCGTACGAACCCTCGCCGGAGACCCGGCTGCGCCGACAGGCCGAGCTTTTCAGGGCGGGTGCGGCCGTCGAGCCACGCGCAGAATAGGGGTGCGAGCTCGGCTCCGCGATCCTGCAGGAACTGCCCGGCCCGACAGCCTGCTGCGAGAAATAACACACAAGTAGCCGGCGCACAACCGCTTTTCCCGGCGCGCCCTCGCGCCGGAGACTGAGGTGGGAACAGCACCGCATGTGCGTACGGCGGACTCCGCCGGTTCTTCAGCGATCCCAAAGGAGCAGTATCGTGAACAACTCAGCCAACCGACTCGTCGGTGTCATCTTCGGGGCGGTCTACCTGCTGGTCGGCCTGCTCGGGTTCACCGCGACGAGCGGCGTCGGTTTCGTCTCCACCGAGGGCGGACTGCTGCTCGGCATCTTCGAGGTGAACCCGCTGCACAACGTCGCCCACCTCCTCATCGGCGCAGCCCTGCTCATCGGAGGCCTCGCGGGCCTGCGCGCGGCGAAGACCGTGAACGGGATCGTGGGCGCCGCGTACCTGCTGCTCGGCATCGTCGGCTTCTTCATAGCCGACACCGGCGCGAACATCCTCGCTCTGAACACCGCCGACCACATCCTGCACCTGGGCAGCGCGCTCATCCTGCTGGGTGTGAGCCTCGGAGCAGAGCGGGCTGGGGTCACCGCCCGGCCCGCCGTGTGATGTTCGGACAGCTCTGGTCCGCTCTCGCCGCCCTCGGCTCGGGACTCATCCTCCTGGCCGTCGCGGCGGGAGCGGACCCGTGGCTCGCGATCCCCCTCGTGGCCGTCGCCGCTGCCGAGATCGTCTGGGGGATCCTCACCATGCGGGCGGGGCGGATCATCGCGCCCCGCACGACTGCGATCCTCTGCACCGCCATGATCGTGGTCGCAGCCGCGCTGCTCTTCACCCGCAGCATCGGGCTCCTCCCCTTCCTCGCCCTCGTCTCGCTGCACTGGGTCACCGCCGTGTTCGCGGCCCTCCGGCTGAGCCTCGCGCGGCGCAGCGATCCCGCCGCCCGGCCGCCAGCGGCCGGGGCGACCGCTCCGAGCGCCGCCGCGCCCGGAGCCGCGAAGTTTCTCATCGTGCTGACCGCGCAGGCGATGCTCGTCGCCGCGATCACGACACCCGCACTCGCCGACACCGAGCCCGGCGCGGCAGCCATCCCCCACGGCGCCTCCACGCACGGGCACCACTAGGGCGCAGTGGGGCGGCGAGCCAGCGGATGCCGGATGCTGCTGCCATTCCCGGCCTGCATCGAGCGCCCCTGAACACCGCTCATCGGCTACCGAAGTGATAACGTGCTGGCATGGACAACGAGTCGGTGAGCGGCGAGAGCGACGGCGCTCACGACTCGTCGGACTCCGCGGAGACAGAGACGAAGAGACTCGGCAGAACGCTTCGAGAACTCCGCCAGTCCCGGCGGATGACGCTCACCGTCGTGGCTGAGAAGGCGAAGATCACGCCGAGCTTCCTCAGCCAGATCGAACGCGGCCTCGCCGTACCGAGCCTGCCCGCGCTGTATCGGATCGCGCGCGTGTTCGACTTCACCCCCAGCGACCTGCTCGAGGCGCGCAATGAAGAACTCCCGATCCTCACACGACGAACGGCGAGGGCCCGAGTCGAAGCTCCAGCGGCTCTGGTGAAGGAACGCCTCCTGCCCAGCACGGTACGCACGATGCAGGTGTACAGCGCGACGATCCCCGTCGGCGGTTCCACCGGTGAGCCGCAGTCTCACGGCGACTCCGACGAACTACTGCTCGTCGTGTCGGGCACGGCCGTCGTGGAGGTGGACTCGAAGTCGCTCCAGATGGAGAGCGGCGACTCCCTGTACTACCGGACATCCTCGATCCACTCGGTTCGCAACAGCGGGAAGACCGAGCTGGAGGTCCTCTGGATCACAGCCCCGCCCACCCTGCACGACGGCTGGATCGACTGAGAGCGATGCGCGGCGAGGCGCCCCGGCACGCACCTCGATCGCGCCGGGGCCGCCCGCACTCCCGCCTTCGCCTCGCCCTCGACAGCGCTCCGCGCTACGCGGAGGCCGAGCGGGCCGCACGACGAAGACGGAAAGCCTGCCATGCGCGTCGGAAGTAGCCCCCCGTGCGCGAATCGACCGCGACGGCGATCACGATGATCACGCCCTGCGCAATCGACTGATAGAACGGATCGATGTTGAGCAGATTGAACCCGTTGCCGATCATCGCGATCAGCAGCACGCCGAGCACGGCCCGCCAGATCGCTCCCTCGCCGCCCATGATCGAGATCCCGCCCACCACCACCGCAGCGATCACGGTCAGCTCCACCCCGGTGCCGGCGTCGGCCTGTCCCGTGCTGACCCGGGCCGCAGAGATCACCCCGGCGAACCCTGCGGCCGTGCCGCTGATCCCGAACGCGGCAAGGCGCACGAGCTCCACGCGAATCCCGGAGAGCCGGGCCGCCTCGGCATTGCCTCCCGAAGCGTAGAGGTACCGGCCGAACCGCGACTTCGCGAGCAGCAACCCCGTGATCAGCGCCACGAAGGCGAAGAGGTAGACCGGGATCGGCACGGTGAACACCCTCCCGTTGCCGAACCAGCGGAACTGCGAGTTCGCGGCTGAGATCAAGAACCCGCCCGTCACGATCGTGGCGATGCCCCGGAATATGAACCCCGTCGCAAGCGTGGCGATGAACGAGTTGATCCCGAAGCCCGAGATGATGAGCCCGTTCACGAGGCCCAGCAGACTTCCCACCAGGGTGCCGGCGAGAATGGCGAGCACGGGATCGAGACTCGCCGCGGCCAGCGCCGAGACGACGCCGCCCGCCGCGAAGATCGCCCCCACGGAGAGATCGAAGCCCCCCGAGATGATGACGAGCGCCGCGCCGCATGCGATGATTCCCACGGGAGCGGTCTGCGCCAGGATGTTGAACAGGTTCCGCGGGGTCGCAAACGCCGGGGAGAGCACGCTCAACACGATGAAGAGCGCCGCGAAGACGATGACGATGCCGTAGCGGGACATGAATCGGGAGACGGAGAACCGCCCACGACTCGTCTCGGGCCTCGGCAGTGTGGCGATGTCTTGTGTGGTCATTTCAACTGTCCTTCCAGTGCGGCGGATTCTGCGCCGAATGCCGCGGCCATGATCTTCTCCTTGCTCGCCTCATCGCGAGCGAATGCTGCGACGACCCGTCCATGACGCAGCACGAGTATCCGGTCTGCCAGACCGAGCAGCTCCTCGACATCGGACGAGACCACGACCATTCCTCGGCCGTCCGAGACCCAGTGGGTGAGGATCTCGTAGATCGCGAACTTCGCACCGACGTCGACCCCTCGAGTCGGCTCGTCGACGAGGAGCACTCGCGGATCGGTTGCGAGCCATTTCGCGAACAGGGCCTTTTGCTGGTTGCCGCCCGAGAGCAAGCCCACCTCCTTCTCCGGGATCGCGGGCCGGATATCGAGCGCTTCGAGCTCGGCGCGCGTGGCGCGCGCCTCGAGGGACTTTCGGATCCAGCCGAGCCGCGTGAACCTGCGCAGCGAAGCCAGCGAGATGTTCTCTCTCAGGCTCCGGCGAAGGAAGAGCCCCGAGGCCTTCCGATCCTCCGGGATGAGCGCGATCCGCGACGCGATCGCATCCCGAGGAGTTCGGACCCTCGTCGGGGCCCCGTCGACGAGCACCTCCCCGCTCGCCCGGAGATCCGCACCGAAGATTCCCGCGAGCAGCTCGCTCCGTCCTGCTCCAACGAGGCCCGCGACACCGACGATCTCCCCTCGCCGCACCTCGAAGCCGACATCCACGACCCCGTTCGGCGTCGACAGCCCCCGGACCTCCAGCACCGGTTCGCCCGAGCCCGGAGCGCCGCGGCGCTCCGGGAACTCGCTCGCCAGATCCTTGCCCAGCATTCCCTGGATGAGCGATTCCTTGCTCTCGACCGCAGCCGGACCGGTGCGCACATGCTCACCGTTTCTGAGAATGGTGATCGTGTCGCTGATCGCCAGCACTTCCTCCAGGTAGTGGGAGACGAAGACGACGGTCACGCCCTCGATCTTCAACCCGGAGATCACGTTCATGAGGTTCTCGGTCTCCTCCGGGGTCAACGCCGCCGTGGGCTCGTCGAGAATGATGAGCTCCGCCTTCCGCGCGACCGCCCGCATGATCTCCACCTTCTGCTGGTCTGCGATGCGCAGCTCGCGGACCAGCGCCTGCGGAGCGATGTCGAACCCGGTGCGCTCGCTGAGACGGCGGTACTCATCGAGCAGCTGACGCCGTTTCACGAAGCCCAGCACCGACGCCTCACGCCCCAGGAAGACGTTCTCGATCACCGTGCGACCGGGCACCAGGGCGATCTCCTGCTGGATCGTCGCGATGCCCGCTTCGAGGGCATCGTGCGGCCCGGCGAAACTGTGCGTCACGCCTTCGATGACGATGCGGCCGGCGTCCGGCCGGTAGGCGCCGGCGAGAATCTTCCCGAGAGTCGATTTGCCGGCGCCGTTCTCACCGATGAACGAGTGAACAGTGCCGCGCTGGATCGCAACCGAAACCCCGTTGAGCGCGGTGACCCCGCCGAAGCGCTTCACGATTCCGTGCAGTTCGGCGAACAACTCTGATGCAGCCATCGATAGGCCTTTCGAGTGAGGGCGTGCGTCGGCACGGGCGCTCGGCACATGCCGACGCACGCCGTTGGATGGTCAGCCGACGGACGACCACTGGGGTGTGAAATCGCCGCCGGTGTCCCTCGTGTAGAACGCGCCGATGGGGCTCAGATCGAGCAGTTCGATGTTCTTCTGAGAGACCGATCCGCCTCGCACCGCTGTGAGCACCATCTCGGTGGAGAGACGGCCCTCGTCGACTGGGAGGAACACCGTCGTGCCGAACCACTCCCCCGCATCGACCGCTGCGACGCCCTCCTCGGACGCGCCGATGCCGACGAGGGAGACGTTGTCGAGGCCCGCATCCTCCACGGCCTGCTGCGCGCCGTAGGTCATCTGATCCGCGGTCGCGGCGATGACGTTCACGTCGGGGTTCGCCTGCAGGATGTTCTCGGCCGCGGTGCGCGAATCCTCGATGAGGAAATTGCCCTCCTGCTGGGCGACGATCTCGATGGGCCGGTCGGCCTTCCCGACGATCTCCTCGAACGCGCGCAGCTTCGCCTGCTCGAACAGCACGGTGTTGCCGCCAGAGATGTACGCCACCTTGCAGGGAGACGCATCCGGGTGCTCCTCGGCGCAAGCGGAGATGGCGAGCTCGCCGAGAGCCTCACCGCTCGGCTCGTTCGGGTGCCACACCGTGCCGACGACTCCCGCGACCTGCGGTTCCCCCGTCGAGATGTCCTCGCCGATCGGCGCATACGCCGCGACGGTGGGGATGCCCGCCTCATCGGCCTCCTCCACGCCCGGGATGATGGCGACTCCGTCGTTGACGAACACGACGAACCCGTCGTACTGGCCCGAGGCGATCGCGTCCTGAATCTGGGCGAGCTGCGTCGCACCGCTGAACTCGCCGTCGAAGAACGTCACCTCGGCGTTGCCGTCCGCCTCGATGGCATCCTTGACGCCCTGCATGTTCTGCTGCGCATAGGCGTTCGCCGAGGCCAGGAGGAACGCTCCGATTCGAGCCGTCCCGTCCCCGCCTCCGCCTCCTTCGCCCCCGGTCGTGCCGGGCGAACCGCACGAGCTGAGCATCAGCCCCGCAGACACTGCGAGCGCGCCGATGGCGAGCACCTTCCGTTTCTGAATCTTCATGAGTCGTTCTCCTGTGAATCGTGTGATGGGTGAATAGATGGCTGGTCGGATCTCACCCCGGCGGGGCGATGATCCAGAGCACCTCGGCGGTTTCGTCGCCGAGATTGGTGAGGGTGTGCGGCATCGACGTGCGGTAGTAGAGGCAGTCCCCCTCGAACATCGTGAAGCTCTGCTCCCCGACGACCGCGCAGATCGTTCCCGTGAGCACGAGCAGCAGCTCGTCGCCGTCGCCGTGCGTGTACTGAGGGCCCGCCGTCGCGTGGGGTTCGAAGGAACCCGCGAGCACCTCGACGGAGGACACCATGTGCGGGATGAGCCGCTGCTTGCGGTACTCCTCGGTCGCGATCGCTCGCCTGCCCTGTCTCGGCACGAAGACGGGAGTGTCGCTGAACGTGTCCACGAGCAGGTCGGCAGGCGTGAGATCGAAGACCCCGGCTACCCGGAAGAGCACCTGCAGCCGGGGTGTCGCCTTGCCCCGCTCGATCTGGCTGAGGAAGCTCTCCGAGATCCCGGCGCGCGAGGCGACGGCGTTCAGCGTCATTCGGCGAGCGAGACGCAGTTCGCGCAGTTTCTGCCCGACCGGGGACTCGACAGCCTGAGCTGCTGATTCCCCGGCGACCGGTTCGCCTCGCTCCTCGAGCAGCGCCATCGCGTCACGCCTTCGGCGCGACCGAGATGAGATAGCCCCCGTCTTCGCGGACGGTCAGGCTGTCACCGGTGTCGATGAACACCGTCGTGGTGGGCGCCTGCAGAATCGCCGGGCCCGCGACGGTCATACCCGGATTCAAGTTCAGGGCGTTGTAGTACGAAGTCTCGACGAGAGCCTCGTCGACCGCGGAGTAGGCGCTCTCCACGGCGACCCGCGCCTCCTCCACGCTGCTCGCAGCGGACGCCTCCGGCACACCCGGCTGGAACGGAGCGCTCCCGATACCAGCGACCCGCCAGTGGAGGAACTCGATCGGCATCTCATCCCGCGCATACGTGAACTGCTGCCGATGCTCGTCATTGAAGCGCCGGGCGATCTCCTCGATGGCGCCCGCGACCCCCGTGCTCGGATCGTATGAGAACTGGATGGTGAGCTCGTGCACCTGCCCCGGATACCGAGCATCCACGCTGTACTCCAGCGAGGTGCGATCCTCGGAGATGCCGTTCACGTCGAGTCGACGTCTGACGGTCCCCGAAAGGTCGTCGAGCAGGCGGTCGATGTCGGTGAACGAGTCGGCATTCGAGAGGGAGTGCCCGGTGACCGTCTCATCGAGTCGGACGTCGGTCACGGTCATGCCGTACGAGCAGAGCGTGCCCGCTTCCCGAGGGATCAGCACCGTTCTCACACCGAGCTCGCGAGCGAGGCCGACGGCGTGCAGGCCGCCGGCACCGCCGCCGGCGATGAGGCTGAAGTTGCGCGGGTCGATCCCCCGCTCGACCGAGACGCCTCGAATCGCCGAGACCATGTTGGCATCGACCACGCGGATGATGCCGGCGGCGCCCTCGATCGTCGTGAGCCCCAGCGGCGCGGCGACCGCCCGGTCGATCGCGCGCTCGGCGAGATCCTTCCTCAGGTCGCGGCGGCCTCCGAGGAACGCGGTCGGGGACAGACGCCCCAGGGCGATGTTCGCGTCGGTCACGGTCGGCTCGGTGCCGCCCATGTCGTAGGCGGCCGGGCCGGGCTTGGCACCGGCCGAGCGGGGCCCGACGCGCAGCGCCCCGCCGCTGTCGAGCCAGCCGATCGATCCACCGCCGGCACCCACCGAGACGACGTCGACGGCGGGCACTCCGATCGGCTGGTGCTCCACCTGGATCTCGCGGGACATCGTGGCCCGCCCCTCGTGGATGAGGCACACATCGAGGCTCGTACCGCCCATGTCGACGGTGATGAGGTTCCCATTGCTCGCCTCCTCCATGAGACTGAGCGCCGCAGCCGGTGCGGCCGCGGGGCCCGAGGCGAGCACGTTGACCGGCTTCTGCAGGATCTCGGCGACCGACGCGCAGCCGCCGTTGATCTGCATGATCAGCGGGCCGCGGCCGTAGCCCGAGGTGCGCAGCAGCTCTTCGAGCTTCGCCAGGTAGCCGCTGATGCCCGGCAGGATATAGGCGCTCAGCACGGCGCAGGAGGTGCGCTCCCACTCGCGAATCTCCGGAAGCACATCCGCCGAGCAGATGACCGGCACACCGGGAAGCTCCTCGGCGAGGATCTCGCGGGTGCGCTGTTCGTGAGCGGGATTGAGGATCGACCACAGGTAGCCGACCGCAACCGACTCCACGCCCTCGTCTGCGAAGATGCGCGCCGCCGCTCTGACGTCGCCCTCGTCGAGCGGGACCACCTCTGCACCGAGGTTGTCGATACGGCCCCGGACGCCGAGCCGCAGGTACCTGTCGACGAAGGTACCGGGATGCTCCACGTGCACGTCGTATCGATCGGGCTTGAACCCGTCGCGCAGGTAGAGGACGTCGCGGAAGCCTTCGGTGGCGAGAAGCCCGACCTTCGGGCCGTTCCTCTGGATCAGGGTGTTCGTCGAGATCGTGGTGCCGTGCACGAAGAGAGCCGTGTCGGCCAGCAGCTCGCGCAGTTCGAGGCCGAGCTCACCGGCGACCGCTTCGAGCCCCAGCTCGATCGCCCTCGTGGGCTCGACCGGGTCGGTGTCCTGTTTCCAGAGCGTGAGGCCGCCCTGCTCGTCGATCACGGTGAAGTCGGTGAAAGTGCCGCCGATGTCGACGCCGATTCTGAAAGTCATTGCTGTTTCCTTCTGTTCTGTGCAGTTCTCGGGACGAACCGGAGCTATTCGACCGGGTTGAGCAGGTAGACGTCGCCGTCGCGCATGTTCTCTTCCAGCCACGTCGACGCGCTGGGAACGAGCGGTTCGACGAGGGACGCGTCGCGCGCGGGCATCGAGCGCCGCTTCGCAGTCGTCGCCGTCTCGTCGACGACCGGGTCGAGGTCGTCGCTGAGCACGACGCCGTACACCTCGAGCGCGGTCTCGCGGCTGATCCAGCCATCACGCGCGTTCTGCCTCACCAGCTCGACATCGCGCTCACGCGGATCCCCGTTGCCGCCGCCGCCCGTTGAGATGCCGACGTGGCGCTCTCCCGGCTTCACCACGACCTGGCCGCTCGCGGAGAAGTAGCGTCGGTGGTCGGTGGCGAGGTTCTCGACGTACTGCCCGCCGCCGCAGCCCCGCAGGCCGCCTGCGACGCCGTGCGGCGGGTTCTGGGCGCCGTCGCCGAAGGTGATGCACTCCATGTCGCCCTTGGTCGAGCGGATCGCCATGCGTACGCCCGGTCCGCCGATCTGGCGGCCGTGGCCCATCGAGTCCGTCTCGACCTCGAGCGTGTCGACCATCAGGGGATAGAGCATCTCGAGCTGCTCGATCGACTGGGCCTTGAGGCCGCCGAAGGCGGCGTGGCTCTCGAAGAGCGGCCAACCGTCGGCATCGGAGGCGGCGCCCGACGCACCCGTGTTGTTGAACATCATGACGCCCCAGGGTTCGCCGTCGTGCCCCTCCGCGCCGGAGAACTGCGGCACGTTGGCGCACCGCGCAGTACCGCCCAGCACCTGCTTCGGGAGCGCCTGCGAGAGCGCCTTGTTGATCGCGTCCGACATCATGTCGGAGGGTACGATCGTCGCGGCCGAGGTGGAGGCCGGATACTCGGGCAGGCAGATGGTGCCCTCCTTGAGCACGACCTTGATATGGTCGATCGCTCCCTGGTTATGGGGGATATCGGGATTGATGTAGTACATGAACGGCGCAGCGCCCGCCGCCGAGGAGGTCGCGAAGGATCCGTTCACGCCGCCCTGCGCCTGCGGGCCGCTCTCGGTGTAGTCGACCTCGACCTGATCGTCCGCAATGGTCACCTTGACGCGAATCGGGATGTCCTCGACATCGACGCCGTCGCTATCGATCCAGCCCTCGCCGTAGTAGACGCCATCGGGCATCGCTCGGATCTCCTCCGCCATGCGGCGATCCGCATACCTGAGGATCTCCTCGCTGTAGTGGAGCACTTCCTCGGTTCCGTACTCCTCGCGCAGCTCGACGAGACGCTGCTTGCCCTTCTCGATCGAGCCGAGCTGCGCCATCAGATCGCCGTGGAGCAGTTCGCTGTACCGCAGGTTGGCGAGGTAGAGGTCCGTGATGTCCTTGCGTTCCTTGCCGGCGTCGAACAGCTTGACCGGCGGGATGGTGAGCCCTTCCTGATAGATGTTTCGTGCCGCCGCAGTCACGCTCGACGGCACGAACGCTCCGATGTCCATCTGGTGCCCCTTCGTGACCGACCAGAAGCGGTGCTCCCCGTCGACGAAGACCGCTGCTGCCGTGACCACGTCACCCACGTGAGTGTTGTAGCGGTAGGGGTCATTGCAGATGAAGACGTCGCCATCGTTGATGTCGCCTTCGAAGGTGCGAGAGATCTCAGCAAGCACCAGCCCGAGCGAGGTGGTGTGAATGGGCAGCGCATCTTCCATTGCCAATTGACGGTTGTCGGCGTCGTAGACGGCGCAGGAGTAGTCGCGGCAGAGGGCGAGGATCGATGTCCATGCGCTGCGCTCCAGCGTGATGGTCATCTCATTCGCGATGCTGTGGAAGCGGCTCATGATCACGCTGAAGGTGATCGGATCGAGATTCTTGTCGTGTGTGGCAGTCATCGTTGACTCCTAAAGAGGCCTCATGGGAGAGGGTCTGAGTGGAAAGCGGTGGTGGATGATCGGGATCGGGAGAGCTATCGACCTCCTCGGGCGGGCGGTCGTGCAGGTGCACAACCGGAGCCCGTTTCACTGAGATTGAACTACGCTTCATTCGCGTGTGGCTACAGTACAAAAGATTTAACCAATACACAAGCAACTATTTTCACACCACAAGAAGTTGTTGCATCTGCACGGCTCCGGATGCCGTGTTTCGGGCAGACCAGAGCGTGCCGTGAGCCTCGTGCGCTCCGCACGACACGGCGAGCGGCGTGGCCAGCGGAGACGAGCGGCACGAGACCGGCGGCCGGCATCCGTGCATCGCCGCGGCGCGTCAGCCCGTCATTGCCGGGTACACCGCATCTCCTCGCCGGTCATGAGCCGATCACGAACGGGAGAACGCACTCCTCAGGCGACGAAGCCCGTCTAGCGCGCTCCCGCCGCGCGGACGCGCGGCTCAGTGAGGTAGATCATGTTGCCGTCGGGGTCGAAGAAGGCCCGATACCGGTAGTGCACCCCTGAAGGGTGATCCCAGGGCGTGTATCCGTCATGAGCCCAGTCGACCTCGCCCTCCAGCTCGGCGACGGCGGCATCCAGGTCCTCGACCTCGAACGCGATGGAGTCGAAGCCGATCGGATCCTCGAGGTTGATCGACGACCGGCGCTCCAGAGGCCTCGCGTTCGTCGTGTGGAAGATGTACAGCACGAGACTACCGAGATCGAAACTCGCCCACTGCTCCTCGAGCTTGGGCGTCTCCTCGTACTCGATGAAGAAGGGCAGCCCGAGCACGCGGCGGTAGAAATCGGTCAGGCGGGGAACGTCGTTCGTCAGGACGACCATGTTGTCGACGCGCGTGAGCCTGAGTGTCATCTTCGACCTTTCCGGCAACAGAGAAATCCGATCCTCCTTGAACGCTACCGCCCGCCAGGGGCCGCCGCAACAGCCCCACAGCACGCAGCAGGACGGCATCGGCGCGCCCCACGATTGCCGCAACCCTCGCCGCGCGCCCCGCGAACTGCGATGATGGTCGCCATGAGGATCGCGATCGCAGGAGGCACCGGCACGGTGGGCCGCCGCACCGTCACCGCGGCGCAGGAGGCCGGCCACGAGACAGTCGTGCTGAGCCGCTCGCACGGGGTGGATCTCGCCACCGGGAAGGGCCTGGTGGCCGCGCTGCGGGGCGCCGACGCGGTGATCGATGTCACGAGCATCGCGACGCTCAACGGGGCGAGGGCCGTCGAGTTCTTCACCGCCACTGCGAAGCACCTGCTCGCTGCAGCGGAGTCAGCGGGAGTGGGGCACGTCGTGGTGCTCTCGATCGTGGGCATCGACCGGGTTCCGCACGACTACTACGCGGGCAAGCTCGCCCAGGAGGGTGTCGTGGCCGCCTCGGCCTCACCGTGGACCATCCTTCGGGCGACCCAGTTCCACGAGTTCGCTGCCCAGATGTTCGATCGGGCGAAGGCGGGCCCGTTGCACCTGGCGCCGGTCGCGCGGGTGCAGCCCGTCGCGGCTCAGGAGGTCGCCGAGCGGCTGGTCGCCCTCGCTGCGGGCTCCCCGCAGGGACGGGTCACGGATCTGGCCGGGCCGCAGGAGGAGCGGCTCTCGGAGATGGTGCGCGCCTTCGCGCGGGCGACCGGGCACCGCGGGTGGATCCCCGCCCTGCGCGTGCCGACCCGGCAGATGCGGGGGATGCGCGCCGGCGGCGTCCTCCCGGGCCCCGACGCGGATCGCGGCCGTCAGACCTTCTCGGAGTGGATCGCGCAGCTCTGAGCGGCGACGCCTCTTCCCCGCCTCCGCGTTCGGGGATGCTCACTGCCGTGCGCTGCGACCGTGGCTGATTGCGGACGTGATGATCCGCACGGTCACCGCGACCAGGATGAGGTTCGCGAGCATCTGCGCAGTGACCGCGATCCGTGCGATGCCCGTGACCGGAACGATGTCCCCGAAACCGACGGTCGTGAGCACGGTCGCAGACAGATACACCGAGTCGATCTTGTTCAGCGGCTCACTGAACGCGCTCGGATCCACCGCCGAGAAGACGAGGTACACGCCGGCCGACACGAAGACCGCCATCGGCACGAGGAGCGCGATCGCCTCGATCGCCTGGAACACGGGGGTCGGCGATTTCACGATGGCCCGGGACTGCCAGGCCACGCACAGCAGGAACGCGCACATGCCGACCACGAAGAACACCAGCGGCGCGAATCCGTTCGGACCGACGGGCAGCAGCACGTACACCAGCAGCAGCGTCACCACGGTTCCGGCGCTGCGGGCGAGCGCGTGCAGGAGCGCCGTTCGCCCGGGAGGCGTCACTGGTTCCCTCATGTCTTCCCCTCACGGGCGCGTGACCATCCACGGCGCTGCGAGAAGGGTATCCGCTCGACCCGGTCCGCCGAAAGGGCGCGTGGCGGAGGCGACGTCGGAGCTCGCCGCGCTCGCCCCCGCACGACGGGTCATGGTGAGCCGCTGGCGGCCGTCGCGCGACCCGTTCCCAGGTCAGATCCCGAGCGCGCCGATGAACAGGAGCGCGAAGACGACGATCGCGGCGGAGAACAGGAAACCGATCGCACCGGTGATGATCCCCGCGATGGCGGCGCCCTTCGAGGCCCGAGCCCGCACGGCCACGATCCCGAGCACGACCCCGAGCACCCCGGCGATCATGCTCACGACGAGCACCGTCATCCCCGACAGGGCGACGAAGTTCAGGACCAGCAGCAGCACGCTGGCCACTCCTGCGACGAGGGCGGTCGGGGCAGCCCAGGTGGGCGCGGAGGTTTCGGACGTCTGCGACATAGGACCACTTCCTCGAACATACGAACGGGCAATGACTCCCCAAGCTACAGCGCCGATCCTCACCCCGACGGTGTTTTCCCGCTTTTCCCACGCGCGAAGCGCAACTTGCATCGAAACTGCGCGATCTGCTCCCGAACGCGCCCGAAGAGACCGCGGCGCCGCCAATAGGCTGCTCAACAGAACCAAGAAGCTGCATCGTTCACCAGAGAAAGAGAACCCCGTGACCGAAGAACATCTGAGCCGCACGCTCGCAGACGCACCGAGGGCCGATGAGGGGTACTACGGCCCGGACAGCGTCTCCTGGCGAGTGTTCTCCGACCCCGGTTCGATGCTGGGCGCGAAGAACGCCGTATTCCTGCAGATGCTCGAGCCCGGCATGATGACCCACTTCGAGCGCGTGTCGCTCACCACGGAGGGACCCGAGCAGCTCGCGGCGCGCTTCGACCGCACCTCGGCCTACCTGCGGGATGCGATCTTCGCCGACCGCGCGCACGCAGACGCAGCTGCCGCGCACGTCGACCGCCTGCACGAGCGGGCCTCGTGGACGAACCCCGAGACCGGCGAAGTCGTGAGCGCGAAGCAGCCCGACTGGCAGCGCTGGACCTGGTGGACCTACATCTGGTCGGCGGTGCGCGGATACCAGGAGTTCGGGCCGGGACTGTCGACCGCTGATTCGAACCGACTCGTGCAGGAGTCCCGCCACGGTGCGGAGAGCCTGCACGTGCCCGGACCGTACTTCCAGACGTTCGACGAACTCGACGCCTACATCCGCAAGGAGCTCGAGACGAAGGCGCTCACGCTGTTCGCAGCACTCGCCGGCCACACGCTGCGCCACCCCGACGTCAAGGGCCCGGTGGCGAAGTTCGTCACGCGCCGGGTGCTCGACGGCGTGCTCTCACTGCTGCCCGAGAGCGCGCTCTACTTCTACGCGGTCGAGGATCGCGGCCCGAAGGCCTTCGCGCGAGGCGCCCGCTTCACCAAGTGGATCGCGAAGCTCTCCCGCAAGAACCGCTCCGCGGAACAGCTCATCGCCGAGGCCATCGGCGATTCCATCGCCAAGCCCTACCAGCGGGTGCGCCCCGCACGGGCATAACGCCGCGCACGCACCGAGCCGGCATGCTGCCGGCGATCCGCCGCCCTGCACGAGCACACGCTCTGCGGGGCGGCGGATCGCGTTTTCCAAGCGCGCTCTCCGACGATGTGGCATCCTCTGAGAAACCCGCACGCGCGATCCGCCCACCTGAGATGATGTACAGGTGAGTCGTATCGCATACCGCCTCAGGTCTTATCCGCTCGTATTCGGTACACTCCTCGTCGCCTCGGTCGGGTTGATCATGCTCGCCACACCCGCAGCCAGGATCGTCCCCTGGATTGTGGGCGCATACGCCCTCGGGATCGCCGCATGGTCGGCGATCGGCATGATCCGCCAGCTGCTCCGCGGGCACGCCGGACTGGACATTCTCGCCGTCACAGCGATCACAGCAGCAGTCGCCGTCGGAGAGGTGTGGGCCGCACTCATCGTTGTGCTGATGCTCACCGGGGGCGCCGCACTCGAGGACTACGCCGAGCACCGCTCCAAACGTGAGCTGACGGCCCTGCTGCGCAAAGCGCCGCAATTGGCCACCCGCCTCGTCGACAACAAGACGGACTCTCGTGAGGAGGCAGCCACGGAAGACGTACCGGTAGACGAGGTCGCAGTGGGCGACCTGTTGCTCGTACGGCCCGGCGCACTGGTGCCGGTCAATGCGATCCTCGTCTCAGAGCACGCCGTGTTCGACGAGTCGTCGCTGACGGGCGAGAGCCTCCCGGTGGAGCGTGCCGCCGGTGAACGGGTGTCGAGCGGCGCGGTCAACGGTCAGGCCGCAGTGACCATGCGCGCCGCCGCGCTCGCATCCGACAGCGAGTACCAGCAGATCGTGCGGCTCGTCGAACGGGCAGCGAGCAGCAAGGCCTCAGTCGTGCGACTGGCCGACCGATACGCCCTGCCGTTCACACTGCTCGCACTGCTCATCGCAGGCGCCGCCTGGGCACTCAGCGGCGACGCGGTGAGGTTTGCCGAAGTGCTGGTCGTGGCGACGCCATGCCCGCTGCTGATCGCCGCCCCGGTCGCCTTCCTCGGCGGAATGAGCCGAGCCGCAAGGTTCGGCCTGATCGTCAAAGGCGGAGGCACCCTTGAACAGCTCTCACGGGCACGTTCCGCGGCGTTCGACAAGACCGGCACGATCACCCAAGGAAAGCCCGCGCTTGAACGCCTGCTGCCCGCAGACGGCTTCGACGCCGACGAACTGCTCCGGCTCGCCGCCTCCGCAGAGGTGTACTCCTCGCATGTGCTCGCAGGGTCCGTGATCGACGTGGCGAAACACCGCGAGCTGCGCCTCCTCGATGCGGAGAGGGCCGAGGAGATAGCAACACACGGGGTGGCCGCGACTCTTCGACTCGCCCACACCACGGACCCGGTGGTCGCGCGGGTCGGCAAGCCTGCCTGGATTGGCGAGCATGTGCCAGACCTGACCCTCGCGGAGCTGGCTCCCGGCGAGCTCGCGATCTACGTGGCAGCCGACGACCGCTTCGCTGGCGCGATCATCATGCGCGACCAGGTGCGCAAGGAGGCGGCTCAGGCTCTGAGCGAACTCGACGCCCTCGGGATCTCACGCACACTCATGGTGACCGGAGACGTCGCCGCAACGGCGAACCCGATCGCCGAAGGCCTCGGCATCGATGAAGTACATGCCGAGTGCCGACCGTCGGACAAGGTGCGGATCGTGCAGGAGGTCCAACCGCGGCCGCTGATCATGGTCGGGGACGGCTTGAACGATGCACCCGTGCTCACCGCGGCGCACATCGGATTCGCGATGGGAGCGCGCGGAGCCACTGCCGCCAGCGAATCCGCAGATGTCGTGAACCGATACGACACCCTCGCATCGCTGCCGCGCGCGGTGACGATCGGGAAGGATACGGTGAAGATCGCGCTGCAGAGCATCTGGTTGGGCATCGTCATCAGCATCGGACTCATGCTCATCGCAGCGTTCGGCTTCCTACCCGCCATCCTGGGAGCCTGGCTGCAGGAGCTTGTGGATCTCGTTGCGATCCTCGGAGCGCTCCGGGCGGTCGGTCCACGATCCGAGCGAAGGGCGCGCCGACTCGACTGACTACGGCCGAGCATGCTCTGATCTGGCCGGGCCCGAGTGCACGGGGAGAGGAGGCAAATGCCGCCCCTCCCCCAAGACTTTGAACAGCTACGCTGCGGTGCTCGTGCGACGACGCGACAGGGAGAGCACCAGGGCTCCCCCGACGACCATGAGCGACACCACGCCAAGTGCGGGGAGCACCGTCTCCTCGGCACCAGTGCGCGCAAGCAACGGCTCGGACTGCTGCCCCGACTCACGCACGACCTCGATCTTGACCGAACCGACTTCCCGACCGTTCAGGAGCATCACGAGACGATGTGTGCCGCTCGGCACGCTCGCGGGAATCGCAAACGTCGTATCGAGCGTGCCCGCTGCGCTCGATGTGCGCGCGCCGAGCGCGATCGGCTGTGAGTGCAACTCAAAGGTGTACTCGGTGTCGAAGAGCAGGCCCCAGGCTTTGAATGGCACCGAGGATCCCGCCGTCACACTCTTCACACCCGAGATCGACAGCGCCGGTGCGGCAATTCGCCCACTCGGCGGAGTTGCGATGACGTAGTCGACGGTGTCGGCAGCCCGGAGGGTAGCAACAGCATAGACGGATTTCCCGACGAGGTCCGCGGTCATGGCGAGACTTGCCTGATCCGCACCCGCAATCGGGGTGCCGTCAGAGAGGAACCACGCCCAGCTCACCGAGGTGGGTGTCGGCACCCACATCGTCGTGTCGATGTCTGCGGTCAACTGGCCGAAGAGAGCATGGAGACCGCGAAGAGTCGGCGCATCGCCAGGCGTGAACCCTCCCTTGTGGACCGTGTTCGAGAACGGAGAGTTCAAGGTCACATAGCTCTGCGTGTTCAGCGCTTCGAGCGTCGCGATCACATAGACGC
>NZ_ATXU01000002.1 GCF_000421845.1 Leucobacter chironomi DSM 19883
TGGTGATTAGGACTAAGTCGTAACAAGGTAGCCGTACCGGAAGGTGCGGCTGGATCACCTCCTTTCTAAGGAGCACTCGACAGCACTGCTGTCGCAGAATGACTCGACCAACGACAAACGTTCGTTGCGAGTCGCTCATGGGTGGAACATATAACAAGCAAGCTTGTTTGCTCGCCTGCGCTAGTACGCATGGTCTTCTTCGTGGAGATGATGTTGGAACGTGGGGGTGTGTGAGCGGGGTTGCGGCAGGTGCATACTATTGGGTCCTGGAAGACCAGCCGATTCGCCTCCTTTTGGGGGTGGGTGGACTGGGTTTCTTCTGGCCCGCGGTCATGGAACGTGTTGTCCATGATGGTGGGATCGGCCGTACGTTGAGAACTACACAGTGGACGCGAGCATCTAGCCAACGTCAAATCATGATTCTGTTTCCTTTGTGGGGCGGGTTGTGGGTTGGGGTTGGTTGATACTTTAATTTCATTGGTCGCACACCGGCCATGGGCTTTCGGGTTTGTGGTGGGTGTGTGTTTCGATAAATGCTTATGTGATTTCAAGTTTCTAAGAGCAAACGGTGGATGCCTTGGCATCTGGAGCCGAAGAAGGACGTAGTAATCTGCGATAAGCCTCGGGGAGCCGATAAACGGGCTGTGATTCGAGGATTTCCGAATGGGGAAACCCCGCCAGGGCGCGTGCGTACCTGGTGACTCCCGCCTGAATATATAGGGCGGGTAGAGGGAACGTGGGGAAGTGAAACATCTCAGTACCCACAGGAAGAGAAAACAACATGTGATTCCGGTAGTAGTGGCGAGCGAACCCGGATGAGGCTAAACCGGTCGTGTGTGATACCTGGCAGGGGTTGCACGATCGGGGTTGCGGGACATACCTCGAGACGCTGCTGAGTCTCGGACGTGAATGTGTAGCTATAGGAGAACCGCTTGGAACGGCGGGCCGGAGTGGGTGAGAGCCCCGTATCCGAAATGGTGGCACTGCGTGGTGTGTATCCCAAGTAGCACGGGGCCCGAGAAATCCCGTGTGAATCTGTCAGGACCACCTGATAAGCCTAAATACTCCCAGATGACCGATAGCGGACTAGTACCGTGAGGGAAAGGTGAAAAGTACCCCGGGAGGGGAGTGAAAAAGTACCTGAAACCGTTTGCTTACAATCCGTCGGAGCACCCTTGTAGGTGTGACGGCGTGCCTTTTGAAGAATGAGCCTGCGAGTTAGCGATATGTGGCGAGGTTAACCCGTGTGGGGTAGCCGTAGCGAAAGCGAGTCTGAATAGGGCGATTCAGTCGCGTGTCCTAGACCCGAAGCGAAGTGATCTATCCATGGCCAGGCTGAAGCGCGTGTAAGAGCGCGTGGAGGGCCGAACCCACTTAGGTTGAAAACTGAGGGGATGAGCTGTGGATAGGGGTGAAAGGCCAATCAAACTTCGTGATAGCTGGTTCTCTCCGAAATGCATTTAGGTGCAGCGTTGCGTGTTTCTTGCCGGAGGTAGAGCTACTGGATGGCCGATGGGCCCTACAAGGTTACTGACGTCAGCTAAACTCCGAATGCCGGTAAGTGAGAGCGCAGCAGTGAGACTGTGGGGGATAAGCTTCATAGTCGAGAGGGAAACAACCCAGATCGCCAACTAAGGTCCCAAAGCGTGTGCTAAGTGGAAAAGGATGTGGAGTTGCTGTGACAACCAGGAGGTTGGCTTAGAAGCAGCCACCCTTGAAAGAGTGCGTAATAGCTCACTGGTCAAGTGATTCCGCGCCGACAATGTAACGGGGCTCAAGCACACCACCGAAGTTGCGGCATTCAGCGTATAGACAAGCCTTCGTGGTTCAGTTCGTTGGATGGGTAGGAGAGCGTCGTGTGGCGAGTGAAGCGGCGGAGTGATCCAGTCGTGGATGCCACACGAGTGAGAATGCAGGCATGAGTAGCGAAAGACGGGTGAGAAACCCGTCCTCCGGAAGACCAAGGGTTCCAGGGTCAAGCTAATCTTCCCTGGGTAAGTCGGGACCTAAGGCGAGGCCGACAGGCGTAGTCGATGGACAACGGGTTGATATTCCCGTACCGGCGGTAAACCGTCAAAGACCTAACCAGTAGTGCTAAACAAACCAAAGCCTTGATGGATCCTTCGGGTGATGTCGGGGTGGCGGCTGTGAACCCGAACTGGGGTGGTGAGCGTGAGGTGTGACGCAGGAAGGTAGCCAGTGCCGGGCGATGGTTGTCCCGGTGTAAGCGTGTAGCCCGAATCGGTTTAAGAGATCGGTTCTTTGGGTGAGACGTGATGCGGACCCGTATGGGGAAGCTGGTGATCCTATGCTGCCAAGAAAAGCATCGACGCGAGGTTTGCTGTTGCCCGTACCCCAAACCGACTCAGGTGGTCAGGTAGAGAATACTCAGGAGATCGAGATAATCATGGTGAAGGAACTCGGCAAAATGCCCCCGTAACTTCGGGAGAAGGGGGGCCATCCACTTATACCAACTTGCTTGGGAAAGGGTGTGGTGGCCGCAGAGACCAGTGGGAAGCGACTGTTTACTAAAAACACAGGTCCGTGCCAACACGCAAGTGGACGTATACGGACTGACGCCTGCCCGGTGCTGGAAGGTTAAGAGGAGAGGTTAGGGTTCGCCCGAAGCTTTGAATTTAAGCCCCAGTAAACGGCGGTGGTAACTATAACCATCCTAAGGTAGCGAAATTCCTTGTCGGGTAAGTTCCGACCTGCACGAATGGCGTAACGACTTCCCAGCTGTCTCCACCGTGAACTCGGCGAAATTGCAGTACGAGTAAAGATGCTCGTTACGCGCAGAAGGACGGAAAGACCCCGTGACCTTTACTACAGCTTGGTATTGGTGTTCGGTGTGGCTTGTGTAGGATAGGTGGGAGACTGTGAAGCGGTGACGCTAGTTATCGTGGAGTCGTTGTTGAAATACCACTCTGGTCATATTGGATATCTAACTACGGACCCTGATCGGGTTCTGGGACAGTGCCTGGTGGGTAGTTTAACTGGGGCGGTTGCCTCCCAAAAAGTAACGGAGGCGCCCAAAGGTTCCCTCAACCTGGTTGGCAATCAGGTGGCGAGTGTAAGTGCACAAGGGAGCTTGACTGTGAGACTGACAGGTCGAGCAGGGACGAAAGTCGGGACTAGTGATCCGGCAGTGGCTTGTGGAAGCGCTGTCGCTCAACGGATAAAAGGTACCTCGGGGATAACAGGCTGATCTTGCCCAAGAGTCCATATCGACGGCATGGTTTGGCACCTCGATGTCGGCTCGTCGCATCCTGGGGCTGGAGTTGGTCCCAAGGGTTGGGCTGTTCGCCCATTAAAGCGGTACGCGAGCTGGGTTTAGAACGTCGTGAGACAGTTCGGTCCCTATCCTCTGCGCGCGTTGGAGATTTGAGAGGATCTGACCCTAGTACGAGAGGACCGGGTTGGACGGACCTCTGGTGTGCCAGTTGTTCTGCCAAGGGCATGGCTGGTTGGCTACGTTCGGGATGGATAACCGCTGAAAGCATCTAAGCGGGAAGCCGGCCTCAAGATGAGATCTCCATGAACTTCGGTTCGAGAGGCTCCCAGTAGATGACTGGGTTGATAGGCCAGATGTGGAAGCACGGCAACGTGTGGAGCTGACTGGTACTAATAAGCCGACGACTTGATAACACCCCACAACACCACCCCCTGGGTTGGTGTGGGTGGAAGTAAGCAATTAACGTAACGATGTATCGCGTCCACTTTGTGGTTCCCAACAGACGGCCCACAACCCACCCCCTTGCGGGATGGTTTGTGTCGACATGTTGATAGAGTTACGGCGGCCATAGCGTCAGGGAAACGCCCGGTCACATTCCGAACCCGGAAGCTAAGACTGACAGCGCCGATGGTACTGCGAGGGGGACCTCGTGGGAGAGTAGGACACCGCCGGACACCCTTTACAGGAGAGCCCTGATGAACTCGCCAGAGACGGCGAGATCATCAGGGCTTTTCTCATTTGTGCACCCGTACGGGCACTGCGGCAGAGGCATCGATCCGCCCCGCCCGGGATCCCTTCCTTCCAGGAGCGCACACCGCGCTTCCGATAGAATGGTGGAACGAGACGACCGAAAACGATGGAAGCGGGCCGCCTATGGGAGCGATGACGAGCACACTGCTCCTCCTCGCTCTCAGCGCCCTCATCGCACACCCGCTCGTCCGCCGCTTCGGGCGCCGCACCTTCATCGTCCTCTCCCTGCTGGTCGCCGGTGTCTTCGTCGCGCTGCTGTGGCTCGCCCAGCCCGTGTTCTCGGGCGGGGCCATCGTCGAGACGATCCAGTGGGTGCCGCAGCTCGACCTGAGCGTGACGCTGCGGCTCGACGCGGTCTCCGCGCTCTTCGCGCTGCTCGTCACCGGCGCGGGTGCGCTCGTACTGCTCTACTGCGCGAGCTACTTCGAGGACGGTGAACAGGGCCTCGCCCGCTTCGCCGCCGTGTTCATGGGCTTCGCGACCTCGATGCTCGGTCTCGTGCTGGCCGACGACATCTACCTCCTCTTCATCTTCTGGGAGGGCACCACGGTGTTCTCCTTCCTGCTCATCGGTCACGCGACCCGTCTCCGCACCGCGAATTCTGCGTCGTTGCAAGCGCTCATGGTCACTACGCTGGGCGGGCTCGCGATGCTCGTCGGCTTCGTGCTGCTCGCCCAGCAGGCGGGCACCTCCCTGCTCTCCGAGATCGTCGCCGATCCGCCCCAGGGGCCGGTTGCCACGACCGCTGTGTACCTGCTGCTCGCCGGAGCACTGTCGAAGTCGGCGATCTTCCCGTTCCACTTCTGGTTGCCCGGCGCCATGGCCGCGCCCACCCCGGTCAGCGCCTACCTGCACGCCGCGGCGATGGTGAAGGCCGGCATCTACCTCATCGCCCGGATCGGACCGGGCTTCAGTGATGTGCCCGGCTACCGGGAGACCCTCGTGATCCTCGGTGCGATCACCATGATCAACGGAGGCATCCGCGCGCTCAAGCAGTTCGACATCAAGCTGATCGTCGCGCACGGCACGGTCAGCCAGCTCGGCCTGCTGGTGATGGTGTTCGGCGTCGGCGATCCGCGCGCCTCCTACGCGGGCTTCGCCTTGCTGTTCGCCCACGCCGTCGCCAAGGCGCCCCTGTTCCTCGCGGTGGGCATCATCGACCACTCCACCGGCACCCGCGACCTGCGCAAGCTCTGCGGGCTGGGCCGCCGCATGCCCATCCTCACGGTGATCACCGTCGTCGCAGCGGCCTCGATGGCGGGCGCGCCGCCCTTCATCGGATTCGTCGCCAAAGAGTCCGCGTTCACCGAGCTGCTCAGCATCGGCGAGACGGAGCCGCTCGCGCTGTTCGCCTTCGGCGTCGCCGTCGTGGGCAGCGTGCTCACCGTCGCCTACATGGGTCGTTTCCTGTGGGGAGCCTTCGCCGACAAAGCGGGCACCAGCGAGTGCTCGATCGTGCACCGACCCGCCGGCGTGCTCTTCGTCGCCCCCGCGACGTTCGCGCTGCTGGCGCTCGCCGGTGGTCTGCTCGCGTCGCCCATCGATCCGCTGCTGCAGGCGATGGTGCCGCACACGGGTGAGGCGCCCGAGCACCTCGCCCTCTGGCACGGTTTCACCCTGCCGCTCGCGGTCTCCGCCGCGGTGCTGCTGCTCGGCGCCGGCCTCGCGGCGCTGCTCTCCCGCACCACGCCGGTCATCCCTGCGCTGCCCGAGCGCTTCTCCGCGTCGCACGCGTACTGGGTCGTGACGCACTGGCTCGACACGCTCGCCGTGCGGCTCACCGCCCTCACCCAGCGCGGCTCGCTGCCGTTCTACCTCGCAGTGATCCTCATCGTGCTCGTCGGAGCCCTCGGCGGCACGTTGCTCGTCACGGGGGAGTGGCCCGCCGAGTTCGAGCTGATGAGCTCGCCCGTGCAGCTGCCGATCGCCATCATCATGAGCGTCGCCGCGATCTTCTCGCTGCGAGCCCGCACCCGCTTCCAGTCGGTCGTGCTCGTCGGCGTCACTGGCTACGGCATGGCCGCGATCTTCGCCATGCACGGCGCCCCCGATCTCGCGCTCACGCAGGCGCTCGTCGAGACCGTCACCCTCATCGCCTTCGTGCTCGTGATCCGTCGCCTGCCGCAGCGCATGGGGTCGGCTGCGAGCCGACGGGTGCGCTGGGCGCGCGTCGCGATCGGTGTCTCCGTGGGCCTCGTGCTCGGCGCGGTCGCGGTCGTGGCGCTCGGATCGCGCATCGACGATCCGATCTCGCTGCAGATCCCCGAGCTCGCGGCCGCCGGTGGTCACGGCTACAACGCGGTGAACGTGATGCTCGTCGACATCCGCGGCTGGGACACGATGGGAGAGCTTTCCGTGATCCTCGCCGCCGCGACCGGCGTCGCCTCGCTCGTCTTCCTGCGCACCCGAGCCGACCTCCGTCCCAAGCTGACGCGCCGGGCGGCTCGCTCGGAGGCGCGCGCCCACCTCATGCACGTCGCGGATCCGGATCACCCGGCGCGGCGGGTCGCCTGGCTGCTCGCGGGTCGGCATCTCGACCCCGCGCACCGCTCGATCCTGCTCGAGGTGGTGGTGCGGCTCCTGTTCCACGGGCTCATCATCCTGTCGATCTACCTGCTGCTCACGGGGCACAACACCCCCGGCGGCGGCTTCGCAGGCGGGCTGGTGGCGGGCCTCGCGCTCGTCGCCCGCTACCTCGCCGGCGGCCGCTACGAGCTCGGCGCCACCGTGCCGCTCGACGCGGGCCGCATCCTCGGCACCGGCCTCGCACTCGCCGTGTCGATGGCGCTGCTGCCGATGTTCTTCGGCCAGTCCGCGCTAGCATCGGCGTGGATCGACGTCGACCTCGGCCCCTTCGGGGTGCTGCCGCTCGTGACGTCGACGCTCTTCGACATCGGGGTCTACCTGGTGGTATTCGGCCTGATCCTCGATGTGCTGCGCAGCCTGGGCGCTGAGATCGACGAGCACGAGGAAGCCGAGACCGCAGCATTCGAGGAAGAGGAGGTGAGCCACCGATGACCATGCCGCTCGTACTCGTCGCCGCGATGGTCGTGCTCTACGCCTGCGGCGTGTACCTCATGCTCGACCGCACCCTCACCCGGCTGCTGCTCGGCTTCCTGCTCGTCGGCAACGCGACGAACCTGCTCATCTTCCTGATGTCGGGCTCCTTCGGCGCCGCTCCCATCGGCGGCGGCCCGGCGGAGGAGATGAGCGATCCGCTGCCGCAGGCCTTCATCCTCACGGCGATCGTGATCACCTTCGGGGTGAGCGCCTTCCTGCTCGCCCTCATCTACCGCTCCTGGCGCCTCGCCCAGGACATGGACGACCGGGTGCAGGACGACGAGGCCGACCTCGAGCTCGCGACCACCGAAGCGCTCACGACGGACGAGGTCACCGACGAAGATCTCGCGGAGACCCCCGAGTTCTCGGATGATGATGACGACGACTCGCCGGATGAGGGTCCGGATCCCGATCCGGTTCTTGATCCGAGGGATCAGGCCCCCGGCGCCCGCGACGAACCGGGCGAACGGCACGCACACGACGCAACGGGGCCGCGCGGCCCCCGCGCCGCCGCACGAGACGGGGAGGAGCAGCGATGACAGTCCTCGTTCCCCTCGTCGTGCTCGTGCCCCTCGCCAGCGCGGCCTTCGCGCTCGCCGTGCCCGGTCATCGCAAGCTGCAGCAGGGCATCACCCTGCTCTCGCTGACGGCCGTGCTCGCGCTGAGCGGCACGCTGATGTGGCTCGTCGATGCGCACGGGACCCTCGTGATGGAGGTGGGCGGCTGGGCCGCGCCATTCGGCATCGCGCTCGTGGTCGACCGCGTCTCGGCACTCATGCTCGTCGTGTCGTCAGTGGTGCTGCTCGGTGTGTTCGTGTTCTCGATCGGCCAGGGCCTCGCCGACGGCGACGAGGAGACGCCGGTCTCGATCTACTACCCCACCTACCTCGTGCTGGGGGCGGGCGTGTTCAACGCGTTCATCGCCGGCGACCTCTTCAACCTCTACGTCGGCTTCGAGATCCTGCTCGTCTCGAGCTACGTGCTCATCACCCTCGGCGGCACGGCGCAGCGCATCCGAGCGGGCGTCACCTATGTGATCGTGTCGCTCGTGTCGTCGGTGCTGTTCCTCGCCACGATCGGACTGATCTACGGCGCGACGGGCACGGTCAACATGGCGCAGCTGACCGTGCGCATCGCCGAACTGCCGAGCGAGATGCAACTGCTGCTCAACCTCGCGCTGCTCATCGCATTCGGGATCAAGGCCGCCGTGTTCCCGCTCTCGTTCTGGCTGCCCGACTCCTACCCGACGGCCCCGGCGCCGGTGACCGCGGTGTTCGCCGGCCTGCTCACGAAGGTCGGCGTCTACGCGATCATCCGCAGCCAGACCCTGCTCTTCCCCCAATCGAGCGTCGACACGCTGCTCATGGTCGTGGCGGGACTCACCCTGATCGTCGGAATCCTCGGCGCCGTATCGCAGCTCGACATCAAGCGACTGCTGTCGTTCACGCTCATCAGCCACATCGGCTACATGATCTTCGGCATCGGCATGGCGAACGCCGCGGGCTTCGCGGCGACGATCTACTACATCGCCCACCACATCATCGTGCAGACCACGCTGTTCCTCGCCGTGGGGCTGATCGAGCGCCAGGGCGGCACGACCTCGCTCGCCGGGCTCGGCGGCCTGCTGCGCGCGGCCCCCGTGATCGCCGTGCTGTTCTTCATCCCGATGCTCAACCTCGGCGGTATCCCGCCCTTCTCCGGATTCATCGGCAAGCTCGGCCTCTTCACGGTCGCCGCCGAGCTCGCGACGCCCGAAGCGTACTGGCTGATGGGCATCGGCGCGCTCGTGTCGCTGCTCACCCTCTACGCGCTGGCCAGGGCCTGGGTGCTCGCCTTCTGGCGGCCGAAGAAGCGGGCCGAAGCGGAGGCCCGCAGCCTGAAGTCGCCGACCACCGAAGCGCTCGTGCTGCGCGAGCGCGAGGAGGCGCTGCTGGAGCGGCTGCAGGACGCGCCGGACGCGACCCCGAACCAGGAGCAGAAGGAGATCCCGCGCCTCATGTTCGCGGCGACCGCCGGCATGGTGGCCGTGAGCATCGCCCTCACCATCTTCGCGGGTCCGCTCTACGCCTACGCCGACCGGGCGGGACGCGACATGGCGGCGCCCAGCGAGATGGTGGAGCTCGTGCTCGGCGGCAACCCGGGCGGCCTCGGCGGCGGCAGCGGCGACACCAGGCCGGGGGAGGACGGGCGATGAGCGACACCGGGTTCTCGACTCCGCGCGCGGCACGGCGCGCGGAGTGGGGCGTGCGCCTGCACGAACTGCCCCTGCTGGTGGGGCTCGTGCTGTTGTGGACGATGCTGTGGCACGAGATCTCGCTGCTGTCGGTGGTGAGCGGCATCGTCGTCGCCGTCGTGGTGATGCGCGTCTTCTACCTGCCGCCCGTCGAGCTCGCGGGGCGTTTCAACCCCTGGTACGCGCTGCTCTACCTCGGCTACTTCCTCTGGCACCTCGCGCTCGCATCGTGGCAGGTGGCGTGGCTCGCGGTGCGGCCGGGGCCGCCGCCTCCGTGCTCGGTCATCGCGGTGCGCCTGCGCACCCGATCCGACTTCATCCTCACGATGGTGGGGCTCACGACCTCGCTGATCCCCGGCTCGCTCGTGGCTGAGGTGGATCGCTTCCGCTCGATCCTCTACCTGCACGTGCTGAACACGCCCACGCAGAAGGAGATCACCGCGATGCGCCGCGAAGCCCGACGCATCGAACGGCTGCTCGTGATGACCGTCGGATCGCGGGAAGAGATGAGGGAGCTGCGATGAGCGCCGCCATGCAGATGCTCACCCTCCTCGCGGGGGCCGGGCTCACATTCACCGCACTCGCCGCGATCGTGCGCATCGTGCGCGGTCCCACGATCCTCGACCGCATGGTTGCCTCCGACGTCCTGCTCACCACCCTGATGCTGGCAGTCGGCACCGATATGGTGGTGCGCGGGCACACCGACACGATCCCGCTGATGACCGTCATCGCCGCGACCGCGACATTTGCGACCATCGTGGTGGCGCGCTATGTGAAGCGCCGCGCCGAGTCGCCGCGGCCGCCCGAGTCGCGGAAGGGAGCCGGCCATGTTTGACCTCGAACTCGTCGAGCAGCTCATGGATCTCGCGGCGGTGGTGTGCGTGCTGCTCGCGGCGGTGCTCTCGGTCGCCGCCGGCATCGGCCTGCTGCGCTTCCCCGATGCGCTCAGTCGGCTGCACGCGGCGACGAAGCCGCAGATCTTCGGCCTGCTGCTCGTCATCGCGGCGATCGCACTCGACCAGCGCTCCTTCGCGACGCTGCTGGCGCTGATCCCGGTCTTCGTGTTCCAGTCGCTCACGGCGCCCGTCGCCGCCCACATGGTGGGTCGCGCCGCCTACCGCACGGGCCAGCTCGACGACGCCACCCTGGTGATCGACGAGCTCGGCCCCGCGATCGAGCAGGCCGCGCAGCGGGAGGAAGGCTCGGGCCGCTAGACGCACCGAGCGGGCCGTCCGGCGCACTGCTCGAGCGGCTTCGCCGATCGGCACTGCCCGAGAGTGTTCCGAGGAGCGGGCTTCCGCGCGGCGATGCCCGGATACACGAGGAGACCCGGGCCGTCTGGCCCGGGTCTCCTGCACCGCTATCCGAGTTACGCGTCCACGAGGTAGCGGCTGTAGGCCGGCACCGTCAGGAAGGTGGGGAAGTCGTCGCCGAGCGCCACGTCGGCGAACAGCTCGGCCGCGTCGTCGTAGCGGTCGCCCTCGAATCGGGTGAAACCGGCGACGGCCTCGCGCACGAGCTCGGCGACCCAGTCGCGGGTGATGCGGGTGCCCTCGGCGGTCGACTGATCCTGGTGGATCCACTGCCAGATCTGCGAGCGGCTGATCTCGGCGGTGGCGGCGTCCTCCATGAGGTTGTCGATGGCGACGGCCCCGAGCCCGCGCAGCCAGGCCTCGATGTAGCGGATGCCGATCGAGACGTTCTCGCGCACTCCCGCCTCGGTGATGTCGCGGCCGATGTGCACGTCGAGCAGCTGCGCGGCGGTCACCTCGACGTCGTCGCGCTGGCGGTCGACCTGGTTGGGCCGGTCGCCGAGCACCGCGTCGAACTCGGCCCGGGCGACGGGGATGAGGTCGGGGTGCGCGACCCAGGTGCCGTCGAAGCCGTCGGTGGCCTCGCGCTGCTTGTCGGCGCGCACCTTCTCCTCGGCGCGGCGGGTGACCTCGGGGTCGCGGCGGTTCGGGATGAACGCGCTCATGCCGCCGATGGCGTGAGCGCCGCGCTTGTGGCAGGTCTTCACGAGCAGTTCGGTGTAGGCCCGCATGAAGGGCACGGTCATGGTGACCTCGCTGCGGTCCGGGAGCACGAACCGGGCGCCGCGGCCGCGGTAGTTCTTGATGATCGAGAAGATGTAGTCCCAGCGGCCGGCGTTGAGGCCCGCGATGTGGTCCCGCATCACGTAGAGGATCTCCTCCATCTCGAAGGCGGCGGGCAGGGTCTCGATGAGCACGGTCGCGCGGATCGTGCCGTGGTCGAGGCCGAGCACCTGCTCGGTGTAGGCGAAGATGTCGTCCCAGAGCTTCGCCTCCTCGCTCGACTCGAGCTTGGCGATGTAGAAGTAGGGGCCGCGGCCGCGTGCGACGAGCTCGCGAGCGTTGTGGAAGGCGTAGAGGCCGAAGTCGACGAGGCTGCCGGAGGCGGCGCCCGACTGGCCTTGCGCGTCGACGAAGCGCATGTGCTTCTCGACGAGGTGCCAGCCGCGGGGGCGCATCACGATGGTGGGAGTGCGCTCGGCGGTGACGCGGTACTCCTTGCCCTCGGGGCTCGTGTACTCGAGCTGCTCGCGGATCGCGTCGAAGAGCGACAGCTGGCCGCCGATGACGTTCTTCCAGGTGGGGCTGGTGGCGTCCTCCTGGTCGGCGAGCCAGACGCGGGCGCCCGAGTTCATCGCATTGATGGTCATCTTCGGGTCGGTGGGGCCGGTGATCTCGACGCGGCGGTCCTCCAGGCCGGGGCCGGGGCCGGCGACGCGCCAGCTCGTGTCCTCGCGGATCGAGCGGGTGTCGTCGCGGAACTTCGGGTCGCGGCCGTTGCCGATCTCGTAGCGGCGGCGCTGCCGGTCTGCGAGGCGCTCGTGACGGGTGCTTGCGAAGCGGTGGTGCAGCTCGGTGAGGAACTGCAGGGCCTCGGCGGTGAGGATCTCGTCGCTGCGGTCGAACGGGCGGCCGGTGACCTCGATGCGCGGGCCGGCGGTGGAGGTGGCGGTCTGCTGCTGCGGGGCCGCCTGCGTGGTGATCATGATCGTGTCCTTAGGTGTGGTCCGTGAAACGGATTGCGGTGTAGTTCCATCCTGAGGGGCGGATCGCGGGCCGATCCGCCCCTCAGGGGGGTGAATATTCGCGATTCTTCTGCTTGTTGAAAAAATGCTGGTCTGGCACCATGGGGACATGACGCTTCTCGACCGTGCTGATTCACAGCGTGCTGATTCGCACCGCAGCTCCCGCCTGCTCCGCAGTCCCGAGGACACCCGCGGCTCCGCCGCCCCGGCGGAGGCCGAGGAGGGCGGCGACGCCCTCACCCTCGGGCGCCGCATCCGCGAGCGCCGCACGCGCCTGGGGCTCACCCTCGAACAGCTCGCGGCTGCCGTCGACCGTGCGCCGTCGCAGCTCTCCGCGATCGAGAACGGCAAGCGCGAGCCGCGCCTGCCGCTGCTGCGCGCGATCGCCGCCGAGCTCGGGTCGACGGTCGATGAGCTGCTGGTCGACGAGGCCCCGAGCGAGCGGGCCGCCCTCGAGATCTCGGTGGAGCGCGCGCAACGGGGCTCGGTCTTCCAGTCGCTCGGGCTGCAGCCGATCCGCGTCTCGAAGGCGACGAGCGATGAGACGCTGCGCGCGATCCTCGGCCTGCACCAGGAGGTCGAACGGCTCAACCGCGAGCGCGCCGCGACGCCCGAGGAGGCGCGCCGCGCGAACACCGAGCTGCGCGCCGAGATGCGCGTGGCCGGCAACTACTTCCCGGATCTCGAACGGGCCGCCTCGCAGCTGCTCGACAGCGTCGGCTACGGGGGAGGCCCCGTCTCGCAGCAGGCCATCTCGACGGTGGCGGAGCGGCTGGGGTTCAGCCTGCACTACGTCTCGGACATGCCGCACTCGACGCGCTCGGTGATCGATCGCCGCAACGGGCGCATCTACCTGAGCAGCAACCTGCCCTCGCGCGACGCCCGCGCCCCCATCCTGCGCGCGCTCGCGAGCCTGGTGTGCGGCCACGAGGAGCCGCGCAGCTACGGCGACTTCCTGCGCCAGCGGGTCGAGGCGAACTATCTCGCGGGCGCGGTGCTGCTGCCCGAGGAGTCCGCGGTCGAGCTGCTCGCGGAGGCGAAGCGGCAACGGCAGATCTCGATGGAGGATCTGCGCGACGCCTTCGGCGTCTCCTACGAGATGGCGGCGCACCGCTTCACGAACCTCGCGACCGAGCGGCTCGGGCTGCAGGTGCACTTCATGAAGGCGCACGAGTCCGGCACGCTCATCAAGGCCTACGAGAACGACGGGGTGAGATTCCCCTCCGACGCGCTCGGCAACCTGGAGGGGGCGACGGTGTGCCGCAACTGGACGGCGCGCACCATCTTCGGGCAGCCCGACCGCTTCAACCCCTGGTACCAGTACACCGACATGGCGGCGGGCGGCACCTACTGGTGCACCTCGCGGGTGGAGAAGGCGAAAGAAGGTCTCTACTCGGTGAGCGTGGGCGTGCGCTTCGAGGATGTGAAGTGGTTCCGGGGGCGCGAGACACCGCACCGTTCGCAGTCCTTCTGCCCGGACGACCGCTGCTGCCGCCGGGCGTCGAGCGAGCTGACCCGCAAGTGGGAGGCCGCCGCCTGGCCGGAGGCCGCGACCCCGACGAGCCTGCTCGCCGCGCTCCCGGTCGGCACCTTCCCGGGCGTCGACACCAATGAGGTCTACGAGTTTCTCGACTCGCACGAGTGAATGGCGCCGGCGGGATGCGCGGGTGCCCGGGGCTGCGATAGCGTAGAGGGATAGAGCTGAACGACCGCTTGCGGCAACGAGATGAAATGGGTGAGACATGACCACTGAGAATCATGCCCGTCGCGCCGACCACACCGAGGCGCGCTCCACCCAGCAGTTCCGCGAAGACCTGGGGGCGATGATCCACGCCCGCGCGACCGATCTCACGATCGACGAGCGCGAGGCCGTGGAGGCGCTGCCCTCGGGGGCGGCGCTGCTCGTCGTCCGCCGGGGCCCGGATCTCGGCGCGCGCTTCCTGCTCGATCAGGACGTCACCGTCGCGGGCCGTCACCCCGCCGTCGACATCTTCCTCGACGATGTGACCGTTTCGCGCCGGCACGCGGAGTTCCGCCGACAGGGCACGAGCTTCTCGGTGGTCGACCTCGGTTCGCTCAACGGCACCTTCTGCGACGGCTCCCGCATCGACGGCGAGGTGCCGCTCGAAGACGGCGCCGAGGTGCAGGTGGGCAAGTTCCGCTTCACCTTCTTCGCCTCGCGCTTCGACCTCGGCGAGGTCGCCTGACATGGCGGCCGCTGCGTCCGCCCCATCGCAGGCAGCAAGCCTTCTCAGCATCGGGCAGGTGCTCGCGCGCCTGCAGGACGACTTCTCCGATCTCACTCCGTCGAAGCTGCGCTTCCTGGAGGAGCAGGGGCTCATCACCCCCGAGCGCACGAAGTCGGGGTACCGCAAGTTCTCGCAGCGCCACATCGAGCGGCTGCGGCTGATCCTCACGCTGCAGCGCGATCACTACCTTCCGCTGAAGGTGATCGCCGAGGTGCTCGATGAGATCGATGCAGGCCGTGACCCGATCATCCCCGGGGCCTCGCAGCGCAGCGCCTCGATGATCCTCGCGCCGCAGCGGGTGCTCAGCAGCGAGGAGCTGCGCCGCGCCACGGGTGCGAGCGCCCGCTTCCTCGGCGAGGCGATCGCGGCTGGCCTGCTGCCAGCGGCCGAGGTGTTCCCGCACGATGCCGTGGCGCAGCTGGCGGCGCTGCTGAAGCTGGCGGAGCGCGGCATCACGCCGCGGCATCTGCGTTCGCTGCGGGTCTCGGCGGAGCGCGAAGCGGAGCTCATCGCGCGCGCGGTCTCGACGCGGGGGGTGAAGAGCGGCACTCCGCTCGGTACCGAGGATTCGCTCGAACTGGCCGGCCACCTCGACACGGTGCGCTCCGGCGTGTTGCGTCGGCGTTTCGGCGGCGTCTGATCCACCGCAGATCGGCGTGATTTCAACCTTCAACTTCTACTCGAGGTCGACACTCCGAAATTGACCATCGACGGTCGTTGCACGGTGCCGGGCATCTGGGTACCGTTAGGGGAGTTCGGCGCCCCGCGCCGTGCGATCCGTGAAGAAAGGAAGACGATGGAGAACACTCAGCAGCCGTCTGGCGAGACGGCTTCTCCGTCGCCGGCCGACGCCCCCGAGAGTGCCGAGAACGCGCCCATCAGCGGAGCAGAGCCCCTCACGATCGACCCCGAGCTGCTCTTCGACGACGGGCTGCCGAAGCCCAACCAGGAGGGCGGGTTCAAGGGCGCCACCGCCGCACGCGCCGCGGGCATCACCTACCGTCAGCTCGACTACTGGGCGCGCACCGGCCTCGTCGAGCCCACCGTCCGCAGCGCGCAGGGCTCCGGCTCGCAGCGCCTCTACGGATTCCGCGACATCCTCGTGCTCAAGCTCGTGAAGCGCTTGCTCGACACCGGCATCTCGCTGCAGCAGATCCGCACCGCCGTCGCCCAGCTCCACGAGGCCGGCGTGCACGACCTCTCCCGCACCACGCTCATGAGCGACGGCGCCAGCGTCTATCTCTGCACCTCGAACGACGAGGTCATCGACCTCGTCAGCCGCGGCCAGGGCGTCTTCGGTATCGCCGTCGGCAAGGTGCTGCGCGAAGTCGAGACCTCGCTCGTCGACATGGACGAGCACCGCGAACAGGCCGAGGCCGCCGTCGACGAGCTCGCCGCGCGCCGCCAGGAGCGCAAGAAGATCTCCTGAACCGCGCGGGGCGGCCCCCGGATACGGAAGAAGCCCGGCTCCTGCGAGCCGGGCTTCTTCCGTGTGTGATCAGGAGCGGGGTTCAGTCCTCCACGACGGTGGCGGTGCGACTCGGCCGCGACTTCGCCTCGCGCGTCGCATCCATCCCCGCCGAGCGGAGCACCCGGTCGAGCACCAGATCGAAGTTGCCGGCCATCTCCTGCGACGCCTCGCCCGGCCACATGTGCACCGGCTTCGCCGCGCCCTGCGCCTGCTGCAGCGAGGGGCGCTCCGGCAGCTGGGGGTTGAGCACGAGCGGGCCGAACATCTCGCGCAGCTCGCGGATGCGGAACTGATGCTCCATCGACTGCGGCTGCGTGCGGTTGATGAGGATGCCGAGCGGCTGCAGACGCGGGCTCACGCCGCGGCGGATCTCCTCGATCGCGCGGAGCGCGCGATCGGTCGCGGCGACGGCGAAGAGGCTCGGCTCGGCCACCACAAGCACCCGATCGCTCGCCGCCCACGCGGTGCGCGTGAGCGCGTTGAGCGACGGAGCGCAGTCGATGAGCACGAGATCGTACTCAGACTCGACGACGGCCAGCGCCTCCTCGAGCTTCCAGATGTCGCGGGTGGATGGGTGCGGGCCGTCGAAGTTGATCGCCGAAGGGCTGCCCACGAGCAGGTCGATCGAACCCCCCTCGTGATACTCGTTCCAACCGCTGCTGGCGATGGCCGAGCGCACGGTCTTCTCTTTGGGGCTCTCGAGGATGTCGGCGACCGTCGCATAACCGTCGGGGTTGACCGCGAGGCCCGTCGAGACATCGGACTGCGGATCGAAGTCGACGACGAGCGTGCGCAGGCCCCGCGAGAAGGCGGCCGAGGCCAGGCCGAGCGTCACGGTCGTCTTGCCGACGCCGCCCTTGAGGGAACTCACACTCAAAACATGCACGTGGCAAGTTTAGTCGATACCGCACTGTGATCCTCCAGAGTATGCGGGAGGCGAACGCGCAAGACTTGGTTTTCACCCCCGAATGCACCCTCGGCCGGGCCTCGCGGAGCGGAGCGTGTATCTTGATATCGAACGACTTTTCGGCCTGGGCAGCCGGCGACGCTTGATACAGAGGAGTACTTCCGCATGTTCACAAAAGTTCTGGTTGCCAACCGAGGCGAGATCGCGATCCGCGCCTTCCGCGCCGCGCACGAGCTCGGCGCCTCCACCGTCGCCGTCTTCCCCTACGAGGACCGCAACTCGCTGCACCGGCTCAAAGCCGACGAGGCGTACCTGATCGGCGAGGTCGGGCACCCGGTGCGCGCGTACCTCGACGTCGCCGAGATCGTGCGCGTCGCGGTGGAATCCGGCGCCGACGCGATCTACCCCGGCTACGGCTTCCTCTCCGAGAACCCTGAGCTCGCCGCGGCGGCCGAGGCCGCCGGGATCCGCTTCATCGGCCCGGGGCGCCAGGCGCTGGAGATGGCGGGCAACAAAGTCGCCGCGAAGGAGCACGCGATCGCGGCCGGCGTGCCCGTGCTCGAGTCGACCCCGCCCTCGACCGACGTCGACGCCCTGATCGCCGGAGCGCGCGAGATCGGCTTCCCGGTCTTCGCGAAGGCCGTCGCCGGCGGCGGGGGCCGGGGCATGCGCCGGGTCGAGCGCGAGGAAGACCTGCGCGACGCCCTCGAAGCCGCCATGCGCGAAGCCGAGTCGGCCTTCGGCGATCCGACCATGTTCATCGAGCAGGCCGTGCTGCGCCCCCGCCACATCGAAGTGCAGGTGCTGGCCGACAAGACCGGTGCGACCGTGCACCTCTTCGAGCGCGACTGCTCCGTGCAGCGCCGCCACCAGAAGGTCGTCGAGATCGCCCCCGCGCCGAACCTCGATCCCGCCATCCGCGACCAGCTGACGCGCGACGCGATCGCCTTCGCGAAGTCGATCGGCTACGAGAACGCCGGCACTGTCGAGTTCCTGCTCGACACCGAGGGGGAGCGCGCGGGCAAACACGTGTTCATCGAGATGAACCCCCGCATCCAGGTCGAGCACACCGTGACCGAGGAGGTCACCGATGTCGATCTCGTGCGCGCGCAGATGCGCATCGCCGCGGGGGAGACGCTCGAACAGCTCGAACTGCGCCAGGAGGACATCCAGCTGCGCGGTGCCGCGCTGCAGTGCCGCATCACCACCGAGGATCCCGCCAACGGCTTCCGCCCCGACCTCGGCCGCATCACCGCCTACCGCTCGCCGGGCGGCGGCGGCGTGCGCCTCGACGGCGGCACGATCAACGCGGGCGCGCAGATCAGCCCCCACTTCGACTCCATGCTCGCGAAGCTCACCTGCCGCGGCCGCACCTTCGACGACGCCGTGGTGCGCGCCCGCCGCGCACTCGCCGAGTTCCGCATCCGCGGCGTCGCGACCAACATCCCCTTCCTCCAGGCCGTGCTGGCGGACCCCGCCTTCCAGGCCGGCGACATCGCGACCTCCTTCATCGAGGAGCGGCCCGAGCTGCTCGAGATGAACAAGCCGAAGGATCGTGCCACGCGTCTGCTGCAGCACGTCGCCAACGTCACGGTCAACCAGCCCCACGGGCCGCGCCCCGGGGCTTTCGACCCGGCCGCGAAGCTGCCCGCCGCAGACCTGGGACAGCCGGCGCCGGCGGGATACCGGCAGCGCCTCCTCGAACTCGGTCCCGAGGGCTACGCGAAGAGCCTGCGCGAGCAGACCGCGCTCGCGGTGACCGAGACCACCTTCCGCGACGCACATCAGTCGCTGCTCGCCACGCGCGTGCGCACGCGCGATCTCGTGCGGATCGCCCCCTACGTCGCGCGGCTCACGCCGGAGCTGTGGTCGGTCGAGGCGTGGGGCGGCGCCACCTACGACGTGGCGCTGCGCTTCCTGGGCGAGGACCCCTGGGAGCGGCTCGCGGCGCTGCGCGAGACGCTGCCGAACGTGCCCATCCAGATGCTGCTGCGCGGCCAGAACACCGTGGGCTACACGCCCTATCCGAAGCAGGTCGCCCAGGCGTTCGTGCGCGAGGCCGCCGCCACCGGCGTCGACGTGTTCCGCATCTTCGACGCCCTCAACGACGTGAACCAGATGCGGGTCGCGATCGACGCGGTGCGCGAGACCGGCACCGCCGTCGCCGAGGTCGCCATGGCCTACACCGGCAACCTGCTCGACCCCGCCGAGGACAAGTACACCCTCGACTACTACCTCCGCCTCGCCGACGAGATCGTCGGGGCGGGCGCGCACGTGCTCGCGATCAAGGACATGGCCGGCCTGCTGCGGCCCGCCGCCGCGGCGAAGCTCGTGCGGGCGCTGCGCGAGCGCTTCGAGCTGCCCGTGCACCTGCACACGCACGACACCCCCGGCGGGCAGCTCGCCACGCTGCTGGCGGCCTCCGACGCGGGCGTCGACGCGGTCGACGCGGCGTCGGCGCCGATGTCGGGCACCACCAGCCAGCCATCGCTCTCCGCGCTCGTCGCAGCGCTCGCGAACACCGAGCGCGACACCGGGCTCGACGCAGACGCCGTCTACGGGCTCGAACCCTACTGGGATGCGGTGCGCAGCCTCTACAAGCCCTTCGAATCGGGCCTGCCCTCGCCCACGGGACGCGTCTACACCCACGAGATCCCCGGCGGGCAGCTCTCCAACCTGCGGCAGCAGGCCATCGCCCTCGGCCTCGCCGAGAACTTCGAGAAGATCGAAGACATGTATGCGGCGGCCGATCGCATCCTCGGTCGCATCCCCAAGGTGACCCCCTCGTCGAAGGTCGTCGGCGACCTCGCCCTGCATCTCGCGGCGGTCGACGCCGATCCCGCCGACTTCGAGCAGAACCCCGCGAGCTACGATGTGCCCGATTCGGTGGTGGGCTTCCTCGCCGGCGAGCTGGGGGAGATCCCCGGCGGCTGGCCCGAACCCTTCCGATCGAAGGTGCTCGCGGGGCGCCGCATCGACATCGGGGTCGCTCCTATCAGCGGCGAGGACGAAGCCCTGCTCGCCGGCACCAGCACCGAGCGCCGGGCCGCCCTCAACCGGCTGCTCTTCCCCGCCCCGACGAGCCAGTACGAGGCCGCGCGCGAGCAGTTCGGCGACCTCTCGGTGCTCGACACCCCCGACTACCTCTACGGGCTCGAAGCCGGCGAGGAGCGCGCGATCGACCTCGCCAGGGGCGTGCGCCTCTACGTGGGGCTCGAAGCCATCGGCGAGGCCGACGACCGGGGCGTGCGCACGGTCATGGTGCGCGTCAACGGTCAGCTGCGGCAGGTCTTCGTCAAGGACGAGAGCGTCGCGGTCGACGCGCCGGTGGCGGAGAAGGCCGACCGCACCGCGCCCGGCCACGTCGCGGCGCCCTTCTCCGGCACCGTCACCGTCAAGGTCACACCGGGCGAGAGCGTCGAGGCCGGTCAGCCGGTGGCCACCATCGAAGCGATGAAGATGGAGGCGGCGATCACCGCCCCCGTCGCGGGCACGGTCGAGCGGGTCGTCTTCACGGGCACCCGCGCGCTCGAAGCCGGCGATCTCATCGCCGTCATCGGCTGAGCCGGACAGGCTTCGGCGCGGCTCGGCGCGGTTCGACCCCTGCTGGCCGCCGCTGGCCGCCGGGGCGGCGGCCTCGGCTAAGCTGGATCACTATGGCGATTCGAGAGATCCGACTGTTTGGCGACCCTGTGCTGCGCACCGTCTGCGATCCGATCACTGAGATCGACGACGGGGTGCGGCAGCTCGTCGCCGACCTCTGCGAGACCGTCGAGATGGACGGCCGGGCCGGCCTCGCGGCCACCCAGATCGGCCACACGCAGCGCGCCTTCAGTCTGCACATCGACGGCGAGGTCAGCTACGTGCTCAACCCCGAGATCGTGGCGCTCGAGGGTGAGCCGGTGCCCACGGGCGAGGGCTGCCTCTCGGTGCCCGATCTCTGGTTCGAGGTGATGCGCTACCCGCGCGCCACGGTGCGGGGGATCGACCTCGACGGTGCGGAGGTCGTGATCTCGGGCGAGGGTCTGCTCGCGCAGGCGCTGCAGCACGAGTGCGATCACCTCGACGGCAAGCTCTACATCAACAGGCTCGACCGCGAGGCGCGCGGCGAGGCGATGCGGCAGATCCGCACCTCGGCCTGGTTCTGAGGCGCCGCGCGCCGTCCCCGCAGCGGGAACGGCGCGGATCCGCCTGAAACGCGTTCGCCCCGCCCCCGCCCGTGAACTCGGGTGCGGGGGCGGGGCGAACGCGTTGCCGCCCGGTCAGCGCTGCGTGGTGAGCGCCTCGGTCTGCGGGTTGTCGCCGTAGAGCTTCGCGATCTCGCCGGCGAAGTCGCGCAGGATGTTGTCGCGCTTGATGCTCATCTTCGGGGTGAGATGCCCATTGGCCTCGATGAACTCGGTGGGCAGGATCACGAACTTGCGGATCGACTCGGCCCGCGAGACGTGCTGGTTGCCGCGGTCGATGGCGCTCTGCACCTCGGCGAGCACCTTCGGGTGCCGGGCCGCCTCTTCCAGCGTCATGTTCGGATCCTCGCCGTTGTTGTTCAGCCAGGCCGGCAGCATCTCGGGGTCGAGCGTGATGAGCGCCGAGATGAACGGCTTCTGATCGCCGACCACGACGACCTGGCCGATGATGGTGTTCGAGCGGATCGGATCCTCGAGCACGGCCGGGGCGACGTTCTTGCCGCCGGCCGTCACGATGATCTCCTTCTTGCGGCCCGTGATCGACAGGTAGCCGTCGCTGTCGAGCGAGCCGAGATCGCCGGTGCGGAAGAATCCGTCGGCGGTGAAGACCTCGCGAGTCGCCTCGGGGTTGTTCCAGTACTCCTTGAACACGTCGATGCCCTTGACCTCGACCTCGCCGTCCTCGGCGATGCGTACGGTGTGGCCGGGGAGCGCCGGGCCGACGGTGCCGATCTTGAACTTGTCGGGAAGGTTCACGGTGACGGGCGCGGTCGTCTCGGTGAGGCCGTAGCCCTCGAGGATCTTCACGCCGAGGCTGCGGTAGAAGTGGCCGAGGTAGTGGCTGAGCGGCGCCGAGCCCGAGATGGCGTACTTGACGCGGCCGCCGAGGCGCTCGCGCAGCTTCCCGTAGACGAGCTTGTCGAACAGCTTGAACTTGAGCCCGAGCATGAAGGGCACCTTGCCGGCGTCGAGCGCCTCCGAGTGCTCGACGGCCACCTTCGCGGCCGCGCGGAAGATCTTGCCCTTGCCCTCGGCCTCGGTCTTCTGCTCTGCGGAGTTGTAGACCTTCTCGAAGACGCGGGGCACTGCGAGCAGGAAGGTGGGCTGGAACGAGCCGAGCGCCGGAAGCAGCTGCGTGGTGTCGGCCTGGTGGCCGACGCGGACGCCGGCGTGCACCGCGAGCACCGAGATGAAGCGGGCGAAGACGTGCGCGAGGGTCACGAAGAGCAGCGTCGACGCGCCCGGCTGCTGCACGACCTCGGAGAGGGCCGCCGCGGAGTTGCGCGAGAGGTCGACGAAGTTCGCGTGCGTGAGCACGCAGCCCTTCGGCCGTCCCGTCGAACCGGAGGTGTAGATGAGGGTGGCCATGTCGGAGCCCACCGCGAGGTTGCGGCGGCGCTCGATCTCGGCGTCTTCCACGGAGGCGCCGCTGCGCGGCAGCGTCTCGAGCGCGCCCTCGTCGAAGCGCCAGTGCAGGTCGACGCCCGGTGCCTCGGAGCTGATCTCCTCGAAGCGCTCGGCGAGTTCGGTCGTCGCGGTGATCATCGCGCGCGCGCCCGAATCCTCGAGGATCCAGTGGATCTGCAGCGGCGAGGAGGTCTCGTAGATCGGCACCATGACGGCACCGGCGTAGTGGATCGCGAAGTCGACGAGCGACCACTCGTAGCTCGTCTTGCACATGAACGCGATGCGGTCGCCGGGCTCGATGCCGGCCGCGACGAACCCCTTCGCGAGGGCGATCACCTCGGCGCGGAACTCGGCGGCGGTGATGTCGCGCCAGCCCTCCCCCTGGGGGACGGCGAAGATGGGCCGGTCGGGCGTGGCCTGCACCCGCTGCTCTAGCAGGTCGGTGATGTTGTCATCCTGAACGGGCGGGATGAGGATGGGGGTCTCGGACAGATTCACGGCAGCTCCCTTGATACTCATGCATCGGTCTCTGCGATGCGGGCGTTCCGCATCTGCTCGTGTTTCACCCTATATGCATACCCCCGCGCGGCTCCGGCTCGGCTATTGTGTTCAACGTCGAGAGAAAGCTGCGGGTTGTGCTGTATTGGATCTTTAAAAACCTGATCATCGGGCCGTTCCTGAAAACGGTGTACCGCCCGTGGGTAGAGGGAGCCGAGAATATTCCGGCTTCGGGGCCGGTAATTATTGTGGGAAACCACCTCTCGGTCATCGACTCGTTCTTCATGCCGCTCATGATCGAGCGGCGGGTCTACTTCCTCGCCAAGAGCGACTACTTCACGGGCAAGGGCCTGAAGGGCTGGCTGGTGAAGAACTTCATGCTCGGCGTGGGGCAGCTCCCCATCGACCGCTCGGGCGGGAAGGCCTCGGAGGCGTCGCTCAACACGGGTCTCGCGGTGCTGGATCGCGGTGACGTGCTCGGCATCTACCCCGAGGGCACGCGCAGCCCCGACGCCCGCCTGTACCGCGGCCGCACCGGCGTGGCGCGCCTCGTGCTCGAATCGGGCGCCCTCGTCGTGCCAGCCGTGATGATCGACACCGAGAAGGCCATGCCGATCGGCGCGAAGTTCCCGAAGATCCGCCGCATCGGCACCGTGATCGGCAAGCCTCTCGACTTCAGCCGCTTCTCCGGGATGAGCGCCGACCGCTTCGTGCTGCGCAGCGTCACCGACGAGATCATGCTCGAGATCCAGCGTCTCAGCGGTCAGCAGTACGTCGACGTCTACGCCTCCAGCGTACGCAAGCCCTGAACGGCCCGATCCGGCCGCCAGCGCTAGTAGGCTGAGAGGGTTGCAGCCTCCGGCTGCGGCGTCAGCATACCCGTTTGCCGACCGAGGGATCGAAGATGACGAGCCACACCACCGATACTGCTGCCCGCGCGTTCGCGGAGCTCGACGCGTATCGCGCGCTGGAGGCGAAGCAGCAGCCGAGCTGGCCGGATCCTGCAGCCGTGCAGGCGGCCTCCGACGAGCTCGCCGCCCAGCCGCCGCTCGTCTTCGCGGGCGAGGCCGACCAGCTGCGCGCCCGCCTCGCGGCCGCCGCACGGGGCGAGGCGTTCCTGCTGCAGGGGGGCGACTGCGCCGAGACCTTCGCTGCGGCCACGGCCGATAAGATCCGCGACCGCGTCAAGACGCTGCTGCAGATGGCCGTCGTGCTCACCTACGGCGCCTCGATGCCCGTCATCAAGGTGGGGCGTATGGCGGGCCAGTTCGCGAAGCCCCGATCGAGCGACTCCGAGACCCGCGGCGACGTGACGCTGCCGGCCTTCCGCGGCGACCTCGTCAACGGCTACGACTTCACCCCCGAGTCGCGCACCGCAGACCCGTCGCGGCTCGTACAGGGCTACCACGTGTCGGCGTCGACGCTGAACCTGATCCGCGCCTTCACGCAGGGCGGCTTCGCCGACCTGCGCCAGGTGCACGCCTGGAACCAGGGCTTCGTGTCGAACCCCGCCAACCAGCGCTACGAATCGCTGGCCGCCGAGATCGACCGCGCCGTGCGTTTCATGGACGCCTGCGGCGTCGACCACAGCGAGCTCAAGCAGACCGAGTTCTACGTCAGCCACGAGGCGCTGCTGCTCGACTACGAGCGCCCCCTCACCCGCGTCGACTCGCGCACCGGCGAACTCTACGACACCTCCGGGCACATGCTCTGGGTCGGAGAGCGCACCCGCGACCTCGACGGCGCCCACGTCGAGTTCCTGTCGCACGTGCGCAACCCGATCGGTGTGAAGCTCGGCCCGACGGCCACCGTCGACGACGCGCTGCGCCTCATCGACAAGCTCGACCCCGAGCGCGAGCCCGGCCGCCTCACCTTCATCACCCGCATGGGCGCGGGCAAGATCCGCGACGTGCTGCCGGGCCTGCTCGCGGGCGTGCGCGACGCGGGCGCGACGCCGCTGTGGATCACCGACCCGATGCACGGCAACGGCATCACCTCGTCGACCGGCTACAAGACCCGTCGCTTCGACGACGTCATGGACGAGCTGCGCGGCTTCTTCGAAGCGCACCGCGAGGTCGGCACCTTCCCCGGCGGCATCCACGTCGAGCTCACCGGCGACGACGTGACCGAGTGCCTGGGCGGATCCGAGAACATCGACGAGGAGGCGCTGGCCACCCGCTACGAGTCGGTCTGCGACCCGCGCCTCAACCACCGTCAGTCGCTCGAACTCGCCTTCCAGGTCGCCGAGGAGCTGAAGCAGCCGTAGGGCGGCGCAGCCGCTTCGCCGAGCGCGTCGAGAACCCGGGGGCCGTGCGGCTCCCGGGTTCTTCGCGTTCGGGGTGCGTGATCCTCGGCACGGCGCCGTCTCGGGACCGCAGGACCGCGGAGTCTCAGAACCTCAGAACCCGAGAACCCTGCCGACCCCGAGGCTCAGAGCGAGATCGTGCTCTTGACCCGGATCTCCGTGCCGGCCGGCACTCGCTCGCCCGCCGCCGGATCAGTGCCGGTGGCCTTCGCGAAGCCGCGCAGGGCGTCCGGCACGAGCGTGGTGGGGGAGAACCCGGCCCCCGCGAGCGCGTCCATCGCCTCCTGCAAGCCCATGCCGGACACGTCCGGGATCTCGAACAGTTCCGGGCCGAGCGAGATGGTCAACCCCACCGAGTCACCGGGACGCACCGGATCGGTGGTGGGGATCATCGCGATGACGCGGCCCTTCTCGATCTCGGCGTGGTGCTCCTCGGCGGCCAGCGACGCGTCGACCGTGAGGCCGCTCGCCTGCAGCGCCCGCGTGGCCTGCTCGACGGAGAGGCCCGCGACCTCGGGAATGGCGCCGGCCGAGACGACGAGGTCGACCCTGCCGCGCTCGGGGTAGGTCTCCGCGAGGGGTTCACCGTCCTCGCCGAGCGCCGCGAGCACGGTGTCCGCGGTCGAGGCGTCGAAGCGCTCCTCGAGCACCTCGCCGAAGGTGAAGCCCGCCTCTCGGATGGTTCGCTGGGCCTGTTCGAGGGGGAGGCCGGAGATCGTCGGCACCGGCAGCTGCTTCGGCCCGCTCGACTGGCACAGGCGCACCGTGCTGCCCCGGTCGAGGCGCGACCCCGACTCTGGATCGGTGCTGGCGGCCAACCCCGCGGGCACGTCGAGGCTCGAGCACTCGACGACCTCCACCAGCAGCGAGCGATCCTCGAGCGCCCCCTGGGCCTCGGCCATCTGCTGTCCGGCGACGTCGGGCACGGTCACCCGCGATCCGGGACCCTGGCCGAACCACCAGCCCGCGCCGCCCGCGAGCGCGATGAGCAGCACGAGCAGGGCCGCTGTGAGCCGGCCCTTGCGGGTGCGTCGCGCCGCCGAGGCGGCCGCTCGGTCGATCGGCGAGGGCGGCGCCGATGCCGGCTGCGGCGCGGTGCCGCCCGTCTCGGCGGGATCGTCGCCCAGGCCGGCCGCGAGCGCCTGCCGCTGCGCCCCGTCGAGCGCCGTGGTCGAGGGGGTCGGCGTGCCGCCGGCCAGATCGTATGGCAGGACCCGGGTGGCCCCGGCCGGAGCGTGCCCCGAAGAAAGCCCCGACATGAATGCGAGCGCCTCTGCGGCGTCGCGCGGTCGATCCTCCGGGTCGCGCTGCGTGGTCCACCGCACCAGCTCGTCGATCTCGGGCGTCGCCTCGCTCGCCTTCGCAGAGGGGAGCGGTACCTCCGAGTGCGCGTGCTGGTACGCGATCTGCATCGGCTGCTCGCCGGTGAACGGCTGCGATCCGGTGAGCATCTCGTAGAGCATGATGCCGAAGGCGTAGAGATCACTGCGGGCGTCCGCGATGCCGCGGGTGACGAGCTCGGGCGAGAGATACGCGATCGTGCCGAGCAGCGCCTGGCCCGTCGTCGTGTTCGCGCTGACGGCCCGGGCAAGGCCGAAATCGCCGAGCTTGATGCGGCCGTCGTCGGCGAGCAGCACGTTCTCGGGCTTGAGATCTCGGTGCACGATGCCGGCCTGGTGCGCCGCGGCGAGACCCGAGAGCACGGCCCCGCCGATCTCGAGCGCCTGCTCCGCTGTGAGCCGCTTCTGCTGCTTCAGCAGCTCGCGCAGCGTGATGCTCGGCAGGTACTCCATCACGAGGTAGGTGCGGCCGAGATCGTGCCCCTGGTCGAAGACGTTCACCAGATTGGGGTGGGAGAGACCGGCGGCGCTGCGCGCCTCCTGCTCGAAGCGCCGCGTGAAGTTCTCGTCCTCGGCAAGGTGCTCGTGCATGACCTTCACCGCCACCCGGCGCTCCAGGCGCAGGTCGTTCGCGAGGTACACCATCGCCATTCCGCCGCGGGCGATGCGCGAACGGATCACGTATCGTCCGTCGAGCGTTTGCCCGATCAGCGGGTCGGCAGGCACAGAGGTCACGTCGAGATTCTACGGAAGAACCATGCCCGCTCGCGGGATGCGCGCCGCGCGGCCGCGGATTGCGATCCGCGGAGGACGCTGGCAGAGTTGAAGCGTGCCCCAGAACATTGCACCCGATACGCCGTTCCTCACGATGCCCGATCTCGTCGAGATCTTCGACCTTGCGCCCGGCAAGATCCATCGTCTCATCGAAGACCACCACCTCGCCGCCGTGCGCATCGACGGCGTGCTGAGCGTGCCCGCCGAGTTCGTGCAGGACGGGCACCCGCTGCCCCCGCTGCGCGGCACGATCCTGGTGCTGCGCGACGCCGGGTTCTCGAACGAGGAGACCGTGGCGTGGCTGCTCTCGCCCAACGAGGAGTTGGGGGAGCGGCCGATCGACTCGCTGCTCGCGGGCCGCAAGAGCGCGGTGCGCCGGGCGACCCAGGCCCTCGCCTTCTGACCCCATACCGGGGCTGCCGGGCGCGCTGAGACCGGCGTCCTGGAGTGCGCGAGACGCGCCCTAGAAGGCGCGACGGGCCGCGCGCTCCGACAGGCCGAGGAGCAGCTGCGCCGCATCCGGCCGGATCTGCGCGCGCTGCAGCGACGAGGTGGCGCGGTCGAGGTTGCGCGTGATCATCTCCTCGACGCGCTCGACAGCCCCGCTCTCGCGGATCGTGCGCTGCAGCATGGCGACCTGCTCGCGGTCGAGCTCGCTGCCGAGCATGTCGTCGAAGATGCGCCGCTGCGTCGTCGGCAGGTTCTCGCGGGCGAGCGTGACGAGCACGGTGCGCTTGCCTTCGCTGAGGTCGTCGCCGATGGGCTTGCCCGTCAGCTCCTCGTCGCCGAACACGCCGAGCAGGTCGTCGCGCAGCTGGAACGCCACGCCGACCGGCAGCCCGAAGTCTGCGAGCGCCCGCTCGTGCTGCTCGCCGGCGCCGGCGAGGGCGGCCCCGATCAGCAGCGGGGCCTCGACGCTGTACTTCGCCGACTTGTAGACGAGCACCCGGGTGGAGCGTTCGAGCTGCTCCTCGTGCGCGGCGAATTGAGCGTGCTGCTCTTCGAGCACGTCGAGGTACTGCCCTGTGGCGACCTCGCTGCGCATGCGGTTGAAGTGCCGGCGGGCCTGCTGCGCGGCGGCACGGTCGGGCAGGGCGTCTCCCGCGGCCTGCATGAGCTCGTCGGCCCACGACTGCAGCAGGTCGCCGAGCAGGATCGCGCCGGCGAGGCCGAAGTGGTCGGCCGAGCCGCGCCACCCGTGCTGCTGGTGCATCGCCGCGAACAGGCGGTGGGTGGCCGGACGGCCGCGGCGGGTGTCCGAGCGGTCGATGACGTCGTCGTGGATCAGCGCCGCCGCGTGGAAGAGCTCGAGCGCGCACGCCGCGTCGAGCACCGCGCCGAACTCGGCGTCGACGTCGGAGGCGAGGTCGAGGGGGCGGATCGCGCGGTAGCCGAGCACCGCGAACTGGGCGCGGAATCGCTTGCCGCCCGAGAGGAAGCCGAAGGCCTCGTCGAGCAGGGGTTCGGCGTCGGCCCCGAGGGGTTCGAGAGCGGCGCGATGTCGGGCCAGCGTGTCGTTGATCCGCTCCTGAATAAGCCCTGCGAGTCGTGTCGTTTCTTGCACGCGACTAGCCTAGCCGCGCGCCGGAGACAGTAGACTGTGGGGAACGGATCATTCAAGTGCGGGAGGGATCGTCATGGCGCTGTCAGAACATGAACAGCGGCTGCTCGACGAGATGGAGCGCAGCTTCTATCAGAGCGAAGCCGACGTGCTGCAGACCGCCCCCGGCGCGCGTCGCCGGATGAACTACCGGTCCCTCGTGCTCGGCATCGTCGTGGTGCTCGTCGGCCTGGGCGTGCTGATCGGCGGCGTCGCCTCGCAGCAGCTCTGGCTCGGTCTCATCGGCTTCGCCGCGATGCTCGGCGGCGTCATGCTGATGTTCGCCCGCGGTTCCTCCGCCGAGACGAGCGGCGAGGCGTCCCTCGGCAAGCCCGCTGACGATGCGGGCGCGCGGGCGTCATCGCGCGAGTCGTTCAGCGAGCGCATGGAGCGCCGCTGGGACGAGCGCATGGAGGGCGAGCGCTAACCGGCGCACATCGCAGAGATCTCAGAGGCCGCGGTTACGACCGCGGCCTTTTTCGTGCCCGCATTCGGCATGCCGTGCTGAGCCGTCGCGCAGTTGCGCCCCGAGCCGTCGCGTAGTTGCGCCCCGAGCCGTCGCGCAGTGCGCCCCGAGCTCGCTGCCTCTCACCGTTCCTCTCCGCGCCTCGGCGGTCTGCAAATCGGGGTCACTTCTAGCCGTGTCGAAGTGCGACACGCGGCCACAAGTGACCCCGAATGAGGTGGGGCTCTGCTGGTGCGGCGGATCGCGCGCTGGCGGAGGCAGGCCGTGCCGTGCGCGCTCGGCTCCACTTTCCTCCACTTCCGGCTGACGCGACCCCGCATACCGGCCTCTGGGGCACCGTTCTGCCGGATTCGGGCGGTCGCGAGGTGCACGCGCGCCTGTCTCCGATCGCTCGGGAGTGTCGCTGAGATTCGCGAAATCTCAACGGAGTCGCGGGATGGCGTGGGCGAGCCGCGACTGGGTGGAGAGAAAAACCCGTGAAGTGGAGGAAAGTGGAGTAGTGTGGGATTCCACAGTCGAGTCGGTGAAAGGGGGCGTCCGTGTTCCTCGGTACCTTCACGCCCCGCCTCGACGAGAAGGGCCGACTGATCCTCCCGGCCAAGTTCCGCGACGAGCTCGCCGAAGGCCTCGTCATCACCCGCGGGCAGGAGCGCTGCCTCTACGTCTTCAGCGAGAGCGAGTTCGCCGAGATGCACGACCGCATCCGGCAAGCCCCCGTCACCTCCAAGCAGGCGCGCGACTACCTGCGCGTGTTCCTCTCCGGAGCGCACCCGGAGACCCCCGACAAGCAGAGCCGCATCACGATCCCGCAGGCGCTGCGCGAGTATGCGGGTCTCGACCGCGAACTCGCGGTGATCGGGGCCGGCAGCCGCGCCGAGATCTGGGATGCCGAGGCCTGGCAGAGCTACCTGGCCGAGCAGGAGTCGGCCTTCTCCGACATCGAGGAGGAGGTGATCCCGGGCATGTTCTAGCCCGGACGCATCATGATCCAGCACGACACCCCCGAACGAGACGACCGAGACGCGAGCGAACTGCACGTTCCCGTGCTGCTCGACCGCTGCCTCGAACTGCTCGCGCCCGCCCTCGACCGGCCCGGCGCCGTGGCGGTCGACGCGACCCTCGGCATGGGCGGTCACACCGAAGCCATGCTCGAAGCCCACCCCGACCTCACCGTGATCGGGCTCGACCGCGACACCGAGGCCCTCGGACTCGCCGGTCGCCGGCTCGAACGCTTCGGCGACCGCATCGTGCGCGTGCACGCCGTCTACGACGAGATCGGCCAGGCCGTGCGCGACGCGGGCTACGATCGCATCGACGGTGCGCTCTTCGACCTCGGCGTCTCCTCGCTGCAGCTCGACGAAGCCGATCGCGGCTTCGCCTACGCGCAGGACGCGCCGCTCGACATGCGCATGGACCAGAGCCGCGGCGAGACCGCGGCCGAGGTGCTCGCCTCCGCCCCCGAGGGCCGCCTCCGGGCGATCTTCGAGCGCTACGGAGAAGAACCGCTCGCCGCCCGTTACGCCCGTGCGATCATCGCCGCGCGATCCGAGGCTCCGATCGAGCGCAGCGGCCAGCTGGTCGAGGTGCTGCAGCAGGCCACGCCAGCGGCGGTGCGGGATCAGCGCCACCCGGCCAAGCGCGTCTTCCAGGCGCTGCGCATCGAGGTGAACGGCGAACTCGCGGTGCTCGAACGCGCGATCCCCGCAGCCCTCGACTTGATCGGCCTGGGCGGCCGCGCCGTGATCATGTCCTACCAGTCGCTCGAAGACCGACTCGTGAAGCGCGAGCTCGCGAAGCGCAGCAAGTCGACGGCCCCGCCCGGGCTGCCCGTCGAACTGCCCGAGCACCGGCCCGAGTTCCGCCTGCTCACCCGCGGTGCGGAGCTCGCCGACGATGCAGAACGCGCCCGCAACCCGCGGGCCATCCCAGTGCGGCTGCGAGCCGCCGAGCGCACGAGGGAGGTGCGATGAACAGCACGGTTCCGATCCGATTCGACGCCGCCCCCGCGGGCGGGGCCCCGGCGAACGCTCCGGCGCAGCCCGGCGAACGGCACCTGCGCATCGCCGAGACGCCGCAGACCCTCAAGCAGCGCGCCGCGAGCCCGCTCCTGGGCGGCCTCATCGCGGTCGGCGTGATCCTCGTCATCCTCGCGACGCAGCTGGGACTGAGCATCGCGATCTCCCAGGGCGCCTACGAGGCCCGCGCGCTCGAGATCGAGCAGCGCGATCTCTCCCGCGTCGAGCGGGTGCTCTCCCAGCACGTCGACAAGCTCTCGTCGCCGCAGAACCTCGCCGAGAACGCGGCGGCCCTCGGCATGGTGCAGAACGCCAGGCCCGCCACGCTGCGCCTCAGCGACGGCGCCGTGCTGGGCGCGCTCGACTCGCCCACTTCCGAGGTGCGCGGCAACCTCGTGCCGAACTCCACACTCGAATCGATGCCGGTGGTCGACGCCGAAGGCCTGCTGGTTCCGCGCGGCGCGGTCGGCGGTGCACAGGAACAGTCCATCGACCCGCCGGTACGTTGGAAGGGCAAGCTGCCCGCTCCGGAGACCCGCTGAGCGGGCTCCCGGAGCACCGCGCACGAGAGGGGGAGGGAACATGCGATCACTCCGCACCGCCGCGCTGCGGCGCACCATCGCACTCGCGATCGTCGTCATCGCCGCGCTCGTCTTCCTCGTGCGCCTCGTCGACGTGCAGATGGTGTCGGCCGCCGCGCTGAACGAGGACGCCCGCGACAAGCGCGCCGTGCCCGTCAAGATCGCGAGCGTGCGCGGCGACATCGTCGACCGCAACGGCGAGGTGCTCGCCACGACCGACGAGCGCTACGACGTGCAGCTCTCCCCGAAGAACACCACCCTCAACGGCGGCAAGTTCCCGCGCCCCGACCTCGAGCGCGGCATCGGCACCGTCACGGTGACCGCGAAGGAGGCCTTCGGCGAGATCGGAGCGCTCACCGGGCAGTCGGCCGAGGAGATCCAGAAGATCGTCGACGATGCGCTGGCCGAGAACCCCAAATCCGACTTCGCCTACGTGAAGCGCGGCATCGACCTGCCCACGCTGAACGAGCTCAAGAAGCTGCAGATCCCGTGGCTCACCTTCGACCAGCACCACACCCGCGACTACCCGAACGGCGCCGTCGCGGGCAATCTGATCGGCTTCAACGGCTTCGAGGGCGTGCCGCTCTCCGGCGTCGAACTCTCCCAGAACGAGTGCCTCACCGGCGTCGACGGCCAGGAGACCTACGAGCGCGGCGCCGACGGCGTCGCCCTGCCCGGCAGCGTCGTCGTCACCGAGAAGGCCGTCGACGGCGGTACCGTCGAGCTCTCCATAGACCTCGACCTGCAGTGGGAGGCCCAGCAGGCCATCAACGCCCAGGTGCAGCGCACCGCATCCGAGTGGGGGATGCTCGTGGTGATGGACGTGAAGACCGGCGAACTCGTCGCCGTCGCCGAGGACGGCTCCGTCGACCCGAACGACGTGGACGCCTCGGACCCCGCGAAGCGCGAGGCCCGATCCTTCACCTCGCCCTACGAGCCCGGCTCGACCTTCAAGACCATCACCGCATCGGCGCTCATCGACCAGGGCGTCGCGACGCCGTACACGCGCAACCTCACCCCCGACTACCTGGAGCCCGAGCCGGGCGTGCGCTTCGGCGACTCCTTCCGGCACGAACCGATGCAGTGGACGCTCACGGGCATCCTCACGCAGTCGTCGAACGTGGGCACCGCGACCCTCGGCAACCTGCTCCCCGCGGAGACCCGCTACGACTACTTGCAGCGCTTCGGCATCGGGGTCGGCACCCAGGCAGGGCTGCCGGTCGAGGACGCGGGCCTGCTCTACCCGCCCGAGCAGTGGGACCGCCAGACCTCCTACAACACCGCCTTCGGGCAGGCGCTCTCGGCCACCATCGTGCAGACGGCCGGCGTCTACCAGACGATCGCGAACGACGGCGTGCGCATCCCGCCCACCCTCGTGCGCAGCTGCACCGACGACGCCGGCGAGCGCACCGAACTCGACCACGGCGAGCCGCAGCGCGCCGTCTCGGAGCAGACCTCGGACCAGGTCATGCAGATGCTCGAGACCGTCGTGACGCAGGGCTGGTACAAGAACATCATCGACATCCCCGGCTACCGGATTGCGGGCAAGACCGGCACCGCCGAGCAGGTGGATCCGGAGACCGGCCGCTACCGCAGCGACTACGTGCACTCCTTCGCCGGAATCTTCCCCGCCGATGACCCCCGCTACGTCGCGGTAGCATCGATAGCGTTCCCGGGCACGGGCTCGAACGAGGGCGGCACCGCCGCCATCACCGCCTTCCGAGAGGTGGCTGAGGCGACGATCCGCACCTTCCGCATCCCGCCCTCCACCGGAACCTTCGAACCGCTCCCCACGGAGTACTGATCAGACGCCCGCAGGAGGCCTACGCAGTGAGTACCGGAGATGCCCTGAGCATCCGACCGCAGCACCCCGCACCCGTCCGGCTCGACGAGCTGGCGGTGCGCTTCGCCCTCGAGCCGCGGGGCGAGACCGCTGGCGTCGCCGCCACCGGCGTCACCCTCGACTCGCGCGACGTGCGGCCGGGCGACCTCTACGCGGCCCTGCCCGGGGCCCGCCGCCACGGCGCCTCCTTCGCGACGCAGGCCGAGGCCGCCGGCGCGGTGGCCCTGCTCACCGACGCCGAGGGCGCCGGGATCGCACGGGAAGCCGGATCCGCCCTGCCGATCCTCGTCTCCGAGCAGAACCCGCGCGAGATCCTCGGCGAGGTGGCCGCGACCGTCTACGCCACGAGCGACTTCGGGGCCAAGGTGTTCGGCATCACCGGCACCAACGGCAAGACGAGCGTGGTCTACCTGCTCGCCGAGCTGCTGCGCGCGGCCGGCTTCACCCCGGGCCTCAGCTCGACCGCCGAGCGGCGCATCGGCGACGAGGTGATCGTCTCCGACCTCACGAGCCCCGAGGCGCCCGAGCTGCACGCGCTGCTGGCCCGCATGGGCGAGCGCGGCGTCGACGGCGTCGCGCTCGAGGTCTCGGCGCACGCTGTGGAGCGCCACCGCATCGACGGCGTGCGCTTCGACGTCGTCGCCTTCAACAACTTCTCGCAGGACCACCTCGACGACTTCGGCGACATGGAGACCTACTTCGCCGCGAAGCTCGCGCTCTTCGCGCCCGAGCACGCCGAGCGCGGCGTCGTGGTCGTCGACTCGCCCCACGGACAGCGGATCGCGCGCGAGTCGCGCATCCCCGTCACCCGGCTCGCCACCGAGTACGGGCAGGAAGCCGACTGGCACCTCGCGATCACCCGCCAGACCATCGACGGCGTCTCCTTCGTGCTGCAGGGCCCGGAGGGCGCGCACTTCCGCGGCAGCGTGCCGCTGTTCGGACGCTTCATGGCCGAGAACGCCGCGCTGGCGCTCATCATGCTGCACGAGGCCGGCGTGCCGCTCGCACGGGTCGAGGCCGGCCTCGACCGGGGCCGGATCCCCGTCTACATCCCGGGCCGGCTCGAACTGATGTCGGCGGCGGACGCCGGAGGGCCTCGCTTCTACGTCGACTACGGGCACACCCCGGGGGCGTTCGAAGCGATGCTCGATGCGCTCGGCGAGGTCGCCCCCGGCAAGATCATCTTCCTGTTCGGCGCCGACGGCGACCGCGACACCACGAAGCGCGAGGAGATGGGGCGGATCGCGGGGGCCGGATCCGACACCGTGATCGTCTGCGACTACCACCCCCGCTCCGAGCCGCCGGAGGCGATCCGCGCCCAGCTCATCGCCGGAGCGCGCTCGGCCGACCAGGCCGAGGTCATCGAGGAGGGTGACCCCCGCACCGCGATCCGCCTCGCCATTTCGCTCGCCGGAGCCGGTGACGTTATCCTGTATGCCGGTCCCGGACACGAGGACTACCAGGAAGTCGCCGGTCAGCATCTGCCGTACTCGGCGCGTGATGAGGTACGCGGTGCGCTCCGCGAGGCAGGATTGCTTCCGTGATTGAACTGACGCTGGACGAGGTCGCGCGCGCGACCGGAGGGCGACTCGTCGCGGAGGCCGACCCCCTGACCACAATCTCCGGAGAGTCGCAGACGGACTCGCGCGAGGTGCGTCCCGGTCAGATCTTCTTCGCCCGACGCGGAGAGGAGACCGACGGCCACCTGTTCGCGGGCAAGGCCGTCGAGGCCGGAGCCGCGCTGCTCGTCGTGGAGCGGGAGCTCGACGAACCGGTGCCGCAGATCGTGGTGGCCGACGCGACGGACGCGCTCGGAGCGCTCGCCACGGAGGTGGTGCGGCGCGTGCGCGACCGCGGCGAACTCACCATCGTGGGCATCACCGGGTCCAACGGCAAGACGACCACCAAGAATTTCGTCGCGGTCATGGCGGAGCGGCTGGGGCCGACGGTCGCGTCGGCGAAGTCGTTCAACAACGAGGTCGGCGGACCGCTCACCATGCTGCGCGTCGACGGTGCCACCCGCACGCTCGTCGCCGAGATGGGCGCCAGCGCCGAGGGCGAGATCGCCCGGCTGACGGCCATGGCCCCGCCGCACATCGGCGTGGTGCTCTCGGTCGGTCTCGCGCACGCCGGCGAGTTCGGCGGCATCGAGACCACCTTCCGCACGAAGAGCGAGATGGTGCGCGAGCTGCCCGAGGGCGCGGTTGCGGTGCTCAACCGCGACGACCCCCGCGTCGCGCAGATGGCGGATCTCACCCGCGCCCGCGTGCGCTGGTTCGGGCTGCACCCCGAGGCCGATGTGCGCGCGAGCGACGTCGATTCCTCAGCGGAGGGCACCCGGTTCACGCTGCACACGACGCTCGCGAGCGGCGAGGCCGCGTCGCAGCCGGTGCACTTCCGCGTGCTCGGCGAGCACCACGTCATGAACGCCCTGGCGGCAGCCGCGGTCGGCCTCGAACTCGGGCTGCCGCTCGCCGATGTCGTCGAGACGCTCGAAGCCGCGACCCTCGCCGCGCCCGGCCGCATGCAGGTGCTCGGCGGCCGCGACGGCATCACCATCGTCAACGACGCCTACAACGCCAGCCCCGACTCCATGAGCGCCGCGCTGCGCACCCTCGCCCAGATCCGCAAGCCCGACGGCCGCTCGGTCGCGGTGCTCGGCGCGATGAGCGAGCTCGGCGAGTACTCGATCGAGGAGCACATCCGCATCGGCCTGCAGGCCGTACGGCTGCGCATCTCCGAACTGGTCGTGGTGGGCAAGGAGGCGCGCCACCTGCACATCAGCGCCATCAACGAGGGATCGTGGGACGGCGAGAGCGTGTTCTTCGAGACCCAGGACGAGGCCTACGACTACCTGGAGCGCACGCTGCGGCCGGGCGACACGGTGCTCGTGAAATCGTCGAACTCGGCGGGGCTGCAGCGCCTCGGCGACCGCCTGGGGGAGGCCCACGCATGATCGCGCTGCTCATCGCCGGCGGTTTCTCGCTGCTCTACTCGCTGCTGCTCACACCGCTGTTCGTGCGCGGCTTCAACCGTCTGCGCTGGGGTCAGCCGATCCGCGTCGACGGTCCGAAGGAGCACGAGGTGAAGCGGGGCACGCCCACGATGGGCGGGCTCATCTTCCTGTCGGGCTCGGTGATCGCGTACTTCGTGGGCAAGCTCATCATGGGGGAGACCCCGTCGCCGTCCGCGCTGCTCGTGATCCTCATGGCGGTCGGCGCGGGCCTCGTGGGCTTCATCGACGACTTCATGAAGGCCCGTCTGCAGAACTCCGCGGGGTTGAACGGCTGGGCGAAGATCGCGGGCCAGATCGCCATCGCGATCGCCTTCGCGCTGCTCGGGCTGCAGTTCGCGAACGAGGCGGGTGTGACGCCGATCTCGACGCACATCTCGCTGTTCCGCGACACCTCCTTCGACTTCCTGATGTTCGGCGCCGTCGCGGGCACCGCGCTCTTCATCATCTGGATCATGGTCATCGTCACGGCCACGACCAACGCCGTCAACGTCACCGACGGCCTCGACGGGCTTGCGGCCGGAGCCGCGATCTTCGCGTTCGGCGCCTACCTGGTGATCGGCTTCTGGCAGGGTGCGCAGAGCTGCGCGGCGACCGCCGGCGAGCTCGGCTGCTACGGCACCCGCGACCCGATGGACCTGGCCGTCGTGTCGGCGGCGTTCCTCGGCGGGCTCGCCGGGTTCCTGTGGTGGAACACGAACCCCGCCAAGGTGTTCATGGGCGACACGGGATCGATGGCCATCGGCGGCGCGATCGCGGCGCTCGCGATCCTCACCCGCACCGAGCTGCTGCTCGTGCTCGTGGGCGGGCTCTTCATCATCGAGACCGGATCCGTGATCCTGCAGCGCCTCTACTTCAAGGTGACGAAGGGACGGCGCATCTTCCTGATGAGCCCCATCCACCACCACTTCGAGCTCAAGGGCTGGGCCGAGGTGACGGTGGTGGTGCGGTTCTGGATCGTCGCCGGCCTGTTCGCGATCGCGGGCGTCGGCGCGTTCTACGGCGAATGGCTGCTGCAGCAGTGACGGAGCACGGCATGGCGGAGAAGGCGGGGGAGCACGTGAACCAGACCGAGTGGACCACTGAGCGGGTGCTCGCGCTCTCGAGCTGGCACGACGACTGGGCCGGGTTGCGGGTCGCAGTGCTCGGTCTCGGGGTCACCGGCTTCTCGGTCGCCGACACGCTCGTCGAGCTCGGCTCGCGAGTGCGGGTGATCTACGGTGCGCCTGATCCGGATCGCGAGCGCCTGCTCGACGTGATCGGCTCGGAGCGCTTCCGCGCCGACACCAACCCCGAGCAGCTGGGCGACCTGGCCGCGTTCGGGCCGGATCTCGTGATCGTCTCTCCCGGGTATCTGCCGGACCACCCGCTCACCTCGTGGGCGGCCCAGCGGGGCATCCCCGTCTGGGGCGACATCGAGCTCGGCTGGCGGCTGCGCGACAAGACTGCGCGGATCGCCGACTGGATCTGCATCACGGGGACCAACGGCAAGACCACGACCACGCAGCTCACGGCCCACATGCTCGTGGCCGGGGGTCTGCGGGCCACCCCGGCGGGCAACATCGGCACACCGATCCTCGACGCGCTGCGCGATCCGCAGGGGTACGACGCGATCGTGGTCGAGCTCTCCAGCTTCCAGCTCGCCCGCCTGGGCGAGATCTCGCCCTACGCGAGCGCCTGCCTCAACTTCGCCGACGACCATCTGGACTGGCACGGCGGCGTCGAGGGGTACTGGACGGCGAAGGCTAAGGTGTACGCGCACACCCAGGTCGCCTGCGTCTACAACCGCGCCGACGCCGAGACCGAGCGCATGGTCGAGGAGGCCGACGTGGTCGAGGGCGCGCGCGCCGTCAGCTTCGGTCTCGACTCGCCCCCGCCGAGCGGCTTCGGCGTGGTCGAGGGGATCCTCATCGATCGCGGCTTCCACGCGGAGCGGCACAGCGAAGCCTATGAGCTCGTGACGGTCGACGAACTCGCCGAACGCGGCATCGCAGCGCCCCACATGGTGCAGAACGTGCTCGCCGCGAGCGCCCTCGCGCGGGCGCGCGGCGTGGAGCCGGCCCAGATCGCCCGCGCGATCCTCGATTTCGTCCCCGATGCCCACCGTGCGCAGCAGCTCGGCGAGCAGGGCGGCGTCCACTGGGTCGACGACTCGAAGGCGACCAATGCGCACGCCGCCGACGCGTCGCTGCGGGCGCTGCAGCGGGTGGTGTGGATCGTGGGCGGCCTGCTGAAGGGCGTCGACATCGGCGAGCTCGTTGAGGCCCACGCGCATCGTCTGCGCGGCGTGGTGGTCATCGGCGCTGAGCGCGCCGGAGTGCTCGCCGCGCTCGAAGCGCACGCGCCGCAGGTGCCGCGCGTCGAGATCGTGCCGGAGACCGCGCAGCGCGAGTCGGTGCCTGCGGGAGCTGCGGGTGAGGTGATGACGCGCGCCGTGCAGGCCGCCGCGTCGCTCGCGAGCGAGGGCGACACGGTGCTGCTCGCGCCCGCTGCCGCGTCGATGGATCAGTTCACGGACTACCCCGATCGGGGCCGCCAGTTCCAGGCGGCCGTGCGCGAACTGGAGTGATCGGCGTGGCGTCCGAATCGGCGGAGCCCGGGGGGAGCGCACCGGGCCAGGCCCGCATCAGCCTCGGGGCGATGCTGCGCACCGGCTCCGACTCGACGGTCGCCGCGCTCTACGCCATCACGCTGCTGCTCGTCGGCTTCGGCCTCATCATGGTGCTCTCGTCTTCGTCGATCACCTCGTACCTCGACGATCAGGGGTTCTTCGGAGGGTTCTGGCGTCAGGCCTCGTTCGCGCTGATCGGCATCCCGCTGATGCTCATCGCCGCGGCGATGCCGGTGACGTTCTGGAAGCGCTGGGCGTGGGTGCTGCTCGGTCTGGGCATCGCGCTGCAGCTGCTCGTGTTCACGCCGCTCGGCATCGAGGTCTACGGCAACCGCAACTGGATCCAGATCGGCGGGTTCGGCGCGCAGCCGTCCGAGGCGCTGAAGCTGGCGCTCGTCGTCTGGGTGGGCGCAGTGCTGCAGCGCAAGGAGCCGCTGCTGGGTCAGATGCGGCACGAGATCGTGCCGATCATCCTGCCGGGCGCCGTGATCGCGCTGGGCGTCGTGCTGCTCGGCCGTGATCTCGGAACGGTGCTGATCATGGCGGCGATGGTGTTCGGCGCGATGTACTTCGGTGGGATCAGCTGGAAGACGCTCGGCGTCACGGCCGGCGGAGGTCTGCTCGCGGTGGTGTTCTTCGTGGTGACCAGCCAGAACCGCATGGCGCGCCTGCTCAGTCACGCAGGCGAGACCGACGACTACAGCGGGCTCGACTGGCAGTCGACGCACGGCATGTGGGCGCTCGCCAGCGGCGGGCTCTTCGGCGTGGGGCTCGGCAACTCGAAGGCGAAGTGGTCGTGGCTGCCCGCGGCCGACAACGACTACATCTTCGCGATCATCGGTGAGGAGCTGGGGCTGATCGGCGCGCTGCTCGTCATCGTGCTGTTCATCGTGCTCATGGTCGTGATGCTGCGCGTCATCTCCCGCGCCCGCGACCGCTTCGGGCGCGCGGTGGTCGGCGGCATCATGGTGTGGATCGTGGGCCAGGCCTTCGTGAACATCGGCGTCGTGATCGGTGTGTTCCCCGTGCTGGGCGTGCCGTTGCCGCTCATCAGCGCCGGCGGCACCGCACTCATCGCCTGTCTCGCCGCCATCGGCGTCGTCATCTCGATCGCGCGCGACGGCGCGCAATACCGGGCGGAGCTCGAAGCTGCCGCCCCCACAGGAAGAAGGGGCCGAGGCATCCGATGACCAGCTACCTGCTCGCCGGCGGCGGCACCGCCGGCCACGTCAACCCGCTGCTCGCGCTCGCCGATCTTATCCGGGCCGAGGAGCCCGAGGCCGAGATCGTGGTGCTCGGCACCCGCGAGGGGCTCGAGGCGAGGCTCGTGCCCGAGCGCGGATACGAGCTCGTACACATCGAGCGGCTGCCGTTCCCGCGGCGGCCCAATCTCGCCGCGCTGCGCTTCCCCGCCCGCTTCGCTCGCGCCGTGCGCGAGACCCGCGCACTCATCCGCGAGCGTTCGATCGACGTGGTCGTCGGCTTCGGCGGCTACGCCTCGGCCCCGGCCTACCGCGCCGGCGCGAAGGAGGGCGTGCCCGTCGTGATCCATGAGGCCAACGCGAAGCCGGGCATGGCGAACAAGCTCGGCGCTCGCAGCACGCCCTATGTGGGGGTGACCTTCGAGGGCACGCCCATCCCGGGGGCTCGTGTGACCGGTATGCCGCTGCGGCCCGAGATCACGGGTCTCGATCGCGAGGGGCTGCGCGCGGCGGCGCGCGAGCACTTCGGGCTCGATCCGGTCAAGCGCACGCTGCTCGTGACCGGAGGCTCGCTCGGTGCCCGCGCGATCAACCGGGGCATCTCGGCATCGGCGGCTGAGCTCGCCGCCGCCGATATCCAGGTGCTGCACATCTGGGGCGGTCTCACCGAGGTCGAGGATCCAGCGGTGCCGGGGTACACCGTGATCCCGTACTGCGACCGCATGGACCTCGCGCTCGCCGCCTGCGATCTCGCGGTGTCCCGGGCCGGATCCACCACGGTGAGCGAGCTCTCGGGGCTCGGGATCCCGGCGGTCTTCGTGCCCTACAGCCACGGCAACGGCGAACAGCGCTTCAACGCGGCCGGCGTCGTCGCGGCCGGCGGCGCGCTCCTCGTCGAGGACGACGAGCTGACGCCCGACTGGGTGCGGGCAGTGCTCATCCCGCTCGTGGGAGACGAGGCGCGTCTCGCCGACATGGCCGATCGCGCCCGGGGGGCCGGCGCACTCGACGGCACGGAGCGCCTGCTCGCACTGGTGCGCGAGGCTCTCGCCGCCCGCTAGCGCGCGGCCCGATCCCGCATGCAGACGCCCGCTGCCCGACCGTCCATCCCGTTCGCCCTGTGGTGGATGCTCGCCGCCATGGTCGTGGCGCAGGCCGCCACCACCGTCGTGGCGGCCGCTCCCGCGTTCCTGATCCCGCACATGCTCGACCGCGAGGGGATGAGCCTCGCCGCCGCGGGGCTCCTCGCCGGCGCCCCGAATCTCGGCCTGGTGCTGTCGCTCGTGGCGTGGGGCGCGGCGACCGACCGCTTCGGGGAACGGCGCGTGATCCTCGTCGGTCTCTCGCTGACGGTCGTGGTGGTGGTCGCATCGACCGCCGTGCACGGCTTCGCGGCGCTCGGCATCGCGTTCGTCGCGAGCGGTGCTGTCTCCGCCTGCACGAACAGCGCCAGCGGGCGGCTCATCACCGGCTGGTTCCCGCCCGAGCGGCGCGGGCTTGCGATGGGCATCCGGCAGACCTGCCAGCCGCTCGGCATGGCGGTCGCCGCGCTCGGCGTGCCCCCGCTCGCCGAAGCGTGGGGCATCGGAGCCGCCCTCGCGCTCGGCGGTGCGCTGAGCGCGCTCAGCCTCCTGCTGTGCGCTTTCGCCGTGCGCGACCCGCAGCGCTCCGCACGGGCCGGCGCCGTCGCGCCGGGCAACCCGTACCGGGCCTCGTCCACGCTCGTGCGCATCCACGCGGTCTCGATGCTGCTCGTGGTGCCGCAGTTCGCGCTGTCGACCTTCGGCCTGGTCTGGTTCACGGTCGGCTTCGGCTGGAGCGCGCTCGCGGCCGGTGCGCTCGTCGCCGCCTCGCAGTTCGCCGGCGCCGCGTGCCGGATCGTGGTGGGGGCCTGGAGCGACCGGGCGATGTCGCGCCTCGGCCCGCTGCGGCTCGTCGCGATCGCCGGGATCGCCGCACTGCTCGCCGCCGCGGCGTTCGGCTGGGCCGAGTGGGCCGTCGCCGCCGCGGTCGCGTACCTCGTCGCGAGCTGCGTGAGCGTGGCCGACAACGGCCTCGCCTTCACCGCCGTCGCCGAGATCGCGGGGCCCGCGTGGGCGGGCCGGGCGCTCGGCATCCAGAACACCGGGCAGTTCCTCGCCGCCGCCGCTGTCGGGCCGGTGGTGGGCGCCCTCATCGGCGTGCTCGGAGTGCCCGCGGCGCTCGCGCTCGCCGCCGTGACGCCGGCGCTCGCCGTGCCGCTCGTGCCGAAACCCGAGGCGGAACGCTCGCTGCGCAAGTGATCCGTATCCGACTCCGCACGGCCGCACTGCCGCACGGCCCGCGGGATCCGGCAACTCGGGGCTGCGTGCCAGTGTGATTGAAAGTTCTGGGTGCCGCGTTGAGATACATCCGTGGCTTGACTTGCATCCAGGGAATGCATAAGTTGTCCCTGGGTAAGTTTTTGCCCGACTGCGTGTTTCCCTACTGTGACGTGGGAAAAGGATGGGGAGAAGTTTATGCGACACTCAAGCAAGCTCGGGGCGGCAGCCGCCGTCGCTGCGCTCGCGCTCAGCGGATTCGGTGCGGCCGCGGCGCAGGCCACGCCGGGTCTCGTGGTCTCGAGCCCGGTGATCGAGGGAGAGCAGTACACCGTCGAGGGTCGGGACTGTCCCGCCACCTGGAGTGACGGCGCGGGCGGGCCGATCCTCGACTTCGTCGCCATGGATGTGCACTTCCGTGAGGGTGGCGAGGCGAGCTGGCCCGGAGAGCCCGGTGTCATCACCTCCACGGACAGCGGCTGGATCTACACGGGCACCGCCACTCGCCCGGACACGTACTCGGTCATTCAGATCTGCGACTTCGCCGCCTATGACGGGGAGCTCACGGAACAGGTGTTCCTGGCCTTCGGTTCGCTCGTCGTCGAAGCCGACCCCTACTCCGGCGGTGGTGACAACGGCGGTGGTGACAACGGCGGTGGCGATAACGGTAACGGCGGGAACAACGGCGGCAACACCGGTTGGCCCGCGCTGCCGGCCGAGCCGGCCCCGGGTGCGCCTAACGGCGGTGTTTCCGCGGTGTCCATCGATACGCGGAACCCCAGCAACCCGCTCGCTACGGTGATCCTTCCGCGCGGCTACAGCGGCCAGACCGTGTTCGGCACGCTGTTCTCGACGCCACACTCGCTCGGCTCTGCTGTGGTGACCGCCTCGAACACTGCCCAGTTCGCGCTGCCGGCGAAGATCGAGGCTGGCGTGCACAAGCTCGTCGTGCAGCGTGCCGACGGCACGGTGATCGGCTACGCGGAGTTCCTGTTCGGGCCGAACGGTTGGGAGCTCATCAAGCAGTCCGCCGGGGCAAAGCTGGCCCAGACCGGCGGCGAGGCGCTCACCGGTGCGGGGATCGCGGGCGCCGCGGCCCTCGTACTCGGCGCCGGGCTCGTGCTCGCGAACCGTCGTCGGGGTGCGGTGCAGTAAGTCTTCGTGACGAAGTTCGTTCGGGCGCGTGGCCGCGGCGGGAATCCCTTCCCGCCGCGGCCACGCGCCCGCGTGCTTCGCGGTGCGCTGGCAATGTGCGGAGCGTTCCTCCTCGTTGTGGGCGCCGGAGCAGGAGCGTTCGCGGCACGTGTCGACCGGGCGGACTTCGTGCCTTTCGGGGAAGCACCACGCAACGATCACGTGTATCTCTTCGTCGGTGCGGACTCGGGAATCGAACGATCGCCCGACGACATTCAATATGCAGCGGACGGACGTGCGCGTGCTGATGTGGTGCTGCTCGTGCGACTCGGCGATGGTGGTGAGGTGTCGGCGGTGTCCGTTCCGCGCGACATCCTCGTGACGCACGCCGGCCGCTTGCAGCGTCTCGCGGTCACCCTGCTCGATGGGCCTGGCGGTGTGATCGAGGGGATCTGCACCGGCCTCGGGGTCTCGGTGGATCGCTATGTGCAGATTGACGCCAGCGGATTCGCCGACGTCGTCGATGCGCTCGGCGGTATCGACGTCGAGCTGCCGACTCCGCTGCGCGATCCGGCCGCTGACCTCGAGCTCACTGCCGGGGCTCAACGGCTCGACGGCGCCCAGGCGCTCGCACTGGTGCGCGCGCGTCACGCCGAGTCATACGTCGATGGTGGATGGGTGCCGGTCTCCGAAGCCGAGGGAGCGCAGAGCCGCGCACGTTCGGCAGCGGTCGTCCTCGACGCGGTACGCGAACGATTCGCCGCAACTGATCCGGCCACGCTGCTGCGCACGGCCTGGGCGGGGAGCGACGCGCTCACCGTCGGCGGCGGGTGGCATCCTGGGGAGTGGCGCCGTCTCGCCGCGGCGGACCTCCACCCGGTGACGCTTCCCGTGGAGTCCTCCGGTGCGAAGTGGGCGGTGCGCCTCGGGGACGCCGGAGCAGCTGCGCTGCACGATGCCGGCTTCGATACCTCCTGCGCCGGGAACTGAGTTCCCATCTCCTCCCAAAGCGGTACGCTGGAGTGTCAATCCTTGGGAGGCCAGATGATCTACCCCGATCTCGAGATGGAGATCCCCGACGAGCTCGGGCGCGTGCACTTCGTCGGCATCGGCGGCTCGGGTATGAGCGGCATCGCCCGCATGATGCACCAGGCCGGCGTGCGGGTGACGGGATCCGATCGCAGCGCCAACTACTCGACGGAGGCACTCGAGCAGCTCGGCATCCCGGTGAGCATCGGCCACGACGCCGCGAACGTCGGCGACGCCGACACGCTCGTCGTGACGGGCGCGCTCTGGCAGGACAACCCCGAGTACCAGCTCGCACTGTCGAAGGGGCTGCCGGTGCTGCACCGCTCGCAGGCCCTCGCGTGGCTCGCCCGCGGCAAGCGCGTGGTGTCGGTGGCCGGTGCTCACGGCAAGACCACATCGACGGGCATGATCGTCACGGGGCTGCTCGGCCTCGACGCCGATCCCTCCTTCGTGAACGGCGGTGTCATCGAGTCGCTCGGCGTGAGCTCGGCGCCCGGCGGCGACGATCTCTTCGTGATCGAGGCCGACGAGAGCGACAAGTCCTTCCTGCTCTACGACACCGCGGTCGCGCTCATCACGAACGTCGACCCCGAGCACCTCGACTTCTACGGCTCACGAGAGGCCTTCATGCAGGCCTTCGTCGACTTCGCGCTCGGAGCCCGCGAGCAGGTGGTGATCTCGGCCGACGATCCGGGCGCCGTCGAGGTGCTCGACGCCGTGCGCGCGGCGGGCGGGGCCGCCCCGATCCGCACCTTCGGCGAGCACGCCGACGCCGATGTGCGCATCGTCTCGATCGACGCCTCGGGCCCGGTGCGGTTCGCGGTCGAGCTCGCCGGAGCCGACGGCGCCGTCGAGCGGCACGAGGCGCAGCTCTCGGTGTACGGCCGCCACAACGCGGTCAACGCGGTGGGCGCCCTCGCGGTGCTCACGGGGCTCGGCTTCGAGGCTGGGGCGGCGCTCGCCGCGATCGCCGAGTTCGGGGGCACCAAGCGCCGCTTCGAGTTCCACGCCGAGGTCGGCGGGGTGCGCGTCTACGACGACTACGCCCACCACCACACCGAGGTCGCCGCGCTGCTCGACTCGGCCCGCGCCGTGGTGGGCGAGGAGGGTCGGCTCATCGCGATCCACCAGCCGCACCTGTACAGCCGCACGCAGCTGTTCCACCGCGAGTTCGCGGAGGTGCTCGAGGCCGGCGCCGACCACACGGTGGTGATCGCGGTCGACGGCGCACGCGAGGATCCGGTCGAGGGCGTCACCGGCGCGCTCGTCGCCGACGACTTCGCCGACCAGAGCCGGGTCGCCTACCGCCCCGACTGGCAGGACGCCGCCGACTACCTGGCCGAGATCGCGCGCCCGGGCGACGTGATGGTGACGATGAGCTGCGGTTCGGTCTACCGGATCATCCCGCAGGTGGTCGCCGCGCTGCGCGACCGCTTCGAGCCCGCCGGCGCATAGGACCGGCACGGTGACGAGGCGGTCTGGCCGATGAAGCGGCCGAGCGGATTCGACCGCACCCCGGAACGGGGGCGGTCGGACGCCGACGCGGCACCCGCCGAGACGGGCCGCTCCGCTCCGGAGGAGGACGGCCCGGATGAGGCTCCGCGCTCCTCGCTGCTGCGTCGTCGGCTCGCGATGCGGGCAGATACGGATCGGGCGGATCAGGGCGCGCCCGCACCCGCGGCTGCCAACGGTGGACCCGCCGATCCGGGCCTCGCCCCCACCGTCGATCTCAGCGATGTGCGCGAGGCGCGGGAGGCCGCGGAGCAAAGCCGAGACGAAACGGGCCCGAGGCCCGCGCCGGACGCGGGCTCCGTTGTCGTGGACGCGGATCCGGGCGCTGCGGATGCCGCTCCCGGTGCCCGCGCCGATGACGGTCGGGATCGCCGCGATCTCGTGCCCGCCGTACCGGCGTCGCGGTTCTCACTCGCCCGGCTGCGCTCCTCTCGCGAGAGCGACCCCGTGCGCGCGGCTGAGCGCCGTCTCCGGGATGCCGAGCGGCAGCGCCGCGCCCAGCTGCGCTCCGAGAGTCGCCGCTTCTCCGCGGAGAGCCGTCGCCGCCGCCGTACCTGGCTGATCGCACTCGCCGCCGTCGGGGCGCTCGCGCTCTTCGTGGTGGCGGGGGCGTTCACGCCGATCATGGCGGTGCGCGAGGTGCAGGTGGTGGGCGCGGCGAACGTGAACCCCGCCGATGTGCAGCAGGCGCTCGCCCGCTTCGACGGCCGCCCGTTGGCGCTCGTCGACGACGCGGAGGTGCATCGCGCCCTCGAACCGTTCCCGATGATCCAGCACTACGCCGTCGAGCGGGTGCCGCCGCACACTCTGCTCGTGCGCATCGAGGAGCGAGTGCCGGTGATCTCGGTGCAGGGCGACGCCGGATTCTCGGTCTACGACTCGGCGGGTGTGCTGCTGGCGTCGGCGGAGACGCCGCCTGCGGGGGCGCCGGTGGCCGTGGGCGCGGTCACCGATTTCTCGTCGGAGGCGTTCCGCTCGGCGGGCCGCGCACTGCGCGACATGCCTGACGAGCTGCGCGCGCAGCTCGTGTCGGTGACGGCTTCGAGCGGGCAGGACGTCACCTTCACCCTTGCGAGCGGTGTCGAGGTGCTGTGGGGCGACGCCGAGCGCACCCGCTACAAGGCCGAGGTGCTCGCGCGCATGCTGGTCGCCCTCGCGGATCGCGGGGTGACGCACATCGATGTGTCGTCGGCGGACGCGCCGGTGTTCCGCTGATCCGAGCGATTTGCTCGGTGCCGCGCGGCGTGTCTGCGGCGCACAGGGCGCTGCGCCCCATACCGTTATGCGCAGTAAATGTATACGCCAATACTAACTTTTAACTTCAGCTAGAGGTTGAAGGTTGGAGGGGATCCACGTGTCAGGCAACCAGAACTACCTCGCCGTGATCAAGGTCGTCGGTGTCGGCGGCGGCGGCGTCAACGCCGTCAACCGCATGATCGAGCTCGGCCTGCGCGGCGTCGAGTTCATCGCCGTCAACACCGACGCTCAGGCGCTGCTGCTCAGCGACGCCGACGTCAAGCTCGACGTCGGACGCGAGCTCACCCGCGGCCTCGGCGCGGGCGCCGACCCCGAGGTCGGCCGACGCGCCGCCGAGGATCACGCGGAGGAGATCGAGGAGGCGCTCGCCGGCGCCGACATGGTCTTCGTCACCGCCGGCGAGGGCGGCGGCACCGGCACGGGCGCAGCCCCGGTCGTGGCGCGGATCGCGAAGTCGATCGGCGCCCTCACCATCGGCGTGGTCACCCGCCCCTTCAGCTTCGAGGGCAAGCGCCGCGCCGCGCAGGCCGACGCCGGCGTGCACACCCTGCGCGAAGCCGTCGACACCCTGATCGTGGTGCCCAACGACCGCCTGCTCGACATCAGCGAGCCCGGCATCAGCATGATCGAGGCCTTCGCCGCCGCCGACCAGGTGCTGCTCGCCGGCGTCTCCGGCATCACCGACCTCATCACCACGCCCGGCCTCATCAACCTCGACTTCGCCGACGTCAAATCGGTGATGCAGGGGGCCGGCGCAGCGCTCATGGGCATCGGATCCGCCCGCGGCGCCGACCGCGCCATCAAGGCCGCCGAGCTCGCCGTCGCATCGCCGCTGCTCGAAGCCTCCGTCGAAGGCGCCCACGGCGTGCTGCTCTCGATCCAGGGCTCCTCCAACCTCGCCCTCAGCGAGATCTACGAGGCCTCCACGCTCGTGCAGGACGTCGTGCACCCCGAGGCCAACATCATCTTCGGCACCGTCATCGACGACACCCTCGGCGACGAAGTGCGCGTCACCGTGATCGCGGCCGGCTTCGACACCGAGCCCTCGCCCCAGGTGCAGTCCTCCGAGCAGCGCGGCCGCCGCGGCAGCCACGTCGAGAGCATCGACGACGTGCCCGCGCCCGTCACCGGAACCGCCGCCGCCGTCGCGAGCGGCGAGGCCACCGGCCTGGGATTCAAGGGCTTCAACGCGACGGGCGAGCGCGCCTCCGAGTCACAGAACCCGCCCACGGGCCAGTTCGGCGAGGTGCTCTCGAACCCGCCCGTCGAGGCGCAGCTGCCCGACCCCGCCTTCGACGGCGATGACGACGACGATCTCGACATCCCCGAGTTCCTGAGGTAATCGGCGTGGTCGACGTCGACTTCGCGGAGTTCCCGGGGCTCGGCGAGCGGCTGGCCTCGGTGCGGGAGGGGATCGCAGACGCCTGCCGATCCGCCTCCCGCGAGCCCGACGACGTCACGCTCATCGTCGTGACGAAGTTCCACCCGGCCTCGCTCGTCGCCGCGCTCGCGGAGCTCGGCGTGCGCGACGTGGGGGAGAACCGCCACCAGGAGGCGCAGTCGAAGGCCGAGGCGCTCGCAGAGCTCGGACTCCGCTGGCACTTCATCGGCCAGCTGCAGACGAAGAAGGCCAGGCAGGCCGCTCGCTACGCGAGCGCGATCCACTCCATCGACCGCGAGCGGCTCGTCGAAGCGCTCGCCACCGCCGAGGCGCCGCAGCCGATCGAGGCCTTCGTGCAGGTGAACCTCACCGACGACCCGGGCCGCGGGGGCGCCGCACCGGAGGAGATCGAGCGGATCGCGGAGCGCGTGCTCGACACCCCCTCGCTGCGGCTGCGCGGCGTGATGGCCGTCGCGCCACTGCCCGAAGAGGAGGAAGCCGCCTCCGCCTTCGCCCGACTGCGCGACTACTCGGAACGACTGCGCGCGCTCGCGCCCGATGCGACCGCCATCTCGGCCGGCATGACGCACGACTACCGCGAGGCGATCGACGCCGGGGCGACACACCTGCGAATCGGCAGCGCAATCACCGGAAAACGCCCGGACCCCAGGTAGCCTCGAAGCACCGCACCGCGTTGGGAGAAATGATGAGCAACCCGCTGAAGAAGACCATGGTGTTCCTGGGCCTCGCCGAGGAGGACCTCGAGGAGCAGCACGCCGCGTCGCAGCAGGCCGCGGCTCCCCGCCCGTCCGCGAAGGAGTCGCCCGCGGCGGCGAAGCCCGAACCGGCCCGCCCCGCGCCTCAGCGCGCCTCCGTTACACCGCTGCGACGGGTCACCCCGACCAAGCAGCCGGCGCAGCAGCCGATGAACGAGATCCTCACGGTGCACCCCACCGAGTACAAGGACGCGAAGGTCATCGCCGAGAACTTCCGCGAAGGGCTGCCGGTCATCATCAACCTCTCGCGCATGAACGAGGCCGACGCCAAGCGCCTCATCGACTTCACGAGCGGACTCACCATGGGCCTGCACGGTCGCATCGAGCGCGTCACCAGCAAGGTGTTCCTGCTCTCGCCCGAGCACATCGAGGTGGGCAGCGACGACTCGCGTCAGAATGACAGCGGTTCGTTCTTCGTGGCCCCCTCGGCGTAAGCGGTGGAGGTCGTCTTCGCGATCGGGACCGTTCTCAAGGTAGCGCTCCGCATCTACATCTTCGTGCTCTGGGCTCGTTTCGTGCTCGACTGGATCGTGGTGCTCAACCGCAACTTCCGCCCGCGCGGCGTGTTCGCGGTGCTGGTCGAGCTCGTCTACACGGTCACCGATCCGCCCATCAGGATGTTCCGCAGACTGCTCCCGCCGATCCGTCTCGGGCAGATCGCCCTCGACCTGGGCTGGATGCTCGCACTGCTGTCGTGCTGGATTCTCCTCGCCATCATCCCGGGATGGTAGCCCGCTTCGTGCGCGAACCGGGCATTCTTTGCTAGCGTTGTTCCATGACCACGCGAGTGGTCCCGAACCGAAAGAGACGTAGACGATGGCCCTGACTCCTGAAGATGTCGTGAACCAGAAGTTCACGATCACCAAGTTCCGCGACGGATACGATCTCGATCAGGTCGATGACTTCCTCGACACCATCGTCGAGGAGCTGCGCCAGCACGAGCAGGAGAAGGCCGAGCTGAACGCCCGGATCGAAGAGCTCACCGCGAAGCTCGCCGAGTGCGAAGCGCGCGAGGGCAACGCCTCCGACGACTCGGTCGACGCCTCCGAGCAGACGATCGTGGTCGACGCGCCCAAGCCCGCCGCGGCACCGGTGCCCGCCGTCGAGACCCCCGCGCCCGCGGTGAACGCGCAGCCTGACGCCGTCAAGTCGAGCGCGATGCTGCAGCTCGCACTCGAACTGCACGACAAGCATGTGCAGGAGGGCGAGAGCACCCGCGACCGCCTCATCAGCGAGGCCGAGCAGAAGCGCGATCAGATGATCGAGGACGCCGAGCGCACCGCAAAGCACCTCGTCGAAGAGGCGCAGAAGCAGCGTGCTGAGGAGCTGCGCGTGCTGGGCGAAGAGCGCGGCGACCTGCAGTTCAAGATCAAGGAGCTGCGCCAGTTCGAGTCGGAGTACCGCTCCACGCTGCGCTCGTACATCCAGTCGCAGCTGCGCGGCCTCGACGGCTCGCCCGAGCCCGCGGGCGCGCCCGACGGTCTGCAGTAGCCGGGAGCGTGAACGACGCCTCCGACGTGACGGCGAGTTCCGTCACTCCTTCGTCATCGCGACGCCGACTGGTGCCCGTGCTCCTGCTCGGCGTCGCGATCGTCGTGTTCGCCGTCGACCAGCTCTCGAAGAACTGGGTCGTCGACAACCTGCCCGAGGGGCGCACCGTGCCCGTGCTCGGCGAGTTCCTGCAGTGGCACTTCGTGCGCAACCCGGGCGCGGCCTTCTCGATGGCGAGCGGGGCGACCTGGATCTTCACGATCCTCGCCGCCGTGGTGGTCGTGGTCATCCTGTGGCAGCTGCGACGCCTGCGCTCCCTTCCCTGGGGGATCTTCCTGGGCCTGCTGCTCGGCGGTGTGCTCGGCAACCTGACGGACCGCCTCACCCGTGAGCCGGGCTTCCCCGAGGGCCACGTCATCGACTTCATCCTCACACCGTGGATGTGGCTCGGCTTCAACCCCGCCATCTACAACGTCGCCGACATCGCGATCGTCAGCAGCATGCTGCTGTTCGTGCTGATCAGCCTGCTCGGGCTGCCGATCGATGGCTCGCCCCGGGTGCGGCGCGTCTCGGAGGGCGATTCCGAAGCCGGAGCGGACGGCCAGAGCGGCGACGATGCAGCCGGCGGTGCCGACGCGGCCGCGCAGCGCAGCGAGGATTCCGGATCGGCCGAGCCGAGAGAGGGCCGCGACGATGGAGCAGCGTAGCCTGCCCGTGCCCGACGGCCTCGCCGGTGAGCGCGTCGACGCTGCGCTCGCAAAGCTGCTTGGCTTCTCGCGAAGCTTCGCAGCCGAGGTCGCGCAGAACGGCGGGGTCACCCTCGACGGGCGCCAGCTCGGCAAATCGGATCGCCTCGCCGGAGGCGGCTGGCTCGAAGTCTCCTGGCAGGAGAAGCGGGGCCCCGAGGTGGTGCCCGTGCACCTGCCCGAACTCGGCATCGTTCACGACGATGACGACATCGTGGTCGTCGACAAGCCCGCCGGTGTCGCCGCGCACCCCTCGCTCGGGTGGGACGGGCCGACCGTGCTCGGCGCGCTCGCGGGCGCCGGCTACCGCATCGCCACCTCCGGCCCCGCCGAGCGCCAGGGCATCGTGCACCGCCTCGACGCGGGCACGAGCGGGCTCATGGTGGTGGCGAAGAGCGAGCGCGCGTACAGCGAGCTCAAGCGCGCCTTCAAGGACCGCGAGGTCGACAAGATCTACCACGCCGTCGTGCAGGGGCACCCCGACCCCTTCTCCGGCACCATCGAGGGACCCATCGGCCGGCACCCGGGACACGAGTGGAAGTTCGCGGTCACCCGAGACGGCAAGCCCTCGGTGACCCACTACGAAACCCTGGAAGCGTTCCCCTACGCGACGCTGCTCGAGATCGAGCTGGAGACCGGCCGCACACACCAGATCCGCGTGCACATGGCCGCGCAGCGGCACCCCTGCGTGGGCGACGGCATGTACGGCGCCGACCCGACCCTGTCGGAGCGGCTCGGCCTCACGCGCCAGTGGCTGCACGCGATGCGGCTCGGCTTCCGGCACCCCGGCAGCGGCGAAGCCGTGCAGTTCGAGAGCCGCTACCCGGCGGACCTGCAGCACGCCCTCGACGTGCTCGCCGCCTAGCTAGCGCTCGCGGAACCCCTGCGCCGCTCTACGGGGCGGCGACCCTGAGCGTGGCGTTGCCCTGGTCGGTGGCGTAGAGCTCGGCGCCCGGGGCGATCTCGGTTCCGGATCGCGGCATCGCGCCGGCCGCCACGCGCGCGGATCCGCCGCTCAGCCCGCCCACCTCGGTGACCGTCCAGAGATCCACCCGGTCCTTCGCGAAGCGCTGCAGCAGCTCCTCGGGCAGCACGAAGCGGTAGCGCAGGGCCCCGGCGGCGTCACGGCCGGCGATGCGGCCCGGCACCGCCACCCGCCGCGCCGCCCGGCGGCCCGACAGCAGCAGCTGCGCCTGCGGCGCGCCTGACGCAATGACGTCGCCGAGGCGTCGGCTGAGACCGCGCCCGAAGTGCGAGCCCATCACCGGCCGCAGCATCCGATGCAGGCGGTCGGCGGCGCGCAGTCGCCAGCCGGCGATCCCGGCGCCCGCGAGCAGCGACCCCTCTTCGGGCGCCGGCTCCGGCGGCGCGACCGTGACGGTCAGCTCGACGCCGTGGGGGAGCGGCACGACGGCGCCCACCCGCGAGTCGTGGTCCAGCGCGGCCGCCGCGGAGATCAGCCGATCGAGGCCGGCGACGTCGCCGGTGCGGATGAGCCGCATCTTGCAGAGGTCGGTGGGGTGGGTGGTGTGCTCCTCCATCTCGATCGACACGAACTCGTCCAGGAAGCGCCGGTGCAGCTCCACCCACTCGCGCTTCCGGGCGTCGTCCATGCGCAGCCAGCGCTTCGGAGCGTAGAAGCGCAGCCCCTTGCGGCCGAAGAACTGGTGCACGAGCTGATCCGCCCGCTTCCGGTCCGGCACGCCTTCGAGCAGGATCCGGGCGATGCGGCGGCAAGAGGCGACGTAGTTCTCGGGGTCGATGCCGCGCGAGGAGATGTTGCCCCCGTCGTCGCGCAGCGCGATGAAGTAGAGCGGCTCGCGCCCGCAGAACACGATGCGGCGGGCCAGCACGTAGGCCCGGGTGACGAAGATGCCGTCTTCGAGGCGCACCCGCTCCTCGGGGAAGCGCAGTCCGTCGCGCTCGATGAGCTCGCGCCGGAACAGCTTCTGCGGCGACAGCGTCTCCATCGCGCGCGCGAGGCCGATCACGCCCTGCGGGTGCTGCCGGAACAGCTGTTGTACGCCGCGGCCGGCCACGCCCCGCATGCGCGGGATCACCACGTCGGCCTCCCGCGCCTCCGCGAGTTCGACCATCGCGCTCAAAGCGTGCGGGGCGAGCGTGTCGTCGGAGTCCATGAAGAAGACGAACTCGCCGCGGGCGCGCTCCAGGCCGCGGTTGCGGGGCGCCCCGGGCCAGCCGCTGTTCGGCTGGTGGATCACGGCGACGCGGTCGTCGAGCGCCGCGAAGCGATCCAGCTCCTCGCCCGAGCCGTCGGTCGAGCCGTCGTCGACGGCGATCACCTCGAGCCCCGCGACATCCTGCGCGAGCACCGACTCCAGCGTCTCGGTGAGATACGGCATGGAATCGTACACCGGCATCACGACGGTCACCAGCGGGGTGGAATCGGACACAGCAGCTCTCCTTGCTCGGCAACAGCGGCCACCGCGAGGCGCGCCGACCGTCACTGTATCGCCCACGGCTCGCAGGGCCCTGGGTGCCGACGCCCCGGACCGCGCCTCAGGCGCCGGGTCGGCAGCCGGGGGCGGATCCGCGCCCGCTAGCATGGGGCGGATGACAGGCGCGAACGACGGATCCGGGCGCATCCGCTATCTCGAGATGCTGCGGGCCATCGCGATCGTGGCGGTGGTGGTGCTGCACGCCGCGATCACCGAGTGGCACCAGCTGCCGCCGCAGGGCGCGCGCTGGGAGACGCTGGCCTGGATCAACAGCGCGCTGCGCTTCTGCGTGCCCGTGTTCTTCATGATCTCGGGAGCCCTGCTGCTGGATCCTGCGCGCCCCCTCAGCCTGCGCGGTCTGTGGCGGCGGCGCATCCCGCGGCTGCTCGTGGCCTTCGCCAGCTGGTCGCTGCTCTACGCCATCGTCGAGGTCTACGCGCCCGGCGGCAGCGGCGACCCCGCAGAACTGGCACGGCGATTCTTCACCGGGCACTTCCACCTGTGGTTCCTGCTCGCGCTCGCGGGGCTCTACATGGTGCTGCCGCTGCTGCGGGCGATCGTGAGGGATCCCGCGACGGGCTGGTACTTCGTGGCGCTGGCCGGGCCGTTCGCGTTCGCGTTTCCGCTGCTCGAACGGCTGCCGGTCGTGGGGGAGGTGCTGAGCGAGGTGCTCGGCACGATGCGCGTGGAGCTCGTGCTCGGATACTCGGTGTACTTCGTGCTGGGGCACCTGCTGAACCGGATGGAGCTGCGACGCGCCCAGCTCGTCTGGATCGCATCGGCGGGCGCGCTCGGGCTGCTCGGCACGGGGATCGGCACCTCGCTCGTCTCGCGGGCGGAGGGCGGCTCGGACGAACTGTTCTTCGGCTTCCTCACCCCCGGCGTCGGGCTCGCGTCGGTGGCGGTCTTCTGCCTGGCGCGGGCGCGATGGGGCGAGGCGCCGGGGCGCCTGCCGTGGCTCGCGGCTGCGCTCGCCGCGAACTCGCTCGGGATCTACCTCGTGCACCCGCTCTTCCAGCGGCTCTACCGCGAGTTCGGCCTCACCACTGAGATCGCGCCGCCGCTGCTGTCGGTGCCGCTGCTCGCCGTGCTCGTGCTGATCCCCAGTCTTGCCGTGGCGGCGCTGCTGCGGCGGATCCCGCGGGCGGGGCGCTACCTGGCGTAGCGGCGCTCGCGGGCCGGCGGTCCGCGGTACCCTGGAGGGGTCGGCGAAAGGGGCTCCATCGGTGTCTGAGAAAGACGGTTTCGTACACCTGCACGTGCACAGCGAGTACTCGATGCTCGACGGCGCGGCTCGCGTCGGGCCGCTCATGGACGCCGCCGTCGCGCAGGGCATGCCGGCCATCGCGGTCACCGACCACGGCAACACCTTCGGCGCCTTCGACTTCTGGAAGCAGGCGAAGGATCGCGGGATCAACCCGATCATCGGCATCGAGGCCTACCTCACGCCCGGCACCCACCGCTCCGACCGCACCCGCGTGCGCTGGGGCGACGGCGCGGGCGATGACGTGTCGGGCGCCGGCGCGTACACCCATATGACGATGCTCTCCGAGACGACGGAGGGCATGCACAACCTCTTCCGGTTGTCGTCGCTCGCGTCGATGCAGGGCTACTACTTCAAGCCCCGTATGGACCGCGAACTGCTGCAGACCTACGGCAAGGGGCTCATCACCACGACGGGCTGCCCCTCGGGCGAGGTGCAGACCCGCCTCCGCCTCGGCCAGTACGACGAGGCCGTGAAGGCGGCAGCGGAGTTCCAGGACATCTTCGGCAAGGAGAACTTCTTCTGCGAGCTGATGGACCACGGGCTCGACATCGAGCGGCAGGTGCAGTCCGACCTCATCAAGATCGCCCGCGACCTGAAGATCCCGCTCGTCGCCACGAACGATCTGCACTACGTGCACGAGGCCGACGCCGAGGCCCACTCGGCGCTGCTGTGCGTGCAGTCGGGATCCCGTCTCGACGACCCCAACCGCTTCCAGTTCAACGGCTCGGGCTACTACCTGAAGAGCGCCGCCGAGATGCGCCACATCTTCCGCGACTACCCCGAAGCCTGCGACAACACACTGCTCATCGCCGAGCGCTGCAGCGTCGAGTTCAACACCTCGGCGAACTACATGCCCCGCTACCCGGTCCCCGATGGCGAGACCGAGGACAGCTGGTTCGTGAAGGAGGTCGAGCGCGGCCTGCACTACCGCTACCCGAACGGCATCCCCGATGAGGTGCGCAAGCAGGCCGAGTACGAGATCGGCGTCATCACCCAGATGGGCTTCCCCGGCTACTTCCTCGTGGTCGCCGACTTCATCAACTGGTCGAAGGACAACGGCATCCGGGTGGGACCGGGCCGAGGCTCCGGCGCCGGTTCGATGGTGGCGTACGCGATGAGGATCACCGACCTCGACCCGCTGCAGCACGGCCTCATCTTCGAGCGCTTCCTCAACCCCGACCGCGTCTCGATGCCCGACTTCGACGTCGACTTCGATGATCGCCGTCGCGGCGAGGTCATCAAGTACGTCACCGAGAAGTACGGCGACGAGCGCGTTGCGCAGATCGTCACCTACGGCACCATCAAGTCGAAGCAGGCCCTGAAAGACGCCTCGCGCGTGCTCGGCTTCCCCTTCGGCATGGGTGAGAAGCTCACGAAGGCGATGCCGCCCGCCGTCATGGCGAAGGACATCCCGCTGTCGGGCATCACCGACTCGGGGCACCCCCGCTACAAGGAGGCCGCGGAGTTCCGCGCCGTGCTGCAGGAGGACCCCGACGCGAAGAAGGTCTATGAGACCGCGCTCGGGCTCGAAGGTCTGAAGCGCCAGTGGGGCGTGCACGCGGCCGGCGTGATCATGTCGAGCGATCCGCTCATCGACATCATCCCGCTGCAGAAGCGCGAGCAGGACGGCCAGATCGTCACGCAGTTCGACTACCCGACCTGCGAGGGCCTCGGCCTCATCAAGATGGACTTCCTGGGGCTGCGCAACCTCACGATCATCTCGGACGCGCTCGAGAACATCAGGCTCAACCGCGGCGAAGAGCTCGACCTCGAACGGCTCGAACTCGACGACCCCGCCTCCTACGAACTGCTCGCCCGCGGCGACACCCTCGGCGTCTTCCAGCTCGACGGCGGCCCGATGCGCGGCCTGCTGCGCCTCATGAAGCCCGACAACTTCGAGGACATCTCCGCCGTCCTCGCGCTCTACCGGCCGGGCCCCATGGGCGCCGACTCGCACACCAACTACGCGCTGCGCAAGAACGGCCTGCAGCCGATCACGCCCATCCACCCCGAACTCGAAGAGCCGCTGAAGGACATCCTCGACACCACCTACGGCCTCATCATCTACCAGGAGCAGGTGATGTCGATCGCGCAGCGGGTCGCAGGGTTCTCGCTCGGCCAGGCCGACATCCTGCGTCGCGCGATGGGCAAGAAGAAGAAGTCCGAGCTCGACAAGCAGTACGCGGGGTTCTCGGGCGGTATGAAGGAGCGGGGCTTCTCGGACGCGGCGGTCAAGGCGCTCTGGGACATCCTGCTGCCCTTCTCGGACTACGCGTTCAACAAGGCGCACTCCGCCGCCTACGGCGTGGTGAGCTACTGGACCGCCTACCTCAAGGAGCACTACCCAGGCGAGTACATGGCCGCGCTGCTCACGAGCGTCGGCGACTCGAAGGACAAGCTCGCCGTCTACCTCAACGAGTGCCGTCGCATGGGCATCAAGGTGCTGCCGCCCGCCGTGAACGAATCGTTCGCGAACTTCTCGGCGGTGGGCGACGACATCCGCTTCGGGCTCGGCGCGATCCGCAACGTGGGCACGCACGTGGTCGAGGGCATCCGCGAGGCGCGCGAGCAGAAGGGCCGCTTCGAGAGCTTCCACGACTTCTTGAAGAAGGTGCCGCTCGCGGTGCTGAACAAGCGCACCGTCGAGTCGCTCATCAAGGCGGGCGCGTTCGACGGGCTCGGGGGCACGCGCCGGGCGCTCGTCGAGATCCACGAGCCGTCGATCGAGAGCGCCGTGAAGGAGAAGCGCGACGCCGAGAACGGCAACGTGGGCTTCGACTTCGACAGCCTCTTCGCCGAGGCGGCGGAAGCCTCCGGCGACTCCGCAGATGCCGCGTCGCAGGTGCCCGACCGGCCCGAGTGGACGAAGAAGGACAAGCTCTCCTTCGAGCGCGAGATGCTCGGCCTCTACGTCTCCGATCACCCGCTGCGCGGCCTCGACGTCGCCCTCGCCAAAGAGGCGAGCGTCACGGTGCAGCAGATCACGAACCCCGAGAACAGCTCCACCTACGACGGTGAGATCGTGACCGTCGCGGGCCTGCTCACGAGCGTGCAGCACCGCACCGCCAAGTCGGGCAACCTCTACGGCATGGTCACCGTCGAGGATTTCACGGGCGAGGTGCAGGCCCTCTTCATGGGCAAGTCGTACCAGGAGTTCGGCAGCCTGCTGCAGCCCGACAGCATCGTGGCGCTGCGCGGCAAGCTGAACGCCCGCGACGACGGCATGTCGATGCACGCCTACGGCGTGAAGCCGATCGACGCCGGCGTGCAGGAGGACGCGACGGCGCTCGCGCTCACCCTGTCGGAGTCGCGCGCGACCGAACCGCTGATGGAGGAGCTGAAGTCGACCCTGAAACGGCACCCCGGCGAGAGCGAGGTTCGGCTGAGCCTGATTACGCCCCATGCGGTGCGCGTCTTCGAGCTGCGGGAGCAGGTGCGGATCACCTCCGACCTGTTCGGCGAGCTGAAGGGGCTGCTCGGCCCGCGCTGCCTGCTGCCTGTGGAGGAAGTCGTCTCGTAACACCCGCGGAGTAGGGTGGAGGACATGAGCGAGATGCAGCAGCGGATCATTCGTGAGCTCGGGGTCGAGGCCGAGATCGACGCGGCCGCCGAGGTCGAGCGCCGAGTCGCGTTCCTCGCCGACTACGCCCGCGCGGTGCCCGGCTGCCGGGGCTTCGTGCTCGGGATCTCGGGGGGCCAGGACTCGTCGCTCGCGGGTCGGCTCGCGCAGCTCGCCGTCGAGCGGCTGCGCGCGGAGGGCCGGGAGGCGGAGTTCATCGCGGTGCGCCTGCCCTACGGCGTGCAGCGCGACGAGGACGATGCGCAGCTCGCGCTGCAGTTCATCAGGCCCGATCGCACCGTCACCGTCGATATCGCGGCGGGTGTCGACGGTCTGACGGCTGCGGTCTCGGCGGGCACCGGGGAACCGGTGAGCGACTTCAACAAGGGCAATGTGAAGGCCCGCATGCGCATGGTCGCGCAGTACGCGATCGCGGGCGACCGCGGGCTGCTCGTGATCGGCACGGACCACGCCGCCGAGGCCATCACCGGCTTCTTCACGAAGTTCGGCGACGGCGCCGCCGACGTGCTGCCGCTCTCGGGGCTCACCAAGGGGCAGGGGGCGGCGCTGCTGCAGCAGCTCGAGGCTCCGGACCGGCTCTGGAAGAAGGTCCCGACCGCCGATCTGCTCGACGGCGAACCCGGCCAGTCGGACGAGTCGAGCCTCGGCGTGAGCTACCCCGAGATCGACGCCTACCTGCGCGGCGAAGCGGTGCCGTCGGGGGTTGCACAGAACCTCGAGCGCCGCTACCGCGGCACCGAGCACAAACGGCGCCTGCCGGTCGCCCCGCAGCACAGCTGGTGGAACGGCGCCGAGAGGAGCGCAGATTGATGAGCACCACGACTTTCGTTCTCGCGGGAGGCTGCTTCTGGTGCCTCGACGCCGCCTACCGCGCGCTGCGAGGCGTGACCGAGGTCGTGTCGTGCTACACGGGCGGATCGACGGTGCATCCCAGCTACGAGCAGGTCTGCACCGGCACCACCGGCCATGCGGAGGCGGTCGCCGTGACCTTCGACGAGAGCGTCATCCCCGCCGGGGTGATCCTCGACGCGTTCTTCACGATGCACGACCCCACCCAGCTGAACCGCCAAGGCGCCGACGTCGGCACGCAGTACCGCTCCGCGATGTTCCCGGCCGATGACGAGCAGCGGGCGCTCTTCGAGGACGCCCGCCGCCGCGCCGCCGCACTCTGGCCCGGCGAGGTGGTCACCACCATCGAACCGCTCGGCGAGGTCACCCCCGCCGAGGAGCACCACCAGGACTTCTTCGCGAAGAACCCCACGCAGGGGTACTGCCTCGCCGTCGCCGTGCCCAAGGTCAACAAGGTGCGCGCCGGATTCGCCGAGTACCTGCGCTGACCGCTTCGCCGCTCGTCGCTTGCGCCGGAGCAGCCGACGAGCGGCGGCGGGCTCGCGCGGCGTCACGCCGCGAGCGGCGGCACGAAGCCGTCACCGAGCAACAGCTCGTCGGCTTTCCCGGACCCGGAACCGGACTCGGACTCGGATCCGGACTCGGATCCGGATCCGGGTTCCGATCCGGGCTCGTCGTGCTCACCAGCCTCATGCTCGGCAAGATGCGGGGGATCCCCGAACCCGTTCGATGCCGCGAGCTGCGCGGCGGCCGGCGGCTCGACGGGGCGATGCTGCTTCTCGAAGCGCGACGTGCCCCAGCGCAGATCGTGCCCCAGCGCCTCGGCCTCGATCTCGACCGAGGTGCCGGACTTCTGATCGCTGTTCCACGAGCGGACGCGCAGGCGACCGTTGACGAGGACGCGGTCGCCCTTGCGGAACGAGCGATCGGCGTTCTCGGCGAGCGTTCGGAAGGCGTTGACCGTGAACCAGTTGGTCTCGCCGTCGACCCACTGATTCTGCTCGCGGTCGAAGCGTCGCTCGTTGCTCGCGATCCGGAAAGTGCAGAAGGTGATGCCGGCGGCGGTGGTGATGAGTCGGGGCGCGGTGGCGACCGTGCCGACGACGCTGAGGTGAGTGGACATGAACGACTCCGTTCGTTGGGGGCCGGGCGCCTGAAACGGCGCCCGGCCCGGGGATCGAGGGGGAGCCGACGGACCGGGCCGTGCGGGATCCGGTCCGCCTGCTCGTGTCCCAGCCTGGGCCACCGGCGCGGCCCGCGGAGGCGGATCACGGGATCTGTGGAGAAGACGCCCGAACTCGCCGGATCCGCCCGCCTGTGAGCGAAGTGCGCGGGGGCAGCCCGCGCCCGCGCGGGCCGATCCGCAATAGACTGAGCGGGTGCGTTCCCCTCTGCGTCCCCCCGCTTCTCGGGCCTCGGCTCGCCCCGCAGCCGCGCTCACCGCGCTCGCCCTGACCGCGTGCCTGCTCGCCGGCTGCTCGCTGCTCGAAGGCCCCGTGCCCGAGACCCCCGAGCGCGTGGAGCCACCGGTGCCCGAGGCCCCGCCCGTCTTCTTCCCCGAGGGCGGCGCGGCCGACAACCTGCCCTACTTCACCGAGGTGCTGCGGGCCTTCGCCGCCGGAGAGCAGCCGGTGCAGGGCGTGCCCGTGGTCGATGCGGTCGCCTCCGCCGGCTTCGACAAGGCGGCCATGCAGGTGAGCTTCGACGAGTCGAAGACCGGGCTCGCGGCCGACAGCATCTTCGTGTCGGTGAGGATCGGCGCCGACTGCCTCATCGGGCAGGTGGTCGCAGAGGATCGCGGCTTCGCCGCCGAGGCGAAGCCCGCCCTCGGACCCGCGCAGGATATCTGCCTGATCGGGAGCACCCGCGCCATCGACTGGTGACCGGGCCGGCTGCCGGGGGCGACGGGTAGAGTAGTGGCGATCCGTTTCATCCTCAGGACGCAAGGAGTTCGGGGCGCCATCGCGCCCGAGAAAGCATATGGCTGAGTACATTTACCAGATGGTGCGCGCGCGCAAGGCGCATGGCGACAAGGTGATCCTCGACGACGTGACCATGGCGTTCCTGCCGGGCGCGAAGATCGGCGTCGTCGGCCCGAACGGCGCCGGCAAGTCGACGATCCTCAAGATCATGGCGGGGCTCGACACCCCCTCGAACGGCGAGGCCATCCTCACCCCCGGCTACTCCGTCGGCATCCTCATGCAGGAGCCCGAGCTCGACGAAGACCTCACCGTGCTCGAGAACGTGCAGCAGGGCGTCGCCGACATCAAGGGCAAGCTCGACCGCTTCAACGAGATCTCCGCCGAGATGGCGAATCCCGACGCCGACTACGACACGCTGCTTCCCGAGATGGGCGAGCTGCAGGAAGCCATCGACGCCGTCGACGGCTGGGACCTCGACAACCAGCTCGAACAGGCGATGGACGCGCTGCGCTGCCCGCCCTCCGACGCGATCGTCAAGAACCTCTCCGGCGGCGAGAAGCGCCGCGTCGCGCTCTGCAAGCTCCTCCTCGAGAAGCCCGACCTGCTGCTGCTCGACGAGCCCACGAACCACCTCGACGCCGAGAGCGTGCTCTGGCTCGAGCAGCACCTCGCGAAGTACCCCGGCGCCGTCATGGCCGTCACCCACGACCGCTACTTCCTCGACCACGTCGCAACGTGGATCTGCGAGGTCGACCGCGGCCGCCTCTACCCCTACGAGGGCAACTACTCGACCTACCTCGAGCAGAAGGCCGCGCGCCTCGAAGTGCAGGGCAAGAAGGATCAGAAGCTCCAGAAGCGCCTGAAGGAAGAGCTCGAGTGGGTGCGCTCGAACACCAAGGGCCGCCAGGCGAAGTCGAAGGCCCGCCTCGCCCGCTACGAGGAGATGGCGGCGGAGGCCGAGCGCACGCGGAAGCTCGACTTCGAGGAGATCCAGATCCCCGCCGGCCCGCGCCTGGGCAACCTCGTGCTCGAGGCGAAGGATCTGAACAAGGGTTTCGACGGGCGCACGCTCATCGACGGCCTCTCGTTCTCGCTGCCGCGCAACGGCATCGTCGGCATCATCGGCCCGAACGGCGTCGGCAAGACCACCCTGTTCAAGACGATCGTCGGCATCGAGCCGCTCGACGGCGGCGAGCTGAAGATCGGCGAGACCGTGCAGCTCAGCTACGTCGATCAGACCCGCGGCGGCATCGACCCGAAGAAGACCGTCTGGGAGGTCGTCTCCGACGGGCTCGACTACATCCAGGTCGGCAAGACCGAGATCCCGTCGCGCGCCTACGTCTCGACGTTCGGCTTCAAGGGCCCGGATCAGCAGAAGCCCTCGGGTGTGCTCTCGGGCGGTGAGCGCAACCGTCTGAACCTCGCGCTCACGCTCAAGCAGGGCGGCAACCTGCTCCTCCTCGACGAGCCGACGAACGACCTCGACGTCGAAACGCTCACGAGCCTGGAGAACGCGCTGCTCGAGTTCCCCGGCTGCGCCGTCGTGATCACTCACGATCGCTGGTTCCTCGACCGCATCGCCACGCACATCCTCGCCTACGAGGGCACCGAGGAGAACCCCTCGAACTGGTACTGGTTCGAGGGCAACTTCGAGGCGTACGAGGCGAACAAGATCGAGCGCCTCGGTGCCGACGCCGCGAAGCCGTCGCGCGTCACGTACCGCAAGCTCACCCGCGACTAGCGGCCGGCTCGAGAGGCGGGTTTCGCGCGATCGATCCCCGGATCGGCGGCGAAACCCGCCTCTCGACGTATCAAGAGGAGAAAGCACGGCGCGCGCACACGTCGACCTCGAACTGCGCTGGGGCGACCAGGACGCCTACGGGCACGTCAACAACGTCGCCTACGCCCGCTACCTGGAGGAGGCGCGTGTGCGCGTCTTCTTCACCGGTGCGGCGCGTGAGCAGACCGGCATGGAGGGGTACTTCCGCGGTGACCGGCCGGACGGCCCGAAGATGCTGGTCGCCAGCCAGCAGATCGAGTTCCTGGGCGTGCTCGAGTACACCTCGCACCCGATCGTGGTCGAGCTCTGGGTGGGGAAGCTCGGCGGGTCGAGCCTCGAACTCCACTACGAGGTGCTCGACGGCTCAGCAGCCGACCGCCGGGTCGTGGCGCGGGCCATCACCACGGTCGTGATCGTCGACGGGGCCACGATGCGACCCATCCGGCTCTCGGAGGACGGGCGGGCCGCGGTCGAACCGTGGACGGACGCGCCGCTGCAGCTGCGTCGCGGCTGAGCTGCCGGGCGGCGGGTCGGGCGGCCCGCTCCGCCCGGGCAGCGGCCCGGCCCGGCCCGATCGAACCGGTCGGCGGGCCGCTGCGCGAGCGGGAGCTCGCCGCCGGTGTCAGCCCGCGTCGGGCAGGCGGATCATGCTCTCCTGCGACACGCTCGCGACGAGCCGCCCGTCGCGGTCGTAGAACCGTCCGTGCGTGAGGCCCCGGCCGCCCTGCGAGGTGGGGGAGTCGAGCTCGTAGAGCAGCCACTCGTCGACCCGGAACGGCCGGTGGAACCACATCGCGTGGTCGAGGCTCGCGGCGCGCATGCCGGGCGTCGCCCAGGGGATGCCGTGCTGCCGCGCGATCGGCTCGAGCAGCAGGTAGTCGCTCGCGAAGGCGAGCGCGGCGCACTGCAGCAGCTGTGGGGCGTCGAAGGAGTCGCGGCTGCGCATCCAGACGCGCTGGCGGTTGACCCGCTCGGCGACGTCGAGCACGACGTCGGATTCGAGGTATCGGAAGTCGAACGGGCGCCCCAGGATCCACGACGCACGACCGCTGCCGCTGAGGTGGCCGTACTTCTCCCACACGCTCGGCAGCGACTCGGGCTCGGGAAGGCCGTCGAGGCTCACGGGCTGCTGATGCTCGAGCCCCGGATCGTCCTCCTGGAAGGAGGAGATCATCGACATCAGCACCTCGCCGTCCTGGTAGGCCTGGACGCGTCGGGTCGAGAAGGATCGGCCGTCGTGCAGCCGCGCCACCTCGAAGGTCATGCGCTCCTCGCTCTCACCGGGGCGCAGGAAGTAGCCGTGCATGGAGTGCAGCAGGCGGTCGTCGGCGACCGTCGTGCCCGCGGCCGCGATCGCCTGGCCGAGCACCTGCCCTCCGAAGGACCGGCCGTGCGGAGTTGGGAAGGCGGGGCCGGTGAGGATGTCCTCTCGTGTGCGCGCGCCTGAGTCGAGCACCGAGAGCATGGCGAGCAGATCGGGGAAGGCGGTCATGGTTCCTCCTGTCGGCGGCTCCGTTGCAGAACGGATCCAGCCTATCGCTCTCGATGTCTCCTGCCGTCGATATGGGATCTGCCGACGGTATGGCGCTCGGAGCGCGGACGACCATAGCAACGGCAGATCCCATACCGACGGCTGCCGGATGATGCGCTCGAGCGCCGGTGGGCGGCTAGGCTGGGCTGGATGGCTGACACTCTTCTGCTGGCGGATCACGCGAGTCGCGATGACCTCCGCATCTTTCTCGAGCGGCTGCTGCGCGCAGGCGAGGCGGAGGTGCGGCTCACGAGCCGGGGGAGCGCGCTCGCGGTCTACGGCTGCACGCAGGCCCCGCGCGGCATCACCGATCCAGTGCCCGTGGTGCTCGTGATGCGCGCCTTCGCGCTGGCCGAGGCGCCGGCGAATCCCGTCGACGCGACGGTGCAGGCGCGAGCGCTGCTCGACCGCATCGCCCGGCTCGGGATCGTGGGCCTCGCGCTCGATGTGCCCGACGTCACCGCGATGGCGGCGTGGGCCGGGGTGCTGCCGCCGGCGACCGGTTGGGAGGCCGTGGGCATCCTCGACGCCGCTTCGCTCAGGTCCGTGGCGGAGGAGGGGATCGCCCGGGTGGGCGCCGCGCTGCCGCAGGATCCCGGCGAGGCCGTGGTGCAGCGCGTGCGCTCCTCGGTGTGGGGTGCCGAGATCGCCCCCGGCATCCCGGCGGCGGCGGCGTTCGCGGCCGAGGTCATGGGGTTCCTGCGCGACGAGGATCGGCTGCGGATCTCGCGCTCGCTGACGTGGACGCGACTCACGGCGGCGCGGGGTCACGTGCTGGTGCGCTCGCTGCTCGGCTGAGGCGATTGCCCGAGGTCCGTCGCGCCCAGCGAAAACAGCGATCCTCGGCTAAGATAGACAGGTCAACTAGAGGAGTGTGTACATGGCCAACCCCAACGGCATCATCGATCCGCCTATCGACGATCTGCTCGACAAGGTGGATTCGAAGTATGCTCTGGTGATCTTCGCCTCGCAGCGCGCCCGCCAGATCAACGACTACTACACGGATCTGCACGACGGCAATCTGTTCGACAACGTGGGTCCGCTCGTCGACTCGTCGGTCGATGACAAGCCGCTGTCGATCGCTCTGCACGAGATCGTCGAGGGCAAGATCGTCATGAACCGGCAGGCGGAGAGCACCGCCGAGATGCTCGGCGAGGTCTCGGCCGATGCGGCCGCCTCGGCCGAGCAGGCCATCGAGACGATCGACCCGGCCGACTCCGCGACCGAGTAGGCCAGATCGTAACCGGGCGACATGCCCGGGTCGATGTCAGTGGCGTCGGATAGCCTCAGCGCAGCCGCCTGAGCATCCGACGCCACTGGCATGTTCGGCGATTCCACCACTCAGCCAGCCACGAGAAGGAGGCCCACCGTGAGCCTGCGTCAGTTCACCTCCGAGTCCGTCACCGAGGGGCACCCCGACAAGATCTGCGACCGCATCTCCGACTCGATCCTCGACGCGATGCTCGAACAGGATCCCGGGGCCCGCGTGGCCGTCGAGACGCTGGTCACCACCGGCCTCGTGCACGTCGCCGGAGAGGTCTCCACCAGCGGCTACGTCGAGATCCCGCAGATCGTGCGCGACACGGTGCGCGAGATCGGGTACACGAGCTCCGAGATGGGCTTCGACGCGGCTTCGTGCGGCGTGTCGGTGTCGATCGGCCAGCAGTCGCCCGACATCGCGGGCGGCGTCGACGCCTCGCTCGAGGTGCGCAGCGGCGAGATCGCGGGCGAGGGCGACGAGCTGAGCCGCCAGGGCGCCGGCGATCAGGGCATCATGTTCGGCTTCGCCACCGACGAGACCCCCGAGCTGCACCCCCTGCCCAGCTGGATCGCGCACCGCATGGCGGAGCGGCTCACCGAGGTGCGCAAGAACGGCGAGCTGCCCGAGCTGCGCCCCGACGGCAAGACCCAGGTCACCATCGGCTACGACGGCGATCGCGCCGCCAGCGTCGAGGCCGTCGTCGTGTCCACGCAGCACCACGCGGAGATCTCGCAGGAAGCCCTGCGCGACGCGGTCGAGCGCCTCGTGATCCGTCCGGTACTCGAACGCGTCGATCTCGCGAGCGGCGACGCGCAGCTGTTCATCAACCCCGCCGGGCCCTTCGTGATCGGCGGTCCGATGGGCGACGCGGGCCTCACCGGGCGCAAGATCATCATCGACACCTACGGCGGCGCGAGCCGCCACGGCGGCGGTGCCTTCAGCGGCAAGGATCCCTCGAAGGTCGACCGCTCGGCCGCCTACGCGATGCGGTGGGTCGCGAAGCACGTGGTGCGCGCCGGCCTTGCGAAGCGAGCCGAACTGCAGGTGGCCTACGCGATCGGTCGCGCCCACCCGGTCGGTCTCTACGTCGAGACCTTCGGCACAGAGACCGTGCCGCGCGAGCGGATCGAGGCCGCGGTGCGCGAGGTGTTCGACCTGCGCCCGCTCGCGATCATCCGCGACCTCGCGCTGCTGCGACCGATCTACGCGCGCACCAGCGCCTACGGCCACTTCGGGCGCGAGCTGCCCGAGTTCACCTGGGAGGCGACCCCCCGGGTCGCTGAGCTGCGGGCCGCCGCCGGTCTGTAGGACGCCGTGGGCACGGTCGACGGGGGCGAGGCGGGCGTCGCGCCTGAGCGGCGCGGCGCGGCGTTCGAGCGTGCCGAGGCGGCGGACGGCCGCCCGGTCGCCCGGGTGTTGCTCGACTCGGCCCTGCCGCAGCTCGATCATCTCTTCGACTACGCCGTGCCGGCCGAACTGGCCGATGATCTGCGCGCCGGGCAGCGGGTGCGGGTGCCGTTCAGATCGAAGGATCGCCGCAGCTTCGGCTACGTGATCGAGTTCGCCGAGCGCAGCGACTTCGGCGGAGAACTGTCGCCGATCGCCGACATCGTCACCCTCGTGCCGCAGCTGACGCCCGAGGTGTGGCGGCTCGCCCGCGCGGTCGCCGATCGCGCGGGCGGTTCGGCCGGCGACATTCTGCGCCTCGCGATCCCCACGCGTCAGGTGCGCGTCGAGAAGAAGCATCTTGCCGCCGGGCCCGACGGCGAGATCGGCGAGACCCTGGCAGGAGGGGAGGCCGCGACTGCTGGGGAGACCCGGGAAGCCGGGGAGGCCGCGGCCGCTGCGGCTACCGCCGGCGCTGCGGTTACCGCCGACGCCGCGGCCGCCCCCGAGATCGGCGCATCGGCCGCCACGGTGGCGCCCGCGGCCCCCGAGCCCGCGCCCGAGCAGCAGGTCGCGGAGGCGCTCGTCGCCGGCGCCCGCCTCGCGCTCACCTCTTCGCACGGGCCCGAGCGCCTGCACACGGGCGAATGGGTGGGCGGCTGGGCCGCGCAGCTTGCCAGACTCGCGATCGCAGTGCACGCCCTCGGACGCAGCGCGATCCTCGTCGCCCCCGACTATCGAGACCTCGACCAGCTGCGCGATGCGCTCGCCGCGCTCGGTCACCCCGAGATCGTGCGGGTCGACTCGCGGCAGTCGAACGCCGAGCGCTACGCCGGCTTCCTCCGCGCGCTCGACCCGGAGCCGCGCATCGTGCTGGGCAACCGATCCGCCGTCTACGCCCCCGCCCACGAACTCGGCGCGATCATCATGTGGGACGACGGCGACCCGGTACTCGCCGAGCCCCTCACCCCGTACGTGCACGCCCGCGATGCCGCCCTCGTGCGAGCCGGGCAGTCGGGTGCGGGGCTCTTCTTCGCGTCGCACGCCCGCAGCTCCGAGGTGCAGCGGCTCGTCGACCTGGGCTACGTGCGTGCGCAGCAGAACCCGCCGCGCCGCGCCCGCGTCGTGCACGCCGATGCATCGATGGCCCCCGACGCCTTCGCGGGCCGGGTTCCCGAGTTCGCCGCGCGCACCATCCGCGAGGGATTGCGCAGCGGCCCGGTGCTGGTACAGGTCGCCACGCCCGGCTATGCGCCCGTGGCCGTGTGCGGAGACTGCGGCGACCTCGCCAGATGCCGCGCGTGCGGCGGCCCGGTCGGCTTCCGCGTCGTGGGGCGGGCGTCGTGCCGCTGGTGCGGCGAGCACGCCGAGGGCTGGCGCTGCCCCTCCTGCGACGGTCGTCGGCTCGAACAGCGCGGCATGGGATCGGCGCGCACGGTCGAGCAGTTCGAGCGCCAGTTCGAGGGAGCGCGAGTGATCCTGAGCGACGGCGAGCATCCGCGCGAGAGCGTCGACGCGCGGCCCGCGCTCGTCGTGGCGACGCGCGGCGCCGAGCCGCTCGCGGCCGGCGGATACCGGGCGGTCGTGCTGCTCGATGCGGAGCGGCTCCTGAGCCTCGAGACGCTGCGCGCGGGCGAGGACTGCCTCCGCTGGTGGGAGAACGCCGCCGCGCTCACCGCGCCGGACGGCATCTGCCTCATGGCGTCGGGCGGCGGCCCGGTCGTGCGGGCCTTCGTGACGGGCCGCACCGAGGAGTGGCTGCATGGCGAGCTGCGGGATCGCCACGCCCTGCGCTACCCGCCGGCCGTGCGCGTGGCGAGTGTGAGCGGTGGCCCCGACGAGGTGGAGCGCGCCCTGCAACAGCTCGCCGGGCTGCCCGGTGTCGATCACCTCGGGCCGACGCCCATCCCGCCGGGCGGACCAGCGAAGACCCCGCCGGGTCTCGTGCGAGCGATCGTGCGCTTCGACTACGGTCAGGGGTCGGAGGTCGCGAGCCGCCTGCGCGGTGCGCTCGTCGCGGACGCCGCGGGATCCTCCTCGCGCACGCGCGGGCGCGCTCCGGGCCGTGCCCGGCCGGAGGCGCTGCGGCTGCGCTTCGACGACCGGGGCGTGTTCGACGGCTAGGGCGTGTCTCGCAAATCCTCGCCTACTGCGCGCGTCCGTTCGGGGCGCCTCGCTGCGTTGTCGTCGTCAGATTTACACCCAGTAAACCGTCCTCCTCCGCCTTGCGAGGCACCCCGCCCGGTCGCTGCTCGCAACGGCAACGATTTACGAGACACACCCTAGGGTGCTGGGGGCGACGGGCTGCGCTGCTGCTCGGCGGCGGGCGCACCCATATGGGGCGGGCGCGCCGCGGCAGCTCCGGCGGGTGAGAGAATAGCGGGATGCGGATCGTCTTTGCCGGAACCCCCGAGTTCGCCGTGCCCAGTCTGCGCGCCATCGCCCGCTCGGATCACGAGGTGGTCGGCGTCATCACCCGCGAGGACGCCCCGCTCGGACGCAAGCGGGTGCTCACCCCCTCGCCCGTCGCGGACGCTGCCGAGGAGCTCGGCGTTCCCACGCTCAAGGCCAACCGCCTCGATGACGCCGCGACCGAGTGGGTGCGCGGGCTCGACGCCGAACTGGGTGTGATCGTCGCCTACGGCGGACTCGTGCGGGAGCCGCTGCTCAGCCTGCCCGAGCACGGCTGGATCAACCTGCACTTCTCGGAGCTGCCCCGCTGGCGGGGCGCCGCGCCGGTGCAGCGCGCGCTGCAGGCGGGGGAGCAGCGGCTCGGGGTCACCGTGTTCCGCCTGGTGGCGGCGCTCGACGCCGGCGACGTGCTCAGCCGTGAGTCCCGCGAGTTCGCGGCGGGCACCCCGGCGGGCGACGCGCTCACCGAGCTCGCCGACTTCGGCACCGGTGCGCTGCTCGACGCCGTCGCAATCCTCGGCGACGACCCCTCTGCGGGGGAGCCGCAGACGGGGGAGGCGAGCTACGCGCACAAGCTCGCGCGCGACGACGGCCGCCTCGATCTGTCGGCCCCGACCGCACGCGTGCTCGCGCACTGGGCGGGCGTCACCCCCGAACCGGGCGCGTTCGCGCTGCACGAGGATCAGCCGCTGAAACTGCACGCGGTGCAGCGGGTCGACGGCCTTGCCGCTCCGGGAGCCGCGGGCGGAGTCGAGCTCGTCGACGGCCGCGCGATCCTGCAACTCGCCGATGGTGCGCTCGCACTCGACCGGGTGCAGCCCGCCGGCAAGCCGGCGATGGACGGCGCGGCCTGGTTGCGCGGCCGCGGCGGGAAGGCGGAGCTGTCATGACCCGCAGTGCATCCCAGGGGCGCGGACCCCGGCCCGATCGGCAGCGCCGCGGCGATCGGCCGCGAGAGCAGCGGCACCGCGACGGCGAGCGGACCCAGCGTGCGCGCATCAGCCCGGCCCGACTCGTCGCCTACGACGTGCTGCGCGACGTCGAGGATCGGGACGCCTACGCGAATCTCGCGCTGCCGGCCCGGATCCGCGAGGCACGTCTCGACGGCCGCGACGCGGCGCTCGCCACCGAGCTGGTCTCGGGGGCGCTGCGCTGGCGCGGCCGCTACGACCGCATCATCGAGCTGGCCGCCGACCGCGAAGCAGCCCGGATCGACGCGCGCACCCTCAACGTGCTGCGCCTCGGTGCGCATCAGCTGCTCGCGATGCGCACGGCGGATCACGCGGCCGTCAACGAGAGCGTGGAGCTGCAGCGCCGGGTTGCGAACCCGGCGGCGGCCGGCTTCGTGAACGGCGTGCTGCGTGCAGTGGGGCGATCCTCGAACGAGGAGTGGGATGCGCGGATCGCGAACTCCGCCGGAAGCCCCGACGCCGCGCTCGCGACCCAGGCCTCCCACCCGGGGTGGGTGCTGCGGGCGCTGCGCGACGCGCTGCGGTTGGAGGGCCGCGAGGCGGAGCTCGGCGAACTGCTCGCCGCCGACAACGCGTCGCCGCGGGTGAGCCTCGCGCTGCTGCCCGGCGCGGACGTCGACGTCGAGACCGCGGAGGCACTGAGCATCGATCCCGAGCGGGAGGAGGCCGCGCTCGCGGCGAGCGGCCCGTCGCCGCTCGGCCTGGAGCTCGCCGGCGGCGATCCCGCGCGGGCGATCGCCGCGCTCGATCTCCCGGCCGGAGCGGTTCGCGTGCAGGATCAGGGCTCGCAGCTCGCGGCGCTCGCGCTCAGCCGGGCGCGCGAGCCTCGGGCGGGGGAGCGCTGGCTCGACCTCTGCGCCGGCCCCGGCGGCAAGACGGCGGTGCTCGCGGCGGAGGCCGCGCTCGCCGGATCGGAGCTGCGCGCCAACGAGGTGTCGGAGCATCGCGCGGATCTCGTGCGGCGCTCGGTCGAAGCCCACGCCGATGAGGTCGAAGTGGTGAGCCACGACGGACGCGACGACGCGGCCTACGGCGGCGATGAGGCGCGTTTCGACCGCATCCTCGTCGATGCGCCGTGCTCGGGGCTCGGCGCGCTGCGCCGGCGGCCGGAGGCGCGCTGGCGGAAGCAGCCCGCCGACCTGCCCGGCCTCACGGCGCTGCAGGGGGAACTGCTCGATGCGGCCGTCGCGCATCTCGCGCCGGGCGGGTTGCTCGCGTACGTGACCTGCTCGCCGCACCTCGCCGAGACGCGGGTCGCGGTCGACCGGCTGCTGCGTCGCAGCCCGGAGCTGCGCGAGCTCGACGCGCGCGAGGTGCTGCGCCGGGTCGCCCGCATGCCGCTCGACCTCGCCGGCGAACGCCTCAGCGCCCAGCTCTGGCCCCACCGGCACGGCACCGACGCGATGTTCATCGCGCTCTTCGAACGCCTCGCCTGAGCTGGGGGCCGGCCGCACGGCCGGACCCCCTCGCAGATGTCGGTGGTTGCCCGTACCCTGATTCCATGCCCCGCACGCAGCCCTCGTCCGCGCCGGCCGGCGCCCCCGCGCAGGCCTCCGGCATGCGCGTGTTCCTGCATCTGCTGGTGAACACGGCCGTCGCGAATCTCACCACCAACTTCCTGTGGTTCGCGCTGGTGTTCTGGGTGTTCATCGAGACGCGCAGCATCCTCGCGACCGGGGTGCTGGGCGGCGCGTACATGCTCATCATCGCGCTGAGCTCGATGTACTTCGGCAGCCTCGTCGACAGGTTCCGCAAGCTGCGCGTGATGCGGCTCTCGGCGTGGATCTCGATGGTCGCGTTCCTCATCGCCTGCGGCATGTTCTTCGTGATCGGCGAGCAGCCGCTGCTCGATCTCGGCGCGCCCTGGTTCTGGGTGTTCGCGGTGGTGGTGCTGGTCGGCTGCGTGGTGGAGCTGCTGCGCAACCTCGCGCTCGCGACCACCGTGACCCTGCTGGTGCCCACCGAGCGCCACGCGAACGCGAACGGGCTCGTGGGCACGGTGCAGGGGATCGCGTTCATCGCGACGAGCGTGTTCAGCGGGCTGTCGGTGGGGCTGCTCGGCATGGGGCCCACGATGCTCATCTCGGCGGTGTGCACCGCCGTGCCGCTGGTGCACCTGCACCTGATCCGCGTCGCCGAGCCCGAGATCGTGCACGACCCGGAGCGCCGGGCCATCGACTTCCGGGGCGGCTTCCTGTCCATGCTCGCAGTGCCGGGGCTGCTCGCCCTCATCATCTTCACCACCTTCAACAACCTCACCGGGGGCGTCTTCATGGCGCTGCTCGACCCCTACGGCCTGACGCTCTTCCCCGTCGAGATGTGGGGCGTCTGGTTCGGCGTCGCCACCACGGGCTTCGTGGTCGGCGGGGCGATCGTCGCGAAGCGGGGGCTCGGCAAGAACCCCATCCGCACGATGCTCATCCTCGTGGCGTGCACCGGCGTGCTCGGCGCACTCTTCACCGTGCGCGAGTGGGGGTGGCTCTTCGTCGCGGGCATCTGGCTCTTCATGGCGGTGATGCCCGCGATCGAGGCGGCGGAGCAGACGGTGATCCAGCGCGTCGTGCCCTTCGAGAAGCAGGGCCGCGTCTTCGGCTTCGCCATGACCTTCGAGGCGGCCACCGCGCCCATCACCTCGTTCCTCATCGCGCCCGTCGCCGAGTTCTGGGTCGTGCCCTACATGGAAACCGCCGAGGGGCGTGAGACGTGGGGCTGGCTGCTCGGCGAGGGCGAGGCGCGGGGAATCGCGCTGATCTTCATCTTCGCGGGGCTGGTGTCGATCCTGCTCGCCGCGGGCGCCGCGCTCACGCGCTCCTACCGGCTGCTCTCGCGCAGCTACGACGAGGCGCCCGAGTCAGGCCCGATCGTCGAGACGAGCCACGAGCGGGGCGAGGGCATCGACGGGTCCGCCGACGGTGACGCGGGCAGCGAGCGCTAGGATCGAGGGGTGACCGCGCAGCGCATCAACCCGAGCATCCTGTCCGCCGACTTCGTCAACCTGCAGGCCGAACTCGAGGCCATCGCCACGGCCGATCTCGTGCACGTCGACGTGATGGACAACCACTTCGTGCCCAACCTCACGATGGGCCCGCCCATCGTCGAGCGCATCCAGGCGGTCTCGCCGCTCCCGCTCGACATGCACCTCATGATCTCCGACGCAGACCGCTGGGCTCCCGGCTACGCCGAACTCGGCGCCTACTCCGTCACCTTCCACGCCGAGGCCACCGACGACCCCGTGCGCCTCGCCCGTCGCATCCGCGAGATCGGCGCCCGCGCCGGCATCGCACTCAAGCCCGGCACCGACCCCGAGCCCTACCTCGAGCTGCTGCCCGAGTTCGACCAGGTGCTCGTGATGACTGTCGAGCCGGGGTTCGGCGGCCAGTCCTTCATGGCCGACATGATGCCCAAGCTGCGCCGCTTCGCCGAGGCGAAGCAGCAGTCCGGCCTCGACGTGTGGCTGCAGGTCGACGGCGGCATCTCGAAGGACACGATCGGGATCGCGGCCGAGGCGGGCGCCGACACCTTCGTGGCAGGCTCCGCCGTCTACGGCGGCGTGCCCGAGGAGCGGATCGCGGAGCTTCGCGCGGCCGCCGCAGCCCACCGGCACTGAGCGCAGTCGCGATCCGGCGGCCGCCGCACCGCGCGCAGGGTAGTGTAGTCACGTGAAATCGTTCGATGACCTGTTCGCCGAGTTGACCGAGAAGGCCGAGACCCGGCCGGAGGGAAGCGGCACCGTCCAGCAGCTCGACGCCGGCGTGCACGCCATCGGCAAGAAGATCGTCGAGGAGGCCGCCGAGGTGTGGATGTCGGCCGAGTACGAGAGCGACGACGCCTGCGCCGAGGAGATCAGCCAGCTGCTCTACCACCTGCAGGTGCTCATGCTCGCGAAGGGCCTGAAGCTCGAGGACGTCTACAAGCACCTCTGATCCGCCGCGCAGGCCCCGCGCCTGCGATCCGCCCGATCCGCCCCGGCACCCGACCCGTCCCAGCCCCGTTCGCACGACACACGAAGGAACCCCATGCTGCGCATCGCCGTTCCCAACAAGGGATCGCTCTCCGAGATCGCCGCCGACATGCTCGCCGAGGCGGGCTACTCCGGCCGCAGGGACAGCCGCAAGCTCGTGCATACCGACAGCCGCAACGGCGTGGAGTTCTTCTACCTGCGCCCGCGCGACATCGCGACCTACGTCGGGTCGGGCGCGCTGCACGTGGGCATCACGGGCCGCGACCTGCTGCTCGACTCCGGCTCGGCGGCAACGGAGATCGACGCCCTCGACTTCGCCGACTCGACGTTCCGCTTCGCAGCGCCCGCGGGCGGCGACATCAGCGAGCTCGCACACCTCGCGGGCCGACGGGTGGCGACGAGCTACCCGAAGCTCGTCGACGACTTCCTGCGGGCCCGCGGCATCGTCTCCGAACTCGTGAAGCTCGACGGTGCGGTGGAGTCCGCGGTGCAGCTGGGCGTGGCCGACGCCGTGGCCGACGTCGTCTCGACGGGGGCGACGCTGCGCGCCGCCGGCCTCGAGATCTTCGGGCCTGTGATCCTGGAGTCGACCGCCGTGCTCATCGGCGGCCCCACCGAGCACGCCGGAATCGAACGCCTGCTGCGCCGCCTGCGCGGCGTGCTCGTCGCGCGCCGCTACGTCATCATGGACTACGACCTGCCCGTGGACCAGCTGGAGGCCGCGACGGAGGTCGCCGGCGGCATCGAGTCGCCCACCGTGTCCCCACTGAAGGACGAGCGCTGGGTGGCGGTGCGCGTCATGGTGCGCGCCGACGAGGCGAACCACGTCATGGACCGGCTCTACGAACTCGGCGCGCGCGCGATCCTCGTGACCGCGATCCACGCCGCCCGCCTCTAGGGCGTGTCTGGTGCATCCTTGCCTACTGCGCGCGCCTGTTCGGGGCGCCTCGCTGCGTTGTCGTCGTCAGATTTACAGCCCAGCAAACCGTCCTCCTCCGCCTTGCGAGGCACCCCGCCCAGACGCTGCTCGCAACGGCAACCATTCACCAGACACACCCTAGGAGCCCCGCGATGAGTGTTGCCACGCGTGTGATCCCGTGCCTCGACGTGGCCGCGGGCCGCGTCGTCAAGGGCGTCAACTTCATGAACCTGCGCGACGCCGGCGACCCCGTCGAACTCGCCGCGAAGTACGCGGAGCAGGGCGCCGACGAACTCACCTTCCTCGATGTGACCGCCACCGTCGACGACCGCTCCACCACCTACGAAGTGGTGCAGCGCACCGCCGAACAGGTCTTCATCCCCCTGACAGTGGGCGGCGGTGTGCGCGGCGTCGACGACGTCGCCCGCCTGCTGGGCGTGGGCGCCGACAAGGTGGGGATCAACAGCGGCGCGATCGCGCGGCCCGAGGTGATCGGCGAGATCGCCGACCGCTTCGGCTCGCAGGTGCTCGTGCTCTCGCTCGATGTGAAGCGTTCGCCGCGCACCCCCAGCGGTTTCGTCGTGACCACGCACGGCGGCAAGCACGAAACCGACCTCGACGCGCTCGCCTGGTGCCGTGAAGCCCTCGACCGGGGAGCCGGCGAACTGCTCGTCAACTCGATGGACGCCGACGGCACCCTCGCGGGCTTCGACCTCGAACTCACCCGCCGGGTGCGCGAACTCTCGGACGTGCCGGTCATCGCCTCGGGCGGTGCCGGCCGGCTCGAGCACTTCGCCCCCGCCGTCGAGGCCGGCGCGGACGCCGTCCTCGCGGCGTCGGTGTTCCACGACGGCACCTTCACGATCGGCGAGGTGAAGCGCGCGCTCGCCGACGCGGGAGTGACCGTCCGATAGTCCCGGATCCGGAGCGCCGCCGCGAGCGACCCGGATCACGCCGAACCCCGAGCGAAAGCCGCCAACACCATGACCCACCCCGATCCCGTCCCGAGCGACCTCGTCTTCAACGGCGACGGCCTGCTGCCCGCCGTCATCCAGGACGACGAGAGCGGCGACGTGCTCATGCTGGCCTGGATGGATCACGAGGCCGTGCGCCGCACCCTCACGAGCGGCCGGGTGACCTTCTGGTCCCGGTCGCGCCAGGAGTACTGGCGCAAGGGAGACACCTCGGGCCACCGCCAGTACGTGCGCTCCGTCGCGATGGACTGCGACGGCGACACCCTGCTCGTGCGGGTGATCCAGATCGGGGCCGCCTGTCACACGGGCACCCGCAGCTGTTTCACCGGCCGCGACATCCCGGCCCTCGTCGGCGACCCGGACAGCGCCGAGGTCTGACCGCCGTCTCCGCCGTCACCCACCTGCGACCGCCGGCTGCGCGAGCCGCCCAGCCGGGGCGGTAGTCTGGAGCGGTGACACTGACGACCACGCGCGCCGCATTCGACGCCGCACGCGCCTCCCACGCCGTGATCCCCGTCTGCCGCGAGATCTTCGCGGATGCCGACACACCGGTCAGCATCTACCGCAAGGTCGCGGCCTCTCGCCCCGGCACTTTCCTGCTGGAGTCGGCCGAGCAGGGCGGCGTGTGGACCCGGTTCAGCTTCGTCGGCGCGGGCAGCTTCGGCGTGCTCGGCGAGCGCGACAGCCGCGCCCACTGGGCGCCCACCGCGGACGGCTCCGGATCAGAGCTCGGCGAGCAGCGCCTACTCCCCGGCGGCGTGACCGGCCTCGCGCCCGTCGAGGCTCTGCGCGCCGTCTACGAGCGCTGGCGCGCACCCCAGGTGCCGGGCCTGCCGCCCCTCGCGAGCGGCTTCGTCGGCTACCTCGGCTGGGAGACGGTGCGCCAGTTCGAACGCCTCGAGCACGGCCCGAGCGACGGCCCGGGCGTCCCCACCCAAGGGCTCAGCTTCGTCTCGGAACTCGTGGTGATCGACCACCGGGAAGGCAGCGTCGTGCTGCTCGCGAACGTGCTCAACGACGCTGCGCTCGGCGATCCCTCACCCGCGACCGCCGACGCGCAGTGGGCCGACGCGCAGTCGCGGCTCGACGGCCTGCAGCGCGCCCTCGCCGCACCCGCGCCCTCGCCCCTCGGCGTGCTCGACCACGAAGCACAGCCCGACCCCGTCAGGCTCACCAGCAGCGCCGAGTTCATGGCGTCCGTCGAACAGGCCAAGCGCCGCATCGTCGACGGCGACATCTTCCAGGTCGTGCCGTCGCAGCGCTTCGACCAGCGCTGCGACGCCGACCCGCTCGACGTCTACCGGGTGCTGCGCCATCTCAACCCCAGCCCCTACCTGTACCTCCTGCAGCTCACCGACCGCGACGGGCGGCCCTTCGCCGTCGTCGGATCGAGCCCCGAGGCGCTCGTCACCGTGCAGGAGAGCGGGCACGTGATGACGCACCCCATCGCGGGATCGCGCCCCCGCGGCGCCACCGTCGACGAAGACCAGCAGCACGAACGCGATCTGCTCGCCGACGAGAAGGAACGCGCCGAGCACCTCATGCTCGTCGACCTCGCTCGCAACGACCTGCTGCGCGTGTGCGAGCCGGCGAGCGTCGAAGTCACCGAGTTCATGCGCGTCGAGCGCTTCAGCCACATCATGCACATCGTCTCCACGGTCGAGGGGAGCACCCGCGACGGTCAGAACCCCGTCGACGTGTTCCGGGCCACCTTCCCCGCCGGCACCCTCAGCGGCGCGCCCAAACCGCGCGCGCTCGAGATCATCGACGAACTCGAACCCGTGCAGCGCGGCGTCTACGGCGGCGTGGTCGGCTACTTCGGCCTCGGGGGAGCGGCGGATCTCGCCATCGCCATCCGCACCGCCACCATCATGGGCGGCGTCGCGAGCGTGCAGGCCGGCGCCGGCATCGTCGCGGACTCCGTCCCGGAGACCGAGGACGCCGAGTGCAGCAGCAAGGCCGCGGCCCCGCTGCGGGCGATCGCGATCGCGAACACCCTGCGCGAGCTCCAGACCGCAGGGGCGGGGGACGCCGATGCGCGCTAAATCGACCTCCCTCACCGGCATCGCCCTCGCCGGCGGCCTCGCGCTGCTCGCAGGTTCGCAGACCTGGGTCTCCTTCATGCTCGACGGCACGCACGCGGTCGAGACCGTCACCGGCCACGAGGTGAACGCCGCCCTCTCGCCCGTCTCGATCGCGATCGTCGCATCCGCGCTCGCGCTCACCATCGCGGGCCCCGTCTTCCGGCGAGTGCTCGGCGGCCTCGTCGCGCTGCTCGGCGCCGGGCTCGTCGCCCTCACCTCCACCGCGCTGCTGTCGCCCGCGGGCGCCATCTCCGGTCGTGTCACCGAACTCACCGGCCTCGCCGGCGGCGACGGCGGCGCCGTGATCTGGAGCAGCCTGTCCGCCTGGGCTTGGGCCTGCGCGGCCGCCGGGATCCTCGCCGCCGGGCTCGGGATCGCAGTCGTCGTCACCGGCGGGCGGTGGAGCGCCGCCGGACGCAAGTACGACGCCGCGAAGTCGGCGCCGGCGGCCGGCAAGGCCGACCGCATCTCCGACTGGGACTCGCTGTCCGAAGGCGGTGACCCGACTTCGTCGGATTGAGTCATCCTGCACCGCTCGCGGGGCGCTCGCGGGGCGCTCGCGGCGGCGTGGCCGCGAAACGCTGGCGCGTTTCTGTGAGCGGCCGGCCGGGCGGTGACCCGACTTCGTCGGATTGAGTCATCCTGCACCGCTCGCGCACTGAAATCCGCGACCCCCGGCCGGGGCACCGACTCCCGCCGAGATTTCCGGTAGGCTGGAATCCTTCACGTCTGTTCAGAGGAGATTCATGAGTACCCAGCACGGAGACCCTGGTCACGGTGACTCGCCCGCCGCATGGACGGCGGTCGTGGTGATGCTGCTCGGCATCGCAGCCGGCACCGTCTTCTTCTTCCTGCACAATGCGACGATGGTGTGGGTGTGCGCCGGTGTGGTCGCCGCCGGCTGGATCCTCGGCTGGATCCTCTCCAAGGCCGGCTTCGGCGTGAACGGCCCGCGGTTCAGCCCCAAGTCGCACGACTGACGTGCTCGAGAACCTGCTCGCGGGCGCGCTCGAAGACGCGAAGGCCCGTCGCGAGCTGCGACCCTACGCGCAGCTCGAGGCCGCGGCCCTCGAACGGCCGGCGGCCCTCGACGCCCTCCTGGCGCTCGCACCGGCTGATCACATGAAGGTGATCGCCGAGGTGAAGCGTGCCAGCCCGTCTCGCGGTCACCTCGCGGAGATCCCCGAGCCGCACGCCCTCGCCGCCCAGTACGAGGCGGGCGGGGCGAGCGCGGTCAGCGTGCTGACCGAGGAGCGCAAGTTCAAGGGCTCCCTCGCCGACCTCGAAGCCGTGCGCAAAGCCGTGAGCATCCCGGTGCTGCGCAAGGACTTCATCGGCGACGAGTACCAGGTGCTCGAAGCCCGCGCCGCGGGCGCCGACCTGGTGCTGCTCATCGTCGCAGCCCTGCCGCAGGATCGCCTCGAGCGGCTGCACGAGATGATCCGCGAACTCGGCATGACGCCGCTCGTCGAAGCGCACTCGGCCGACGAGGTCGCGCGCGCCGTCGACCTCGGCTCTCAGCTGATCGGCGTCAACGCCCGAGACCTCCGCACCTTCGAGCTCGACCGAGACCTGTTCGGCCGCGTCGCCGACCAGATCCCGGCCGGCGTCGTACGCGTGGCGGAGTCCGCAGTGCTCGACGTCGCCGATGTGGAGCGCTACCGCGAAGCCGGAGCCGACGCCGTGCTCGTGGGCGAGGCGCTCGTCACCGGTGATCCCATCGCCACGCTGCAGGCGTACCTGAGCGTCTGAGCGGCCGCGATGGGGACCGACGCCGCACGACACGCGCGGCCCCCATCCGATCCCATGCTCGGCACTCCGGGCATCCGAACCGAGAGGTCGACATGACAGAGCAGGCGGGCGGGGTTACCAGCCTCCGCGACCAGCACGGACCCTTCTTCGGCGACTACGGCGGGCGCTACATGCCCGAATCTCTCATCGCCGCGATCGACGAGCTCACCGAGGCCTACGAGTCGGCGAAGCGCGACCCCGCGTTCCAGGCCGAGCTGCTCGAGCTGCTCGCCTCGTACGCGGGCCGGCCCTCGCCGATCACCGAGGTGCCCCGCTTCGCGGCGCACGCCGGCGGCGCCCGCGTGTTCCTCAAGCGCGAGGACCTCAACCACACGGGCTCGCACAAGATCAACAACGTGCTCGGCCAGGCGCTGCTCACCAAGCGCCTCGGCAAGACCCGCGTGATCGCCGAGACCGGCGCCGGCCAGCACGGCGTCGCCACCGCCACCGCGGCGGCGCTCTTCGGGCTCGAATGCACCATCTACATGGGCGCGGTCGACACCGAGCGCCAGGCCCTCAACGTGGCCCGCATGCGGCTGCTCGGCGCCGAGGTCGTGCCGGTGAAGGCGGGCTCGCGCACGCTCAAGGACGCGATCAACGAGGCCTACCGCGACTGGGTGGCGAGCGTCGAGCGCACCAACTACATCTTCGGCACCGCGGCCGGCCCGCACCCGTTCCCGGCGATGGTGCGCGACTTCCAGAAGATCATCTCCGAGGAGGCGCGCGCGCAGCTGCTCGAGCGCACCGGCAGACTGCCCGACGCCGTCGTCGCCTGCGTGGGCGGCGGCTCGAACGCGATCGGCATGTTCGACGCGTTCCTCGACGACGAAGACGTGAAGATCTACGGCGTCGAGGCAGCCGGCGAGGGCGTCGACACGGCCAGACAGGCCGCGTCGATCGCGCGCGGACGCCCCGGGGTGCTCCACGGCGCGAAGACCTACGTGCTGCAGGACGAAGACGGCCAGACCATCGAGTCGCACTCGATCTCGGCGGGACTCGACTACCCGGGCGTCGGCCCCGAGCACGCCTGGCTCGCCGACATCGGCCGCGTCGAGTACATCCCCGCGACCGACGACGAGGCGATGCAGGCGCTGCGGCTGCTCAGCCGCACCGAGGGCATCATCCCCGCCATCGAGTCGGCCCACGCGCTCGCGGGGGCGATCCGCATCGGCCGCGAACTCGGCCCCGAGGCGATCATCGCCGTGAGCCTGTCCGGCCGCGGCGACAAGGACATGGCGACCGCAGGCCGGTACTTCGGCCTGCTCGACGGCGAAACGGAGCTCGAGGGATGAGCGCGCACGAATCACAGGTGGCCGCCGCGATCCGCGCCGCGAAGCAGGATCGCCGAGGCGCGCTCGTCGGGTATCTGCCCGTGGGCTTCCCCGACCTCGACACCAGCGTCGAAGCGGCCATCGCGATGGCGCGCAACGGCGTCGACGTGCTCGAACTCGGGCTGCCCTACTCGGACCCGGTGATGGACGGCGCGGTGATCCAGGAAGCCACCCAGACGGCGCTCGCCGAGGGCTTCCGAGTCTCCGACGTCTTCGAGGCCGTGCGCCGCGTGCGCGAGGCCGTCGACGTGCCCGTGCTCGTGATGACCTACTGGAACCCGGTGCTGCAGTACGGTGTCGAGCGCTTCGCGAGCCGGCTCGCCGAGGCCGGCGGCGCCGGGCTCATCACGCCCGACATCACCCCCGAAGCCGCACCCGAGTGGATCGAGACGAGCGACCGCCTCGGCCTCGACCGCGTGTTCCTCGCAGCGCCCAGCTCGAGCGACGCGCGACTGCGCCTCGTCGTGGAGCACTCGCGCGGCTTCGTCTACACGGTCTCCACGATGGGCATCACCGGCGAGCGGGCCCAGCTCGACGCCGCCGCCCGCGCTCTCACCGCGCGCCTGCGCGAGCAGGGCGTCGACCTCGCCTGCGTCGGCATCGGCCTGTCGACCGCCGAGCAGGTGGCCGACGCGCTCGGCTACGCCGACGGCGCGATCGTCGGCACGGCCTTCGTGCGTGCGCTGCGCGACGGCGGCGTGGAGCGGCTCGCCGAGGTGGTGCGCGACATCGCAGCGGGGGCGCAGCACCCCGATGGCGCGGTCGCCGAGGGCGCCTCGCTGTAGGATTGACACGATCGCCGCGAGGATCCCCTCCGCGCGGCTCCCCAACGACAGTTTCAGCGGCAGAGCGCCGCGAGCGATCACCGGCCAGTGCCGGAGGCGAAAGAGGAGTGGATGATTCTCCCGTTCAGTATCCCGAGCCCCGAGATGCAGTTCTTCCAGATCGGCCCGCTGCGCATCTACATCTACGCGCTGTGCATCATCGTCGGCATCATCGCCGCCGCCATCTGGACGGGCCGCCGGCTCAGCAGCCGCGGCGGTGAGCGGGGAGCGGTCTTCGACTTCCTCGTGTGGGCGCTGGTCCTCGGCATCGTGGGCGCGCGCCTCTACCACGTGGTCACCCACTGGGGCGACTACTTCGGCCCGGGTCGCAACCCGCTCGACGCCCTCGCCTTCTGGCAGGGCGGCATCGCCATCTTCGGCGCGCTGCTCGGCGGCGCGGTGGGCGTGCTGATCGCCTCGCGCATCACCGGGATCCGCTTCTGGTCGTTCGCCGACGCGCTCGTGCCCGGCCTGCTGCTCGCGCAGGCCGTGGGGCGTCTGGGCAACTGGTTCAACCACGAGCTGTTCGGCGGCCCGACCACGCTGCCCTGGGGCCTCGAGATCGAGTCCACCAACCCGGCCTTCCCGATCGGGCTGCCGGAGGGCACGCTGTTCCACCCGACGTTCCTCTACGAGGCCGTCTGGAACCTGCTCGGCATCGTCGTGCTGCTCGCCATCGAGCGCAAGTGGCGCCCGCGCTGGGGCACCTTCTTCGCCCTCTACCTCGTCTGGTACGGCATCGGCCGCACCGTCACCGAGTCGCTGCGCGTCGATCCGAGCCTGCTGTTCCTCGGCATCCGCACCAATGTGCTGGCCGCGTTCCTCGCCGTCGTGCTGGGCATCGTCATCCTCATAGTGCAGCGCCGCCGCCACGTCGGGATCGAATCGTCCGTATACCTCCAGGGCCGTCGCAACCCGACCGACTCGGTGCTCGCCGACACTGCGAACCCCGACGAGTTCTTCCACGTCCTGCCCCACGGCGACGCCGCGGCGGTGCCGTTCGGCGCCGAGCCGGCAGCCGAGGCACCGGCCGCGTCCAACGACGCGGCAGAACCGGCCCGCACCGCCTAGCCGCGACACTCGACCAAGCAGCAAGGAGCCGACATGCGCCACGCCAAGATCGTCGCTACCTGGGGCCCCGCGGTCTCCAGCTACGACCACACCCTCGATCTGATCCGGGCCGGCGTCAACGTCGCACGGCTCAACATGTCGCACGGCACCTACAACGTGCACGAGGGCATCTACCGCAACATCCGCCGCGCCGAGACTGAGGTCGGCCGTCCGATCGCGGTGCTCGCCGACCTGCAGGGCCCGAAGATCCGCCTCGGCAAGTTCGAGGGCGGCCCCTACGACCTTGAGGTCGGCGACGAGTTCGCCATCACCACGCGCGACATCGTGGGCGACCGCACCATCTGCGGCACCACGCACAAGGGCCTGCCCGGCGACGTGAACCCCGGCGATCCGCTGCTCATCGACGACGGCAAGGTGGCGCTGCGCGCCGAGCGCGTCACCGACGACACCGTGTACACGACGGTGGAGGTGCCGGGCGCGGTGTCGAACAACAAGGGCATCAACCTGCCCGGCGTCGCCGTCAACGTGCCGGCGCTCTCCGAGAAGGACGAGCAGGATCTGCGCTGGGCGCTGCAGCTCGGCGTCGACTACATCGCGCTGTCGTTCGTGCGGGACGCGGCCGACATCACCCGCGTGCACGAGATCATGGACGAGGAGGGGATCCGCCTCCCCGTCATCGCCAAGATCGAGAAGCCCCAGGCGGTCGACCACCTGGAGGAGATCGTCACCGCCTTCGACGGCATCATGGTCGCCCGAGGCGATCTCGGCGTCGAACTGCCGCTCGAGCGCGTGCCGCTCGTGCAGACCGAGGCGATCGCACTGGCGCGCCGCAATGCGAAGCCCGTGATCGTGGCGACCCAGGTGCTCGAGTCGATGATCGAGAACCCCCGCCCCACGCGCGCCGAGGCCTCGGACTGCGCCAACGCGATCCTCGACGGCGCCGACGCCGTGATGCTCTCCGGCGAGACCAGCGTGGGCGCCTACCCGGTGCAGGCCGTCGAGACGATGGCGCGCATCATCACCGCCACCGAGGACCACGCCCTCGACCGCATCGAACCGCTCGGCTCGGCGCCCCGCACCCAGGGCGGCGCCCTCACCCTCGCGGCCTCCGAGGTTGCCGACTTCGTGGGCGCCCGCTACATCTGCGTGTTCACCGAGTCGGGCGACACGGTGCGCCGCATGTCGCGCCTGCGTCGGCCGATCCCGATCATCGGCTTCACACCCGAGGCCGACACGCGCCGCCGCATGGAGCTCACCTGGGGCGCCCGCAGCTACGAGGTGCCGCGAGTGGGCAGCACCGATGAGATGTTCGCGCAGGTCGACGAGGTGCTGCTCGACCGCTCGCGCGCCGAGATCGGCGACAAGGTCGTCATCATCGCGGGATCGCCTCCCGGGGTGGTCGGCACCACGAACACGCTGCGCATCCACCGGATCGGCGAGGCCACCGGCCAGCTGCCGGAGGCGGGGCCCCGCAAGCACGCCCTCGGTCGCGGCGGCATCCCCGTGTGATCCGATAGGCTGGGCTGCTGGCCCAGCAGGCTCCGCCGAGTGCATCGAACCGGATACACTCATCGGCGGGGCCGCTCACGCCGGATTGGTGGAATTGGCAGACACGGCGCACTCAAAATGCGCTGCCGAAAGGTGTGCGGGTTCGAGTCCCGCATCCGGCACCGGACAACCGTTTTCTCTCGAACGCAGGAGTACACTTCTCAGCATGACTGAACAGAGCACCGCACCCGCGCGACGCGTCGTCGTTGCGGAAGACGAGTCCCTGATCCGCCTCGACATCGTCGAGACGCTTCGCGACAACGGCTACGACGTGGTCGGCGAGGCCGGTGACGGCGAGGAGGCAGTGCGCCTCGTCGAGGAGCTGCGCCCCGACCTGGTGGTCATGGATGTCAAGATGCCGAAGCTCGACGGCATCTCGGCGGCCGAGCAGATCAACAAGGATCACATCGCCCCCGTGGTGCTGCTCACCGCGTTCAGCCAGCGCGAGCTGGTGGAGCGCGCGACCGAGGCGGGTGCTCTCGCCTACGTCGTGAAGCCGTTCACCCCGGCCGACCTGATCCCCGCGATCGAGATCGCGCTCTCGCGCTTCCAGCAGATCGTGGCGCTCGAAAGCGAGGTCGCGGACCTCGCCGAGCGCTTCGAGACCCGCAAGCTGGTCGACCGTGCGAAGGGCATCCTCAACGACAAGATGGGCCTCAGCGAGCCCGAGGCGTTCCGCTGGATCCAGAAGGCCTCGATGGATCGCCGGCTCACGATGCAGGACGTCGCGAAGACGATCATCGACCAGCTCGGTCCGAAGAAGGACTGACCTCCGTACGCAGCAGCGCCCCCGGCCGATCGGCCGGGGGCGCTGCTGCGTGTGCGGACCGTCAGCGGAGCTGCTTGTAGAAGTTCGTGATGCGCACGGTCGAGCAGCGGCGGCCCTGCTCGTCGCTCACCACGATCTCGTGCACGGTGATGGAGCGGCCGAGCTTGATCGGTGTGCAGACACCGGTGACGAGGCCCGACGTCGCGGAGCCGGTGTGGGTCGCGTTGATGTCCACCCCGACGGCGACGTGCCCCTCGGGCGCCATGAAGTTCGCGTGCATCGAGCCGAGCGTCTCTCCGAGCACCACGTAGGCGCCCCCGTGCAGCAGCATCACCGGTTGCGTGTTGCCCGCGACAGGCATGGTGGCGACGGCCCGGTCGCGCCCGAACTCGACGACCTCGATGCCCATGCGGTCGGCGAGGGCTCCGAGGCCGCGCTCGCGGATGTACTCCAGACCTGCCGTGGGCGAGCCCGGAGCCGGTGACTGCGGTGCGGTGGTCTCGGGCGCGGGGGAATCTGTCATCTCGCTGCGGTGTCCTTGTCGGTGGCGGCTTGTAGGCTGTTCACGTGTCGAATTCTCAGCCTACCCTCATGATCATCGACGGCCATTCGCTGGCCTTCAGGGCGTTCTACGCCCTGCCCGTCGACAGCTTCCAGACGCAGACGGGGCAGCACACGAACGCCATCCACGGCTTCATCTCGATGCTCATCAACCTGCTCGGCAACGAGAACCCGGATGCGCTGGCCATCGCCTTCGACATCTCCCGGCACTCGTTCCGCACCGAGGAGTACCCCGAGTACAAGGGCACCCGCGGCGAGACCCCGCCCGAATTCAAGGGGCAGGTGCCGCTGCTGCAGGAGGCGCTGCACGCGATGGGCATCCGCACCCTCGAGAAGGAGAACTACGAGGCCGACGACATCCTCGCAACGCTTGCGACCCGCGGCGCCGACGCCGGCTATCGGGTGCTCGTCGTCAGCGGCGACCGCGACACGATCCAGCTCGTCGACGACCGCATCACACTGCTCTACCCCTCGAAGCAGGGTGTGAGCGAGCTCACCCGCTACGACGCCGAGAAGGTGATGGAGCGCTACGGGGTGCGCCCGGAGCAGTATCCGGAGATCGCCGCGCTCGTGGGCGAGACGAGCGACAACCTGCCCGGTGTGCCGCGCGTCGGCGAGAAGACCGCCGTGAAGTGGATCAACCAGTTCGGCTCGCTCGAGGAGATCCTGCGTCGGCAGGACGAGATCGGCGGCAAGGTCGGTGAGAGCCTGCGCGAGAACGCCCACCTCGCCGAGCGCAACCGGCGCCTCAACCGCCTCGTGCGCGACGTCGAGCTCGAGATCACCCTCGACGAGCTGAAGCGCGGCGAGATCGACATGGCGGCCGTGCAGCAGGTGTTCGCGAGGCTCGAGTTCCGCACCCTGCTGCAGCGCGTGGGCAAGCTCGCGGGCGCCGAGGTGCCGGCCGGGGGAGCGACCGCGGTGTCGCTCGTGCCCGAGCAGCCGCAGGCGAAGAACCTCATCGACGAGGAGCTGGCCGACTGGCTGACGAAGGTCGAACGCCCGGCGGTGCTCATGCAGCAGAGCGGCGACGGCTTCGAGGTGGGCGTCGCCACGGCGGAGGCCTCGGTGCTGTTCCACTGGCTGCCCGGCGGGCGCGACTACGCGCTCTTCGAGCAGTGGCTCGCCTCCGACGCCCCCAAGGTGTTCTTCGACGCGAAGCAGCAGATCGCGGTGGCGGCCCGCGCCGGAGCGGTGATCGGCGGCATCGACGGCGACCTGCTGATCGCGTCGTGGTTGCTGCGCCCGCAGACTCCCGAGAAGTCGCTCGCCGAGGCCGTGTTCCGGTTCCTGGGCGAGCAGGTGCCCGAGGGCGACCCGAACCAGCTCGTGCCCGATGAGGGCTCGATCGCCGATTCCGCGGCGCTGGCCTGGTACATCGCCCGCGCCCACGACTCCGCGGTGTCGCGCTTCGAATCGCGCACGATCGAGATCTACCGCGACATCGAGCTTCCGCTCGTGCCCGTGCTCGCGGCGCTCGAGCAGCGCGGCGTGCAGATCGATCTGCCGCTGCTCGAGGCTCACGACGCCGAGCTGACCGCGCGGGTGGCCGAGCTGCAGCAGCAGGCGTTCGACGCGATCGGGCGCGAGGTGAACCTCTCCTCGCCGAAGCAGCTGCAGGAGGTGCTCTTCGAGCAGCTGGAGATGCCGAAGACCCGCAAGACGAAGAGCGGCTACACCACCGATGCGGCGGCGCTCGCCGAGCTTCGTGTGAAGAACCCGCACCCCTTCCTCGACGCGCTGCTCGCGCACCGCGACGCGAACAAACTGCGGCAGATGGTCGAGACGCTCATCAAGGCGGTGCAGCAGGACGGGCGGATCCGCACCACCTTCGTGCAGGTCGGGTCGAGCACCGGACGCCTCGCGTCCACCGATCCGAACCTGCAGAACATCCCGGTGCGCTCGGAGGAGGGCCGCCGCATTCGCGAGGGTTTCATCCACGCGGGGGAGTACGAAACGCTGATGACGGCCGACTACTCGCAGATCGAGATGCGGATCATGGCGCACCTCTCGGGTGATGCGGGGCTGATCGAGGCCTTCCGGCAGGGTGAGGATCTGCACCGCTTCGTGGGCGCCCGCATCTTCGGGGTGCCGCCCGAGGAGGTGACGAGCGAGATGCGCTCGAAAGTGAAGGCCATGTCGTACGGCCTCGCCTACGGGCTGTCGGCCTTCGGCCTCTCGAAGCAGCTGAACATCGCGGCCGCCGAGGCCCGGCAGCTGATGGAGGACTACTTCGAGCGCTTCGGCGGGGTGCGCGACTACCTGCGTTCGGTGGTGGACCAGGCCAAGCGCGACACCTTCACCGAGACGATCTTCGGCCGGCGTCGCCCCTTCCCTGATCTGGCGAGCCCGAACCGCATCCTGCGCGAGAACGCCGAGCGCGCAGCGCTCAATGCGCCGATCCAGGGGTCGGCCGCCGACATCATCAAGCGCGCCATGATCCAGGTCGAAGAGCGCATGATCGCCTCCGGTATGCGGTCCCGGATGCTGCTGCAGATCCACGACGAGCTCATGTTCGAGGTCGCCGAGGGGGAGTGGGACGCGCTCGAGGAGATCGTGCGCGCCGAGATGGCGGGCGCCGCCGAGCTGTCGGTGCCGCTCGAGGTGCAGGTGGGTCGCGGCGCGAACTGGAACGCCGCCGCGCACTAGGGTGTGTCCCGTGAATCGTTGCCGTTGCCGTTGCGAACAGGCGCGCGCGGTAGGAGAGGATGTGCGAGACGCACCCTAGCGTCGGATACGCGGTCGGAACCCCGGGCGCGGGCGTCGGATCGCGCCCGGGTCGCGCCGATCCGGGTCCGACTTCCGCGTGATTCTGCGACTGGCCGAACGGTCGAGTCGCAGAATCACGCGTTTCGGGGCGGGCTGCGCGCCCCCGCTGTTTGAATCGAGAACATGAACATGGACATCACCAAACACGACTTCGGACGCTTCGTCACGGAGCGCCGCCGCGCCGCCGGCCTGACCCAGCGCCAGCTCGCCGAGCGGCTGCACGTGACCGAGTCGGCCGTCTCCAAGTGGGAGCGCGGCCTCTCCTATCCCGACATCACTCTGGTGCAGGCGATCGCCTCCGAACTCGGCGTCAGCGGCCAGGAACTGATCAGCGCGAGCGAAGACCACGAGGGCCGAGCCGACAAGCGCGACGCCCGCAGCTACCGGGGCTGGCGCAGCGCGATCCTCTGGACCACGCTGCTGACCTGGGCCGCCGCGATCCTCACCTGCTTCATCGTCAACCTGTCAGTGCAGCACACCCTGAGCTGGTTCTGGGTCGTGCTGCCGGCCGTCGGCCTCGCGTTCTCGCTCACCACGCTGCCGCTGCTGCCCGTGCCGCGGCCGGGCTGGCTGGCCCTCGCGAGCGCCACGGTCTGCCTGGTGGCACTGCTGCTCGTGGTCTGGCTGCAGTTCGCGGCGGGGCCGTGGCTCGTGATCGCGGTGTCGGGGGTGCTGTTCGGGCTGCTGCTCGTCTTCACGCCGATCTGGCTGACGCTGCTCGAACTGCCGGGCGGCCTCGGGCGGCATGTCACCCTGCTCACCCTCGTGATCTACACCGCGGCGCTCGTCGTGTTCCTGCTCATCGTGTTCGCCGCCCTCGGGCGACCCGAGCTCTGGGTGTGGCCGGCGCTGCCGATCGTCGCCATCGGCGCAGCGCCGATCTGGATCTCGATGCTCGCGATCCGCTATCTGCCGCTGCCCGGCCTCGCGGTCGCGGCCATCGTCACCGCCTTCATCGGCATCTGCGCGCCGGTGCTGAATCGTGCGATCGAGGCGGTGCTCGGCACCGGCGAGCCGTGGGTGCTCGACCTCTCGGTCTGGAGCACCGAGACGATGGATGCGAACATCCAGTTCCTGATCTTCGTCGCCTGCATGGTCGCGGCGCTGCTGCTCGGGCTGGGTGCGGTGGTGGGTGCGGTTTCGCGCCGGCGCGCGGGCCTCGCCGGCGACCGGTGAGCACTGCGCGCGACGCTCACCGGCATCCGGCGAGCGTCGCGCGCAAGCGCGGCCCGGTGCCGCGAAACGCGGGCGGCTCTCTACTTGATCCCGGGCGTGTCCACGGGATAAGATCGATTGTCACAGTTCTGTGGCGACTCAACCATGTCCACATGCGTGAACGCCTCGCGGATCATTCCGATCCGACCGGCCCCCGGTGCGCTCCCGCCTGATTCCATGTCCATTCTGGAGACCAATTTCATGACGAACGCAACGACCGAGAGCAAGCAGGTCGCAGTTAACGACATCGGCTCAGCCGAAGACTTCCTTGCAGCGGTCGAATCGACCCTGAAGTTCTTCAACGACGGCGACCTCATCGAGGGCACCGTGGTGAAGATCGACCGCGACGAGGTGCTCCTCGACGTCGGTTACAAGACCGAGGGTGTCATCCCCTCGCGCGAGCTGTCCATCAAGCACGACGTGAACCCCGATGAGGTCGTTCAGGTCGGCGATCCCGTCGAGGCGCTCGTGCTCCAGAAGGAGGACAAGGAAGGTCGCCTCATCCTGTCCAAGAAGCGTGCTCAGTACGAGCGCGCCTGGGGCGATGTGGAGAAGATCAAGGAGAACGAGGGCGTTGTCACCGGCACCGTCATCGAGGTCGTCAAGGGCGGCCTGATCGTCGATATCGGGCTGCGCGGCTTCCTCCCCGCTTCGCTCATCGAGCTGCGCCGCGTGCGCGACCTGACCCCCTACCTGGGCCAGGAGATCGAGGCGAAGATCCTCGAGCTCGATAAGAACCGCAACAACGTGGTGCTGTCGCGTCGCGCCCTCCTCGAGGAGACGCAGTCGGCGACCCGCTCGTCGTTCCTCGCCGAGCTCAAGCCCGGCCAGGTGCGCAAGGGCGTCATCTCGTCGATCGTCAACTTCGGCGCGTTCGTCGATCTGGGCGGCGTGGACGGCCTTGTGCACGTCTCCGAGCTGTCCTGGAAGCACATCGAGCACGCCTCCGACGTGGTCGAGGTCGGCCAGGAGGTCACCGTCGAGGTGCTCTCCGTCGAGCTGGATCGCGAGCGCGTCTCGCTGTCGCTCAAGGCGACCCAGGAAGACCCGTGGCAGGTCTTCGCCCGCACCCACGCGATCGGCCAGATCGCCCCGGGCGTCGTCACCAAGCTCGTTCCCTTCGGCGCCTTCGTGCGCGTCGCGGACGGCATCGAGGGCCTCGTGCACATCTCGGAGCTGTCGGGCCAGCACGTCGAGCTCGCCGAGCAGGTCGTCTCGGCCGGCCAGGAGGTCTTCGTCAAGATCATCGACATCGATCTCGAGCGTCGTCGCATCTCGCTCAGCCTCAAGCAGGCCAACGAGGGCGTCGATCCCGAGGGCACCGAGTTCGATCCGGCTCTGTACGGCATGACCACCGAGTACGACGAGAACGGCGAGTACAAGTACCCCGAGGGCTTCGATCCGGAGACCCAGGAGTGGAAGGAAGGCTTCGAGTCGCAGCGCGAGAAGTGGGAGCAGGAGTACGCTGCTGCCCAGGAGCGCTGGGAGGCTCACAAGAAGCAGGTCGCCGCTTCGCTCGTCGAGGCCGCCGCGGCTCCCGCCGCCGACTCCTCCGCTTCGAGCTTCTCGAGCGAGTCGTCGTCGACCGGTGCGCTCGCTGACGACGCGGCACTCGCCGCTCTGAAGGCGCAGCTCGAGGGCAACTGAGACTCGCCCGCTGAGCCCTGCGCTCGGCGATGAGTTCACGAAGGCCCGGTCCCCGTTCAGGGGGCCGGGCCTTCGGCGTATCCGCGCTCGGGGTATCCGCGCTCGGCGAGCGGGCGCGGGGGTCAGGGCGTGCCGGGCACCGCACCGCCGGAGGCGTCGGAGGCGCCGGCGAGCTGCTCGCGCCGCCGCTGCCGCACTCGCCGCAGCCGCCGCACGAGCGCGACGATCACGACGAGCAGCAGCGCGAGCGCGAGCAGCGGCACGATGACCGCGAGGAGCGTGAGCAGCACCGCGCCGACGTCCTCGAGGAAGCTCGTCACCGCGGCGCCCGCGCCGGCCGTCAGCGCATTGATGACTGGGCGCGCGATCGCTTTCAGCAGGTGCGGCACGAGGGCGATGACGACGCCCAGCACGAACGGCCAGAACGCTGCGGAGGAGACGAACGCGGCGGGGTCGGTGACGGCGACGGTCTGGCTCGACGCGCCGGCGCTGAAGACCATGCCGCCCGAGGCCGGGCGCACCACCGTCTGCAGCACGTCGTTGGCGGTGTCGAGCACCGGGAACTTGTCGACAAGCACCTCCACGACGAGCAGTACTCCGAGGATGCCGAGACTCCACTCGTTCTCGAGCCATGCCCACGCCGAGGGCAGCTGCACGATCTCGGTGAAGCGGGAGAGCAGGCCGAGCCCGAGCAGCGGGATATAGGCGTTGAGCCCCGCCGATGCGGCCAGGGTGATCCCGGTGACGACTTCGAGCATGCCGCCAGCATAGCCGCGCCCGCCGTGCGGCTGCCGGTATCCTGGCACCCATGACAGTGATCGCGCTCACAGGGGGCATCGCCTCGGGCAAGTCGACGATCGGCCGGCGTCTCGCCGAGCTGGGGGCGGTGCGGATCGACGCCGACCAGCTCGCCCGGGAGGCCGTCGAACCCGGGTCGCCCGGCCTCGCCCGCGTGGTGGAGCGCTTCGGCGGCGACCTGATCGGGGCGAACGGCGAGCTGGATCGGGCGGCGCTCGGCGCCGTCGTGTTCGGCGATCCCGCGGCGCTCGCCGAGCTCAACGCGATCGTGCATCCCGAGGTGCGCCGGATCGCCGCGGAGCGGATCGCGGCGGCCGAGGCGGCGGACCCCGACGCCGTCGTGGTCTACGAGATCCCGTTGCTCGTGGAGACGGACGCGGCCAGAGACGGCGACTGGGATCTCGTGCTCGTCGCCGACGCGCCCGCGGAGCAGCGGATCGCGCGCCTCATCGAGCTGCGCGGGATGGATGATGCTGCGGCGCGCGCCCGCATCTCCCATCAGGCGGGCGACGCGGAGCGCCTCGCCGTGGCCGATCGTGTCATCGACACCTCGCGCAGCGAGGCGGAGACCATCGCGCAGGTGGACGCGCTCTGGGCGGAGCTGCGCGCGCGATGAGGGCGGCCCATCGCCGGCGGGTCAGGCCCGGGCGAACTCCGAGAGCCAGTCGAGTCGCATCTGCGCGATGAAGGCGAACACCACGTAGCAGAGCAGTACGATCACCCAGGTCCACGAGTAGAGCCGCGAGAAGAGGCGCTGCGCGCCGGCGCCGAGCGGCACGTCGCCCACCGCGTAGGGGCGGAACGCGGTGATCCACCAGAGCGGGATCGTCACCGACCACACCACCATGCACCACGGGCAGAGGGTGCCCAGCACGAACACGCTCTGCGAGAACAACCAGCACACGAAGACGAAAGCTCCGAGCAGGCCGAGCTGGTACAGCCGCCAGAACCAGGCTGAGAAGCGGGCGCCCGCGAGCAGGGCGACGCCCACCGCGATCGGGGCGATGAACGCCGAGACACCGATGATCGTGTTGCTGAACCCGAACAGCGACCCCTGCCACGAGCCCATGTTGGGGCCGCAGGTGACGAGCACGCTGACGGTGCAGTTGGGTACGTAGTCGGGATTCGCGAGCGTCTTCATGTACTCGGTGAGCAGTTCGAAGGAGGCGAACCAGCCGATCGCCCCGGCGATGATCGAGAAGACGGCGAAGGCGACGGGGCGCGTGGCTCTGGGCTCGTGGCTCATGGGCCGATCCTATCCCTCGCATCCTGCGAAGACGCGGGTCGCGCGGCGAACCGCCAGTCTCGCCGACTCCGTGACATAATGGAGTGCGGTGCGAGACGCTGAGAAGGCGGATCGCACGCACAGTCTTTTGACGGCCGAGAGGCGGTCACCGGTCGAAGACCGACCGAGCGCGAGTGCGCGGCATTCGCGGAGAACAGGATTTGCGGATCACACCGCACGAATAGGGTTTCCGGCGAGAGCGAGATGCTCCCCGGGTAGAGGAGACACCAGGAATGGTGAACAGCACAACAGAAGACCACCGCGACGAGCCCGTGGGCGATCAGCCCGTGCAGTTCGGGGACGCGACCCCGCAGGGCGAGGAGGCCACCGCGGCCGAAGCGCCCGAGACTCAGGTCGAGGCGACCGAGGGCGGCCCCGACGCCGCCGAGCCCGAGGCGCCGCAGGCCGAGGCGCCGAAGCTGCTGCTGCCGCTGGCCGACATGACTCCCGAGGAGCGCTTCCGCGCGACCACCCGGCTCATCTTCCTGGCGCCCGACGTGCCGCCGGTGCAGCCGCGCCCCCGCCGCCTCGAGTGGCGTCAGAGCGAGTCGTTCCAGCGTCACGAGGAACCGCGTCAGGGCGAGCTGAGCCAGCTCGACGATCTGCTCGATCAGCAGTTCCAGCGCGACGATGAGCCGTCGGACCGCGAGAGCGGCTCCGGCTCGCGCCGCACGCGCCGCCGCTCGGGCGGGTCGGAGTCGGAGCGATCCGATGAAGAGCCGCGCCGCCGCGAGCGCCAGGCCCCGGTGATCACGGAACCGCAGAAGGTCAAGGGATCCACCCGCCTGGAGGCGAAGAAGCAGCGCCGCCGCGACGGTCGCGACGCCGGTCGCCGCCGCATGGTCATCACCGAGTCGGAGTTCCTCGCGCGCCGTGAGGCTGTGGATCGCGAGATGATCGTGCGCACCACCGCGGACCGCGTGCAGATCGGCGTGCTCGAGGACAAGGTGCTCGTGGAGCACTACGTGGCCCGTTCGAGCGAGTCCTCGCTGATCGGCAACGTCTACCTCGGCCGCGTGCAGAACGTGCTCCCGAGCATGGAGGCGGCGTTCGTCGACATCGGTCGCGGCCGCAACGCGGTGCTCTACTCGGGCGAGGTCGACTGGTCGGAGTTCGAGGGCGGCAACACGGCCCGCCGCATCGAGAACGCTCTGAAGCCGGGCGACCAGGTGCTCGTGCAGGTTACGAAGGATCCGGTTGGCCACAAGGGCGCGCGTCTCACGAGCCAGATCTCGCTGCCGGGCCGCTTCCTCGTGTACGTGCCGGGCGGCGCCATGAACGGGATCTCCCGCAAGCTCCCCGACACCGAGCGCGCGCGCCTCAAGAAGATCCTCAAGGAGGTGCTGCCGAGCGGCGCGGGCGTGATCGTGCGCACCGCCGCCGAAGGCGCCAGCGAGGATCAGCTCACCCACGATGTGCAGCGGCTCACCCGTCAGTGGGAGTCGATCCAGAAGCGCGTCGAGAAGGGCGGCGGCCCGGTGCTGCTGCACTCGGAGCCCGACATGCTCATCAAGATCGTGCGCGACGTCTTCAACGAGGACTTCCACCGCATGCGGATCTCCGGTGGCGACACCTACGACACGATCGAGAACTACCTGTCACAGGTGGCGCCGGATCTGCTGCAGCGCGTCGAGCGCTACGACAGCGAACGCGACATCTTCGACGAGTACCGCGTGACCGAGCAGATCGCGAAGGCCCTCGACCGCAAGGTGTGGCTGCCCTCGGGCGGATCGCTCGTCATCGACCGCACCGAGGCGATGACCGTGGTCGACGTGAACACCGGCAAGTTCGTCGGCTCGGGCGGCAACCTCGAAGAGACCGTCACGAAGAACAACCTCGAGGCCGCAGAGGAGATCGTGCGCCAGCTGCGGCTGCGCGACATCGGCGGCATCATCGTGATCGACTTCATCGACATGGTGCTCGAATCGAACCGCGATCTCGTGCTGCGCCGCCTGGTCGAGTGCCTGAGCCGCGATCGCACGAAGCATCAGGTCGCTGAGGTCACCTCGCTCGGTCTCGTGCAGATGACGCGCAAGAAGCTCGGCCTCGGCCTGCTGGAGTCGTTCAGCGAGCCCTGCGACGTCTGCGCCGGGCGCGGTGTCATCGTGCACCACGAGCCGGTCGCCAAGCACCGCAGCGAGGGCCCGTCGCGCAGTTCCAAGCGGAGCAAGGGCGGACAGGCCCAGCAGCACCAGCACGAGGCCAAGAACCAGAGCCAGACCCACGCCATCACCGACGGCGCGAAGAACATGCTCGCGCAGGTGGCGGCCTCCACGCTGCAGGCCTCCAAGCCGGGGGAGCGCCCCGAGGGCGAGACGCCCGCGGTGCCGGATTCGGCGGCACCTGCTGCGGCATCCGCACCGCGCGCGAACCCCGAGGCGAAGGTGAGCGGCCGGGTCACGTCGCGCCCCGCGCGCGAGACGGCCGCGCCCCGCGGCCGGACCGCGCCCGAGGCGCCCGCGAGCGGCGCACTGCTCGACTCGGTGCTCGATGCGCTTCCCGACGCGCCCAGCGCCGGCACGGGGCGCGCGCGCAACCGGCGCGTCTCGACCGCGCCGATGACGGGCGGCGCCGAGCGGCCCGCCGTCACGCCGAGCGACGACGCGAAGTCGGCTCAGCAGGCGCTCGCGGAGGCGCTCGACGCGACGGCCCGCCGAAAGGACGCGGGCCGGGAGTGACACGCGGGGCGGCCTATTTGACCGCCTTCAGTGATCTACGGTATTATTGAGCGTTGGTGTCACCCGATAGGCGACGGCACCTCAGACTTCGAAGTCGGCACGGCCGCGCTTCGACACGGAAGAAGATCCTCAAGAAAAGGGTGACAAGTGGTTTACGCAGTAGTGCGCACAAGCGGCCGTCAGGAGAAGGTCGAGGTTGGCTCGATCATCACCGTCAATCGTGTGGCGGGCGACGCCAAGGGCAAGCTCCAGCTTCCCGCGGTGCTTCTCGTTGACGGCGACAAGGTGACGACCGACGCCGCGGCTCTCGCCAAGGTGAAGGTGACCGCCGAGGTGCTCAACGACCTCCGTGGTCCGAAGATCGTCATCCAGCGTTACAAGAACAAGACCGGTTACAAGAGCCGCCAGGGTCACCGTCAGGATCTGACCCGCATCAAGGTCACCGGCATCAAGTAATCGCCTCGGCATCACTGAAGGAGTAGAGACTCATGGCACATAAGAAGGGCGCAAGCTCGACCCGCAACGGTCGCGACTCGAACCCCCAGTACCTCGGCGTGAAGCGCTTCGGCGGCCAGCAGGTCGGCGCGGGCGAGATCATCGTCCGCCAGCGCGGCACCAAGTTCCACCCGGGCGCGAACGTCGGTCGCGGTGGCGACGACACGCTGTTCGCACTTGCGGCCGGCGAGGTCGAGTTCGGTGTGAAGGGCGGCCGCAAGGTCGTCAACATCGTGGCTGCTGCCTAACCACAGGCATTCGACGGCGAGTCGGCCCCTCGATCAGCTCGGGGACCGGCTCGCCGTTTGCCGTATTCAGAGACAGTCATCATCCCGTAAGCCGAGAACGGCAGGGCCGGGATGAGGCCCTGCGATTCGAAGCGGGGAGACGCAGAGCGGGAGACGCAGTAATGGTGACCTTCGTGGATCAGGTGCAGGTGCACCTTCAGGCGGGGCGCGGCGGAAACGGCTGCGTGTCGGTTCGTCGCGAGAAGTTCAAGCCCCTCGCGGGCCCCGACGGCGGCGCCGGGGGCCACGGCGGCGACGTCGTCATCGTGGCCGATCCGCAGGTCACGACCCTGCTCGAATACCACCGCCGCCCCCACCGCACCGCGGAGAACGGCGGCTACGGCGCCGGCGGCTACCGCGAGGGCACTCACGGCGCCGAGATGGTGCTGCCGGTGCCCGTCGGCACGGTCGTGAAGGACGAGGCGGGGGAGACCCTCATCGATCTCACGGAGCCCGGCACCCGCTTCATCGCTGCGAAGGGCGGCATCGGCGGGCTCGGCAACAACCAGCTCGCCAGCACCAAGCGCAAAGCTCCCGGATTCGCACTGCTCGGCACCGAGGGCGCGCACTGCACGGTGACGCTCGAACTCAAGACGATCGCGGACGTCGCCTTCGTGGGCTACCCCTCCGCGGGCAAGTCCAGCCTCATCGCCGCGATGAGCGCGGCGAAGCCGAAGATCGCCGACTATCCCTTCACCACCCTGCACCCCAATCTGGGCGTCGTGCAGGCCGCAGACCACCGCTACACCGTCGCCGACGTCCCCGGCCTCATCGAGGGCGCCAGCGAGGGCCGCGGCCTCGGCCTCGACTTCCTGCGCCACGTCGAGCGGTGCAGCGCACTGCTCCACGTGCTCGACTGCGCCACCCTCGAACCGGGCCGCGATCCGCTCTCCGACCTGGAGGTGATCCGGGGCGAGCTCGCCGCCTACCCCGTGCCCGAGGGCCAGGTGCCGTTGCTCGAACGACCCCAGCTCGTCGCTCTCAACAAGATCGACGTGCCCGAGGCCCGCGAGCTCGCGGACTTCGTGCGCCCCGAACTGGAGGCGCAGGGCTACCGCGTCTTCGAGATCTCCACGGTCTCCCACGAGGGCTTGCGCGAACTGAGCTTCGCCCTCGCCGACCTGGTGGAGCAGGCCCGCGCGCGCGAGCTCGCAGAGGCCGCCCACCAGCCGCGCATCGTGCTGCAGCCGAAGGCCGTCGACGACGGCGGGTTCCGGGTCGTGCCCGAGGGCGGCAGCTACGGCACCATCTACCGCATCCTCGGCGCGAAGCCGCAGCGCTGGGTGGAGCAGACCGACTTCAAGAACGATGAAGCCGTCGGCTATCTCGCCGACCGACTGCAGAAGATCGGCATCGAGGACGCCCTCGTGAAGGCCGGTGCCACCGCAGGCTCGACCGTGGTCATCGGCCCCGGCTCGGGCGTCGTCTTCGACTGGGAGCCGACCGTGACGAGCGCCGCAGAGGTGCAGATGGGCTCGCGCGGCACCGACCTGCGCGTCGACCAGAACCAGCGGCGCACCAACAAGGAGCGCCGGGTCGACTACCACGAGCTCATGGACGCGAAGGCCGAGGCCCGGGCCGAACTGCAGCGCGAGCGCGAGTCCGGCATGTGGGAGAGCGAATCGTGACTCCCGGATCGCTCACCACCGGCGAGGAACTGCTCGGCGCCCGCCGCGTGGTGGTGAAGGTGGGCTCGTCGTCGGTGAGCGGGGACAACGCGGCCCAGATCCCGAATCTCGTCTCATGCCTCGCCCGGATGCACCGGGCCGGCGCGCAGGTGATCCTCGTCTCCAGCGGCGCGATCGCCACGGGCGTGCCCTTCCTCCGGCTCGACGAGCGTCCCGACGACCTCGCGACGCAGCAGGCCGCCGCGGCCGTGGGGCAGAACATCCTCGTCAACCGATACCAGCGGGCGCTCACCGCGCACGAGATTATCGCGGGCCAGGTGCTGCTCACCGCGCACGACATGGAGAACCCCACGCACCGCGGCAACGCCCGGCGCTCGATCGAGCGGCTGCTGCAGCTCGGGATCCTGCCCATCATCAACGAGAACGACACGGTCGCGACCCACGAGATCCGCTTCGGCGATAACGACCGCCTCGCCGCGCTCGTGGCGCGCCTGATGGGCGCCGACCGGCTCGTGCTGCTCTCCGACGTCGACGCGCTCTACACTGCGCCGCCGGCGATGGCCGGCGCCGAGCGCATCGAGTTCGTGCCCTACGGCGATCCGCTCGACGGCATCGAGATCGGTGAGGCGCAGTCGGGCTGGGGCACCGGAGGCGCAGCCACGAAAGTGCAGGCCGCCCGGCTCGCCGCCGACGCCGGCACCGCGGTGCTGCTCACGGAGACGAAGCTGCTCGCGCCGGTGCTCGACGGGGAACGGCACGGCACCTCGTTCGAGGCGAAGCGCAGCGACGAATCGGTAGGCTAGGAGCCATGTCCCAGGTCGATCCCTTCCTCCTCAAGCTCGAGCGCGCGCGTGCTGCATCCAAGCGGCTCGCCACGGTCACCACCACGCAGAAGAACGCGGCGCTCGAGGCCATCGCGGTCGAGCTCGAGAGCAGCGTCGACGAAGTGGTCGCGGCGAACGCCCTGGATCTCGAGCGCGGCGCGGAGAACGGGATCGGGCAGGGGCTGCTGGATCGCCTGCGTCTCGACGCTGAACGCCTGCGCGGCCTGGCCGCGGCCGTCCGCGAAGTGATCGCACTGCCCGACCCGGTCGGGCAGGTCGTGCGCGGCAGCACGCTCGCCAACGGGATCGCCATCAGCCAGGTGCGCGTGCCGTTCGGCGTGGTGGGCGCCATCTACGAGGCGCGACCGAACGTAACGGTCGACATCGCCGCCCTCGCGCTGAAGAGCGGCAACGGCGCGGTGCTGCGCGGCGGCAGCGCCGCCGAGCACTCGAACCGGGTGCTCGTCACGCTGATCCAGCGCGCCATCGACCGCGCCGGGCTCGACGGCGACGCCGTGCAGACCATCGACGAGTTCGGTCGCGAAGGCGCCTCCCGCCTCATGCGGGCGCGCGGCTACATCGACGTGCTCATCCCTCGAGGCAGCGCTGGGCTCATCTCGACAGTGGTCAACGAGTCGACCGTGCCGGTGATCGAGACCGGCTCGGGCATCGTGCACGTCTACGTCGACGCGAGCGCCGACGAGGAGATGGCCGTCTCCGTGGTGAAGAACGCGAAGACCCACCGCCCGAGCGTGTGCAACGCGGCCGAGACCCTGCTCGTGCATCGCGACGCCGCCGAGCGGCTGCTGCCGAGGCTCGCGAGCGAGCTCATCGGGGCCGGCGTCGAGCTGAGCGGCGACGAGGCCGCGCGGGGCGCGGCCGAGGGCGTGCTCGCAGCAGACGACGAGACCTGGGCCACCGAGCACCACGCGCTCGAGATGGGGGTGCGGGTGGTCGACTCGCTCGACGAGGCGCTGGCGCACATCGAGCGCTACTCCACCCGCCACACCGAGGCGATCGTCACCCAGGACTACGCCAACGCCGAGCGCTTCCTCGCCGAGGTCGACTCGGCCGTGGTGATGGTGAACGCGTCGACCCGCTTCACCGACGGCGGCGAGTTCGGCTTCGGCGCCGAGGTGGGCATCTCGACCCAGAAGCTGCACGCGCGTGGGCCGATGGGCCTGCCCGAGCTCACGAGTACGAAGTGGCTCGTGCGGGGCGCCGGTCAGATCCGCTGATCAAACCCGATACACTGGGTGTCATCTTCCTTATCCGTCATGAATGCAGGGGTCTCAATGTCACTTGTCGCCACGATCGCCGTCGCCGCTGAAGAGGGGCACCACATCGTCAACGAGCTGCCCTTCCCGGCCCCCGTTTTCGGCGTCATCGCCTTCGCCGTGTTCACCGCGCTCGCGCTGGTGACGTTCTCGTTCCGCGACGTCGCGAACCGCCACGCCGAGAAGGCCGAGGCGTACGCGCGCGAGCACGGCGCCGCTCAGCACCACTGAGCAGTCGGCACTCCGTGGCAACACGACGCCGCATCGGAGTGATGGGCGGCACCTTCGATCCGATCCATCACGGGCACCTGGTCGCCGCGAGCGAGGTCGCGCAGAGCTTCGACCTCGACGAAGTCATCTTCGTGCCGACCGGTCGCCCCTGGCAGAAGCAGCACGTCTCGCCCAGCGAGCACCGGTATCTGATGACGGTCATCGCGACCGCGTCGAATCCCAGGTTCACGGTCAGCAGGGTCGACGTGGATCGTGCCGGCCCCACGTATACGGTGGACACCCTCCGGGATCTCCGCGCGCAGTACCCCGACGATGACCTCTTCTTCATCTCCGGGGCCGACGCGGTCGAGCAGATCCTCGGCTGGAAGGACATCGACAGGCTGTGGGATCTCGCGCACTTCATCGCCGTGTCGCGGCCCGGGCACGAGCTCTCGCTTTCTGGATTGTCGGGTGAGCACGTAAGCTTGTTGGAAGTCCCCGCTCTGGCGATCTCGTCTACGGACTGCCGGGCGCGGGTGGCGCGGGGGTATCCGGTGTGGTACCTGGTGCCCGACGGTGTAGTGCAATACATCGCGAAGCACGGTTTGTACACCGAGGAAGCGACAGAGAATGAGTGAGCAGGACGAACAGCGACCGCTGACCCGCCGTGAGCGGCGGTTGCGGGAGATGGCGGAGACCGGCGCGCTGGATCTCTCCGAGATCTCCGAGGTGATGGCTGAGCCGAAGCCGGCGAGCCAGCCGAAGACCGACGGCGAGATCGAGATCTCGCCGTTCAACGACGACGGCACGCCGCGCAGCCGCCGTGAGATGCGCGAACTCCGCGAGCAGGCGCTCGCCGAGCGTGCGGACGCGGAGCCCGCGGCCGAGGCCGAGGCGGCTGAGCTTGCGGAGCCCGTGGTGGATTCCGCGGATGCGGACGAGGCTGAGACCGCCCCGGAAGCGACGGCCGCTGAGGACGTCGCCGCCGACGAAGCCCCCGCCGACGAAAGCCCCGCCGAGGAGGCTCCGGCCGAGCAGGGCCCCGCTGGGGAGGCTCCGGCTGAGCCTGAGGCAGAGCCGACTCCCGAGCCTATTCCCGCGGTGCGCCCCAAGCCCGCCGAGTCGCGGACATCGGAGGCCGAGGCCGCAGCGCCTGAGGCAGCAGACGAGGCCACCGGCTCCGAGCAGCTGGGTCAGGATCCGGCACCGGCCGACCAGACCGGCGCGCTCGACTTCGACACGCTCATCGCCCCGCCGACCGAGCCCTTCACGGTGGCCGAGCTGCAGGAGGCGGAAGCCGCCGCGGCCGACGACCTTGACGACGAGGACGAGCCCGAGGCGGTGAGCCCCGCCGAGGCCGCGCCGACCGAGAAGCCGAAGCGCCGCTTCCCCTGGCAGCGCAAGGCGGCCGCCGACGACGCCGCGGCAGCGGACGCTCCCGCCCCGGAGATCTCCGACGAGGACGCCTCCGCAGAGCAGCCTCCCGCAGACGCCGTGGAGGCCGATCCCGCAGCCGGCACCGAGGATGAGCGCTCCGCGCCCGACGCCCCGGCGGCGGATCTCGCAGCAGAGCCCAGCCCCGGCGACGAGCGCGACCCCGCTGCCGACCCGGTCGTGGTCGAGGATGTCGTCGCGGTCGAGGAGACCGTGGCCATCGCCGAGATCACGGAGCCGGAGACGGCGGCCGAGCCGAACGAGCCGAGCCCCGAGCAGAAGACCAGCTACTCGTTCCCCGACATCGCCCCTCCCGAGGAGTGGCGCTCGGTGTTCGACGATCCCGCCTCTCGCGAGGTGCCCGATCAGGGCGGCCAGGGCGGTGACTTCGACGACCTCATCTCGCGTGCGGTCGCCCAGGAGGGCACGTCGACGACGGCCGGCACCTCGGCGCTGATCCTGCCCTCCATGCCGGAGGACACCGGCGGCCTCACCGGCCCGATCGGCACGACCGGTGAGCTGTACGTGACCGGCTCGCTGAAGCTGCCGAAATCCCTCGGCGAGACCGGCGGTCACTCGGCGCTCCACGACTCGATCGAGATCGATCCCATCACGGGCGAGGAATCCGCCGACGTCCGCATGACCGGCGAGGGCCCCGCGCCCGTCTCGGCCCGTCACGCGGTGAGCGCGCGCGCCGCCTCTGGGCTTCCCGTGGTGAAGCCCGTCACGGATCGCAGCAAGCTGCCGCTCGTGCTGTCGCTCACCGGCGGCGGTCTGCTGATCGTCGTCGTCGCGCTCGGCGTGTGGGGCGCGAGCAACGGGATGTTCGGCTAGCCCCGATCGAGCTCTCTCCTGCGGGCGCGTGCCCGCCGAACGAAGGAAACACACTGAAGACTGAAGTGAATCAGGCCCACGACGTGCTGTCGGATCTGCGGATCGCGGTTCGCGCTGCCGACGACAAGGGAGCGACCGCTCCCGTGGCGCTGCAGGTGACGGAGCAGTTCGGCCTGGCCGATGTGTTCCTGATCGTGACGGGTGCCGTGGAGCGCAACGTGCAGGCGATCTCCGACGCCATCGAGGACGCCCTCAACGAAGCTGGTGTGCGCACCGTGCGTCGCGAGGGGCGGGAGAGCGGCCGCTGGGTGCTGCTCGACTTCGGCGACCTCATCGTGCACGTCTTCCACCAGGAGGAGCGCGATTTCTACCAGCTGGAGCGCCTCTGGCAGGACTGCCCGCTCATCGAGGTGGCGCCGATGCTCGCGACCGCCGGCGACGGCGATTCGCAGAGCGCTTGACGCCGGGTGCGACGCGCCCGGGAATCCCCGATTTGCGCGCCGCACCCCCTTCCGGTGTAAAGTAGAAGAGTTGTCGGGGGAGCATTTCTCCGACTTCCACGGGTCTGTGGCGCAGCTGGTAGCGCACCTGCATGGCATGCAGGGGGTCAGGGGTTCGAGTCCCCTCAGATCCACCACTCACTCAGAAAGCCCCGCTCCGGCGGGGCTTTCTTGTTTCCGACACCGTTCGGCCTTCCGGCTCCCTGACGTCAGGCCGCGTACGGCAGCGACCCGCCTTGGCCCGGATCCGCCTCGTCTCGATACACTTCGGGCATGATCGACCTCAGCCACCCCATCACGACCGGCATGACGGTCTACCCCGGCGACCCCGAAGTTCGCGTGCGCGAGGCCCTCAGCGTCGCAGCCGACGGCGTCGCCGTCTCGGAGCTGCATCTCGGCTCGCACGCCGGCACCCACATCGACGCCCCGTCGCACACGATCCCGGGCGGCCGCACCGTCGACCAGCTGCCGCTCGACGTGCTCTCGGGCGACGCCCTGATCCTGCACGTCGCCGATCGCGTCGCGGCCCGCGAGCGCATCGACGCGGACGTGCTCGGCCTCGACCGATTCGAGATCGTGCCCGCGATCGTCGCGATCCGCACGGGATGGGATCGCCACTTCGGCGACGAGCTCGCGCTGCAGCACCCCTTCCTGACGGTCGACGCTGCAGAGCGCCTGTGGCAGCTCGGCATGCGGGTGCTCGCGGTCGACGCGCTCAGCCCGGACCGCACGGCACCGGGTGACGGGGCTGCGGCCGCTGAAGCATCGTGCGACGATGCTGCGGGTGGCGGCGCTGCGGATGTCGGTGTGGCGGGCGGCGACGCGGATCCGCTGCCGGTGCACACCGTCGTGCTGGGCGGGGGCGGGGCGATCGTTGAGAACCTGCGCGGGCTCGACGCGCTCGGTGAGCGGGCGCGGCTCGGGATCTTCCCGCTGCCGCTCGCCGGCGCCGACGGCGCACCCGCCCGCGTGGTGGCCTGGACGGACGAGGATCGATGATCCCGAGCTCCGCGCAGCTCGTCGCGCGCCTGGAGCGCCACCAGGTGACGCTCTACTTGGTCGCTCTCGCTGTGGGTGCCGCCGCGGGGTTACTGCTGCCGGAGCTCGCGCGCCCCGCCGAGATCGCCGTCACCCCCGTGCTCGGCCTGCTGCTCTACGCGACCTTCCTCGGCGTCCCGTTCGCGAGCGCGGGCCGTGCACTGCGCGACTGGAGGTTCCTCGGTGCCGTGCTCGCGGTGAACTTCGTGCTCGTGCCGGCCGTGGTGTGGGTGCTCTCGCGCATCGTCGCCCATGATCACGCAGTGCTGGTGGGGGTGCTGTTCGTGCTGCTCGCGCCGTGCGTCGACTACGTGATCGTGTTCGCCGGGCTCGCCGGCGGCTCACGCGAGCGGCTGCTCGCCGCGACGCCGCTGCTCATGCTCGCGCAGATGCTGCTGCTGCCGCTGTTCCTGTGGTGGATGGCGGGACCGGGTATCGCGGCCGCGGTGGAGGTGCGACCTTTCGTCGAAGCGCTGCTCTGGCTCATCGTGCTGCCGCTCGCGGCCGCGGCGGGCACGCAGTTCGCGGCGTCGCGCAGCCGCTGGGGCATGCGCCTGCGCGACGCCGCTCTCGGAGCGATGGTGCCGCTGATGATGCTCACGCTCGCGGTCGTGGTCGCCTCCCAGGTGGCGGGGATCGGGGGCCGGATCGCGGCACTCGCCATCGCGGTGCCGGTGTTACTGCTCTTCGCCGCAGTGATGGTGGCGGTGGGGATGGCGGTCTCCCGGCTGCTCGGCCTCGATGTCGCCGGGCGCCGAGCGGTGGTCTTCAGCGGAGTGACCCGCAACTCGCTCGTCGTGCTGCCGCTGGTGCTCGCGCTGCCGCCGGCATTCGCGCTGGCGCCGCTCGTGGTCGTCGCGCAGACGCTGATCGAGCTGGTGGTGATGGTCGTCCTCGTGCGCCTGATCCCGAGGCTGATCCCGGGCTAGATCCGGGGCTAGATCCCGAGCTAGATCCTGACCCGGCTTCCAAGCCGGGTTCCACCTCGGGAATACCCCCACCCGGTATCCGGTTGCAACGGGTGCCGTCGGCCGGGCCTTGCGCACCGCAGCGGAGTCGCCCAGGCTGGCAGAGAGGACGGGGGAGCATGAACGAGCATCACGACCACGCGTCCATTCACGAGCCTCACGAGGGATCGGCGGATCGGAGCGGCCACAAGGGCCACGTGGATCACGCGGGCCATGCCGGGCACAGCGGCCATGCCGGGCACGCCGCGCACTTCCGGCGCCTCTTCTGGACCATGCTGGTGGTCGCCGTGCCCGTGGTGGTCTGCTCGCCGATGTTCGCGATGTTGCTGGCGTACGAAGTGCCGGCGTGGGCGCTCTGGGTGTCGCCGGTGCTGGGGACCGTGATGTACCTGTGGGGCGGGGCGCCCTTCCTGAGCGGAGCCGTCGCCGAGATCCGGGACCGCAAGCCGGGCATGATGCTGCTCATCGGGCTCGCGATCACGGTCGCGTTCCTCGCCTCCTGGGGTGCGAGCCTCGGGCTGCTCCACCACGAACTCGACTTCTGGTGGGAACTCGCGCTGCTCGTGGTGATCATGCTGCTCGGGCACTGGGTGGAGATGCGCTCGCTCGCGCAGACGACCTCCGCGCTCGATTCGCTCGCCGCGCTGCTGCCGGATGAGGCGGAGCGCGTGGACGGCGACGCCGTCGTACCGGTCGCGCCGGAGGAACTGCGGGTGGGCGACGTCGTGCTGGTGCGTCCCGGTGGCCGGGTGCCCGCCGACGGGCGCATCGTCGATGGCTCCGCCAGCATGGACGAGTCGATGCTGACGGGGGAGTCGCGCACCGTGCGGCGCGGCGCCGGCGAGCCAGTGGTGGCCGGAACGGTGGCGACCGACTCCGGGCTGCGCATCGAGGTCACCGCGACCGGCGCCGACACCGCGCTCGCCGGCATCCAGAGGCTGGTGGAGCAGGCGCAGAGCTCGACCTCGCGTGCGCAGCGGATCGCGGATCGCGCGGCGGCTCTGCTCTTCTGGTTCGCGCTCGCGGCGGCGGTCGTGACGGCGATCGCGTGGACCGTCGTCGGACTGCCGGACGAGGGCGTGGTGCGCACGATCACGGTGCTCGTGATCGCCTGCCCGCACGCGCTGGGCCTCGCGATCCCCCTCGTCGTGTCGATCGCGACGGAGCGCGCGGCGAGCGCTGGCATCCTGGTGAAAGACCGGCTGGCGCTGGAGCGCATGCGCGTGGTCGATGCGGTGCTCTTCGACAAGACGGGCACGCTGACCGTCGGAACCCCGGCGGTCACCGGGACCGAGACGGCCCCGGGCGTCGACGCGGACGAGCTGCTCGCGCTCGCCGCGGCGGCCGAGTCCGACTCCGAGCACCCGCTGGCTCGCGCCGTCGTGCAGGCGGCGGAGCAGCGGGGGCTCAGAGTGCCGGCGTCGAGCGGCTTCTCGTCGTCGCCCGCGGTGGGCGTGCGGGCCGAGGTGAACGGGCGCACAGTGCAGGTCGGGGGTCCGTACCTGCTCGATGAGGAGGGCGCCGATGAGCTGCCGGTGGCCGATGTCTGGCGGGACCAGGGAGCCATCATCCTGCACGTGCTCGTGGACGGGCGGGTGGCGGGTGCGCTGCGGCTCGCCGACGAGATTCGCCCCGAGTCTCGCACCGCGATCGACGAGCTGCATCGGCGCGGCGTCGAGGTGGTGATGATCACGGGCGACGCCGAGGCCGTGGCGGCCTCGGTCTCTGCGGAGCTCGGAATCGACCGCTTCTTCGCGGGTGTGCGCCCCGAGGACAAGGCGTCGAAGGTGGCGCAGCTGCAGGGCGAGGGGCGCCGCGTCGCGATGGTGGGCGACGGGGTGAACGATGCACCGGCGCTGGCTCGCGCCGACGTGGGCATCGCCATCGGCGCCGGCACCGATGTGGCGATCGCTTCAGCCGGGGTGATCCTCGCGAGCGACGACCCGCGCGGCGTCGTCTCGGCGATCGAGCTGTCGACGGCGAGCTACCGCAAGATGCGGCAGAACCTGTGGTGGGCTGCGGGCTACAATCTCGTGTCGGTGCCACTCGCGGCGGGGGTGCTCGCGCCGGTCGGCTTTGTGCTGCCCATGTCGGTGGGTGCGGTGCTGATGTCGCTCTCGACCGTGGTGGTGGCGCTCAACGCGCAGCTGCTGCGGCGCCTCGATCTGCGGCCGGACGCGCGCATGCGGGAGTAGACTGCTGGGGCGCCCGTCGGCGCCCGGTGGTGGGGCTCACCGGAACCAACCTCGTTTCGATGCGACAACGGTCCCTGTCTCAGTCGCGTGCGCGCGTGTTCGAGATGGGAGGGCCCGAGTGAGAGACGAACGGAACCGGCCGGAGGCCGACGCGCGACCGAGGTTCGCGGCACTGCTGCCCGATCTCGCGGTGGTCGCGGTGGGCGGAGCCCTCGGCTCCCTCGCACGCTATCTGCTGTCGATCTGGATCGGGCCCAGCGGCGACTTCCCGCTCGCGGTCTTCGCGGCCAACGTCGCAGGCGCCTTCCTGCTGGGGCTGCTCGTGGAGCTCGTCACGCGGGCCGGGGGAGACGGCGGTCGCTGGCGCACCGTGCGCCTGCTGCTCGGCACCGGCGTGCTCGGCGGGTTCACCACCTACAGCATGCTCGCCGCCGACATTGCGGAGCTGCTGCTCGGCGGAGCGTTCGGCGTCGCGGCGCTCTACGCGTTGCTCACGCTCGTGCTCGGCGGTGCGGCGAGCTGGTGCGGGGTGCTGGCGGGGCGGATCCCTGGTCGCGTGCGGGTGAGGGGCGCGGAGCGATGAGCGGCGTCGCGCTGGCGATCGGGATCGCGCTCGCGGGCGGCCTCGGCGCCGCGGTGCGCCACCTCGTCGATACGAGCCTGCCGGATCGCGTGCGGGCTCGCTTCCCGTGGGGCATCATGCTCATCAACCTGACGGGATCCTTCGCGCTGGGGTTGCTGGTCGGCCTCGCACTCGATCACCCGATCGCGAGCGTGCTGTCGGTCGGGTTCCTCGGCGGGTACACCACCTTCAGCACGGCGAGTCTCGACAGCGTGCGCCTGCTCGCGGCGAGGCGCTACGGGGCGGCCCTGTGGAACGGGCCGGGGATGCTGATCCTCGCCACCGCGCTCGCCGTGCTCGGCATCGTGCTCACGCGATCCTGACCCCTGCTCAGCGCACCTGTCGGGCTTCGAAGGTGCGAGCCGGGTTCGCGTAGGCCTCCTGCGCTTCGACGAGCTGCAGTTCGCGGCTGCCGGCCGCGAGGGTGCGCTCCAGCAGCTCGAAGACGCTCGCCGCGGTGCGCGAAAGCGCCGCCGCAGCGTCGCCCGTGCGCCGCAGGTGAGCGGTGAAGAGGGCCGCGGTGACATCGCCCGAGCCGTTGCGCTTGAGGGGCAGGCGCGGCGTCTCGAGCAGCCAGGCGCCGTCGCCTGTGACGGCGAGCATCTCGATCGTGGCCGGTTCGCCGTCGGCGGCGACGGGGCGGTCGGGGCGCAGCAGGCTCGTCACGAGCACGGTGCTCGGGCCGAGCTCGCGGGCGCGATCGACCGCGTCGAGGGTCGACTCCAGCGTGTCCGGCGAGGTGCCCGTGATGAATCCGAGCTCGAACTGATTGGGGGTGATGAGGTCGGCCCGGGGAACGACGCGGTCGCGGATCAGGTCCTGCACCTCGGGGGCCACGTGGCACCCCGACTTCGCATTGCCGAGCACCGGGTCGCAGGCGTAGATGGCGTCGGGGCTGTGGTGCTTCACGCGGTCGACGGCGTCGAGGATCGCGTCGCCGATGCTGCTGCCGCCCTGGTAGCCGGAGAGCACGGCGTCGACGTTATCGAGGCCGCCGCGTTCCTCGATGCCGGTCACGATCTCGCGCACGTCATCGCCGCTCAGCATTGGGCCGCGCCAGGATCCGTAGCCCGTGTGGTTCGAGAAGCACACCGTCGAGATGGGCATCACCTCGACCCCGATGCGCTGCAGCGGGAACACCGCCGCCGAGTTGCCGACGTGGCCGTACGAGACGGAGGACTGGATCGAGAGGATGCGCATGCTTCGATCCTCGCACTGGTCCATTCCGTGAACCAATGGTGGAGCTGCACGGTGGACCACTGGGTCACCGGGGTGGCGCGGGCCGCCCGGTCCCGTTTCGCTGTGGACCGCCGTCAGATCGCGCGATCGGGGGTGAGGATGCCGCGCGGATCGAGCGCCGCCTTGATCGCCCGCTGCACGTCGAGCGCCACGGGCTCGAGCTGCCAGGGCAGCTCGTGCCGCTTCACCGACCCGATGCCGTGCTCGCCCGAGATCGTGCCGCCCAGCGAGAGCGCGAGGCGGGTGATGTCGTCGATCACGCGGTCGGCGAGCGCGATGCCCTCGGCGGTATCGGGGGCCTCGACCGTGCTGTGCAGATTGCCGTCGCCCGCGTGCGCGACGGTCGAGACGCGCCGCCCGTGGCGCTCGGAGATCTCGGCGATGCCGTGGAAGACCTCGGCAAGCGCCGCCACAGGCACTCCCACGTCGCAGGAGATCTTGAGGCCGCGGGCGTTGAGCGCCGGGTTCGAGAGGCGCCGCGCCTCGAGGAGAGCATCCGATTCTGACACTCCCGCGTCGGTCGCGCCGTGCTCGACGCACAGAGCGGTGATCGCGTCGGCCTTCTCGGCCGCGTCGAGGCCGACGGTCTGACCCACCAGCATCGCGCCGCGCGGAACCGTGAGACCGCTCGGATGGAACGACTCGATGATCTCGACGCTGAGCGCGTCCATGAGTTCGAGCACCTCCGGCTGCACCGCGCCGCCCACGATCGCGGTGACGGCCCGGCCCGCCTCCTCGAGCGTGTCGAAGCTCGCGCGGAAGGTGCGCGGCATGCCCGGCGGCACGGGCTTCAGCCGCACGGTCGCCTCGGTGATGACGCCGAGCGTTCCCTCCGAGCCGACGAACAGGCTCTTGAGGTCGTAGCCGACGACGTTCTTGCGGGTGAGCGCGCCGGCGCGGAGCACGCGGCCGTCGGCGAGCACCACCTCCAGCGCGGCGACCGAGTCGGTCGTCACCCCGTGCGAGACGCAGCGCAGGCCGCCAGCATTGGTGGCGATGTTGCCGCCGACAGTGCAGGTGCGCGCGCTCGCGGGGTCGGGCGGGAAGAAGAGCCCCTGCTCGCGGCAGGCGGCGTCGAGCTCAGCGGTGATGACGCCGGGCTGCACGACCGCGAGCCGGTTGGGGGCGTCGATGCCGAGAATGCGATTCATGCGCTCCAGCGACACGACGAGCCCGCCGTCGTAGGCCATCGCTCCGCCCGTGAGACCCGTACCGGCGCCGCGCACGCTCACGGGCACGCGCTGCTCGTGGGCCCAGGCGAGGGCGGCTGAGACATCGTCGGTCGACTCGGCGAACACGAGCGCGAGCGGAGTGCCTCGGGGCACGGCCCGGGAGGTGTCGATCGCGTAGGGCGCGATGAGGTCGGGATCGCGCACCAGTCGCTCGCCGAACACCCGCTGCAGCTGCTGAAGAGATTCCACTCGGGCTCCTTGGTCGACGACGGCGTGCTGCGATCCACGGTATCGCACACCCGCAGCCGCCGAGCCCGCGGTGGCGGTCGCCCGCGTGGCGGTCGGTGCCGCGTGGCAGGATGAGAGGGTGGAGGATCAGACGAGCGCGCGGCCCGCGCCGGGAGCGCACGCCCCGAACGGCCTCGGCGCCGGGCGCTACGCCCCGAGCCCCTCGGGCGAACTGCACCTCGGCAATCTGCGTACGGCGCTGCTGGCGTGGCTGTTCGCGAGGGCGAGCGGGCGCCGCTTCCTCATGCGCATCGAAGATCTCGACCGCGCGCGCGACGCCGGTGCGGGGGAGCGGCAGCTCGACGATCTCGCCGCCATCGGCATCGACTGGGACGGTGCGGCCGTGCTGCAGACCACGCGGGGTGCGGATCACGACGCCGCGATCGGGCGCCTCGCCGCCGCCGGTCTCGTCTACGAGTGCAGCTGCACGCGGCGCGACATCCTCGCCGCGCCGAGCGCCCCGCACGCGCCGCCCGGGGCGTACCCCGGCACCTGCCGCGACCGCACGGACGAGGAGCGGGCGGCGGCGCGCGCCGCGATCCTGCCCCGGAAACCGGCCCTGCGGCTGCGCGCACCAGAGGGAGTGCACGCGCTGGAGTTCGACGACCTCGTGCTCGGGCGCACCCGCGGCGACATCGACGACTTCGTGCTGCGGCGCGGCGACGGCACTGTCGCCTACAACCTCGCCGTGGTGGTCGACGACGCCGCGATGGGCGTGAACCAGGTGGTGCGCGGCGACGACCTGGCCTCGTCGACGCCGCGGCAGATCCTGCTGCAGCGGATGCTCGACCTGCCCTCGCCGCCCGCCGTCGAGTACGCGCACGTGCCGCTCGTGCTCGGCCCGAGCGGAGCGCGCCTCGCGAAGCGGGACGGCGCGGTCACCCTCGCGCAGCTGCGCGACGACAGGGTCGGGGCCGGAGAGGTGCTGAGCACCCTCGCGGCGTCCCTCGGCCTCGCCGCCCCGGGCGAGCCCGTGACGACTGCGCAGCTGCTCGACCGCTTCGACGCCTCCACCCTGCCCCGGGAGCCGTGGGTGTGGCGAGTCGGCGCTGAGCGGTAGCGCAGTGCCTACTTCTTGAGGGCCTTGATGATGCGGGCCAGCGCACGCCCGGCCACCCACACGAACGGCACGCCGACCGCGAGAAGCGCGATCACATTCGGCTCGAATCGGGTGTAGCCGTCGCGGGTCACATAGGCGCCGACGGGCACCGACATGCCGCCCCCGCCGCCTCCGGAGCCCTCGCCCTGCGCGTCTTCGAGGCCGCCGCCGCCCTCGCCGGCGCCGAAACCGTACGAGGTGCACGCGACGGGCATGATCGTGGTGCCGTCGATCTCGACGGGCTCGCCGTAGGACGAGCGGACGCCCACCTGAGTGACCGTGTCTGCAAGCTGCTGGGTGAGTGATGCCATGCCCTCACCATACCCGCTCGCCCGCGATTCCGGGCCGAGTCTCAGGCAGCTCCCACCGGGGGCTGCGCCTCGCCCGCGGCGTCGCCGGAGCGCCCGCGCCGGGCAGGCTCGGGCCGGGGCCGCTTCGCCTCGATGCCGTCGCCCGAGGAGACGTGCTTGATGCGGCGGATCACCCACGGCACCAGGTGCTCGCGCGCCCACACCACGTCCTCCTTGCGGGCCTGGCGCCAGGTGCGCAGAGGCAGGGGCGGCGGATCCATCGGTGCGAGATCGTGCGGCACGTTGAGCGCGTCGAGCGCGGCCCTCGCGATCGTGTGGTGGCCGAGCGCGTTGAGGTGCAGCCGGTCGCCGGCCCAGAACCGGCTGTCCTGCAGCTCTTCGAGCGCCCACTGATCCACGACGACGCAGTCGTGCCGCTTCGCGACCTTGCGCACGTTCTCGTTGAAGATCGCGACCTTGCCGCGGATCGTGCGGAACACGGGCTGGAAGTTGGTGTCGACGCCCGTGAAGACGAGGATCGTGGCCCCACTCGCGCTGAGGCGCTCGATCAGGCGGTCGAGTTTCGCCGCGACCTCGTCGGGGTCGGTGCCGGGGCGGATGACGTCGTTGCCGCCGGCGCACACGCTGATGAGGTCGGGGCGCAGATCCAGCGCCGCCTCCACCTGCTCGTCGGCGATCTGCTGGATCAGCCTGCCGCGCACCGCGAGATTGGCGTACGCGAACTCGTCGTCGAAGCCGCTGAGCACCTCGGCGAAGCGATCCGCCCAGCCCCGCAGCCCGCCCGGGCTGTCGGCGTCGGGGTCGCCCACGCCCTCCGTGAAGGAGTCGCCGAGGGCCACGAAACGCGACCAGGGAAGCTCGATTCCCGCCTGATCCTCTGTCACTGACATCCCCTGTCCGTCGAGCGGCGCCCGTCTGAGAACGCTCGCGATCTACACCGCTAGTCTAGAACGCTGTGACAGATTCGGATCCAGCCCTCCATCTCCCGGGAACGAGCGCCGCCGAACACCTGCCCCCCGCCTACCCCGAGCGCGCCGCCCACGGCACGGCCCCGCGGCTGCGCGCCTGGCAGGAGGAGGCGATCAAGCAGTATCTCGAGCAGAGCCCCCGCGACTTCCTGGCCTCGGCGACGCCGGGCGCGGGCAAGACGACCTTCGCGCTGCGACTCGCGTCGATCCTGCGCGCCAACCACACGGTCAGCCAGATCGTGGTGGTCGCCCCCACCGAGCACCTGAAGACCCAGTGGGCCGACGCCGCCGCCCGCGCCGGCATCCGCCTGAACCCGCACTACTCGAACAGTGACGGGCTCGGCTACGGCCGTCACTTCCACGGCGTCGCAGTCACCTACGCGCAGGTCGCCATGAAGCCGGTGCAGCACCGCCGGCTCACCGAGAACGCCGACACGCTCGTCATCCTCGACGAGGTGCACCACGGCGGCGACGCGCTCAGCTGGGGCGACGCGATCCGCGAAGCCTACGGCAGCGCGAAGCGGCGGCTCTCGCTCACGGGCACCCCGTTCCGCTCGGATGAAGCGCCGATCCCGTTCGTGCAGTACGCGCCGCAGGGCGACGGGTCGCGCCTCTCGCTCACCGACTACGACTACGGCTACGGGCGCGCGCTCGCCGACGGCATCGTGCGCCCCGTCATCTTCATGGTCTACGCCGGCAAGATGCGCTGGCAGACCTCGGCGGGCGAGGAGATGGAGGCCGCGCTCGGCGAGGGCAACACGAAGGACATCACCTCGCAGGCGTGGCGCACCGCACTCGACCCCTCGGGCGAGTGGATCGCGAAGGTGCTGCGCGCCGCCGACCGCCGCCTGAGCGAGGTGCGGCAGCAGATCCCCGACGCGGGCGGGCTCGTGATCGCCACCGATCACGCCGCCGCGAAGTCGTACGCACGGCAGCTGCGCGAGATCACGGGCGAGGAGGTGGCGCTGATCCTCTCGGACGACGCCGGCGCCTCCGAGCGCATCGACTCGTTCTCGGCCGGGGACTCGCGCTGGATGGTCGCCGTGCGCATGGTGTCCGAGGGCGTCGACGTGCCCCGCCTCGCCGTCGGCGTGTACGCGACCAGTTCGTCGACGCCGCTGTTCTTCGCGCAGGCGATCGGCCGCTTCGTGCGTTCGCGGCGCCGCGGTGAGGTGGCTTCGGTGTTCATCCCGAACGTGCCCGCGCTCATGCAGCTCGCCGCCGAGCTCGAGAAGGAGCGCAACCACGTGCTCGAGGGGCCCAAGAGCGCTGAGGAGATGTGGGACGCCGAGGCCGCGCTCATGGCGGAGGCGGAACGAGAGGATCGCGCATCCTCGGAGCTCGAAGACGCCGAGTTCAAATACCAGGCGCTCGGATCCGACGCGCACTTCGACCGCGCCGTGTTCGACGGCGCCGAGTTCGGCGGGTACGCCGAGGTCGAGAGCGAGGAGGAGCTCGACTTCCTCGGATTCCCGGGGCTGCTCGAACCGCAGGAGGTGAAGGCGCTGCTGCAGCAGCGGCAGGCGCGGCAGGCGCGTCGCTCGGCGAACCGCCAGGGTCTGCTCGAGCACGCGCCGGAGCGGGCCGAGGCCCCCGAGGCGCTGCACCGCACCCTCGGCGAGCAGCGCAAACTGCTGTCGAGCCTCGTGGGCATGTACGCGAAGGTGTCGGGGGAGCCGCACAAGGACATCCACACGGAGCTGCGGCGGGTCTGCGGCGGCCCCGCCGTGGCGCAGGCCTCGGTGACGCAACTGCAGAAGCGGATCGAGCTGCTGCGGCGCCGGCTGCGCCCCTAGCCGGGCGGGCTGGGGTCTGCCCCTCGGGGTGTCTGTGGCTTGCGGTGGATGCCGGCCGAAAGGCGGGTTTCGCATCCCAGGCCTCGCGGGCCGCTGCGAAATGCGCCTTTCGCGGGGGTGCAACGGGGGTTTGCGGGCGGGGAGAGGGGCTGGGGAAGCAGAGCCAGGGCGCGTGGAGGCTTCGTAGGATGGGCCTGTGGGAAAGAAACGCGCAGCAGCATCGACGCCGGCGACCATTGCGCTCGGCAAGGCGGGCATCCCCTTCGAGGTGCGCGCCTACGAGCACGACCCCGGGGTGAGCGATTTCGGGGGAGAGGCCGCAGCCGCGCTCGGCGTCGTGCCCGAGCGCGTGTTCAAGACGCTGCTCGCCGAGGTGGACGGCGCGCTCGCCGTCGGCATCGTGCCGGTGTCGGGCCGGCTCGACCTCAAGGCGCTCGCGGCTGCGCTCGGCGGCCGGCGGGCGGTGATGGCGGATCCGGTGCTCGCGGAGCGCAAGACCGGGTACGTGGTGGGCGGCATCAGCCCGATCGGGCAGCGCACGCGGCTGCGCACGGTGCTCGACGAGTCGGCTCGGGATCACGGCACGGTGCTCGTGTCGGGCGGTCGCCGTGGTCTCGACCTCGAACTCGCGCCCGACGATCTGGTGCGGGCGACCGGTGCCGTCGTGGCGTCCATCGGCCGCGCGGCGTGAGGCTCGGCCGGGGCTGCGGGCCGCGGCCCGCGGTGAGCCGGACGCGGATCGGCCGCATCGTTTCGCGTGCCGAAACCGGGTGCGGCGCGGGGTGGGGAGGCGCGACGCGCCCGGCCGTTCCCGCCGGATTCGTACCGCGCCGAGATCCGTGCTAAATTACTATCTGTTCGGCCGATGAAGGTCCGGAACGTTCGCGCGGGTGGCGGAATTGGCAGACGCGCTAGCTTGAGGTGCTAGTGCCCGTATTAGGGCGTGGGGGTTCAAGTCCCCCCTCGCGCACGCGAATGAGAACAACCCCCGGCAGGTCATCACGACCGGCCGGGGGTTGTTTGCGTTTCCGGTGCAGGCGCGGCCGAGAACCGTTGGGCGAGGGCGCGCGCGGCGTCGCGGCCGGCCCGGTTCGCGCCCACCGTCGACTGCGAGGGGCCGTAGCCGATGAGGTGCACGCGGGGCTCGGCGGCGACCCGGGTGCCGCGCAGCGCGATGCCGCCGAGCTCGTTCCTGAGTGTGAGCGGGTCGAGGTGCCGCAGGTCGGGCTGGAAGCCGGTCGCCCACAGGATCGCGTCGACCGGGGTGAAGGTGCCGTCGGCCTCCCGCACTCCGCCCGGCTCGAGCGCGGTGAACATGGGGCGCCGTTCGAGCGCGCCGCGTTCGCGGGCGGCGACCGCGTACGGCGTCCAGGCGAGTCCCGTGTACGAGACGATGCTGCGGCCGGGCAGGCCGGCCTCGGCGTCGGCCGTGACCCGCGCGATCACCTCGCGCCCCTCGACCTCCGGCCGAAAGCCGCCATCGCGGAACACCGGCTCCCGGCGGGTGTACCAGTGCGTGGCGGCGACTCGGGAGATCTCTTCGAGGAGCTGCACCGCGGAGATCCCGCCGCCGACGACGGCGACCCGCTGCCCCGCGAACTCCGCCGCGGAGACGTAGTCGCGGGTGTGCAGCTGACGGCCGGCGAAGGTCTCCTGCCCCGGGTAGCGGGGGAGTCGCGGAGCGTTCCAGGTGCCGGTCGCGTTGACGATCGCGCGCGTGCGCCAGGGGTCGGCGTCGGTGTCGACGAGCAGATCGCCGTCGGCGTCGTCGTCGAGGCGGGTGACGGCGCGCACGGTGACCGGTCGCAGGATCGGGAGCCGCGTCTCCCGCTCGAATTCTCCGAAGTAGGCGGGCACGGCGTCGCGGCTGGAGACCTCGGGAGCGGTGGCCGGCTTCGGATGGTCCGGCAGATCGAAGATGCCGTTGACCGTCGCCATGCGCAGGGACGCCCAGCGATGCTGCCACGCACCTCCGGGCGCCGGGTTGGCGTCGAGCATGACGAAGGTGCGTGCGCCGTCTGGCGCGTCGAGCGCGCTCGCGAAGCCCCGTCGGGCGAGGTGGTAGCCCGCCGAGAGCCCTGCCTGCCCGGCGCCGATCACGACGACGGTCGCGAAGCGGGCCGCGTTCTCGGCGTCCGCCGGAGCATCCGTCCTGGTATCTCGCACTGCGCGCCCCTCTCGCGGCCACTCTCGCATCCGGCGCATCCGCTGCGTCCGGCTGCCGACCATGCTCAGTATCCCAGCACCACTCGCTGCGGCGCCGGCGGCGTGCTCGGGTCGCAGCGGGAGGCGTCAGAGTTCCTTGAGCGTACGGGCCGGCACTCCGCCCACGACGGCGCGCGCGGCGACGTCGCGGGTGACGACGGCGCCCGCGGCGACGACCGCGCCCGCTCCGATCGTCACGCCGGCGAGCATGTTCGCTCCGGCGCCGATCCAGACGCCGTCTCCGATCACGACGGGTCGCGGGATCGTCGTCGCCCGTTCCGCCGGGTCGAGATCGTGGTTCAGGGAGGCCAGCACGACGTTGTGGCCGATGAGCACGTCGTCACCGATGCTGATGCCGCCCTGGTCTTGGAAGCGGCATCCGCTGTTGACGAAGACGCGCTCGCCCAGCACGGTGTTCTTGCCGCAGTCGGCCGTGAACGCCGGGAAGATCGTGAAGGAATCCGGTACGGCTCGCCCGGTGAGGCGGGACATGATCTCGACGCGCTCCTCGCGCGTCGTGCAGCGGGTGTTCAGCTCCATGCAGATGCGGATCGCTTCGTCTGCGAGCTCGTGCATCTTCTCGGCGAGGGCGGTGCCCGGCCGCGCCTCCTCTCCCTCGTTCATGCGGGTGAGGAACTCCTGCGTGTCCATCGCGATCCGCTTCGGTTCAGACGGTGAGGAGCACTTTGATCGCGGTGCGACGATCCATCGCCTCGTAGCCTGCGGCGGCTTGCTCGAGCGGCAGCACGAGGTCGAAGACTCTGCCGGGATCGATCGCGCGGTCGCAGATCAGACGGATGAGCTCGGGAAGATAGCGGCGTACGGGCGCCGGCCCGCCGTGCAGGTGCACCTCGGCGAAGAACAGGCGATCCGCCGGGATCGTGACTCCCCGGTGCGCCACACCCACGAAGCCGATGTGCCCGCCGGGCCGGCACGAGCGGATCGCCTGCAGCAGCGACTCCTCGGTGCCGACCGCTTCGATGACGGAGTGCGCGCCGAGCCCCCCGGTGAGTTCGCGAATGCGGGCGGCGCCCGCATCGCCGCGCTCCTCGACGATGTCGGTCGCCCCGAACTCGCGCGCGAGCTTCTGCCGCTCGGGGTGGCGGCTCATCGCGATGATGCGCTCGGCGCCCAGCTGCTTCGCCGCGAGCACGCCCATGAGACCCACCGCGCCGTCGCCGACGACGGCGACGGTCTTGCCGGGCCCCGCTGCGGCGGCGTCGGCCGCGAACCATCCGGTGCCGAGCACGTCGGAGGCCGCGAGCAGCGAGGGCACGAGCTCGGGATCGGGTTCGCCGGGTACCACGACGAGCGTGCCGTCGGCGTGGGGGATGCGCGCCTTCTCGGCTTGCGTGCCGCTCGTCGCGGACACGAACTCGAAGTGGACGCACTTCGACGGGTATCCCGACTCGCAGATCTCGCACTCGCCGCACGAGATCACGAACGAGCCCACGACGAAGTCGCCGGGTCGGACGGTGCGCACTGCCTCGCCGACCTCCTCGACGACGCCCACGTACTCGTGACCCATGGGGGTGCGGTCGACGGGCTCGACGCCGCGGTACGGCCACAGGTCCGAGCCGCAGATGCACGTCGCCGTGATCTTGATGATCGCGTCGGTGGGGAGCAGGATGCGAGGATCCTCCCGCTCGCCGACGGTGATGGTGCCGGGTGCGTCCATGATGACAGCGCGCACGGGTGCTCCTTACTGCTCGGGGACATCGATGTCTCAACGACATCACACGAGACCGGGATGAGGAAGCCCCTATCGAGAGGGGCACTGCCAGGGCCTCCTTCGTCGACGCTCTCCGGCCTAAGGCGGAAGCATGGACAATCGAGGCGAGGTGCGCGACTTCCTCACCACGCGACGGGCGCGGATCACTCCGAATTCCGTGGGTCTCCCCGCCGGCACGAATCGCCGGGTGGCGGGGCTGCGCCGCAGCGAGGTCGCCGCGCTCTCAGGGGTGAGCGTGGAGTACTACACCCGCATCGAGCGGGGTGCGATCGCCGGGGCATCGCCGGAGGTGCTCGACGCGATCGCTCGCGCGCTGCGACTCGACGAGGCCGAGCGCGCGCACCTCTTCGACCTGGCTCACGCCGCGAGCCCGGTGGCGCGGCCGCCGCGCCGCCGGGCATCGAAGGGCTGGTCGCCGCACCGGAGCCTGCAGTGGGCGCTCGACGCGGTGACCGATGGGCCGGCGTTCGTGCGCAACGGCCGGATGGACATCCTCGCGGCCAACCCGCTGGCGCGCGCCTTCTATCGCTCCGCGTTCGACGCTCAGCAGCAGCCGAACTTCGCACGCTTCACGTTCCTCGACGAGCGGGCGCTCGAGTTCTACCCGGACTGATCGATGTTCGCCGATGTCACCGTGGCGATCCTGCGTACCGAAGCGGCGCGCGATCCGCACCACACGGAGTTGCACGACCTCATCGGGGAGCTGTCGACCCGCAGCGAGGAGTTCCGTACCCGCTGGGGTGCGCACGAGGTGCGTCACCACGGCAGCGGTTTCAAGACGTTCCGGCACGACGTGGTGGGAGAGCTGACGCTCGCCTACGAGGGCTTGGCGATGGAGTCGGAGCCCGGCCTCACCCTCACGATCTACGCGGCGGAGCCCGGCTCCGCCTCCGCCGAGCGGCTGCGGCTGCTGGCGAGCTGGGCGGCGAGCGCTCCGGCGACCGCGACTCCGACCGCGACTCCGAGCGCTCCTGCGGGCGAGGCTCGCGGCGCGGCGGGCTCGCTAAGCTCTGAGCCATGACCTTTGAGAATCTCCTGCGGCGCGTGGACCGAATCGCGGGCGGCAGGCAGGCCGGCGTCGCGATCTCCGACGAGCTCCGCACCCACCCGAAGACCCGCCGAGGCTTCACCTGGATCATGTGGCTGCTGGTGGCGGAGCTGGCGCTCGGCGTCGCCGCCGTCGTGATCGCGGTCGCGCTCGCCGCGGGCGGCGAGGCGGTGCCGTTTGCGGTGTGGATGCGCACGCTCGTGGTGTTCGGCATGACCGTCACGCTGTTCTACTTCGCGTGGCGGGCGTCGCTCGGCTGGCGCTGGGCCTACCAGCGGCTGCGGCTCTTCGCGCAGATCTTCCCCGTCATCACGCTCGTGCTGGCGGCGATCCCGGGCCTCTACCCGGCCTGGATGGTGACCGAGCAGATCATCTTCAGCCTCATCATGATCGGCATCGCCGACTTCCTCACGAGCGACCACATGCGCGCCGCATTCAAGGCGCCCGAGCCGCGTGATGCGCCGGACGACCAGACGCCCCCGGCCTGAACGCGCGGCTCAGCGGCTGCGGGGATCCGCCTCGTGCTCCGGGGTGAGCACGAGCCCCCGGCTCGAGTACGACGACTGCGTGAGCCGCTGCAGCCACGCCCGCGAGAGGGGCGGGCGCTCGGGCGCGGAGAAGTGGAACACGATCGGCACTCCGGCCGAGATCCAGAGCGTCGTCGTGACCGCGCGCTGCTGAGCCTCGGCGGTCCAGGTGAGGAAGAACGACTCGTTCCTCCGCACCCGCGCGACGATCACCACCCGCAGGTGCTCCAGCGTGCGGTCGTCGAAGCGGTACTCCTGGTGCCTGCCGTAGATGAGTGTTCCCACTGCTGCCTTCGTGTCGAGGCCTGAACGACTCCTTGGGGGCGGGTGCGCCGGTCCCGGCGGGCGGCCCGTCCGGCGCGGGTGGAGCGGGAGGGGGCGTGCCTCCCGGGGCAACTGTAGCGATGCAGGCCTCACCCACAGGGGTGTGTTCTCACCCGGGCGAAACCGGTACAGTGCCTCGTCCGGGCGCGGCCGATCGGGGTTGCGAGCGGGGCACCCGCGCGCCGGATCTCGCCGCTGCGGACGCCTATACTCGTCGTGTGACTGCCGAGCCTCTGAGTCTTCGCCTCCTCAACGACTACGAGGTGGTCGTCGCCGGCCTGCGCGCCATGCTCGAGCCGTTCGGCGAGCGCGTGCGCGTCGTGGAGGAGGACGTACGGCAGGTCTCCGAGCGGCGTGTGGACGTCACGCTCTACGACACCTTCGGGCGCGCGCTCGCCGATCAGCGGGACCTCGATGAGCTGGCCGCCGATCCGGCCACCGGCACCGTCGTGGTCTACGCGTGGAACACCCGGGAGACGGCGGGGGAGCCCGTGGGGCTCGACTACGTCGACAAGTCGCTTCCCGCGCACGAGCTCGTGGCCGAGCTTGAGCGGATCGCGGGCCGCGCGCCCGCCCGCGGCGGTGCCGCGCGGGGCCCGGCAGCGCCCGCTCCGGTGGAGACGGCTGCGCGCCCGGCCGAGCCGGAGGGCTCGTGGCCCGGCCGCGAGCACGGGCTGAGCGTGCGCGAGGCCGAGGTGGTCGCTCTCATCACCCAGGGGCGCACGAACTCTGAGATCGCGGCCACGCTGTACCTCAGCCTGAACTCGCTCAAGTCGTACATTCGCACGGCGTACCGCAAGATGGGCGTCGAGCGCCGCTCGCAGGCGGTGCGGTGGGGGATCGAGCACGGCATGCTGCCGTCGCGCCCCGGCGGACGCTGACCCCTACTCGAACGCGCCCGGCGCCAGTCCCGCGACGTAGGCGGCCTGCGCCACGTGCGCGGCGGCGTCGACGGAGATGCTCACGAGACGCGCGGCCCGGGTCACCGGTGGATCCCACTGCTGGTCCACGATCTCGTCGAGCGCGTCGTCGTCGAGCGTACGCAGGTAGGCCAGCTGCGCGTCCACCACGGCGGCGAGGTGGTCGAGCAGCAGCTCGGGGTCGTCTACCACGACGGTGCGCGCCTCCTCGGGCGTGTGCCCGTACCCCATCTCGTGCGGGTCGAGGGGGAGCCCGAAGCGCCGGTCGAAGCCGGTCGCCGTCCAGACCGGTTCGCGGCCGGAGAGCGCCGCGAGCTGCTCGTCGAGCTGGCGCGCGGCGTGCCACAGCAGCCACGCGATGGAGTTGTCATGGTGCGGGTGCGCGTTCAGCAGACCCGGGGTGAGGGAGAGTCGCAGCGCCTCCGCGGCGGCCCTCGGCCGTTCGGCCAGGTCGATGAGAATGTCGATGGTGTGCATGTCGTGCTGCCGCCGCGGGCTCGGAGCGTGGCCCTCAGAACGTCGCGACGGATCCTCCGTCCACTCGATAGTTCGAACCGTTCACGAAAGAGGCGCGATCGGAGCACAGGAACGCGATGACTGCCGCCACCTCCTCAGGGGAGCCTCGTCGCTTGAGCTCGAGGAAGGGGCGCTCCTCGTCGAGGAAGGAGCGGATCGCCTCGTCTCTCGTCACCCCCAGCTCGTCGGCGCGGCGATCCATCATCGCATCGGTCATCGGCGTGCGGATGAAGGCGGGGGAGACCGCGTTGACGAGCAGGCCCTGACCCGCGTAGCTGCGGGAGAGCCCCTTTGCGAGCGCGAGCACTCCCGCCTTCGCGGCGCAATAGGGCAGCTCGTCGTCGTACGGCTGCACGGCATCCTCCGAGGCGATGACCACGAGACGCCCCCGGCCGCTCGCGCGCAGATCGTCGAGGAAGGCACGGGTGACGCGAACGGGGGCGAGCAGGTCGACGTCGAGCGTCGAGAGCCAGCCCGCGTCGTCGATCTCGTGAAACTTGCCCTGGGCGCCGGTGATCCCCGCGCAGTGCACGAGCGTGTCGACGGGGCCGACGGCGGCGGCCGTGCGGCGCCGCAGCTCCTCGATGTCGGCCGGGCGGGTGAGGTCGGCAGGGAACGCGTGCAGCCGATCCGGCGCAGCGCCCAGATCCTGCGCGGCCGCGCGCAGCTGATCTGCATCGCGGTCGGTCAGCACGACCGTCGCCCCCTCCCTGAGCAGTTCGGCGGCGGTGCTCCAGCCGATGCCCGAGTCGCCTCCGGTGATGAGGGCCGTGCGGCCCGCGATGCCGAGATCCATGGTGCTCCTTCCTTGTGCGGCCGGATGCGGCCGGGTTCCGCTGGATGCTGCTGGAGGCCGCTCAGTCGTCGTCCTTCGTCGGGATGCGGCGCCGCAGCGCCTCGCGATCCGAGGCGTCGGCGTGCGCGATCGCGTCGCGGGCCGCGTCGCGGCGGCCCGCGACGCCCCAGAGCAGTACACCCGCAACACGATCTCCGTCGACGTAGTACACGACGCCCCGCTCGCCATCCCACTGCTCGACGGTCTCGAATGACGAGTCGAGGGTGCCGACCGCCTCGTAGCGATGACCGAACACCACCGAGTAGAAGAAGGGCGTGTGGTCGTAGGGCTCATCGGCGCCTGCGAGGTTGCGGCCTGCCCGGTGCCCCATCTCGACGGCGTTGTCGACGTGCTCGATGCGGCGCCGGCCGAGGATCTCGTCGGGGTAGGAGGCGATGTCGCCCGCGGCGAAGATCCGGGGATCGCTCGTGCGCAGCCGCGCGTCGACCAGCACGCCGTCGTCGGTGTCGAGGCCGCTCTGTCCGGCCAGTTCGATGTTCGGGGTCACCCCGACCCCCACCACCACCGCGTCGCAGCTCACCTCGCTCCCGTCCGACAGTGCGAGGCGCACCGCGCCGTCCGGCTCCACCTCCGCCCCCGCGGCCCGGGCACTCGGCACCAGCGTCACGCCGTGGCGCTCGTACATGCCCTGGAATCTGGAGGCCAAGCCGGACGGGAACTTCGATCCGCCCAGCACCGCGTCGGGGAAGATCAAGGTGACCCGGGTGTCGTTCTGCACGAGGGCCGCCGCCAGCTCGGTGCCGATGAAACTGCCCCCGACCACCGCCACGTGCCGCCCGTCGCCGGAGAGCCGGCGCAGCCGCCGGTAGTCTTCGACGGAGCGGAAGCAGACGATGCGATCGTCGTCGGGGAGGCCCGCCGTGTTCGGGGTGCCGCCCGTCGCGAGCAGTAGCTGCTCGTACCGCAGCTCGATCCCGTGCTCCGTGCGCACGACGCGCTCGTCGCGGTCGATCGCCACCGCCCGCTCGCCGGCGAGCCGTGTCGCGCCCGTGTCGGCCTCGGTGTCGAGCCAGGCGTCGTCGAATGCGAAGGAGGCGTCGGTCCAGAGCTTCTTCGAGAGCGCGGGGCGCGCGACCGGGGGCGTCTCCTCCTCCGCCACGATGCCGATGGGGCCGTCGGGGTCGAGTTCGCGGATGCCGCGGGCCGCGCTGTCCGCGACCATGCCGCCGCCGATGATGAGGTACCGGTACTCGCTGCGCTCGGACATGTCTTCACGGTAGTCAGCGGCGGCGGCCCGACGGCAGGGCCTTGCGGGCGCCCCTCGGCAGTGCTAGCGGCGCCGCACCCGCGCGGCGCCCCTCGGCAGTGCTAGCGGCGCCGCGCGGGTGCGGCGGCTGCGGTGGGATAAACTTCGCGAGCGCACTCGAACTCGACGGCGTGCAGGCGCTCGGCGATCCCGATCGCCGGATCACCGCGAAGGAGTTCATCATGTCTTTCTGGACCTCATTCTGGGACATCATCGTCTGGTTCTTCTGGATCTTCGTGTTCATCGCCTACCTCATGGCGCTGTTCTCGATCATCGGCGACCTGTTCCGCGACCGCACGACGAAGGGGTGGGTGAAGGCCATCTGGGTCGTCTTCCTCATCTTCGTGCCGTTCCTCACCGCCCTCGTCTACCTCATTGCGAGGGGCGAGGGGATGGGCCGCCGCGCATCGGCCGCCGCCGAAGAGCAGCAGCAGGCTGCCGAGGACTACATCCGCACCGTCGCAGGTGACAGTCCGGCCCAGCAGATCGAGCGCGCCCCAGCTCCTGACTGCCGGTGCGATCACCGAGGAGGAGTTCGCGGCGCTCAAGAGTCGCGCGCTCGCCTGAACGCGAACGACTCATCGAGCGTGACGGCCTCCCGGGCGCTCAGGCGCGCGGGAGGCCGTTGTCCGTTTTCGCCGTCGGGCGCTGCGGCCGGGGCCGCGTCGAGGTACTGGGGTCGGACGCTGCGGCCGGGGCTCCCATTTGGGCGCGAGAGCGCGTAGGCTCACCGGCAAGAGCCGCGCACGGCGAACGGAGGCCGAGATGTCCGCGAACAGCTCGACTCGGCGCCGTGGCGGCGCGGCCGTCGCCGCGGTCGAAGTCACCGTCGCCGCGCTCACCTTGTTCGTCGGCTGCGCGAAACCGGAGACCCCGCAGGGCGGAGACGAATCCGGCGCGCCGTCGAGACCCGCGGAGGTGATCGCCACCGGGCTCGACGCGCCCTGGTCGATCGCGTTCCATCACGGCACACCGCTCGTCAGCGAGCGCGACACCGCCCGCATCGTGGAGCTCACCGCGGCGGGCGGGGTCCGCGAAGTGGGGCGGATCGAGGGCGTCACTCCGGCGGGCGAGGGCGGACTGCTCGGCATCGCCGTGCACGAGGAGCATCTCTACGTCTCCCTCACCGCGGGCGACCGGAACCGCATCGAGCGCTTCCCGCTCTCGGGAGAACCGGGTGCGCTCGCGCTGGGGGACGCGGAGACGGTGCTCGACGGCATTCCCGCCGCCGTCAACCACAACGGCGGACGCATCGCCTTCGGCCCGGACGGGATGCTCTGCGCCACCACGGGCGACGCCGGTGAACCGGACGACGCCCAAGACCCCGACTCGCTCGCCGGGAAGATCCTGCGCCTCACCCCGGACGGGCAGGTGCCCGACGACAACCCGTTCCCCGCTTCGTTCGTGTACACCCTCGGCCACCGCAACCCGCAGGGTCTCGCCTGGGACGCCGACGGCGTGCTCTACGCCTCCGAGTTCGGGCAGAACACCTGGGACGAACTGAACGTGATCGAGGCGGGCGGCAACTACGGCTGGCCGGAGGTCGAGGGTATCGCGGAGCGCAGCGGCTTCATCGACCCCGTGCAGCAGTGGACGCCGGCGGAGGCCAGCCCGAGTGGCCTGACCGTCGCCGACGGGCGGCTCTTCATCGCCAACCTGCGCGGCGAACGACTGCGCTCGGTGCCGCTCGCAGACCTCGGCGCGGCGACTGTGCACCTCGCCGGAGACTACGGGCGTCTGCGCGACGCGGTGACCGCGCCGGACGGGACGCTCTGGCTGATCACCAGCAACACCGACGGTCGCGGAGCGCCGAGATCGGACGACGACCGGGTGCTGCGAATCGACACGCGCGGGTTCGTCGGCGCCGGTCAGGCCCGGGCGCGCCGCGCCCGCCGCCGGGCCAGCACCCGGGTGGCGATGAGACCCTGACGCGGCCCGAACAGGTAGGCCAGCGCGAACGCGGCCCCCTGCGCGAGCACGATCATGGGGCCGGAGGCGGTGTCGAGGTAGTAGCTCGTGTAGAGGCCGATGATCGCGCAGCCGGCTGCGACCGCGGGGGCGATCACGAGCATGCGGCCGAAGCGATCGGTGAGGAGGTAGGCGGTGGCGCCGGGGATGATGAGCATCGCGACCACGAGGATCACGCCGACCGCCTGCAGGGCGACGACCGAGGTCATGGCGAGCAGGCCCAGCAGGATCGCGCCGAGGAAGCGCGGGTGCAGGCCGATGGCGTGCGCGTGGGTGGGGTCGAAGGCGAAGAGGGTGAAGTCGCGCCGCTTGACGATCAGCACGACGAAGACCAGGGCGGCGAGCACCGCGATCTGCAGCAGATCGGCGGCCGATACGCCGAGCAGGTTGCCGAAGATGATGTGGGTGAGATCGGTCTGCGAGGGCACGACCGAGATGATCACGAGGCCGAGCGCGAACAGCGTGGTGAAGACGATGCCGATGGCGGCGTCCTCCTTCACGCGGCTCGTGTCCCGCACCGCGCCGATGAGCGCGACGGCGAGCACGCCGAACACCACCGCCCCCAGCGCGAAGGGGGCGCCCACGAGGTAGGCGAGCGCGACGCCGGGCAGCACCGCGTGCGAGACGGCATCGCCCATCAGCGACCAGCCGATGAGCACGAGCCAGCAGGAGAGGAGCGCGCAGACGACCGAGGCGATGAGGGCCGTGGCGAGGGCTCGTGTCATGAAGTCGTAGCCGAGGGGATCGAGCAGCAGGTCGAGCGGGTTCATGCGTCGTCTCCTCGTTGCGGGCGGTCGCCGTCGCGGTGCATGACGTCGAGCCCGAAGGCGAGCGCCAGCGCCTCCGGCTGCAGCACCGCCTCCGGGTCGCCGTGCATGAGCACGCGCCGCATGAGCAGCACCGCCTCGTCGGCCAGGGCCGGGAGCGCGTGCAGATCGTGCGTGGATACCAGGATCGTGTGACCGTCGCTCGCGAGTTCGCGCAGCAGGCGGGTGATGGTGGCCTCCGAGCGCTTGTCGACCCCCGCGAAGGGCTCGTCGAGCAGCAGCGTCGTGGCCCCCTGGGCGATGCCCCGGGCTACGAAGGCCCGCTTGCGCTGGCCCCCGGAGAGCCGCCCGATCTGGCGGTCGGCGTAGTCGGTCAGCTCGACGCGTTCGAGTGCGCGGCCGACGGCCTCCCGGTCGGCGCGCCGGGGCCTGCGGGAGATCCCGAGGTGTCCGTAGCGCCCCATCATCACGACGTCGCGCACCGAGACGGGGAACGCCCAGTCGACGTCCTCGCTCTGGGGGACGTAGCCGATCCGTCCTTCGCCGCGGGCGCGGGCGGGCGGATCGCCGTCGATGAGCACCGAGCCGGCATCGGGGCGGATCATGCCCATGATGGTCTTGAACAGGGTCGACTTGCCCGAGCCGTTCATGCCGACGAGACCGCAGACGCGGCCCCGTTCGACGGTGAAGCTCGCCGAGTCGAGGGCGAGCACCTCGCCGTAGCGCACGGTGAGGTCGCGGATCTCGAGCGCGGGTGCGGGGGCGGTCGCGGGTGCGGAGTCGGCCGGGGTGCTCATTCGGTGCTCCCGGTGAGTCCTTCGGCGATGAGCCGGGCATCGTGGCGGATCAGTTCGAGGTAGCTCGGCACGGGGCCGTCGGCCTCCGAGAGGGAGTCGACGTAGAGCACACCGCCGAAGGCGGCATCGGTCGACTCGACGACCTGCCGCATGGGCTTGTCCGAGACCGTCGACTCGCAGAACACGGCCGGCACTGTGTTCTCGCGCACGAAGTCGATGGTGTCCGCGATCTGCCGCGGTGTCGCCTGCTGTTCGGCGTTGACCGCCCAGATGTACCGTTCGGAGAGGCCGGTGTCGCGGGCGAGGTACGAGAACGCCCCCTCGCAGGTGACGAGGGCGCGCTGCTGCTCGGGCAGTCCGGCGAGCTGTGCGATGAGCTCGTCGTGCACGAGCTGCAGCTCGGCGCGGTAGGCCTCGCCGTTGGCGGCGTAGTCTGCGGCGTGCTGCGGGTCGAGCTCGCTGAAGGCGGCGACCATGTTGCCGACGTAGAGCTGCGCGCTCCGCGGGCTCATCCAGGCGTGCGGATTCGGCAGCTCGGCGTGGGCGTCGTCGGCGATCGGGATCGGCTCGACGCCGTCGCTGACGACGGCGCGGGGAACGTCGAGGTCGGCCACGAACTGCTCGAACCAGGCCTCGAGGCCGAGGCCGTTGTCGAGGATCAGCTCGGCGTCGGCGGCACGGCGCACGTCGCTCGGCGTGGGCTCGTAGCCGTGGATCTCGGCGCCAGGCTTGGTGATCGACTCGACGCGCAGGTGGTCGCCTGCCACGTTGCGGGCCATGTCGGCGAGCACCGTGAACGTGGTGAGCACCACTGGGCGCCCGTCGTCGGGCGCGGCCTCATCGGCAGCTTCGGCTGATCCGCAGCCTGCCAGGGTGCTCACGACGAGTGCGATCGCGGCGAGCGCGAGGCCGCGGCGGGCGGCGGTGCGGTGCGGGCGGCGGGGCATGGGGCTCCTGTGTTCGGGTGTGTGGGGGCGGTGTGCTGGGGTGCGGACCCGGCGCCGGTTCCGCAGGCGGAGGCGCGTGGTTCGATGGTGTCCATTCTAAAGTTCGACACGGCGAACTTTCAAGTCTGCGGTGCCGATGCTGATGGCTGAGCGGGCGACAGCCCCGTCCGGCGACCGCCGCAGCGGGACGGCGACGCGGATCCCGGCTTGCAATGACCCGCACCGGCCGCAAAGGTAGTAGGGCCGGAACCGTTCGGCCGACAGGGGTGGAGGGGCCATGACTTCGAAGGACCAGCAGGACGAGGGCGCCGCGCGCCCGGATCGTGAACCGCCCCACCCCGAGGAGAGCGGCGACGGCGGCGAGGTTCCGCCGGAGACGCTTGCGGAGGCCGTGCTCGCCTCCGAGGCGGAGCTCGTCGAGCAGCTGAGCCGGGTGGCCGCCGCGATCCCCTCCGACCCGGATCTGCCGGTCACCGTGCACCTGCCGCAGTCCGTGCAGATCGCCGAAGACGACTCCGACGCGCGCATCACCGAGAAGCTGCGGCGCCACGGGGTGCGCATCGGGCGCGGCATGATCTCACCGCGGGTCTTCTGGCCCGCGCTCATCGTGATCCTGCTCGTCTCGCTGTTCGCGATTCTCGCCCCCTCCCTCGCCGAAGGCGTCTTCACCGCCGTGCAGAGCTGGATCGTCGAGAACCTCGGCTGGTACTACATGATCATCGTGGCCGTGTTCATCGTGGTGGCGGTCGGCATCGCGTGCTCGCGGCTCGGGCGGATCCGCCTCGGCCGCGATGACGATGTCCCCGAGTTCGGCGCGCTCTCGTGGTTCGCGATGCTGTTCGCCGCCGGTATGGGCATCGGTCTCGTCTTCTACGGCGTGGGCGAACCGCTCACCTACGCGACGGTGCAGCCGAAGCCCGGCTGGGAGGGCGACCAGGCCGAGCTCGCCGGTCTCGCCATGGCGCAGACCTTCGTGCACTGGGGCCTGCACCCGTGGGCCATCTACGCGGTCATCGGGCTCGCGATCGCGTACGCGATTCACCGCCGCGGCCGGCCCGTGTCCATCCGCTGGTCGCTCGAACCCCTCTTCGGCGAGCGCGTGAAGGGCTGGGTGGGCGACGTGATCGACGTGCTCGCGATCTTCGGCACCGTCTTCGGCGTCGCGACCTCGCTGGGCCTCGGCGTGCAGCAGATCTCCGCGGGCATGGCCGAGATCGGGGTCGTCGACCGGGCGAGCAACACGCTGCTCGTGGTGCTCATCCTCGTCATCACCCTCATCGCCATGTTCTCGGTGATCAGCGGCATCGGCGCCGGCATGAAGTGGCTCTCGAACATCAACCTGTCGATGGCGGGCCTGCTGCTCATCAGCGTGCTGCTGCTCGGGCCGACCCTGTTCCTGCTGCAGAACCTCACGGAGTCGATCGGCTTCTATCTCGCGAACGCGCTGCAGATGACCTTCGACGTGGGCGCCTACCAGCGCTCGCCCGAGGCCACGAGCTGGTTCTCCGGCTGGACGATCTTCTACTGGGGCTGGTGGATCTCGTGGTCGCCGTTCGTGGGCATCTTCATCGCCCGCATCTCGCGCGGCCGCACCGTGCGCGAGTTCATCGCCGGAGTGCTGCTCGCCCCCACGCTCGTCGGCGTCGTGTGGTTCTCGGTGATGGGCGGTGCGGGTCTCTACCGGCAGCTCTTCGGCGCCGGCGACCTCGTCGAGAACGGTGAGGTGCACGTCGAGAGCGCCCTCTTCAAGGTGCTCGGCGACTTGCCCTTCGGCACGGTGTTCTCCGTGCTCGGGATCCTGCTCATCGCGATCTTCTTCATCACGTCATCGGATTCGGGATCGCTGGTGGTCGACATGCTCGCCTCGGGCGGCCACCCCAACCCGCCCACCTGGTCGCGGGTGCTGTGGTCGGTGCTCGAGGGAGTCGTGGCGATCGCCCTGCTGCTCGCCGGCGGACTGCAATCGCTGCAGGCGGCGGCGCTCGCGACCGCATTGCCGTTCAGCGTGGTGCTGCTGCTCATGAGCTGGTCGACGCTGCGCGCGCTGCGCATCGACCATCGGGTGCTAGAACGCGCCGAGCGCATCGAGCGCCTCGACAGAGTCACCGAGCACATCTCGAACGAGCTGGCGGGCACGATCACCGACATCCCCGAACTCGAATCGTGGGTCGACGACCGCATCGACTACCGCATCTCGCGCACCAGGGGCGCCTTCGGGCGCAAAGCGGGGGAGAAGCGATAGGGTGCGTCTCGCGGATCGTTGCCGTTCTCTGCCGCGGGGGCCGGCAGCCGAGATGAGAAGTCGAACGAACGACTTGTTTTCTTGACCAGGGCAATCTAGTGTGGATCCATGGCTTTCAGCGGTCTCGGCGCACTAGTGGATCAGCAGGTTCGGGCGATGAAGTCGCGCGATGTGGTGTCCTACCAGGTCACCGGTGGTTCCGCTCCCGGGATGTACGTGGACTTTCCTCTCAGGGGCGCTGTGAGCTTCGCCTGGGTCGGATATCGAGCTTCCCATCCGGATGCCACGACCGCCGCGATCGTGGCGACTGCGCCGATAGCCGATCTCGACGTTCTGCTCTTCGATCGACTCGGGCTGAAGCATCGGACGACATGGTCCGAGGCCGGTACGACGGTCCTCTTCGAAGGGACCGAGGGCGTCCAGGAGGTTCGCGTCTGGGCGGCTGACAGCACGCATCTCGTGGCCGTTGCCGCCGACGGCGAGGTCGGGGTCGTGCTCCTCGCCCGAGGGGACTCGCACCCGGTCGCCGGTCAGCGGATCACGAGGGTGACGGCCCCGGATCCGTTCATCGACGAGTGGGCGACGGTGGTGCTGAGGGAGCCCGCGCGCTCCGCGGGCCACGGTCGCACCGGCGTCGAGCCCCCTACATCCACTTCTTCAGCTTGAACACCACGTACAGCAGCGCCGCGAACCCGACCATCCCGCCCACGGCGAGCGGATACCCGGCGGCCCAGTGCAACTCGGGCATGAGGTCGAAGTTCATGCCGTAGACCGCGGCGATGAGGGTCGGCGCGAAGAGGATCGCCGCCCAACCCGAGATCTTCTTCATGTCCTCGTTCTGGCGCTGCGCCACGAGCGTGGCGTTGACGTTGAGGATCTGCGAGAGCGCGTCGCGCAGCTCGGTCGTCTCGGTGACGACGCGGGTGAGGTGGTCGGCGACGTCCTGCAGGTAGGCCTGCAGGGGGTCGGGGATCGCGTACTTGTCGGCGCCCTGCTGCAGGCGATGCACGACGCGGGTGAGCGCGGTGGTGGCGTGGAGCACGTCGATCACCTCCTGGCTGAGGTGGTAGATGCGTTCGGCCGCGGCGGCGTCGCCGCTGAACACCTGGCGCTCGATCTGCTCCTTGTCGGTCTGCACCCCGTCGAGCACGGGGAAGTAGCCGTCGACGATCGTGTCGAGCAGCTGGTACACGATGCCCTCGGGGCCGAGTCGCAGCAGTTGCTCGTTCTCCAGCAGCCGGGCGCCCTCGCCGAGCGGGGCGCCCGGCGGTGCGACGGCGCCGGAGGCGATTTCGGTGCCGTCGGCGAGCCTCCCGTCCTGGCAGACGATCACCACCGCGCGCGGCCGCACGAGCAGGTGGAACTCGCTGAACTCCACCTCCTCGATCTCGTCGATGTACCGGGCCGAGCGCAGCACGAGGAACAGCACCTCGCCGTAGCGCTCGAGCTTGGGCCGCTGCCCGGCGTGCAGCAGATCCTCGACCAGCAACGGGTGCAGCTGCCACGCGGAGGCTAGCTCGGCGATGCTCTCGGGCGTGGGGGCGGCCATCACCGTGAGCGCCAGGTGCGAGGGATCGGCCCGAGTGAAAGCGAGAGACGCCTCGGGAGGGGCGCCGACTGCGAGCGGCTGCGGATGGCCGTCGACGATGTGCCGGGTCAGTGCCGGTGCGGCCGTCGTCGCCGTCGGGGTGACGCTGCGCGCCCGATCCCGTGCCGCGCGCTTCAGTCGGTGCTCTGCCACGCCCACCCCTTTCGTCGAACCGTCTGGCAGTGTATCCCGAACGGGCGGACGACCGGGCTAGCCGGCGAGCGCCGCCGACACCGCCCGCTCGACCGTGGGATGCTCGAACGCGAAGCCCGAGCCCTCCAGCACGGTGGGCAGCACCCGGGCGTCGGCGAGCAGCAGCGAGTCGGCGGCGTCGCGCCCGAGGCCGAGGCGCAGCGCCCACGGGGGCGCGGGCAGCAGGAAGGGGCGGTGCAGCTGCCGCGCCAGCTCCCGACCGATGTCGTTCGCAGATGCGGCGTGCGGCCCGCAGAGATTCACCGGGCCTTCGATGTCGGCCGTGATGAGATGGCGGATCGCCCGCACTTCGTCGTCGAGCGAGATCCAGGGCCAGAGCTGCGTGCCGGCGCCCAGTGGCCCGCTCAGCCCCGCCCGCGTGAGGGCGAGCAGCGGCTTCAGCACTCCCTCGGCGTGCAGCAGGGGAGCGGTGCGCAGCAGCACCACTCGGGTCTCCCGCCCCGCGGCGCGGGCCTCCCGCTCCCACGCCCCGCTCAGCTCGGCGAGGAAGGTGCCGCCCTGCGGGCTCGCCTCGTCGAGCGTCTCGCCCGGCCGGTCGCCGTAGTAGCCGACCGCCGAGGCGCAGAGGAACGCGGGGGCTCGTCCACCGAGGCTGCGCAGCGCGGTCGCAAGCGTGCGGGTGGGGATCAGCCGCGACTCGCGCAGCGTGCGGCGGTACCCGGCCGTCCAGGGCAGCCGGCCGATGCTCGCCCCGTTGAGGCACACCACCGCATCGGCGCCGTCGAGCACCGCTGGATCGAGCGGGCGGCCATCGGTGAGCCACTCGACCTCGTGCGGGCCTCGCGCGGGTCGCCGCACGAGGTGCGTGATCCGCCGCCCCTCGGCCTGCAGCAGCCAGGTGAGCGCCCCGCCGATCAACCCGGAACCTCCCGCGATCACCACGTGTCCGTCCATGATGCGCCCCCCTTCGCCTGCCACGATCCTAACTCCGGGTGCTGCGAGCGCGGCAGGGGGGCGGCCTCGTCGTGCTGAGCCCGGCTCCCTGAACGCGAGGGGAGGAAGCGGGCGTAGCCTCGGAGCATGCGCATCCCAGTCCAGCCCGCCGCAGTCCCCGCGGCAGCCTCCCACCCGGAGACTGCGAGCGTCCGGCCGATCGACAATCCGCTCGACCGGCCCCTCGGCTCCGCCTTCGCCGAACGACTGCCCGAACTCGCGCTGCCCTGGCAGGCGATGCGGCCCGAACAGCCCGCGATCCTCGCCCTCAACGAACCGCTCGCGCGGGAACTCGGCCTCGACCCCGAGCAGCTGCGCGGCGAAGGGGGCACCCGCTGGCTGATCGGCGGCGACCACCCCGACGGCAGCCGTCACGTCGCCCAGGCCTACGCCGGGCACCAGTTCGGCACCTACACCCCGCGACTCGGCGACGGCCGCGCCCTGCTGCTCGGCGACATCGCCGACACCCGCGGGAAGCTGCACGAACTGCACCTCAAAGGATCCGGCCGCACCCCCTTCGCGAGAGGCGCCGACGGCCTCGCCGCCGTCGGCCCCATGCTGCGCGAGTACCTGATGGGGGAGGCGATGCACGCCCTCGGCATCCCCACCACCCGCGCGCTCGCCGTCGTCGCCACCGGCCAGCGCGTCATGCGCGACGAAGTCTTCGACCCCCTGCCGGGCGCCGTGCTCACGAGGGTGGCGAGCAGCCATCTGCGCGTGGGCACCTTTCAGTACGCGCGCGCTCTCGGCGACACCGAGGTGCTGCGCCGCCTCGCCGACCTGGCGATCGACCGGCACTACCCCGCACTCGCGGAGAGCGACAGCCGGTACCTGGGGCTGCTCATCGCGGTGGTCGAAGCGCAGGCGCGCCTCGTCGCCTCATGGGTGCTCGTCGGATTCGTGCACGGCGTCATGAACACCGACAACACCACCATCTCGGGCGAGACCATCGACTACGGGCCCTGCGCCTTCCTCGACGCCTACGACCCCGCCGCGGTGTTCAGCTCCATCGACCACCGGGGCCGCTACGCCTACGGGGCGCAGCCCGTCATCGCGGGCTGGAACGTCACCCGCTTCGCCGAAACCCTGCTGCCGCTCATCGCCGAGGAGACCGACGGGGACCCCGCCACCGCCGAGCGCTTGGCCGTCGCCGCACTGCAAGACTTCGGGCGCGCCTACGACGACGCGTGGATCGCCGGCGTGCGGGCCAAGCTCGGGCTCGCCGCGAATCCCATCGATGACGACGAGGTGGTCGCGCTCGCCGCCGAGCTGCTGCAGGAGCTGGCAGCGGGGCGGATCGACTACACGCGCGCCTTTCGCGCGCTCGCCGAGACCGCACGCTCGGCGGCGGGCGGGGGCGCTGGTGGTGCTGGCGGTGCTGGTGGTGCTGGCGCTCGGGGTGCTGGCAGTGTAGGGTCCGCGATCCGCTATGAGGAACTGCTCGGCGAGCACGGCGGTGCCGGCCAGTGGCTGGGGCGCTGGCTGGCGCGCCGCCCCGATCCCGACGCCATGGACGCCGTGAACCCGCTCTACATCGCACGCAATCACCTCGTCGACGCGGCGCTCGTCGCCGCGACCGAGGGCGACCTGGCGCCTTTCGAGGCGGCGCTCGACGCCGTGATGCGACCCTTCGAACCGCGGCCGGGCCTCGAGGCCTACGCGCTCCCCGGCCCGCCGGGCCGCCCCCACGTCACCTACTGCGGCACCTAGGGCAGCGCCTGCCCTCCCGGCTACGTCAGCGTCGCCCGGGGTCGAGAGGAGGATTTCGCACGGGTGCAGTGGTCCGCGAGCTGCGAAACCCGCCTTTCGGGATACCCGCGGGGCTGGGCGGGAAGAAGGGTGGAAGCGGGGCGGAGTGCACTGATCCGCTGCTCAGGAGGTGGTGGCGAGCTCCTGCAGGGTGCCGCTCTCGAACCGGCGCCACCTGACGTCGTCGGAGTCGCGGAACGCGAGCGAGGTGATGCGGCGGCGCTTCGACTTGGTGATGGGCCTGATCTCGTTCTCGAATGACCCGATCTCGGAGGGGTAGGACCACACCCACTTCTCTGCGGTCTCGGCCAGGTAGTAGTCACCGGGAGGGAGCACCGTGAACGTCGCGGGCGACAACGGTTCGCCTGCTTTGCCGGTGATCTCGACGCGCACGTCGAAGATCATCTCCGAGGAGGAGTTCGAGATCACCATGCCGTATGAGCATTCGCGGTCGTCGGCGTCGATCTCCGCGGCGACCCACGCCGAGATGGCGCGGGCCTGCGTGCGCTTCCGGTTCTGCGCCGCGGCCTGATCGCGAGCCGATTCGACTTGGAACAGCGACTTCGCCTGCAGGGCCGCCCCAGTCGCCGCCACGAGGGCGCCGACTGCCGCGAACGCCGAGATCCACTCGGGAGAGGTTCCTATCATGCTGTCCACTTTAGGGGCAATCGCTATCTCTTTGCTCGTATATATCTGTGCATCCCGCGCCCCGGTGACCATCTCTGTGTCTTGCCCCGCATGATCGCTCCCGGTGCCCCGCCCCACCTCGCGGCGCGCTGTTGACAGGCGAGTTTCGCATGAGGTGAGCCCCCTGTGGCCTGCGAAATCCGCCTCTCGCCGAGCAGGGCGGCGCCAGGTGGGGCGGGGCGGGCAAGAGCAGACGGACGAGGCGGGAACGGAGGAGGGCGAGGCAGGGCGGCGAGCCGGGTGGAGCACGACGAGGGCGGGCAGCACCCTTCGGGCCAGACGGGAGGGGTAACCTGAGCGGAGGAAGCAGGCGCGCAAGGGAGCGGATCATGGACACACTTCGGCCTCGGACGGCGATCGTCACCGGAGCGGCCCGCGGGCTCGGACGCGCGATCGCCCTCGAACTCGCGCGGCGCGGCGCGCAGCTCGCGCTCTTCGACCTCGATCTCGACGGTGTGACGGAGACCGCTCAGCTGATTCGCGGCTCGGGCGGCGAGGCCGCGGCGTTCGCCGTCGACGTCAGCGACGAGCAGAGTGTGCGAGACGGGGTGGCGGGCGTCGCCGAGCGCCTCGGGCCGCCGCTGATCCTCGTGAACAACGCGGGTGTGCTGCGCGACGACCTGCTGTTCAAGATGCCCGTCGAGAACTGGGACACGATCATGAACGTGCACCTGCGCGGCGCATTCCTGCTGAGCCGTGAGGCGCAGCAGCACATGGTGGATCACGGTTGGGGGCGGATCGTGAACATCTCCAGCACCTCGGCGCTCGGCAACGCTGGGCAGGCGAACTACTCGGCGGCCAAGGCCGGCATCCAGGGGCTCACGAAGACGCTCGCGCTCGAACTCGGCCGCTTCGGGATCACCGCCAACGCGGTCGCGCCGGGGTTCACGGTCACCGACATGACCCGTTCGGTCGCCGAGCGCCTGGGCATCGGCTTCGACGAGCTCGTCGCGCGCGAGGCCGCGGCGGTGCCGGTGCGGCGCGTGGGCACTCCCGAGGACATCGCGCACGCGGTCGCCTTCTTCGCCGACGAGGCGAGCGGATTCGTGTCGGGTCAGGTGCTCTACGTGGCGGGCGGTCCGCGCGGCTGAAGCGGTGACGCGGACGCGGCAGGGCGTCCGGCCCGCCCCGAGGGAGCTCCGGACGCCCTGCCGCGGGGAGCCCGTTACGGGGTCTGCCCGCGGTGCTTGCCCTCGGCGATCTCCTCGACGAGTTTCGCGTTGAAGGCGGGCAGGTCGTCGGGGGTGCGGCTCGTGACGAGGCCCTGATCCACCACCACCTCTTCGTCCACCCACGTCGCGCCGGCATTGCGCAGGTCGGTGCGCAGGCTCGGGTAGGAGGTGACGGTGCGGCCCTGCAGCACGTCGGCGTCGGCGAGGATCCAGCCGCCGTGGCAGATTGCGGCGACCGGTTTGTGCTGCTCGAAGAAGTCGCGCGTGAACGCCACCGCGTGCTCATCGAGCCGGATGCGGTCGCCGTTCACCACGCCGCCCGGCAGCACGAGCGCGTCGTAGTCGGCGGCGCTCGCGTCGGCGGACGACCGGCTCACGATGGTCTCGTGCCCGTTCTTGCCGCGGATCGTGCCCGTGTTCGTCGAGACGATGTCGACCTCGGCGCCGTGCTCCTTCACTGCGGACAGCGGTTCGGTCAGCTCGGAGTCCTCGAAGCCGTTCGTGGCGAGGATCGCTACGCGCTTCCCGGTCAGGTGCGTCATGGTGTTCTCCCAATCTCGTTGCGTGCATCGGATCATCACCAGTCAACCGTCTCGGCGGCTGGGCGGGCACCCCGTTGCGTTGCCGTGCACGAGTCGCTATCTTGCGGGAGGCGCACGGTTCGCGGCACCCGGCTCGTGATCCGGTTGCGCCCGGCTCGTGATCCGGTTGCAAGCCGATTCGGCACCCCGTTGCGCGAGCCGGTTCGGCGCGTAGGGTGGAAGGCATGGCACGGATCATCATCTTCGGCGGACACGGCAAGATCGCGCTGCTCACGGAACCGCTGCTCGTGGAGCGGGGCGACCGGGTGACGGCGGTGATCCGCAACCCGGATCACGCGGAGGAGGTGCGAGCGGCGGGGGCGGAGCCGCTCGTCGCGGACATCGAAGGGCTCGACGTGGCGGCGCTGTCCGAGCTGATCTCGGGTCACGACGCGGTCGTGTGGTCGGCGGGCGCGGGCGGCGGCAACCCGGCGCGCACGCGCGCGGTGGATCACGAGGCCGCGGTGCGCAGCATGGATGCCGCCGAGCGTGCGGGGGTGCGGCGCTACGTGATGGTCTCCTACTTCGGTGCGTCGCCGCAGCACGGGGTCGCCCCCGACCATCCGTTCTTCGCGTACGCCGAGGCGAAGGCCGCCGCCGACGAGCACCTGCGCGCCTCCGGGCTCGACTGGACGGTGCTCGGGCCGAGCGCGCTCACCCTCGATCCCGGCACCGGGCGGATCGACGCCGATGCGCAGCAGTCGGAGAGCGTGCCCCGGGCCGACGTCGCGGCGGTCGTCGCGGCGGTGCTCGCAGACGACGGCACGATCGGCCGCACGATCCGCTTCAACGCGGGCGGTACGCCGGTCGCCGAGGCGGTGGCGGCCGGGGCCTGAGCCTCGGCGTCGACGGCATGCAGCCGCCGGGGCTCGTGCGCGCCGGGCTCACCGCGGTGCGCACGCACATCTTCATCTCGTTCGCCTTCGACGCGCTCGTCGTGGCGATGGTGGTTTCGTGGATCTCGGGCCTCATCGCCCCGGGCTGAGCGAGCGGATCGGCGGGACATCGGTGCGGATTCCGCGCAGCGCGCGGCTCACTCGCTCGTGGTCGTGGTCCGTTCCAGCAGCCGGTCGGGGATCACCGAGATGAGGGGTCGGGTGAGGCGGTAGCGCCAGTCCGAGACGACCACGGCGCGGCCCCGGTGCAGCCCGCGCAGCCCCTCGCGGGCGACTCTGCGGGTGTCGGCCCACGCGATGCGGGGCAGCCGGGGCAGGTGGTCCGCGCCCATGCGCTCGTGGAACTCCGTGTCGAGCAGGCCGGGGCAGAGCGCCGTGATCCGCACGCCCGATCCGCGATATCGGGCGTTCAGCGAACGCGAGAGCGAGACGACCGCGGCCTTCGCCGCCCCGTAGCTGCCGCTCGGGGTGAAGGCGGCGACACTCGCGACGTTCATGATCCAGCCGCGACGGCGGGCGAGCATACCCGGGATCGCGGCGTGCGCAAGCCGGAGCGGCACCCACGACAGCAGCTCGTGCAGGCGCCGCTCGTCGGAGATGCGGCTCGATTCGAACCCCTCGTACACGCCGAAGCCCGCGTTGCTGATGAGGATGTCGACGGGGGAGTCGGGGTCGGCGACGCGCTTCGCCGCTCGTTCGAGTCCGTCGGGCTCGGTGAGGTCGGCGGCCAGCACCTCGACGGCTACGCCGTGCTCGTGCCGCAGTCGCCGGGCCAGCTCTTCGAGCCGGGCTTCGTCGCGGGCGACGAGCACGAGGTTCACGCGGCGCTCGGCGAGCTGCCGTGCGAGTTCGGCGCCGAGTCCGGCGGAGGCCCCGGTGACGAGCGCGAGATATGCCATGCCGCTCAGTCTCTCATCCGGCGCTCGGGATCCCCTAGGCTGATGCCGTGCCAGCGCCTCAGACCATCGCCGTCGTCGGATTCGTGCTGCTCGCCGTGCTGGCGCTCGGATCGCTGCTGCTGGTGCGCAGGCTCGCGTCGCGCCTTGCGAGGATCGCGGCGCTGTCGGTTGGGGTCGTGCTGCTGCTCGGCGCCGCGGCCGGTGCGATCGGCGCGGTCGCGGCCGGTTCGGCGCAGCGGGAGCTTCCGGCTCCGGCCGCGGAGCGGATCGACGGGCGTGCGGATGCTGCGGAGCAGCGCACCATGCCCGACGACTTCGTCGACGCCCGTGAGCTCGAACCCGGCATCGAGGTCGAGCTGCGCTACGCGGGCACCCGCAACTTCACGGGGCAGGTGGTCGACGGCTACGAGACCGACGATCGGGTGATCCTGCAGCGCGATGCGGCGGCCGCGCTCGCCGGGGTGCAGCGGGAGCTCGCGGCGGAGGGCCTCGGTCTGCGCGTCTACGACGCCTACCGCCCCACGCGGGCGGTGCGGTTCTTCATGGACTGGGCCCGCACCGACGACGATTCGACCCGAGCGGAGTACTACCCCGACTTCGAGAAGCCGCAGCTCTTCGAACTCGGCTACATCGCCGAGCGATCGAAGCACTCGCTCGGCGGCACCGTCGACCTCACCCTCGTCGACCTCGCCGGCGGCGAGCCGCTCGACATGGGCGGCCCGTTCGACTTCTTCGGCGAGCGGTCGCACTACGATGCCGAGGGCCTCGCCCCGGAACAGGCCGCCAACCGGGCGCGGCTGCGTGAAGCGATGATCGCCGGCGGTTTCGAACCCTACGAGCTGGAGTGGTGGCATTTCTCGTACCCGCTCGACGACGACGCCCGACCGGTCGACGCGCCGGTGCGCTAGACGCTCGGCGCCTCGGCGGGCGATGCCGCGTCTGCGGAGCCGGTCGAGGGCGCGGGTGCGAAGCAGACCGCCGCCCTGGTGGCGATCGGTACGGCGAGCACGAGCCCGATGCTGCCGCACAGGGTGCGCACCGCCTCGATCGCGATGTCCTCGTGGGTGAGCAGCGAGAGCAACGGCCGGTTGTAGAGGTACACCAGGATCAGCACGCCGAGCGCCGCCCCGACGTACGCGAAGAACACCGTGTACACGGTCGAGGCGATGTGGTCGCGCCCGATCCGCATCGCGCTCGCGTACACCTCGTGCCGCGGCATCGCGGGGGCGGCGGCGCGCAGCTCCCACACCGACGATGCCTGGGTGATCGTGACGTCGTTGAGAATGCCGAGCCCGGCGATGATGACGGAGCAGCTGAGCAGCCCGCGGAAGTCCATGTGCTCGGCCACGCCTGCGAGCGTGCCCGAGGCCTCGTCGCCGATGCCGCTGAGGCGCGTCGCCTGTGTGGCGATCAGCGAGACGCCGGCCATGATCGCGATGCCGCACAGCGTGCCGACGAGCGCCGAAGTGGTGCGCATGTTGAAGCCGTGCACCAGGTACAGGATCACGAACATGATCGCGCTCGACGCGATGACCCCGACGAGCAGGCCGGGAGAGCCGGCCACGAGCGCAGGCAGCAGGAAGGCGAGGAGCACGGTCGCGCTGATCCCGAGTGCGAGGAGGGCGAGCAGACCTCTGAGCCTGCCCACCGCGATCACCACCGCGACGAAGACGAGCGCGAGGATCGCGAGCGGCAGGCCGCGGAACACGCCCGACACGCTGTACTGATTCGCGAGCCGGTAGCGGGTCTCGGCGGTGGGCGCGTGCGGGGAGGCCATGAGCTCGATACGGTCGCCGGCTTGCAGGCCGGCCTGGGTGATGGCGCCTCGAGCGGTGATATCGACGACGTGGCCGGCGTCGTCGCCGCTGCGAATGCCGATGGAGAAGGTCAGGCACTCGTCGGCCGTGCTGCCGGCGGCTTCGGCGCAGCCCTCGGTCACCGCGAGGAGTTCGCCGGTCTCGAAGGTGGTGCCTTCCGCGACGAGGGGCGCACGGTCCGCTGCCCGGGCGACTCGGTCGGAGTCGGGCCAGAGGGCGATGAGGCCCCAGACAGTCGCGGCCGCCACGAGTGCGAGCACTGCGAAAGCGACGAGCTTGATAGGAGTAACGATTCTCATTACCAATTATCGTAGTGCCCTGAGCGACGTCCGGCGTCATGCCCCGGCCCCGTGTCGGAGGCTGCGGCTACGCTGGAGGCATGAGCAGCGAGATCACCGACCCCCAGCTCTCCGAGACCGCGCGCGTGGCCCGCGATCTCATCCGCATCGACACCACCAATCGCGGAGGCGGCGACGCCGAACCCGAGCTCCCGGCAGCCGAGTACGTGGCGGCGTATCTGCGGGAGTTGGGGCTCGAGCCGCAGATCTTCGAGTCGCTGCCCGGCCGCGCGAGCGTCGTCGCGCGCGTGCCGGGCGCCGAGTCCGAGCTGCCGGCCCTCGTGCTGCACGGCCACCTCGACGTCGTTCCGGCGGATCCCGCGGGCTGGAGCGTCGACCCCTTCGCCGGGGTGATCGCCGACGGCATGCTCTGGGGGCGCGGCGCGGTCGACATGAAAGACATGGACGCCATGATCCTCACGGCCGTCGCCGAGCTGCTGCGGGCGGGGGAGCGGCCCCGCCGCGAGATCATCCTGGCCTTCTTCGCCGACGAGGAGAACGGCGGCGTCTACGGCTCGCACCACCTCGTCGAGCACCACCCCGAGCTCTTCGCGGGCGCCACCGCGGCGATCAGCGAGGTCGGCGGCTACTCCATCGACGTGGCCGGCACCCGCGCCTATCTCATTCAGACCGGCGAGAAGGCGCTCGACTGGATCCGCCTGCGCGCCCGGGGCACCGCCGCCCACGGCTCGCGGGTCTGGCACGACAACGCCCTCACGCGGCTCGCCGAGGCCATCGCCGCGCTCGGGCGGCACGAGTGGCCGGTCACCCTCTGCGACACCACGCGCGACCTCGTCGACCAACTCGCCGCCATCCTCGGCGAAGACGCCCGCGAGGTGGCGCCCGACGAACTCGTGCTGCGTCTCGGCAAGAGCGGCGGCTTCATCCAGGCGAGCCTGCGCAACACGAGCAACCCGACGGTGCTCACCGCGGGCTACAAGCACAACGTCATCCCCGACACCGCCGAGGCGCTCGTCGACGTGCGCTCGCTGCCCTCGGAGCAGGGCGACGTGCTCGCCCGCGTGCAGGCCATCGTGGGGCCGGACATCGAGATCGAGACCGTCCACTCGGACATCGGTCTCGAGGTGCCCTTCGCCGGCGAGCTCGTCGACGCCATGACCGAGAGCCTGCGCCGCGCCGACCCCGAGGCGCGCGTGCTGCCCTACCTGCTGTCCGGCGGCACCGACAACAAAGCCCTCTCCAGACTCGGCATCGCGGGCTACGGCTTCGCGCCGCTGCGCCTGCCCGCCGACCTCGACTTCCCGGGCATGTTCCACGGGGTCGACGAGCGCGTGCCGCTCGACGCCCTCGACTTCGGGCACCGGGTGCTCGTCGACCTGCTGCGCCGCTACTGACCGGGCGGGCGCCAGGGCAGGGCGCCGCCGATCCGCTGCCGCGCACGATCCGCCGCTCCAAGGCTTCGCGGCGCCCCTGAGCTATCCTGGACGGCGGCCCGGAACGGCCGCACGCCTCCATCCGCCACCGAAAGGACATGATGGGCTTCTTCGACGCGATTCTGCTGGGCATCCTGCAGGGTCTCACCGAGTTCCTCCCGATCTCCTCGAGCGCGCACCTGCGCATCGCGAGCGAGCTGCTCGGCATCGGCGACGCCGGCGCCGCGTTCACCGCGATCACCCAGATCGGCACCGAGGCGGCGGTCATCGTCTTCTTCTGGCGCGATATCGTGCGCATCATCGGCCAGTGGGGGCGCTCGCTCGTCGGCAAGGCGCCGCGCCGCGACCCCGACGCTCTCATGGGCTGGTGGATCATCCTGGGCTCGATCCCCATCGTGGTGCTGGGGCTGCTCTTCGAGGACGCGATCGACACCACGCTGCGATCTCTCTGGTTCACGGCCACGATGCTCATCGTGTTCGGTCTGCTGCTCGGCGTCGCCGACAGGGTCGGGCGCAAGGAGCGCCCCCTCCGAGAGCTCACCTGGAAGCACGGCCTGCTGTACGGCGGCGCCCAGGCGCTCGCGCTGATCCCTGGCGTCTCCCGATCGGGCGGCACCATCACCGCCGGCCTCCTCATGGGCTACACCCGCGAGGCCGCGGCGCGCTACTCGTTCCTGCTCGCCATCCCCGCGGTGCTCGGATCCGGCTTCTACAAGCTCTTCAAGGAGGTGCGCGAGCCGAGCGGCGGCGCCCCCATGTCGCTGACGCTGCTCGCCACGGCCATCGCCTTCGTCGTCGCGATCTTCGTGATCAAGTTCTTCATGAGCTACATCTCGAAGCGCAGCTTCATGCCGTTCGTGATCTACCGCCTGGCGCTCGGCGCCGTGATCTTCGTGCTGCTCGGCACGGGCCTGCTCGACGCCGAGGGCGGCACGGCGGCCGCGCAGACCGCCGGAGCGGCGACGGTCGGGGTGATCCGATGAGAACCTGGACGCCCCCCGAACTGCCCGCACTGCCCGGCACCGGCCTCGCCCCGAAGCTGTTCAACACCGCGACCGGGCGCTTCGAGCACCCCGCGATCTCGGACGGCCGGGCGCTGCTCTACGTGTGCGGCATCACCCCCTACGATGCGACTCATCTCGGCCACGCCTTCACCTACCTCGCGTTCGACATCATGCAGCGCGCCTGGCGCGATGCCGGCCTCGAAACGGTCTACGCGCAGAACATCACCGACGTCGACGATCCGCTGCTGGAACGCGCCGAGGCGACGGGCGTCGACTGGCGCGCGCTGGCCGACGAGCAGATCGGGCTCTTCCGCTCAGACATGTTCCGCATGGGCATGATCCCTCCCGAGCACTACGTGGCGGTCACCGAGCAGATCGACGAGATCGCCGCCGCCGTGCGCGAGCTGGTGGAGCGGGGCCTCGCCTACGCGGTGCCGACCGAGGAAGCCGCGGGCGACGATCTCTACTTCGATACCGACGCGGCCGAGCGCGAGTCGCAGTGGCGGCTCGGCGACGTCGCGCCCTACGACCGCGGCACGATGCTGCAGCTCAGCGCCGAGCGCGGCGGCGATCCGCAGCGACCGGGCAAGCGCAACCCACTCGATCCGCTGCTGTGGCGCGCGGCGCGCGCGGGCGAGCCGAGCTGGCCGAGCCCGGTGGGCGAAGGACGGCCCGGCTGGCACATCGAGTGCTCGGTGATCGCGACGCGGGCGCTCGGCGGGGCCTTCACGGTGCAGGGTGGCGGGTCCGATCTCGTGTTCCCGCACCACGAGTTCACCGCGGCGCACGCCACCGCCAGCTCGGGTACACCGCTCGCGCACGCCTACTGCCACGCAGGCCTCGTCGCCTACCAGGGGCACAAGATGTCGAAGTCGCGCGGCAACCTCGTCTTCGTGTCGAAGCTGCTCGACGGCACGCACGGCGCCTGCGCCGGGGTGCCGGCGGATCCGTCGGCGATCCGTCTCGGGCTGCTCGCGCACCACTACCGCTCCGAGTGGGAGTGGCACGACGCCGACCTGGAGACCGCGAACCGTCGGCTCGAGGCTTGGCGCGAGGGGCTCGCGCGGCGCGGCGATGACCCGGCCTCCTCGGTCGCGGTGCTGCAGCAGCTGCGGGCGGCGCTCGCGAACGATCTCGACACGCCGGTGATGCTGGCGACGCTCGACGCCGCACTCGACCGCGGCGTCGACGATCCGGTGCTCATCTCCGACGCCGTCGATGCGCTGCTGGGCGTGAAGCTGTAGCGCGGGCTGCGCGGCTATCGAGTCGGCCGGTGCTGTACGAGTCGGCCTACGATTCGCGCGAATGTCAGGCCGACTCGATACGAAGGGGCCGGCTCGATCGCAGCTTGCTCGCGGTGGCGGATCGCGGCGCGGATCAGCGCTGCTCGGGGTCCGCGTCGTCGTCGTGATCGTCGGGGTCGCCCGTGAGATCCGCCTCGCTCGGGCCGGTCTGATCGGCGCCGCGCGATCCGCCCTCGAGGAACTTCTCGAACTCCAGCGCGAGCGCGTCGCCGGTGGCCTCGGCCGCCATCGCCTCGTCGCGCGACTCCTCCAGGCCGCGGATGTAGCGCGACATGTCTTCGTCGGCGGCTGCGATCCGGTTGATGTTGGCCTCCCACTCGTTGGCCTGCACCAGCAGCTCGCCGCGCGGGATCACGATGTCGAGCAGCTCCTCGAGCTTGTCGAGGAGCGCGAGCGTCGCCTTCGGCGAGGGGGCGCTGTGCACGTAGTGGGGCACCTGCGCCCAGAGCGAGATCGCCGAGATGCCGGCCTGCGCGAGCGCGAGATCTACGACGGTCGCGATGCCCACGGGCCCCTCGTAGCTGCTGCGCACGGCGCCGGTCTCGGCGCGCCGCTCGGCGCTCTCGGTCGAGACCGAGACGGCGATGGGGCGCGAGTGCGGGGCGTCGGAGAACATCGCGCCGAGGATCACGACCGTGTCGACGCCCCACACGTCGATCAGCTCGACGATCTCGTCGGCGAAGTTCTGCCAGTCGCGGGCGGGCTCGACACCGGCCAGCAGCAGCAGGTCGGTGACGGGGCTGCCGTCGATGCGCCGCAGCGTCTCCTCGTCGGGTCGGGGAGCGGCGGCCTCCTCGCCGGGCCGCTGCACGGTGCCGTAGAGGCGCGTGTCGGGCCACTCGAGCACCCGGTTGCCGTCGGAGTCGAACACCAGCTTCGGGCGGTGCACCTGGAAGTCGACGTAGCCCTCGGAGCCGATGACGTGCAGCACCTCCGCGTCGATCAGCCCGCCCAGGTGCTGCAGCACCTCGGTGGTGGCGTCGCCGGCGTCGCTCCAGCCCTGGAAGGCGACGATGAGCACGCGGGGCTGCGGGGAGGCGGTCTCGGACATACCCTCCAGGATATCGACACCGCTCCCCGTCTCAGACGCGGGTGCTGCCGTCGCTATGGGATCTGCCGTCGCTATGCCGCTCCGGGGCGGATCAGGCATAGCGACGGCAGATCCCATATCTTGGGCCGCCGGCTCCGGCCTCGGCACTACACTGATGCGGATGAGTCCTCTTTCCCCGCACGAAGCGCCCGCGGCCGTCCTGTGGGACATGGACGGCACTGTCATCGACTCCGAGCCGCTGTGGCTCGACGCCGAGCTGTCCATGCTCGCCAGGTACGGCATCGAGCTGACCGCTGAGACTCGCGACCGCCTGATCGGATCGGGTCTGCGCCGCGCCGCACTCGTCTTCCAAGAGCTGGGTGTGCCGCTCGGCATCGACGAGATCATCGCGGAGTGGGAGGCGGGCGTGATCGCGGGCCTCCGCGCGGCGGGGCCGCAGTGGCGGCCGGGCGCCGTGGAGCTGCTGGAGTCCCTCGCGGCGGCGGGGATCCCGAGCGCCCTCGTGACGATGGCCGTGCGGTCGATCGCCGACGCGGTGGTCGGGCTGCTGCCCGACGGGCTGTTCCACGGGATCGTCGCCGGCGACGAAGTGGCCCGCGAGAAGCCGGATCCCGACCCCTACCTGCGCGGTGCGGCGCTTCTCGGAGTGCCGATCGAGCGATGCCTCGCGATCGAGGACTCGCCCACGGGGCTCGCCTCGGCCCGGGCGTCCGGCGCGGTCGCCATCGGCGTGCCGAACCTGCTCGAGCTGGGGGAGGCGCCGGCGCACGAGCTGTGGCCGACGCTCGCAGGCGTCGACGCGGATAGACTTTCCGAGCGTTTCCGCGGTCTGCGGAACGCCGATCAGACGACGGGAGCGCAGCGGTGAGCGAGCAGCAGATCATGGACGACTCGACCTCGGAGGCCGGCAACGCCGAGCCCACGCCCGCCGAGCACGCGCCGGCCGCTCGCGGCCCGCTCGGCTACGGCGACCGCGTGCAGCTGACGGGCCCGAAGGGCCGTCTCAACACGATCACGCTCGTGCCCGGCGGCGAGTTCCACAGCCACCGCGGCATGATCCGCCACGAGGAGATCGTGGGGCTGCCCGACGCTTCCGTCCTCACGAACAGCAACGGCGAGGAATACCTCGCGCTGCGCCCGCTGCTCTCCGACTTCGTGATGTCGATGCCGCGCGGTGCCGCGATCGTCTACCCGAAGGACGCCGCGCAGATCCTCTCGCTCGCAGATATCTTCCCGGGAGCCCGGGTGGTCGAGGCCGGTGTCGGGTCGGGTGCGCTGTCGCTGCACCTGCTGCGGGGGATCGGCTCCGAGGGGCGGTTGTTCTCGTTCGAGCGCCGTGAGGAGTTCGCCGACATCGCCCGCGGCAACGTGGCGGCCTTCAAGGGGCGCGCCCCCGAGAACTGGACCGTCACCGTCGGCGACCTGCAGGAGACGCTGCCCTCGACGTGCGAGGCGGCTTCGGTGGACCGCGTGGTGCTCGACATGCTCGCCCCCTGGGAGTGCGTGGACGTCGCGGCGCAGGCGCTCGCGCCCGGCGGTGTGCTCATCTGCTACGTCGCCACGGTGACGCAGCTCTCGCGCACGGCCGAGGAGATCCGCCGCAGCGGACTGTTCACGCACCCGCAGTCGTCCGAGACGATGGTGCGCGGCTGGCACGTCGAGGGGCTCGCCGTGCGCCCCGATCACCGCATGGTGGCGCACACCGGCTTCCTCATCACCGCTCGCAGGCTCGCGCCGGGTACGCAGCTGCCGGAGCTCAAGCGCCGTGCCTCGAAGAGCGAGTTCACCGAGGAGGATCTCGCGAGCTGGCTGCCCGACATCGGCGAGCAGGGCGACGCGGGCGCGTGGACGCCCCAAGCGGTGGGCGAGCGGGGCAAGAGCGACAAGGTGCTGCGCAAGAAGGTGCGGGAGACGCAGCGCTTCGCGCGGGAGCGCGGTGCCGAGGCCGACGCCGAGGGCGGCGACGCGCATTCCTCGCGCTGAGGTTCGATAGGATAGCCGGGTTCAGTTCGGCCGGCCCGCTCCGGCGGCCGAATCGGCTTCTCCGAGAGGTGCTCATGCTTCGTCGACTCGTTCCCGCTACTGCAGCCGCCGCGCTGCTCCTCGCCGGCGCCACAGGCTGCAGCGCGCAGGCCTCGGCGGCAGATTGCGAGCCGACGCTCCACCCGGGTGCGCTGAGCGACGGCGTCACCGTCGAGGGCGGCTTCGGCGAGACCCCCGAGGTCTCGATCCCCGAGGATCTGCAAGTGCTCGCCACGCAGCGCACGGTGGTCGAGGAGGCGGCGGATCGCAGCAGCATCGTCGAGGAGCAGTCGCTCGTGGGCGTCAACATGGCCTTCTTCGATCCCGCGAGCGGTGAGCGGCTCTACGAGAGCCCCGGCTTCGCGGCCGCCGATCAGTCGGCGGAGTTCCTGCTGGTGTCCGAGGACGCGGCGAACCCGCTGAGCGAGTCGCTGCGCTGCGCGGCGCCCGGCGACCGCGTCGTCGTCGCGATCTCGCCCGAGGAGGGCTCGCAGCTCGCGATGCAGCTCGGTGGCGATCCCGAGGCCCCCCTCGTGGGTGTCATCGACGTCGTCTCGGCGGGCCCGCTCGCCGCGCACGGCCCGGTCCGCGGTCTCCCGAACGGGTTCCCCGCGGTCGTCACCGATCACGAGGGGCGCCCCGGCATCGTGCTGCCCCCGCGCGACGCCCCCGCCGGCACCACTTCGGCGGTGCGTGTCGAGGGTGACGGCGCAGAGGTCGGCGCCGAGGACAACGTCATCGCGCAGGTGCTCACCGTGGGCTGGGACGGCACCGTGCAGACCAACAGCTGGAACACGGGCCTCATGGGTCTCGGAAACGAGCAGCAGATCTCCCAGTCGGGCAACACCTTCCGCGAGCAGCTGACGGGTGCGAAGGTCGGTTCGCAGCTGGTCATCATCGAGAACGAGTCGGACGCCGAGGCGAAGGTCGTGGTCGTCGACATCATCGGGGTCGGCTGAGGCGCGGGTGACCGGTCGCGTTCCCGGCGAGCAGCGCGTCTTCAGCCTGGTTCTCGCCCTCGTCGTGAGCCCTCAGGGGCTCACGAAGCAGGAGCTGCTGTCGACTGTGCACGGCTACGCGGAGCGGTCGGGATCGACGTCGGCATCGGAGCGCGCGGCCCTCGACCGTCTGTTCGAGCGCGATAAGGAGCAGTTGCGCGAGCTCGGCATTCAGATCGAGACGCTCGATTCGCCGATGCAGCCGGGCAACAACCAGCTCACCCGGTATCGCATCTCGAAGGAGCAGCTGGAGTTTCCGAGCGAGCTGCGCTTCGACGAGCGCGAGCTGATGCTGCTCCGCCTCGCCGCGCTGGCGTGGAGCGAGGGCAGCCTGAGCGCGGCGTCGCGCCGCGCAGCGATGAAGCTGGAGGCGCTGGGAGCCGGGCTGGATGTGCAGCACCTGGGCGTCGCCCCGAGTCTCGGCACGGCGGAGCCGGCCGCGGCGCCGCTGCAGCGCGCGATCGACGAGGGCCGGGTGGTGCGCTTCGACTACGCGCTGCCGGGCCGGGATGCTCCGCTTGCGCGTCGGGCGGCTCCGCTGCGGCTGCACCGGGTCGACGGGCGCTGGCATCTGATTTCGTGGGATCTCGATCGCGAGGCGGATCGGGTGTTCCTGCTCTCCCGCATCGCGGGGGAGGTGCGGCTCGGCGCTGAGCGCTTCGATCCGGCGCTGCGGGAGCGGGGGGAGCCCGCGATCGCCGAGCTGCTCGCGCTGCGGGAGAACCGGCGGGCCGAGGTGCTGGTGCGGCGCGGCAGTGTTGCGGAGGCGCGGCTCGCGCCCCGGGCCGTCGGCGCCGAGCCGGATGTGCGTCGCGATCGGCTGCGGCTGTCGATCGGGGTGCTCGACCCGCACCTCTTCGCGGAGGAGCTCATCGGGTACGGGGCCGATGCCGCGGTGGTGGCGCCCGAGTCGCTGCGCGGGCTCGTCCTCGACGGGCTGCAGCGGATCGCGGCGGCCCACGAGGCGGGCGCGTCTGCGCCGGCGGCGGAATCCGGCGCCGCGCAGGAGAAGGGAGCCGGCGTTGCGTAAGCGGGTGCTCGCCCCTGACCGCGTGATGCTGCTGCTCGCGCTGGTTCCGTATCTGCGCGAGCACGGGCCGACTCCCGTGCCGCAGCTCGCCGCGGCCTTCGACGTCGCCCCTGATCTGCTGCGCGGGCTGGTGCGCTTCCTCGGCACGGCCGGGGTGCCGGGTGAGACGCTGAGCTACCAGGATGAAGACCTCTTCGACATCGACTGGGACGCGCTGGAGCGCGACGACGTCGTGAGCCTCACCCGTACGGTCGCCGTCGACGACGCGCCGCGTTTCGCGCCCGCGGAGACGGCCGCCCTGATCGCCGGACTGCAGGCGCTCACGCCCATGCTGCCCGCCGATGATGCACGTCGGGCGCAGCAGACCGCGGCCAAGCTCGGCACGGCGCTCGGGGCGGCGGCGCCGGCGCTGTCCGTGACGGCGGATCCGCAGGACCCGCGGATCCCGCTCGTCGTCTCGGCGATCGACGCCGGCCGGGTGCTCGCCTTCGACTACCGCGACGCCGAGGGGCGCACGAGTCGGCGCACGGCCGATCCGATCGCGCTCACCCAGCACGCCGGATCCTGGTATCTGCGCGCGCACTGCCGCGACCGCGACGCCGAGCGCAGCTTCCGCGTCGAGCAGATGAGCGGGGTGCGCGTGCTCGACCTTGCGGCCGAGCCGCACGCGCCGGCGAGCGAGGATGCGCGCTCCGCGTTCGAGCTGGTGGTGTCGCTTCCAGCGCACGTGCTGCCGAGGATCCGCGGCTTCGCCCCCGAGGTGATCGGCGAGGACGCGGCCGGCCGCGTGCGCGTGCGCGTCGAGGCGTGGCACGAGGGTGCCGCGATCCGGCTCGTGCAGGCGGCGCCGGGCGAGGTGGTCGTCGAGTCGCCCGAGCGCGCTCGCGAGGCGGTGCGCGCGTGGGCCGGGCGCGCGCTCGATGTCGCCGCCCGGGTGCCCGGTTCTGCAGGCTCACTGGGATAAACTGAGCGAATGGCAGAACAGGCGCGGAAGAAGCGCAATCCCGAGGCGAGGATGAGCCTCGGGGACCACCTCGTCGAACTGCGCAAGCGCCTCATGATCTCCGCTCTCGCGATCGTCGTGGGCCTCGTCGTCGGCTTCATTCTCTCGCCCTACGTGTGGGACGTGCTGCGTCAGCCCATCTACGACATCGCCCAGGAGCAGGGGCGCACGGCGCAGATCAACTACGACGACATCACGGGCGCCTTCGACACGCGGGTGCAGATCGCACTGTTCATCGCGGTCATCATCTCGTGCCCGGTGTGGCTCTATCAGATCTGGGCGTTCCTCGCCCCCGGCCTCACCAAGCGAGAGAAGCTGTACGGGGTGGGCTTCCTCTGCACCGCGGTCCCGCTGTTCCTGCTCGGCGCCTACGCCGGCTGGCTCGTCATCCCGAACATCGTGCGCCTGCTCACGAGCTTCGCGCCGCCCGAGGATGCGGCCTTCATGAGCGCTCGCAAGTACCTCGACTTCTCCACGAAGCTGCTGCTCGCGATCGGTGCGGGCTTCGTGATGCCCGCGCTGCTCGTCATGCTCAACTTCCTCGGCGTGGTCCGCGGCAAGTCGATCCTGAAGAGCTGGCGCGTCGCGATCCTCGTCATCATCCTGTTCGCCGGGATCGCGACGCCGGCGGTCGACCTCATGAGCATGTTCCTGCTGGCGGCGCCGCTGATCGTGCTCTACTTCGGCGCTGCCGGGATCGCGATCCTGCACGATCGGCGCGTCGACAAGAAGCGGGCAGCCGATCTCGCCGAGTACGGCATCGACGACTCGGACACCGATGACAGCCCAGACGGCGACGGTCGCACGCGGGGACGACTGGGGAAGCAGTCGTGACGCAGCCGACCGGGGCAGCGGCCGGGCCGGACGGGCCCGTGACCGGGCCGGACGCGGCCGGCCCGCAGACGGCGCTCGACGCCTTCGCTGCCCGGGTCGGGTATCCGCTCGACGCCTTCCAGCGCACCGCCTGCGAACGGCTCGAAGAGGGCCGCAGCGTGCTCGTGGCGGCCCCCACGGGCTCCGGCAAGACCACCGTCGCCGAGTTCGCGGTCTATCTCGCGCGCCGCGAGCGCGATGCCCGCATCTTCTACACGGCCCCCATCAAGGCGCTCTCGAATCAGAAGTTCCACGAGCTCTGCGAGGAGTACGGCGAAGACGAGGTGGGCCTGCTCACGGGCGACGTGAACCTGCGCGGGGACGCCCCGATCGTGGTGATGACCACCGAGGTGCTGCGCAACATGATCTACGCCGACGGCGACGAGGGGCGCGCGGGCGGCCCGCGGGACGCGCTCGACGGTCTCGCCTTCGTGGTGCTCGACGAGGTGCACTACCTGGGCGACCGCTGGCGCGGTGCCGTGTGGGAGGAGATCATCCTCCACCTGCCGCCGGACGTGCGGCTGGTGTCGCTGTCGGCGACCGTCTCGAACGCCGAGGAGTTCGGCGACTGGATGCACGCCGTGCGCGGCGACACCGATGTGATCCTCTCGGAGCACCGCCCGGTGCCGCTCTACCAGCACGTGCTCACCTCGAAGGCGCTGCTGCCGCTCTTCGTGGGCCGCGACGGCGAGACCGCTGCGACGGGCGGAGGCGGTCGCATCAACCCCGAACTGCGCCAGCTCGACGGCGGGCGGCGCGGCGACGACCGGGGCCGTGGCGGTCGCTCCGATCGCGGCGATCGGGACCGCGGACGCGACCGCGGTCACGGCTATGCGGATCGCGGCCGCACGCGGGGGCGCCCGCCGGTGCGCCGCACGCGCCGCGTGTCCCGCGCCGACATCGCGCGCGCCCTCGACGAGACGCGGCTGCTGCCCGCGATCGTGTTCGTGTTCAGCCGCAACGGCTGCGACCAGGCGGTGCGGCAGTGCCTGTTCGAGGGCATCGCGCTCACCACGCGCGAAGAGCGCGAGGAGATCCGGCGCGTCGCGCGATCCGCCACCATCGACATGAGCGACGAGGAGCGCCGCGTGCTCGGCGTGCGCGAGTGGATCGCGGGCCTCGAACGGGGCGTCGCCGCCCACCACGCGGGCCTGCTGCCGGCGTTCAAGACCGTCGTCGAGCACCTCTTCCAGCGACGCCTCGTGAAGCTCGTCTTCGCCACCGAGACCCTGGCCCTCGGCATCAACATGCCGGCGCGCGCCGTGGTGATCGAACGGCTCGACAAGTTCAACGGCGAGCAGCGCGTGCCGCTGACCTCGGGGGAGTACACGCAGCTGACGGGCCGTGCCGGGCGGCGCGGCATCGACACCGAGGGCCACGCGGTCGTGGTGTGGAGCGACGGGGTGGACCTCGAAGCGCTCGCCCACCTCGCCGGTGCGCGGTCGTTCCCGGTGCGGTCCAGCTTCCGGCCCACGCCGAACATGGCCGTCAACCTGCTGCAGCGCATGGACATGGAGCAGGTGCGCGAAACCCTCGAACTCTCCTTCGCGCAGTTCCAGGCCGACCGCGCCGTCGTCGATCAGGCCCGCGAGCTGCGCGCCGAGCAGGAATCCCTCGCCGGCTACGACGCAGCGGCGGCGCGGTCGCAGGGGGCGGATCGCAGGCGCTGGGAGGACCGCGCGCGCAAACTGCGGCGACGCATCGAACGGGGTCGCCGCCAGATCGCGTCGCGCACGGGCACCATCGCGCGCACCTTCGACCGAGTGGTCGAACTGCTGTTCGACCTCGACTACCTGCGGGGCCCGTCGTCGGAGCCCGAGGTGGCGCCGTGGGGAGAACTGCTGCGCCGCATCTACGGCGAGCGCGACCTGCTCGTGGCCGAGTGCCTGCGGCGAGACGCGCTGCGCGGCCTCGACGCGGCCGGCCTCGCGGCCATGTGCTGCGCGCTCAGCTACGAGCCCCGACGCGATGACGAAGGCGAACCCGGCCTGCCGGGCGGGCGCCTCTTCGCAGCCGCGCACGACCGGGTGCTCGACCTGTGGGTCGAACTCGACGACCTTGCGGAACGGTATCGGCTGCCGCGCAGCGAGATGCCGCACGCCGGCCTCGCCGCCGCGATGCACGCCTGGGCCGCGGGCACCCCGATCGAGCACGTGCTCGAACGCTCGGGCATCGGCGCCGGCGACTTCGTGCGCTGGACCAAGCAGACCATCGACATGCTCGACCAGATCGCGCAGGCGTGCGAGACCGCCGTGCGCGGCGGTCTCGACGAAGACCGCCTGGGCGAGCTCGCGAAACTCGCCCGCGAAGCGAAGCGCGGCGTGCGCCGCGGCATCGTCGAAGCGTCGAGCACCTCGTGAGGGGCGTTCTGTGAGAGGTATTGTGAAGCGCCTGCCGTGGTGGGCGTCGCTGATCGCGGCCGCCGCCGGCGGCGCGCTGCTCGACGTGGCCAGTCCGGGCGTCGCCTGGTGGCCGGCGGCGTTCGCCGGAGTCGCGCTCGTGCTCGCGGCGGTGTGGCAGCAGCGCTGGCCGATCGGGCTGCTCGCCGGCACCGCCGCGGGGGCCGCGTTCTGGATGCCGCACATCTCCTGGCTCACGCTCTACCTCGGGCCGGTGCCGTGGCTGGGGCTCAGCGCGGTGATGATCCTCTGGTTCGCGCTGTTCGGGATCGCGGCTGCGCTGGTCACCCGCGCGCTTGGGGAGATTGCCGAATGGTGGCGTTCCATCCGGCTCGCTTCGCTCGCTGCCAGACCCAGCCAGTCACGCCACCATTCGGCAATCTCCCCAAGCGCTGACCGGTTCGCCGATGCCTCCGAGACTGCGCGAACTCGTCGGTCGCGGGGGTGGTGGGTTGCGGTGGCGCAGACGATCGCGGTGGCGGGACTGTGGGTGCTGCGCGAGCAGGCGCAGGGATCGTGGCCCTACGGCGGTTTCGCGTGGGGTCGTCTTGCGCACACTCAGGCCGACGGCCCGCTCGCACAGGCCGTGTCGTGGACCGGCTTCGCCGGACTCTCGGGACTGATCGTGTTCGCCTGCGCGTTGCCGGTCGCTGCAGCGTTCGCTGCGCGCTCCTCCCGTTCCGGGGCGGATCCGGCTGCGCGAGAGATCCCGCCCGCCCGCCCCGGGCGAATCATGCTGGCCGGGGGCGCCGCCGGGCTCGTGATCCTGCTGGTGCTGGTGCTCCTGCCGGCGGTGCCGCTGCAGCAGACCGGCATCCTGCGGGTCGCCGCCGTGCAGGGCAACTCGAAGTCGGGCATCTTCGACGACCGCGAATCGGGCGACGTGCTGCGCGACCACATCGCGGCGACCGAGGATCTGCTCGACCGCCTCGAAGCCGACGACGAGACTGTCGACGTGATCGTCTGGCCCGAGAACAGCGCCGAGTTCGGTCTGCCCGCCAGCCCGCTGGCGTCGCAGCGCGTCGCGAAGCTCGCGAAGCGGGCCGGGGCGCCGATCGTGGTCGGCACGATCCTCGAGAATCCCGATGGCAGCTACACGAACAGCTCCCTCGTGTGGGGCGCGGCGGGCTCCGAGCCCGCACGGTACGACAAGCGCTACCCGGTGCCCTTCGCCGAGTACATGCCGAACCGCGAGTTCTTCCACATGCTCGCCCCCGACCTCGTCGATCTCGTGCAGCTGGAGTACGCGGCGGGAGCGCTGCCGGCCGCGTTCGACGTGCCGACGGCGGTGGGCCCGGTCAGGGCCGGGCTCGCGATCTGCTTCGACATCATCTTCGATGCGCAGGCCGTCGCGATGACGGATGCCGGGGCCGAGGTGATCTTCGCGCAGACCAACAACGCCGACTTCGGGCGCACCGACGAGAGCGTGCAGCAGCTCGCCATCGCCCGGCTGCGCGCGATCGAGACGGGGCGCGCCCTCGTCAACATCTCGACGGTCGGAACGAGCGCCGTGGTCGCGCCGGACGGACGCGACCTCGCCGCACTCGAACCGTTCACCGCCGGCGCGATGGTGGCCGAGGTGCCGCTCGTCACCGGACGCACCCCCGCATTCGTCGCCGGATCCGCGATCGCCGCGCTCTGGATGGTGCTGGGAGGCCTCGGTCTCGCAGCGGGCGTCGCCTCAGCGGTGAAGCTGCGGCTGCAACGCGGGGCCGTCGCAGCTGATGGAGAGGACCGCCGCAAGGCCGAGAGCGACTAGTCCGTCGCACCGCGAGGGTTCGTGGCGGCACTGGAAGCGACGTCGGCGGCGAGGTCGAGTGAGGCACGACGCACGGTGGGTGCAGTGCGTTCGGTGTGCGCCAGCTAGGATGGACCGGTGCACACGCCCGGCCCTCACCCCTCGGAGCACGCCGCCGAACGCGATCGGGTGATCGCTGAGGTCTTCGACTCGCTGCCGTACCTGATGGGGGCGGCGGTGCGCATCGCCCCGCACTCGTCGCGTCTTGATCACGAAGAGATGGTGCAGGCTGCGCTCGTGAAGCTGTTCGAAGCGATGGAGGCGAGGAACGAGCCGATCACAAACCCTCGCGCCTATGCGGCCACGATCATGCGCAACAGCCACACGAACGAACTGGTCTCGGCTCGCTCGGGTACTCAGTCGTGGGGCGATCTCGACGCGCTGCCGAGCGAGTTCATATCGGTGGAGGCTAACGCCGAGCGGATGAGGAGGGCGGAGCTGAGCGACGAGTTCGCACTGGTGCGCCGCGCCCTGTCTGCCGTGAACCCGGAGTACCGGCTGCTGTTGCAGCGAGTGGTGGTCGAGGGTCGCAGGCCCCGCGAACTGGCGGCGGAGCAAAGACGCGAGGCGCCCGCGATCTCATCGGCGGTGGCTCGGGCGAAGGCCGCGCTGCGTCGCGCGGTGCTGATCGAGTTGCTAGGCGAGGGCGCCGACGAGTGCGTCGAGAACGCCCGCCGCCTTCCGGAACGAGTGCGCGACGACCCCGCTCTGCATCGCTCGTCAGAGCGCGGCATTGCCCACGTCGAGCAGTGCGACGCGTGCCGGGAGGGGTGGCGGCGATTCGCCGCGCTGGCGAGCGCACTGGGCGTGCTACCGCTGCTGACGGTGTCGTTGCGGTGGCGCGCGGCGGTCGGGTCCGACGGCGCCGGGGATCCGCACGAGGCGGGCGGGGGAACCGGCGGATCGCGGATTGCGGCGGTGCCCGGAGCTCGGATCATGGCGGCCGTGGGTTCGGTGCTGCTCGTCGCGGCGGTGGGGTGCGTGGGCGCGTTCGTCGTGTCGAGCGGCGCGGGCTCACGGACCGCCGCGGAGGCTGACGCGGAGCCCGGTCTGCGCTATCGGTTCGAGGCCGCGAGCATGCGCTCGGAAGCCGGCCGGGCGAGCATCCATATCGACTTCGAAGTGCTCGACGAGGTGAGCTGGCAGATGCGGGAGCTATCGATCGAGTTGCCCGGGGGCTCCGGTCTCATAGCGCCGGACGGCTGGTCGTGCCACGGCGCGAATCCGATCGCCTGCATGCCGGATTCCGCGCAGCCCGGGCCCGTGGTCTTCGGCGTGGAACTGGGCCATCCGGGGGATTTCCGGGTGAGCTTCACCGCCGAGGCTGGCGGCGCGGCGCTGCGGGGCAGTGCCTGGAACACATTCTGAGATAGACGTGTAGCAGCCGACAGATTCCGGCGTTCGCTTGTCCTACCAAGGATACGAGTCTGCGTGACGTCTGGGACGGGACGTCTTGAGTGGTAGAGGTGAAGTGTGAGTTTGTGGCGAGCGAGCCGGCTGCGAGACGCGATCACGGGACGAGCACGCGGCCTGTCGATTCTGATCGGTACGCTGATGCTCGCGGGCGCCGTCGTCGCGGGCGTCCTCTCTGCTTCTGCTCAGAGCGCTTCGGCGGCTGTCGTGGACGCCGACTGGCGCGAGGTCACCGAGGACGGCCTGCAATTGCGCGCCAAGGTGACGGAGGTCGCGGGCAACGCGAACGGCCCGCTGCGCGCCGGGGACAAGATCCACTTCCACCTCGCCGTGAAGAATGTCGGAACACAGGCGTTCACGGGCTCATTCGCGGCTGATGTCACTAACATGCTGGCCGCGATGTCCGATGAGCATCTCGCCTATGCAGATGCTTACAGAGACTTGCCGGAGACGGTGCAGATTGCCACACAGTCCTCTCCGACCCACTACTGGTGGAATCAGAACTTTCACTATCCCGCGTACCGGCAGGATGGCAAGCGAGTTCACGATAGCTTCACGGTGCAGCCGGGAGGCTCGCACTACTTCAATATTCGATTCGACGTGTCGAACGACTACTCGCGGAGTGACGGACTCGTCGCCGCCTCCGCCTGCCTCGACGGAACCCGGGGCGGCACCCCGGCGCACGCGTGCATCGATTGGGCCGAGCAGCGCGTTGCGCAGCAGTATCCCGACCTGCAGGTCGCCTCTCAAACGGTGACCAAGGTATCAGGCGACAAGAACGGCCCGGTGCGCGCCGGCGACATCTTGGAGTACGCCGTGACCGTGCGGAACAGCGGCACTAGCGACTGGACGGCACCCGGTGGCTGGGCGGTCGATCGTCGCTTCACATTTGGGACCGATCTCGGCGACGTGCTCGACGACACCGTGGCGTCGGGAACGATCCCGGGGCTCAGCGGAACCCAGGTGCGTCAGGGACCGACCGCACTCGCCGCGGGCGCGACCTGGCAGCACAAGTTCCGCGTGCAGGTGACGAACGACTACGCGCGCGGTGACCAGGCGATGCACGCGCGGGCGTGCTTCACCGGGGACACGGGCAACCCTCTGGCCGGCGTGGACGGCGTGATCGAGGTGTGCGGCGACTACGACGAGCAGCTCGTCGCCGAACAGTACCCTGACGTTGATATCACCTCGCTGGCGGTTACGAAGACCCTGGGCGACACGAACGGTCCGGTGCGCGCAGGCGATATTCTGCAGTACTCAGTCACGATGCGCAATAGCGGCCTCGGCGACTGGACGGCCCGAGCGCCTGGGCGAAGGATCGCCGGTTCAGCTTCTCCAGCGAACTCGGAGAGGTACTCGACGATGCGGTGGTCGTCTCCGCGACCGGGCTCTCCGGAACGCGGGTGGGACAGGGCCCATTCGTGCTCAACGCGGGTTCCTCCTGGAGTTACACCTTCCGGGTGCAGGTGACGAACGACTACGCCCGAGGAGACCAGACGATGAACGCGCGGGCCTGCTTCACTGGTAACACAGGCAACCCCGCGGTCGGAGACGACGGTGTGATCGAGGTGTGCGGCGACTATCCCGAGCAGACCGTCGTGGAGCAGTACCCCGATGTGGAGGTGCGGCAGGCGTGGGTGAACACCTCGCGCGCAGGCAAGCCGATCCGCCCGCTGGACAACCTGCGCTACGAGGTGAGGCTCACGAATCCGGGTGCAGGTGATTGGCGCGCCTCGGCCGGGTGGGCGGTGGGGCACCCGGTCACGGTTCGCGTGCCGCTCGCGGATGTGCTCGATGACGTGACGAACGTCGGCACGCCCTCGGCCGGGGCGAAGATCACCGACGGAGTGCTCGAGTGGACGGGCCAGCTCCTCGCCGGAGGCACGCAGACGTTCACGTTCACGGCTCGCGCCGGGACCGGCGCAGCACCCACTGTCACGGCCCAGCAGCTCGTCACACGCGCGTGCGCGGGCGGGAATGCGCGGCAGGCCCCGAGGGGCGTCGATCACGTGATCGAGGTGTGCGACGAGATATCCGCGCAGATCGGGGAGCGGTGGCGCATGTCGAGCACCGTGTTCGACGAGTCGGGGGATCCGCTCGGGTCGGGCGCGACGGTACGTCCCGGGGCACAGCTCACCTACCGGCTCGCTGCAGAGTCGGTCGGAGGCTGGCCTGTCGAGAACACGTCCTTGACGTGGGATCTCTCGGGTCTCGTCGAAGGGGCCGAGATCGGTGGGCCCGTGCAGGTGCTCGTCGGCGGTGTGCCGGTCATGACGCTGCCGGTCGTGAACGACCGCGTGACCCTACCCGCGACGACCCTTCCCGCGGCCGGGGGAATCGTGCTGCAGGTGCCGGTGACGGTGATGGCGGATCTCGCGGATCGTGATCTGCGCACGGGCGGCACCGGCACGGCGACGCCGGCCGATGTCGCCGGCGGCATTCCGGCCGAGGGGTGCGGCACGGCGGGGGCGCCGTGCGGCACCCTGGTCCGGGTGCGCGCCGAGACCGTCGCACCCGCTCAGCCCACGGTCGTGCAGCCGGTGTGTGAGGCCGACTGGACGGTGAGTGCCCCGTCGGTGGCGCTGCCCGCCGACACCGCCCGGATCGCCTACGTCCTGAGCGGCGATGTCGAGCCGGGGGAGACGGTGACGGTCACGGCTACGGCTGCCGACGGCGTGCGGCTCACCCTGTCCTCGGGGTGGGTGATCGCGGCCGACGGGCGGAGTGCGACCCGAGTGGTAGCGCTCGCGGACCCGGACTGCAGGAAGCCGGTGACCCCGGCGGCGCCTGCGGTGACGCAGACTGTGTGCGAGGCGGACTGGACGGTGAGCGCGCCTGAGGTGGTGGCGCCGAGCGATACGGTCGATCTCAGCTACACTCTCGCCGGCACGGTCGAAGCCGGCGCTCGTGTCACCGTCACCGCGACGGCCGCCGCAGGAGCTCGTATCGAGCCGGCTCCGGGATGGGTGGTATCGCCCGACGGACGTACGGCCTCTTTCGAGGTGGTGCTTCACGACGTGTCGTGCGTCGAGCCGCCCGTGCAGGTGCCGCTGGGTGCGCTGGTGATCCAGCAGGCGTCCTGCCCGGCCGATTGGACGGTGAGCAACCCTGTCGTCACGCTCCCCGCCGACACGGCCGAGGTCGAGTACGTGTTGACGGGTGAGGTGCGCCCCGGTGGCACCATCACCGTGACCGCGGCCGCGCTCGGCGACGTCGAACTCGCGCCCACCGCTGGGTGGGTGCTCGCAGCCGACCGCAAGAGCGCGACGTACACGACCACGCTCGCCGATCCGCCCTGCGCGCGCCCCGTCGCCCAGCTCGAGGCGCCCGTGGTAGTGCAGCCGGTCTGCGAGGACGACGGGGTGGCGAGCGCGGCTGATCTCCTCCCGTCCGAAGACACTCCCGATGTCGCATACTCGTTGAGCGGCGAGGTAGGGCCAGGCGGCACCGCCGTGGTCACCGCGACCTCGCTCGGCCAGGCTGTGCTTACGGGCGGTTCAGGCTGGGTGGTCGCGGCCGACGGTCTCAGCGCGACCTTCGCGGTCGTGTTCGATGACCCCTCCTGCACTCGCCAGGTGGTTCCTCAACCGCCTGTGGTCACCCAGCCGGTGTGCGAGGCCGACTGGAGTGTGCGCGACCCTGCGGTGCAACTGCCCACAGATACGCCGGACATTGCGTACACGCTGAGCGGTGAGGTGACACCGGGCGCCCGGGCGACTATCACCGCGACGGCGCACGGCAACGCGCGACTGAGCGCTGCGCCCGGCTGGGTCGTCGCGGCGGACGGGCGCAGTGCCACCTACGATGCGGTGCTGAACGATGCGTCGTGCGTGAGACCGCCGGTGCAGATGCCGGTGGACGCGCTGGTGATCGAGCAGCCCGTCTGCCTGGCCGACGGCACAGTGAGCATGCCCTCGGTCACGCTCCCGTCTGACACCACCGAGGTGACCTACGCCCTGACGGGGGAGGTGCGTCCGGGCGGCACGGTCACGGTGATCGCGACCGCGGAGGCCGATGCCGAACTGGTGGCCACGACCGGGTGGGTGCTCGCGGCCGATCGCAAGAGCGCGAGCTACACCACCACGCTCGCCGATCCCGACTGCGACGGTGGCGGCGGTGGCGATATCGGCGGCCCCGGCGACGGTAGCGACGATGACGACCCCGGCGGGAACACCGACGGCGATCCCGGCGACGGAGGCCCAGGCCCCGGCGACGGGAACAACGGAAGCGATACCGGCCCCGGGGGGCCCGGTAACGGCGGCGGCGCCGACGGCCCCGGTTACGGCGGCGCCGTCGGGGGCGCCGGCGTCGACGGTGTGGGCGGCGAGCTCAAGCCCGCGCACACGAAACTCGTGCAGACGGGCAGCGCGCCCGCTCAGCTGCTCGTGGCGGCGGCCGTCGCTGCGCTGGCGGGCCTGGTGGCGCTGGCTTTGGCGAGCGCCATGGGTCGCCCGAGGCACAGCGGATCGGCGCACTGAGCAGGCCGCACCGGGTGCGGGAGCGCGTGATGCTCCCGCACCCGGCAGGCGCGTCGGCTACTGCGCGCCGCGGCGGGAGCGCAGCAGCTGCAGTCGCTCTTCGAGCAGCTCTTCGAGCTCCTCGCGGGTGCGGCGTTCGATGAGCATGTCCCACGGCGTGCGCTGAGAGGATTCCTTCTCCTCGAACTCGGCCCGCGCCGCGCGGCCGGCCTCGTCGTCGAGGAAGCCGATTTCGCCGCTCTTCTGATCGACCCACTCGGCCGGCGGCTCGGCGTCGGCGTCGAAGAGCACCCGGAACCGCACCCCCCGGTCGGTCAGGTACTCGACGGCGCGTCTGGGCGAGAGCTCGACGCCCTCCTCGCCCTGCAGACTCGTCGCGCCGATGCGCGTTCCTCGTAGAGTTCGATCAGCCATGCTGGACCTCCTCGCCGGTGGTGAGCGGGCCGGTGCGCTCGCGGACTCCGCGGGCACCCCTGCCGTTCATTGCAGCGTACTCGCTCGCGTCGGGTTCGCGATACCCCTGTACATGGGGTGCCCGGGATGCGAGGTCCACTACTCTGGGAGGCACGTAATTCGAAACGACGAGGAGCACTTGTGACTCAGATTCTTGAACCGGGCAGCCTCGCCGGCCGCCGCGCGCTCGTGACGGGCTCGTCACGGGGGATCGGCGCCGACACCGTCCGGTACTTCGCCGAGGCGGGAGCCGACGTGGTCGTGAACTTCCGCAACAAGGCTCCGCGCGCCGAGAAGCTCGCGACGCAGCTGCGCGAGCTGGGCGTGCGCGCACTCGTGCAGGGCGCCGACCTCACCGACCCCGACTCGGTGGCGGCGATGATGGACGCCGTGCGCGAGGAGTTCGGCGGGCTCGACGTGCTCGTGCTCAATGCCTCGGGCGGCATGGAGGGCGGCATGGAGGAGGACTACGCGCTGAAGCTCAACCGCGACGCGCAGCTGTCGGTGCTCGACGCCGCGCTGCCGCTGATGGGCGAGGGTTCGCGCGTGGTGTTCGTGACCAGCCACCAGGCGCACTTCATCCGCACCACGCCCACGATGCCGGAGTACGAAGGCGTGGCGCTCTCGAAGCGCGCCGGCGAGGACGCGCTGCGCGAGCGCATTCCGGCCCTCGAAGAGCGCGGGATCGGCTTCACCGTCGTCTCGGGCGACATGATCGAGGGTACGGTCACCGCGACGCTGCTCAACCGTCTCAGCCCGGGAGCGATCGAGGAGCGCCGCGAGCAGGCGGGCAAGCTCTACAACGTCTCCGAGTTCGCGGCCGAGGTGGCGCGCGCCGCGGTCGATCCCGTTCCCGCCGACAACACCCGTCTGGTGGGCGACACCGGGAGCTTCAACGGGGAGGGCTGACCCTCCGCGACGCCGAACAGCCGGTGTCCGATAGTCGAACGCGCCGAGGCGCGTTGCGGCGACTATCGGACACCGGCTTTTCTGCGCCCGGTTTCGAGTGGGCGACGGCAGTGTTTCGGTTGTGTTTCGCGAAACGCGGCTGTTCGGAAGTCGTCAAGATGTTCCGAAGATAATTCTGAAAGATTGGGCACGCTAGCGAATCATGTGCACAAAGTGCGCTGCTCGATTCGTTTCACCGAAGAACCTGCTGGTAATCTGGTCTCTCCGCAGCCACTGCGGGCCCCCGCGACGGCGCTGTCGCGGGCTACCGCCCGTCACTGGCTCCGCCCGGGCCGCCGACGTCCCGCCGAGAGAGAGGACGTCGATGAGCCACGAAGCCGCGACCCCCACCGCCAGCCCGGCGGGCTTCCCCGAGCGCACCGGGCTGTACGACCCCGCCGACGAGCGCGACGCCTGCGGCCTCGCCTCGGTCGTCTCGCTCACCGGTGAGCCGAGTCACGAGATCGTGTCGCTCGCACTCGCCGCGCTCGAACACCTCGAGCACCGCGGCGCGGTCGGTTCCGACGCCGGCACCGGCGATGGCGCCGGGATTCTCAGCGACCTGCCCGACCGCCTCATCCGGGAGTCCCTGAACGAGCGCGATCCCGCTCTCCGGCTGCCGGCCCCCGGTGGCTACGCCGCGGGCCTCGCCTTCCTGCCCCAGGCATCAACCGAACGGCAGGCCGTGCGCTACCGCATCGGAGCGATCGCAGCAGAAGAAGGCCTGGCGGTGCTCGCCTGGCGGCCGGTCGCCGTGCGACCCGAAGTGCTGGGGGAGAGCGCCCGTGCCGTGAGCCCGGTCATCGAACAGCTGATCCTCGTGCCGCAGTCGGGCACCGGTGACCCCGGCGGACGCAGCGGATCGCAGGCACTCGACGGTGCCGGCCGCAGCACTGCCGGCCTCGACGGTGCGGGCCTCAGCGGTGCGGGCCTCAGCGGTGCCGGACTCAGCACTTCCGGACTCAGCACCGACGCCCTCGAACGCCGCGCGTTCCGGGCGCGCAAGCGCATCCAGCACGAGACCGGCTGCTACCTGCCGTCGCTCAGCGCCCGCACCATCGTCTACAAGGGCATGGTCACCACGCTGCAGCTGCCCGGCTACTACCCGGAGCTCTCCGACGAGCGCTTCGAGAGCCGCTTCGCGATCGTGCACTCGCGCTACTCCACCAACACCTTCCCCTCCTGGCACCTCGCGCAGCCGCTGCGCCTCGTCGCGCACAACGGCGAGATCAACACCGTCCGCGGCAACCGCAACTGGATGCGAGCCCGCGAAGCACGGCTCGAGAGCACGCTGCTCGGCGACATGCGGCAGCTCTCGCCGATCTGCTCGGAGGGCGGCAGCGACTCGGCCAGCTTCGACGAGGTGCTCGAACTGCTCGTGCGCGCCGGCCGCTCGCTGCCGCACGCGCTCGCCATGATGGTGCCCGAGGCCTGGGAATCCGAGACCGGGCTCCACCCCGACCTCGTGAGCTTCCTCGAATACCACTCGCTCGTGATGGAACCGTGGGATGGACCGGCCGCGATGATCGCCACCGACGGCGTCGAGCTCGTCGCCACCCTCGACCGCAACGGCCTCCGGCCGGGTCGCTTCCTCGTCACCGACGACGGGATCATGGTCATCGCCAGCGAGACCGGGGTGCTCGACATCGCGCCCGAGCGGGTGATCCGCCGCGGCCGCCTGCAACCCGGACGCATGCTCGCGGTCGACCTCGCGAGCGGCGCGATCCGCGACGACGACGCCGTGAAGCGCGAACTCGCCGGGCTGGCGCCCTGGGGCGAGTGGCTCGAAGAAGGGCGGATCCGCCTCTCCGAGCAGCCCGAGCGCGAGCACCTCGTGCACCCGCCGGCCTCGATCAGCCGACGTCAGCGCACCTTCGGGTACACCGAGGAGGAACTGCGGCTGCTGCTCACCCCGATGGCCCGAGACGGCGTCGAACCCATCGCCGCGATGGGCACCGACACCCCCATCGCCGTGCTCTCGGAGCGCCCCCGCCACCTCTACGACTACTTCGTGCAGCAGTTCGCGCAGGTCACCAACCCGCCGCTCGACGCACTGCGCGAAGAGCTCGTCACGAGCCTCGTGACGAGCATCGGGCCGCAGCAGAATCTGCTCACCCAGTCGGCCGAGCACGCCCGCCAGGTGATCCTCGACTTCCCCGTCATCGACAACGACGCGCTCGCGCGCATCCAGCACTTCGGCGACGACCCCGAGCGCGAGCGCGCCGTCACCATCCGCGGCCTGTACCCCGTCGACTTCGAGGCGAGAGGCCTCGCCGACAGGCTCGAAGCGATGTGTTGGGAGGCGAGCGCCGCCATCGACGCCGGCGCAGAGTTCATCATCCTGTCCGATCGCGACTCCAACAAGGACCTGGCGCCCGTGCCGTCGCTGCTCGCGATCTCCGCCGTGCACCACCACCTCATCCGCGAGGGGCAGCGCATGAGCGTCGCGCTCATCGCTGAGGCGGGCGATGTGCGCGAGGTGCACCACGTCGCCGCGCTCATCGGCTACGGCGCCGCAGCCGTCAACCCCTACCTCGCCATGGAGACCGTCGGTCTGCTCGTGCGCGACGGATCGATCACGGGCGTCACCGAGGCGGCCGCGGTCGCCGGCCTCATCAAGGCGCTCGGCAAGGGCATGCTCAAAGTGATGAGCAAGATGGGCATCTCGACCGTCGCCTCCTACTGCGGCGCGCAGACCTTCGAGGCGATCGGCCTCTCGCAGCAGCTCGTCGACCGCTACTTCACCGGCACCGCCTCCCGGCTCGGCGGCGTCGGCCTCGACGTGATCGCGGCGGAGGTCGCCGCCCGCCACCGCGCCGCATACCCCGACGACCCGGCGCCGCTCGCGCACAAGAAGCTCGAAACCGGCGGCGAATACCGCTGGCGGCGCGGCGAGGAGCCCCACCTCTTCGACCCCGAGACCATCTACAAGCTGCAGCACGCCACCCGCACCGGGCGCCGGGAGATCTTCGCCGAGTACACCCGCCGCGTGAACGAGCAGGAGCGGCGCCTCATGACGCTGCGCGGGCTCTTCGCCTTCGCGCCGCAGCGGCCGCCCGTGCCGCTCGGCGACGTCGAACCCGTGAGCGAGATCGTGAAGCGCTTCGCCACCGGGGCCATGAGCTACGGCTCCATCTCGCCCGAAGCGCACCAGACGCTCGCGATCGCCATGAACCGGCTCGGCGGCAGATCGAACACGGGGGAGGGCGGCGAAGCCGAGGATCGGCTGCTCGACCCCGAACGTCGCAGCGCCATCAAGCAGGTCGCATCGGGCCGCTTCGGCGTCACCTCCATGTACCTGACCCACGCCGATGAGATCCAGATCAAGCTCGCCCAGGGCGCGAAGCCCGGCGAGGGCGGCCAGCTGCCGCCGCAGAAGATGTACCCGTGGATCGCCCGCACCCGGCACGCGACCCCCGGTGTCGGCCTCATCTCGCCGCCGCCGCACCACGACATCTACTCCATCGAAGACCTGAAGCAGCTCATCTTCGACCTCAAACGGGCCAACCCCGCCGCGCGCATCTCGACGAAGCTCGTCGCCCAGAGCGGCATCGGGCCCGTGGCCGCGGGCGTCGCGAAGGCGCTCTCCGATGTGATTCTCGTCTCCGGTCACGACGGCGGCACGGGCGCGAGCCCCATGAACTCGCTCAAGCACGCCGGATCGCCCTGGGAGCTCGGCCTCGCCGAAGCGCAGCAGACCCTCATGCTCAACGGCCTGCGCGAACGCGTCGTGCTGCAGGCCGACGGCCAGCTGAAGACCGGCCGCGACGTGGTCGTCGCGGCCCTGCTCGGCGCCGAGGAGTTCGGCTTCGCGACGGCCCCGCTCGTCGTCTCGGGCTGCATCATGATGCGCGTCTGCCACCTCGACACCTGCCCCGTGGGCGTCGCCACGCAGAACCCCGAGCTGCGCGAGCGCTTCACCGGCCAGGCGGAACACGTCGTGAACTTCTTCCGCTTCATCGCCGAAGAGGTGCGCGAACTGCTCGCGCAGCTCGGCTACCGCACCCTCGCCGAAGCCGTCGGAGACACCGCCGCCCTCGACGTGGACGCCGCGATCCGCCACTGGAAGGCCGAGGGGCTCGACCTCACGCCGATCCTGCGCGGACCGGCCTTCCCCGAGAGCGAGCCGCGCCGCAGCGGACGCGAACAGGAGCACGAGCTCGACGCGCACTTCGACCGCGGACTCATCGAGATCGCCGCAGACGCCCTGGAACGCCGAGAGCCCGTGGTGATCGACCTGCCGATCCGCAACATCGACCGCGCCGTCGGCACGATGCTCGGCCACGAGGTCACGAAGCGGCACGGCGCCGCCGGTCTCGCCCCCGAGACCATCGACGTCACCCTCACCGGATCGGCCGGGCAGTCGCTCGGCGCCTTCCTGCCGGCCGGCGTCACGCTGCGGCTCATCGGCGACGCCAACGACTACGTCGGCAAGGGCCTCTCGGGCGGCGAGATCGCGATCCGCCCGCACCCCGACGCCGGGCACCCGGCCGCGGGCAACGTCATCGCCGGCAACACCATCGGCTACGGCGCGACGAGCGGCAGCCTGTGGATCGCTGGGGCCGTGGGCGAGCGCTTCCTCGTGCGCGGATCCGGTGCGACCGCCGTGGTCGAGGGCACCGGCGACCACGCCCTCGAGTACTTCACGGGCGGCTTCGCCCTGATCCTCGGCCCGACCGGGCGCAACATCGGCGCCGGCATGTCGGGCGGTGAAGCCGCGATCCTCGATCTCGACCCCGCGAACGTGAACTCGGGCGAGCTCGGCTCGGGCGCGCTCGCGCTCACCCCGCTCGACGAGGCGCTGCGCGAGCAGATCTCGGCGCTGCTGAAACGGCACGCCGAGCAGACGGGCTCCGAGCTGGCGACCGCACTGCTCGACGAGATCGAGCACGACCCGGATACCGTCTTCGCGCGCTTCACCAGGTTGATCCCGCGCGGCTACTCGCGCGTGCTCGAGATCCGCGAGCGCGCGAACGAACAGGGCCTCGATCCCGACGGCGAGCGGGTCTGGTCCGAGATCCTGGAGGCGACCCATGGCTGATCCCCGAGGCTTTCTGAAGGTGCGCGAGCGCGAGCTCGCCCCGAAGCGCCCCGTCGCGCTGCGCCTGCAGGACTGGCGCGAAGTCGTCGACCCGGCCGACCCCACCCTCGTCGCCCGTCAGGCCGCGCGCTGCATGGACTGCGGCGTCGCGTTCTGCCACCAGGGGTGCCCGCTCGGCAACCTCATCCCCGAGTGGAACGACCTCGTCACCCGCGACCGCTGGCAGGACGCGATCGAGCGACTGCACGAGACGAACAACTTCCCCGAGTTCACCGGGCGTGCCTGCCCGGCACCCTGCGAATCGGCCTGCGTGCTCGGCATCAACCAGCCCGCCGTCACCATCAAGCAGACCGAGAACGGCATCATCGACCGCGCCTTCGAGAACGGCTGGGTGCAGCCGCAACCCCCGGCCCGGCTCACCGGCAAGACCGTCGCGGTCGTGGGATCCGGCCCTGCGGGCCTCGCCGCGGCCCAGCAGCTCACCCGAGCCGGCCACACCGTCGCCGTCTACGAGCGCGACGAGCAGCCGGGCGGCCTGCTGCGCTTCGGCATCCCGGAGTTCAAGCTCGAGAAGCGCCTCGTGGCGCGCCGCATCGATCAGCTCAAAGCCGAGGGCACCCGCTTCCGCTGCGGCATCGAGATCGGCCGCGACATGTCGTGGAGCGAGCTGCGACGCCGCTTCGACGCGGTCGTCGTGGCGACCGGGGCGACGGTTCCGCGCGAGCTGCCGCTGCCCGGCCGCGAGTTCGCGGGCGTGCACTACGCGATGGACTACCTCACCGCCCAGAACCGCGCGCTCGCGGGCGATGGCGCCCACCCCGATGCGGCGTCGCCCGCCGAGTTCGACGCCGCGGGCAAGCACGTCGTCGTCATCGGCGGCGGCGACACCGGCGCCGACTGCATCGGCACCGCGCACCGCCAGGGCGCGAAGTCGGTGACGAACCTCGCGATCGGACGCCGCCCGTCGCCCACCCGCACCGACACTCAGCCCTGGCCCGTGCACCCGACACTGTTCGAGGTGTCGAGCTCGCACGAGGAGGGCGGCGAGCGCCGCTACCTGGCGTCGACCGTCGAGTTCGTGGGCGACGCCGAGGGGCGGGTGCGGGCGCTGCGGGTCGCCGAGACCGGATTCACCGAGCGCGGGCGCGAACCGATCGCGGGCACCGAGCACCTCATCGACGCCGACCTCGTGCTCATCGCGATGGGCTTCACCGGGCCGGAGGCGGTCGAAGACCCGGGGCTGTTCCTGCAGCGCGGATCGCGCGGCGCCTTCGAACGCGCAGCCGACTACGCGACCGAGGTGCCCGGGGTGTTCGTCGCGGGCGACGCCGGTCGCGGGCAGTCGCTCATCGTGTGGGCGATCGCCGAGGGGCGGGCCGCCGCGGCCGCGGTCGACGCCCACCTCACCGGGCAGAGCGTGCTGCCGCGCCCCGTGACCGCTCACGACCGCGCCTTTGCCTGACGGCGGGCCTGCTGCGGGATGACGGCGGGCCTGCTTCGGGCTTCCTGCAGGCTTGCTGCTTGAAATCGGGGTCGCTTGTGGCCGTGTCGCGGCCTCCGACACGGCCACAAGCGACCCCGATCTCATCAGGCCCGGCGAGTATGCGGAATGGCCGGGAGCGGACCGGGGAATAGCCGCGGCCTGCATGCGGAATAGCCGCGAGCCGACCGCGGTTGTAGCAGTCGGCCCGCCGCGTCGGCGGGCCGCGACTTCGAGGAGGCAGACATGACCAAGGTGACGGTAATCGGCGGCAGCGGCTACGCGGGATCGCACATCGTCGAGGCGGCGGCGGTGCGTGGGCTCGAGGTGACCAGCATGAGCCGTGGCGAGAGCGCGCAGCAGATCGCGGGCGCCACCTACGTGCGCGGTTCCATCACCGAGGCCGCGGATCGTGCCCGGGCGCTCGACGGCGCCGACGTCGTGGTCGTGGCCGTCTCGCCGCGCGGCGACATGGCCGGCCGGGTGCGCCCCGCCATCGCAGAGCTCGCCGCCGATGCGACTGCCGCCGGGGTGCGCCTCGGGGTGGTCGGCGGAGCCGGCTCCCTGCTGCAGAGCGAGGGCGGCGATCTCGTGATGAACGGCCCCGACTTCGCCGATGCGGTGAAGCCGGAGGCCTCCGAGATGGGCGGCGTGCTCGATGATCTGCGGGCCACGCCCGAGACGCTCGACTGGTTCCTCGTCAGCCCGGCGGCCACCTTCGGCGCCTGGGCCGCGGGGGAGTACCGGGGCGAGTACCGGGTCGGCGGCGACGTGCTGCTCACCGATGCCGACGGCAATTCGGAGATCTCGGGCGCCGACTTCGGCGTGGCCGTGGCCGACGAGATCGAGCAGCCGCAGCACCGCCGTGCCCGCTTCACCGTCGCCTACTGAACACCGTCGCCTACTGAGCGCGGCGGCCTGCTGAGCGCGGCGGCCTGCTGAGCGCGACGGCCTACTGAGGACGCTCGCCTGCTGAGCCCAGTCGTGCATTGAGCACGGCCGTCCTTCGAGCACGGCCGCCTTCTCAGTGCCCGCCCCGCCGCGGGGCGCCGAGCGAATACCCTGGTGGGGTGGATCCTGAACTCATCGACAGCCTGCACGCCGACCTCGACGCGGCCGACTACCGCGCCGACTCGATCGCGGCGCTGCTGGGCGCCGGGGCGGACGCGGCACGTCAGCGCGGCGTGTTCGCTCCGGCGCTGCGGGCGCTGGCCGAGCGCGGCGGCAGCCCGCTGGCGACGCTCGTGCGGCTCTTCCTGCTCGCGGGCCGTGTCGATCGCGGCGAGTTCGACACCGCCGTACCGGCACTCGGCGCGGACGGCGCCCTCGCGCTCGGGCTCGTTCGGTCGGACGATGCCGACGGTCTGCAGGCGGCGCTCTCGTTGAACCCGGTGCTGGTCGCCGATGCGGGGAGCGAGGAGCCGCTGCACTGGTGGATCATCTCCGACCTCGACGACCAGCTGAGGCGAGGACCGGCACGCCCCGACCACGTCATGGGCGTCGGCGGCGCCACGCGCTCGCTCATCTCGCAAGCCCCGCCCGGGGAGACCGGACGCTGCCTCGACCTGGGCACCGGCTGCGGGATCGTTGCCATGCATCTGGCGCTGCGCGGCGACGTCGTCGCGACCGACATCTCGGAGCGGGCCCTCATGCTGGCCCGGGCGAACGCCCGGCTGGGCGGGCTGGAGCAGCGGATCGAGTTCCGTCTCGGCGACCTCTTCGAGCCGGTCTCGGGAGAGCACTTCGACCTCGTGCTCTCGAATCCGCCCTTCGTGATCACGCCCCGCGACGACGGCGACGCCCCCGTCTACGAGTATCGCGACGGCGGCATGGCCGGCGACGGCCTCGCCGAGCGGGTCGTCGCCGAAGGGCCCGCGCACCTTGCGCCCGGCGGCACCCTGCTCTGCCTCGCCAACTGGGAGTCGCCGTGGGGGTCGAACGGTCTCGAACGCGTGCGCGGCTGGATCGAGGCGGCGGCCGACGCCGTCGGCCCGCTCGACGCCTGGGTGATCGAACGCGATCGCGTCGACCCCGCGCAGTACGCCGAGACCTGGGCCCGCGATGGCGGCGCGCGGCCGGGCACCGCCGAGTTCGAGGGGCTCATGGACGGCTGGCTCGATGACTTCGCGGCCCGACGGATCACGGCGATCGGCCTCGGCGTGATCCGCATCCGCAGGCGCCCCCTGGCCTCATCGCCCACAAGAGAGGGGACTGTCGTCGAGGGCGCTGTCGTCGAGCGCGCTGTGGCTGAGGGCACTGTCGTCGAGATCGACCAGGCCGCGGGCGCCTATGCGGGCGATCGCCTCGGGGGCGGGCTCGCCGCAGCGTTCGACGCCGGCGCGCGCGCCGCCCGCATGAGCGACGCGGAGGTGCTCGACACGCACTGGCTGCGCACCGAGTCCGTGGTCGAGGAGCGCGAGCACACGCCGGGGGAGGAGGCGCCCCGCGCGATCCGCCTCACGACGGATCGGCCCATCGCCCGCCGTGTGGCAGCGGATCCGCTCATCGCCGCGGCGGTGGGCGTGTGCGACGGCGAGCTCTCGCTCGGCCGCATCGCGGACGCGCTCGCGACCCTCCTCGAGGTCGACCCGGATGCGGCCGCGGAAGCGCTGACCGCGGGATTTCGCGAGCTGGTCTGGCTCGGCATGCTCGTCCCGGCCGAGTGACCGCTCTGACCGGCCGGATCAGCCGAGCAGCTCCCACACGCCGCGCACGAGCGTTGCGGCGGCTCCCGCGAACGCCAGCACGATGACGAAGCGCCGCACCTGACGCGAGCTCACGACCCGGAGCAGCCGCTCGCCGAGCGCGATACCGCCGATCAGCACGATCAGCACGATCGCCCAGAACCACCAGGGTGTCGCCGGCAGAGCCGCTGGGTCGAGGATGAGCTTCGCCGACGTCGCCGTCGCGCTGATGAGGAGGAAATACGGCTGCAGCGTCGCGGTGAACGAGACCTGGGGCCAGCGGGTGAGCACCGCGTACGCGCTGACCGCCGGGCCGCCCACGCCCGCGAGCGCGCTCGTGACCCCGGAGAGCAGCCCCGCGACGGCGCGCGGCGCGCGCTGCTCGATGGAGAACCGGCCTCCCCGCACCGCGAGCGAACCACCGAGGGCGACGATCACGATCCCGCCCACCGCGACCGCGAGCACCGCGGGCGAGAAGAGCTGAGCCAGCCACGCGCCGACGAGCGAACCGACGACGGCGAAGGCGCCGAGCCAGCGGAACAGCGACCAGTCGACGGAGCGCCACACGCGAGGCAGGATCAGGGCGCTCGACAGGATCGACAGCGCGTTGACGAGCACCACGCCCGAGTGCGCCCCCAGCACGAGCACCATGAAGGGGGAGACGAGCATCGCGAAGCCGAGCCCCGCCATGCGCTGCGCGACCGACCCCAGCAGGATGAGTCCGAGGATCAGCGCCCCGGTCGCGAGGGTCACGAGACCGCTCCCTCGTGCGGCCCGCCGTGCGGCCCACGTCGCGCGCCCGAGTGCTGCATCCGTCCCCCGCTCCGTCGCCTCCATCCTGTCAGACGGCGCGTCGGGCCCCCACCGGAACGCGGGAGTCGCGCTGCCGGTAAACTGGGCGGGTGATGCGAACGATTGATCTGCGGGGGCAGCACCTCTCTCGCGCCGACCTGCTGCGGCTCGTGCCGCGCGCCGCACTCGACATGGGAACCGCGGTCGACCGCGTGCGACCCCTCGTCGACGCCGTGCGGGATCGGGGCGAGGCGGCGCTGCGCGAACAGGCGCGCGACTTCGACGGCGTCGAGGGGCACGCGCTGCGCGTGCCCGCCGGGCGCATCGCGGCATCGCTCGAGACCTGCCCGCCCGAGATCCGCGCCGCGCTCGAACTGCTGATCGAGAAGCTGCGCCGCGCCTCGGCCGCGCAGGTGCCCGCCGAGCAGATCACCAGCTTCGGAGACGGGGCCGTCATCCGGCAGCGATGGCAGCCGATGGGCCGGGTCGGCCTCTACGCGCCCGGCGGCAAGGCCGCCTACCCCTCCTCGGTCATCATGAACGCCGTCGCCGCCCAGGCCGCGGGAGTGCCCGAGCTCGCACTCGCCTCGCCCGCGCAGGCCGACAACGACGGACTGCCCCACGAGGTCGTGCTCTGGGCCGCGGCCCTCGCCGGCGTCGACGAGGTCTACGCCATCGGAGGCGCGGGCGCCATCGCGGCCTTCGCGCACGGAGTCGAGAGCATCGGCCTCGCACCCGTCGACAAGATCTCGGGCCCGGGCAACGTCTTCGTGGCCGCCGCGAAGCGCGTCGTGAACGGCGTCGTCGGCATCGACTCCGAGGCCGGCACGACCGAGATCCTCGTGATCGCCGACGACACCGCCGACCCCCGCTTCGTGGCCGCCGACCTCATCAGCCAGGCCGAGCACGACGAGGCCGCCGCCTCGGTGCTCGTCACGGACTCCGCCGACTTCGCCGAGCGCGTGCTCGCCGAGATCGCGCAGCGCTCGGCCGGCACGCGACACGTCGAGCGCGTCGCGACGGCGCTCGGCGGCCCGCAGTCCGCCGTGATCCTCGTCGACGACCTCGCCACGGCCGCCCGCGTCAGCGACGCCTACGGCCCCGAGCACCTCGAGATCCAGACCCGCGACGACGAGTCCGTGCTCGCCGGGATCGGTGACGCCGGTGCGATCTTCGTGGGCGCCTATACGCCGGTCAGCCTCGGAGACTACCTCGCCGGATCCAACCACGTGCTGCCCACCGGCGGCACCGCCCGCTTCGCCTCGGGTCTCGGCGCGCACACCTTCCTGCGACCCCAGCAGGTCATCTCCTACGACCGGGCCGCGCTCGCCGAGGTCGAGCAGCCCCTGCTCGCCCTCGCGGCGGCCGAGGGCTTGCCCGCCCACGGCGAAGCCGTCAGCGCCCGCTTCGAGTCGACGAGCGCGGGGGAGCAGGCCTGATGCACTGCCCCTTCTGCCGCCACCCCGACAGTCGCGTGATCGATTCCCGCACCGCCGACGACGGCCTCTCGATCCGCCGCCGCCGGCAGTGCCCCGAGTGCGGCCGCCGCTTCACCACCACCGAGACCGCGAGCCTCACCGTCATCAAACGGTCCGGCGTGGTCGAGCCCTTCAGCCGTGAAAAGGTGATGAGCGGCGTGCGGAAGGCCTGCCAGGGCCGCCCCGTCACCGAGGCCGACCTCGCGGTGCTCGCGCAGCGGGTCGAAGAGTCGGTGCGCTCCAGCGGTATCGCGCAGTTCGATGCCAACGAGATCGGCCTCGCGATCCTGCCCCACCTGCGCGAGCTCGACGAGGTGGCCTACCTGCGTTTCGCGAGCGTGTACCAGGCCTTCGAATCGCTCTCCGACTTCGACGACGCGATCGCCGAGCTGCGGGCGCATCCCGCCGGCGAGACCCCCGCACCGACCCCCACGGAGGACTGACCATGCGTCTCTACCCGCTGCTCTTCAGCACCGTCCTGCGACGCATGGACCCCGAGACCGCGCACCACCTCGCGTTCAAGGTGATCCAGGCCGCGCCTTTCACCGCAGGCCTAGTGCGCCGCGTCTGCGCGCCGCATCCCTCGCTGCGCACTCGCGCGCTCGGCATCGACTTCCCGAGCCCTTTCGGCCTCGCCGCCGGCTTCGACAAGAACGCCGAGGGCATCCTCGGGCTCGGCGATTTCGGCTTTGGGCACGTCGAGGTCGGCACGCTCACCCGGCACGCGCAGCCCGGCAACCCGAAGCCGCGCATGTTCCGCCTGGTGGGAGACCGCGGCCTCATCAACCGCATGGGATTCAACAACGGCGGATCGGCCGCGGCGGTGCCGCGCATCGAGCGCGCCCGGCTGTCGCGCCGCCGCCCGGTGATCGGCGTGAACATCGGCAAGAGCCGCGTCACCGAGGTCGAGGACGCCGTGCAGGACTACGTCTGGAGCGCGCAGCGCCTCGCGCCGATCGCCGACTACCTCGCGGTGAACGTCAGCTCTCCCAACACGCCCGGGCTGCGCGGCCTGCAAGAACTCGAGATGCTCGAGCCGCTGCTCGCCGCCGTGCGCGACGCCGCGGGCAGCACCCCGCTGCTCGTCAAGATCGCGCCCGACATGGGCGACGAGCAGATCGACGGCATCGTGGCGCTCGCGAAGCGTCTCGGCCTCGACGGCGTCATCGCCACCAACACGACCATCTCGCGCGAGGGCCTGAGTGCGTCGGAGGGCGAGATCGAGCGCATGGGCGCCGGCGGGCTCTCCGGTGAGCCGCTGCGGCAGCGCTCGCTCGAGGTGCTGCGCCGCATCCGCACCGTCGAGCCCGACCCCGACTTCTGCGTGATCTCGGTCGGCGGCGTCGCCACCGCCGACGACGTGCTCGACCGGTTGCGCGCCGGGGCCACGCTCGTGCAGGGCTTCACGGCCTACATCTACGAAGGGCCGCTCTGGGCTCGCGCCGTGAACCGCGGCCTGCAGCGCGCCGGATGGCGCCAGGCGGGGGAGTAGCCGCGCCCCGGCGCCCCCGGCCCTGCGCCCCTGCGTCCCGGCGCACAGCGAAGAACCCCCGGTCGATGCTTTCGCATCGGCCGGGGGTTCTCTCGTGAGTATCGCGCCGGATCAGCTGGGGAAGTTCCCGCGCTTGACCTGCGGCTTCGGCATGCGCAGCGGGCGGAACTGGAACGCGCGCATCGCGGCGTACCACCGGAAGCCGGGCTGCACGCGATCCTCGCCGAACTTCTCGCCGAGGCGCTTCTTCAGCCGCATGCCGAGGAACACCGCATCGAGGATCGCGAGACCTACGAATGCCCAGATCACGACGAGGCTGATGATCTGCATGATGCCGGGGATGAAGGTCATCACGAGCACCACCAGCATCATGGGGATGAGCAGCTCGCCCACGCTCCAGCGGGCGTCGACGTAGTCGCGCACGTAGCGGCGCTGTGGCCCCTTGTCGCGCGGGGTGAGGAAGCGTTCCTCGCCCTGCATCATGCCGAGGCGGGCGCGCTCGCGGGCGTCGGCCTGCTGGCGCCGCTGCTCCTTCATCATGGCCTTGTCGCGGGAGCCCACAATCGGCCGCGCATTCGCGGCCTCCGCCTGCTTGCGCGAGGGAGTCGGGCGCCCCTTGCCCGTGCTCGCCCCATTCTGAGCGTCGTTCTCGCCCGCGGCGGTCGCGTTGTCAGCGCCCTTCTTTGCCACGCCTGTCCTCTCGATCGATGCGCACTGCGCGCGTATGCATGCGAGTCGTCCGTCGAATGCGGTCGACTCCTGCCTCAAGACTACCGTGCGCGGCTGACGCGATCCCCTGAGCCCGGCGTAGAATCGTAAGGACAAGGGTTCATCACGCGAGCGAGGAGTTACCGCATGAGCACTGACACGATCGCAGCGGAGACGGCGGCCGAGGAGCGCGCCCACGGCGTCGCGCTGAGCGAGACCGCCCAGGAGAAGGTGCGCAGCCTGCTGGCGCAGGAGGGGCGCGATGATCTGCGCCTGCGCATCGCGGTGCAGCCCGGGGGGTGCTCGGGGCTGATCTACCAGCTGTTCTTCGACGAGCGGCAGCTTGAGAACGACGCCGTCGTGGACTTCGACGGCGTCGAGGTCGTGGTGGATGCGATGAGCATCCCGTACCTGAGCGGTGCCACGATCGACTTCGAGGACACCATTCAGAAGCAGGGCTTCACCATCGACAATCCCAATGCCCAGGGCAGTTGCGCCTGCGGCGACAGCTTCAGCTGAACGACGTCGAGCATTCGGAGTTCGCGACACCCGGTGTCGGTTCGGGGAATGCTCAGCTTCGCGCTAAGCTGTCAGGGAGTCATCAGCTTCGCCTGCCATCCGAGCCGGCGAGAAAACAGTTCGAAAGGTATGCGGTGCGTTCCAATCGTCGAATGAAGTGGGTCGCGGCCCCGGTGGTGCTCTCTGCAGCACTGCTGCTCGCCGGCTGCACCCCCGAGCAGCAGCGGGGCTTCCTGCCCGAGGGTTCCGAGGGAGCCACCAACCACACGGACGGCGTCACCGGACTGTGGGTCACCTCCTGGATCGTGCTGCTCGCCGTCGGCATCCTCACGTGGGGCCTCATCATCTGGGCCACCATCGCGTACCGCCGTCGCAAGGGGCAGACGGGTCTGCCCGTGCAGCTCCGCTACAACATGCCGATCGAGACCTTCTTCACCGTCGTTCCGGTGATCCTGGTCCTCGGCTTCTTCGCGTTCACCGCGCAGGAGCAGAACAAGATCGAGGCCCGCATCGACAACCCCGACAACACCGTCGAGGTCATCGGCAAGCGCTGGGCGTGGGACTTCAACTACGTTGATGAGGACGTCTACTTCCAGGGCGTGCAGGTGCAGACCGACGCCGAGGGCAACGCCGAGGAAGACACCATGCCGGTGCTCTACCTCCCGGTCGACCAGACCACCGAGATCCGTCTCGAGACCCGCGACGTCATCCACTCCTTCTGGGTGGTCGAGTTCCTCTACAAGAAGGACATGATCCCGGGTCAGACCAACTACATGAGCTTCACCCCGACGAAGACCGGCACCTTCATGGGCAAGTGCGCCGAGCTCTGCGGCGAGTACCACTCGATGATGCTCTTCGAGGTGCGGGTCGTCGAGCAGGACGAGTACGACGCGTACATCGAGTCGCTGCGCGATGCGGGCAACACCGGCCAGGTGTCCGTCGAGTTCAACCCGAACCAGGAGCGCCTCGCGAACGACAACGACAACGCGAAGTCGCAGAACGACTAACGAGGGAAACAGAAACATGAAGAAGGGCAACGTCATTGTCTCGTGGCTGACGTCCACGGACCACAAGGTGATCGGGTACATGTACCTGATCAGCTCCTTCGTGTGGTTCCTGATCGGCGGCCTCATGGCGCTCCTGATCCGTGCGCAGCTGTTCGCGCCGGGTCTCGAGATCATCGCCACCAAGGAGCAGTACAACCAGCTGTTCACCATGCACGGCACGATCATGCTGCTGATGTTCGCCACCCCGCTCTTCGCGGGCTTCGCGAACGTCATGATGCCGCTGCAGATCGGCGCTCCCGATGTCGCGTTCCCGCGACTCAACGCCTTCGCCTTCTGGCTCTACACCTTCGGTTCGCTGATCGCCGTCGGCGGCTTCCTCACCCCGCAGGGTGCGGCCTCCTTCGGCTGGTTCGCCTACGCCCCGCTCTCGGAGATGACCTACTCCCCGGGTGTCGGCGGCAACCTCTGGGTGCTCGGCCTCGGCATCAGCGGCTTCGGCACGATCATGGGCGGCGTGAACTTCATCACCACCATCATCACGATGCGCGCCCCCGGCATGACCATGTGGCGCATGTCCGTGTTCACCTGGAACACGCTCATCACCTCGATCCTCGTGCTGCTGGTCTTCCCCGTGCTCGCCGCGGCCATGTTCGGCCTCGCCGCCGACCGCATCTTCGGCGCCCACATCTACACGGGTGAGGGCGGCGCGATCCTCTGGCAGCACCTCTTCTGGTTCTTCGGCCACCCCGAGGTCTACGTCATCGCGCTGCCGTTCTTCGGCATCGTCTCCGAGATCTTCCCGGTGTTCAGCCGGAAGCCGATCTTCGGCTACAAGACCCTGATCTACGCGACCATCGCGATCGCCGCGCTGTCGATGACGGTGTGGGCGCACCACATGTACGTCACCGGCTCCGTGCTGCTGCCGTTCTTCGCGCTCATGACCATGATGATCGCGGTGCCCACCGGCGTGAAGATCTTCAACTGGCTCGGCACGCTGTGGCGCGGTTCGATCACCTTCGAGACGCCCATGCTCTGGTCGCTCGGCTTCCTGGTGACGTTCGTCTTCGGCGGTCTGACCGGTGTCATCCTGGCTTCGCCCGCGCTCGACTTCCACCTCTCGGACACCTACTTCGTGGTCGCCCACTTCCACTACGTGGTCTTCGGCACCGTCGTGTTCGCGATGTTCGCGGGATTCTACTTCTGGTGGCCCAAGTGGACCGGTCGCATGCTCGACGAGCGCCTCGGCAAGATCCACTTCTGGGTGCTGTTCATCGGCTTCCACATGACCTTCCTCGTGCAGCACTGGCTGGGCGTCATGGCCATGCCCCGCCGCTACGCGACCTACCTGCCCTCCGACGGCGTCACCTGGGGCAACCAGCTGTCGACCGTGGGCGCGATGGTGCTCGGCGCCTCGATGATCCCGTTCCTGCTGAACGTGTACATCACCGCGCGTCGCGCTCCGAAGGTCACCGTCAACGATCCGTGGGGCTACGGCCGCTCGCTCGAGTGGGCCACCTCCTGCCCGCCGCCCCGTCACAACTTCACCTCGATCCCGCGCATCCGCACGGAGTCGCCGGCGTTCGATCTCAACCACCCCGAGATCAGCGGTGTGGAGCAGCCGGTTCGCGAGCCCGCGCTCGCCGAGAAGAAGTGATCTCGAGGAGAGACTGACCCATGAAATCCAATATCGTCATCTTCTGGATCCTCACCGCGTACTTCGTGCTGCTGGCGGCGGTCTACACGATCTGGAACATGTCCGTGCACGGCTACCCCGAGTGGGCCGGCTCCACGGCGATCCTGCTCTCCGGCGGCCTCACCGGCTTCATCGCCTTCTACCTCGGCCTCGTCAAGAAGAAGCAGGGAGGCGTGCTCCACGAGGACCGTCTCGATGCCGACATCGATGACGGCGACCCCGAGCTCGGCGAGTTCAGCCCGTGGAGCTGGTGGCCGATGTTCCTCGCATTCGGAGCCTCGATGGTGGTGCTGGGCCTGTGCGTGGGCTTCCACTTCTGGCTCTCCTTCCTGACCCTGCCGCTCGTCATCGTCGGCATCGTCGGCTGGGTGTACGAGTACTACCGCGGCCACTTCGCGCGATAGAGGCAGACGCGTGAGCATCATCATCCGGCGCGCCCAGAGCGAAGACGTCTCAGCCGTCTTCGCTCTGGCCCGCCAGTTCACCACCGGGCGCGAGCCGATCGGTCGGGACGAGTTCCTCATCGCTTTCGACAACGTGCTGCGGCACCGCGATCAGGAGACGAACGTGCTCTTCGTGGCCGAGCTCGAGGATCGTGTGGTCGGCTACTCGCTGATGACCGTATCGCGCCTGCTGCACGCACCCGGTCTCACCGCGCACCTGCAGGAGATCGTCGTCGACGAGGCCTCTCGTCGGCACGGCGTCGGCGATCGACTCATGCAGGCGAATGAGCACTACTGCATGGGCCGTGGCGTGCGTCAGCTCTCCGCCTCGACCGCGCGGATCGGCTCCTTCTACAATCACCGCGGCTTCGAGCCCGTGGGCGAGCACTACCGCAAGGTCCTCGACCTGGGGTGAGCGCCTCGCAGCGTCGTGCTCGACGACGGCCCGGTGAGAACCGGGAACGCCTGATGGAGGCCGGACTCGTGGAGTTCGGCCTCTTCGGCTACCACGGCGCCTCCACGAGCTCCATCGCCGCCAGGGCCGAGGTGCCGCAGCCGCACGTGTACGCCAGCTTCGAGACGAAGCAGCAGCTCTTCCTGGCCTGCTTCGACAGGCTCCGCGACTCTCTGCTCGCCGACGGGTCGGAACGCGCGTCAGCGGGCCTCCAACGATTCCTCTTCCAGGCGGTGAGCGCTTCGGCCGATCCGGCGCTGCGGCTTCCGTTGCAGAGCAGCCTCGTCGAACTGCGCGACGCGCTCGGCGACTGCCGCTTCGAGGAGCTGCTCGCCGGCGGCGCGCGCTCGATGCTGAGCGCCGACCCGGAGCCGCGCGGCTAGTTTCTGTGCCGCGCGCACGGTGCCGACGGATCCCGCCCATCGCCCCCGGCATCTGGCGCATCCTGCACCGGCATCTGGCGCATCCTGCACCGGCATCTGGCGCATCCTGCACCGGCATGCGATACTCCTTCTGCATCGTGTTCCGTCGGAGGGAGGTGAGACCCATGACCGCATTCGCAGTGGGTGCTCCCCAGCCGAGCACGATCGTGCGACCGGGATAGGTCGCCGACGGGGAGCCCGCCAGGCCGTCACATGAAGGGCGACTCCCATGAACATCGATTCCTCACCATCTTCCACTCCGCAAGGCCCGACCCGAACTGGTCACCCGTCTGCACAGGCTGACGCGGGGTCTTCCCGTATCGCCGACCCTGGCTCTCCGCCCGTCTCCGTGGAGCGCGCGCTCGTGCTCGGCGGAGGCGGATCGACGGGCAACGCGTGGCTGATCGGCGTCGTCGCCGGGCTCGCCGCCGACGGCGTGGATCCGCTCGACGCGGAGCTCATCATTGGCACCTCTGCCGGCGCCACGGCCGCAGCCCAGCTCACGGCAGCGGATCCCGCGGAGCTGTTCGCCGAGGTGTGCGTCGATCCGCCGGCATTCCCGCGCGGCCGCCCCGCGAAACCGCCGAGTGCGGAGGTCGCGGATGCGCTCAGCGCCACTGGGGCGATCATCGCCGACTCCCGCGACGCCGCGGACATGCGCCGGCGCATGGGCGCCCGATCACTCGCACTGGCCGCCGACAGCCGGACAGCGTCGACGCGCTGGCGCGAGATCGTGGCGGCCCGACTGCCGAAGCCCGACTGGCCGGAGACGCGGATGCTGATCACCGCGATGAATGCGAGGACGGGGGATCCGGCCGTCTTCGACCGCCTGAGCGGCGTGCCGCTCGTGGACGCGGTGGCGGCGAGCTGCTCGAGCGGCGCCGCGTACCCCATCGGAGGGGAGGCCTACACCGACGGCGGATACCGCTCCAACGCGGACAACGCCGACCTCGCGGCGGGGAGCGCGCGGGTGCTCGTGCTCTCGCCGTTCAGCGGGAGAACACGCACGCCGGAGGAATGGGGTCTGCACCTCGCCGCGCAGGTCGACGAGCTGTGGCGCGGCGGAAGCCGAGTCGAGACGGTGTTCCCGCCGCCGGAGGTGGATCACCTGTTCGGGATGAACGCGATGAATCCTGCGCTGCGGCCCGCGGCGGCGAGAGCCGGCTACGCGCAGGGGAGGGCTCTGGCAGACGCACTGGCAGGCTTCTGGAACTGAGATCTCGGCACCGTCGCGAACACGGGTGAGGCCCCGCAGGAATGAACCTGCGGGGCCTCACGCGTCAAAGGAGCGGATCAGTGGCCGTCGTGGTGGCCCTGCTCCAGCTCGCCCTGGGTGGGCGGCACGATGCGGTCTTCGAAGAACCAGCGGCTGAAGCCGGCACGGAGGCGCTTCGAGAACGGGATACGGCCGTCGTCGTTGGGGCGGAGCATGAGCGGCGCGTAGTCGTGGTAGCTGACCAGCTGCCAGCGCTCGTAATCCGTGACGGGCTTGTGCACCTCGATGTACTCGCCACCGGGCAGACGCACGATGCGTCCCGACTCGTAGCCGTGCAGAGCGATCGCACGATCCTTCTTCTGCAGGCCGAGGCAGATGCGCTTCGTCACCACGTAGGCGAAGATCGGGCCGAGGATCAGCAGCGCCTGGAGCGCGTGGATCACACCCTCCATCGAGAGCTGGAAGTGGGTCGCCATGAGGTCCGAGCTGGCGCCGGCCCACATCACCGCGTAGAAGACCACGCCGGCGGCACCGATCGCGGTGCGGGTGGGGGCGTTGCGCGGGCGGTCCAGGATGTGGTGCTCGCGCTTGTCGCCCGTGACCCACGCTTCGATGAAGGGGTAGGCGGCGACGATCACCAGGAAGAGACCGATGATGATCAGCGGAAGCAGCATGTTCCACGACCAGGTGTAGCCGAACCACTCGGTTTCGAGCCCCGGAGGTACGAGACGGAGCATGCCATCGGCGAAGCCAATGTACCAGTCGGGCTGGGTGCCCGCCGACACGGGGGAGGGATCGTAGGGGCCGTAGTTCCAGATCGGGTTGATGCCGACGAACGAGGCGATCAGCACGATCACGCCGAACACGATGAAGAAGAAGCCGCCGGCCTTGGCCGCGTACACGGGGAGCACGGGGAAGCCGACCACGTTCTGCTGGGTCTTGCCCGGCCCGGGGTACTGCGTGTGCTTGTGGATGACCACGAACGCGAGGTGCAGCGCGACGAACAGGATGACCATCGCCGGGAGCACCATGATGTGCAGCATGTAGAGGCGGCCGACGATGTCGGTGCCGGGGAACTCGCCGCCGAAGAAGAAGTACGACAGGTAGGTGCCGATCACCGGGATGGCCTTGATGATGCCGTCGATGATGCGGAGACCGTTGCCCGAGAGCACGTCGTCGGGGAGCGAGTAACCGGTGAAGCCCTCGGCCATCGCGAGCACGAAGAGCACGAAGCCGATGACCCAGTTGAGTTCGCGCGGCTTGCGGAACGCGCCGGTGAAGAAGATGCGGAGCATGTGCAGGCCGATGGACGCGACGAACAGCAGCGCGGCCCAGTGGTGCACGTGACGCATGAGGAGGCCGCCGCGCACCGAGAAGGAGATGTCGAGGGTCGACGCCATAGCGGCCGACATCTCGACGCCCTTCATGGGCACGTAGGGGCCGGTGTAGTGGGTCTCGACCATGGTGGCCTGGAAGAACAGGGTGAGGAAGGTGCCCGACAGCAGGATCACGATGAAGCTGTAGAGGGCGACCTCGCCGAGCAGGAACGACCAGTGGTCCGGGAAGACCTTGCGGCCGAACTCCTTGACGGCGACGCCGATCTTGGTGCGCTCGTCGATGTAGTTCGCTGCGGCGGCGGTGAAGCGGCTGGAACCGCTCTGCGCGGGGGATTCAGTAACGGTGCTGCTCACTTGAGGCGCTCCCAGAAGCTCGGGCCGACAGGTTCATGGAAATCGCTCTGCGCGACGAGGTAGCCCTCGTCGTCGACGGTGATCGGAAGCTGGGGCAGCGGGCGCTTGGCCGGGCCGAAGACGACCTTCGCGTGCTCCGAGACGTCGAACTGCGACTGGTGGCAAGGGCAGAGCAGGTGGTGGGTGTGCTGCTCGTAGAGCGCCACCGGGCAGCCCACGTGCGTGCAGACCTTCGAGTAGGCGATGATGCCGTCGTACGACCAGTTCTCGCGCTCCGGGAGCTCCTTGAGCTCGGACTGGTCGAGACGCATCAGCAGCACGATCGCCTTGGCCTTCGCGTCGAGCAGCGTCTCGCTGCCGCCGCGCTCGTCGAGGCTGAGGTTGTGGAAGTCCTCGTGGTTGAGCGTCTCCGGGATCACGTGGAACGCGGAGCCGATGGTGACCTCGCTGGCCTTGATCGGCACGCCGGAGGGGTCGCGGGCGAGACGGACGCCCTTGTCCCACATGGTGTGCTTCAGCAGCTGCACGGGATCGCGATCCTGCGGAGCGAGGCTGCGGAGGAGGGTGATGCCGGGGAGCGGGAACGCGATGAGCGCACCGATGAGGCTGTTGCGCACGAGCGAGCGACGGGAGAAGCCCGACTCCTCGTCGGCGAGGCGGAAGACCTCGGCCGAAGCCTCACGGGTCGGCTCGTCGCTGGGCACGGGGTGACGCACATCGATCGACTCGTGGTCGGCCATGATGGCCTTGCCCCAGTGGACCGCGCCGACGCCGACGGCGAGCAGTGCGAGAGCCATGCCGAGGCCCACGAACATGGTGTGCAGCCGGATCGCCATCATCTCGCCCGTTTCGATCGGGAAGAACATGTAGGCGAGGACGGCGCCGAGGCTGCCCGCGATCGAGATGTAGAAGAGCGTGTAGACGATGCGCTCGGCGCGCTTCTCCTTCTTCGGATCGAGATCCGTGACGCGCTTCCGGTGCGGGGGAAGGCCCGGATTCTGCACAGCATCGGCTACGACGACCGCGGTGCCTGCCGCAGCTTCGACCGAGCTGTGGCCCTGGGCGGCGACAACGGCGTCGGTGCCGCCGTTGTTCTTCGCTTCCTCTGCCATGTTGCTCCTTGACTCCTGACTCATGAACTCTATGTGCGCCGTCGAACTAGTTCGACTTGGCGGTGACCCAGACGGTGAGGCCGACGATCGCGCCCAGACCGATCACCCAGATGAAGAGGCCCTCGGCCACGGGGCCGATCGACCCGAGGGTCAGACCGCCGACGGCGGGCTGGTTCTCGATGTACTTCAGGTACGAGATGATGTCGGCCTTCTCCTGCGGCGAGATGTTCGCATCGCTGAAGACGGGCATGTTCTGCGGGCCGGTGACCATGGCCTCGTAGATGTGCGTCGCGGGAACGCCGGTCAGCTTCGGGGCGAACTTGCCCTGCGTGAGCGCACCGCCGGCCGCTGCCACGTTGTGGCACATGGCGCAGTTGATGCGGAACAGCTGGCCGCCGCGGGCGATGCCCTCGTCGTCGCTGTCGGCCTGGATGTAGCGGCTGTCGGGGAGGCCCGGCCCGGGGGCGAGCGAGGCGACGTAGGCCGCCATCTGCAGGGTCTGCTCCTCGGTGAACTGCTGCGGCTTGACCATGCCCTGCGGGCCCTGGAAGGCGAGCGGCATACGGCCGGTGCCGACCTGGAAGTTGACCGACGCGGCGCCCGCGCCGATCAGCGAGGGGCCGTCATCGGTGCCCTGGGCGTTGGCCCCGTGGCAGGTGGCGCAGTTGGCGCCGAACAGCTTCTCGCCCGCCTCGATGGTGGCGGGGGACTCGAGGTCGATCTCGGCGGTCGCGGAGGTCTGGCTGAAGCCGGTGTACGCGGCGCCGGTCACGAGCAGGCCGACCGCAACGAGAGCGGCGGTGGCAAGCGGATGCCGACGGCCGGACTTGCGAACGTTTTTCTTGGCGCGAGCCATGTTCTCGATTACTCCTGACCCCTACTTGAGGACGTAGATGACGATGAAGAGGATGATCCACACGATGTCGACGAAGTGCCAGTAGTAGGACACGACGACCGCGGTGGTCTCCTCCTTGTGCGTGAAGTTCTTGACGGCGTAGATGCGGCCGATGACCAGCAGGAAGGCGACGAGGCCGAGCGCCACGTGGATGCCGTGGAAGCCGGTGGTCATGTAGAAGGCCGAGCCGTAGGGATCCGAGCTGAGCGTGATGCCCTCGGACACGAAGGTGGCGTACTCCCACACCTGGCCCGAGACGAAGATCGCGCCCATGAAGAAGGTGAGGAAGAACCACTCGACCGTGCCCCACTTCTTCGGGCTGGCGCCCGTCGCGCGGGGCTGCATGCGCTCCGCTGCGAACACGCCGGCCTGCGCGGTGAAGGACGAGGCCACCAGGATCAGGGTGTTGACCAGCGCGAAGGGGAAGTTGTGCAGCGCGGTCTTCTCGGCCCACAGCTCCGGGTTCATCGCGCGCAGCGTGAAGTAGATGGCGAAGAGGCCCGCGAAGAACATGACCTCGCTGCCGAGCCACACGATCGTGCCCACGGCGACGATATTGGGTCGCTTCACCGAGGGCACGGCTGACTTGGTATTCATAGTGGTCGTTGTCACCCCTCCATTATGGCTGAAAGTTTGGTGTGCGTTTTCACTCGGTCCCGGCGCGCCGAACTTTCTGCGAGTTTCCTGATCAGCCTACCGTGCTGGAGGGGGTGCGGCGTTCATTCCGAGGTCGTTCTTCATCAGATGAACTCGGCGTTCTCTGCTACGATCGTTGCCCCGTGCGGCGAGGAGGCCGGCGGATCGGCTGCGGACAGCGGCGCGTCGGGAACCGGGGGAGCGGTGGCGCGACCGCCGATAGGATTGCTCCATGATCGACGAACGCACCTGGCCGACCGTGCTCACGACGCTCCTCGAGGGCGACGGTCTCAGTGTCTCGCAGGCGGAGTGGGCGATGTCCGGCTTCATGACGGGCGAGGCCTCCGGGGCGCAGATGGGGGCGTTCCTCGTGGCCCTGAGGGGGAAAGGGGTCACGGTCGACGAGATCGTGGGCTTCCGGGATGCCATCCTCGCCGAGGCTGCGCCCATCTCGCTGCCTGCCATGTCGCTCGACATCGTGGGTACCGGCGGCGACCGCTTCGGCACCGTCAACGTGTCGACGATGGCCTCCATCACCGCCGCAGCCGCGGGCGCGCCCGTCGTGAAGCACGGGAACAAGGCCGCGAGCAGCAAGTCCGGCTCCTCGGACGTGCTCACCGCGCTGGGCATCGGGCTCTCGCTCGACGCCGCGCAGCTGGCAGAGGTGTTCGAGCAGGCGGGGATCGCCTTCGTGCACGCCGCGCGCTTCCTGCCCGGGTTTCGGCACGTCGCGCCGGTGCGCTCCGACCTCGGCATCCCCACCGTGTTCAACTTCCTCGGACCGCTCTGCAACCCGGTGCGCCCGGAGGCGTCCGCGGTCGGCGTCGCCGATCCCGCAGCCGCACCGCTCATCGCGGGCGTGTTCCGCATCCGCGGCGCGTCGGCGCTCGTCTTCCGCGGCGATGACGGCCTCGACGAGCTCACCACCACCGGTCACTCCCGTCTCTGGGAGGTCACTCGTGGCGGACTCACCGAGCACGACATCGACCCGCGCGACCTCGGGATCGCCCGCGCCTCGATCGAGGATCTGCTCGGCGGCACGCCCGACGAGAACGCGAAGATCGTGCACCGAGTGCTCGCGGGGGAGCCCGGCCCGGTGCGTGACATCGTGCTGCTCAACGCCGCGGCGGGCCTCGTGGCCTTCGACCTGGCGAAATCGCCGGAGTCGGCCGAGCGTCCGCTGCTCGAGCGGCTCGACGAGAAGCTGCGGGTCGCGGCCGACACCATCGACTCCGGCAAGGCCTCCGAAAAGCTCGCGGCCTGGGTGCGGGCGACCGGCGAAGCCGGCACCGCCGCCTGAGACGGCGGGTCGTGCTCGGCTGGCCTGGCTCAGGATTCGGCTGACGCCGGTCAGGAGCCGTCTGAAGCGGGGGAGGAGCCGCGCTGCGTCAGGGCTCGGCTACGCGGGTGAGGAGGCACGCCGCACCGGGGACTCGCCGGCGCCGGTCAGGATCCGCTCGGTGCGTCCTTCGGGCGGTCCATGCGCGTGTACTTCGCGAAGAAGGGCATCGGATCGACGGGCTGGTCGTCGACCCTGATCGCGAGGTGCAGGTGCGGGCCGAACGACATGCCCGTGTTGCCCACCGATCCGGCCCGGTCGCCCATCGACACGACGTCGCCGACGCGATACGAGTGCGACTCCGTCTCCATGTGGCAGTAGCGGCTCGTGGCCGTGGTGCCGGCGAGCTCGTGCTCGACCTTGAGACCGAAACCGCAGCCGTCGCTCGCGAAGCCCGCCTCGACGACCTTGCCGTCGGCGATGACCTGAATGGGGGTGCCTGCGGAGGCGGCGAAGTCCTGCGCGTCATGGAACTGCTCGACGGGGGCCGTGCGATATCCGAAGCCGTCGGTGAGGGTGACGCCCGAGGTGAAGGGGTAGTTGACGAGCGCCTGCGGCCGGAACGTGAAGGTCGAGGGCGAGCCGTCATCGGAGACGGAGGCGCTGATCTCGCTGAACGAGGTGGGCAGCTCGTCGAGCGACACCTCGGAGAACAGCTCCTGGCCGAGTACGACGCCTCCGGCGGGCGAACCCGCATCGGTGGGCGAGACGAGAGGGAGCGACACGGTGAGCACGAGACCGCAGACGCTCGCCGCCGCCGCGGCTGCGGCGATGCGGCGCCGCATCGGCACAGGGGGCGGGGGAGCGGTGGCCGTCGGCGGCTGGGCTGCGGGCACGTGCTCGACGAGCGGGAGGCGCACCGACCCCGTCTCGGTCGACGGTGCCTCGTGCTGCGTCGCGGCCTGCTGCGCTCTCAGCGATCTGCGCGACGGGTAGCCGGAGCCGACGGAGCCGCGGGGCTCGCTGAGATCGGGGGCGTCTGTCATTCGGGCTTTCGGGAGAGTCGTATGGGGCGGCCGGTGCCGCGGCAAAAGATAACGCTTAGGTTACAACGTCTGCGTGGGAAACGCCAGATCGGTCGCGTCGCCGGCCATCTGACGGGCGCTGTCGGCGCTGTCGGCGCCGATCCAGTCGAGCACGAGCTGCGCCACCGGCTGCCCCGAGCTGATGAGGGCCTCGTGGCCGCGATCCGGAATCTGCCGCATCTCGCCGCGGGGGAGCAGGCCCGTGATCCGCACGGCCCAGCCTCGCGGGCAGACGCGATCCTGCGTGCCGCGGAGGACGAGCGCCGGCTGCGAGATGCGGGGCAGGCAGCGCTCGACGCGGTGCGCGAGCATCTGGCGGAGCTTCCGCATGAACCAGATCGGGCCTGCCTGGAGGTAGGTCTTCGTGGCGCGGGTCACGACCGAGAACGGCTCGCCCTCTGCGAGATCCTGCACCATGCGGAACGCCTGCTTCGGCAGCGAGCGCTCGGCCGGGTTCACGGACGGCGCGATGAGCACGACGCGCTTTACGAGCTCGGGGTGCCGGGCCGCGAGCTCGGCCACGATCTGCGCACCCATCGAGTGGCCCACGGCGATCAGCGGCGCCGCATGCTGCTCGCGCAAGGCGGCGGCGACGAGATCGGCGGTCGCGGGCATCGAGAGCGGATCGGCGGGCTCGGGGCAGTCGGCGAAACCGGGCAGGTCGATGGCGATCGCCTCGCAGGTGGTGCGGATCTCGGCGAGGAAGCGGTCGTACACGCTGTGCCCCATGCCGATGCCGTGCACCAGCAGCACGCGCGGCGCACCGGGTCTGCGCCAGCGGAAGACGTGGAGCTCGTGCGTGTCGGCTCGAAAGTCTGTGCGCTCCGGCGTGGGGAGCGGAGGGGGCTCGGGGGCGGCGCCTCTCGGCCGAAGCGCACTCATGCGCGCGCGGCCCGGATGAAGCGCGTGATGAGCTCGGGATCCTTCTCGCCGGGCGCCCGCTCGATCCCGCTCGAGACGTCCACTCCGCCGGGATGCACCGACGCGACGGCCTCCGCGACATTGCCGGGATGCAGGCCGCCGGCCAGCAGCCAGCGGTCGCCGAGCTGCGCGCCGTCGATGAGCGACAGATCCCAGGCCTCGCCCGAGCCGGGGGAGGCGCCGTCGACGAGGAGGCGCTCCTCGCCGAACTCGCCGGCTCGCAGTCCCGGATGGCGGGACAGCGAGGTCGCACGCCAGATCCGAGGCAGGATCTCGCGTGCGGCGGCGAAATCGTCGGCTTCGTAGGCGCCGTGCAGCTGCAGCACGTCGAAGCCGAGCTCGCTCGCCGTCTCGGCGGCGGTCGTCGCGCTCATGCGGTTCACCACGAGCGCCACGTCGACCATGCGATCCGCATCGCGCGCCGCGGCGACCACCTCGGCGGCTTGAGCCGGCGTGGCGTGTCGCGGGCTGCGCGGACTCATGACCACGCCCAGCGCATCGGCGCCCGCCGCGATCGCGTGCGCCGCCATTCGCGCATCGCGCAGGCCGCAGATCTTCACGTACATCGCTTCGTCTTTCCCGAGAGGTGCCACTGCCGTCAGAGTACCGGGTTCATCGGGGAAGCCGCAGTTCCTGTGCCGATGCCGGGGGAGCCGGGGGAGCAGGAGGGGAGGGCGCGGCGTCGAGCCGCGCATAGGTGAGCCGCCGCAGCAGCACCTCCGCAGGGCCGCGAGCGCCTCGTCGCTCCAACAGCACCGCGAGCAGCAGCGAGAGCAACCAGGCCGCCAGCGCGATCCCGAACGCCGCGGCCGTGCCGATCCGCGAACCCAGACCGAAACCCCACGCCGCGAGCAGGGGAGCGAACACCACCGACTGCAGCAGATAACTGCTCAGCGAACGCTTGCCCACCGCCGCCACCGCCCGCGACACCGGCCCCGCCCGGCCCTGCAGGCGCAGACCGAGCATGCCGAAGAGCGCCGCATACGCCACGCCGCCCGCAGCGCCCGCGATCTGACCGAGCAGCGCCACCGCCCACGCGATCGACTCCAGCCCGGGCAGCAGACCGAGATAGGCCAGCGCGATCGGCGCCGCACCGAGCAGGCTCACGAGGACCCCCCACAACGCCACCGAGCCCAGGCTGATGCGCGATCCCGAAACCTCGAGCCAGCGGTGCCGACCCGCCAGCCAGCCGAGCAGCGCGCACAGCGGCACCAGCAGTGACAGCACCGTCGCCGGCGTCGACACCAGCCACATGCCGATCCGTGCGAGCATCGCCCAGCCGTAGCTCTCCACGCCGTTCAGCAGGTCGGCGGTGCTGCCGAAACCGGTGCCCGTCATCAGCGCCTGCGATTCCGGCGGCAGCAGCGCGCTCATCAGCAGCGCCAGCCCGAGCATCGAAAGCGCCCCGAAGGCGATGAGCCCGAGCATCGCCCACACCGTGAACTTCAGTACACGGTCGGAGTGCCAGAACAGCGCGGCCGTGAGTGCGAGACCCGTCAAACCGTACGCGCCGAGAATGTCGCCCGCGAACAGCAGCGCCGCGTGCACGAAACCGAACGCCAGCAGCCACCAGTGCCGCCGCCAGAACATGCGCCGCACCGCAAGCTGCGGCACGCCCCGCGCCTCACGGGCCCGAGCGAACTGCACCATGCCGTACCCGAAGAGAAACGCGAACATCGGGTACACGCGCGCGTCGACGAACAGGATCGTCAGCGCGCCGAGCACCCGATCCAGCGCAGTGCCGTCAACCGGGTGCACCGTATACGACGGCACCTCGTGACCCCACAGATACGCCGACACGTTCGCCACCGCGATGAGCAGCAGCATCCAGCCGCGCGCAAGATCAGGCGCCAGCGCGCGTGGCGCCGGCGCTGCACCGGGTGACGAAACGGAAACGGCGTGCGACACGCGAAACCTCCTGGGTGGGAACGGTGCCGAGTCGACGGCACATCCGAGACCCAATGGTACGGGTGCGGGGGTGCGGTGCGAGGCGTGCGAGGACAGCACGCGTCCCCGTAAACTGACATAATATTGATTATCATGCACTGGGCGTGGGCGCCCTCGTGCATGATAATCAAGCTGGAAATTAGGGGGCTTGAGGCGAGGGTTGGGTTGCGGGTTTTTGGGTTGCGGTTTTTGGGGTGCGGGGCTGATTGCTGGGTGATTGAGGTGCGGATCGCGGGGTGCGCGCCTGGGCGACGTTGGGAGGCAGCTTCGACTTGGATCCGCGATGAATCGATCTGGATTGATCTTGATCCGCACCGCGCTGATCCGCACCGAATGAGCCTGACGCGCAGCCGCCGTGCGTTATGTCAGCTGCGCGGGGCGCTGAGCAGGAGCAGGGTTCGTGACGCGAGTGTTGCGGCGCCGATGCAGCCGAACTGACCGGCGCTCAGCAGGGTCGCCGGATTGCCGTTCCAGGCGGCGACCGCGCCGAGCACGAGCGCCGCGCCCACCATGATCCAGCCCACCAGCACCAGGCCCACGGCGAGCGTGCGGCCGAGCACCACGCTCCCCCGTGAAGACACCGGGCGGATCAGGCACGCCAGGGCGAACGCCGCCGTGCCCAGCGCGATCCCGCCCAGCACGTCGCTCGGACGGTGCCAGCCGTAGGCCAGCAGCTGCCAGCCGACCGCCGAGAGCAGCACCGCTCCCGCGACCGTCACGAAACCGCGAATCGCAGACGGCACCGCCCAGACGAGCGCCGCGGTCACCACGGTGAACACGGTCATATGTCCGCTCGGGAACGTATTCGGTACATCGAGGTCGAACAGCTGCGGCCGCGTCAACCAGACCTGCTTCAGCAGCTGCGACGACACGATCGCCAGCACCGGCACCACCGCGACGACGATCGCCCGCCTGATCCCGTGCGCGAACAGCGCGATCAGCGCCACCGCACCGAGCGCGATCGCCACCGACGGGATCGAGACCAGATTCAGCGGCGGAGGCGGGCTCGTGGTGAACTCCGCAGCGTCCAGCACCGTGTCCTCGGCCCGCTGCCCCAGTTCCAGCTGCACGCCGAGCACGTACGATCCCACGCCCACCGCGATCCAGAAGAACGCGAACCAGAGCGCCCGCCTGCGGCCTCCGACGATCACGCGCGACTCCCCCGGCCGACCCGGCAGCCCTGGCTCCCCCGACTCCCCCGGCAGACCAGCCGTGACAGTCGTGCCGGTGCGACGAGACGCAGCGCCTCGCGCTCGGCGAACCGCGGTCCAGGAAGCCTCCGGAGCAAGAACGACCTCCAGATCAAGGGTGGCTGAGCGACTGCATTTCGCAACGGCTGTGCGATTGCGAGCCCCCAGACTATCCGCGCTCCCAGTGGCGGAGCTGGGAGCGCGGAGAGCGCGGATCAGGCCTCGGCGGGCACTTCGCTCGTCGTCTCGGCCACCGGCTGCGGATCCGGCCGGCGCTCGCGCAGCGCGAAGGAGAGGCCGAATCCGACGACGAGCAGCGCCGCCATGATGACGAAGACGAGCCGCACATCCGAGGCGTCGGCGATCCTGCCGAGCAGCGGGCTCACGACACCGCCGAGCGACAGCGTGAGGCCCAGCGTCACCCCGCTCGCGATGCCGATGCGGTTCGGGAGGTAGGAGTGCGAGAGGGTGATCTGCGCCGCGAACGGCAGGAACAGCGCCACTCCCAGCACCGCGGTGGCGGCGACGACCACGGCTGCGCTTGGGGCGAGCACGATCGCAGCGACCGCGACGGCGGCGATCAGGTAGCCCGCCCGCACCACGCGCAGGCGGCCGAAGCGGTCGGCCAGCCAGCCGCCGATGAGGGTGCCCGCGGCTCCGGCTGCGGGAAACACCGAGAGGGCGATCGAGGCGAAGGCGGTGCTGACATCGAAACGCTCGATGGAGTACAGCGACACGAAGGTGGAGGTGCCCACGTACGCGACCGACCACATGGCGAGCACCACGGTCAAGCGTCCGAAAGCGCCCCAGTCGTCGGACTGCCGCGGGGTCGTGTGCTCGGAGACCGTCGCCGCGGACGTCGCCGCGGGGCGGGTGAACAGGCGACGCCACGAGACCGCCGCGTAGACGAGGCCCAGCACGAGAGCCGGCACGATGAGCAGCGCTGTGCCGGAGAGGCCGAACCAGCCGACGGCCAGGATCACGCCCGCGGGAGCCAGTGCCACGCCGACGTTGCCGCCGACCGAGAACAGGCTCATCGCCCGGCTCGTGCCGCGCCCGGCCTCGCGGGCTTCGACCGTGGCGGACGGGTGGTAGGCGGCGACGCCGATGCCCGAGATCGCCACGGCGATCCACACCAGCGGATAGGAGCCTGCGACGAGCCCGCTGACGGCGATGCCCGCGCCGGCGGCGAGCAGGCCCGCGAGGGTCATCCAGCGCAGCTGGAAGCGGTCGCTGAGGTAGCCGAAGACGGGTTGTGCGACGCTCGACAGCGCGGTCGCCGCGAGCGTGATCCCCGCGACGGCGGCGTAGCTGTACTGGGCGTGCAGCACGAAGAACGGCAGCAGGGCGGCGACGGCTCCGGTGTAGAAGTCGTTCGCGACGTGGGTGGCGGTGAGCGTCCAGAGCTGCAGTCGGCTCTGGGTGCGCGGGGTCGTCATGGCGGGCATGGGGTCCTCTCGGAGTCGCGGCACGGCGGATCGGCGCCCGCTCCTCCCCCGGAGGAACTCGAGCGCGGCCGGGTGCGGCGGCGTGGTGACGGCAGACGGAGGTGCTCCGCAGCAGGGGTGCCGGTCGGGCTAAGGCCTGCTGCGGCGGCGAAGGAGGAGCCGTGCGGTCATGGGATACACTGTACACGACTTCTCAGACAAGTAGACAGGTAGGGATCCATGGTCCAGATCGTGCGCACCTCCCTGGCCGAGCAGGCCGCGGACATGCTCCTGGAGCGCGTGCGCGCCGGTGAGTGGGCGCTCGGCTCGAAGCTGCCGGGCGAGCACACCCTCGGTCCGCAGCTCGGCGTCGGACGGTCGACGGTGCGCGAAGCGATCCGCCGTCTCGCGGGTCAGGGGGTGCTCACCACGCGTCAGGGCGCGGGGGTGTTCGTCGCCGCGCTCGACGTCGTCGAAGACTGGGAGGGGCTGCTCCGCCGCGCCGACATCGTCGAGGTCATCGAGGCCCGCACCGCCATCGAGGCGGAGGCGGCGTTCCTCGCGGCTGAACGTCGCACCGCGGCGGATCTGCGCGCGATGCGACGCACCCTGTCCGAGCGCGACACCGCCTCGGGCATCGAGGCCCACGTCGACGCCGACGCCGGATTCCACCGTGCGGTCATCGTGGCCGCCCACAACTCGGTGCTGCTCGAGATGTTCGACCGCTTCGTGCCGCGGATCCGCGAGGCCATGATCGCGATGCTGCGCATCCGCGGCGACTACGGCGACCCGCGCGACCAGGACGCGCACGCGGTGATCGTCACGGCAATCGAGGCACAGGACGCCGCCGCTGCCGCATCCCTCGCCCGGGAGCACCTGCGCTCGCTCCGCGAAGCCATTCGTTGAACGACGCGATCGCGCAACGGTTCCCGCCGAGTCGCTCCCTGCGCCGGAGATGCCGCCCCGCTCAGCGCGTGGCGTAGAAGGTGACGGCGGAGGCGGCGGCCACGTTCAGCGAGTCGACGCCGCCCATCATCGGAATCGTGACGCGCCGGTCGAGACGGCGGTCGACGCGGGGCGTGATGCCGTGCCCCTCGGTGCCGAACACGAGGGCGAGCTTCGGGTGATCCTCGGCGACGAGCTCGTCGAGGGTGATCGCGCCCTCCCCCAGCGTCATCCCCGCGACGACGTATCCCGCGTCGGTGAGGGCGTCGAGGCCGGCGGGCCAGCGCTCGAAGCGCGTCCACGGCACCTGGAACACCGTTCCCATCGACACCCGCACCGAACGTCGGTAGAGCGGATCGGCGCAGTCGGGCGAGACGAGCACCGCGTCGACGCCCAGCGCGGCGGCCGAACGGAACACGGCCCCCACGTTGATGTGGTGTCCGGCTACGATCGGCTGCAAGGAAACCGCGCCTGACCAGGCACAACGGCATAAGCGCTTATCGCATGAGCAATTGGATAGATCATACCGATAGCGACGACTCTGGCTTTTGTATCGCAGTGAGTGAGGACGCCGAAGCGCCGAACTGCGATGAGATCGAGACGGCTCCGGCACTTGTCCAGGTGGCGTGCTGACGGGGATGCGGGCGGTCCTGCAATGTAGATTGGAACGTCGGACACACCGAGCGAGGTGGTGGTTTCGCCGAACGGTGCCACACTGCGAGATCGCCGAGCATTCGAGGAAGGAGGGGCATTGATGATCAGCAGCCCGTTCAACACGAGCGCGTCCAACTTCGGCAACGCGGCGATGCAGACGGCCGACGTCCCGTGGGACACTCCTGTGAAGATGCGGCTGGGAGCCGACGGGCCCGGTGAGACCGGCGCGTACATCGAGGTCAGCACCACTCGTGGATTCGCCAAGCGGATCCCGATCGACGAGGCACGCTTGTCCGAGTGCCGGCAAGAGCAGGACGGTGCGGCCGGGATCGCGCTGTGCCAGCAACTCGTCGACGACCTGGCCGCGCGGATCAAGACGGCCGTGGCCGAAGCGGTGCGCGGTTGAACGGCCAGGCCGAGATGCTCGAACATGCCGCACCCTTGCGTGCCTGGCTGAATGCGCAGATTGTGGCGCGTGAGCGGCTGTGCCGCCAGCGCCCTTCGTGCTGACCTCAGTCCCCAGGCTCCCCACCCCCAGTGGCAAGTCCCCGGAACCGCTCGAAGAACCTGGAGAGCGCTTCGATGACCCGCTTCTTCTTGTCGCCATGGTTGGACTCGCGGTTGAACCGCGACACGGGTGGCAGGATGCGGGTGATCTCGGTGCCCGCTGTGCGCAGCTGGCCGTCCCGGAACGCGGCATCCACGAACGACCGCGTCTGCTCCAGCTTGAGCTTGTGCGTTTCGATGAGCTCTTGAAGCTCGGCCTCTCGCTTCGCGGCGATGTACGCCTGCCACTGCTCATCGACCGCGCCCTGCAGCGACACCGACTCGACGAAGTCCTCGACGAGGTCGCGCTTGCTGCGCAGGGTCGGGCTCGCGTCGACGGCGCGGGTGATCTCGGCGCGGACTTCCTTGTCGTCTCCGTCGCCTTTCTCGGCGCGGAGCTTCTCGACGAGCATGAGGATGTAGTCGACGTTGATCTCGACCTGCTTGACGAGTTCGATCTCGAACACGACGTCGTCATTGATGACTTCTCTGCCGCCGTCGCGATCGCGCGTGTACTCGTCGCGTAGCCGCAGGTAGATGCTGGTGTAGTCCTGCCGCTGTCGCTCGGTGAGCGGATCGTTGCCGTCGAAGTCGTCGAACGATGTGAGGATGTTCTGCAGTCGCAGGATTGCGCCGAACAGCTGGATGAAGTCCTTCTGCGCCTGCTCCCCCACGATCTGCTGCCCGATCGGGAAGTGCGTGAGCAGTTCGGTGACCTTGTCGACGTACTCGCCGTAGTAGTCGCCGTACGGTTTCAGCAGGACGATGCCCCGGGCGTCCTTGTTGCCGAACAGCTCCAGCGCGGCGTTCGTCTCTTCCTCGAGGTCGCGGAAGGCGACGATGTTGCCGTAGGTCTTCACCGAGTTGAGGATGCGGTTCGTGCGCGAGTACGCCTGGATCAGGCCGTGCGCGCGCAGGTTCTTGTCGACGAACAGCGTGTTCAGCGTCGTCGCGTCGAAGCCGGTGAGGAACATGTTCACCACGATGACCAGGTCGATCTCGCGGTTCTTCATCCGCTGCGACAGGTCCTTGTAGTAGTTCTGGAACCGGTCCGCGCTCGTGTCGTAGCTGGTCCCGAACATGTCGTTGTAGTCCTGGATCGCGTCTTCCAGGAACGAGCGCGCGTCACGGTCGAGCGCATCGGTGTCAAACGCTTCATCATCGAGGATTCCGTCGGCTTCGGCCTCGTTCGCACCGTAGCTGAAGATCAGCCCGATCTTCAGCCGCTTGTCCGGTGGCAGCTGCTCCATCTGCAGCTGGAACTGGTTGTAGTAACGGCGTGCGGCGTCGATCGACGCGGTAGCGAACAGCGCGTTGAATCCGCGAACTAGTTTCCGCTCCTTGAGTGCCTCCGCCTGACGCCGGCCCCGCACCGAGTCGGCGACGTTCGTCACGACTCCGTGCTCGTAGCTGGATGAGCGCTTCGTCTTCTGATCGAAGTGCTCCAGTGTGTAGGCCACGACGTCCCGGATCCGACGCACGTCCAGGAGAGCCCGCTCACGGTCGATCGCTGACACCTGCGAGTCGTCGGGGTTCCCAACCTTGATGGTGTTGATGTAGTCGATCCGAAACGGCAGCACGTTCTTGTCCGTGATGGCGTCGACGATCGTGTACGTGTGCAACTTGTCGCCGAACGCCTGCTCGGTCGTGCGCAGCTGAGGGTTGCCACCGCTGCCGGCGTTCGCGGCGAAGATCGGCGTCCCAGTGAACCCGAACAGGTTGTACCGCTTGAACGCGCGTGTGATGTCGGTGTGCATGTCGCCGAACTGCGACCGGTGGCACTCATCAAAGATGATCACCGCGTGGCCCGAGAACACCTCGTGGCCCTTGTTCGCCTTGATGAACGTCGACAACTTCTGGATCGTCGTGATGATGATCCGCGCACCCCGGTCCTCAAGCTGCTTCTTCAATACCGCCGTGGACGTGTTCGAGTTCGCCGCACCCTTCTCGAACCGGTCGTACTCACGCATCGTCTGGTAGTCGAGGTCCTTGCGATCCACGACGAACAGCACCTTGTCCACACTCGGCATCTTCGATGCGAGCTGCGCGGCCTTGAACGAAGTGAGCGTCTTGCCTGAGCCGGTGGTGTGCCAGACGTATCCGCCAGCATCGAGTGTGCCGAGCGTCTTGTAGTTCGTCGAGATCTGGATCTTCTGCAGGATCCGCTCAGTCGCGACGATCTGGTACGGCCGCATCACCAGCAGGTCCCGATCCGCGGTGAGCACGCAGTACTTCGTCAGGATGTTCAACAGCGCGTGCTTCGCGAAGAACGTCTTCACGAACGCCGTCAGCTCGGTGATCGGCTTGTTGCTCGCGTCCGCCCACCAGCTGGTGAACTCGAACGAGTTACTCGTCTTCCTGCCCTTGCCAGCACCGCCAGACTTCTTCTGCTCGGCCAAGTGCCGGTTGCGAGTGCTGTTGGAGTAGTACTTCGTCAGCGTGCCGTTGCTGATCACGAACAGCTGCACGTACTCGAACAGGCCCGAGCCCGCCCAGAAGCTGTCGCGCTGGTACCGGTTGATCTGGTTGAAGGCCTCGCGGATGTCGACGCCGCGACGCTTCAGTTCGATGTGCACCATCGGCAGCCCGTTGACGAGCACGGTCACGTCGTAGCGATTGGCGTACTTCGCACCGCCATCGCCGGCAGAGCTCTCGCCGCGGGCGATCTCGTACTGATTGATGACCTGCAGCCGATTGTTGTGGATGTTCGTCTTGTCGATCAGCGCGATGTTCTTCGTCGTCCCGTCGTCGCGTCTGAGGATCTGAATGTGATCCTCCTGGACACGCACGGTCTTTTCGACGATGCCGTCGTTGGCACCTGCGATCTTCGTCGTGAAGAACTGCTCCCACTCGGCATCCGAGAAAGTGATTCTGTTGACCCTCTCGAGTTGCGCTCGGAGGTTCGCTACCAGCTCCGCCTCCGACGTGATCGGCAGATAGTCGTACGCCTGCCCCTCAAGGAGTCGGATCATCTCCTTCTCGAGCCCAGACTCCGACTGATACGCATCAGCCTGCGACGGATCGTGAACATACTCAGCGACAACCGTACTCTCCGACGAGACAGCGATCGGATCGTACGTGCGCGCTAGCGCATCGCTCATGCCGTCCGCTCCTTGAACGTCAGAAGCCGGTCACGATAATGCTCGTACTGCTTGCGACGGGCAGCGAGCTCGGCCGGGAGACCGATACTGAGGTCGTTGACGAGGGCGTCAAATTCATCGAGCGCCGCAGCGATTCTCCGCTGCTCCGTCAAGCTGGGAAGCGGCACCTTCCAGGCGAAGAAAGACTTGGAGGAGACCGCCGCCATTGACCCATCCGTACGGACACACTGCTCTCGGATACGTTCACTGTCCGCTCGGAGGACCTGGTACGCATAGCGAGCGTCCACGCCATCACCGACCACCAACGCGCGAATGTCTTGGTTGACCGTCGTATCGACATCAACAAAGCCGACAGGCAAAGTACGCCGCAGGATATTAGACCGCATCACCACCGGAATCGACGGGGCGGATACCACCTTCAGAGAGGTCTCCTGTATTGCTCGTGCAGTGACGCGCCCGCGAATCTCGTTCGTTGACTCATCACTCACATCCATGGAAGCAAGCCATGGGATATCCCCACCGTCCCAGTACGCCGCATTCTGCTTCGAGGGAGTCATGCCGCCAAGCCAGGAGCCGAGGTCGGCGAGACTCATGCGGGGCGCATCCACCTGGTCAAGCATCGCCTGCCGATAGTGGGTGTACTGGGCGCGCCGCGCTTCCAGCTCCGCTTCCAGCTCCGCTTCCAGCTCCGCTTCCAACTGGGTGAACTTATCCAATACTTGCACGATCTCGCGCTGGACCTCGAGAGGCGGCACCGGGATTCGGACAGTTGCCATCTGCTTTGCAGACACGTCGACAACCTTCGTGCCAGTCGCGAGTTTCCGCTTCTGTACGTAGAAGTCCGCCGAAGCAAACCAATACGCGAGGTACTTCGGCTCCTGATCGTGTTTGATCACCGTGGCGTGGCCACCGGTCACGATCGTCGCATCACCAAGCCAAGCCACTGCCTTGCCGACGTCGTCGATGTTCTCACTGGTGTTCGTAATGAGGATGTCGCCCGGGTCAGCCTTCGCGAGCTTTGCAGCTTTCTCTGGCGTTACATACGACAGTGTCTCAGTCGCCCACACCCCGTAGCGGGTGTAGATCTGACCGTAGTGAATGGCACCGACACCGTACTCGACGAGGTCAGTCTTCGGCATGCCGTTTCCACGCACCAATGTCGCGAACTCTCCGAGCGGCATTCGCTCCACCCCATCTGGGCAAAGTTCCTGGATCAGGTCATCAATGCGGCTCATGCGAAGAAGTCCTCGTCGATCTCTATGACCTTGTAGGTCTCTTTCACTTGCACGCCGACGCCGTACCGGATCATGAGGCTGGTGAGGCGCTTGCCGTCGATCAGGATGATGCGGGTCGGCACATTCTCGGCGTAGGTACGCGCGCCGTCGGAGAACCGGCTGGTCGTGATGAAGACGCCGCTGTCGGCCTTGCCGCTGAGTGCTCCAACGAACGCCTGGAGGTCGGGGCGTCCGACAGTGTTGCCGTCTTGGTAACGCTTGGCCTGGATGTAGACGCGGTTGAGGCCGAGGATGTCCTGGTCGATGACACCGTCTATGCCTCCGTCGTTGCTGAGCTGGGTGACGCTGCCGGCCCCGGTGGTGCCGCCGTAGCCCATTGACAGCAGGAGATCGACAACCGCCTGCTCGAAGAAGCCTGGTTCTTTGTCCTGCAGCCGAGTGAGCAGCTCGACCGCGATCTCGTCGTGGATTCGCTCGACGCCGCTCTGCACCTGCTCGGTAGGAGTCATCGACGACTCTTCAGTCGGAGCGGTCGTTGCAGACTCGCTCGTCTTGCGGGTCGTGGTCGCCACGTACTCGCGGATCGGCGAGCTGGGATCTGCTCCGAGCGCCTTGATGTCACGTTCCTTGGCACCATTCGGAAACAGCTCGATGAGCTGCTTGCCGGCATCAGTGATCTGGTAGTGACCACGCTTTGGACGTCTGAGCGCGCCGACGTTCGTCAAGAACGAGACACCCCAGCCGATGCGGTTCTCATACTTGAGCGCGCTCCCGGACGGAAGCATCTCCTTCCTCTGCTCATCGGTGAGCTGCGCCTGATCAGCTACGAGAGGCTGAAACTCGCGCCAGTGGCGGATGATGCCATCGCTCATCACCTTGAGCGTCGGGATCATGAAGCCTTCCCAGTTGGGCATGTCCGTCATGACCGCGCGCCCTCCAGATCCGCCACGATCTCGTCGATCGCCGTGCGGAGCTCAGCCTGGCGCGCCACGATGCGCGCGATCTCGGCGTTCAGCTCCGTGATGTCGACTTCCTCGCGAGTGTCCTCGGCCTCGACATACGACGACACCGCAATGTTGTAGTCGTTGGCGGCGATGTCCTCGTTGCTGACGACGGTGGTGAAGTAGTCTTCAGGCTCGCGCGCCGTGAACGCTCCGAGGATCCTCGCCTGGTGCCCCTCGAGCAGCTTGTTCTTGTTGCCGACGCGCTTGAACTCGGCCGACGCGTCAATGAACAGCACGTCGCTGGTCTTCTTCGACTTCTTCAGCACGAGGATGCAGGTCGCAATCGTCGTGCCGAAGAACAGGTCCGGCGGCAACTGGATCACGGCGTCGACGTAGTTGTTGTCGATGAGGTACTGGCGGATCTTCTTCTCCGCTCCCCCGCGGTACAGCACGCCGGGGAACTCAACGATCGCGGCCGTGCCGTTGACGGCCAGCCAGCTGAGCATGTGCATCGTGAAGGCCAAGTCAGCCTTCGACTTCGGCGCGAGGACACCGGCCGGGGAGAACCGCTCGTCGTTGATCAGGAGCGGGTTCGCATCGCCCTCCCACTTGATCGAGTAGGGCGGGTTGGACACGATCGCCTCGAACGGCTCATCATCCCAGTGCGCCGGATCGATCAGCGTGTCGCCGTGCGCGAGGTTGAAGTCCGCGTAGTTAACGTCGTGCAGGAACATGTTGATCCGCGCGAGATTGTACGTGGTCAGATTGATCTCCTGACCGTAGAAGCCCTGGCGGACGTTGTTCTTGCCGAGCACCTTGTCGAACTTCAGCAGCAGCGACCCGGAGCCCACCGCCGGGTCGTAGACCTTGTTGACCTGCTTCTTGCCGACCACCGTGATGCGCGCCAGCAGCTCCGAGACCTCCTGCGGCGTGTAGTACTCACCACCGGACTTGCCTGCGTTGGCCGCATACATCTGCATCAGGTACTCGTAGGCGTCACCGAACAGGTCGATCGAGTTGTCCTCCCACCGCCCCAGCGGCAGGTCGCCGATCGCGTCGAGCAGCTTCACCAGCTTCTGATTGCGCTTGGCGACCGTCGAGCCCAACTTGTTGCTGTTGACATCCAGATCATCGAACAGACCCTTGATGTCGTCCTCACTGTCTGTACCCAGCGCCGACGCCTCGATGTTCTTGAAGACCCGCTCGAGCGTCTCGTTGAGATTCTCGTCGCCCGCGGCACGATCGCGCACATTGGCGAACAAGTCGGACGGCAGGATATAGAACCCCTTCTCCGCGACAACCTCGTCGCGCGCGAACTCCGCGTCAGAATCCGCCGCCAGCCGGTAGTCGAACGACACCTCGCCCGCATCGTGCTCGTTCTTGTTGAGGTACGCCGTGAGGTTCTCGGAAATGAAGCGATAGAAGAGCATTCCCAGCACGTAGGACTTGAAGTCCCACCCATCGACGCTGCCGCGCAGGTCATTGGCGATGCGCCAGATCGTCTTGTGCAACTCTGCTCGCTGCGCCTCTTTGGTCGTCGGTGCCATGGGTCGTGCTCCTCCGCGCCACTGCGCAATCACGGTGTTGGGTTGTTTGCTATTACGATATCGGGTGCCACTGACACTCGGGCTTCCCGCATCATCACCGCGTCGCGTAGAACGCCACGGCGGCGGCTGCCGTCACGTTCAACGAGTCGACTCCGCCCATCATCGGGATCGTGACCCGGCGGTCGAGCAGTGCGTCCGTCTCCGCGGTGATGCCGTGGCCTTCGGTGCCGAACACGAGAGCGAGCTTCTCGTGATCTTCGGCCACCAGCTCGTCGAGGGTGATCGCGCCTTCCCCCAACGTCATGCCGGCCAGGACATAGCCAGCCGCCTTGAGCTCCGCAATGCCCTTTGTCCAATCGGGGATCCGTGTCCACGGCACTTGGAAGACCGTGCCCATCGAGACCCGTACCGAGCGCCGGTACAGCGGGTCAGCGCAGGTCGGAGACACCAGCACCGCATCGAGGCCCAAGGCGGCTGCATTACGGAAGGCGCTGCCGACGTTGGTATGGTCAACGAGCCCCTCCAGCACCGCGATCCGACTGCGTCTGCGAGGCTCGGCGGCGGGTTCCGGATCGGCTAGTTTGGGACCACACACGTTCGTGTGGTCGGTGAGGCCCTCCAGTACCGCGACACGGGAGCGGGGCTGCGCCGACGTTGCGGGTGCGCGCAGCAGCTCGGCCGGGTCGAGCAGCGTCGGCCGGTGCATCGAGGCGAGCGCGCCGCGGTGCATGTGGAAGCCGGTGAGCGCTTCGAGCTGCTGCGACTCCCCCACGAAGACGGGCACGTCCGGGTGGTCGGCGAGCAGCGGCTCCACCCGGGGCAGCCACTCTTCGAGCAGCAGCACCGAGCGCGGGCGGTGGCCGGCCCGCAGCGCCCGCTCGATCACCTTCGGCGACTCGGCGAGGTACAGGCCCTCCTCGGGTTCGAGCACCCGCCGCAGCGCGACGTCGGTCAGCCGGGTGTAGTCGGCGAGCTCGGGCGCCGCGAGGTCGTCGATGCGCATGATCCTCACGCTGCGGCCTCCTGCTCCCGAAGCTGCGTCTCGGCGAGGAAGCCCGACACGAAGGCCACGGCATCGTCGACCGCTTCGTAGTGCACGAGGTGGCCGGTGCCGGGGATGATCCGCAGCCTCGAGCCGGGGATGCGGCGGTGCAGCTCGAGCTGCTTCGAGAGCGGCGTGATGTCGTCGCGCTCCCCCGCGATGAGCAGGGTCGGCATGGTGAAGGCGCGCGCGAACTCGGGCACGGTGTGGGAGACCGAGGCTCGGAAGGCCTGCAGCAGGGTCGTCGGATCCGAGAAGGTGCTGAAGTAGGCGTCGTGCTGGCCGTGGATCCAGCCGCGCAGCTCGGGGTCGCCCGTCTTCGCCATGACCTTGCTCATCACGCGCACGATCACCGGGTTGCCGAGCAGGCGGCGCGCGGCGCGCGGCGGCAGTAGATCGGCGGCCCGATAGTAGCCGATGGCGAGCTGCGTGAGCGCCGCCTGCGGCCCTTCCAGCGCGGGTGCCGAGATCGGATTGACGAGGATCAGCCGGCTCGGCTGCAGGCCCCCGGCGATCGACGCGGCGACCACGAGCGATCCGAAGGAGTGGCCGAGCACGGCGAAGCCGTCGGGTGCGGCCGCCGCGGCGAAGGCGCGCAGCCACTCGCCGTACAGTTCGATGTCGTGCTCGCGCCCCGGGATCGCGGGCGTCTCCCCGAAGCCGGGCAGGTCGGGCACGATGGCGCGCACGCCGGGCAGCGCTTCCGCGAGGCCCTGTGCGACGCCCTGGAGGCCGTGGTGGTCGCCGCGGAAGCCGTGCACGAGCAGCAGCGGGGCCCCGTCGGGGTCGCCGTACTGCCAGGCGCGGGTGTCGATGCCGAGCGTGGGCACGCGCAGAAGGGTCGGGGAAACGGTCACGCACCGATGCTACCCGCGCCCCGCTGGCAGCGCCCTGCGGGCGCGGACGGCGGGTGTCGGCGGTGCTCGATAGCATCGTGGGGAACGAAAGGATCCCCGTGACCCAAGAACTCCCCCTCTGGGCGGCGAATCTCGCGGTGTTCGACACCGAGACGACTGGCATCGACACCGCCCATGCCCGCATCGTGAGCGCCACGATCGCCCTGCTCGGTCCGTCCGGGGAGGTGCAGGAGCGCTACGACTGGCTGCTCGACCCCGGCGTCGAGATTCCCGAGCCGGCGGTGCGCGTGCACGGGATCACCAACGAGATCGCCCGCGCGAGCGGCATCGCCGCGGCCGTCGGCGTGCAGCAGATCGTGACGCGGCTGCTCGAGATGATCGAGCGCGGCTTCCCCGTCGTCGCCTACAACGCGCCCTTCGATCTCAGCCTGCTGGCGTCGGAGGCGGTGCGTCACGGCGTGGCCTGGCCGAACGACCCCTCCCCCGTCGTCGACCCGCTGATCCTCGACAAGCAGTTCGATCGCTACCGCAAGGGCAAGCGCACGCTCGAAGCGGTCGCGGCGCACCACGGCGTCGAGATCGGCAACGCGCACGACGCCGGCGACGACGCGATCGCCGCGGGGCGGGTGCTGCAGCGCATCGCCCGCAAATACGCCGACGTGATCCCGGGCGAGCTCGACGAGCTGCACCGCGCCCAGATCGTGTGGGCGGCGACGCAGGCCGAGAGCTTCCAGGAGTACATGCGCCGGGTGCGCGATCCCTCGTTCGTCGCCGACGGACGCTGGCCGGTGCGCTGATGCGCGGGCACAAAAAATGGCGGAGGCAATGCCTCCGCCATTTCTGTGGGTTCGTGCCTTAGGCGCCGAAGCCCTTGAAGCGCTGGTTGAACTTCTCGACGCGGCCGGCCGAGTCCATGATGCGCTGCTTGCCCGTGTAGAACGGGTGCGAGGCGCTGGAGATCTCGACGTCGATGACGGGGTAGGTGGCGCCGTCGAGCTCGATGGTCTTCTCGCTGGTGAGCGTCGAACGCGTGAGGAACGTCTCTCCCGAGGCGAGGTCGCGGAAGACGATTGCGTTGTACTCGGGGTGGATTTCGGTCTTCATGAGTGTTCCTTATGTTGCCTTGGAGTGGGTGTGTAACAGCACACCCTGAGGTCTTGGGATTGGCGGATCGCTCCGCACCAAGGATCTAGTTTACCAGAACGCGCCAGAATGCGGGCCGCGCATCCGGGCGTGGCGCTTACGGCTTGGCGACGGCGGCATAGCGGCCGTTCGAGACGCTGAGCTCGAACGGCATGCCGAAGGTGGCCTCGAGGTTCGCCGCGGTGAGCGTTTCGGCGATGGGGCCGGCCGCCTGCGCCCGGCCGTCGCGCAACAGCAGCGCGTGGGTGAACCCGGGCGGCACCTCCTCGACGTGGTGGGTGACCATGATCATCGCGGGCGAGTGGGGCGACTGGGCGAAGCCGGAGAGCATCTGGAGCAGTCGCTCGCGCGCGCCGAGGTCGAGGCTCGCGCTCGGCTCGTCGAGCAGCAGCATCTCGGGGTCGGTCATGACGGCGCGGGCGATGAGCGCGCGCTTGCGCTCCCCGTCGCTCAGGGTGCCGTAGGCGCGGTCGACGTAGTCGGCGAGGTCCCACTCGGCGAGGATGCGCTCGGCCTGCCGCACGTCGACGTCGTCGTACTGCTCGTTCCAGCGGCCCTCGACGCCGTACGCGGCGGTGAGCACGATGTCGCGCACGGTCTCGGAGGCGGGGAGGCGGCGCCCCGTGGCCGAGGAGACGAAGCCGATGCGGTTGCGCAGTTCGAAGATGTCGACGCGTCCGAGTCGCTGGTCGAGCACCTCCACGGAGCCGGTGGTCGGGTAGTCGTTCGCGGTCGCGAGCTTCATGAGCGTGGTCTTGCCGGCGCCGTTCGGGCCGAGGATGACCCATCGCTCCGAGTCCTCGACCGCCCAGTCGATCCCGTCGAGGATCGGGCGGCGGTCGCGCACGTAGGTGACATCGGTGAATCGGAGCACGTTGACCATAGGCTCAAGCCTAGACTGGATCGCATGACCCTTTCACCGCTTGTTGTGCTCGATTGCGACTCCACCACCATTCAGGACGAGGTGATCGAGTTGCTGGCCGATGCGGCGGGCAGCCGTGAGCGGGTGGCCGAGGTCACGGAGCGCGCCATGCGGGGAGAGCTCGACTTCGCCGAGAGCCTCGCCGAGCGCGTCGCGACGCTGGAGGGCACTCCTGAGGCGGTGTTCGGAGAGGCCTACGGGCGGGTGCGCCTCTCCCCCGGCATCCGAGAGCTGATCGCGGCGGTGCACGAGCGCGGCGGCAAGGTCGGCGTTGTCTCAGGCGGCTTCCACGAGGTGCTCGACCCGATCGCCGAAGATCTCGGGCTCGACTTCTGGCGCGCGAACCGGCTCGAGGTCGCCGACGGTCGCCTGACGGGGCGCACGGTGGGGCCGGTGGTCGACGCGGCGGCGAAGGCGGCGGCGCTGCGTGAGTGGGCCGAGGCGAGCGGCATCCCGCTCACGGCGACCGTGGCGATCGGCGACGGCGCGAACGATCTGGAGATGATGGGCGTCGCGGCGATCGGTGTCGGCTACAACGCGAAGCCGGTGGTGCAGGATCGCGCCGACGTCTCGATCACCGACGACCTGGCGCGCGCGATCCCGCTGCTCGACCGCCTGGCCTGATCCGGGCGTCGCGGAACACGAAAGACGGAGGGCCTGCCGGTTCGATCGAACCGGCAGGCCCTCCGTCTGTGCTGTGCGAGGGCCGGTAGCTCAGTGGCCCATACCGAGGCCGCCGTCGACGGGGATGACGGCGCCCGAGATGTAGGCGGCGTCGTCGCCCGCGAGGAACGATGCGGCGCCCGCGATCTCGGCGACCTGGCCGAAGCGGTTCGCGGGGATGTTCGAGAGGTACTGCTGCTGCTGCTCCTCGGGCAGCGAGGCGGTCATGTCGGTCTCGACGAAGCCCGGCGCGATGACGTTGGCGGTGATGTTGCGGGCACCGAGCTCGCGGGTGAGCGAGCGGGCGAAGCCCACGAGGGCCGCCTTCGAGGAGGAGTAGTTGATCTGGCCGGGCGATCCGTACAGGCCGACGACGGAGGAGATGAGGATCACGCGGCCGAAGCGGCCCTTGAGGAGGCCCTTCGCCGCGCGCTTCACCACGCGGAAGGTGCCGGTGAGGTTCGTGTCGATGACGGAGGTGAACTCCTCCTCGGACATGCGCAGCAGCAGGGTGTCGCGCGTGATGCCCGCGTTCGCGACGACCACCTCGACCGGCCCGAGCTGCGCCTCGATCTCGGTGAAGGCCGCGTCGATGGAGGCCGCGTCGGTCATCTCGGCGCGCACCGTGAGCGAGCCCTCGGGCCCCTCGCCCGAGCGGGCGGTGACGGCGACGCGGTGGCCGTCGGCGATCATGCGTTCGGCGATCGCGTAGCCGATGCCGCGGTTGCCGCCGGTGACGAGTACGGTGCGCGAGGTGCTCATGGGGGTCCTTCCGTCAAAACTGGCCCCCAGCCTATTGCATGTGAGCGCAGTCCCAGCGGGACGGCGTAGGCTGGTGCGGTACTGAGGAAAGGGCGCATGGCGAAGAGCTACAGTGTGACATCGGCGGGGGTGAATCCGGCCGAGGATCGCGCGCACCGCATGCGCATGTACTTCGTCGCGATGAGCCTGCGCGTGGCGTGCGTGACCTCGCTGTTCTGGGTGCGCGGCTGGTGGGTGCTGCTCGCGGCCGCGGGTGCGGTGTTCCTGCCGTGGTTCGCGGTGATGGTGGGCAACGCGGTCGCTCATGACGGCGGGCAGGCCCCCGACGCGCCCGAGCCGTTGATGCTGGAGGGTGCGGCCCCGGAGGCGCCGATCGACGCCCCGGCCGAGACGCTGCTCGTCGTCGACGTCGAGCCGGAGCGCCGAGCGGCTGCTCCCGCTGATCCGAGTGCGGATCCTGGCCGCCCCGGCGCGGGCGACTCCCCCGGTGGCGCCGCGTGACCGCCGGAATGCCGGCCGGCCTGATGCTCGGAGGCGCCCCCGCGCATCGCTTCGAGTGCTCCCGTGCGGGCTGCCGAGACGAAGCGGTGTGGGCGATCCTGTGGCGCAACCCGAAGATCCACGCCGCCGACCGTCGCAAGACCTGGCTCGCCTGCGAGGCGCACGTCGAGACGCTGCGCGACTTTCTCGCGGCGCGCGATTTTCCTCTCGAGACGCGGGCGGTGGGTGAGCTCGATGACTGATGGCGCACCGGTGGGCTGGAGCTTCCTGCGCTCGAGCCGGTGGATCGGCTACTTCGCGATGCTCGCGATCTTCTCGATCGCGTGCGTGTTCCTCGGCAACTGGCAGTTCGACCGCCGCGCCGAGGCGCGCGCCGAGATCGACCGCATCGACGCGAACTACGACGCTCCGGCGACGCCGCTCGCAGAGGAGCTACCGAACCCCGCAGCCTTCGACGAAGACGCGCAGAAGTGGCGCACGGTCGAGGCGGTGGGCGAGTACGTGGGAGACCCCTACCTCGCTCGCAACCGTCCGGGGCGCGAGGGCGTCGGCTCGAACCTGATCCAGGCGCTCCGCACGGAAGACGGTCGCGTGTTCTTCGTGGATCGCGGCTGGGTGCCGATCGACGGCCACGAGGCTGAGACCGGCGGCATCGCGGCCGAGGAGCTGCCCGATCCGCCGAGCGGTGAGGTGCGGGTGGAGGCGCGTCTGCGCGCTTCGGAGCCGTCGATCCCGGGCCGCACCTCCGCGGGTCGCACAGTGGCGAGCATCGAACTCCCCGAGCTGGCGCGTCTGACGGACACCGAGGGCGAGGCCTACACGGGCGCCTACGGCATGCTCGTGACGGAGACGCCGGCCGGCGAGCACGGGGTGCTGCCGCAGAAGCCCGAGCGCGACGAGGGACCGCACCTCTCCTACGCCCTGCAGTGGTACGTGTTCATCGGCATCGCCTGCATCGGCGTGGCATACGCAGCGCGCCGCGAGTACCGCGGGCTGAACCCGGACAGCAGCGCGGTGCGGGAGCAGGATCGCCGCAGCGCCGAGCGCCGGCGGCGCCGCGGGCCGAGCGACGCCGAGGAGGAGGACGCCCTCATCGGCGGCTGACACTCCGCGAGTCGGGATATCCTGGAGTGTGGTTTCAGTGATTTCTTCCCGACGCTTCGCGGCCCTCCGCGCGATGGGCGCCGTCAAGATGGGCACCGTCGCGATGGGCGCCGTCGCTCTGGGCGCGGTCGCGCTGCTCACCGGCTGCGCCGCCCCCATCGACCCGAGCGCGGCGCGCGAGTCCCTCACGGAGGTGGCCGAGGATTCGACGCCTCCCGAGGCGGCTGATCTGTACGATGCCGAGCTGCACCCGGATCCGATCGTGGATCCGCGCGACTGCTCCCCGGTGCTCGTGATCACGGTGCGCGGCACGGGCGAGCCCTCGAAGGGACAGCTCCTCTCGCCGGTCGCCCGGGCGATCTCGAAGGCGAAGCCCCGACAGGTCGACGTGCTCGACCTCGACTACCCCGCCGACGGCGATGTGAACGAGGGCGGCACGCTGGGGGCGCGCATGCTCATCGACACCCTCAACGTGCAGGCCGAGGCCTGCCCCGAGCAGCGCTTCGTGCTGCTCGGCTACTCCCAGGGCGCGCTCGTGATCGGCGACGCGCTGTCGGCGCCGGAGGCCCGCCTCGTGGGCGGCACCGTGGGCGCCGTGTCGGAGCAGGCCGCGGAGCAGGTGCTCGCGATCGTCTTCTACGGCGATCCGCGCTTCGTCGGCGGGGAGGGCTTCAACGAGGGCAGCTTCGATTCCGCCGTCAGCGGGCTGCTCCCCCGCCCCCTCGGCAGCCTCGACGCGTTCGCCGACCGCCTGCGCGACTACTGCGTCGCGCGCGATTTCATCTGCCAGAGCGGCAGCCTCGATCTCGACGAGTCGGGCCACGTCGAGTACTTCGACAACGGCATGCAGCAGGATGGCGCGGCGTTCGCCGTCGACAGGCTCGACGCGCTCGACGGGCGCGATCGTTCGGCCGGTGAGGGCGGCGACGGCGGCGACGGTGTCGAGACGCCGGAAGCGGATCCCGCGCCGTGATTCGCGGATCCGGTTGCCCGCAGGCGCAGGGGCGTTGACCCCGGGCGCTCCGTTGCGCACCGGGCGTTTCGGCCGCTGGGGCGGCCGACCTAGTCTCGAAGCGTGCGCCCGCACCGTGGCGGGTGCCGTGAGGAGGCGACCGTGTCGAGGCAATCAGTACGACCACCTGTTCGTGAAGCACATGCCCGTCTGCGGACCCGACGACTTCAACAACGAGGGCGAGGCCGCCGAGCTCGAGCCGCCGAAGAACCTCGGTGAGCCGAACTGGCTCGTGCACGCGGGGCTCGTGCCCGACGCCAAGATCAACATGACCCACATCTGGATCCACGAGACCGAGGTGCCCGAACTGTGGGTCGTGCCGCACGTGCACGACTACGACGAGATCCTCATCTGGACGGGCGGCGATCCCGACAACCCGCACGACCTCGGGCCGAGATCTACATGGACATCGCGGGCGAGCGCCACACGATCACCACCTCGGGCTGTGTGTACATCCCCGCGGGCGTGGAGCACTGCCCGCTCGGCTTCACCCGGGTGGACCGCCCCTTCCGCTTCAGCGCGCTCTCGCTGGTCCCGCACTACGTGTCGGACCGCGAGGAGCGGGCGGTGGAGCGGGCCGGCGGGGCCGGCTGATCCGCCGCCCCGCCCGGGAACCGCGAGGCGCGCCGCTCAGGCGAGCTCGATGAGGTCGAGGTACTCCTTCGACCAGTGATCCTCAGTGGCCTCGGGCATGATGAGCACCCGCTCGGGGTTCAGAGCCTCGACGGCCCCCGGGTCGTGGGAGACGAGGATCACCGCGCCCGTGAAGTGCGCGAGCGCGTCCAGGATCTCCGCGCGGCTGGCGGGGTCGAGGTTGTTCGTGGGCTCGTCGAGCAGCAGCACGTTCGCGCTGGACACCACGAGCATGGCGAGCGCGAGACGGGTCTTCTCGCCACCGGAGAGCACCCCGGCGGGCTTAAGCACGTCGTCACCGGTGAAGAGGAAGGAACCCAGCACCCTGCGCGCCTCGGTCTCGGTGAGGTGCTGCGATACCGACACCATGTTCTGCAGCACGCTCGCGCGCACATCGAGCGTCTCGTGCTCCTGCGCGTAGTAGCCGACCCTGAGACCGTGACCGGCGATGATCTCGCCCGTGTCGGGCTCATCGACCTGCGCGAGAAGACGCAGCAGCGTAGTCTTGCCCGCACCGTTGAGGCCCAGCACCACCACCTTCGAGCCGCGGTCGACCGCGAGATCGACGCCCGCGAAGATCTCGAGCGAGCCGAACGACTTCGAGAGCCCCTGCGCCATGATCGGGGTCTTGCCGCAGGGCGCCGGATCCGGGAAGCGCAGCTTCGCCACGCGATCCACCTGGCGTTCGTCTTCGAGACCCGACAGCATCTTCTCGGCGCGCGCCACCATCTGGTGCGCGGCGGCCGCCTTCGACGCCTTCGCACCGAACTTCGCGGCCTGATCCTTGAGCGCCGACGCCTTCTTCTCGACGTTCGCGCGTTCCTTGCGGCGGCGCTCCTCATCAGCGGCGCGCTGTCGCAGGTACAGCTTCCAGTTCATGTTGTAGACGTCGATGACCTGGCGGTTCGCATCGAGGTAGAAGACCCTGTTGACGGTCTCCCCCACGAGGTCGATGTCGTGGGAGATGATGATGCAGCCGCCCTTGTAGTTCTTGAGGAACTCGCGCAGCCACACGATCGAGTCGGCGTCGAGGTGGTTGGTCGGCTCGTCGAGGATCATCGTGTCGGCGTCGCTGAACAGGATGCGCGCGAGCTCGATGCGGCGGCGCTGACCGCCGGAGAGCGTTTTCAGGGGCTGATCGAGCACCCTGTCGGGCAAGCCGAGGTTGTGCGAGATCGAGGCGGCCTCCGACTCGGCTGCGTAACCGCCGAGCGCATGGAAGCGGTCGGTGAGATTGCCGAAGCGCTTCATCGCCTTCTCAGCGACTACGGGGTCTTCGGAGGCCATGTCCTCGGTAGCCTGGGCGATGTTCTTCGTGAGCGTGCCGAGGCCGCGGGCGTCGAGGATGCGATGCCGCGCGATCTGCTCGGGGTCGCCGGTGCGCGGATCCTGCGGCAGGAAGCCGAGCTCGCCGGACACGGTGACCTTGCCCTCCGCGGGCTGCAGCTCACCGGAGAGGGTGCGGGTGAGCGTGGTCTTGCCCGCGCCGTTGCGCCCCACGAGGCCGATCTTGTCGCCCGGATTCACGCGGAAAGTGACGCCCTCCATGAGGCGTCGGGCGCCGACGTCGATCGCGAGGTCTTCGACGGTGATCATGCTGGGAGGCTCCTTGGACTGACCGGCGGGGCCGGCTGGCGGGTGGACAACCTCACTAGTCTACTCGGCGGGAGCAGCGGAAGGCTCAGACGGTGGTCAGGCGCAGCGCGGCGTCGTCGGCCCAGAGCACGGTCTCGGCCCGGCCGGCGAGGTGCGCTGCGGGCGGCAGCGGCTCCGATCCGCCGAGCACGGCCCGCACCGCCTCGGCCTTGCCCTCCCCCGCCGCGAGCAGCCAGGAGTGATCGGCGCGGTTCAGCGCCGGCAGCGACAGGGTGACCCGCTCGGCCGGCGGTTTCGGCGAGTCGCGCACCGGCAGCGCGGCCGCCTCGTCGGCGCCCTGCAGCAGTTCGGAGCGGCCCGGGAAGAGCGAGGCGACGTGGCCGTCCTCCCCCACACCGCTGAGCACCACGTCGACGCGAGGCACCCGCGCGACCACGTCGGCGTACGCGGCGGCGGCCTCGTCGAGGGTGGCCCCGGAGTCGGAGGCGGAGACGCGGTGCACGAGCGTCGTGTCGGTCTCCACGGCGGCGAACAGAGACTCATCGGCCAGCACATCGTTGCGGTCTGCGTGCCCGGCCGGCGCCCAGCGCTCATCGCCCCACAGGAAGCGCACCCGGCTCCAGTCGACGGTGTCGCGGTCGGGGTGGTCGCGCACGGCGAGCAGCACCTGGGCGCCGGACCGCCCGCCGGTGAGCACGATGCAGGGCACCGCGCCCGAGCGTTGCCGCTCGCGGCACACCGCGATGAGCCCGCTCGCGACCGCCTCGCCCAGCGCGGGCAGGTCGAGAACGCGCTCGACGCGCATCAGAGCTGCACCTCGCTGCGGTCGCCCGACCAGAGCGTGTGGAAGGTGCCCGCCCGGTCGACGCGGCGGTAGCTGTGCGCGCCGAAGAAGTCGCGCTGCCCCTGGATGAGGGCGGCGGGCAGCCGTTCGGCGCGCAGCCCGTCGTAGTAGGCCAGCGACGAGGAGAACGCGGGGGCGGGAATGCCTGCGGCGGTCGCGGCGATCACCACGCGCCGCCAGGCGGCCTGCCCGCGGCTCAGCGCCTCGGCGAAGTAGGGCGCCGACATGAGCAGCGGCAGCTCGGGCTGTTCGGCGTAGGCCTCGGCGATGCGCCCGAGGAACTGCGCGCGGATGATGCAGCCCGCCCGCCAGATGCGCGAGACCGCGCCGAGGTCGATGCGCCAGTCGTACTCGGCGGCGCCGGCGCGGATCTCGTCGAAGCCCTGGGAGTAGGCGACGATCTTCGAGGCGTAGAGCGCCTGGCGCACGTCCTCGATGAAGGCCGCCTCGTCGTCGGGGGCGAATGCCTCGTCGGGTCCCGGCAGCTGCGCTGCTGCGGCGCGCTGCTCGGGGTGCGAGGAGAGCGACCGGGCGAAGGTGGCCTCGGCGATCCCGGAGACGGGCACACCGAGCGACAGCGCCGTCTGCACGGTCCAGGCGCCGGTGCCCTTCGCGCCGGCCTGGTCGAGGATCACGTCGACGAGCGGCCGGCCGGTGTCGGCGTCCATCTGCCGCAGCACCTCGGCGGTGATCTCGATGAGATAAGACTCGAGTTCGCCGCGGTTCCACTCGGCGAAGACGTCGGCGATCTCGGCCGGGCTCTTCCCGGTGCCGCGGCGAATCAGGTCGTAGGCCTCGGCGATCAGCTGCATATCCGCATACTCGATGCCGTTGTGCACCATCTTCACGAAGTGGCCGGCGCCGTCGTGGCCGATGTGGGTGACGCAGGGCTCGCCGTCGGCGACGGCGGCGATGGAGGTGAGGATCGGGCCGAGCGTCGTCCAGGCCTCATCGGATCCGCCCGGCATGATGCTGGGCCCCAGGAGAGCCCCCTCCTCGCCGCCCGAGATGCCGGCGCCGACGAAGTTGATACCGGTCTCGCGCACGGCCCGCTCGCGGCGGATCGTGTCGGGGAAGAACGCGTTGCCGCCGTCGACGATGATGTCGCCCGGCTCGAACACCTCGACCAGCGCGTCGATCACGGCGTCGGTCGCGGCGCCGGCCTGGACCATGATGATGGCGGTGCGCGGCCGGGCGAGGCTCGCCGCGAACTGATCGAAGGTGCGCGCGGGCACGAAGCCGGCCTCGGGATGCTCGGCGACGAGGGCGTCGGTGCGCTCGGGGCTGCGGTTGAGCACCGCCACCGTGTTGCCCTCGCGACTCGCCAGGTTGCGGGCGAGGTTCGCCCCCATGACGGCGAGGCCGACGACCCCGATGTTCGCTGCTGCTTCGGTCACGGCTGCTGCTTCGGTCACGACTGTGGCTCCGTTCGATCGTTGGCTTCGAGCTGCTGCATCACACGGCCGTACATCTCGTCCTCGTCGAGGATTCGGAGTTCTTCGGCCAGGCACTCGCGCAGGGTGCGGCGCGGCAGCGAGATCTCGTGCAGGGGCTGGCCCGGCTGCCGCAGCACGGCCCGCGCAGGGGCGACCCGCTCCAGCACGGCGTCGCCGGAAGCCCGGCGCAGCGTGACCGAGCGCACCCCTTCCACCACCGGGGCCCCGCTGTGCAGGCGATACTCGGTGGGCACCTGCAGCATGAGTCCGAGCCAGGCGGCGAGCAGCCGGGTGGAGGGCGAGTCGACGCCGCCGACCACTTCGACCGCGGTGACGGGGTCGAAGGGCGGCTGGTCGAGGATCGCCGCGAGGTACTCGCGCCACCGGGTGAGGCGGGTCCACGCGAGGTCGGTGTCGCCCGCGGCGTATCCCGTGGTGCGGGCGGCGAACGCCTCGGCCGAGGAGTCGGCGCTGTCGGTGATGCGGCGCTGCGCGATGCGGCCGAGCGGGTGCGATCCGGGCCGTTCAGGGGCTTCGCCGGGCCACCACACCACCACGGGCGCGTCAGGCAGCAGCAGTCCGGTGACGAGGCTCTCGATGCCGCTGCAGACCTCGCCGTAGGCGCGCAGCACCACGACGTCGCTGGCTCCGGCATCGGCTCCGACGCGGATCTCGGCGTCGAGGCGGGGCGAGGCGGCGTCGGGGTCTGCGACGATCACGATGACGCGCATGGGGTGCTCGCTCGAGGCGTGGTTCGCCGCCTCCACCACGGTCTCGTCGATGGGCTCGGAGGTGGCGATGATGAGCGTCAGCACGCGGCCCAGTGCGGAGACCCCGCCCTCGAGTCGCATCGCCACGAGGCGGCGGGCGACGGCGCTCACAGTCGTGTTGGGGAGCTGCTCGATCACGGGCGCCTCCAACTCCGGCCGTCGCGGGCCAGCAGGTCGTTCGCCGAGTCGGGCCCCCAGGATCCGGGGGTGTACTGCTCCGGGGCGCGGCTCTGAGCCGCCCAGAACTCCTCGATGGGGTCGAGGATGCGCCACGACAGCTCCACTTCGGCCTGTCGCGGGAAGAGCGGCGCGTCGCCGAGCAGCACGTCGAGGATCAGGCGCTCGTAGGCCTCCGGGCTCGCCTCGGTGAAGGCGTGGCCGTAGCCGAAGTCCATGGTGACGTCGCGCACGCGCGTGCCGGTGCCCGGCACCTTCGCGTCGAAGCGCATCGTGATGCCCTCGTCGGGCTGGACGCGGATGACGAGCGCATTCGAGCCCTGGTCGTTGCCGTGCGCCTTCGCGAACAGCTCCCCCGCTTCGCGTCGGAACACCACGGCGATCTCGGTCACGCGCCGCCCCAGTCGCTTGCCGGTGCGCAGGTAGAACGGCACGTCCGACCAGCGGCGGGTGTTGACGAACAGCTTCATCGCCGCGTACGTCTCGGTGCGGGACGAGGGGTCCATGCCTTCCTCTTCGAGGAAGCCGCGCACCAGCTCTCCGCCCTGCCAGCCGCCGGCGTACTGGCCGCGCGCGGTCGCCGTGGCGAGGTCGGCTGGCAGCCTCACAGCCTCGAGCACCTTCTCCTTCTCGGCGCGCAGGTGGTCGGCGCTGAGCGAGATCGGCTCCTCCATCGCGGTGAGCGCGAGCAGCTGCAGCAGGTGGTTCTGGATCACGTCGCGGGCGGCGCCCACGCCGTCGTAGTAGCCGGCGCGGCCGCCCACGCCGATGTCTTCGGCCATCGTGATCTGCACGTGATCGACGTAGTTGCGGTTCCAGATCGGCTCGTACATCGAGTTCGCGAACCGCAGCGAGAGGATGTTCTGCACCGTCTCCTTGCCGAGGTAGTGGTCGATGCGGAAGATCGAGTCGGCGGGGAACGCCGATTCCAGGGTCTCGTTGAGTTCGCGCGCCGACTGCAGGTCCTGCCCGAAAGGCTTCTCGATGATCACGCGGCGCCAGCGCTGGTCGTCGACGGTGCGGTCGACGAGGCCGGAGCTGCTGAGGTGGTGGGCGACCTCGGGGAACGACTTCGGCGGGATCGACAGGTAGAACGCGTGGTTGCCCATGGTGCCGCGTTCGCGGTCGAGCGCGTCGACGGTCTCGCGCAGGCGCGTGTAGGCATCGGGGTCGTCGAAGCGTCCCTGCACGAAGCGGATCCCCTGGGCGAGCTGTCGCCAGGTCGCTTCGCGGAAGGGGGTGCGCGCGTACTTGCGCACGGCGTCGTGCACGATCTCGGCGAAGTCGCGGTCGGCCCAGTCGCGGCGGCTGAAACCGACGAGCGCGAAGCCGGGCGGCAGCAGGCCGCGGTTCGCCAGGTCGTAGACGGCCGGCATCAGCTTCTTGCGCGACAGGTCGCCGGTGACCCCGAAAATGACGAGCGCGCTCGGCCCGGCGATCCGACTGAGTCGGGGATCGCCGGGCGAGCGCAGAGGGTTGTGGGGCACGGTGTCAGGGGCCTAGATCGCGAACCCCAGCGCCCTCATCATGTCGCGGCCGTCATCGGTGATGCGCTCGGGCGTCCACGGCGGCATCCACACCCAGTTGATGCGGAAGGCCGCCACGAGCCCGTCGAGCGCTTCGGCGATGTCGTTCTCGATCACGTCGGTCAGCGGGCAGCCGGCGCTCGTGAGCGTCATGCTGATGACCAGCGCGTCGTGCTCCTCGTCGTAGGCCAGATCGTAGATCAGGCCGAGGTCGACGATGTTGACGCCGAGCTCGGGGTCCGACACGTTCTTGAGCGCCTCGGTGGCCTGCTCGCGGAACTCCGGGTCGATCGACTTCGGGGCCGTCGTGGTGTCCGTGGTTTCGTCGCTCATACGACCAGCCTACGCGCCTAGGCCGACGCGAGGAAGCGGTCGTAGCCCTCTTCCTCGAGACGCTCAGCGAGCTCCGGGCCGCCCTCTTCCGCGACCCGGCCGTTCACGAAGACGTGCACGAAGTCGGGCTTGATGTAGCGCAGGATGCGGGTGTAGTGGGTGATGAGCAGCACGCCGAGGCCGGTGTTCTCCTTGGCGCGGTTGACGCCCTCGGAAACGATCTTCAGCGCGTCGACGTCGAGGCCCGAGTCGGTCTCGTCGAGCACCGCGAACTTCGGCTTGAGCAGTTCGAGCTGCAGGATCTCGTTGCGCTTCTTCTCGCCGCCCGAGAAACCCTCGTTGACGTTGCGCGAGGCGAAGGACTCGTCCATGCGCAGGTTCTGCATCGCTTCCTTGACCTCGCCCATCCAGGTGCGGATCGCGGGCGCTTCGCCGTCGATCGCGGTCTTGGCGGTGCGCAGGAAGTTGGCGTTGGTGACGCCGGGGATCTCGACGGGGTACTGCATGGCGAGGAAGAGGCCCGCCTGCGCGCGCTCGTCGGGCTCGAACTCGGTGATGTCCTCGCCGTCGAGCAGCAGCTGGCCGCTCGTGATCTCGTAGCGCGGGTGACCGGCCACGGCGTAGGCGAGCGTCGACTTGCCGGAGCCGTTGGGTCCCATGATGGCGTGGGTCTCACCCTGCTTGATGGTGAGGTTGACGCCCTTCAGGATCTCCTTGGGGCCCTGCTCGGTTTCGACGCTGACATGCAGGTCCTTGATTTCAAGAACTGAGCTCATTGTTCAATCTCTTTCGTAACGTTGGGGTCGATGTACACGTCGCCGTCTTCGATCTCGACCACGTAGACGGGAACCGGCTCGTAGGCCGGAAGGTTCTGCGGGTAGCCGGTGCGCAGCGAGAACGCCGAACCGTGCGCCCAGCACTCGAGGGTGTCGTCCTCGACGAAACCCTCGGCGAGGCTGATCTGACCGTGGGTGCAGGTGTCGCCGATGGCGTGCACCTCGCCCTGGCCGTCGAGCACGAGAGCGATCGGCACGTCGTCGACGACCACGCGGGTCGCCTGATCCTGCACCAGCTCGCTCAGCGCGGCTACCTTGTGGCGCGCCATTATGCGAGCACGCTCTGCTGCAGCTCTGCCTCGATCGCCTCCTGCAGCCGCGACTCGACCTGCTCGTTGCCGATGCGCTGGATGACCTCGAAGAGGAAGCCGCGCACCACGAGCTTGCGGGCGTCGTCCTCGGAGATGCCGCGGCTCTGCAGGTAGAAGATGTGCTCCTCGTCGAAGCGGCCGGTGGTGGAGGCGTGGCCCGCACCCTCGATGTCGCCGGTCTCGATCTCGAGGTTCGGGATCGAGTCGGCGCGCGTGCCCTCGGTGAGGGTGAGGTTGCGGTTCTCCTCGTAGCTGTCGGTGCCCTCGGCGATGCGGCGGATCAGGACGTCGCCGATCCACACCGCGTGCGCGCCCTCGCCCTGCAGTGCGCCCTTGTAGGCGACGCGGCTGCGGGTGCGGGGGGCGTTGTGGTCGATGTAGACCTGGTGCTCGAGGTGCTGGCCGGCGTCGGCGAAGTAGGCGCCGTAGCTCTCGCCGTTGGCGCCCTGCCCGTCGAGGTGGATCGAGGGGTTGAGGCGCACGACGCCGCCGCCGAGGGAGACGACGATGTGCTGGAGGTTGCCGTCGCGGCCCACGGTCGCGTTGTGGCTGGCGAGGTGGATCGCGTCGTCGGCCCACTCCTGGATGGAGACGACCGTGAGGTTCGCGCCGTCGCCGACCACGATCTCGACGTTCTCGGTGAGGTTCGCGTCGCCCGAGTTCTCGAGGATCACGAGCGCGTTCGCGTTGGGGGCCGCCTCGATGATCGTGTGCGCCGCGGTCGGGTTCTGGGTGAGCGCGGTGCGGTCGACGGTCACGGTCTGGCGCTCTTCGCTGGTGACGAGGATGCGCAGGGCGGTGCCCGCCTGGCCCCAGGCGTTCGCCGCGGCCTGATCCTCGGGGATGCCGGCGCGACCCACGAGCTCCGAGTCCATCGGAATGCGGGTGACCTCGACGCCGGGGGCGTCGGAGACGACCGGGGCGGAGGTGCCGGCTTCGAGCGGGCCGCCGATGAGTGCCTTCACCGAGGCGATCGGGGTGAACTTCCAGTTCACCTCACGGCCGGTGACCTCGGGGAAGTCGGCCAGCTGCGTCGACTTGAAGCGCTCCGAGCGGGTCTGCACCGGTGCGCGGTTCTCCCAGTCGCCGTCGCTGTGGGCCTTGAATCCGTGCTGTTCTGTCTGCAGGGTGGACATCTTTAACCGACGGATCCTTCCATGCTCATCTCGATGAGCTTATTCAGTTCGAGCGCGTACTCCATGGGCAGCTCGCGTGCGATGGGCTCGATGAAGCCGCGCACGATCATGGCCATCGCCTCCTCCTCGGAGAGCCCGCGGCTCATGAGGTAGAAGAGCTGGTCCTCGCTGACGCGGGTGACGGTCGCCTCGTGCGCGAGGGTGGCGTCGTCGGTGCGGATGTCGATCGCGGGGTAGGTGTCGCTGCGCGAGATCGTGTCGACGAGCAGGGCGTCGCAGACCACCGAGTTGGCGGCGTGGTGGGCGTTCGCCTCCACGCGCACCTCGCCGCGGTAGCCGGTGCGGCCGCCGCCGCGCGCGATCGACTTCGAGAGGATCGACGACTTGGTGTGCGGCGCGAGGTGGATCATCTTGGCGCCCGCGTCCTGGTGTTGGCCGGGGCCGGCGAACGCGACCGAGAGGGTCTCGCCCTTGGCGTGCTCGCCGGTCAGGTAGATCGACGGGTACTTCATGGTGACCTTGGAGCCGATGTTGCCGTCGACCCACTCCATGGTGGCGCCCTCTTCCGCGATCGCGCGCTTGGTCACCAGGTTGTAGACGTTCGTGGACCAGTTCTGGATCGTCGTGTAGCGCACGCGGGCGTTCTTCTTCACGATGATCTCGACGACGGCCGAGTGCAGCGAGTCGCTCTGGTAGATCGGAGCGGTGCAGCCCTCGATGTAGTGGACGTAGCTGTCCTCGTCGGCGATGATGAGCGTGCGCTCGAACTGGCCCATGTTCTCCGTGTTGATGCGGAAGTAGGCCTGCAGCGGGATCTCGACGTGCACGCCCTTCGGCACGTACACGAAGGAGCCGCCCGACCAGACGGCCGTGTTGAGGGCGGCGAACTTGTTGTCGCCCGACGGGATCACCGTGCCGAAGTACTGCTCGAAGATCTCCGGGTGCTCGCGCAGCGCGGTGTCGGTGTCGAGGAACAGCACGCCCTGGGCCTCCAGGTCCTCGCGGATCTGGTGGTAGACGACCTCGGACTCGTACTGCGCGGCGACGCCGGCGACGAGGCGCTGGCGCTCTGCCTCGGGGATGCCGAGCCGCTCGTAGGTCTCCTTGATCTCCTCCGGCAGCTCCTCCCAGGTGGTGGCCTGCTTCTCGGTGGAGCGCACGAAGTACTTGATGTTGTCGAAGTCGATCTCCGAGAGGTCGGCGCCCCACGCGGGCATCGGCTTCCGGTCGAAGATCTGCAGCGCCTTGAGGCGCCGCTGCAGCATCCACTCGGGCTCGTTCTTCAGCGCCGAGATCTCGCGCACGACCTGCTCACTGAGGCCGCGCTTCGCCGTAGCGCCCGCCTCGTCGCTGTCGTGCCAGCCGAACTCGTACTGGCCCAAGCCTTCGAGCTCGGGTCGGTCGATCAACACCTCTGGCATGATCACTCCCTCAATTCTTCGTCTCGCCGAGCTCAGACCGCGTGAGCGTGCGAAGCGAATCGAGCGCACAGGTCTGGCTCTGCAGCGGTGCAGTAGTCTGGGCTTCGGACGGAGCCGATCCGGTGCTGTGCACCTGACCACGGCTCGCCGTACGCAACCACAGCTTCCCATTCTACAGGTTTCGGCCCAAAACGGGCGGGGACTCGCCCACGGCGAAACCGTGCGCGGGAAGCGCCCGAGAGGAGCTTCGTTGTCCACCCCGAGCAGTTCGATCGCCACTTCCGCATCCGGGTCACGCGGGAAGGACTTCGGCGTCGTCGGAGGCGCCGCCCGGCCGTCGGGGCTGCTGCGCTTCGCGGCCTGGGTCTCGTTCGTGCTCAACGTGGTCATCATCGGCACGGGCGGCGCGGTGCGTCTGACGGGTTCGGGCCTCGGCTGCAGCGAGTGGCCGCTCTGCACCCCGGAGTCGCTCACCCCCACCCCGGAGCTGGGCATCCACGGCCTCATCGAGTTCGGCAACCGCACGATCAGCGGCCCGATCCTGATCTTCGCCGTGCTCGTGGTCGTGCTGAGCTGGCGGCTGCACCTCAAGCTGCAGCGACGGCTGCGACGCGATCTCGCGGTGCTGTCGACGCTGGTGCTGGGCCTCGTGCTGCTGCAGGCGGTGGTGGGCGGCGTCATCGTGTGGCTGCACCTGAACGCCAACCTCGTCGGGTTCCACTACGTCGTGTCGCTGCTGCTCGTGTGCCTCACCGCCGCCTACCTCGTGCGCATGTACGAGTCGCCGCTGCCTCGCGAGCTCGCGGTGCCGCGATCGTTCGCGATCCTCACCCACGTCACCACCTTCGTCATGGCGATCAGCATCTTCGTGGGCGTGCTCACCACCGGCGCCGGCCCGCATTCGGGCGACGACCGGGTCGTGCGCGACGGCTTCGACGCCTCGCTGCTGGCGCACGTGCACGCCTGGCCGGGCTACGCCGCGCTGGCGCTGACCGTGGTGCTCGTGGTCTGGGCGACGGTGCAGCGCCTGCGGCCGCGCGCCTGGGGCTTCGTGCTGCTGGGCGTGCTGCTCGTGCAGATCCTGGTGGGCGTCTACCAGGCGCGCAACGGCCTGCCGCCGTTCGCGGTCGGCGTGCACATGGTGCTCGCCTCGCTCACGGCTGCGTCGATGACCGTGGTGGTGCTGCGGCTCAAGCGGCCCCGCGGTCGAGTGGAGGAAATCCCGGCAGAAGCCGTGTGAAACGCCGGAAGTTTCTCCACTCGGTGGGGGTATCGGTGGGGCTATGCAGAGCGTTCGTCGAGGAGGCGGGCTAAGTCGGGGCGGATTCGCCGTTCCGGGCGTCCGCAGAAGGCGAGCATGCGCTTCCCCGCCTCATGCAGAGACGGCAGCAGGTCTTCGCTATACAGCACCATGATCCGCCACTGCGCATCTCGCGCTTCCTGATGTTTGCGCGCGTCCCGCTTGCGCTGCGCGAGCGAGTCGAGGTGCTGTCTCCCGTCGAACTCATACAGGGTGAGCATCTCCTCATCCGCCGCGTCGAAGCGCCCGATCCACTGCCCTGCGACGGTGTGCAGCTCGTGCTGCAGCAGCAGTTCCCCTCCCCCGGCGCGAACGTAGGCGAGCCGCATCAGCGTTTCCATCCGTGAGTCTGCACCGACGCGGGCGAGCGCGGCGGCCTCGCGAAAACGCACCACGCCGCGGCCTGTCGCCGTCGCCGCGAACTCCCGCAGCTGCTGAGGCTGCACCTGCAGAAACGCATCGTATCTGTGAGGGTTGCGTCGCAGCAGATGATCGAGCGCCACCACGAGCTCGGGAAACGGGAGCTGCAGCGCGCACTGCAGCACGGCTTCGAGCGGTTGCGAGACCGGGATGCGCTCCTCGTGGCCGGGCACCGCGCAGAAGTAGCCCTGCCGGCTGAGGTGGCGATGCCCGGTCACCTCGGCGCATTCGATGCGGCCCGCCTCGCGCGGGCGGGACACATCGACCTTGGCGGAAGCCGGCACCCTGATCGGGCAGTCGAACAGGGCCAGCGCTGTGGCGTGGCTGAAGCGCTCCTGGGGGCGCAGTCTCGGCAGGTACTGCAGCGCTCGACCCGCCAGTGTGTCGGCGAGCGGCGTTGCGGATCTCACCCCGGGAAACGGGCTGTGCCAGCGCGGATGGTCGAAGGTGTCCTTCCCGTAGCCGAATCGGACGGCATCGCGCACCAGGAACGCGCGACCCCTGCGGGTCGGGTCGGCGGGCGTCTCGAAGTCCATGCCCTCATTCTGCAGACCTCACACCCTCGCCCCTGCGTTATCCACAGAACCCCGTACGCGCTCGCGGTCGAAAGGAGAAAATCTCGGCGGAACGCAGGTGAGCCGGCTGAAATTTCTCCACTCGGCGGGGGTGCGCGGGAATCAGAAGGGCAGCAGCGGATCGATCGCGATCGCGAGGGAGAGCACCGAGAGGTAGGTGATCGAGCCGTGGAAGACCTGCATCGGCTTGCCCTCGTGGCCGCGGATGGCGCTGCCGTAGAGACGGTGCGCCTGCACGATGAAGTAGCCGCCCGAGAGCAGTGCGACGACCGTGTAGAGCCAGCCGATGCCGGGCGCCGGGATGAGCAGCAGGCTCGACGCGACGGTCGCCCAGGTGTAGAGGATCACCTGCAGGCCGACGGTGGCGCGGCCCCGCACCACTCCGAGCATGGGGACGCCGGCCGCGGCGTAGTCGTCGCGGTAGCGCATCGACAGCGGCCAGTAGTGCGCCGGAGTCCAGAGGAAGATGATGGCGAAGAAGACCCACGCGGGCCAGTCGAGCGAACCGGTGACCGCGGCCCAGCCGATGAGCACGGGGAAGCAGCCCGCGATGCCGCCCCAGATGATGTTCTGCTCGCTGCGGCCCTTGAGCCACATCGTGTAGACGACCACGTAGGTGAAGATGGCGGCGGCGCCGAGCACCGCGGACAGCCAGTTGGTGGTCGCCCAGAGCCACGCGATCGACACGACGCCGAGCACCCAGGCGAACACGAGCGCGTTGCGGTCGGAGATCTCACCGGTCACGAGTGGGCGGTTCTTGGTGCGCTGCATGAGGCGGTCGGCCTCGCGGTCGATGTAGCAGTTGAAGGCGCCCGCCGATCCGGCGCTCATCGCACCGCCGATCAGCGTCGCGAGCACCAGCCAGAGGTTGGGCAGCCCCTGCTCGGCCAGGATCATGGCCGGCACCGTCACCACCAGCAGCAGCTCCATGACGCGCGGCTTCGTGAGTGCGACGTAGTTCTTGACGACGCGTCCGAAGGAGCGGCGGGGCTGCTCGGATCGCGCGGGGGTCTGCGACTGGGCTGAGATCTCGGTGGACATCACCCTCTATGCTACCCCGGCTGCCGTAGGATTGTTGAGGTGTGCGCGAACGCGCTCGGATTCTTCCCGTCGAAAGGTGACTCTTGGGAAACGAACTGCAGTGGGACGAGCTCGATGATCTCGCGGTGAACACCGCGCGGGTGCTGGCGGCTGACGCGGTCGAGAAGGTGGGCAACGGCCACCCGGGCACCGCCATCAGCCTGGCGCCCCTCGCCTATCTGCTGCATCAGCGGGTGATGCGCCACGACCCCGCCGACGCCGAGTGGATCGGCCGCGACCGCTTCATCCTGTCGGTGGGCCACTCCTCCCTCACCCAGTACGTGCAGCTCTACATGGGCGGCTACGGGCTGGAGCTCGAGGATCTGCAGGCGCTGCGCACCTGGGGTTCGAAGACCCCCGGGCACCCCGAGTACGGCCACACCGCCGGCGTTGAGATCACCACGGGCCCCCTCGGCCAGGGCCTCGCCTCTGCCGTGGGCTTCGCCTACGCGGCCCGCTACGAGCGCGGCCTCTTCGATCCCGAGGCCGCGCCCGGCACCAGCCCTTTCGACCACTTCGTCTACGTCGTCGCCGGCGACGGCGACCTGCAGGAGGGCGTGACCGCCGAGGCTTCGAGCCTCGCCGGTCACCAGGAGCTCGGCAACCTCATCGCCGTCTACGACTCCAACCAGATCTCGATCGAGGACGACACCGACATCTCCTTCTCCGAGGACGTCGCGCAGCGCTACGAATCGTACGGCTGGCAGGTCATCGAGGTCGACTGGAAGAAGACGGGCGAGTACGTCGAAGACCTCGTCGAGTTGAACGCCGCGATCGAGGCGGCGAAGGCCGAGACGGGCAAGCCCAGTCTCATCATCCTGAAGACGATCATCGGCTGGCCCTCCCCCGGCAAGCAGAACACGGGCGGCATCCACGGCTCGAAGCTGGGCGGCGAGGAGCTCGCGGGCCTGAAGCGCGCGCTCGGCTTCGATCCCGAGCAGCACTTCGCGGTCGCCCCCGAGGTGATCGCGCACACCCGCAAGGCTGTGGATCGCGGCGCGGAGAAGCGCGCCGAGTGGCAGCGCTCCTTCGACGCGTGGGCGGCGGCCAACCCCGAGCGCAAGGCGCTGCTGGATCGTCTCGAAGCCGCCGAGCTGCCCGAGGGCGCGTTCGAGGCGCTGCCGGTCTTCGAGCCCGGGGAGAGCGTCGCGACGCGCTCCGCGAGCGGCAAGGTGCTCGCCGCGCTCGGGCCGATCATGCCCGAGCTGTGGGGCGGATCCGCGGATCTCGCCGGTTCGAACAACACCACGATCCCCGGCGCCCCCTCGTTCGTGCCGAGCCGCCGGTCCACCTCGGCGTGGCAGGGCGACCCCTACGGCCGCGTGCTGCACTTCGGCATCCGCGAGCACGCGATGGCGGCGATCCTCAACGGCATCCAGCTGCACGGCAAGACGCGCAGCTACGGCGGCACCTTCCTGCAGTTCGCCGACTACATGCGCCCCGCCGTGCGGCTCGCGGCGCTCATGAACGTGCCGAGCATCTTCGTGTGGACGCACGACTCCATCGCCCTCGGCGAGGACGGCCCCACCCACCAGCCGATCGAGCATCTCGCCTCGCTGCGCGCGATCCCGAACCTGGCGATGGTGCGCCCGGCCGACGCGAACGAGACCGCGATCGCCTGGCACGAGGTGCTGAGCCGCCACGCCGGCCCGACCGGCCTCGCCCTCACCCGCCAGAATGTGCCCGTGCTGCCCCGCGGCGGCGAGTTCGCGTCGCCGGAGGAGGCCGCAGACGGTGTGCGCCGCGGCGCCTACGTGCTGGCCGACTCCCCCACCGCTTCGGTCGACGTGCTGCTCATCGCGACCGGCTCCGAGGTGCAGCTGGCGGTCGAGGCCCGCGAGCGGCTCGCCGCCGACGGCGTCGGTGCGCGCGTGGTGAGCGCCCCCTGCCTGGAGTGGTTCGCCGAGCAGAGCGCCGAGTACCGCGAGAGCGTGCTGCCGGCGTCGGTCGCCGCGCGCGTCAGCGTCGAGGCGGGTCTCGCGCTCGGCTGGGAGCGCTACGTCGGCGATCGCGGCCGCTCGGTGTCGATCGAGCACTTCGGCGCCTCCGCCGACTACGAGACCCTGTTCCGCGAGTTCGGTATCACGACGGAGGCCGTCGTGGACGCGGCCAGGGAGAGCCTCGCAGAGGTCGCGCGATGAGCGAGTCGACCCGCGCCCTCAGCCGAGCCGGCGTCAGCATCTGGCTCGACGATCTGTCGCGCTCGCGGCTCGACAGCGGTGAGCTGCGGGCACTGATCGCGAGCCACGACGTGGTCGGGGTGACCACCAACCCGACGATCTTCGCCGGTGCGATCGGCGGCGGTATCGGCTACGGCGAGCGGATCGCGGCGTGCGCCGCACGCGGTCTCGACGTCGCGGCCACCATCGTCGAGCTCACGACCGCCGACGTCGCCGACGCCTGCGATGTCTTCGCCGAGGTGTACGCCGAGTCGGGCGGGCGCGACGGCCGCGTGTCCATCGAGGTGGAGCCGGGCCTCGCCCGCGATACCGCGGGAACCGTGGCGCAGGCGCGCGAGCTGTGGGCCAGGGTCGACCGCCCGAACGCGATGATCAAGATCCCGGCGACGATCGAAGGCCTGGAGGCCATCACCGAGACCGTCGCCGCTGGCATCAGCGTGAACGTGACGCTCATCTTCAGCCTGGAGCGCTACCGCCAGGTCATCAACGCCTACCTCACCGGGCTCGAGCGCGCCCGCGCCGCCGGCCACGATCTGTCGGGCATCCACTCGGTCGCGTCGTTCTTCGTGTCGCGCGTCGACACCGAGATCGACGCCCGCCTGCTCGCGGTGGGCACGGCGGATGCCCGCGCCCTCACCGGCCAGTCCGGTGTGGCGAACGCGCGTCTCGCCTACGAGGTGTTCGAGCAGGCCTTCACCACCGAGCGGGCCCGCCTGCTGCTCGACCTCGGGGCGAACGCGCAGCGGCCGCTCTGGGCGTCGACCGGTGTGAAGGATCCGTCGCTGCGCGACACCCTGTACGTCGAGGAGCTCGTCGCCCCGCAGACTGTCAACACGATGCCGGAGGCGACGCTGAACGCCTTCGCCGACCACGGCGAGGTGCGCGGCGAGACCGTCACCTCCGAGTACCTGGAGTCGAACCAGCTGCTCAACGCGATCGACGCGCAGGGCATCGACTACGCGGAGGTCACCGAGAAGCTCGAACTGGAGGGGCTGCAGAAGTTCGAGGCCTCGTGGGACGAGCTCTGCGGCACCGTGGCGCGGGCGCTGACGGCGTAGGGACCGCGCGGGCTTGGAAGAGGGTGCACACCATGGTTGAGATCGGGATCGCGTTCGGCGACGACGTCGCGCAGGCGAACGGAGAGCGGGCCGGCGAACTCGTCGACGCGCTCGTGCGGGATCGCGCGGCGAGCCGGCTGTTCGCGCACGACGCCGGCCTGTGGGGCGCCGAAGCCGAGGCCGAGGCCTCGATCCGGCTGGGGTGGACCGACTTCGCTCCCGCGGCTGAGCTGCTGATCCCCGGCATCGAGTCGCTGCGCGAGGAGTTCGCGCGTGACGGCGTCGACCGGATCGTGCTGTGCGGCATGGGCGGATCGAGCCTCGCTCCCGCCGTGCTCGCTCGCTGGGCGGGCGTCGAGCTGACGATGATCGACTCGACCCATCCGGCGGTCTTGGCGCGGGCGCTGTCCGGCGATCTCGCCCGCACGGCGGTCGTGGTGAGTTCGAAGTCGGGCAGCACCATCGAGACCCGCAGCCACCTCGCGACCTTCGAGCGGGCGTTCCGCGAGGCGGGCATCGATCCGGCCTCGCGCGTGGTGATCGTCACCGATCCCGGCTCCCCCCTCGACGAGGAGTCGCGCGCGGTGGGCCGGCGCGTGTTCAACGCCGACCCGGAGGTCGGCGGGCGCTTCTCGGCGCTCACGGCTTTCGGCCTCGTGCCCTCCGGCCTCGCCGGCGTCGATCTCCGGCGTCTCGTGGACGAGGCGGAGACGGTGCGCGCGACGCTTGCGCGCGACGACGCCGCGAACCCGGCGGTGCGTCTCGCGGCGGCGATCGCCGCGGGCCTGCCGCAGCGCTTCGTGCTCGTGGTGGGCGAGGCCGCGAACGCCCGCTGGGGGCTCGGCAGCTGGATCGAGCAGCTCGTCGCCGAATCGACCGGCAAGGAGGGGCACGGCGTGCTGCCGATCGCGCTGCACCCTGAGGCCCCCGAGTTTCGCGAGGTGCCGCCGCAGGCGGTGGTGGTGAACGTGGCCGACGGTTCGGTGCAGCCCGGCTCCCCCGACCGCGGCATCGTCGTCGCCGCGCCGCTGGGCGCGCAGCTGCTGCTGTGGGAGACCGCCACGGCGCTGCTCGGGCGGCTCATGGGCATCGACCCCTTCGATCAGCCCGATGTCGAAGCGGCGAAGGTCGCGGCGCGCGCCGCGCTCGCCGAGGCCGACGGCTCGGCGCCGCCGGCTCCGACTGCGCCGCCGACCGCCGAGATCCTGCGCCGTCTGCGGGAGTCCGTTCCCGCCGGCGGCTACCTCGCGATCCAGGCCTACGTCGATCCGCAGGGCGAGATCGCGGAGGCTCTGAGCGAACTGCGCGACCGTCTCGCCTCGCAGCTCGGCGTGCCCACCTCCCTCGGCTTCGGTCCGAGCTACCTGCACTCCGTCGGGCAGCTCCACAAGGGCGGGCCGGCGCTCGGCGCGTTCCTGCAGATCGGAGACACCGGCGCCCCGGAGGTGCCGATCCCCGGTTCTGAGGGCTTCGGAGTGCTCATCGCAGCGCAGGCCCGCGGCGACCGGGAGGTGCTCGCGGAGCGGGGCCGGCCGGTTATCGCGGTGACGCTCGCCGCCGACGACCGCTCCGTCATCGACGCGCTGCTCGCCGCGCTCTGAGCGCCCGCGCACGACGAATACGACGAAGCCCCGGTCCGAGTGGACCGGGGCTTCGTCGTTGAACGAGGTGCGAGCGCTACACCGACTTCGCGGTGCCGCGACGGGCGCGCAGCTTCTGCAGCGCCGCCTCGAGCAGTTCGTCGGCCTCCTCGGGCGTGCGGCGCTCCTTCACGTAGGCGAGGTGCGTCTTGTACGGCTCGTTCTTGAGGAGCTGCGGCGGGTTCTCGCGGTCGCGCCCGGCCGGGAGGCCGGTCGTGGGCGAGTCGATCTGCTCGGGGATCTCGTCGGTGGAGACGTCGGCCGCGAAATAGCGGATCGTCTCGTTGCCGAGCGCATCCCAGTAGGAGATCTGAATACGTTCGGCGCGCGCTCCGTGGTCCTTCTCCCCCATGGGGCCGGATCCGACGCGGGCGCCGCGAATGGCGTTACTGCCTGGCAATGGATACCTTTCTGCTACAGAACTGCGAAGATCGGGGCGCCGTGCATTCTCGACGAGACACCGGCTCCGTCTGGGGTCCGAGGATCAGACCACCGAGAAGCGGGCAAGCAGCCCGAGACCCACGATCGACGCGACCCACACCAGCGATACGACGACGGTGATGCGGTTGAGGTTGCGCTCAGCGACGCCCGACGAGCCGAGGCTCGAGGTCACGCCGCCGCCGAACATGTCGGAGAGGCCTCCGCCGCGGCCCTTGTGCAGCAGGATGAACAGGGTGAGCAGCAGGCTCGTGATCACGAGGATGACGATCAGGGCGATCTTGAGGATGAGCACGCAGGTCACCTTTCAGGGGTTGAGGGCGCGGGAGGCCGACGTCTAGTATACCGCTCGCGAGCTGGGCGCCGGGTGCGGCGCACCCGGCGCCGGCGCTCAGGAGCCGGTGACGTGCTTCTTGAACTGGATGATGCGGGTGAACTCGTCAGACTTCAGGCTCGCCCCGCCGACGAGCGCGCCGTCGACGTCGGGCTGGCGCATGAAGCCGGCCACGTTCTGGCTCGACACGGATCCGCCGTAGAGCACGCGCGTGGCGTCGGCGCGTTCGTCGCCGCAGAGTTCGCGCAGCGACTCGCGGATGGCCTTCGCGACCTCCTGAGCCTGCTCGGGGGTGGCGGCCTGGCCGCTGCCGATCGCCCAGACGGGCTCGTAGGCGATCACGAACTCGGCGTCGCGGGGCAGCGGTGCGAGGGCGGCCGCCAGCTGGGCCAGCGGAATCGCCGCGGCGCCGTGCTGCTCGAGGTCTTCGGCGGTCTCGCCGACGCAGATCATCGGCACCATGCCGGCGCGGTGGGCGGCGAGGGCCTTCCTGCCCACGAGCTCGTCGCTCTCGCCGTGGCCATGCCGACGTTCGGAGTGGCCCACGAGCACGTAGTGCACGTCGAGCTTGCCGAGCATCTGGGCCGAGACGTCGCCGGTGTAGGCGCCGGCCTCGTGCGGCGAGACGTCCTGGGCGCCGAGCACAAGCGACAGCTTGTCGGCCGCGACCAGGGTCTGCACGGAGCGCAGGTCGGTGAACGGCGGGAACACCGCCACCTCCGTGCTGCTGTAGTCGTGCTTGACGTCCTTGAGCGCCCAGGAGACCTTCTGCACCAGGGCGATGGCCTGGAGGTGATCCAGGTTCATCTTCCAGTTGCCGGCGATGAGCGGGGTGCGCTGAGCGTTCGCGGTCACGCGAGCACCTCCAGTCCGGGAAGCGGCTTGCCTTCGAGGAATTCGAGGCTCGCACCGCCGCCAGTCGAGATGTGGCCGAACTGGTCGTCCGAGAATCCGAGGGCGCGCACCGCGGCGGCCGAGTCGCCGCCGCCGACGACGGTGAAGCCGTCGTTCTCGGTGAGCGCCTTCGCGACGGCGCGGGTGCCCGCTGCGAAGGCCTCCATCTCGAAGACGCCCATGGGGCCGTTCCAGAAAACGGTCGCGGATTCGGCGATCACCTCGGCGAACGCGGCGGCGGAGTCGGGGCCGATGTCGAGGCCGATGCCGGCGTCGCCGAAGCTCGACGACTCGATGGCGTCGGCGGGCACGACCTCGTGGGCGGCGTCGGCCGCGAAGGCCTCCGCCACGACCACGTCGGTGGGCAGCACGATCCGCACACCGCGCTTCTCGGCCTCGGCGAGGTAGCCGCGGACGGTGTCGAGCTGATCCTGCTCCAGCAGGCTCGCCGCGACGGCGTGGCCCTGGGCCGCGAGGAAGGTGAACAGCATGCCGCCGCCGACGAGCAGCGTGTCGACGCGCTCGAGGAGGTGGGAGATGACCCCGAGCTTGTCGGAGACCTTCGAACCGCCGAGCACCACCGTGTAGGGGCGCGCCGGGTCGACGGTGAGGCGCTGCAGCACCTCGAGCTCGGCCGCGACGAGACGCCCGGCAGCGCTCGGCAGCACCTCGGCGAGGTCGGTCACGCTCGCCTGGCGGCGATGCACCACGCCGAAGCCGTCGGACACGAAGGCGTCGCCGAGCTCAGCGATCCGCTCGGCGAAGGCGCGCCGTTCGGCGTCGTCCTTGCTGGTCTCCCCCGCGTTGAAGCGCAGGTTCTCGAGCAGCACGACGTCGCCGTCGTCGAGTGCGGCGACCGCCGCCGACGCGTGGGCGCCGACAGTCTCGTCGACGAACTCGACGGGGGCGCCGAGCAGCTCCGACATGCGCACCGCCACGGGCTTCAGCGAGTAGCGGGCTTCGGGTTCGCCCTTCGGCCGGCCGAGGTGGCTGATGAGGACGACTTTCGCCCCCGCATCGCGGAGTTCGCGGATCGTGGAGAGCGAGGCGCGGATCCGGCCGTCATCGGTGATGACGCCGTCGGACAGCGGAACGTTCAGATCGCAGCGGACGATGACGGTGCGGGAGCGCAGGTCTCCCAGTGATTCGATGGTGCGCATGCCGGGCGGGGCTCAGATCAGGCCGGGGGTCTGCGAGCGGGCGGCCTCGAAGCGGCGGGCCACATCCTGCCAGTTGGCGATGTTCCAGAACGCCTTCACGTAGTCGGCGCGCACGTTGAGGTAGTCGAGGTAGTAGGCGTGCTCCCACACGTCGAGCATGAGCAGCGGCACGGTGCCCGCGGGCAGGTTGCCCTGCTGGTCGAAGAGCTGCACGATGTTGGGGCGCTGGCCCAGCGCATCCCACGCGAGCACGGCCCAGCCGGAGCCCTGCACGCCCAGCGCGGTGGCCGTGAAGTGGGCCTGGAACTTCTCGAACGAGCCGAAGAACTCGTCGATCGCGGCGGAAAGCTCACCCTCGGGGCGCTCCCCGCCCTCGGGCGAGAGGTTGTTCCAGAAGATGGTGTGGTTGACGTGACCGCCGAGGTTGAAGGCGAGATCCTTCTCCAGCTTGTTGACGGCGGCGAGGTTCTCGGCGTCGCGGGCCTCGGCCAGCTGCTCGAGGGCGGTGTTCGCACCGGTCACGTAGGCCTGGTGGTGCTTGTCGTGGTGCAACTGCATGATCTTGCCGCTGATGTGCGGCTCGAGCGCGGCGTAATCGTAGGGAAGCTCGGGGAGTGAATAGGCGGCCATGAGGCGCTCCAATCTCTGCGTTCGACAGTTGACGGTTCAAGTCTAGGGCTCCGGCGCCCGGAAATGGCGGAGAATCGATCCGGGCCGGAGGGGGTTGACGCGCCGAGGCGCGTCGGTCACATCGAGTCGAGCTCTTCCGGCAGGCTGGCCTCGGTGCCGGGGATCCCGCGGGCCTCGGCCTCCTTGTCGGCCATCGCGAGCAGACGTCGGATGCGACCCGCGACGGCGTCCTTCGTGAGTGGCGGATCGGCGCGGGTGCCGAGGTCGTCGAGGCTCGCCTCGCGGTGCGCGAGGCGCAGTTGCCCCGCGTAGTGCAGGTGCTCCGGCACGCCCTCGCCGAGGATCTCGAGCGCTCGTTCGACACGGGCGCATGCCGCGACGGAGGCCTGGGCCGAGCGTCGCAGGTTGGCGTCGTCAAAGTTCACGAGCCGGTTCGCGGTGGCGCGGGTCTCCCGGGCACGGCGCAGTTCGTCCCACGCGGAGCGCGCCTGCTGCGCGCCCATCGCGCCGAGCATCTCGCCGATGGCCTCGCTGTCGCGGATCATGACCTTGTTCTGGCCGCGGATCTCGCGGCTCTTCGCCTCGATCCCGATGCGGCTCGCAGCGCCCACGAGCGCCATCGTCACCTCGCTGGTGGGGCACACGATCTCGAGGGAGGCGGATCGGCCGGGCGCGGTGATGCCGCCGCGGGCGAGGAACGCGCCGCGCCAGATCGCCGCGAGCTCGGCCTGAGCGCCGGTCGTGAGGCGGTTCGGCAGGCCGCGGATCTGGCGGCGCCGCTGGTCGAGCAGGCCGAGTTGACGGGCGAGCGTCTCGCCGTCGAGCACGCGCACGAGGAACTGGGGGGCGCCGGGCCGGGTGCTCGACGGCGGCAGCTGCTTCGCCTCCGAGCGCACGCCGTAGAGCTCGGCGAGATCCTTGCGCACCCGCTGCACGATCTGCGGGGTGTGCAGTTCGGCTTCGAGTGCGATGCGACCCGAGATCGTGTGCAGGCCGCCCGCGAGACGCAGAATCGTGGCGACCTCGGCGACGCGCTCACCGGTGCGCTGCACCGGGAACCGTACGAGTTCGCTCTTCACCTCGGGAGTAGACAGCACGAATCAGATCCTTTCGGAGAATGAGGGTTGAGGGGGCGCTGCGACGCGCGGGCTACTCGCGGCCGAGGTCGCGGTGGCGCAGGCTGACGCTCACACCCGGCAGGCCGGCGAGGCGGTCGGCGAGCTCGCGGGCCGTCGCGACCGAGCGGTGCTTGCCGCCGGTACACCCTACCGCGAGTGAGGCGTGCCGCTTGTTCTCCCGCTGGAAACCGGCCAGCACGGGGGCGAGGGCGGCGACGTAGTGGTCGAGGAACTGGTCGGCGCCGTCGCGGCTCAGCACGTAGTCCTTCACCTCGGGGTCGACGCCCGTCAGGGGGCGCAGCTCGGGGATCCAGAAGGGGTTGGGCAGGAAGCGCATGTCCACCATGAGGTCGACGTCGGTGGGGGCGCCGTACTTGAAGCCGAAGCTCAGCACGGAGAGCTGCAGGCCGGGCGTGTTGTCGTCGGAGAAGAGATCCCGGGTGGCGGTCGAGAGGTCGTGCACGTTGTAGCGGGAGGTGTCGATCACCACGTCGCTGGAGGCGCGCAGCTCCTGCAGGCGCTCGCGTTCGAGGCGGATGCCTTCGAGCAGGCTGCCGGCCTCCCCCTGCAGCGGGTGCGGGCGGCGCACCGACTCGTAGCGGCGCACGAGGATCTCGTCGGTCGCGTCGAGGAAGACGACGCGCACGGTCGCCGACTCGCGCAGCTCGTCGATGACGTCCTGAATCTCGGCGAAGAGGTCGCGTCCGCGCACGTCGACCACGGCGACGATGCGCGGCAGCGCCCCGCCGGAGCGGTCGGCCATGTCGGCGAGGGTCTTCAGCATCGAGAGGGGCAGGTTGTCGACGACGTACCAGCCCAGGTCTTCGAGCGTGTTCGCGACCGTGCTGCGCCCGGCCCCGGACATGCCCGTGACGATGAGGATTTCCTGTCCGGATACCTGCTCGTTCACGCCGTGTTCCCCTCGTCTGGCGCTCCCTGGGGCGCGCCCGCTGATGCCTCATCGTTCGGTGCCTCAAGTTTAGCCGCAGCCGGTGAGCCCGGTTCTGCAGCTGCCGACTCGGGCGCCGGCTCGGCTGCGGGCTCGGTCGCCGCGCTGTCGGAGGAGGCGAGGTGGGCGAGGATCTGCTCGGCGAGTTTCGGCCCGAGGCCGGGGGCGGACGCGAGTTCGTCGTGCGAGGCGGCGCGCAACCTGGTGACGGAGCCGAAGTGCTTGAGCAGCCCCTGCACGCGCTTCGGACCGAGGCCGGGGATCTCGGAGAGGCGGCTGGCGATCGAGGTGCTGCGGCGCTGCCGCTGGAAGGTGATGGCGAAGCGGTGGGCCTCGTCGCGCACGCGCTGCACGAGGAACAGCGCCTCGCTCGTGCGCGGCAGGATGACGGGGAACGGGTCGTGCGGCAGCCAGATCTCTTCGAGGCGCTTCGCGATCCCGCACAGCGCGACGTCGGTGATCCCGGCGGCGTCGAGTGCGCGCGCCGCGGCCCGCACCTGGGGTTCGCCGCCGTCGACGATGAGGAGCTGGGGCCGGTCGCGGTAGACGCCGCTGGGCTGCTCCCCGGCTTCGCGGGCGGCGTTGAGCTGCGCAGCCCGGCGGGAGACGACCTGGTGGATCGAGTCGGTGTCGTCGCTGGTCTGCTCGATGCGGTACTTGCGGTAGGCGCCCTTCGCGGGCAGCCCGTCTTCGAAGACCACCAGCGATGCGACGACGCCGGTGCCCTGCAGATGCGACACGTCGATGCACTCGATGCGCAGCGGGGGCTCGTCCATGCCGAGGGCCTGCTGCAGCTCGGCGAGGGCGTCGGTGCGGGCCGTGAGATCCGCCGCCCGCTTGAGCTTGTGCCTGATGAGGTTCTCCCCCGCGTTCAGCACGGCGCGATCCATGAGCTGCGCCTTGTCGCCCCGTTCGGGCACTCGCACCCGGACCCGCCCGCGGCGGGGCCGCTGCGCGCTCAGGGCCTCTTCGAGCGCGGGGGTGTTCTCGGGCAGCAGCGGCACGAGGATCTCGGGCGGGGGCTCCCGTTCGCCGTCGTAGGCCGACTGGATCACCTGCTCCAGCAGCTTCGCCGGTGAGCCGTCGAGTTCGACGTCGACGATCCAGCTGCGCTCTCCGCGGATGCGGCCCTCACGGATGATGAACTGGTGCGCGGCCGCGGCGAGCTCGTCGCTGCGCAGGCCGAACACGTCGAGATTCACGTCGAGCTTCGAGCCGGTGCCGAGCACGACGGCGTTCTTCTCCATGACGTGTTCGACGGCCTGCGCCTGGTCCCGCATCCGGGCGGCGTCCTCGTACCGCTGCTCGGCCGCGGCGTCGCGCATCGCGCGCTGCAGTTCGCGCAGATGCCGGGTGTCGCCGCCGGCGAGGAAGGCCACGAGCTCGTTCACGCGCTCGCGGTGCGCTTCGACGGTGATGAGGTGGGAGCAGGGGCCGTGGCAGCGGCCGATCTGCCCGGCGAGGCAGGGACGGCCGCTCTGCATCGCGCGCTTGTAGTCGGCGTCGTTGCAGGTGCGGATCGGGAAGGCCCGCTGCAGCAGCTGCGTGGTCTCGCGCAGCGCCCACACCTTCGGGTACGGGCCGAAGTAGCGGGCGCCTCGGATCCGCTCGTTGCGCGTGATGATGAGCCGCGGCGCCTCCTCGCGCAGTGTGACGGCGAGGTAGGGGTAGGTCTTGTCGTCCTTGAACTGCACGTTGAAGGGCGGCTTGAACTCGGTGATCCAGGTGTGTTCGAGCACGAGTGACTCGGTGTCGGTCGCGACCACCGTCCAGTCGACCTTCGCCGCGAGCGTCAGCATGGTGCGGGTGCGCGGCATCAGCGAGTGCAGCGGCTGGAAGTAGTTGGAGAGTCGCGCGCGGAGGTTCTTCGCCTTGCCGATGTAGAGCACGCGCCCGTGCCTGTCGCTGAACCGGTAGACGCCGGGGCTGGTGGGGATCTCGCCCTGGGCCGGCCGGAACGCGGCGCGGTTGTCGACGGGCTGGATCAAGCCGACGCCTTCGCGGCGGTCGCTTCGAGGGCGCGCGCCGACTTCGCGGCCCACCCGTCGAGCACTTCGGCGAGGAATCGGCCGGTGTGGCTCTCGGGGTGCTTGGCGAGCTGCTCGGGGGTGCCGGTCGCGAGGATCGTGCCGCCGCCCGATCCGCCCTCGGGACCGAGGTCGATGACCCAGTCTGCGCTGCGGATCACGTCGAGGTTGTGCTCGATCGTGATGACCGTGTTGCCCTTGTCGACGAGGCCGTTGAGTACGAGCAGCAGCTTGCGCACGTCTTCGAAGTGGAGGCCCGTGGTGGGCTCGTCGAGCACGTAGATGCTGCGGCCGTTCGAGCGCTTCTGCAGCTCGGTGGCGAGCTTGACGCGCTGCGCTTCGCCGCCGCTGAGGGTGGTGGCGCTCTGGCCGAGGCGCACGTAGCCGAGGCCCACGTCGACGAGCGTCTTCATGTAGCGGTGGATCGACGAGATGGGGCGGAAGAACTCCTCGGCCTCGGCGATCGGCATTTCGAGCACCTCGGAGATGTTCTTGCCCTTGTAGCGCACCTGCAGCGTCTCGCGGTTGTAGCGCTTGCCGCCGCAGGCCTCGCAGGCCACGTAGACGTCGGGCAGGAAGTTCATCTCGATCTTCAGGGTGCCGTCGCCGGAGCAGGCCTCGCAGCGGCCGCCCTTGACGTTGAAGCTGAAGCGGCCGGGCAGGTAGCCACGGGTCTTCGCCTCGGGGGTGTCTGCGAAGAGGTTGCGGATCTTGTCGAACACGCCGGTATAGGTAGCGGGGTTGGAACGGGGCGTGCGCCCGATGGGGGCCTGGTCAACGTGCACCACTTTGTCGAGGTGTTCGAGGCCGGTGACGCGGGTGTGCTTGCCCGGCACGAGGCGGGCGCCGTTGAGCTGGTTCGCGAGCACCCGGTAGAGGATGTCGTTGACGAGCGTCGACTTGCCGGAGCCGGAGACGCCGGTGACCGCGGTCATGACGCCGAGGGGGAACACGGCGTCGACGTTCTGCAGATTGTTGGAGCGCGCCCCGACCACGGTGAGCTCGCGCTTGCGGTCGCGCTTGCGGCGCTTCTTCGGGGTGGCGATGCTGCGCCGGCCGGCGAGGTAGTCGCCGGTGATGGAGGCGCGGTTCTCGAGCAGTTCGCGGTACTCCCCCGAGTGCACGACGGTGCCGCCCTCGACACCGGCGCCGGGGCCGATGTCGACGATCCAGTCGGCGGCCTCGATGGTCTCCTCGTCGTGCTCCACCACGATCAGGGTGTTGCCCAGGTTGCGCAGCTTGATGAGGGTCTCGATGAGGCGGCGGTTGTCGCGCTGGTGCAGGCCGATGCTCGGTTCGTCGAGCACGTAGAGCACGCCGGTGAGGCCGGAGCCGATCTGGGTCGCGAGGCGGATCCGCTGCGCCTCACCGCCGGAGAGGGTGCCCGCGGCGCGTGCGAGGGTGAGGTAGCCGAGGCCGACCTCGATGAGGAAGTCGAAGCGCAGCCTGATCTCGCGCAGCACCTGCGCGGCGATGCGCGCCTCGCGCTCGGTGAGGATCACCTCGTCGAAGAAGCGCTTCGCGTCGGTGAGGCTGAACTCGGTGACGCCGGAGATCGACTCGCCGTTCACGGTGACCGCGAGCACCTCGGGCTTGAGCCGCTGGCCGTGGCAGGCGTGGCAGGGCACCTCGCGCAGGAACTCCTGCCAGCGGTCGCGCTTCGTGTCGCTCTCGGCTTCGGCGTACTGGCGCTCGATGAAGGGGATCACGCCCTCGAAGCCGCTGGAGTACTTCACCTCGCGGCCGAATCGGTTCTTCCAGCGCACGTTGACCTTGAAGTTGTTGCCGTAGAGCACGGCGGCGTGCACGTCTTCGTCGAGCTCGGCCCACGGGGTGTCGAGCGAGAAGCCGAGATCCTTGGAGAGGCCGGTCAGCAGCTTCTCGTAGTACTGGTAGAGGCTCTTGCCCTGGCTCGTCCACGGCACGATGACGCCCTCGGTGATGGAGAGCGCGGGATCGCCGAGCACGAGATCTTCGTCGACCGACATGCTCGTGCCCAGTCCGGAGCAGGCGGAGCAGGCGCCGAACGGCGCGTTGAAGGAGAAGGTGCGCGGCTCGATCTCGGTGAGCTGCACGGGATGCTGGTTGGGGCAGCTCAGATGCTCGGAGAAGAGCCGAGTGCGATCCTCGTCGCCGGCCTTGCGGTCGACGAAGTCGATTGCGACGATGCCGCCGGCGAGCCGCAGCGCGGTTTCGAGGGAGTCGGTGAGTCGGCCCAGCATCTCGGGGCCGGCCACGAGGCGATCGACGACGACGGAGATGTCGTGCTTGATCTGCTTCTTGAGCTTGGGCGGGTCGCTCAGCTGCACGAGCTCGCCGTCGACGAGCGCTCGGGAGTAGCCGGCGGCGGCGAGGTCCTGGAAGAGGTCGACGAACTCGCCCTTCTTCTTGCTGACGACCGGTGCGAGCACCTGGTAGCGGGTGCGCTCGGGGAGCTCCATGAGCCGGTCGGCGATCTGCTGCACGGTCTGCGATTCGATGCGCTCACCGCAGACGGCGCAGTGGGGCACGCCCACGCGTGCCCAGAGCAGGCGCATGTAGTCGTAGATCTCGGTGATGGTGCCGACGGTGCTTCGCGGGTTGCGGTTGGTCGACTTCTGGTCGATCGAGACGGCGGGGCTCAGGCCCTCGATGAAGTCGACGTCGGGGCGGTCGACCTGGCCGAGGAACTGCCGGGCGTAGGCGCTGAGCGATTCGACGTAGCGGCGCTGGCCCTCGGCGAAGATCGTGTCGAAGGCGAGGCTCGACTTGCCGCTGCCCGACAGTCCGGTGAAGACGACCATCGAGTCGCGCGGGATCGAGAGGTCGAGGTTCTGCAGATTGTGCACCCGGGCGCCCTGCACGCTGATCTGGGCGTGCGCGGCGGACGACCGGATCTGGCTGGTGCTGGTGGGTGCGGCGCTGTTCGAAGTCACTGATCCATCCTATGCCGCGGGGGCTGAAAATTCGAACGTGTGTACGAGTGGTCTCGGTGATTTCGCCGCGGGCGCACTTCCCCATCCCGGGTCCTTTCGGGTATTATTGACGCAAGTAGACAAAAGGAGTCGCCATGTCGATCGCCCAGCTCCCCGCCCGCGGTCCGCGCGAGGGCCGAGACGATCGCGGCGGCGCCGCGCAGCCGCGTCGCGATCGCCTCACCGCGCTCATCACCCAGCTCGAAGACGAGCACCTCGACATCGCCGAAGAGCTCCTCGCCGACATCCTCGCGCACCAGCGCGCCGATGTGCGCGCGCTGACGGGCGCCGAGACCGCGGTGCTCGAACGGCTCGGCGTGACCGAGGCCGAGATGCAGCAGCCCAGCTCGCTGCCCGCCACGCGGCGCAGCCGGCTGTGGGAGCGGCAGCAGGCCGAGCGCGGCCTCACCGTCGGCGAGGCCGCCGAGATGATCGGAGTCACCCCGGCCCGGGTGCGGCAGCGCTGCGCGGCGCGCACACTGCTCGCCCAGCGCCGGAGCGACGGCTGGCACCTGCCCTCGTTCCAGTTCCTCGACGGGCGAGAACTGCCCGGCTGGTCGGGGGTCGCTCCCGCGATCCCGGCGGGCACCCCGCTCCCCCTCGTCGAACGGGTGCTCACCTCCCCCGCGATGCGCCTGCGGGTCGACGGCGAAGAGCTCGCGCCGTTCGAGTGGCTGGCCCAGGGAGGGGATCCGGCCCTCGCCGCGGCCGCCGTCGACGACGCGCTGAACCGGCTGCCGTGAGCGAGCAGCTGCCGGCGCCGGATCCGGCCCGCTTCCCCGAGCTCGACGCCGACCCGGGCTGGGTGCTGAGCGTGCCGACTGGAACACTGATCGCGCGCATCTTCCGCGCTGGCGGTGCCCACCCCGTCGCGTGGCACGAGTTCCGCACCTTCGGGCCGCTCGACGGGCGCTTCGACCCCCACCCGCTGCCCGTGGGCGAGCACGAGGGCGTCGGAGTGCTGTACGGCGTGCTCGAAGCCGAAGCCGAAGCCGAAGCCGAAGCCGAAGCCGGGCGGGTCGGCGAGGCTGTCGGCGGTCCGGCGAGGTCCGGAGCGAGCGCCGTCTCGGGGCCGCCGCGGGGCGCGGTCGGCGGAGCCTTCGCCGCCGCCCTGCTGGAAGTGTTCCAGGCGCAGCGCATGATCCGCCTGCGCGACGGCTCCCCCACTCTCGCGGCGTTCGAGGCGACGCGGCCGCTGCGCCTGCTCGACCTCTCGGACAGCGATTGGATCACGGTCGCCGGCGGCAATGCGGCGATCTCCTCCGGTGATCGCGAGCGGTCCCGTGCGTGGGCGCGCGCGATCGCGCAGCGCTACCCCGAGCTCGACGGCGTGGTGTCCGCGTCGTCGCTCGTGCCCGATGCGCGGGTGGTCGCACTCTGGGCGGGCGCCGCCGACGCGCTTCCCAGGCATCCGGCGGCGCTGCTGCCCCTCGGCCGGGATGAACTCATCGGCGTCATCGACCGGATCGCGGAGCGCTACGGTTATCTCGTGCTGTGATGCAGGCTCGGCGCGATGAATGTCAGTGGTCTGGGGCAGGGGGCCGACAGGCCTCCCCGATCCCGGTCGCTCCCGGTGCTGGCTCGCACGTGCGCGAGCAGCCGCCCGAGGGATGTCGGTGAAATCTGGCGCCGGTCGCTGACGCCGTGCGCGTCCGATTCGTTCTATCGGCCCGCGCGGTGCGGCGCGTACGCTGGCCCCTATGACCCTGAAATTCGACTTCATCGCCATCGTCACGGCCGACCTGCCGGCCTCGCTCGCGTTCTACCGCGCTCTCGGGGTGGACATCCCCGCAGGCCAGGAAGATGCACCTCATGCGGAGGCCGCTTTGCCGGGCGGGATGACGCTCGCCTGGGATCCGGTCTCGACGATTCAGAGCTTCATGCCCGATTTCGAACTTCCCGCGCCCGGCGGCGGTCGGATCGGCTTCGCCTGCCGCGCGGAAAGCCCCGCTGAGGTCGACCGCGCTTACGCCGAACTCGTGGACCGGTATCCGGAGGCTGCGCACACCGCACCCTGGGATGCACCCTGGGGCCAGCGCTACGCGACCGTGCTCGACCCCGACGGCAACTCGATCGACCTCTACGCGCCGCTCCCCTCAGACCCCGCCTGAGCCCGTCGGCCCCCGCCCTCGGGCATTGACCCGCGAATGGTCGCAGCGTCCGAACCGTGCCGCACCCGCCTGACCGCACGCGACCTAAGCCGGTACCGTCACTCTCGGGGCTGCTGAGGCGGAGGTCGCGGTGGGCGGCGCCGGCGTCGAGGTCGCGGTGAGACGTGCGGGAGTACTGCCGATGATGCGTGCGAAATCTCGGGTCATGTGCGACTGGTCGGCGTAGCCCGCGCGCTGAGCGACCTCCGCGGGAAGCGCGCCGCCCACGAGCATGCCGCGGGCGCGTTCCGCACGCAGCACGCCGCGCAGAGCGGCATAGCCGTAACCGAACGACTGCTGCATGCGTCGCCGCAGCTGACGCTCCGAGTAGCCGAGTCGCGCAGCGAGCCGAGGAAGCGGCTCACCGCGCGATGCGGCTGCGCTGACGATCGCTGTCCACCGCAGATCAGCGATATCCGGGTCGAGGTCGAGGGCGCCCGCCACCGCGCCGGCTGCCTCGTGCAGGTTTCGAGCCCGGATCGGCGCGCGCAGCGCTCGCTCCCCGCGACCGGAGAGCGAGGCCGAGAGCAGATCCCGGGCGGGAAGGATGCGATCCCGCACCTCGGCGGCCTCGGCGTCGAGCAAGACGCCCGCGAAACCGGGCGTGAACCGCAGCCCCACTGTCGGACCCTGGCGGCTCCCCTGCGCGACGAGCCACCGTGTCGACGGGCCGGCCAGGATCAGTTCGTCATCGCGCAGGATGAGATCCGCGCAGCCGTCTGCCGGAATGATGGTCGCGTGCTCGCTCGGGCTGGCCATCCACAGGACGCCGAGGCCGGGGATGGCGACTTCGCGATACACGGCGGCTCCGATCCGGGGCTGGGCTCGATGGGCGGGCGAGACGGGCTTGGGGGTGGGGTGTTCCTACAGGTGCCCCGCCGCGTCCATGCTGCGCAGCTCGCGCTTGAGCTCGGCGACCTCGTCGCGCAGACGCGCCGCGAGCTCGAACTTGAGCTCTTCTGCGGCGACGAGCATCTGATCCGTGAGGTCGGAGATGAGCTCTTCGAGCTTCGCCGCTCCCTCGGCGCCGATCGCGCCGGCGCGCGACGCGGCCTTGCCCTTCGCGCGCTGCGCGGAGCCGCCCTTGCGCTGAGCGTGGGCGCCCGTGCGCGAGAGCACATCCTCGGTGTCGGCGGCCTCGCGCGCGAGCATCTCGGTGATGTCGCCGATCTTCTTGCGCAGCGGCTGCGGGTCGATGCCGCGTTCGGCGTTGTAGGCTTGCTGGATCTCACGCCGGCGGTTGGTCTCGTCGATCGCCTCGCGCATGGAGCGGGTGACGGTGTCGGCGTACATGTGCACCTGGCCCGACACGTTTCGGGCGGCGCGGCCGATCGTCTGGATGAGCGAGGTGGAGGAGCGCAGGAAGCCCTCCTTGTCGGCGTCGAGGATCGCCACGAGCGAAACCTCGGGGAGGTCGAGGCCCTCGCGCAACAGGTTGATGCCGACCAGTACGTCGTAGACGCCCGCGCGCAGCTCGGTGAGCAGTTCGACGCGGCGCAGCGTGTCGACATCGGAGTGCAGGTAGCGCACCCGGATGCCGGCCTCCTCCATGAAGGTGGTGAGCTGCTCGGCCATCTTCTTCGTGAGGGTGGTGACGAGCACGCGCTCGTCGCGCTCGGCGCGCACTCGCACCTCTTCGAGGAGGTCGTCGATCTGGCCCTGGGAGGGCTTGACCACGATCTCCGGGTCGATGAGACCGGTGGGACGGATGATCTGCTCGACGACGCCGTCGGCGCGATCCATCTCGTAGCGGCCGGGGGTGGCCGAAAGGTACACGGTCTGGCCGACGCGCTCCTTGAACTCGTCGAACTTCAGCGGCCGGTTGTCGAGCGCGCTCGGCAGACGGAAACCGTGGTCCACGAGCGTGCGCTTGCGGGATGCGTCGCCCTCGAACATGGCACCGATCTGCGGCACGGTCACGTGCGACTCGTCGATCACCACGAGGAAGTCGTCGGGGAAGTAGTCGAGCAGGCAGTGCGGGGCCTCCCCCGGCTGGCGGCCGTCGATGTGGCGCGAGTAGTTCTCGATGCCCGAGCAGAAGCCGATCTGCTCCATCATCTCGAGGTCGAAGGTGGTGCGCATGCGCAGGCGCTGCTCTTCGACCAGCTTGTTCTGCTGCTTGAGCTCGCGGGTGCGACCGTCGAGCTCCTCGGCGATCGTGTCCATGGCGCGGTTCATCACATTGCGGCTCGCGACGTAGTGCGAGCCGGGGAAGACGGATACCGTCTCGACCTGCTTGATCACGTCGCCGGTGACCGGGTGGAGATAGTAGAGCGCCTCGATCTCGTCGCCGAAGAACTCGATGCGGATCGCCAGCTCCTCGTACATGGGGATAATTTCGACGGTGTCGCCGCGCACCCGGAAGTTGCCGCGCACGAACTCGATGTCGTTGCGTTGATACTGCATATCGACGAAGCGCCGCAGCAGCACATCGCGATCGAGCGTGTCGCCCACCACGAGCGGCACCATCGCCTCGTAGTACTCTTCCGGCTTGCCGAGGCCGTAGATGCACGAGACGGTGGAGACGACCACTACGTCGCGGCGGGAGAGCAGCGCGTTGGTGGTGGAGTGGCGCAGGCGCTCGACCTCGGAGTTGATCGAGGAGTCTTTCTCGATGAAGGTGTCGGTCTGCGGCACGTAGGCCTCGGGCTGGTAGTAGTCGTAGTAGCTCACGAAATATTCGACGGCGTTGTGGGGCATGAGCTCTTTGAACTCGTTCGCCAGCTGCGCCGCGAGGGTCTTGTTGTGGGCCAGGATGAGAGTGGGGCGCTGCACCTGCTCGATGAGCCAGGCGGTCGTGGCGGACTTGCCGGTGCCGGTGGCGCCGAGCAGCACGATGTCGGTCTCGCCCGCGTTGATGCGCCCGGCCAGCTCTTCGATGGCCGCCGGCTGATCGCCGCTGGGCTCGTACTCGCTGACCACTTCGAAGGGGCGAACGCTGCGCGTGGGTTCCATGATTCCGAGGGTACTCGGCACCACTGACATTCTCGCGTCGGTTCGCGGGAGGCGGATGCCGGACCTGGCGCCTCAGGCCGCGTCGAAGCTCGCGGGCAGCGGCAGATTGCCCACGCCGGTCACCCGCACCGCGTCGAGTCCCTGCCAGCGCGCCGCGTTCGCCAGCAGCGACACCGCGGTCTCCGCAGTACGCGCAGGCGCCCGATCCTCCATCCACGCGGCCTGCACCAGCAGCGCGCCGCGCTCCCCCGGCTTCCGGGGCCGATCCGCCTTCAGATCGATGCGGCCGGCGAGCCGGCCGCCCACCATCAGCGGCAGGCAGTAGTAGCCGTAGCGCCGCTTCTCCTTCGGCGTGTAGATCTCGATGCGGTAGTGGAAATCGAACACGCGCTCGGCCCGCGGCCTGAACCACACCACCGGGTCGAACGGGGTCAGCAGCGCGTCAGGGGCGAGCCGCGCAGGCACACGGGCATCCCGGTGCAGCCAGGCCGTCTCGGGTGAACCGTCGCCCCGAAGCCACCCGGAGACGGCCACCGGGATCAGGGCCCCCTGCTCCTCCAAGCCCTGCACCGCCGCACGCGCATCGGCAGGCTTCAGCCGGTGATAGTCGGCGAGATCCGCGAGCGTCGCGACCCCGAGAGAGCGGGCCGCCTGCTCTACGAGCGCGCGCTGCGCCTCCTCCCGGCCCACCGGTTGCAGCGCCTCGGCGGGCAGCACCTGCTCGGCGAGCGCGTAGCGCCGCTGGAACCCCTCACGGCCCGCAGCAGCCACCTCGCCCCAGGCGAACAGCATCTCCACTGCGAGCTTCGTGTCGCTCCAGTCCCACCACGGCCCGCGACCACTGCGCGGACCGTCCTCCAGCTCGCGCACGAACTGCGGGCCGTCCGAGGCGAGCGCCGACCGCACCTGATCGATCGTCGGCGCCAGCGCCTCGGCGCGACCATCGCGGCGGTAGCGGTCGCGGAACTCGCCCATGCGCCACCCGAACAGCGCCCGATCGCGCACCGGAATGAACGCCGCCTCGTGCGCCCAGTACTCCGTGAACTCGCCGTCGCGCCACAGATGACGGTCGAGCGCCGCCGCGTCGTAACCGCCGTGGCGGGAGAACACGGGCAGGTAGTGGCTGCGGGCGAACACGTTCACCGAATCGATCTGCAGCACGTGCAGTGCGTCGAGCGCGGCGTCGAACGGGCGCCGCCGACGTAGCCGCGGCGCGTTCGAGAACCCCTGGGCCGCGAGCCCGACGCGTCGCGCCTCGGCGGCGCTCAGGGAATCCACGAGCGTGGAATCAGGCGAACCAGAGCCCGAGCTCGCGCTCGGCGGACAGCGTGGAATCGCTGCCGTGCACGAGGTTCTGCTGCACCTTCAGACCCCAGTCGCGGCCGAGATCGCCGCGGATCGTGCCAGGGGCGGCGGCGGTCGGATCGGTGGCGCCCGCCAGTGAACGGAAGCCCTCGATCACACGCTCGCCCTGGGCGCGAACCGCTACCACGGGGCCCGAGCCCATGAACTCGATGAGCGGCTCGTAGAAGGGCTTGCCCTCATGCTCGGCGTAGTGGGCGGCCAGCAGCTCGCGATCCGCGTGCACCATGCGCAGATCGGCGATGGTGTACCCCTTCGCCTCGATGCGGCGCAGGATCTCTCCGGTGAGGCCGCGGGCCACGCCGTCGGGCTTCACCAGGATGAGGGTCTCTTCAGCGGACATGCACGCTCCTTCGGTACAGGGTCGGCGGGGTGCGTGTCACCCCGCCACAGATTCTATCGAGGCCGCAGACCCGGCGAGACGCCGTCACCCGCCCTGCGCGGCGATCCAGGCCGCACGGTCGCGGTCGATCTGGGCGCCCTTCACCATGCAGTAGACCCAGAGCGCCGTGAACACCAGCCCCACCAGCAGAGCCATGGGCAACAGGATCGCGGTCGCGAGCATGAGGGCGTGCACCACCCAGCCGAGGATGATCCCCACCCGGCCCGTGCGCATGAGACCCAGCGCCACGATGATGAGCAGCCCGAGGCCGCCGCCGATGACGAGGCCGAGCTCGCGAGGCTCCAAGGTGCTGAGACCGAAAAGCGAAAGGCCGATCAGGACGACGACGATGAGTTCGAAGCCGAGCACGATCGAGGCGAGCGCCTTCTGAGTGGACTGGCCGCCGCGGCGCGCACCCGCCACGCGCATCGCCGAGTTGTGGGCCATTGTCTCCGAGGGCGAGAGTTGCAGCTCCTCGGGGGATTCCGGGTTCACCGGGTTCTCCGATCCGCTGTTCACGCCGTCGGCGGGGCCGGTGCGCTTGTCGGTCATGCGATGCCCCAGCCCTCGGCGCGGGCGTGCGCGATCGCCTCGCCCGCGAGCAGCACCGAGCCGACGACGAGCACACCGCGCCCCTCGGCGCGGCCGGCCCAGGCGCGGGCTTCGTCGAGCGCTTCGGGCAAGCCGTCCGCGATCTCGATCGGCGTATCCGGGATCGCCTCCTCTGCGACCTCGCGCAGCGCCGAGGCGTCGAGCGAGCGCGGCGACTCGACGGGGGTGACGGTGACACGGTGCGCGATCGGCGCGAGCGCGCGCAGCAGCCCGAAGGCATCCTTCTCTTCGAGCACGCCCGCAACGAGGGCCAGCTCCTCGAAGTTGAACGACTCGGCGACGGCCCGCGCGAGCGCCTCGGCGCCGTGCGGATTGTGCGCTGCGTCAACGTAGACCGCCGGGTCGGTGCCGATGAGCTGCAGACGGCCGGGGGAGGTGAGCTGGCCGAGGCCCTCGTCGAGCACCTCCTCGGGAACGGGGCGCTCCGCGCCGAAGAACACCTCGACGGCCGTGACGGCGAGCGTGACGTTCTCGGCCTGGTGCCGGCCGAACAGCGGCACGAAGGCCGGATCGTAGGGGCGGCCGGTGATGCCGACGAACTGGATCTGGCGGCCGCCCACGGCGACCCGATCTTCGATGAGACGGAAGTCGCGCCCCTGCACGATGAGGGGCGCGCCGGCTCGTTCGGCGGCGTCTTCGAGCTCGGCCAGCGCCTCGGGCGCCTGCTCGGCCGACACGACGGCGGTGCCCCGCTTCACGATGCCGGCCTTGGTGCGCGCGATGGTCTCGATGTCGGGGCCGAGGATCGCCGTGTGATCGAGATCGATGGGCGTAAAGACGGCGACACGGGCGTCGGCGATGTTGGTCGCGTCCCACTCCCCGCCCATGCCGACCTCGATGACAGCCACCTCGACGGGGGCGTCGGCGAAGGCAGCGTAGGCCAGCACTGCGAGCGCTTCGAAAAAGGTGATCGGACCCTGGCCGTCGGCGGCGAGTTCGGCGTCGACCACGTCGAGCGGCAGCCGCAGCTCGTCCCAAGCCGAGGCGAGAACGGTGCCGTCGATCGGGGCGCCGTCGATCTGGAAGCGCTCCGTGAAATCGACGAGGTGCGGGCTCGTGAAGAGGCCGGTGCGCAGACCGTGCGCGCGCAGCAGCGACTCGATGGCGCGGCTCGTGGAGGTCTTGCCGTTGGTGCCGGCGATCTGGATCACCGGGTACGACAGCTGCGGGCTGCCCGCGAGCTCGGCGAGCCGGCGCACCGGTTCGATGCGCGGGCGAGGGCTCGCCTCGCCGACGCGGGTGAGCAGTTCTTCGTAGACGCGCGCGGCGGCGTCGGCGTTCATCGGGTTCACTCTGCGTCCTGCTTCCAGTGCTCGGTGACATCGATCGTGATGACGAGCGGATCCTTGCCCGTGCCGAGCGCGTCGGCACGAGAGATGAACACCCCGGGGCCGGTCTCGGGCAGCGCGGTCAGCAGCTCGGCGAACTCGTCAGAGGGCAGGGCGCTGGCGGCGAACCCGACCGCCAGCGTCTCCGCTGCGATGAGCTCGGCGTGCGCTTCGAGGGCGTTCGCGTGGTCGGGCGTCGCGTTCAGGGCGAGCACGATGCGGTCGCTCACGTCGAGGCCGGCGTTCTTGCGAGCCTCCTGTACGGCGCGGATCGCGTCGCGCGCGATGCCCTCGGCCTCGAGCTCAGCGGTGGTCTCGGTCGAGAGCAGGATGAAGCCGCCGCCGGGGATCAGCGAGAGCGCGGGGCCGCCGTCGGAGCCCGCCGCATCACCGGCGCCGGCGCTCAGCGTCAGCTCGTACTCGTGGGGCTCCAGCGCGATGCCGCCGGCCACCACCACGCCGGCCTCCTCGGACCAGTCGCCCGACTTCGCGGCCTTGATGGCCTGCTGCACCTGCTTGCCGAGCCGCGGGCCCGCGGCCCGCGCGTTGACCGCGAGGGTCTGCACGATGCCGTGTTCTTCGGCGCTCGTCTCGGTCTGCTGCACGAGACGCACGGCCTTGACGTTGAGCTCGTCGCGCAGGATGCCTGCGAAGGGCTCCAGGGCCTGCGGGCGGGCCGTGACGACTGTGAGTTCGGCGAGCGGCAGTCGCACGCGCAGACGGCGGGCCTTGCGCAGCGCGAGCGCCTGAGAGGTGATGAGGCGCACCTCGTCCATGGCCGCGACGAGCTCGTCGTCGACGGGGAACGCGTCGGCGGCGGGCCAGTCCTCCAGGTGCACCGAGCGGCCGTTGCTCGCGCCGTCGGTGTAGCCGAGGCCCCGCCACAGCTCCTCCGTGACGAGCGGGGCGAGCGGGGCGGCCACCCGCGCCACGGTCTCGAGTACCGTGTACAGGGTGTCGAATGCCTGCTGGTTATCGGGCTTGCCGTTCTCGCCGTGTACGCCCTCCCAGAAGCGGTCTCGCGAGCGACGCACGTACCAGTTGGTGAGCACCTCGGCGTAGGCTCGCAGCGCCTCGGCGGCCGAAGTGGTGTCGAGCCCTTCGAGGTGGGCCTCGACGTCGCGCACGAGCCGCCCGGTCTTCGCGAGGATGTAGCGGTCGAGGGGGTCGCTCGAATCGGTGCGCCACTCCCCCGTCGCGCCGTCGGCGTTGGCGTAGAGGCTGAAGAAGTACCAGGTGCTCCAGAGCGGCAGGATGAACTGGCGCACGCCCTCGCGGATGCCCTCCTCGGTGACGATGAGGTTGCCGCCGCGCACCACGGGCGACGCCATGAGGAACCAGCGCATGGCATCCGAGCCGTCGCGGTCGAACACCTCGTTCACGTCGGGGTAGTTGCGCAGGCTCTTCGACATCTTGTTGCCGTCGCTGCCGAGCACGATGCCGTGGCTGACCACGTTCTTGAACGCCGGGCGGTCGAAGAGCGCCGTGGCGAGCACGTGCTGCACGTAGAACCAGCCGCGGGTCTGCCCGATGTACTCGACGATGAAGTCGGCGGGCTGGTGCGTGTCGAACCACTCCTGGTTCTCGAAGGGGTAGTGCACCTGGGCGAACGGCATGGAGGCGGAGTCGAACCAGACGTCGAGGACGTCCTCGATGCGGCGCATCGTCGACTTGCCCGTGGGGTCGTCGGGGTTCGGCCGCGTCAGCGAGTCGATGTAGGGACGATGCAGATCCACCTCGCCGGAGGCGCCGCGCGGCAGCTCGCCGAAGTCGCGCTCGAGCTCGGCGATCGAGCCGTACACGTCGACGCGGGGGTACTCCGGGTCGTCGCTCTTCCAGACCGGGATCGGGCTGCCCCAGAAGCGGTTGCGGCTGATCGACCAGTCGCGCGCACCCTCGAGCCACTTGCCGAACTGGCCGTGCTTCACGTTCTCGGGTACCCACGTGATCTGCTCATTCGTCTCGATCATGCGCTGCTTGAGATCGGTGACGCGCACGAACCAGCTCGAGACGGCCTTGTAGATGAGCGGGTTGCGGCAGCGCCAGCAGTGCGGGTAAGAGTGCTCGTAGCTCGCCTCGCGCAGCAGGCGGCCGCGCTCGCGCATCAGCCGGATCAGCGGACGGTTGGCGTCCATCCAGAGCTGGCCCGCCACATCGGAGACGGCCTTCAGGAAGCGGCCGCCGTCGTCGACGCTCACGATGACGGGGATGCCGGCGGCGGCGGTGATGCGCATATCGTCTTCGCCGTAGGCGGAGGCCTGGTGCACGATGCCCGTGCCGTCGCCCGTCGAGACGTAGTCGTCGACGAGGATCTGCCAGGCGTTCTCGGTGCCCCACTCCTCGGCGTCGGCGTAGTAGTCGAAGACCCGCTCGTAGCGCACGCCGGCCAGTTCGGCGCCCGGCAGCGTGCGCACGGCGGCCTCGCGTGCGGCGTCGGCCGACTCGTAGCCGAGATCCTTCGCGTGGTTGCCGACCAGCTCGCCGGCGAGCAGGTATCGGGCCTCGCCGGGGGCTCCCCCGTCGGCGGCGCCGGCCGGGCCCGCAGGCACGACCGCGTAGGCGATCTCCGGGCCGACCGCGAGCGCGAGGTTGGTGGGCAGGGTCCAGGGCGTGGTCGTCCAGGCCAGGGCGCGCACGCCCTGCAGGCCCAGCTCAGCGGCGCGCTCTCCCGTGAGGGGGAAGGTGACGGTCACCGAGGGGTCCTGTCGCATCTGGTAGACGTCGTCGTCCATGCGCAGCTCGTGGTTCGACAGCGGGGTCTCGTCGCGCCAGCAGTAGGGCAGGATGCGCGAGCCCTCGTAGGCGAGGCCCCGATCGTAGAGCTGCTTGAACGCCCAGATGACGCTCTCCATGTAGTCGAGGTTGAGCGTCTTGTAGTCGTTCTCGAAGTCGACCCAGCGGGCCTGGCGGGTGACGTACTCCTGCCACTCGCGGGTGTACTGCAGCACCGACTCACGGGCCTCCTCGTTGAAGGCGGCCACGCCCATCTGTTCGATCTCGGCCTTCTCGGTGATGCCCAGCTGCTTCATCGCCTCGAGCTCGGCGGGGAGGCCGTGGGTGTCCCAGCCGAAGCGTCGCTCGACCTTCTTGCCGCGCATGGTCTGGAAACGCGGGAACACGTCCTTGGCGTAGCCGGTGAGGAGGTGGCCGTAGTGGGGCAGGCCGTTCGCGAAGGGAGGGCCGTCGTTGAAGACCCACTCCTCGTGGCCCTCGCGGCGGCGAATCGACTCGCGGAAGGTGTCGTCGCGCTTCCAGAACTCGAGCACCTGCTGCTCGATCTCGGGGAGCCGCGGTGACGGGCTCACGCCGGCGGGGACCGCCTGCGCGTCAGCGGGCGACGAAGCGCCGGAAGGGCTGGTTCCGGTCGACTGCTGGGGGTACGGCATTGCTCGCTCCTGGCTTCTCGGTCTGTCTGCCGCCAGTCTGACTGAGACCACTGACATTGCTGGGTCTCGGTGTCGGATCGGCGGTGTGTCAGTGCCGGGACGAGCTCGGGGATGCTGGACCCCTCACCCGCGGTACCACCCCGCTTGCCCGGCGCGCTCGGGAGCACGCGGGCCTCTTGATTCGGCTGTGACGGGCCGTACCCGTTCGGGTCTAGTGAGTGCGCGATCCGGAAATCGCACACCGTTCTTCCGAAGACTCACCGGTGATGGCCGGATCGCAGTCGATGAGCACCAGTCTACCGCACGGTGACTCCGCCCGATCATAAGCGGGATCGCCGTGCCGGCGCTCATGCGTGGTGACGCAGTTGCTCTTCGAGCTCCGCGATGACCGCGTCGGTGGTGCGGGCGGCCTTCCGGCGGTTGACGAACTCCTGCACGTAGTCCATCTCGCCGCGCATCTGCTCCAGGCGGGTGAGCGCCCGGCCGAAGAGACGCTCCGAGAACTCCTCCGACTCGCGCGTGACGGCCTCGGCCTGCAGCCTCGCCGCCTCGACCAGATTGTGGGCCTTCTCGAGCGCGTCGCGGCGCTGCTGCTCCACGTACTGCTGCACGCGCGTGTGCAGCGACTCGCTCTCCTGGGAGACCTCGTAGGCGCGTCGGTTGATCTCCGCAGCCTTCGCGTTCGACTCGTCGAGCACGGCCTGCGCCTCGCTCAGCGCGGCCTCGTGACGCTGCGCGTACTCGGCCTCCGCCTCCTCCTGACGGTGGGCGATCGAGCGCTCGGCGGCGAGCACGGCGTGCTCGGTCTCCAGACGCATGCGGTTGATCTCGGTGCGCTGCTCGTCGATCTGCTGCTTCGCGGCGGTGCGCATCTGCACGATCTCGCTCTCGGCCTCGGCCTGCAGGCGGGACACCTCGCGTTTCGCCGAAGCCAGGTTCTCGCCGGCTTCTGTGAGGCGCTTGTTGGCGAGGCTCGACATCTCAGCGGCGTGGGTCTCACTGGAGAGGCGGATCTCCTCGGCGCGCGCCGTGGCATCGCCGATCAGCTGGTTCGCGCGCGACTCGCTCTCGCGGGTGCGGCGCTGCGCCTCGGCCGCGGCCTCCGAGGCGATCTGCTCGGACTCGGCGTGCGCGTCGGTGATCATCTTCTCGGCCTGCGACTCGGCGATGCGCAGCACCTCCTCGAACTTCGAGCCGAGGCCCGAGAAGTTCGGCTTGCTCTGCTGAGCCTTCGACAGCTGCTTCTTCGCAATGTCGAGCTGCGCCTCGAGATCGAGCAGACGATCGGCGATGCCGTCGCGCTCGCTCTGCATCTGCTGCACTTTCGACTCGAAGTTGCGGAGGAGTCGATCGACAGCGTGGCGAGAGTACCCGCGCACTTCGCGGGGGATGTCATATTCGTGTAGCGATATGCTGTGCTCTTTCAGTCTGCGTGAACAGGGGTGTCGGTGCTGAGCGCTCGGTTGAGCTATTCAGCCTGCGGAACTTCTTCAGCAGTAGGCTCGACCGCTTCCTCTAAGGGAGCTTGGTCAGACGCAGCAGGATCCAATGCGATACTCAGTGCACCGGCGTTGACGATGATGTGCTGCGATTCCCGGTAGAGAACTGCGAGGCGGCTCTCCGGAAAGATGAGAACGCGGTCGCCGGTCTCGGCTCGCGCGAAGAACGGCTCGGTGCTCAGAGTCGCCGGATCTTCGACGGTGGCGATCGTCGGAGTCTCCTCGGGCAGCACCATCAGGGTGCCGACCTCGGCGAGCAGATCCTCACCCGACAGACCCTCCGCGGCGCCCGCCTCCGTCGCATCGCCGGCGCCGGAGCGAGTGGCGAACTGCGTCACCACCGGCGCGGCGACGGCTGCGAGGATCAGCGCGCCGCCCAGCGCGAGCGCCACGATGCGCGCCCGGCGGATCCGCCACAGCTCGCCCAGAGAGCCGAGGCGATCGGCGAGGCGGATCCGCGCACGCGTGTCCGCTGCGGGCTTCCGCTGCGGCTTCGGGGCGGGCACGGCAGCGCTGCGTTTCGAGGTGCGCCGCGGTCGCGGCTCGCGCTCCGGCTTCGGTTCGCGCCTCGGTGGCGGTTCCGCGAGGGGTCTCGGTGCAACCGCGCCGGCGTGCGCGACGGGCTCATCGAAGCTGACGGAGTCGATGTCGGCCGCGGCAGACGGGGTGGGCAGCGGGTCGGGCTCGATGGCCGGGAGTGTGGTGGAGGCGGCGGGTCGTGCGGAGTGGCTCGCGCTCGGGCGACGGGGCGACGCGGCTCTCGGCCGCGGTGTCGTCGGCTCGATACGGGCGTGGCTGCCCGTGTGAAGCCCCGGCGAGGTCGCGCTCGCGGTCCCCGGCACGGTGCGAGGCGTCGGTGAGTCGACGCTCGGAGCGGGTCGAGCCGGGCCGGCGCTGGGCGTGCGAGGCGGCTCGGGCTCACCCGCGGGGGTCGGGTCGGCGGCTTCTGCGAGAGCGCTCTTGCTCTCGGCGAGCACGCTGCGCAGGCGCGCCATGGCCTCGTCGAGCGCGGTCGAGGCGTCCCACGGCACGCGTTCCGCCGAGGCGGGCTCGCCGGGGTGCCGGGCCGGCTCGTCCGGTGCGGACTGCGCGGCGCGCGGGGGTGGCGTGGTCATCGAGCGGCCTCCGATCCGGAGCGGGCGGCATCGTCTGGAGCGGCGGCGGAAGAATCGCCAGTGCTCGCTCGCAGGCGGGCGAGTTTCGCTTCGAATGCCGCGAGTTTCTCGCGCTTCGCTTCTCGGTGGGCGTGCACGATGACGGCCAGCAGAGCCAGCGTGGCGGCACCGGCGCCGACCGCCCATCAGGGGAACCTGGGGAGGGCCGACGGCTGCCCCGAGCTCTGGTGCACGGGCGGCGGTTCCAGGCGTTCCGCGGTCACCACGAAGCGGTGGGAGTTCACGCCGAACGGAGTGCAGGTGATGAGCGAGACGACATCGCGATCCGGATAGACCGGGTGCATCGCAGCCTGCTCGGGCTCGAGCACTTCGGTGGTGATCACACGGTAGGTGAGGACCTCGTCCATGACCTCGATGTGGATCAGATCGCCCTTCACGACCTCGGGCAGGTGGGTGAAACCCACCGACTCCGCAACCCCTCGGTGCGCGCCGAGCACGGCGTGCGTGCCGTCGCCCCCGACCGGGAGCGACGAGTTCTCGGAGTGTCCGACGCCGCGAACGAGCACGCTCTCGGCGAGCGTGTGCCGGATCGGCTGGTCGAGGTCGATAGACGGCACTCGGAGCCGCGCGATGACGTCGGTATCCGGCAGCAGCAGCGTTGTGCGGTAGTCGTCTCCCGGCAGACCGGAGCCCGTGGCGAAGCGCTGATTGTAAGCGCGCGCGGCCTCGAGTAGCTGGTGTCGCTGGGTGGGACCGGCCTTCTCGACGGTGCTGGAGAGCTCCCGGGTGGCGATGGCCTGGTCCCGCTGCTCGAACCACTGCGCAGCCGAGGGGTACAGCAGCACGAGCACACCCAGCCAGACCATCGCGGCGACGATGACGCGGCGCCCCGGGGAGAGCGACAGCCCCGCGCGGGGTCGCCGCGGAGCCGCTCCCGGAACGGGATCGGCGACGGCGGAGCTCTGGGCTCCGCTGCTGCGGTTGCGGTCATGCTCTCCTGCGTCGCTCTCTGGTGGAACAGCGGGTGGAATCGATGGTGTTCATCTTATACGTCTGCCGATTTTGTGTTGAGTGCTTGCGATGCACTAACACTGTGTATCGTTTGCGATCGCTGATCGTCTGCGCGGCCGTGCTGCGGGTCTCCGGCCCTGCTGTCGAACGGGAGACCCGCAGTCTCATGCTTCTGCGGTGTCGTGCTTGCGGCGGCCGAAGATTGCGAAGAGCGCGCCGCCGGCGATGAGGATCGCTCCCCCGATACCGATCGCGGCCATGCCTGCCCCACCGAGGACCGGGAGGGCGCCGGCCTGGCGCATCTGGTTCGGTCCGTGAAGTCAGCGGTCGAGGTGCTCGCCACGCGAGGGCGGTGCGGATCGCGCAGCGGAAACGGTGCCCGGCGCGTATGCGCACAGCACTCCCATTTCCAGCCCCCATAGCTGAGCTCTCCCCTGGTTGGATCTGTACAGCAGCGTCTTCGTCGCCGCGCCGCTTCCGGGCAACAACCAGTACGAATTGCTGTTCGACGTTCAAGGTTAGCTATGCGGAGTCCATATCTAAGCATTCAGATGGTGAATATCACCTCATCCGGAGCGTTTTTCACCCGCCATGCGTTCGAGATTCACCCGCAGGGGTAATTCCGGGTGCTCTCTTTCGCATTCCCCTGGGTCTGCGCCGCGTCTTTCGAAGCGGCAGCTGATCTCTGCAGCTGATCTCTGCAGCGGATCTCTGCAGCGGATCGGGGCGCCTTCGAAGGCTGTTCAGCTCACTCGCGCAGTTGAGCGAGTGGCATCCACCGGATCTTGCCGTCGATCACGGTGAGAACCTCGCCCTCCTCGCCGATCCGGCCCTCGGAGTCGCGCAGCGTCTCCACCTGCAGCGCCTTCGCGAAGAGGCCCGTGGCGTGGTCGAAGCGCAGCACCGATGGATCGGCCCAGGCCGTTGCGGTGCCATCCCACGGGAGGATCTGGCCGCGGTTGTCGGAGCGGGTGGTCGCCTGCTCGCCGCTCGTGCAGGCCGACTCGCTGCGGGTGTAGGGCTGCAGGCCGTCGACAGGCGGCATCGCCATCAGATTGCGGTGGTGGTCGCTCGCGTGCAGTAGCCGCAGCTCGAGCACCGCGGCCGCCGTCGCTCCCGCGGCTGCGCGACTCATCACGAGACGATACTGGCCGAACTGCTCCGGCGAGATCACCTCGAAGGTCTTCTCCTCGAACGGCGCCCAAGTCAATCCGGATCGCGTGTCGAGGGCCGTCCACGCTGCACCGTCGTTCGAGCCCTCGAGCCTGAATTCGGCGGGGGCCGATGCGGGATCGCCTGACGCCCGCAGCACGTAGTGCGTCACCGTGCGCTGCTCGGGCAGCGAGACCGCGAGCCACTCCCCGAGGGGCGGAGTACCCGTCTGCCACGCCGGCAACGAGGCGGGATCGATCCCCAGTTCACCCGCACGGCCGAAGACCGAGAACGCGGGGGCGGCCTCGGGACTCGCGGTGCCCGACGCAGTCGACGACGTGACCCGGAACCCGCCCACCACCTCGGCATCCATGGCGGGCATCACCACGGGTGTGGCCTCTGCGAAGAGCGCGTCGGGTACCTCCGCGAAGTCGCCGCGCACCAGCTCCTGGCCGTTGAGACGCAGCCAGCCGCGCCCCTGAGCGTCGGTGAAGCGGAGGGCGCGCTCGTCGAGGTAGCGGACCTCGCCCGGCGCTGGGCAGACCTCGGCCGGGATCTCCGGCGAGATCCCGCATTCGTAGGCGGCCCCGGTCCACCGGATGCGCTCGCCCGACTCGCAGCTCGGCACCGCAATGCCGAGCACCCCGCCGATCTCGGGGCTGAGCGAGAGCTGTGCGAGGGGCGAGCGGGGCTGCGCGGCGGCGACTGCGCTCTGACCGACACGCGGCTCCACGGAAGGCTCCTCCGCGGGTGTCGCCTCGTCCGGCGTGGAGTCCGAGACGGGCAGGGGGGTTCCGGAGGCGTCGGCCGGGGGCGCGCTGCAGGAGAGCGCACCGTCGACCAGGGTCAGACCCTGCGACATGTCGGCCCCGCAGCTCTCGGTCGTGAGGGGGAGGTCGGCCTCGTCGGCCGCACTGCCGGAGCACTCCCAGCCACCTTCGGCCGTGGCGACGAGCGTGTGCCCGGCAGGGCAGATCATGAGGCCCAGGCCGCCGGCGTCGATCCGCAGCCCGGATCCTTCTCCGAGCAGCGCCGGCGGGGTCGACACCCCCGCCGCGCCCTGCGCCCCGGTGGCTCCCTGCGCCCCGGTGGCTCCGGTCGTTCCGGTCGCGCCGCGCGACCCGTCGGCCCCTGTGGCGCCGCTCGCTCCCGTCGCACCGGTGGCGCCGACGGCTCCGGTCGCGCCGGGCTTCCCCGGGCGACCGACCTCTCCGGCTTCGCCCCGCTCCCCGCGCTCGCCCGCAGGCCCCTGGGGGCCCGTCACGGACAGTGCGCTGAACGTGTCGATGGTCTGCGGCAGCAGGACCACGACGGCCCCGCCGAGCACGAGGGCCGCAGCTGCCGCGCTGCAGACGAGCACTGTTCGTCGGCGTCGCTGCAGGCGCTCCAGTTCGGCGAGGTCGTCGTGGCTGAAGCCCACCGAGAAGGCATCCGTCTTCCACGCGCCGTCCGTCGCGCCGCGGCCGATCCGCTCCATCCGATGATCGCTCATGCTGATGCGCACCTCGGCGTCATCGCAGCTGCTGCGTGCGATATCGAGAGAGGGAGCACGGAAACCTCATCGCTGAAAGATAGACGAATACCGACTCAACTGTACCGGCACCGCCCACTGCATGGCGAGCCGTTGCGCTGTTGACGCTTCGATAGGCCCCCGCCAGGCGTCGAGTGTAACGTCCGCGTAACGATGACGAATGTGTGAAAAGCCTGATCGGGGCAAGGTACGCCGCCGGTTTCGGTGGTCTGAGCGCACCGCTCGCCTTGCATGTTACCTCTCGACGTTGTTAGCGTCGAGGCAGCGTCGAGTGCACATCTGATGTCGCTCGTCGCGCCCCTCGGAACGAAATCGCTGAGCTACAGCGAGCCGGAGGCGGGCGCGACGGTAGGTGGCCGATGAACACTCCGCAATACGATATCCGGCCTGTTGGGAGGCCGTGGATCTGGGCTGCCGTTTTCCGGCGCCCGACACGGGCCGCGCTTCGGAGCGCCCGCGATCCGCATCCTCCCGCGCCAGAGGAGTTGAGAAGTGAACAGTACAACTGAACAGTCCGACCGGGCGCGCGACGATGCGCTCGCCATCGAAGTGGAGCACGCCACCAAGGTGTTCGGGCGACGCCCGAAAGAAGCGGTGAAGCAGCTCAAACGAGGTGCGTCCCGCGACGAGGTGCGCTCGCACGGCACCGCCGCGGTGATCGACGCGAGCTTCACCGTGAGCCGGGGCGAGATCTTCGTGGTGATGGGCCTCTCGGGATCCGGTAAGTCCACGCTGATCCGCATGCTCAACGGCCTCAACCCCACCAGCGACGGTTCGATCAAGGTCAACGGCCGAGAGGTCGTCGGCCGCACCGCGGCCGAGCTGCGCGAACTGCGCCGAGACCACATGTCGATGGTGTTCCAGCACTTCGCGCTGCTCCCCCACCGGACCGTGCTCGACAACGTCGCCTACGGCCTCGAACTGCAGGGCGTTCCCGTGGCCGAACGCCAGGAGCGGGCCCGCGGCTGGCTCGACCGGGTCGGGCTCGCCGGCTGGGAGCGCAGCCTCCCCGGCGAACTCTCCGGCGGCATGCAGCAGCGCGTCGGCATCGCCAGGGCACTCACCGCCGACACCGACATCTTGCTCATGGACGAGGCGTTCTCGGCGCTCGACCCCCTGATCCGGCGCGAAATGCAGGAGCAGCTCATCGAGCTGCAGCAGGAACTCGGGAAGACGATCGTGTTCATCACCCACGATCTCAACGAGGCGATGTTCCTGGGCGACCGCATCGCGGTGATGCGCGACGGCCGCATCGTGCAGGTCGGCACGCCCAACGACATCCTTACCGACCCCGCGAACGACTACGTCGCCCAGTTCGTGCAGGACGTGGATCGGGCCCGCGTGCTCACCGCCGGCGACGTCATGGAGCCGCCGCACGCCGTCGTCTTCGCCTCGGCCGGCCCCCGCACCGCGCTGAAGACGATGCGCGACCTGCAGACCTCGGCCTGCTTCGTCACCGACTCCGCACGCCGCCTGCTCGGCGTGGTGCGGGACAAGGACGTGCTGCGCCAGGTGCGCGAGGGCAGCACCGACCTGACCGAGCGGCTGCGCCCCACGCCGTCGATCGTGCAGCGCGACCAGCTCATCGCCGACCTCTTCGAGCTCGCGGTCGAGAGCCCGCTGCCCGTCGCCGTCACCGATGCGCAGGGCCGGCTCATCGGCGTCGTGCCCCGCGTCACGCTGCTCGCAGCCCTCGCGGATCTGCCCGCCACCACCACCGAGATCCCCGTCATCGAACCCACCCCGGAGGTGCCCGCCGCCATGATCACGCAAACACTCGAGGAGAGCGCGATCGCCGGCGCCGCGACCGCGAGCGGGGAGGTGCGCTGATGGAGGGGTTCCGCATTCCCCTGGGCGACTGGGTCGCCGATGCGCTCGACTGGTTCAAGAGCACCTTCACCTGGCTGCTCGACTTCATCACGCTCGTGGTGGGTTGGCTCGTCGAAGGGCTCGCGGACACGCTCGTCGCGATCCCGTTCGCCGCGCTGATCCTCGTCTTCGCGCTGATCGGCTGGCTCGTGCGCTCCTGGCAGCTGGCCGTCGGCACGGCCGTGACGATGCTGCTGATCGTCGCGATGGATCAGTGGGAGAACGCCATGCTCACGCTCGCGCTCGTGCTGGTGGCCGCCGTGATCGCCGTGATCATCGCGGTGCCGCTCGGCATCCTCGCCGCTCGGAACGACAGATTCAGTGCGGTGATCCGCCCCGTGCTCGACTTCATGCAGACCATGCCGTCGCTGGTGTATCTGATCCCCGCCGTGGTGTTCTTCAGCGTCGGCTTCGTGCCCGGCGTCTTCGCGACGCTGCTGTTCTCGCTGCCCCCGGGCGTGCGCTTCACCGAACTCGGCATCCGCGGGGTCGACTCCGAGACCGTCGAGGCCGGTCAGGCCTTCGGCGCGACCCCCGGCAAGATCCTGCGCGGCATCCAGCTGCCGCTCGCCACTCCCACTATCATGGCCGGCATCAACCAGGTGATCATGCTCGCGCTGTCGATGGCCGTGGTCGCGGGCATGGCCGGTGCGAACGGACTCGGCAAGGAGGTCGTGGCGGCGCTGTCCACCCTCAACATCGCGAAGGGCGTCGAGGCCGGCCTGAGCGTCGTGATCCTCGCCGTCTTCCTCGACCGAGTGACCGCCGCGCTCGGCAACCCCGCCGAGTACAAGTCGTCGCTGCTCGGCGTGCTGCGCAAGCAGCGCAACGAGCGCACGCCCTCCCCCGCGCCCGTGCCGGCCGCGGCCCAGTGACCTGCAAGACCACGAATGAACAGTCGGGGCGGCAAGCCCCGTTCCGCGCCACCGGGCGCGGAGAGAAAGGAAACACGATGATCAAGCGCAAGCTCACCGGAATCCTCGCCCTCGGAGCGGCGGCCAGCCTCGCCCTCGTCGGCTGCTCCAGCGACGGCGGATCCGCCAACGGCGACGGCGGCGACAAGGGCACCATCACCCTCGGCTTCCTGCCCAGCTGGACCGACGGCCTCAGCACCGCCTACCTGCTCGAGAATCAGCTCGAGAAGCTCGGCTACGACGTCGAGATGGAGGAGCTCACCGAGGCCGCCGTGCTCTACACCGGCCTCGCGGGCGGCGACATCGACGTGTACCCCTCGGCCTGGTCCGAGAAGACGCACGCCACCTACATGGAGCAGTACGGCGACCGCCTCGAAGACCTCGGCGCCTACTACGACAATGCGGTGCTCACCATCGCGGTGCCCGAGTACATGGATGACGTGAACTCCATCGAGGATCTCGTCGGCCAGGCCGACCGCTTCGACGGCGAGATCATCGGCATCGAGCCGAGCGCGGGCCTCACCGAGCAGACCGAGACCGTCATGATGCCGGAGTACGGCCTCGACGACTACTCGCTCGTGACCTCGTCGACCGCGACCATGCTCGCGACGCTGCAGGAGAAGATCGACAAGAAGGAAGACGTCGTGGTCACCCTGTGGCGTCCGTTCTGGGCGAACGACGCGTTCCCCGTGAAGGATCTCGAGGACCCGAAGGGCGCGATGGGCGAGCCCGAAGCGCTGCACTTCCTGGCGACCGACGGCTTCTCGGCGCAGTACCCCGAGGCGGCAGAGCTCATCAAGGGCATTCAGCTCGACGACGCCGCCTATGGTGCGCTCGAAGCGCTCGTGACCGGCGACGAGTACCAGGGCGACCCCGAGGGCGCCGTGGAGGCGTGGCTCGCCGAGCACCCCGACGCCTTCCCCGGCCTCATCGCCTGAGCGATCCGCTGAGGGGTGCGGGCACCGCGCCCCTCTGATCGACGGGGAGCCCCGTGCTGCTGCTTCGGCGAGGCCGCAGCACGGGGCTCCCCGTCGCTGCGTCGACGGTTCGCTGCGTCGACGGTTCGCTGCGTCGACGGTTCGCCCAGCCCCGCCGAAAACCGGCTATGGTGGCCAGCAACCAACCCGGGTGGTTCGCACGACGAGAGCGTGGGAGGCGCGATGGACACGGAAACGGCGCGAAGACGCGCGAAGCAGGTGGCCGGCATGATCGGCGCCGCAGTGGTGATCGGGGCGATCATCTGGATCGACGTCGCCACCGGCCTGTGGCAGGAGCTGGTGATCGTCGCCGGGCTCGCCGCGGGCCTCGTCACCTTCCTGCTCACCGTGCTCGTGCTCGACCGGGTGATCGCCCGATCCACCGCCAGACGGTGGGCGCCCCTCAACAGGCTCGCGCTCTCCGAGTTCCTGCATGCGATCGCGGACGAGCAGCGCAGCGAGATCTCCCGCGGCGCGGTCGTGCCGCGCGCGCTCGCACCGCCCGCCTCCACGCTCGACGTCGAGGCGGCACCGCACGATCCGCTGATCCGCGAGCGCCTGCACGACGAACTCGCCGCCTGCAACACTGCGCTGCACGCGCTGGCAGCCGAACTCCGGGATCGCCTCAGCGTGGCCGACCGAGGTGCGGCGAGCCGACGCGCTGCGAGCCGAGGCGCGGCCGCAGCTCGCCCCGCAGCCTAGACTGCCGATGCTGCCCGTGTTTCGGGGCTCACCCGTGTTTCGGAGCGGCACCGGCGATCGTATCCGAAACACGTGCGAGATCCGAGACTCGGGCCGGTGCCAGAACTCGCACGAGCGGGCCTCGAAGCAAAGATGGGCGCCGCAACACGGCTCGGCGCCGACCCCTCGCGCGGCGGCCGATGGGTGCGTAGGATCGGGCGTGACGCAGCAACGTGCGGCGAGGGGTCGCCGAGCACCGTCGAGCACGCCGAGCAGAGGAGCCCACCGTGACCGAGCAGTTCCCCGTTCCCGAGATCGTCGAACGCCCCGAGCAGCATCTCGCGGTCGTACGCGAGACGGTCGCCTTCGACGCCATCCCCGGGCTCTACGACCGGGCGTACCCGGAGATCTTCGGCGCGCTCGGGCGGGCGGGCATCGCCCCCGCCGCGGCTCCCATGGGCGTGATGCACGGGCAGCCCGGCGCCGAACTCGACCTGTCGGTCGCGGTGCCAGTGGCGGCGCCGTTCGCGGGCGACGGGATGGTCTCGGCCGAGACGATTCCCGCCGGCCGCGCGGCGACTCTGCTCGTGCGCGGCGACTACGGCCTGCTCGCCGCGGCCTACGAGCACCTCTTCGCGTGGATCGCCGAGCAGGGGCTCACGCCGACGGGACTCTCCTGGGAGCAGTACCTCACGGAGCCCGAGCCGGGCGGCGATCCCGCCCAGAACGAGACGCTGATCGCGGCCGGGCTGCAGGACTGAGCGCCCAGCCGCTGGGCGGCGCCGCACGCGCGGCCCAGCCGCGCGTCCGGCGATCCGCGCCCGACACGCTCCGATAGACTGGCCGGGTTGACCATTCAGGCACCAGAGCCGTCCCTTCGGGCGGCGCACTGACGCGGTGCCGCCCATAGCGAAGACGGAGCCCCTGCATGAGCGCGATCCCCGACAAGCCGAAACTCGAAGGCCTCGAAGCCAAGTGGGGCCCGGTATGGGAGGAGACGGGCACCTACCGTTTCGACCGCGACGGGGCCGAGCGAGCCGAGGTCTACAGCATCGACACTCCCCCGCCCACCGCTTCGGGTTCGCTGCATGTCGGCCACGTGTTCTCCTACACCCACACCGACACCATCGCCCGCTATCAGCGCATGCAGGGCAAGCGCGTCTTCTACCCGATGGGCTGGGACGACAACGGCCTGCCCACCGAGCGCCGCGTGCAGAACTACTACGGGGTGCGCTGCGACCCGTCGCTCCCCTACGTCGAGGGCTTCGTGCCCCCGCACGAGGGCGGTGACGGCAAGAGCGTCAAAGCGGCGGATCAGCAGCCCATCTCGCGCCGCAACTTCATCGAGCTGTGCGAGAAGCTCACCGTCGAAGACGAGAAGCAGTTCGAGGATCTCTGGCGCACGCTCGGTCTCTCGGTCGACTGGACCCAGACCTACCGCACCATCGGCGCCGAGTCGCTGCGGGCGTCGCAGCTCGCATTCATCCGCAACGTCGAGCGCGGGGAGGCGTACCAGGCACAGGCTCCCACGCTGTGGGACGTGACCTTCCGCACCGCGGTGGCCCAGGCCGAGCTCGAGGATCGGGATCAGCCCAGCGCGTACCACACGCTCGCCTTCCACCGCACCGACGGCGGCGGCGACATCCTCATCGACACGACGCGCCCCGAGCTGCTCGCCGCGTGCGTCGCGCTCGTGGCGCACCCCGACGACGAGCGATTCAAGCCCCTCTTCGGCTCGACCGTGCGCACGCCGCTCTTCGAGGTCGAGGTGCCGATCGTCGCGCACCACCTCGCGCAGCAGGACAAGGGCACCGGCATCGCGATGATCTGCACCTTCGGCGACGTGACCGACGTGGTGTGGTGGCGCGAGCTCGATCTGCCGAACCGCGCAATCCTCGGCTTCGACGGCCGCGTGATCTCGGAGGCCCCCGAGGCGATCACGAGCGAGCGGGGTCGCGAGGCCTACGCGCAGATCGCCGGGAAGACCGTGTTCAGCGCGAAGGCCGCCGTCGTCGAGGCCCTGCAGGCCTCGGGCGAGCTCGTCGGTGAGATCCGCAAGATCAACCACCCGGTCAAGTTCTTCGAGAAGGGCGACAAGCCGCTCGAGATCGTCTCGACCCGGCAGTGGTACATCAAGAACGGTGCCCGCGACGAGCAGCTGCGGGATCGCCTGCTGGCGCACGGCCGCGAACTCGCCTGGCACCCCGACTTCATGCGGGTGCGCTACGAGAACTGGGTCGAGGGCCTCTCGGGAGACTGGCTCATCTCGCGCCAGCGCTTCTTCGGGGTACCGATCCCGGTCTGGTACCCGCTCGACGCCGAGGGCAACCCGGTGTTCGACGAGCCGATCCTGCCGGCCGCAGAGCAGCTCCCCGTCGACCCGTCGAGCGACCTGCCCGCGGGCTACACCGAGGAGCAGCGCGGAGTGCCGGGCGGCTTCCTGGGCGAGGTCGACGTGATGGACACGTGGGCGACCTCCTCGCTCACGCCCCAGCTCGCCGGCGGCTGGGAGCGGGATCCCGAGCTCTTCGATCTCGTGTACCCGTTCAGCCTGCGCCCCCAGGGCCAGGACATCATCCGTACCTGGCTCTTCTCGACGCTGCTGCGCTCCGAGCTCGAGGCCGGGCAGCTGCCGTGGCAGAACGCCGGCATCTCGGGCTGGATCCTCGATCCTGACCGTAAGAAGATGTCGAAGTCGAAGGGCAACGTGGTGACCCCGGCCGGGATGCTCGAGCAGCACGGCTCAGACGCGGTGCGCTACTGGGCGGCCTCCGCGAAGCTCGGCACCGACGCCGCCTTCGATCCGCAGAACCCGACGCAGATCAAGATCGGCCGCCGCCTCGCCATCAAGCTGCTGAACGCGGCGAAGTTCACGCTCTCCTTCGACGCCTCCGGCGCGGGATCGGTCACCGAAGCGCTCGACCGCTCGATGCTCGCGGGCCTCGCCCGCGTGATCGAGGGGGCCACGCGCGCCTTCGAGTCGTACGATCACGCCCGCGCGCTCGAACTCACCGAGTCGTTCTTTTGGACGTTCTGCGACGACTACCTCGAGCTCGTCAAGGAGCGCGCCCACAACGGCGAGGGGCAGGCGCAGGCCTCGGCCGTGACCGCCCTGCGCACGGCCCTCTCGGCCTTCGTGCGCCTGCTCGCACCGTTCCTGCCCTACGCGGCCGAGGAGGTCTGGTCGTGGTTCGGCGAGGGCTCCGTGCACCGCGCGGCCTGGCCCGTCACCTCCGAGGTGGTCGACCTCGCGGGCTGCGATGCCGACGCCGAACTGCTGGGCCTCGTGGGCGGCGCCCTCGTGGGCGTGCGCGGCGCGAAGACCTCCGCCAAGGCCTCGCAGCGCACGCCGGTCGCCCTCGCCGTGGTGCACGCCCCGGTTGACGTGCGCGACCGACTCGCTCTCGCAGCCGACGACCTCGCTGCAGTGGGCCGCATCGCCGAGCTGCGCATCGAGGTCGCCGAGGTCGACGCCGTGACCGTCGCTCAGATCGAACTCGAAGCGGCCGAGGCCTGATCATGCAGCTGGGGGTGCGCTGGCGGGCGGGCGATCCGCCCCATCGCAGCGTGCCCCCGCTGCTGCACCCGGCCATCGCGGCGCAGGAGGCCGTGCACCCGGGTGCCTCCTCCTGGACGCTCACCTGGCTCGAGGGGCGGCCGCGCTGCGCGCTTGAAGACGCCGTGATCGTGACGCTCGACGCGGCCGGAGGCGTTGCGGTGATCGACGGTTCGACCGCGTCGCTCTCGGGGCACGGTGCGGGCGGCTCCCCGGCCGCCGCAGAGGACGACGACGACTGGCTGCTGTGAAAGGCGACGACATGACCACTCCCCTTCGCCCCCGCGCACTGCTCGCCGCCGGGATCGCCGGCCTGCTCGCGGTCTCGCTCGCCTCCTGCGCCCCCGAGCCCGACGAGATCGCCGGAGCGAAGTCGAAGGAGCAGATCGCGAACGGCGAGGAGACCGAAGATCCGGGTCAGCGCGCCCAGGTTCCCGAGGAGGCGCTGCAGAAGCAGGCGGAGCTGCCTGCGGGCTTCCCCTCGGATCGCTTCCCGCTGCCGAAGGACGCCGTCATCGACGACGCCGGCGAGCGCGGCGCGGGCGTGTGGTTCGTGGTGCTGCGCGCGAAGGACGCCGCGCAGGCGTCGACGCAGTGGTCGGCGATCATCTCGGCCGGCGGCTTCGAGGCCGCCGACCAGCAGGGCGACCCCGCCTCGGCGGATGCCTCGGCCATGCTGCGAAGCGCGAGCCTCGAAGCGTTCGCCCTGATGCTGGTCCAGGACGACGGCTCGGTGCTGCTCAGCTACGACCTCACCGAGCAGTAGCGCTCGGAGCGCCGCTGCTCTGTACCGCTCTGCGTCGCTGCCGGCCGAGCGAGACCCTGCCGAGGCGAAGCCGGGCCGAGGCTGCGGTCAGGCGCTCTCGCGAGCAGGCGCGCGTCGGGATATAGCGTGTCGTACTGTCAGGCGCTCTCGCGGCCGCGATGCGACTGGAGCATGCGCGGCGGCGCCTCGCCCAGCACCGACTCGCGGGTGACGATCACCTTGGTGACGTCGCCGTCGGAGGGCACCTCGAACATCACAGGCCCCAGCAGCGTCTCGAGGATCGCACGCAGACCGCGCGCGCCGGTCTTGCGGGCGACAGCCTGCTCGGCGATCGCCTCGAGCGCCGCGTCTTCGAACTCGAGGTCGACTCCGTCGATCTCGAACATGCGCTGGTACTGCTTCACGAGGGCGTTGCGGGGCTCGGTGAGGATGCGGGTGAGCGCCGGCACGTCGAGCGGGTCGACGGTGGCCACGACGGGCAGACGGCCGATGAACTCGGGGATGAGCCCGAACTTGTGCAGGTCTTCGGGCTGCACCTCGGCGAAGAGCCGGTCGTCGTCGCGCTTGCTCGACACCGGCGCGCCGAAACCGATGCCGCCCTTGCCGAGCCGAGAGCCGATGATCTCTTCGAGGCCGGCGAATGCGCCGGCGACGATGAAGAGCACGTTCGTGGTGTCGAGCTGCAGAAACTCCTGGTTGGGGTGCTTGCGGCCGCCCTGCGGCGGGATCGAGGCGACGGTGCCCTCGAGGATCTTGAGCAGCGCCTGCTGCACGCCCTCGCCCGACACGTCGCGGGTGATGGAGGGGTTCTCGGCCTTGCGCGAGATCTTGTCGATCTCGTCGATGTAGATGATGCCGGTCTCGGCGCGCTGCACGTCGAAGTCTGCGGCCTGCAGCAGTTTCAGCAGGATGTTCTCGACGTCTTCGCCGACGTAGCCGGCCTCGGTGAGCGCCGTCGCGTCGGCGACGGCGAAGGGCACTCCCAGCTGACGCGCGAGCGACTGGGCGAGGTAGGTCTTGCCGCAGCCCGTGGGGCCGATCAGCAGGATGTTCGACTTCGCGATCTCGACCTGCTCGGAGGCGGTGTCGGCGCTCGTGAGGGCGGAGGCGGCGCGCACGCGCTTGTAGTGGTTGTACACGGCCACCGCGAGCGACTGCTTCGCGCGGTCCTGGCCGATCACGTACTCGTCGAGGAACTCGGCGATCTCGCGAGGCTTGTGCAGCGTGAAGTCTGAGGGTTCGGCGCTCTGGTGCTCGGCCATGCGCTCTTCGATGATCTCGTTGCAGAGCGCGACGCACTCGTCGCAGATGTAGATCTGCGGGCCGGCGATGAGCTGCTGCACCTGCTTCTGCGACTTGCCGCAGAAGGAGCACTTGAGCAGCTCGCTGCTTTCGCCGATTCTCGCCATGCGGGGCTCCTTCACACTCGAACGGAAACGAGACACTCAGAGACTATCCGGGACCACTGACATTCACCGGAGGGGCGCGCCGTGCGAAGGCCGCCGGACGGAGGCGGCGGGTCCGGGCTGGAAGGCCCGAACCCGCCGCGATCCGTCGAACTTACTGGGAGATGACTGGCTGCGGGTTCTTGCGGCTGGTCAGCACCTGATCGACGAGGCCGTACTCGAGGGCCTCCTGCGCGCTGAGGATCTTGTCGCGATCGATGTCGCGGTTGACCTCTTCGATGCTGCGCTTCGAGTGCTTCGACAGGGTCTCCTCGAGCCACTCGCGCATGCGCAGGATCTCGCGGGCCTGGATCTCGATGTCGGAGGCCTGGCCGTGACCCGCCTGCCCCGTCGAAGGCTGGTGGATCAGCACGCGCGCGTTCGGCAGCGCCAGGCGCTTGCCCGGCGTTCCTCCGGCGAGCAGCACCGCAGCGGCGGAGGCGGCCTGCCCGAGGCACACCGTCTGCACGTGCGGACGGATGTACTGCATCGTGTCGTAGATCGCCGTCATAGCGGTGAACGACCCGCCGGGCGAGTTGATGTACATGGTGATGTCGCGCTCGGGATCCTGGCTCTCGAGCACGAGCAGCTGCGCCATCACGTCGTCGGCCGAGGCGTCGTCCACCTGCACGCCGAGGAAGATGATGCGATCCTCGAACAGTTTCGCGTAGGGGTCCTGGCGCTTGTAGCCGTAGGCGGTGCGCTCCTCGAAGGAGGGCAGCACGTAGCGGGCGCTGGGCATCTCGATCTTCATATGACCTTCGTTCACTTTCTTTCGCGCCTACCGGTTGGTGCCGCCGCCGCCGACCACGTCGGCCGCCGAGTCGCGGATGAAATCGACGAAGCCGTACGCCAGCGCCTCATCGGCCGTGAACCAGCGGTCGCGGTCGCCGTCCTCGTTGATCTGCTCGACGGTCTTGCCCGTCTGAGCAGCGGTGATCTCGGCGAGGCGGTTCTTCATCGAGGTGATGAGCTGGGCCTGGGTCTGGATGTCGCTCGCGGTGCCGCCGAAGCCGCCGTGCGGCTGGTGCAGCAGTACGCGCGCGTTCGGGGTGATGTAGCGCTTGCCCTTGGTGCCCGCGGTCAGCAGGAACTGCCCCATGGAGGCCGCCATGCCGATGCCCACCGTCACGATGTCGTTCGGCACGAACGACATCGTGTCGTAGATCGCCATGCCCGCGGTGATCGAACCGCCGGGCGAGTTGATGTACAGGTAGATGTCGGACTCGGGATCCTCGGCGGCGAGCAGCAGGATCTTGGCGCAGATCTCGTTCGCGTTGTCGTCGCGCACCTCGGATCCGAGCCAGATGATGCGATCCTTCAGCAGGCGTTCGAACACGCTGTTCGGTGGCGTCTGTTCTGCCATTCGGTGCTCCTTCGTAGTTGCTTGATTCGAGCGTATCGACTCGACGCGGATCGAGCGCCCGTGTTCGCCCTAGGCGTGTTTCGGCGCCGGATACGAAGATCCCCCGGACCACTGACATTTCAGTGCTCCGGGGGATCCGCAGATCTCGCGAACGAGACGCGAGAGTTACTTCTCGTCGGCCGCCTCGGCCTCTTCGACGATCTCCTCGGCCTCTTCGACGACCTCGGCCGCGGCCTCGTCGTCGGAGTCGACCGCGGTGAACTCGCTCAGGTCAACCGCGTTGCCGGCCTGGTCGACGACCTTGGCCTTGGCGAGAGCGATCGCCAGCGCCTTGTTGCGGGTGACCTCGCCGAGGATGACGCCCATCTGGTTGCCCTGGCTGATCGCCTGCAGGAACTGGGTGGGCTCCATGCCGTACTGCTGAGCCGACTGGAAGATGTACTGCGACAGCTCGTTCTGCGTGGGGGTGACGCCCTCGGCCTCGACGATCGCGTCGAGCAGCAGCTGCAGCTGGATCTGCTGCTCGGCCGACTTGCGCACCTCGGCGCGGTGCTCGTCGTCCTCCAGACGACCCTCACCCTCGAGGTGACGGTGCACCTCCTCCTCGACGAGCTCCTCGGAGACCGGGATGCCGGCCTTCTCGATGAGGGTCTCGGTGAAGAGGTCGCGAGCCTGCTGGCCCTGAGCGAAGACCGAGGCGCGTGCGACCTGATCCTTCAGGCTCTCGCGCAGCTCGGCGATGGTGTCGAACTCGCTCGCCAGCTGGGCGAACTCGTCGTCGGCCTCGGGAAGCTCGCGCTCCTTGACCGCGGTGAGGGTGACCTCGACCTCCGCGTCGCGGCCCTCGTGCTCGCCGCCCAGCAGCTGCGAGGTGAAGGTGGTCGATTCGCCGGCGGTGAGAGTCTCGATGGCCTCGTCGGTGCCGGCGAGCAGGTTGCCCGCGCCGATCTCGTAGGAGACGCCGCTGGCCTGATCGACCTCGTTGCCGTCGATCTTGGCGGTGAGGTCGAGCTCGACGAAGTCACCCGTCTTGGCGGGGCGCTCGACGGTCACGAGGGTGCCGAAGCGCTCGCGCAGCTTGGTCAGCTCGGCCTCGACGGCCTCGTCGTCGATCTCGGCGTTGTCGACGGTCAGCTCGATGCCGTCGTAGTCGGGGAGGGTGAACTCGGGACGCACCTCGACCTCGAAGGCGAGCACGAGGGTGCTCTTCTCGTCCTGCGCGTCGGGCCACTGCTCGACATCGGCGGTCGGGCGGCCCATGGGGCGCTCGTCGGCCTCGGCGAGTGCGGACTGGTAGAAATCGTCGAGCGAGGCGTTCACGGCCTCCTGCACCACGGCCTCACGACCGACGCGCTGGTCGATGATCTGGGCCGGCACTTTGCCCTTGCGGAAACCGGGAATCGAGACCTGCTCGGCGATGGTCTTGTACGCCTGCTTGAGGTACGGCTCCAGTTCGTCGAGCGTGACCTCGACGCTCAGCTTGGCGCGGGTCGGAGTGAGCTTCTCAGCGGTCGTCTTCGGCAATTTGGCCTCTCATCGTCGGTGTGTCGTGCTGCTTCTCGGGCCGGGTGGCCCTGGTCGGGGCGACAGGATTCGAACCTGCGACCTCCCGCTCCCAAAGCGGGCGCTCTAGCCAAGCTGAGCTACGCCCCGAAACCGGCAGGTTTCACGGTCGAGACGCGCGAACGCGCGCAACCCGAGCAAGTCTAGCCGAAACTGTCCCGAAAGACGCATACCGACGGGCGCCCGTCGCCGGAGAGGCAGGCTCCCTCCTTGACGCGGACGGGTGACGAGGGTAGACCGGAAGACGAGGTGAGTCGCCATGCGAATCCTGCAGGATCGGATCGAGGCCGGCCGTATGCTCGGTGAGCGGCTGGCGCGCGACTACGCGGGTGCGGACACGGTCGTGCTCGGCTTGCCCCGGGGCGGAGTGCCCGTGGCCGCGGAGGCGGCTCGCAGGATCCGAGCGCCGCTCGACGTGCTCGTGGTGCGCAAGCTCGGCCTGCCCCACCACGAAGAGGTGGCCATGGGCGCCGTCGGCGAGGGCGGCGCGATCGTGCGGAACCCGGGGGTGATCCGCTCGGCCGGAGTGTCCGAGGCCGACTTCGAACGTGCGGAGCGGCGAGAGCGGGCCGAAGTCGCGCAGCGCGTCGAGCGTTTCAGGGACGGCCGGCCGCCGGCACCGCTGGCGGGGCGCACCGCGATCGTGGTCGACGACGGGATGGCGACGGGCGCCACTGCGGCCGTGGGGTGCCGGATCGCGCGGGAGCGCGGAGCGGCGCGGGTGGTGTTGGCCGTGCCGGTGGCGGCCCCCGACGCGCTGGCGGAGTTCGACGCCGCCGACGCGATCATCTGCCTCCTGGCACCCGCGGACTTCATGGCCGTCGGCCAGTTCTACGCCGACTTCACCCAGGTCGAAGACGAAGAGGTGGTGCGCCTGCTGACCGAGTAGGCCCAGCCCCGAAACACGAAACCCTCCTTCGTGAGAAGGAGGGTCTCTGCGGAGGGGCTGACGGGAATCGAACCCCGGCCGGCCGCTCGGGGCAACGCGCCAGCGTTGCGCGGCCACGCCGCTGGTGCCGCCCTCGGCGCCAGTTCCGGGTTCTGGAAGATTCCCGGCAGCCCCGAAACACGAAACCCTCCTTCGTGAGAAGGAGGGTCTCTGCGGAGGGGCTGACGGGAATCGAACCCGCGTAACCAGTTTGGAAGACTGGGGCTCTACCATTGAGCTACAGCCCCGAGCTGCGAGCAGCTGGGGTGTGCCGAAGCACCTCACCGATCATAGTGCATCACGGGTGCCCCTCAGTACATCGGGGTCACGGCTCGCGCGTGGCGGCGCGGTGGTTGTCGGTGTACGCGGCGTAGACGTCGGCGTTCTGCCGCACGCTCTCGCGATCCGCCTCTCGCAGTTCCCGCACCACGCGGCCGGGAATGCCGGCGACGAGGGAGCGTGGCGGGATCACGGCGCCCTGCGGCACGAGCGCCCCGGCCGCGATGAGCGATCCCTCCCCCACCACGGCACCGCTCAGCACCGTCGAGTTCATGCCGATGAGGCAGCCGTTCTCAATGACGGCGCCGTGCACGACGGCGTTGTGGCCGATGGAGACGTCGTCGCCGATCACGGCGGCACCGCCCTCGCCGCGCTGGGTGTGGATCACCACGCCGTCCTGCACGTTGCTGCGCGCGCCGATGCGCACGGAGTTTGAGTCGCCGCGCACGACGGCGTTGTACCAGACACTCGCCTCAGCGCCGATGGTGACGTCGCCGACGACGACGGCGCCGGGGGCGATCCAGCTCGACTCGTGCACGCTCGGAGCGCCGTACGGTTCGACCGCGATGATGCGGCCGTGGTGGTCGGGGTGCTGCATCGGATCCTCCCTCGGATAGCAGAAAACCCTCACCGTGACGGTGAGGGTTTCGATTGCTCCCCCGGCTGGGCTCGAACCAGCGACATCCTGATTAACAGTCAAGCGCTCTGCCAACTGAGCTACAGGGGATCATTGCCGCAGCAACCCTTCTATGTTAGCAAGCGTGATCGAAGCGGTGCAAATCGGTGCGGGCACCCCGGGCGAGGCGCGGCCGGAGCCGTCTACTCGTCGGCGATCTCGTCGTAGGCGGTCGCCCGCAGCGCCTGCGCGAGCCGCTGCACGTAACCGTGATCGGCGTGCCTGAAGATCTCGTTGATGTCGCCCTGCCCCACCAGGCGACCGTGCTGCATGACGAGCACCTCCTGCACGAGCGCTTCGAGCATGCCGATGTCGTGGCTGATGAGCAGCATCGTCGCGTTCGTGCGCTCGCGGTACCAGCGCAGCAGCTCGACGATCTTCGGACGGTTGTTGGCGTCGACGCCGAGCGTGGGCTCGTCGGCGATGAGCAGGGCGGGATCGAGCATCAGCGAGCGCATCACGGCGACCCGCTGGCGCTGTCCCTTCGACAGCTCGTACGGGTACTCCTGCAGCTTCGCGAGGGGCAGCGCGACGATGTCCATCATCTCGGCGATGCGCTCGCCGAGGGCCTCGCGGTCGAAGTGCTTGCTGCGCTCCACGATCGGTTCGAAGAGGATGTCGCCCACGTTCAGCTCGGGTGTGAGCGTCGCGCCGGCGTCCTGCGCGAGGTGGCCGACGTAGGCGGTGAGCCGCGACCGAGTGCGTCGCCCCAGTCGGCGCATGGGCACGTCGAACACCGTCGCGGCCCCGCCCGTGAGTTTGATGCGGGCCGCCTTCTCCCCCGCGTCGGCGGCGCGGCCGGCGAGGAAGCGGGTGAGCGTCGACTTGCCGGATCCGCTCTCGCCGAGCAGCCCCACGACCTCGCCGCGGGCCACCTCGAAGCTGACCCCCTCCACCGCCTGGAACGCGCGCCCGCCGGCGTGCGCCGGGTATGCGAGCGAAAGGTCGGAGACCTGTACCGTCGGATCAGCGTCGAGTACCGGGTGTGCCATGGTTGACGATCTTACTCCTCGCGCAGACCGCGTCGCGCAGCCTCCAGCGCGACGAGCTGCTGCTGGATGCGGCGCGCGCCGGGGTCGGCGGAGTCGCCGATGCGCTGGTGGCGCGCCAGCAGCTCCTGCTTCAGCGCGAGCAGGTCGCGGTCGAGCAGCGAGATCACCACGTCGCGGGCGTAGGCCGCGATCAGCTCGGGTTTGCGCTGCGGCACGGGGGCGATCGCGAGCTCGCGTACGAGGCCGCGGTGGCTCTCGGGTGCGGATCCGATCACGGTGTCGAGCCAGGCCGGCGTCCCGAGTGCTGGCAGCGCCTCGGCGACGGCGTCGCGCACCACGCGCAGATTCGGCTCGCTCACCTGCGCGGTGACGGCCTGCTGCAGCAGCTCGGCCCCCACTGCCTCGCTCTGCTGCAGCATCGCCATCAGGGCGTCACGTTCGAGCCAGGTCGTCGGGGAGTTGCGCAGCGAGGAGAGACCGATGCGGGGACGGGCGGGGTCGGGCGCGGGGCCGGGCCCCGCCTGGACCGGGTCGTGCTGGGGGCCGGATCCGCCCCGTCCGCGCGGGTTCCGCTCCGCCGCGCGCACCGCCTGCTGCACCTCGGCCAGCTCGCTGCCGAGCATGCGCGCCAGCTCCCGCGTGTAGCCGGGTCGCAGCGAGGGGTCCTTGATTTCGGCGATGATGGGCGCCGCGGCGCGCAGCCCGTTCACCCGGCCCTCGACGCTGTTGAGGTCGAAGCGGGAGACGGCCTGGCGCAGCGCGAACTCGAACAGCGGCGTCTTGCGCGTGAACAGCTCGCGCACGGCGTCGTCTCCGCGGTGCAGCCGCAGGTCGCAGGGGTCGAGGCCGCCCGGCGCGACGGCCACGTAGGTCTGCGCGGTGAACCGCTTCTCCTCGCTGAACGCCCGCAGCGCGGCCTTCTGACCGGCCTCGTCCGGGTCGAAGGTGAACACGACCTCGCCCGCGGCGTCGTCGCCCATGATACGGCGCAGCACCGCGATGTGGTCCTTGCCGAAGGCGGTGCCACAGGTGGCGACCGCCGCCTCCTCGCCCGCGAGGTGACAGGCCATCACATCGGTGTAGCCCTCGACCACGATGGCGCGCTTGCCGCGCGAGATCGCCTTCTTCGCGAGGTCGAGCCCGTAGAGCACCTGCGACTTGTGGTACACCGGCGACTCGGGCGTGTTGAGGTACTTGGGGCCGTTGTCGTCGTCGTAGAGCTTGCGGGCGCCGAAGCCGAGGGTCTGGCCGCTCGTGTCGCGGATGGGCCATACGACGCGCCCGCGGAAGCGGTCGTAGATGCCGCGCTGCCCCTCGGAGACGAGCCCGGCCTGCGTGAGCTCCTGCGGGGTGAAGCCCTGCTGCCGCAGATGATCGGTGAGGTGGTTCCAGCCGCGCGGCGCGTAACCGACGCCGAAACGCTCGCAGGCCGCCGGATCGAAGCCGCGCTGCGACAGGAACTCGCGGCCGGCCGCGCCCTCGTCGCTGGCGAGCTGAGCGACGCAGTAGGCGCCGGCGGCCTGGTTGGCGGCGAGCAGCCGGGCCCGGTTCGGTCCGTCCTGCCGACGTTCGCCGCCCTCCTCGTAGGTGAGCACGTAGTGGATGCGGGCCGCGAGGCGCTCCACCGACTCCGAGAAACTGAGATGGTCCATCCGCTGCAGGAAGGTGAAGGCGTCGCCCGATTCGCCGCAGCCGAAGCAGTGGTAGTAGCCGAGCGCGGGCCGCACGTGGAAGCTCGGGCTGCGCTCGTCGTGGAACGGGCACAGGCCCTTCATCGAGTCGATCCCGGCGTTCTTCAGGGTGACGTAGTCGCCCACCAGATCGGCGAGATTGGTGCGGCGCTTCACTTCCTCGATGTCGCTCGCCCGGATCCGCCCTGCCATAGCTGCAGTCTAGCCAGTTCCCGCTCGGGAGCCCGTCACGCTACGCCAGCGGTGCGTCGCAGAGGCGCTTGTACCAGGCGATCGCCGACTGATCGGTGAGCGAGGCCACCTGATCCACCACTGCGCGCCTGGCCGTCGCCTCGTCGGACGCAGCCCGCAGATCGGCCGCGTAGGCCGGTTCGAGTTCGTGCGCCCCGGTCTCCCAGAGCGTGTGCAGCAGCTCGATGAGCAGGCCGCGCTGCCGACGATACGTGGGCTGGCGCCGTCCGCTCTGCATCACGAACGCGGCCACCACCCCCTTGAGCACCGCGATCTCGGCCCGGATCTCGCGCGGCACGACCACCTCGGCGCCGTAGCGCGCGAGCGGGCGGCCGTCGGCCGCGTCGAGCGTGGCAGCGATCGCGACGCGGGCGAAGCGGCCGATCATGTCGCTCGTGAAGTTCTTGAGCTGGGCCTGGTGCCGGCGCGAGCCGTCCCAGCGGGTGAGCCAGTTCTCACTCTCCGACATGCGATCGAACGCGGCCCCCAGCTCGTCGGCGGTGTAGCTGCCGCCCGCCCACTCCGCGACGGCGCGGATGAGCGCGCCGTGGCCGGAGCGGGCCGTGAGGAACTGCGGATCGATGTGCTCCGCCACGATCGCGTCCTCGAAGTCGTGCACCGAGTACGCGATGTCGTCCGAGAGATCCATCACCTGCGCCTCGACGCACTTGCGGCGCTCGGGCGCTCCCCGTCGCAGCCAATCGAAGACGGGTGCGTCGTCGGCGAAGTAGCCGAACTTCGCGCTGCCAGGCTCCGCCTCCGAGAGCGCCCACGGATACTTGCAGCTCGCGTCGAGCGTGGCCCGCGTCAGGTTGAGGCCCGCGCTCTCGCCGTCGGCGGCGAAGTGCTTCGGTTCGAGGCGGGTGAGGATGCGCAGGGTCTGCGCGTTGCCCTCGAAGCCGCCGAAGTCGGCCATCCACTCGCTCAGCGCCCGCTCGCCGTTGTGACCGAACGGCGGATGCCCCAGGTCGTGCGCGAGGCAGGCCGTGTCGACGACGTCCTGCGAGACGCCGAGCGCCACCGCGAGCTCGCGGCCGATCTGCGCCACCTCGAGCGAGTGCGTGAGGCGGTTGCGCGCGAAGTCGACGCCGGCCGTCGGGCTCAGCACCTGCGTCTTCGCGGCGAGCCGCCGCCAACCGCTCGAGTGCAGCACGCGGGCGCGATCCCGCGCGAAGTCGCTGCGGTGACCGCTGTGCTGCTCGGGGACGAAACGCTCGGCGTCGGCGGCCGTGTAGCCCGCGGGGAGCGCGGGATCAGCCACCGTCGGATCCTCCGTCGACCCGCTCCGCCTCGGCGACCACCGCGCGGGCGGCGAGATCGGTCGTGCGGTTGTCGAGCCAGCCGTCCGGCAGGTGCACCCGCTTCGGGCTGCCGGCCCGGCCGCGCTGCCCCTCCGCCCCCTCTCCCGGGTAGGGCATCGAGGCGTCCATCGTCGCGAAGATCTCGTCCATCTGCTCCAGCGACTCGACCGCCGCCAGGGCGCGCCGGGTGTCGCCGCCCACGCCGTAGCCCTTGTAGTACCAGGCGACGTGCTTGCGGATGTCGCGGCAGGCGCGATCCTCCTCGCCGTCGAAGAACTCGACGAGCAGCTCGGTGTGCCGGCGCATCGCATCCATCACGAAGCCGAGCGGGGGCCGCGCCATCGACGCCTCGGCCTCCTCGCGGCTGATCTCCCCCGCCTCCGCGCGGAACGCGGCGGCGAGATCTCCGAACAGCCAGGGCCGTCCCAGGCAGCCGCGGCCCACGACGACGCCGTCGCAGCCGGTCTCGCGCACCATGCGGATCGCGTCGTCGGCCGACCAGATATCGCCGTTGCCGAGGATCGGCACGCTCGTGATGGTCTGCTTGAGGGTTGCGATCGCACTCCAGTCGGCGTGCCCCGAGTAGAACTCGTTGGCGGTGCGGCCGTGCAGCGCGATCGCCGCCACCCCCGCCTGCTCGGCGGCCTTCGCCGCGTCGAGGTAGGTGAGGTGATCGGGGTCGATGCCCTTGCGCATCTTGACGGTGAGCGGGATGTCGCCTGCGGCCTGCACGGCGCCCGTGACGATCGCCTCGAACAGGTCACGCTTCCACGGCAGCGCGGATCCGCCGCCCTTGCGGGTCACCTTCGGCACGGGGCAGCCGAAGTTGAGGTCGATGTGGTCGGCGAGGTCCTGGTCGACGAGGAAGCGCACCGCCTCGGCCACGGTCTTCGGGTCGACCCCGTAGAGCTGGATCGAGCGCGGCGTCTCGCTCTCGTGGTGCTTGATGAGGCGCAGCGAGGCGGGCGTGCGCTCGACGAGAGCGCGGCTCGTGATCATCTCGCTCACGTAGAGGCCCGCGCCGTACTCGCGGCAGAGCCGGCGGAAGGCGGTGTTCGTGATGCCGGCCATGGGCGCCAGCACCACCGGCACGTCGAGTTCGAGCGGCCCGATGCGCAGCGGCGAACCGGTCAGGGTCTGAGAAGTCATAACCACCCCATTCTCTCAGACTCGTCCCCGGTTCTCCCGCAGGCTCCCGAGGCGCCCTGACGGTCAGACTCCCGAGGCACCCTGACCATCAGGCCTCCCGACGCGTGCTGTCGGCGCCGAGAGGCGGGTTTCGCATTGCGGGCCGCAATCATACCTGCGAAATCCGCCTCTCGGCGGATGACCGACGGTGGCCCGGTCAGGAGGGCTGGTCGACGGCGCCGCCGAAGCGGCGGTCGCGCGCGTGGTAGATCTGGATCGCGCGCCACAGCTCCTGCCGCCCGAAATCCGGCCACAGCGTGTCGAGGAACACCATCTCGGCGTACGCCGACTGCCACAGCATGAAGTTGCTGATGCGCTGCTCCCCCGAACTGCGCAGGAACAGGTCCACGTCCGGCAGTTCCGGCACGTAGAGGTGGCGCTCGATCGTGCGCTCCGTGATCCCGCGCGAACTCAGCCGACCCGCCTCGACCTCCGCCGCGACCGCCCGCACCGCGTCGGTGAGCTCGTTGCGGCCCCCGTAGTTGACGCACATCGTGAGCGTCAGCCCCGTGTTGCCGGCCGTCGCGCGCTCCGACGCCTTCAGCTCGCTGATGACCGAGCCCCACAGTCGCGGCCGCCGACCCGCCCAGCGCATCCGCACGTTCCAGGCGTCGAGCTGAGCGCGGCGGCGGCGCAGCACATCGCGGTTGAAGCCCATCAGGAAGCGCACCTCGTCGGGCGAACGACGCCAGTTCTCGGTCGAGAACGCGTACACGCTCAGGTGCTTCACCCCGGCCTGGACAGCGCCGGCGACCACGTCGAGCAGCGCCTGCTCCCCCATGCGGTGCCCCTCGACGCGCGGCAGTCCGCGGCGATTCGCCCAGCGTCCGTTGCCGTCCATCACGATCGCCACGTGCTGCGGGGGCGGGCCGGTGAAGGCGGGCGGCTGCTCGCCGGTCCAATCGACGGGGACCAGGCTGTCCGGGGCGTGATGCATGGGTGAAAGTCTATTGGCGGCGGGTGTGGATCGAGCGCAGCCCGCGCTCGAGGTGGAACTGGGAGTAGGCCGCCGCGATCCCGGCCGCCTGGCCGCGTTCCCGCTCGCCGCTCGCGAGCGAGGCGTCCCAGTCCCCTGCGAGCAGCGCTGCGAGCAGTGACACGGACCCGGGGTCGAGCCGCGGCGAGCCCGGCAGGCGGCAGTTCTCGCAGGTCACGCCGCCCAGCTGCACGGCGACCGCGGTGTGCGGGCCGGGGGCGCCGCAGTTCACGCAGCTGTCGAAACCGGGGGTCCACCCCCCAAGGCTCATCGCGCGCAGCAGATAGCCGTCGCGCACGAGCTCCGACGGGATCCTCGCGGCCGCGAGCGTGCGCAGCGCCCCCACGAGCAGGGCGTACTGCTCGCGCGACGGCGCACCCTCCGCGAGGCGCTCAGCGGTCTCCACCATGACGCTGCCGGCGCGGTAGCGATCGTAGTCGGCGCTGATCGCGGGACCGTAGGCGCCCAGCGTCTCGGCCTGCGTGATGGTGTCGAGACTGCGCCCCTCGAAGCACTGGATGTCGGCCACCATGAAGGGCTCGAGCCGCGCACCGAACTTCGACGAGGTGCGGCGCACGCCCTTCGCGACGGCGCGCAGCAGCCCGCGCCCGCGCGTGAGCAGCGTGACGATGCGGTCGGCCTCGCCCAGCTTGTGGGTGCGCAGCACGACGCCTTCTTCGCGGTAGAGGGGCACCCGACCATTCTCGCATTCGGCGGCCGCATGCCGGGTGCCGCGGGCTCGGGCTCGCCCCCCCCGGCGCATCCGCGATCCGCGATCCGCCGGGATCCCCGCCCCTCCCCGACTCCCGCCGAGGACGCCCTGCGCCGGTCCGGGCGAGTGCGCGAGAATGGACGGGTGCTCGACCAGACGTTCCAGACCCCGCTCGCCGCCGACCTCGTCGCGGTGGCCGCCGGCAGTCTGCAGGGCGCCCTCTTCGCGGCGGGATTCAAGCGCATCGACCTGCTCGGCGTCGCGTTCATCGGCGTGGCGACCGGCATCGGGGGCGGCCTGCTGCGCGATATGCTGCTCGGCACGACGCCCGCCGCGTTCTCGAACAACCTCTACCTGATCGTGGCGATCGGCGCCGCGCTGCTCGGCATGCTGCTGCCCCGCGTGTTCCGCCGCCTCGACCCGTTCATCTCGCTGCTCGACGCGATCGGCATCGGCATGTTCGGCGCCATCGGCACCACGAAGGCGCTCGCGATGGGGTTGCCGATCGTGCCCTCCCTCTTCATCGGCGTGGTCTCCGCCGTCGGCGGCGGCGCGCTGCGCGACGTGATGCTCAACCTGCCGATCGCCGTGATGCACGTTGGGTCGCTCTACGCGGTCGCGAGCCTGGTGGGGGTCTCGGTGCTCACCGTCCTGCTGGCCTTCGACGTGCCGGTCGTGATCTGCGGCGTCGTGTGCGTGGTCGTGACGACGGCCGTGCGGCTGCTCGCCGTGCGCTTCGGGTGGAGCCTGCCCGAGCAGCGCGCTCTCAGCCGGGTCAAGCTGCGCCGCCAGCGCCAGGTCGAGCAGGTCATCGACGAGGCCCTGCAGACGGGAGCCATCACGCTGCCGATCGTGCTTCCCGATCCCGCTGCCGCCCACGACACCGACGACGCTCCGTCCGACGTCGACGACGCCGGCGATGACGCCGAAGCCGGCGGGCCGCGGCCCCGCCGACCCCGCCGGTAGGCGCCCCGATGCGGCGAGGGGGCGGCACCGCCTCCGCGATGCCGCCCCCTCGCCCGCGGCGGGCTCCGCCGCGGATATCGTCGCCCTACGGGTGCACGATGATCTTCACCGCGGTCTCGTTGCGATTGATGAGAGTGTCGAAACCCTCGTCGATCAAGTCGTCGAGGGCGATGCGGCCCGTGATGAACGGCTCGAGATCCACCTTGCCCTCCTGCACGAGCCTGATCGTCGCGGCGTGGTCGCGCACGTACGCGATCGTGCCGCGCAGGTCGATCTCCTTGAGCACGAGCTTCTGCATGTCGAGCTGGGCGGGCTTGCCCCAGATCGAGACGTTCACGATCACGCCGGTCGGCTTCACTGCGTCGAACAGCTGATCAAGCACCGCGTTGACGCTCGTGCACTCGAACGCCACGTCGGCGCCGACGCCCCCGGTGATCTCGCGCACGCGTGCGATGAGATCCTCTTGCGAGGGATCGATGACGTGATCGGCCACGCCGGTCTCGCGCGCCTTCGCCTTGCGGGCGTCGCTCAGCTCGCTCATGATGACGGTCACACCCTCTGCCTTGAGCACCGCGGCCACGAGCAGCCCGATCGGGCCGGCGCCGCCCACGAGCGCGACATCGCCGGCGCTCGCGTCCGAGCGGCGAACCGCGTGGTGCGCGACCGACAGCGGCTCGATGAGCGCCGCCTGGTCGAGCGGGATGTCGCCGATCGGGTGCACCCAGCGGCGATCCACCACGATCTTCTCGCTCAGGCCGCCCCCGCCGCCCGCGAGGCCGATGAAGCCCATCTTCTCGCACAGGTGGTAGTTGCCGGCTCTGCAGGGACCGCACTCGTCGCACACGAAGTACGGCTCGACCACGACCGAGTCTCCGACGGCGAGATCGGCGACCCCTTCGCCGAGGGCGCTCACCGTGCCCGAGAACTCGTGACCGAGGGTGACGGGCGACTCCTCGTGCGACAGCGGATGCGGATGGCCCGGCGCGGGGCAGAAGATGGGGCCGTCGAGGTACTCGTGCAGGTCGGTGCCGCAGATGCCGCACCAGGCCACATCGATGGCCACGGCGCCCGGCCGCAGTTCCGGCTCCGGTACCTCCTCGATCCGAATGTCCTTGCGTCCGTGGAAGCGTGCGGCTTTCATCTGGGTTCCCTCCTGATCGCGTGCGCACGGAACCCGAGACGACGCCGGCCGATCGACGCCGGCCGTCGAGAGTTCCGTCTGGTGCTGGCCGAACCGGTCGATTCGGTCGCACTCGCCAGTCTACGCCGGTCACCCGCGCGGGGCTCAGGATCGCGTGGCGCTCGACGGCCGGGATCGCGTGACGCTCGACGGCCGGCCGGCATCGCCGAAGACGCGGGATCAGGACCGCGCGCCGCGCCGTCGCCCGAGCTTCGACTCGGCTTCGCGCCACGCGCGCTGCGCCGGCGTCTCGCCCGCCGGCGCAGCGGCGGAGCGATCGAAGCGCTCCATGCGCGTGGCGGCCCCGCCGCGGCCCAGGTGCCAGGCGTGGGTGATCGCAAGCGCGAGCGCGTCGGCCGCGTCGGCGGGTTTCGGCGGGGCTCCCAACCCGAGCAACCGCGTGACCATGGTCGTCACCTGCGCCTTGTCCGCACTGCCGTAGCCGGTGACCTGCGCCTTCACCTCGTTCGGAGTGTAGAGGGCGACGGGGATGCCCCGCTCCTCGGCGAGATACATGACCACGCCGCTGATCTGGGCGACGCCCATGACGCTGGCGACATTGTCCTGCGCGAACACGCGCTCCAGTGCGATGCCCGCGGGCTTCTCGCCGTCGAGGAGGCGCGCGATGCTCGCGCCGATGCGGTGGAGGCGCTCCGGCAGCGGCATATCAGCCGCGCTGCGCAGCACCTCGACGTGTTCGAAGGCCACCTTGCGCGAGGGGCCCGCGGTGACGATCCCGACGCCGCAGCGCGTGAGACCCGGGTCGATGCCGATGATGCGCATGCCGGTGGCCCTTCGTCGATCGGTGGAGAGTGCGGGGACGGCGACGGCCGGGCATCGGAAGCGCCGAGTGCCCGGCCGTCGCCGTGTCGAAGCGGAGCCTACTCGTCGTTCTCGAGCTCGGCCTGCACCTCGGCGGACAGGTCGAAGTTCGAGAAGACGTTCTGCACGTCGTCGCTGTCCTCGAGCGCGTCGATCAGACGGAACACCTTGCGCGCGGTGTCGGCGTCGATCTCGACCTTGAGGTTCGGCACGAACTCGGCCTCGGCCGACTCGTAGTCGATGCCGGCGTCGACGAGCGCGGTGCGGGCGGCGACGAGGTCGGACGCCTCGGTGAACACCTCGAAGGCCTCGCCGTTCGGGGTGGGCACGACCTCCTCGGCGCCGGCGTCGAGCACGGCCATGAGCACGTCGTCCTCGGTGGTGTTCGCCGCGGGGACGGTGAGCACGCCCTTGCGCGCGAAGTTGTACGCGACGCTGCCGGGGTCGGCGAGAGTGCCGCCGTTGCGGCTGAGCGCCGTGCGCACCTCGGCTGCGGCGCGGTTCTTGTTGTCGGTGAGGCACTCGATCATGAGGGCGACGCCGTTCGGGCCGTAGCCTTCGTACATGATCGTCATGTACTCGACGGCGTCGCCGTCGAGGCCGGCGCCGCGCTTGATGGCGCGGTCGATGTTGTCGCCCGGCACCGAGTTCTTCTTGGCCTTGTGCACGGCGTCGGCGAGGGCGGGGTTGCCCGAGAGGTCGGCGCCGCCGATACGGGCCGCGACCTCGATCACCTTGATGTACTTGGCGAAGGCCTTCGCTCGACGCGAGTCGATGATCGCCTTCTTGTGCTTCGTGGTCGCCCACTTGGAGTGTCCGGACACGGGAGCTCCTGTTCCTGTCGGTTAAAGTTCAGTAGATCATTCTAGGTTCGGTTCGGGTGTGTCTCGTGGATCGTCGCCGTTGCGAGCAGCGCCTGGGCGGGGTGCCTTGCAAGGCGGAGGAGGACGGTTTGCTGGGTGTAAATCTGATGCGGTCCCGGGCGTGATGAGCGGCGCGGCAGCGCTGCTCGCCCGGGCCGCCGCGCCCACAGGCGCGGACGCAGCGAGGCGCCCCGAACAGGCGCGCGCAGTAGGTCAAGGATCCGCGAGACACGCCCTAGGCGGCCGGCCCAGGGTCCACGGGCCAGGCGGCGGCGATCGATGCGCGCACGTCGCCGAGCAGCTGCGGCAGCGCCTTCGTCTTCGCGATGATCGGGAAGAAGTTCGCGTCGGAAGCCCAGCGCGGCACGATGTGCTGGTGCAGGTGCGCCGCGATCCCCGCGCCCGCGATCTGACCCTGGTTCATGCCGAGGTTGAAGCCCTCGCAGCCCAGCACTTCGCGCGCGACCCGCATCGCGGTCTGGGTGAGCGCGCCGATCTCGGCGACCTCCTCGGGAGTCGCCTCGTCGTACTGCGAGATGTGGCGGTAGGGGCAGACCAGCATGTGCCCGGTGTTGTACGGGAACAGGTTGAGCAGCACGTAGGCCGTCTCGCCGCGCGCCACGATGAGGGCGTCCTCGTCGCTGCGCGCCGGGGCGGCGCAGAACGGGCAGTCGCTGCGATCGGGCTGGTGGTGATCCTGCACGTAGACCATGCGGTGCGGCACCCACAGCCGCTGCATGTCGTCGGGGGTGCCGACGGCGGCGGTCTCGCTCAGGGTCTCTACTCGGTCCACGCCGTCGACACCTGCTCGTGGGTCTCGATCGCGCGCAGGATCCGGTCGACGGCCTCGTCGACCGGCACGCCGTTCAACTGCGAGCCGTCGCGGAAGCGGAAGCTCACAGCGCCCGCGGCCCGGTCGTCCTCGCCCGCGATGAGCTGGAACGGCACCTTCGCCTTGGTGTGCGTGCGGATCTTCTTAGGCATGCGGTCGTCGCCGTGATCGACCTCGGCGCGCACGCCGCGTTCACGCAGCTGCGCGATCACGCCGTCGAGGTACTCGCCGTACTGCTCGGCGACGGGGATACCGACCACCTGCACCGGCGACAGCCACACCGGGAACGCGCCGGCGTAGTGCTCCAGCAGGATCGCGAAGAAGCGCTCCACAGAGCCGAGCAGGGCGCGGTGGATCATCACCGGCTGCTTGCGGGTGCCGTCGGCGGCCGCGTACTCGAGTTCGAAGAGCTCGGGCTGGTTGAAGTCGAGCTGCACGGTCGAGAGCTGCCAGGTGCGGCCGATCGCGTCGCGCGCCTGCACCGAGATCTTCGGCCCGTAGAACGCGGCCCCGCCGGGGTCGGCGACGAGCTCGAGACCCGACTCCTCGCCCACCTCGCGAAGCGTCTGCTCGGCGACGGCCCACTGCTCCTCGGTGCCCACCGACTTCTCGGGATCCCGGGTGGAGAGCTCGAGGTAGAAGTCGTCGAGGCCGTAGGCGCGCAGCGTCGCGAAGACGAACTCCAACTGGCGCTTGATCTCGTCCTTCACCTGCTCGTCGGTGACGTAGATGTGCGCGTCGTCCTGGGTGAGGCCGCGCACGCGGGTGAGACCGGAGAGCGTGCCGCTCTTCTCGTAGCGGTACACCGTGCCGAACTCGGCCAGGCGCAGCGGCAGCTCGCGGTAGCTGCGCGCGCGGGCCCGGAAGATGAGGTTGTGGAACGGGCAGTTCATGGGCTTCAGGTAGTAGTCCTGGCCCTGCTTGACCACGTGGCCCTCGCCGTCGGTCACCTCGTCGAGGTGCATCGCCGGGAACATGCCGTCCTTGTACCAGTTGAGGTGCTGGCTAGTCTCGAACAGCGTGCCCTTGGTGATGTGGGGGCTGTTGACCACCTCGTAGCCGTTCCTCAGCAGCTCGCTGCGCATGAACGTCTCGATCTCGTGGCGGATGATGCCGCCCTTCGGGTGGAACACCGCGAGGCCCGAGCCGATTTCGTCGGGGAAGCTGAACAGGTCGAGTTCGACGCCCAGCTTGCGGTGGTCGCGCTTCGCGGCCTCCTCGAGCCGGGTCTGGTACTCGCGCAGTTCGTCCTTCGTGGGCCACGCGGTGCCGTAGATGCGCTGCAGCATCGGGTTCTTCTCGCTGCCGCGCCAGTAGGCGCCCGCCGAGCGCATGAGCGCCCAGCCGTTGCCGATGACGCGGGTGCTGGGCACGTGCGGGCCGCGGCACAGGTCCTTCCAGCACAGCTCGCCCGTCTTCGGGTCGACGTTGTCGTAGATGGTGAGCTCGGCGCCGCCGACCTCGACGTTCTCGTTGTCGGAGCCCTGATCCGCACCGCCCTTGAGCCCGATCAGTTCGAGCTTGTACGGCTCGTTCGCAAGCTCCTCGCGGGCCTCGGCCTCGGTGACGACGCGGCGCACGAAGCGCTGGCCCTGCTTCACGATCTTCTGCATCTCCGCCGAGATCGCCTTGAGATCCTCGGGGGTGAACGGCGCGGCCGGGTCGAAGTCGTAGTAGAAGCCGTCGCTGATGGGCGGGCCGATGCCGAGCTTCGCCTCCGGGTTAATGCGCTGCACCGCCTGCGCGAGCACGTGCGCGGCGGAGTGACGCAGGATGTTCAGCCCGTCCTCCGAGTCGATCGCGACGGGCTCGACCGTGTCCGTCTCGGTGACCGTCGTCGCGAGATCCTTGAGTTCGCCGTTGACGCGCATGGCGACGATCGAGCGATCGGTGAACAGGGAGAAGCCATCGGCCACTGGGGCACACTCCTTCGAGACGGAAGCACTAACCCCACGATTCTACCGGGTGAGCCGCGGTCGCCCGGGAACGACGAAGGCCCCCGATCTCTCGGGGGCCTTCGTGCTGCGGTGGGCCTTCCCAAGCGATTCTCAAACAAGCGCCCGGCGCTGAGATCGTTGATTTCCTGTGTGCTCAGGGGTTCCGAGCGGCGCGTACCGAGGGGGCGAAGTCCTAAGAGGCACGATTCGCGAGGCGCGGTCGCGAAAAATCCGGCGAAGTCTCAAACACGATTGACCATCGAGCAGCGCATGGAACTGGTCGCGGACTATGAGGCTGGGATGCCCGTCCGAATCATCGCCGTGAAGTACGGCGTGCATCGCGGAACGATTCCGGCCTTCGTCCTACGTTCTGGTGGACAGTTGCGGTCAACAGGGCTGAACAACGATCGCCGTGCGAGCGCGGCCATCCTCTACCGCGACGGGCACACGTTGCAGGAGGTCGCCGATCGTCTCGGCATCGACCCGAAGACCGTACGCAACGCCGTAGTTGCTGAAGGCGTAACCCTTCGTCCCCGAGGAAGGAGACCAACAACCTGAGACCAAGGGCAACAGGTTTGGATGCTGGGCTCGACACGCCGAAAGTCACAGTGACCGATTTCTGCGCAGTTCTAAAGCGCCAGTGCTAGGATTGAGGTGTCACCTAGCGTCAGGAGCGTCGATGAACGAGTTGCCCGAACCTTCTCCGTGGTTCAACCGTCACTTCGGAGAGCACAGCCAGAGTGTGATGCTTGCGCTCGCTAAGGCCGGTCGTGCAGCTCACGAGCGCTCCCTCGACGCCAAGACCGGAAGCCAACTGGCCTCGAACGAGGCATACGGCTCGTTTTGGGTGATCTTGCCTGAGGAGGTATCGGCTCACCTTGCATTCCTGCCTGGGCGCGAGGTGATCCGGCCGACAGGCAGCCGTTACGACCTGGTGGTTTTCGATGGCACCTTGATCTTTCCGGCCAAGTGTGGACGTGGATCGTCCGGCGCTGACCGAATTAGGCTAGGCCGCTCGGATTTCCGTCGCCGAGTTTTCTCCCTTGAAGACGACGCTAGCCGCAACATGCAGGAACAGTTGGAGTTCGAACTAGAACTAGGTGGTGACCTAGACGCCTCTGTCAAGGATGGTTCCTTCGGCTCCGCTACGCGGGCCTCCCTCGTTGCCTACGACGTGTCCGCTCGTGGCGGGCTCCAGCACGTCTATGTCGGCGAGGCGACTCTTGAATCATCCGGGCTCGTCACCTGGCACTATCGCGAAGAGTTGATGCTGCACCTGCTCGATGGAGAAGGAGTTGCCCTGGTTGGCCTTGGCGAGCCTTCCTCGGCACGATTCGATGACGCACCTCTTCCTGAGAGTGACCTAACGCTTCTGAAGCCGGGCGAACTGCCGAGTACCAACGTGGAGACCGAGGGCGTCCCTGACACGGGAACTGGGGGTGCATCAGATGATCTCCCGTGATTCGAGCAGACCGGTCGCGCCCCCCACTGATCTCGACATCGCAAAGACCTTCGATGGTGACCGTCTGCGGCAAGCTCGACAACTCGCGTTGCGCACGAAGCAGAGTCTCGCAGAACCACTTGGCGTCTCGGCAGCCGCTATTGGGCAATATGAATCCGGCGCCACGCCACCCCGCGCGGAACTCATCCCGCTTCTAGCCCGAGAACTTGACGTTCCGCGAGAGTTCTTCGCCGCCGGTCGGCCGCTCGCTCGGCTTGAGACAGCCGATGCCTTCTTCCGGAGCCTTCGAGCCACGACGGCGAAACAGCGCGCCAAGGCAGTGTCCTATACGGAGCAACTGTGGGAGTTGGTTCATGCAGTCGAGAAGCACGTCCGCTTGCCACCCGTGAACCTGCCCGGCTTCGTTGGCGGTGAGGTAGAACCTGGTGTATTCCCAAACGACCCAACAGCGGCCGCGCGGGCACTACGCAAGGCATGGAGGCTAGGCGCGGAACCGATCCCGCATCTCGTGCGCACCATCGAGAATCAGGGCATCGTCGCAGTCTTGGTCCCCTTCGCCGAAGACGAAGTTGCCCGCATCGACGCGTTCTCCACACTTTCGCTGTCGCGACCGATCATCGTCCTGTCACCTGACCGTGCGAACGACATCTACCGACACCGCTTCACCGCTGCACACGAACTCGGACACCTCGTCATGCATGGCGAACTCGCCGGCGGTGACCCCGCATTGGAACGAGAAGCGGACCGATTCGCCGCCGAGTTCCTGACACCAAGTTTGGTGATCCAAGACCTACTCCCTCGGCGGATCGACTTTCGAAAGCTGAACCAGTTGAGCGAACAATGGGGGGTATCCATCAAGTCCCTCATCTACAGGAGCAGAGAGGTCGGCCTGCTATCCGACGCCACCGCTCGGCGCGCATACATTCAGCTGAACCAGCTCTCAGAGCAAGGTGTGATCGCAACCCAGCCCGTTTACCAGTTTCCCGGTGAGGTTCCTTCGCTCCTTCGCCGCGCCGTCGAGATGGCCGAAGCAAACGGCGTCACCATCGCATCCTTGGCTCAGGAACTCGCCTGGAAACCAGCCCAAGTCCGCCGCATGCTCGGCGACGCAGACGAGCGGCCAACTCTAAGACTAGTTTGATTCAGCTCATCGACCCAGGACCGTCGATCTATCTACATCTTTCCGCAGCCCTACCCAGTTCCAGATTTAAAGAGGAAACAATGAGTTACCGCAATAAAACCTATGTCGCTTTCGCCAGCGAGGACATCGGCAAGTACCGTCTGATGGAAGCATGGAAAGCAAATCCCAACTTCGACTTCAATTTCTATGATGCTCACACCCTGTACGTTTCGCGCGATACGAGCCAGCCTGAAACGATCAAGCGTAATCTGCGCGAACGAATGAAGAACGCCAAACAGGTGGTTCTTCTCGGGAGTGGTGACGCTAGACGAAAAGGCGGAGACGGTGTCTCGTTTCTCGCGCATGAGATTAAGGTGATGATGGAGTTCAATCTTCCGGTGGTCATCGCGAATCTTGATAGTGGTCGTACCGTCAACAAGAACTTCATACCGGCACCGCTATTGAACGCAAACTATTACACGGTGTCAGTGTCGTTCCAGCCTAAGATCATCAAGCATGCGCTTGACGACTACGCAGTCCAGTTTGGAACCAGCAATAATTCGGGACCGCACCAGTATCCGTCCGGAACTTACGCGACGCTCGGCCTATAGATGAGAGACCTTGCACACGATCTGCGCACGTGGCGCTTCTGGCGTTGGTTCCTCATCCAAACGTTCTCCGCAGTCGGAGTTCTTGCGGTTCTGCTCGAACTGACCAACTTCATCTTCGGGAGTCTTCCGATCGAGGGGTGGCCGCTCGCCATCATCATTGCTGTCGTTTCGATCGGGTACGGACTTGTCCGTGCTTGGCCGCGCCCCATCCGGCAGGACTACAACTCACCGAACACGATGATTGAGATTGTGAAGGGCGATTTGTTCGCGCAGGACAGCAACATCGTGGTGGGTACCTGCGACACGTTCGATACGTCCGTTCCTAACATCATCGCGAAGAACAGCGTTCAAGGTCAGGCGCTCGAACGCCTCTACGGTGGCGATACGGATCAACTGGACCGCGAACTCGCCGCGGCGTTGCAGGGCAAGACGGTAAAGGCGACGATCCAGAAGCACGGGAAGACTGAGAAGTACGGCGTTGGGGCCGTGGCCACGCTTCGAAACGGTTCTCACCGCCTCTACTTCTTGGCGTACAGCGAGATGAACGAGGCTAACGAAGCACAGAGCACGCCGGATGGGATCTGGCGAAGTCTTGCGTCGTTGTGGGAAGAGGTCTCGCGGACCGCGAACGGAACTGCGGTAGCTGTCCCCGTCATCGGCGGAGGACAGTCCCGGTTGTCACAGGTCATGCCGGCGCAAGACTCGATCCGCTTTATCGTGATGTCCTTCATGTTCGCGTCGCGAACGAAGAAGGTGTGCGATCAGCTGCGAATAGTGGTGCATCCGAGGGATTTCGATCGCCTGGACAGGCTCGAACTCCAAGCGTTCCTGTCATCGATGAGGCCGTCGTGAGTGAGTCAGCTATTCGGCTTCCTGACGCGCAGCCGTGCGCGTTCTGCGCCTACCTCAAAGGAAGTCGACCGTTCACCTTCGTAACAAGGAACACGTTGACAGCGGTTATGGTTACGCAGGAACAGCGTGGGAAACCGCACCTTCTCGTCATCCCTACCAGGCACAGAGAGACCATTCTCGACTTGACAGACGATGAGTGTGCGGCGCTGATGGTCGAGGTAAGGAACGCAGCGACGGCTATCGATGCCGCTTACCAGCGTCCAGGTATCTCCGTCTGGCAGAACAACGGTGAGGCCGCAAGCCAGTCGATCAGGCACGTTCACTTCCACGTCGCAGGAACCCTGGACTCTGGCGGCACCGAATGGGGTCCCGTTGAAGAGCTCCCTCTCGCCAAGACAGAACTCATTGCCAAGCAAGTTCGAGCCCACTGGCCGTCTTCGTAGACGTCACGTTGACCGGACGAGATCACTAGGGAATCGTCATTCTCTAACGTCTGGCAGTGGGGTGTTTCGTGTCGCCGCTCAAAGCTATGGTGCGGGCGAAGGACTTATGATGTTGACATCCACAGGCGTTGGAGCATCGTCCAGGGGAACCGCCCAAGATACGGTGTGAGCGATCGCGAGCAGCGTTAGTCCGACTAGCGCGATTAAGAAGCCGTCACGGAAGACCGTGACCATCGCTCGGCGAGTCTTCGACGTCGTATGCACTGCCAGAACGTACTGTCGAAGCTCCTCTCGGCGGGGATCACGAAGGTGAATGAAGTCTTCTACCTGGACAACTCCAAGGACTTTGTTCGACACGGCAACACCGGCAAAAACCAGAACTGCCATGACGACAATGAGAACGCCGACCAACCAGATGACGAGCAAGCTGGTGGAGTTCGAGGCAACGGCCCAGAGTCGCTCGAAGGCGGCAGTGCTCAGTCCGATGGCCGCAATGATTGCTGTGAGTGCGAACTCTGCACGGCGCCGAACCGCCTCGATGCCCGCTGATTCGCTTTTCAGCCGCTCGTCATAGGACGAGCGCGCCAAGGGAAGGTTCCGTTTGGGGCACTCGTCTATCCACTTCGTTTTAGGTGCCGCTTCTTTTGGCATCCAAACTCTCCGGCCAGCGAAGAGACCCAGCGCCGTACTCACAACCATGCGAACTTCGGCGAATGTACGTCTTGTCTTGTCGCGAAAAGTCTGCTTTCTCATGTGGCCGCCACGAGTAGATCTGCGAGGGCATCAGTGACCGCAGTACCCACTCGCTCCGGAAGGAAGAGCCACTGCCCCGATGGGTTCACGTCGAGAAGGTACACCTCGCCATCAGGCGTTTGGACCCAATCTTGGCTCGAGTATCCGAGTCCGAGATGACTCGCAATTGTCAGCGCGCCTGTGGGCGCTATCGAGCTCGCGTCAGGGGCTTCTTTGAACGCAGAATGATTGCGTGAACGCCGCCGCCAGTCAGCGGGAGCAGTTAGGTCAACATCTAGCGTTGCCACCCAGCTACGATCGCCGACGGTGACAACGCGAAGATGCTTAGCAGCCGGTATCCGTTCCTGGACAATGAATGGCGCTGCGTTCAGAGCGTTAAGTCGAATGTCTGTAGGCATCATCGACTCGGCGTAGACCGTCATTGTTTCACCGTCCTGGATGAACTGGCCCGTACCGAGAGGCTTAACAATGACCTCGTTCGAGAAGGATGTCGCGACTGCCTCACTACTCGTCGTCACTAGGGTTCTCGGGTATGGAATACCAAGCCTGACGGCCGCCTTCCATTGCCAGAGTTTCGATTCAGCTCTGCGCAGTGCCACTGGGCTTGTTATCCAACTTACTTTGGAGTCGTCCAGAAGCCATGAGTACGCCGAATACCAAGTGCCAAGCTCCAAAGCTCTCAGTGAGCCTGCTTCGATGCCAAGACCCCAGTCTGCCCGGTGAAGACGTCGTAACCACCCAAATCGCGCATCGGTGAGGTCGCGCCAAGCGCCGTCAATTTTCACGGCGTAACCTTCATCGCTTAACGAAAGACCATCGCTCATGACTGACTCAAGGTCGAAGATCAGTGGGCGATATCCGCATCTTATGAGGGCATCCTCGACAGCTGCGATATGAGGATCATCACGTTCACCGATGAGGATGGGTGCTCTGGAACTCAACGAGGCCCGACGTAACTTAGGAGGAGCTGCGTGACTGCCTCATCGGTATCGGACGATTCAATCGTCTCTGTGATCGTTGCTGTCCCGCGAATACCATCGACACCGCTTTGCGGGTAGCTTGCTAACTCGGCAAACAAGGAGGTGGAGGCTTCTCTTGCCTGCATTAGCTCTCCATCAGAGACATCACCAGCGGGGAAAACCCGAACCCGTGATCAGATGTCTCGATTGTGTGCGTCAGCGTTGAAGGCTGCGGACGGGGCCTAGGTTCGGGCTCATTACGCTGCATGTCCACTGCCAGCAGTCCGAACAACGACGTGGATGTGTTCATTGGACTCCAATGGCGGTTTACGACAGGGAACTCTTGAATCTTACCGTGGATGTCGACAACAGTGCAGTGGAGATGGAGGTCTTTAGGATCACAGCGATGTCTCAGGGACACGAAGCGAGTCGAGCCGGTCAGGTCGCTTGCTCGGCCGACTCGGCCATTGTTCTTCGTTCGGCGCGTACGGCGGCTCCTTCCCGCAGGCGTGCGCGACCCAGCAGGATCAGGCTGACCGGCCCCATGATGATGAACTTCATTGTGTTCCACAGGCACAGGAAAACCAGGAGGTTGAGCCAGCCTGGACCACCGTCTGCGATCAGGGTGGTGAATGTGCTCGCGGCCAGGAGGTAGGGCGCGGCGAGGAGTATCGCTGGTACACCCCATTTCAAGCCTCGGCGGGTGCGGATGGCGTCGAGCAAGATGTTGGTGGGCATGTAGCGGCGCAGGAATGCGCGGGTGTGGACGCTGACGGTCCAGAGTTCGCGGATCATGACGGGGGTTTCCTCTCACATGCACGACGGATCGTCGGAAGCGGTGCGTGTGTGAGTGGCCTTGCGGCCTGCCCCGAGGAGCGTCATATCAAGGAGAAATCCGCCTCAACTACCAAGATACGACGCACCGGCGACATTCGGAAGGGCAATGGGTCACAGGCCCAGGCCCGCGCCCTCGCGCCGCGCAGTCCGAGATGGCTCGTCGTGTCGTTCGGCACTAGCGAGGTCGCGGAGTCTTGCGAGAGCGGCTTTCGCTCGTGCGGCGTCGATCTTCTGTGCGTCACTGTCGGGTGCCGGGCCGAGCGGCGTGCGTGTGGTGATGCCGTAGCGGTCCCGGTACGCGGCCACGGTTCTCGCCTGCTGTTTCCACGTGGCCACGGCTCTCGTCTCAGGCGGCATGTTTCCGAGTGCGAGCGCCCATTCGTGACGCTCGGTGAGGGCGTGGTCGAGGACGGCCACGGCGCGTTGTTCGATCAGCTCGCGTCGCTCCGTGAGGGCATTCCGCATCTCGGCGCTCATGGGCCCGGCGGCTTCGGGGATGAGGCCGGAGATCAGTCGGGGCGCCTTGCGGGTGCGCCCGGAACCTGCGGGTCTGGCGGTGGCTCGGGTAAGACGGTGGTGGATGACGGAGGCGATGTCGTCGGCGTCGCCGAAGCCGCGTGCTGCGACGAGCCGCGGGATGAGGGCGTCGATGTTGTGGTGGTTCGCTTCGGCTCTGCGGAGTTCGGCGGTGAGTGCCCCGAACGCGTCGGAGTGGATCGTGTCTTCTGCTTCGTCCGGGGTGAGGCCGGATTGACGGATGAGGGTGGCGAAGCGGTCGTGTTGGGCGGCTTGCGCGATCGTTTCGTACTCCGCCGCGAGCTGCGCCACCGACCCCCAGGCCTCCTGTTCGGCGATGATCGTCTCGTGCGCGGAGAGTTCCGCGCCGACGTGCTGCAGCACTCCATAGAGCACGCTCCGCGCGGTCGCATCCGGGTCATCCGCCGGGTGCGGGGTGGTGTGGTTGTCGTCGGGGAGGTCGGTGGCGACATATGCGAGGTTCGTGTGCCTGCCGCGAGTCATCGCGACATACAGGTTCTCCCTGGTCGTAGACGGATCAACAAGGACATGCGAGGTGTCGGTCGTGATGCCTTGCGCCCTATGAGCCGTCACTGAGTAACCCAGATCGACGTGATCGGAGACGTAGTCGGCAGGGAGAATCACGGTGCCGCGGCTGTCGGCGCGGCGGGCGGTGAGTGATCCATCGTCGCGGATGTCGGCAATGGTCCAGCGGTCACCGTTGCGCACCCATCCTCGCGGGGTGCGGAGGCGTCGGTCGTTCTTCCGGGTGATGATCGTGTCACCTACCCCGGCACGCGCGTCGCCTTGGAGGGCGACTTCGCGACGGGCATCTACTGTGCCGTCGAGGATGAGGTCGGCGCGGGCGCGCTGGTTCAGAGCGTGGACGGAGTCGTTGGAGTCCGCGATCAACACCGTCGAAGCACCGTTGAGGGTGTCGTTGCGCCAGGCGATGTAGGCGGCGTCGATCATCGCCTCGGTATCGCCGCCGGTGATGCGGCCATGTTCGGCGTAGGTGTCGATGGCCTCGGGGCGCCCGTGGCGGAGGTCAAGCGAGGCCGTCTTCTCCCACTCGTTGACGAAGCGGTGCACGTCGACCAGTTCCGGGGCATCGTCGCGGTCGTGGACGAGGAGGGAGAACGCGCCGCCTGCGGTGACGGATTGCAGTTGCGCCCAATCACCCACAAGCAACACCTTCGCACCCATCTCGGTTGCGTGCTCGGTGATGCGATCCATGGAGAGCGTGCCGGCGAGGGAGGCTTCGTCCACGATCACGAGCTGCCCCTTACGGAACGACGCACCCGCGTTCTGGTGGTCTTTCCACCACTTCGCCGTGTTCTCTGTTTTGATACCGAGGTCTTCGGCGAGGACCTGCGCTGCGACCGCTGACGGGGCGAGGCCGACGACGCTGCCACGCCCGTGCTCCCGCTCCCACGCAGTGCGCAGAGCTCGCATCGCCGTTGTCTTCCCAGCGCCGGCGGGGCCGACCAGCACATCGACTGCGCGGCCTGATGCCGCGACGGCGGTGAGCGCTGAGGTTTGGTCGGCGGCGAGGAGTCGGCCGTCGCGATCTGGGCGGCGGGTGACCTTCTCGATCACTTCGATTGGCACAGTGCGTGCGGTCATGGTTCGGGCGCGCTCGAGGAGTCGATCTTCTGCCGCGAGGATTTCCGGTGATGAGTACACCGTCGACGCGATCGGCCGGAACCTGCTGCTGTCATCAGAGCGGCGGAACACGGCCGGGCTCGATGCGAGCTCGGGCGGAGTCAGCTGGAGGGAGGCGCGCTCTGCGGCATCGACGACCATTCCGACTACGGCTTCGCGATCCCTCGTGGTGGCGAACCGGTAGGGCATGGTCTGGCGGGCAGCCTCGGCGGTGAGGTTCCACCTACGCCAGGTCGACCGCTTCTCACCGACTGCTCCAACCACACTGCGGCCCAGAGCGTCGATCACATCCAGGGGCACATCATCAGCGCGCAGCAGTCGCGGTGCATCGTTCGCGGTGACGGTGCGTGCCCAGTGGGTGGCGTCTTCACCGAGCAGGTGCGACGCGCTCTCCCGCCACTCGCCGGTGAGGTCAGCGAGCGAACGAACCTGCTTCTCCGGTCTGGTTGCCAACGTTGCTTGTGCTCGGAGCTTGATGACCGTCGCAAGCGATGGTTGCCTGCCGTGTCGGGCAACGTACTCAGCGATGAGCCGGTTCTTCCCCTCATTAATCTGCCGTGACCGGGATGAGAACTCCGCCACCAACCTCTCCGGCACCGTGCTGATCGCCCAGGCGGGGTTGCGGTCACGTCCCATGTCTCTGGCTTCCCACTCGACGCCGAACGCGCGGGTGAGGTGGTCGGCGAACGCGGCTTCGTGGAGTTCTGAGAGGGCGACGGTGGCGGCGTGGAGGGGCCGGCCGTCGAGGGAGCGCCATTTGCCGTCGTGGACGGTCTGCACCTTGTTCGAGATCACCACATGCGTGTGCAGATGCGGGTCACCCGCTCGCGAATCGTAGTGATCGAACGCAGTCGCGATCACCCCGGATACATCGGCCTGCGCAACCGCCCCGTTGCGGCCTGCCGCGCCGACGCGGGTTGCGGCAACCTCGCGTTCGATGAATGCAACCATTTCCGCAACCGCCGCGTGATGCGCATCCGCAATCAGCGATTGCGTCCCCGCGTCCGACACCGCCCACAGCACCGATGCGGACTTCGGAACCGAGAACGTGAAATCGAACCCCGCAACCGCCTTCCGCACCCCACGCGCACTCTCCTCAGCCGCGATTGTGGCGACCGCGTCGGCACGCTCGGTCACAGGAAGGTCTGCGTCGAGCCTCAACGTGCGGTGCTCAATGCGCTCGGTCACGGTCGGATACTTCCGATACGGGCTTCCGAGCGCTTGGCGTGTCACGGGGTCGCGGCCCTGTCCAATCAGACGTTGAAGCTGCAACTCAGAGACCTCGTCGCCGACGGTGATCGTTCTACCGCCGAGCGCGGGGACGGCTGATCCGAGCCATCGCCCCGGCGGGGTGCCTTCCTCCGTGTAGTACCTCGTCAACGGCGTTGAGAGCACCCGGTCACCGTCGCCGGTGGCGACGGTACGCAGAAGGTACTTGTAGCCGTCACCGGCGGACATCACCCGCATCGAAACCGTCACCAGCCGCCACCTCTCCTCACTCCGAAGGTGAGCTCCGCAGCCCGCGGCGCGGTGACTTCTGAGGTCACTTTCGGACGGTGGCGCGCCTCGCTTGCAAGACGCGTGACAACCCGTTCGAGCGAACCGTGAGGGATCGGCAGCGCTGGGCGCCGACGGTGCTGGAGCGAGGTGGGAGGCGTCGGCTGAGCGGCGGCGCGTGGGCGGTTCGTGCACCTGGTTGGTGACCAGCTCGGAGTAGCAGCACGGCTCCGGGATCACCGCTCTAGGAGGTTTACCCGTGGCCGACCAGACACTCACCGACCGGGTCGCTCTGCTGCGTGTCGGGTCGCTGTTCTCCGGCTACGGCGGACTCGATCTCGCTGTCGAAGAAGTCTTCAATGCCAGAACGATCTGGTTCTCCGAGATCAACGAGCCCGTCGCCCGCATCTTCTCCCACCACTGGCCCGAGGCCCCGAACCTTGGTGATATCACCGCCATCGACTGGAAAACCGTGCCGCCAGTGGACATCCTCTGTGGCGGGTTTCCCTGCCAGGACGTATCGACCGTCGGGAAGATGGCCGGTCTGAAGCCCGGCACCCGTTCCGGCCTCTGGGCACATATGGCGGCAGCGATCGACGCGCTGCAACCCGACTGGGTCGTGATCGAGAATGTCCGCGGGCTGCTTTCTGCACCAGCTATACGCGCAAACTTCGAAGGAGTCCACGATGAGCAACGCAACATCGCAAATGCAGCCCCCGACGGTGCAACCCCTCGCGATATGGAACGCGACCCGTGGCATCTGGGAGAAACCACAGCTCGACCTCTTCGAGCAGCAGGAGCAGTTTTGGGAGACCTGGCCGACCTCCGGTATGACGCGCAATGGATCGGTCTACCCGCTTCCGCGGTCGGCGCACCCCACCCCCGATACCGGGTCTTCATCCTTGCCCACCGCACTGTTTCGCACTCCACTGGCATCCGACGCAGCTCGCGGGGGCGAGAGCTTGCAACAGGTGAAAGCACGCCGCGGCACGATTGCGCTCAGCCACCAGATCATCGACCTTGCCTTGCACGGCCCGAATGGGTACCCACGTTCCGAGGAGTCAGAGAGCCTGTGGAGGTTGATCGAGGAATTCTTCGACGATGGGGACGTTACGCCGTGCCAGTGACTTACTGGACGCAGATCATCGGTCGGCCCGCACCGGCGCCTGCAATCCTGACCGACGCGACTGGCCCGCGGCCCGCACCGGCATTCGTGGAATGGTTGATGGGTTTACCGTCTGGTTGGGTGACTGATGCGCGTCACGAACTCACCACGAATAGTCAGATCACGGCGCTCGGGAACGGAGTCGTCCCCAGGCAAGCGGTTTCGGCCATCTCCAGTTTGTTAAACACCTGGCTGGAGGAGCATCGACCGAGGTCATCCGATCGAGCGGTAAACCCATATCAAGCTGTAGTAGATAGAACCGGGGTGGAGACGGGGGTAGCCGGGAGTTGAGTTAGGGTTCGGCCCGGTTCTGGGACCGACGCAATCAGCGAGCGAGTGTACGGGTGTTGGGGATTTCCCAAGACTTGTGAGCTGGGTCCTTGCTCGCACGCCTCACCGCGGTACAGCACCAATACACTCTCGCAGAGCGAACGCACCACGCTGAGATCGTGCGAGACGAACATCAGTGCCGTTCCGTGCTCCAAGGTGCTGCGATGCAGCAGGTTGAATCGGCCTGGGTTTGGTGGAGGGCATGATCTAACACGAAAGAGAGAATTGAGATCATGCCAGCACCGAAGAAGTACGACCCCGAGACCCAAGCCCGAGCGGTCCGACTCTATGACGAGCGCATTGCTCAGGGCGGTATCTCCCAAGCGGGCGCCCGCCGAGAGATCGGTGGGCTCCTCGATATCAATCCCGGGACCCTGAGAAACTGGATCCGCCGCGAACACGGCGAAGGCACCACCCCGCCCGCGTCAGCAGCTGCCGAGCCGGCGAACGAGGAGATCACCCGGTTGCGTCGCGAGGTCTCGCAGCTCAAGCGTGCGAACGAGATCTTGAAGACCTCGGCCGCGTTTTTCGCGGCAGCGGAGCTCGACCGCAAACTCGGACAGTGATCGCGTACATTCGCGAGTATCGGGACCGGTTCGGGGTCGAGCCGATCTGCGCTGTGCTGCGTGAGCATGGCGTCCAGATCGCCCCGTCGACGTTCTACGCATTCCAGGCCCGTGGTTTCGGCCTCAGCGATCGTGACCTTTCAGATGCGTACCTCGCGAACCAGTTGTTCGATCTCTGGGTACGCAACCGGCGCCTCTACGGGCGGAGGAAGCTCTGGAAAGCCGCACGCCGAGCGGGGAGTACTGTCGGCCGTGATCAGGTCGAACGCCTGATGCGACTCCTCGGGGTCAGCGGGATCCGGCGCGGCAAGCGCACCACGGTAACCACAACAGGAGACGCGAAAGCTGCCCGGCATCCTGATCACATCCAACGGCGGTGGGCGTGGCCGTCGCGTCCGGATCAGTGGTGGGTCGCGGACTTCACCTATGTGTGGACCCCGAGAGGGTTCTGCTACGTCAGCTTCATCACCGATGTGTTCTCCCGCAGGATCCTGGGGTGGCGGGTCATGACGGCGAAGACCACGACGTTGGTGCTCTCCGCGCTCGAGCAGTCGCTGTTCACTCGTCGGCGCACGAATGTGGAGTTCACGACGACCGGGCTGCTGCACCACTCCGACGCGGGCTCTCAGGGCGGATTCAACTGGTCGTCGCAACACCTTGATCATGGAGGTGTTGCGCGATGGCGACGAAGTACTGGTCTGCGAAGACGAGCGAGGTTCCTGAAGGGGCTCGACGCCAGTGGCGCGCGGATCGCGCGTTGCGGCCGCCGATGCGCTCGCCTGGGCGGCCTGAGCCGTCTCGGGCGGTGCAGCGGCAGTTCTGGCGTCTGATCGCGACGGGCATCAACACGGCCGAGGCGGCACTGAAAGTGGGCGTGTCTGTGCCGGTCGGGAGCCGCTGGTTTCGCCACGCTGGCGGCATGCCACCGATCTCACTGGCCGAGCCCACCGGTCGTTACCTGTCCTTCGAGGAGCGCGAGGAGATCGCGCTGCTGCGCGCCAAGCAGATCGGGGTGCGTGAGATCGCACGCAGGATCGGCCGTGACCCGGGGACGGTCTCTCGCGAGTTGCGTCGGAACGCGGCCACCCGTGGCGGGAAGCCGGAGTACCGGGCCTTGGTGGCGCAATGGAAGGCGCAGCAAGCGGCGAAGCGTCCGAAGATGGCGAGGCTCGCGACGAACGACAGGTTGCGCGAGTATGTCCAGGAGCGGCTCGCCGGCAAGGTCCGCAGGCCCGACGGCAGCATCGTCGTTGGGCCTGAACCGCCGGCATGGAAGGGGCTGAACAAACCGCACCGGCAGGACCGACGGTGGGCGACCGCGTGGAGCCCGGAGCAGATCTCCCACCGGCTGAAGGTCGACTTCCCGGATGATGAGTCCATGCGCATCAGTCACGAAGCGATCTACCAGTCGCTGTTCATCCAGGGTCGTGGCGCGCTGGGGCGCGAGCTCGTCACCTGCCTGCGAACCGGCCGCGCACTCCGGCGGCCACGGGCTCGAGCACAGAACCGACCGCAAGGGCATGTCACCGCGGACGTCGTGTTCTCGAAGCGTCCCGCGGAGGCCGCGGACCGCGCGGTTCCTGGGCACTGGGAGGGCGACTTGATCATCGGCACGGGCCGCTCCGCGATCGGCACGCTCGTTGAGCGCAAGAGCCGCTCGACCCTGCTGGTGCATCTGCCGCGGCTGGAAGGCTACGGCGAGACACCGCCGGTCAAGAACGGTCCCGCGCTGGGCGGCTACGGCGCTGTCGCGATGAACGCCGCGCTCATCGCGTCGATGACGAAGCTTCCCGAACAGCTCCGCAAGACACTCACCTGGGACCGCGGCAAGGAACTCTCCGCGCACGCCCAGTTCGCGCTCGAGACGGGCACGAAGGTGTTCTTCGCCGACCCCCACTCGCCCTGGCAGCGGCCAACGAACGAGAACACGAACGGGTTGCTGCGTCAGTACTTCCCGAAGGGCACGGACCTCTCACGATGGTCAGCGGAAGACCTCGAAGCAGTCGCTCTCGCGTTGAACAACCGTCCCCGCAAGAGCCTCGACTGGAAGACCCCGGCCGAGGTGTTCGAGGAGCAGCTACGCTCGCTTCAACAACCCGGTGTTGCATCGACCGGTTGAACCCAGTCAGTACACGTCGCTGGCGTTCACCGAGGAGTTGCAAGACGCCGGGATTACCGGGTCGATCGGGTCGGTCGGTGACGCGCTGGACAACGCGTTGATGGAGTCCACGATCGGGCTCTATAAAGCTGAGGTGATCTGGCACGAACGGGCCGTGTGGGAGTCTTGGCAGCAGGTCGAGCAGGCGACGGCATCGTGGGTGCAGTGGTACAACGCTGAGCGGCTCCACTCCAGCCTCGGCGATGTGCCCCCGGTCGAGTACGAAGAGATCTACTACGATCGATCATGCAGGAGCGGCGAGGCTGCTGCTGCGTAACACGGCCCTCCAGAGAACCCAGGCCGATTCAATACAACCCGTTGTTGGGAGAGACATGCGGGCCGAGAAGAGGAAGTGGTCGCCAGTTCGGCGGGGCAAGAGCGGTCATGTGATCCATCATGCATAAGTGGCACATATGCCAGTTTGCGTGAGGGTGAACAAGGGATGAACATGCCCCATGGCGGCCATAATGGAGGCGATGACGAACCAAACCGGAGCGCGTGCGCGACACAAGACCACTACGCGCCGCGCGATCCAGACAGCGGCGATTGAGCTGTATGAAGAACGCGGGTACGACGAAACGAAGGTCGAAGACATCGTTGAACGCGCAGGAGTATCTCAGCGAAGCTTTTTCCGCTATTTCCCTTACAAAGAACTCACACTCTTCAGCGACGATCACACAGAGCATCTCGCTGAGCTTGTACTTACAGCGCCTTCACACTTCAACGCGATCGAGACGCTTGACTGGGCGACTGCGCAACTCTTCTTGATCCCGACGACCGAACTGGACAGGCGACGACAGGCGATTCGCAATCAGCTTGGCGACGATGCGCGCGTTCAGCGCCAACTCGCCTACCTCCATGAGTCACTTAGCATCCGGCTGCGCGATGCCTACGTTCGCCGCCTCGGCATAGACCCCGCCGACACATCTGACTTGCGTCCACAGATTCTCGTGGGGCTTTACCTCTCTCTCGCTACTGAGGTGTCGGGCCGGTCACAATCACCGGAAGAGACGCGCCAGCGGTGGCTTGCGTCGCTTCGCAGTCTGCTTTGAGAGGTCGGCACTGCTATCGACCTTATGGGGTACACTGGAAGCATGCATTTGTATTTCCTGTGACGGTTGAGTAGGCCTACCGCGCTCGTTGAGCAACTCCGAGCTAGCGACGGCCGCTCGTTCTGACCCTGGAAGGGTCCCCGTCATTTGCGTGCCCGCTGGCTGTTTGGCTCGTCGCGGTGCGCCTTGCTGAAGGATTTGAATGCTTACCCCTACTAACCGTCATCCGGCGCGCCATCGCGCGCAACTCACCGCTTCCGACGTCTCCGTAATGCGAGGCGTAACCCCGGTGCTCAACCATGTCGATCTCGTCGTCACTCCCGCGTCCCGTGTGGCGATCGTCGGAGAGAACGGGCGCGGAAAGACCACACTTCTGCACGCGCTCGCGGGCACGCTGGTACCTGATAGTGGAACGATCCAGCGCATCGGCACGCTCGGGCTCGCTGAACAAGAGATGGACTCCACCGACAACCGAACCGTTGGGCAGGCCGTCGCGGAGGCCATCGCCGAACCGCTCGCAGCGCTGGCCACACTCGACGACGCCGCTGCCGCTCTCGCGGAAGGGAGTAGCGAGGCCGCAGAGCAGTACGCTGCGGCCTTGGAAGATGCGGAAGCGCTCGACGCTTGGGATGCCGAGCGCCGGGTACAAATCGCGCTCGAAGCACTCGACGCCGAAACCGACATGACGCGGTTGCTCGCTGATCTGTCTGTGGGGCAGCGATATCGAGTGCGGTTGGCCTGCCTGTTGGGGGCTGAAGATGATTTCTTACTGCTGGACGAGCCCACCAATCACCTCGACCGCAGCGGACTTGATTTCTTGACCATGCAACTCCGCACGCGCAACGGTGGTGTCGTCATCGTCAGCCACGATCGCGCGCTGCTCTCTGACATTGCGGAGACGGTGGTCGACCTCGATCCGACACCTGATGATCGCCCCCGCATCTACGGCAACGGGTACGCGGGATACCGAGAAGGGCGCGTGGCCGAGCGGGAACGCTGGGAGCAGGAGTACGACCGCCAGCAGCAGGAGCAAGCCCGGCTGCAGGACAGTCTCAGCGCTGCACAGAACCGACTCGTATCGGGTTGGCGACCGGAGAAGGGGTCACCGAAGCACGGCCGCGCGACGCGCGCGGGCGGGCTGGTGCAGAGCGTGCACCGACGCCAGGAAGCACTCGAAGCACACGCGGTGACGGTACCTGAACCACCGCAGCTCTTCCAGTTCCCCGACCTGCCCACACGAAAAGGGGCGGTGCTACTAAACGTCGACAACGTGAGCCTTGCCGGGCGGTTAGCGCAGCCAGTGTCGTTCGAACTCTCGCACCGCGGCAGGCTCGTGGTCACCGGCTCGAACGGGGCCGGAAAGTCGACGCTCCTGAGTATCGCGGCGGGCGAACTACTGCCAGATACGGGAACAGTGCGGACATCCCGTGGCACGCGTTTGGGTTTTCTTCGTCAGGAGACGATGCTGCCGCCTGATCGCCGGGCGAACGAGGTATACGCCCGACACCTCGACGAACTCGTCGGTCAAGGAACGCTTCAATCATCTGAGGCGGTCGGTCTCGGTCAACTTGGACTGCTGCGATCGCGCGAGGCAGGCAAACGAGTGGGTGAACTGTCGATGGGTCAACAACGACGCCTCGATCTGGCGCTCGTACTCGCGGCACGCCCGCACGTGCTACTACTAGACGAGCCCACCAACCACCTCTCCATCGCGCTCGTTGACGAACTCACCGAGGCACTCGGGGCTACCCAAGCGGCCGTCGTACTGTCGACCCACGATCGGCAACTCCTGCGCGATGTCGCCCAATGGCCTCATGTACATCTGATGGCGATGGCTGAAGGCGAGGCACTGGTATGAGCAACACCATCAAGCTACGCGCACTCCGCCCATTGGCATCACGTGATTACCGTCTCCTGTTTGCCGCCGTCGGCATCGAGGTATTCGGGACCGGTATGTGGACGATCGTCATGGTCTTCCAAGTACTCGCACTCGATGACAGCCCACTTGCCTTGTCGGCGGTTGCAACCGGAATGAGTCTTGGCCTGTTTGCGTTCTCCGTTCTCGGTGGGGTTGTCGCAGACCGGTTCTCCAAACGGCGGATTCTCATTACAGTGCAGGGCTCAACGGCCGCGATCATGACCGCCGTGGCGGTCCTGTCGCTCACCGGGAATATCGAACTTTGGCACGTCGCCGCAGCCTCGTTCGCGATGGGTGCCGGGAGCGCCTTTTTCTACCCTGCGTACAGCGCTTACCTACCTGTGGTCCTTCCGCCGGAGCAACTCCTGGCCGCGAATGGGCTCGAAGGGGCGCTCCGTCCATCGATGGGGCAAGGGCTGGGCCCGGCCCTCGGTGGAGTCATCGTCGGTATGTTCTTCCCCGCTATCGGAGCGGTCATCGTCGCGGCTTCGTACGCGATTGCTTTCGTCATCACGTTGTTTCTTAGCCGTCGTGACGAACACACTGAGCCCACTCCTCCCGAGGATCGCCCGAGCGTCTGGGGTGACCTTCGTGCGGGGGTTGCCTACGTGGCTCGTACACGCTGGTTGCTTTGGACGCTGATCTTCGGGTCTTCGCTTGCGCTCATTGTCCAAGGCCCGATCGAAGTTCTCCTCCCGTTCCTCACCCGCGACCGATTCGAGGATGCTGAAGCTACTTTCGGGTTCCTTCTGGCCGCCTATGGGATAGGTGGGGCTGTCGGTTCGCTGATCGTGTCGTCGTTGAAGCTTCCTCGTCGGTACTTGACGTTTATGATCCTGTGCTGGGGTGGAGGAACACTACCTCTTGTGGTCATTGGCGTTGCCGACAATTTGATCCTCATGCTCTCCGCGCTCTTTGTCGTCGGTGCACTCACCGGGGCTGGCGTTGTCGTGTGGGGAACATTGCTGCAACGGTTGGTGCCGCTCGACATGATCGGCCGAGTCGCCAGCCTCGACTTCTTCGTTTCGATCGCGTTCATGCCGGTCTCAATCGCCATCGCAGGGCCGCTCTCACTGTTGGTTCCCATCCCCATCATCTTTGTGATTGCGGGAGTCATTCCGCCAGCTCTCGCGTTGATCGCATTGCTGGCCGGGCGCATGCGCCAGACCGAGGACAGTCAACCACTAGACGCAGACTGACCTCGATGGCTCTGGGAATATCCCGGACGTTCGGCTTCGAGCCTTTAGTGGCTCGAAGCCGAACTTTTCGTACCGCTGGCCCGATCTCCGCAGAAGACTGCGCGAGGCTGATCTTCGTGCGTGCCGGATCGGTTCTGTTGCACAACGAGCTGGGTGTGCAACAGGCGAACGTTGGAGACGTCATCACATTGGGGTCAAATGCCATGTTCGGCTATGAACCGGAAGGCTTCGTGACCGTGACAACGATCTGCCTTGATCTCGACTACGTTATCGACCAAGTGTTCTGGCAACATGCCGCCAAGTTCACCGACCGGCTGGAGGCAAGAACCTTTTACGAACTGGAGTATGTCAAGCCTGCTCAACTTCTTCGGATTGGCGAACATCGAACGGAAATGCTCGCGCCTTGGCTGGACAACCTTGTTGCGTTGAGTCTCGACGGGTTGTCGTCAGACCGCTTTCACCGGGCGCAATCGTTGCTTTCCGCAATCCTCGACGTCGTCTTTACTTACCACAACATGGAGACTGAACCTGTCGGCGCCGTCCGGCCTGCGCGTCGCGAAGCCCTACATGTTTCGGGCCTGCTCGCCTCTGATCTCTCGCGCCGCTGGTTAGCCTCTGAACTTGCTGAGGCGGTGTACCTCTCAGAATCACAGCTGCGACGGGTGTTTTCAGAAGCCTTTGGGAAACCACCGCTTGCATACTTGACGACACTCCGAACGCTCAGAATGGCGCAGCTGCTGAGAGACACGGCTATGCCGATCGCAGAGATTTCTTTCACGGTGGGGTGGCGTGATCCTGACTTCGCTGCCCGTCAGTTTCGTCGGTATGTTGGGCGTTCACCAAGTGAGTACCGACGATTCGAGCAGAGCCGAAACTCGCAACCGTACCCGGAGTGAACACGCAATCCCGCACGGCGAAACGATCGTACTTACAGAGTGGCTCAGTGGGATCACCGCTTATGCGATAGACCAAGTCTGACCACGTCGGGTTCAGTGATGCACCTGGCGGTCGCACACTTTAATGTCCGTCGTCCGTCTCGATTGCGTTTCCTGAGCTCCTTCGCGCACCTTCTGGTCGCAGAGGTCACCCGTCGTGTGTGGGTGTCTGCGGGAGGAGGATGCAATGACAACGGTCGAGGAGGCGCGGGCGGCGCGGGATGCGAAACTCGACGCCCTGCACGAACAGCTCACTGGCGCGGTGGAGTCGTTGGTATCGGGCGAGGATTGGAAACGAGCGTTGGAGTTCGCGGCTCGGTTCCGTGCCCGGTCGTTCAACAACACGCTGCTGATCTTCGTGCAGCATCAGGCGGCGTTCGAGTCGGGCCGGGTGCCGGAACCGGTGCCGTCATATGTGGCGGGCTTCAAGCAGTGGCAGGCACTTGGCCGGCAAGTCTCAAGGGGCCAGTCGGGGTACATGATCCTCGCCCCTGTGACGGGCCGGTTCGCGTCGTTCACGCCGAAGGTGGCGGAGTCGTGGCGCAGGCTCGGCCGGTTCGAGAAACCGAAACCGGGTGAGGCAGTGCGCTCCCGCATGGTCGGCGTCCGCCCCGCCTACGTCTGGGATGTCTCCCAAACTGCCGGCGACCCGATTCCCGCGCCGCCATCACCGCGGCTGCTGGAAGGCGAAGCGCCCGACGGGCTGTGGGAGGGCATCGCACGTCTCGTGGAGGCGGAGGGTTTCAGCGTGTTGCGGGTGCCGCATGAGGGCATGATCCACGGTGCAAACGGTCTCACTGACTTCGGTGCGCGGTCGGTGGCGGTTCGGGAGAACATGCCCGAGGCGGCACAGGTGAAGACTCTCGTGCACGAGCTCGCCCATGTGCTGCTGCACGGGCCGGACAACGTGGATGCGACGGGGCATCGCGGGATTGGTGAGGTGGAGGCGGATTCGGTGGCACTGATGGTCGCCGCAGCGCACGGCATGGACACCAGCGACTACACGGTCCCGTATGTGTCGGGGTGGGCGGCGACAGTGCCGGAGAAGTCTCCGGTCGAAGTCGTCCAGGCCACCGGCGAACGAGTCCGAAAAACCGCAGCTAGCATTCTTGATCAGCTCCCCACCGTGCAGATCGGCAACGGTGACCCTCCTGGCCTCACCCGGGACGCCCCAGCGAACAAACGCTCCGATCCGGTGGTCGAGGCGACTGCTGATCCGTTGGCGGAGGGACCGCGCCGCGCGGTGGCGTTGTCGGTGAGGAGCCTGTGATGGGTGCCGTCGATCTGTTCACCGAAGTCGGCGGGATGCCGCTCTCGGAGGCAGCGGCGCGGTTCGCTGCGGCGGGGGTGCCGATGTTCCCATGTGTGCCTGGTGAGAAACGCCCTTTGGTGCTCCGCGGGTTTCATGATGCCACCGCTGATCCGGCGCAAGTCGCGGAATGGTGGTCAAGGTGGCCGTCCGCGAACATCGGCATCCCCACCGGTGCCGTGTCCGGGGTGGAGGTTGTCGATGTCGACGTGCATCCGACTGGCACCGGATTTCCTGCTTTCCGCGAAGCGCACCGTCAAGGCCATGCCGCGGGGTGGGCTGCGCTCGTGCGCACCCCCTCCGGTGGCCTCCACGCTTACTACCCGGTGAACCCTGACCGTGCGCAGTCGTCCTGGCAGGCCGCGCGGGCGCATGTTGATTTCCGTGGTGACGGCGGCTACATCATCGCGCCGCCGTCGAAGGTGCTGCGCCCCGGCGGGGTGCGGGCACCGTATCGGCTGATCGTCGCATCAGGTGATACCCCGGTGCCAGTGGATGCGGTGCGGCTGCGCGAGTTTCTGGACCCGCGCACTCCGATCTCTATCGACCGTGCGCGTGCTGCTCGGTTTGAGCGGCGGGGGTCGGATGCGAAGGTGCTCGCCGGCTGGGTGGCGGGGCGTGGTGAGGGTGAGCGGAACCGGGGCCTGTTCTGGGCCGCGTGCCGACTCGCAGAATCCGGCACCCCACTCGACGCAACCCTCGACGCCCTGGGCCCTGCGGCGGAGCACGCGGGACTGGGGCCGCGGGAGATCATGGCGACGATCCGCTCCGCCTACCGCACCACCCACCTCGCGCCCCGCACATCCGTAGAACCCGTGGAGGATGAGCGGCGTGTGGTGCGCGGATCGCCAGGGCGGGTGATCTCATGAGCACCACCGAAACGGTCTCGCCCCGGGGTCGCCGGTTGGCGGTGGTGACAGCGATCACCGGCACCGTGTTCATCGCAGCCGGCGCGTTCTGGCTGTCCTTCACGGCACTTGCCGATCTTGCCCGACGGTCTGGGATCGATGCGGGTCAGGCGTGGGCGTGGCCGCTGATCGTGGACGGCATCATCGTCGTCGCGACCGTCGCCGTCGTCGCCCTCGCCAGCCAGTCCCGCCCGACGTGGTACCCCTGGACGCTCCTTGCAGCGGGGGCAGTGGTGTCGGTAACGGCGAATGCGATCCATGCGATCATCGCCGCCGACACCGATGTTCCCAGCCTCCTGGCTGCGTCGGTTGCGGCGATCCCGCCGCTGGTGCTGCTGTCGATCACGCACCTCACCGTCATCCTCACCCGCACCACCACACCGGACGCAGGCGTGAATGCGATCGAGGATGCTCCGGTCGAAGCCACCACTTCCTCGGGGCCGGTCGTCGTGCCGGAAGTTGAGCAGGCGCACGCAGTGGAGTTGCCGGTGGTGTCGGTGAGCGAGCGGCGGGCGGAGGCGACTCACTTGCGGGAGGTGGAGGGGTGGTCGAACAAGCAGATCGCCCGGCACCTGGGCGTGCACCCCTCCACCGTCGGCCGTTGGTTCACCCCGGCTATTAGCAAGGAGAAGACCTCGTGAACGAGAACGCAGAGACGAGCCGCACGGAACTACCGGAGACACGGCCCGAGATGGTTGAGGGTGGGGAGGCGGAGCGATCGGCGTTCGCCGTGCACCGCGACCCCTCCCTCACAGGAACTGCTACTGACCCTGGTTCGCGGGTGGGGCGCGGGATCGCGTGGGTGCGTCCGACTGATCTGATCGCGTCGAGTACCGCCAGGTTCGCGGGCCGCGGCATCAACTTTCAGACAGAGCTCGCGCACCGTGCCCGCCGCGCGCCGGGTCAGACCTACCGGATGACCCGTGACCGTGCCCGTGACATCCGGGATCGCCGAGCGGACCGAGCTGTAGCTGCGGGGCCTGCGGTGTTCGAGTCGTTCGATGTGTTCGAGCCGCAGGATCGGCCCCGCTCGTCGTCGTGGGTGCGGCCGTCCGGGATCGGGCTGGGGTGAGTCGCCATGTGCAGACGACAGTGGCGCGACGGGGTCGGTGGGGAGCCGGTGCGCACCTTCCTGTCAGGAGGTGCCACTATGCCACAACGAAACACTCCACGCCGCGACCCTCGCGGGCGTGGGTTTGAGAACTCAGAACGACTCCGCGAACTCCTCACCCGTCTCAACACTGCGGGCCCCGATGCCTGGCGGACGGACCCCGAGGCGGCGGCACTTATGCAGCACGCCGCCCAGAAATACGGCGCCCTCGCACGCAAGCACGACCTCGACCCGTGGGAGGCAGCGACCGCGGCGTTTGAGGCGATGCGCACGGCCTCGGTGCGGCGGGCGGATGATCCGTGGGCGGTCGTCACCCGCGCCGTGCAGATCACCTGCATCGCAGAAAACCGTGCCAACGGACTCTTGTGCTCCGTGCATCAGGCGCGCAGACCCAGGTACTCGAGTTTCCATGACGCCGAACGCTTCTCCGACCGCGAAAACCCTCTCACCGACTACCACCCTGCATTCCGCGCCGACCCTTTCGCAAGTGATGGCGAGGATGACGCCGACGACGAGGTGGAAGTGTCAGGGGCGACAGGCGTGGAGTCGGCGGTCGAGGACACGATCGCGCTGCTGTGCTGGTACGGGTGGGAACCAGAACTCGCCCGTGCCGCGGTCGAGTGCGTCTGCGCCCGTCTCGCAGAATCCGTTTCACGAGCAGGGGCATATGAATCGCTCCGACGCGATCGGCACGCCCGAGCCCTGCTCGATATCCCCGCCCCGTCCTGGTACCGGCTGCTGCGCATCATCCTCGGATCACCGGACGCAAGTCTCACCGGCACGAATGCGAGCCGTGGCGTGTTGCTGCGTCTCCTGATTGGCGAATCACTCCGGCACCTGCTCGCCGATGTTGACCTCGCGGTCGCCGTCACGGTTGCCGCGCCCGGGGTGATGCGGGGCCGATCATGAGCGAGCCGGGGCATATTGAGCTGGAACGGGCCGTCGAGTCGATCTGGGTCGGTCGCCGCCACCGTGAAGACTACGGCGACCTCGATCCCTTGGTGGAGTCGATCGCGCGGGATGGGCTATTGCAGCCGATCACGATCACCCCGGACGGGATGCTGATCTGCGGCGCCAGACGTTTGGCCGCGATCCGCCGGCTCGGATGGAAGACGGTGAATGTGTGGGTGCGCTCCGGCATCTCCAGCCACCTCGGGCAACTCCTCGCCGAGCAAGACGACAACCTCCTCCACAAGCCGCTCACCCGCACCGAAGAAGCTACTCTCTACGCCGAACTGAAAGCCCTGCTGGTCGAGGACGCGGCAGGTCGACAGGAAGCGTCACGGTTCACCTCGAAACAAGAAAACCCCAGGTCACACGGTGGGGCCACGGTGGCCCCACCGTCAGCCGGGAGTATCGGGAAGACCCGCGAGCAGGCCGCGATCATGGTCACAGGCCGCAACGCGTACACGTCGATGGAGCGCATCAACGAACTGCAACGCCTCGCCGCTGACCCCGGCCAGCCCGATGACGTACGACAGCGGGCGCGGGAGGAACTTGACCGGATTGACGCGGGCGGGTCAATCACCGGAGCCCGGCATCGCATCCGCGCCGCGCAAGCCCTCGCCGAACTCGACGCCCTCGCCAGCGACCCTGCACAACCGGTAGGCATCCGCGACACCGCAGCCGCAGGAGCTGCGCGTCTCCGGGAGCTTGAAGACACGGCACGACCGACCGACCTGGAACGTCTCGCGGAACTCGCTGTCGAGCGCGCGAGAACGGCGACGAAGAAGCGCCCCGCCCAGCTCGCCTCAGCACGGCTCCACGCGGTTGAGGAGCAGCCCCGGGAGTTCCTACCTGTGCGGTCGTTCGTCTACCTCTGGGATGAACTCTCCACCTGGACCGAACGCTACCACCCCGAAGCCATCGGCCCGGCCTTATCGGGTGAGCAGTGGGCGGTATTCGAGGCCGCCGTCACCGCGACGGTCGCTTTCCTGGATACCGCCCGCACTGCACGAAACATGCGCCGCGAAACAGCCTGACCCTCCGCCGTTTCCCTGCCTCTGAGTGCCGTGGTGCACCTGTCTGGTGATCCGAATCTCGTCGGGAAGGACACCAGGATGGACCCCACCGCTCGCCGCCGCACCGTACTCATCGCTACCATTGCCGGCGGCCTCATCCTGCTCGTCCTCATCGGCGTCGGCCTCTACGGACTCATCCGCGGACCCCAAACCACCGAACCCGCTGAACGTACTCCGACGGACGGCCCGACGGCCACGAGCCCGGCACTCGTCCCGGCAGAACCGGAACCTGTGGTCGCGCTCGGCGGGCCGGAGGAGTTCGCGGCAGCGGTCGCGGAGGCGCTGTTCGTGTGGGATACGACCAGCGGGTATGGGCCTGCCGATTACGCGCAGATGCTCGCCGATGTCACCACCGACACCGAAGCCGACGCCGCAGCATCCGATGTCCGTGCCTACCTGCCGACGCCGGAAGCATGGGCGCAGCTCCGCACCCACCAAACCCGGCAGTGGATCACCATCGACACCATCGAAATCCCCACCGCGTGGGAGGACGCGGTGGCGCAGGCGGCGCCGGGGCAGATTCCTGACGGTACGGTCGCGTACACGATCACTGGCACCCGCCACCGCACCGGCTACTGGGGCACCGACCCCGTAACGGCAACGCACCAGGTCGCGTTCACCGTGTTCCTCACCTGCACCCCCGAACAAACCTCTGCACCGCCGCCCGCTGATCCGGCCACCGGCACCTGTCTCTTGTTGCGGTTGTCGCAGCTCGACAACCCGCTGCGGTGACCAGCCATGCTCAAAAAACTCCTCGCCACCCTCGCTGTCGCCGCCGTCTGTTTCGGCCCCGCGACCGTGCTCCTCTCCGTCGCCGTCCTCGCAAACCCTGCCGTCGCCGCGTGCGCGCCGGGGTCGTTGATCGTCGGGCCGATCCCGGACTCACTGACCGCAACAACGAAGAACGGTGAGACGGTGACGCTGAATCGTCAGCAGCTCACCCACGCCGCAACCATCATCACCGTCGGCAGCCAAACGGATGGGGTGGGGCGTCCGGGGGTAGTGATCGCATTGATGGCAGCACTCACCGAGTCGCACCTGCGGATGCTCACAAACACCGGCACCTACCCCGAATCCGCCGAATACCCCAACGATGGAGATGCCTCCGATCACGACTCTCTTGGCTTGTTCCAGATGCGGCCGCAAGCCGGGTGGGGCACCGTCTCCGAACTTATGGACCCGAACTATCAAGCCCGCGCGTTTTACGGCGGACCGGCCGGACCCAACTACCCCTCACCGAGAGGGTTGCTCGACATTCCGGGGTGGCAGCAACTTGACCCAGGCGAAGCAGCTCAGGCCGTTGAGGTGTCGGCATACCCGGATCGGTATCAGAACTATCAGCCCGTCGCTGAAGCGATCCTCACCGCCCTCACCCGCCCCGCACCATCAGGCGGCGGCAACCGTGGTGAGGTGGTGGTGCCGGAGACCACCAGAGTCGTGTTCCCGTTGCCGGAGGGTACCTGGGTGCGGACCAGCCCGTTCGGGTGGCGGATCGATCCGGTCACCTTCGAGGAAGCATTTCACTCCGGCAGCGACTACGGGGCCGCCGACGGCACCCCGATCTACGCCGCTGCAGATGGGATCGTCACCCACGCTGGCTACACCGGCAGCTGGGGCGGACTCATCATCATCGAGCACACCGTCGGTGGAGAGCGCATCGCCTCGTACTACGCGCACATGTGGGAACACGGCATCTACGTCACCGAAGGCATGACCGTCACCGCCGGGCAACACATCGGTGATGTCGGCTCCTCCGGGAAATCCACCGGCCCCCACCTGCACCTCGAAATCCGGCCCGGAGGCGAAGGGCAGCCCGCGATCGACGCCGACCAATGGCTCACTGACCAAGGCGCCGAAGGCATCACCGGCGGCACCACCTCGCGCGCATCCTGCACCTTGACTGGTGGTGGGCGCTGATGGGCGTGTTTCCTGACTTCGGTGGCGTCGGTGCCACCGGCGACCTCCGTACGGTGATCGGTGCGCTGCTGATGTTCGTGCTCATCATCGCGGTGCTCATGCTGATTGTCTCCGCGATCGTCTGGGCCATCTCTTCATCGACCGGCAACCCGCATACCGCGACGAAGGCACGGATCGGGGCCTGGGTTGCGCTCGGAACCGCAGCCCTCGCCGGAGCCGGCGTCGCCTGGGTCAACTTCCTCCTGGGCGTCGGTGAGACGCTATAGAAGCAAGCTCTCGTCTCCGGCTTTGCCCGTTGAGTTAGGAAGCGCGTAGGTCTCGCCAAGGCTGGCGAGAGACCTGACCGATCACGTCGCCGCTCCTTTCGAGCAGAGCGGCCATTGATCGATATCTCGAAGCGAATCCCTCGGGGTCAACGGTCGGATTAGCGCTCTTCCAACTGGCCATCGCTTGGTTGAAATCTCGCTGGATGGACGGCGATACACCCGGCAGATAGTTTTCAGCCAGTCGGCACTCGAGTTGATTCCACAGATCGATGTACCGATGTTCAAGATCGCCAGCCTTCTTCGCCAGGCCGCCCGGATCATCGTAGACGCCGAAGTACATCATCTTGCGACGAGCGTGCGGGATCGATTCGACCTTCGCCTGTGCTGCTTCCATCTCACTCTTAGCCTGCGCCAGATCCTTGAAGTCTCGGTCGAGGAGATGAGGGATCAAAGGCAAGGCGAGGTCATGAGACGGGATAGCGATGCGCTGGACAGCATCGATGGTTTCGGGGCGGATTGCGAGCGACAGGACACCTGTTCCTTCGTGGACGTTGAGGTACCGGACGGCGTCGAGGTCATCGCTGTCGAGGTCGCTGATGCTCAGCTGCGCTGCCTCATCGTGGTTTTCGTCTCGATAGCCCGGGTTGATGCGGCCTGGTTGGAGTTGAATCGCGACACGGTAAAGGTAGAACTGGGAACCGCCGTCGTGCTCGTCGTGCATGCGTCGGAGCATGTTCTCGATTGCTGTCTCGTACGTGCCAAGGTGTAGCGCCTTCGTCGTGTGAAACGAGACGTAGTGATCCCGCTTTATCGGACGATGGTCGTTCTGTTCCATGTCCTCGACAAACCGGCGTGCGTAATCCGGCGACGGCCATTCCGGCTCAGTGCTCGTGTGGTACCACGCAAAGCGGCTCACAGCCTCATCATCAAGCGCAGGATCGTCTTGATCACGGAGTGCGGCAACGGCGATCCCGAAGTGGATGCTGGCGCCACAGTGCGCGCACATCATGTGAGCCCCATCGGCCTCCGCGAAATAGTCCTCCGCTGACAGAACCGAAACGCTCCCGCAGACGCAGTTCATTGCGTAGCCGTAGTCGAAGCCGTCACTCCGCTCTACAAGAACTGATTTATCAAGGTTCCCCATCCAACACAGCGTATCGAGGGACGCGGGGTGCACCTGGCTGACAAGTCCGCCATTCCCCGGCGCTTATGAGCAGAAGGAGCACCCCTGTGATTGATATCGATCCGAACGGTACCGGGCTTCCCGGTATCGAGCAGTTGCGCATCATCGTCGGCGCGGTCATGACCGTCGGCCTGATCCTCTCCGTCCTCGCCCTGATCGTCTCCGCGATCGTGTGGGGTTTCGGCGCGAACAGCAGCAACCCACACCTCGCGTCGCGCGGGAAGGTCGGCGTGCTCGTGTCTTGTGGGGCGGCGATCATCTGCGGCGCGTCGGTGACGCTCATCAACTTCTTCTGGGGCGTCGGCCAAGCCGTCTGACCCCATCGCGTACGAGGGAAGGACGATGCGGTGAGTGTGTGTGATGTGCCGGTGATCTCGGCCGTGTGCGACACCGTCGGGCAAGGAGCAGCGACGTTGATCGCGGCCCCGTTCGACTGGCTCGCCCAGGCGATGGGCGGGGCGGCGGCGTGGCTGTTCGAGGCGGTCTGGGCGGTGTTCGACACCACCACCCTCGTCGACGTCACCGACGAAGGCTACGTCGGGGTCTACAACATCCTGTTCGGGGTCGCAGTGTTCATGGTGCTGATCTTCTTCTGCCTGCAACTGATCACCGGCCTCATCCACCGCGACCCCACCGCCCTCACCCGCGCCGCCCTCGGAGCCGCGAAAAGCATCCTCGGCTCGTTCGTAGCCATCGGCCTCACCGGGCTGTTGCTGGAGATCACGGATCAGCTCGCGGTCGGGATCGTGCAGGCCACGGGGAACACGATGGAATCCATTGGCGACCGCATCACCCTGCTCGCAGCGGGGTTCGCGGGGATTAACATCGCCGCCCCCGGTGTCGGGGCGATCGTCACGATCTTCCTCGCCGGCCTCGCCATCAGCGCGGCTGCGATCGTGTGGTTCTCGCTCCTGATCCGCAAAGCGCTGCTGCTGGTGGCGATCGTGTTCGCCCCGATTGCTCTCGCCGGGTTCTCGTGGGATGTCACCAAGGGGTGGTTCGGGAAATGGGCGACGTTCGTGATTGCCTTGATCCTGTCGAAGCTGGTGCTGGTGGTGATCTTCCTCGTCGCGATCACCCAGGTCTCTGCTCCGATTGAGCTTGATCTGGCGTCGATCAGCGACCCCATCGCGGGTGTGGTGTTGATGTTCATCGCTGCGTTCGCCCCGTACATGACGTACAAGTTCGTCACGTTCATCGGCTTCGATATGTACCACTCGATGAGCGCGGAACAAGAAGCCAAGTCCGCCGTCAACCGCCCCGTCCCCGTGTCGTCACCGCCGAAGACGGACGGGGCGAAGAAGGTGCTCGACGGCGCGGGAGATAAGGGCGGTGGTGCGGCACCATCCGGTGGAGGCACACAGTCTGCAACGACTGCTACGCCCGCTGCAGGAGGGGGTGCAGCGGCAGGTGGTGGTTCCGGTGCCGCGGCCGGTGCGGGCGGCGGGAGCTCGGGCGGCGGTGCTGGCGCAGCCGGTGCCGGAGCTGGCGGGGCTACTGCTGCTGCGGGGCCTGCGGCAGCGGTCGTCGTTGGGGCTCAGGTGGTGGGTGCGGCAGCGACCGCGGGGCCAAAACTTGGCGGCAAGGTCGGTGATGCTGCGGAAGGGCACGCGGCAGGGGCCGGTGAGACCGTGCAACCCGCACCACCACCGCCCGCACCGAGTCACACGCCGACCGCACCATCGGCACGACCGGCACCATCGCCGCCGCCTGCGCCGTCGCCGAAGCCGTCTGCCGGGAAGGAGTAAGAACTGATGTCGACTCAACAGAACACGAGCAGTGCAGGGTTCGGGTTGCGGGCGGTGCAGTTCTCCCGCCTCACCCGCCGCGGCATCCTCCTCGGCCTCTCCCTCCCGCAACTCATCGTCCTCGCCACAGGTGTCCTCTCCATCGTCGGTGCCCTCTACGCCGGCGGCGGGATACTGCTGGCCTGGACCACACCCATCTGGCTCCTCTCCGCCGTTCTCGCCTGGACCCCGGTCGGGGGCCGGAAACTCATCGAATGGGTGCCCGTCACCTTCCGGTGGGCGGCGCGCACGCAGGCGCGGCAGACGGTGTTCCGGCGGAGCGTCGTGAAGCCTCGCCCTGCGGGCACGCTCGCCCTTCCGGGTGATGCGGTGTCGCTGCGGGAGTGGGAGGACCCGGAGACGGGTGCAGCGATGATCCACGACCCCCATCACCAGACCCTCACCGCGATCGTCGGCGTCTCACATCCCGCGTTCGTGCTCCTCGACCCCGGCGAGCAGGAACGCCGCGTCGCCACCTGGGGTCGGGTACTCGCCACCACCTGCCGGTCCGGGCGGATCGCCCGCCTGCAAGTGTGCGAACGCACCCTTCCCGATGGGGGTTCCGGGCTGGTCGAATGGTGGCAACGCCACGGCACCGATGACGGCTCCTGGACCTCCACCGTGTACCGGGAACTCATCGACCGTGCCGGTCCCGCCGGGGAACGCCACGCCACCACCATCAGCCTCGCCCTCGACCTCAAAGCCTCAGCCCGCCAAGTACGCACCAACGGCGGCGGCATCAAAGGTGCCGCCGCCGTCCTCCGGCGGGAGATGACGACGCTCGTGACGGCGTTGCGGGCGGCGGAGCTCACGATCACCGGGTGGCTCACCCCCGCACAGGTCGCGGTGATCCTCCGCGCCGCCTACGACCCCGCTACCGCCGCGATCCTTGAACGGAATAGCGACATCGGGCGCTCCCTTGCGACTGCGGGACCGGTCGCGGTCACCGAGTCGTGGGATCGGCTCAGGTCGGATTCCGCGCACCATGCGGTGCTGTGGGTGTCGGAGTGGCCGCGGTCGCAGGTGTATCCGGGGTTCCTCGCCCCGGTGTTGTTGTCGTCGGGGATTCAACGTTCTTTCTCGCTGGTGTGCACGCCGATCCGGTCGGATCAGGCAGCTCGTGACATCAGGAAGAAGAAGACCGAACTGATCTCGGACGCTGCGCAGCGGCAGAAGATGGGACAGATCGAAGACGCCTCCCAAACCGCCGAATACGGTGACGTACTCCAACAAGAAGCCGACCTCACCGCCGGCCACGGCGTCCTCCGCTACACCGGCCTCATCAGCATCTCCGCCCCAACCCCGGAAGAACTCGACACCGCGGTCGCCGCAATCGAACAGGCCGCCATCCAAGCCTCCTGCGAGACCCGGCGCCTGGTCGGGCAGCAGGCACAAGCCTTCACTGTCGCAGCGTTGCCGCTGTGCCGCACCGTCTGAACGACAGGAGCCCGTCATGTCGACCTTCCAGAACCCGACCGTGGACGCCGCCGAAGCGTCCGAAGCGCTCCGTGGGCTCGCACACGCCTCCCGGGTGTTCGAGGACCCCGCCGACACCTATGCCGTGCTCGGTGATCTGCTTGCTGGGGTGCGCTCCCTCCGGCAAGTGCTCGACCAGCTCGCCACCGCCCACCTCAAGCACCGGGTGCGCGCGCACGACGACGCCGGGGATCAGACCGCCGGTGCGACCGACGCTCTCGCCGCGACCGCTGAGCTGCAGCAGGCCGCGGCGTTGCTGGACGGGGTACACGACCGGGTGGATACGGCAATGGCTGCCTCGGGGCGGATCTCCTGGTATCCCGCCCCTACAGCACCGGGGCCGGTGTCGCGGTGGGTGAGCGTCGTGTTCTTGGAAGGCCAGGACGCCGACGAGGTGCTGACGATCATCGACCGCGACGGCGCTGATACCGCTATCGAGCACCTGGCCGGGTTCGACATGGGCGAAGAGACCACACAGGCTGCACTCGTCAACGGGTACGTCTACGACACCATCCCCACCGGCCCCCTCGACCGCACCACCACCACAGGTACTTACACGCTGACGTACAACCATGACCACGGGCACGTCTCCCTACACCGCGCACACCCGGAGGCTCAGGAACCGACCGCTGAGGCTCCGACACCGAGGCGGGCACCAGCACAGTCGCGGGCACGTCGGCCGGCCCCACGGGTTGAGGAGGATGATGACTGGTTCGCGCCGTCGCAGTCGCAGTCGTCGTCGGTGTCTCGGGGGCGGGCGCTGTGAGCGAGCCCCAGAAGCTCCATACAGCGGCGTTGGTCAAACCGGCCGGGGAACGCCGCCGACAGCGGAAAGTGCGGAAGCACGCCGCTGCGAAGATCGAGACCAACGCCCGCAGAGCCGAGCAGACAGCGGAGCGTGAACGGGTCGCGGCCGAGCGTGCCGAACGCCGCAACACCACCTACCTGCCCGCCGCCGGCGAACCAGGCGCGGCAGCGCTGCGAACACCGGGGCGGTTGCGGTTGCCGCGGCACCAGGACACGTCCGCGACACTCGCGGGCGCGTACCCGTTCCTTGCCGAAGGTGGCCTCGGCGCCGACGGCGTGTTCATCGGCCAAGATCTGTACTCGGGCGGATCGTTCGTCTACGACCCCTGGACCCTGTACGCCCGTGGTGTCATCACCGCACCCAACATCGTCCTGGCCGGGATCGTCGGCTCCGGGAAGTCCTCACTCGCCAAGAGCCTCTACACGAGGTCGATCCCGTTTGGTCGTCGCGTGTATGTGCCTGGGGATCCGAAGGGTGAGCATACGGCGGTTGCGGAGGCGGTTGGTGGGCGGGCGATCGTCCTCGGGCATGGGCTTCGCAACCGGCTCAATCCGCTTGATGAGGGCCACCGCCCGTCTGGGGTGAGTGATGTGGAATGGGCGGCGCAAGTCGCGTCGCGGCGCCGTGAACTTATCGGTGCGCTCGCAGAGACTGTGCTGGACCGGGTGTTGTCGCCGTTGGAGCACACCGCGATCGACCTCGCTCTGAGAGATACCGTCCGTTCCAGCGACGTGCCAATCTTGCCGATGGTGGTCGACCGCATCCTCGGCCCCGACTCTGCGACCGACACGGATGGCCGGCTGGCGGAGGATGGCCGGCTCGTCGGCCACGCCCTCCGCCGTCTCGTGGCGGGTGATCTTGCGGGGTTGTTCGATGGGCCGTCGACGGTCAGGTTCGACCCGTCACTGCCGATGGTGAGTTTGGACTTGTCGCGCGTGGCGGAGAACAGCACGTTGATTTCGGTGTTGATGACCTGCTCCAGCGCGTGGATGGAGTCGGCGCTGATGGACCCGAACGGTGGGCACCGGTGGGTGATCTACGACGAAGCCTGGCGACTCATGGCCTACCCAGCGCTCCTGCGCCGCATGGACGCGCAATGGCGGTTGGCGCGGCATTACGGGATCGCGAACATGCTGATTTTCCACAAGCTCACCGACCTCGACAACGTCGGCGACTCCGGCTCCGCGATGCGCGCCCTCGCGAACAGCCTGTTGGCGAATGCGGAGACGAGGATCATCTACCGGCAAGAACCCGACCAGCTCGGAGCCACCGCCGCAGCCCTTGGACTCACGGGCACCGAACAGAAACTCCTCCCCGGGCTTGGCACCGGGCAAGGACTCTGGCGCATCAAAGAACGTTCCTTCGTCGTCCAGCACCAACTCCACCCCGCCGAGCTCGCAGCATTCGACACGACCGCGAGGATGAAGGGCTAAATGCTTAGGTTCAGGATTTCTGAACCTTGATTCCGCGTGATTCGGCGAGTCTCAGCCGATTGGTGGGGCGTTGTGAGGGTGTAAGTTCCGGCGCCCTCCGATCCTCTCGTGATGACTGTTTCGGCGTGCTGGTTCGTACCTATCCCTCGATTGATTCACCATGAACGAGGGAGCAGCACTAATGGATACGATCAACGAGCTGGCAGCAGATGAGCGCACAGCGAGGATCATCCTCGCGGTCGCGTCCGAACCAGGTGACGCGGTGACGGGGCGGATGATCCGCACCGTCGGCGCATCCGAGACCATCGCCCGCGTCCTCGCCGATGAAGTCCCACCCCGGCCGGATGGTGACACCTGGCAGCGGCGCCTCGCACCACGCATCGACCTCGCGCAGACGCGACGGGTGCTTGCTGAGACGGAGCGGCCTGGGATGCGGGTGTTGATCCCTGGCGATGCTGAATGGCCTGCCGGGGTCGACGCGCTCGGTGATGGTGCACCGGTGGCGTTGTGGGCGAAAGGTGACATCGGGCTGCTGAGCCGGCCGGTGTGGGATCGCCTCACCGTCACCGGGGCCAGGGCGTCCACCGCTTACGGGGAGCACGTCACGACGGAGTTGGTGCAGTCGGCGGTCGCCGACTCCCGTGTGGTGTTTTCGGGCGGCGCGTATGGGATCGATGGTGCCGCACACCGTGCCGCACTCGCCTCCGATGGTTCAACGGTCGCGGTGCTCGCAGGCGGCCTGGATCGGCCGTACCCCGTGGGGCATGCTGATCTCTTTACTCGTGTCGGCAAGGACGGGCTGTTGCTCTCGGAATTGCCGCCGGGTGCGGCTCCGACGAAGTGGCGGTTCCTGCAACGCGGCCGGCTTCTCGCCGCGCTCTCCGGGAGCGTCCTCATCGCGGAAGCCGGCTACCGTTCCGGCACCCTCCACACCGCCGCCCGCGCATCAGAGCTCGGCCGTCCGGTCGGTGCGATTCCCGGGCCGATCTCGAGCGCCACGTCCACGGGGTGTCATCGGTTGCTGCGTGACGGGCTCGCCGCGGTGGTGACTGGCTATGACGATGTGCGGGAGTTGCTGCATGGGGTTCGTGATCGGGCTCACCGTGCCGTGCAGGAGCGTGCGGGGCTCGAGTCCGACCCCCTCGATGCTGGGCCGCCGGCGCAGGGTCGGGATTTGCGGGGGCCGGTGTTGTGAGGCGGGTGGTGCACCTGGTGTGAAGGCGGCCGGCTCGTGTCGCTGATGAACAAACACCAGGAGGTATCTCGTGTCAGGATCACTCGCCCACATCACGCAGCCGGAGGCTGCGCCACCCAGAACGGGGGTGCGTCGCTGGCTGTCAGCACTGCTCGCGCTCCTGGTCATCGCGGGTTCTTTCGCGCTCGGCCCCCAGGCTGCCCATGCTGGCAGTGAAGGGGTTGGGTACTGGTCAGATGGTGCGTTCCTTGGTGCGTACAACACGGATGTGGATGGCCGGCAGGCGTACTGCGCGGACTTGGACGCGGACCCGCCCTACGGCAACACATCGGGGCCGGAACGGATCACGTCACTGGATTCGTTGTCGCGGCAGCAGCTTGCCGAGTTGAACTATGTGATGGATCGGTGGGGGCAGTCGGGCGATCCGAATGTCACCGCCGCGGTCGCGCTGCATGTGTGGTCGGTGGCGAGCCCTGGCCGGTATAACTCGCACGGCATGTCCGGTGACGATTACTACATTGCCCGCGCCCCTGCGTCGGAGCGGGGAACGATCCTCGCGAACCTCGCCGCGATGCGGCAGGAGGCTGCTGCAAACGCGGTCACCGACCCGTCACTGTCGCTATCGCTTGAGATGTCGGATCAGTACGCGGGCACCCTCACCGTCGCCACCCACCCCGCAGGACTCACCGGCGCGGCGACCTTGTCGGATGCGGTCTTCGCTGACCGTTCCTCGGCGCGCACGATCGGCACCGGAGCGCACCCGATCACCGGCACCCCCGCAGACGGTGTCCCGTCCTACCGGGTCGGCGCATCGATGAACATCGATGCAGCCGGATATGGTGCAGCCCTCGATCTCTACACGACCCCAGGGAAGCAGCGCCTCATCGCCGCCGTCACCGGGTCATCCACCGGGCTCTCGGCGTCGGCGGAGTCGCCGCTGATCGAGCTTGATTTCCAGCCGGAGATCACCACCCAGGTCACCTCCCGCTACGTCGCTGAGGGTGATGCGTTCGTGGATGGGCTCACGGTGTCGGTGTCGAAGGGCACCTGGATTCACCTGGGCGGCAACCCGATTGAAGTGACGGCGACCGGCACCCTGTATGGGCCGTTCGATGAGCAGCCGACCGAAGCCGACACCCCACCCGTAGGAGCCCCCGTCGCAGGCACCGAGACGGTGACGTTGACGGGTACGGGGTCGTATACGTCGCCGGGCACGATCGTTGCGCCGGAGTCGGGGGTCTACACGTGGGTGTGGAGCATCGACAAGGCCGCGCACGGTGAGAACGCGAAGTACCTCACCGACTCATTCACCGACCGCTTCGGCCAAGTCACCGAGACGTCAGTGGTGCCGTTCCAACCCGACGCTATTTCGGAAGCAGACCAGCGCCTCGCCGTCCCCGGCGACGCACTCACCGACACGATCACCGTCAGTAGCAGCAATGGTGCGTGGTTGAAGAAGGACGGCGCTTTCATTCCGGTGGTGTTCGAGGGCACCGCCTACCAGGTACCCGGCACGCTACCCCCGGCACAGAACGCCGCGATCGACCCGAACGCGGTGCCGCTCGGCACCGTCACGGTCACCGCCGACGGCCCCGGCGTCTACACATCGCCGCCAGTCATCGCACCAACGGGCGGGTTTGTGACCTGGGTGTGGGAGGTTCGGATAACTACGCAGCCGGAGTGGGTGCGCGACTACCTCGCCACAGACTGGGCCGACGAGTACGGGATCAGCGTGGAGACGACGTCGGTGCGGTGGCCTGTCACGGTGACCTCGCTGATGCGGGAGTACAACGTGCACCCCGGCGGACGCGCCTTCGATGTGATCACCGTCACGGGGTTCCCGGCGAACCACGGCGATTTCGCCGGCGACGGCTACTGGAATGCCGACGTTGACGAACTGCATCACACCGTCTACGGCCCCTTCGCCACCGACACTGAACTCACCGACGCTCTCGACCTCACCAGCGCGCCGGTGCTGGCGGAGCTTGTGACGCCGGCACGGAATGGGGTCTACAAGCTCGGGTACACGGATGAGGACAAGATCGTGCCGACCGAGCCCGGCTTCTACGTCCTCGTCACCACCTTCACAGGCGATGACCGGGTGCAGCCGTATGCGTCGTCTCCGGCGGATGTGCTGGAACGCTTCTACGTCCCACCCACCGGGACCGACGTCCCCGTGTCGGTGGTGACGCAGGCGACATCGGAAGCGTTCGTCGGTGAACCGTTCTCGGATACCGCGCTCGTGCAGGGCACGAAGATTCCCGACGGCGCCTATCTGGTGTTCCGCGCCTACGGCCCCCACCCGGCCGACGCCGGAGCCGTGTGTGAGGTGCCGTTCTACGAGAGCGAGGAGATCCCGGTCACCCAGGCCGGTGTCTACCGCTCCGGCACCACCACCGTCACCGAGCCGGGGAACGTGTACTGGGTCGAATCCCTCTACAACGCCGACGGCGAGATCATCGCCGAGGGTGTGTGCGGTGCGCCGGGTGAGACGACGGTCGTGAAGGATCAGCCAGAGGAGCTGACCGTGAAGACCAACGCTGTCTCGACCGTGGAACTGGGTGATCCGGCGCATGATGTCGCGACCGTCACCGGCACCGTCCCCGACGGGGCACGCCTGGTGTTCGAGGCGTACCGGCAGGACAGTGACATCGCGAGCTGCACCCCGAAAGAACTCGTCTTCACCTCCACAGTCATCGAGCTAAATGGTCCGGGTGAGTATCGCTCCGACGAGGTGATCTTCGAGACGGCGGGCACCTACTACTGGGTGGAGACCGTCACCGGCAAGGACGGCACGATCCTGCACCGTGGGGTCTGCGGCGCACCGGATGAGACCACCACCGTCACCGACACCCCGGAACAGCCAAGGACTCCGGACACTCCGGGTGAGCTTGCGCACACCGGCGGCGGCGGCGACTGGTGGCCGATCGGACTTGCCGGTGGGCTGATCGCCGCGGTCACCGGTGGGGTGCTGCTGTTCGGGCGTCGCCTCGCGATCGCCCGCGAACGCACCGGATACGTCCGTGACGAGGACCTGTCGTTCGAGGAGTTCAAGGCCCAGTTCGAGGGAGCAAAGGAGGACTAACCACAGACTGCTGACCTGCCGGCACCCCCATGGCGGGTCGGCACGGGAGGGCACGAACCACCCCCAGGTTCGTGCCCTCCCACCTGCGTTCCCGGGGGCGGTGCGGGCGCACCTGCATGGCGACACCACTGCACTCCACGGAGAGGAACCGTTCTGTGACGCCGAAGCCCCGCTACCGCCGCACCCACCCCGACCACCAGCCCCCACGCACGGTGAAAGCATCGAAGTCTGAACCAGGAGGGCCGGTCGTCGTGCCGGTGGTGGAGTTCACCATCACCGCTAATGGTTCGATGACAGTCACCGTGGACGGAGAGGCGTATCAGCCGGAGCCCTTCGCACCGGGCTGGCGGCGCGAAGCGTTCCCGACAATCCTCGACGCCCTCACCGCCCAGTATCGGTCGCCGCTGCGGGTTCAGGTACACGAGGCCGACGGGTCAACGTTCACCGACATCATCACCCCGCCCCGCGAACGCCCGACCCCGAAACCCTGGCAGCCCACAACACCTGCGGCGGTGTCGCCTCCGGTGCCAGCCGCGCAGCCGGTGCTGCATCAGGTCGCAGGGGCGGGGTTCGTGCCGGGTGAGGATGTCGCCGTCGCGATCATCCACGCCCACACCGACGCCAGCACCGACGGCACCGCCCGCACCCTCCTCACCGCAGATCAAGCAGCCCTTGCGGTGACGGGTGAAGTGATCCTCCTCGGCCGCATCTCCGGCACCCTCAGCATCGGGCGAATCCGATGAGTACGCCGCGGCAGGGTGGTGCGTTTGGGGATGAGCTGGCGAACTTCGGCATCATCGCCCTCATCGCCGCCGCCGTCATCGCCGTCCTTCTCCGCGTCGCAGGAACCGTCACTGCCTGGGTCACCGGGGCCGTGCAGCCGGCGGGCGGGGTCGAAGCCGGCCTCGGCGTGCTCCTGCACCCCGCAGACCCCGGCAGCGCCCTCGGCACCGACGGGCTGAACCCGGTGGCCTACTGGATCGTCGCCGGCATCCTCATCATCGCGGTTGGGAGTGCGGGGTGGTGGGTGTGGCGGTTCTTCCGTGAGCAGTCGCGGCAGACGAAGGTCGACCCGTACCGGATCGTCGGGATCGCCACCCGCACCGACGTCACGACCGCAGCATCGGAGAAGGCGCTGTTGCGGCGGGCCGGGCAACTCCGACCCTCCATCCAGAACCCGGCCGTCACCGATGTCGGCTACCTCCTCGGCGCATCCAGAAACGTAAACGTGTGGGCGAGTGTGGAGGACTCGATTCTGCTGATCGGGCCACCTCGTTCAGGGAAGGGGCTGCATGTGGTCATCAACGCGATCCTCGACGCCCCCGGAGCCGTCGTCACGACCTCCACCCGCCCCGACAACCTCACCGCAACCTTGAAAGCGCGGAGCGCGGAGGGACGGCCATTGGTGGTGTTCGACCCGCAGCACCTCGCCGAAGGCGTCCCCGCAGGACTCCGATGGTCGCCAATCCGGGGATGCGAGGATCCGCTGACGGCGATGATCCGCGCCACCGGACTCGCCGCCGGTACCGGCCTTTCTGCTGGCGGTGTTGAGGGTGGGGACTTCTGGGAAGGGAAAACCCGCACCGCTCTCCAAGCTCTCCTCCATGCCGCTGCTCTCGATCACCGGACACCGGCTGAGTTGTTCCGGTGGACCCTCGATCCTGCCGCAGCGTCCGATGCGGTCGCGATCCTCACCGCGAACCCGAAAGCGGCGACGGGGTGGGCGGATTCGTTGCAGGCGATGATCGACGCAGACCCCAGAACCCGCGACTCCATCTGGCAAGGCGTGTCCCTCTCCCTTGCCGCCCTCGCAGACCCCCGCGTCCTCGATGCCGTGAGTCCCGGCCCGGAGGAGCGCTTCGATCCGGAGGAGTTTCTGCGTAAGCGTGGCAGCGTGTATCTGCTGGCGACGGGTGCGGGGGCGAACAACAGTGCCGCTCTGGTGTCGGCATTCGTGGAAGACCTCGTCGAAGCCGCCCGCCGCCTCGCCGCCAGATCACCCGCAGCCCGCCTCGACCCACCCCTGCTACTGGCGCTGGATGAGATCGGAAACCTTGCTCCGCTACCGTCGCTTCCGACGTTGATGGCAGAAGGTGGGGGTACGGGGATCACGACGATGCCGGTGCTGCAATCGCTCGCGCAGGCGCGGGAGAAGTGGTCGGATAACGCGGCCGGCGCGATCTGGGACGCCAGCATTGTGAAGATCATCCTTGGTGGCGCATCCAACTCCCGTGACCTTCAAGACCTCGCCACCCTCATCGGGGAACGCGACGAGATCACCGACTCCACCACGATCGGTGACCACGGCTCCCGCACTGCACAACGCTCCATCCGCCGGGTGTCGATCATGCCGCCCGACGTGATCCGCACCCTTCCATTCGGTACCGGCCTGATCCTGCTGCGCGCCGCACCGCCGATCGTCGCGAAGCTGCGTGCTTGGACGCGCCGCAAGGACGCGAGTGAGCTGCAGACGCAGCGGCGGTTGGTGGAAGAGCTGCTGCAAGTCGGCACCCCGAACACCTGAAAGTGACGAGGGGCCGGTGAGTGCACCTGAGTGACAGAGCACCCCGACCGGGGCTGCCGCTGTCACGAGGAGTGTCCAATGGCTATCCACACGCAAGAGTCTCTGTCCGGGTTCATCGCTTCCGAACCGCACCTGTCGTTCACCGAGAAAGGCGACGCGCGACTGTTCGTGAAGATCGGGCAGGAACACTACCGCAGGGAAGACGATGGCTCGTTCACGCAGACCGAGACTACCTTCCATGATCTCGTCGCGTTCCGGAAGACCGCCGAACGCGCCCACCAGCGTTTCGCGAAAGGCGACAAGTTCGTCGCTGAGGGCTACACCCACCACTACGACCGCACTGGCGACACCGGACAGACGGTCAGAGCCGAGGAGTTCGTTGCAAAGAAGATTGGGCACGACCTCGCCCGCACCCGCTACACCGTCGATCGCCCCCGACGCACACAGGCAACGGACTCGCTCGATGCCGGACTTGAGGACGCCGCACTGTCCACGGATGCCCCGCGCCGCGCGTCCGCGGGTGCCGCAACGGTCGGAAGGTGAGAGCGGATCATGGTCGATGAACTGCCCGACACGGGTGATAGCGACGCTGGTGAAATGGCGGAGGACGAGTTCGATGAGAGCTACGATCCCGACACCGACACCTCTATCTCTGACGACGACACAGCGGGTCCGCCTGGACCGGTGAACTGGAACCTCCTCACCGCCGATGCTGCGGAAGAAGAATGGCTCGCACTCAACGAATGGGTGCACTGGCTGCGCCACACCTACGGCCTCCCCGTTGCCGTCTGCCCGCCGTTCTGGCACCGCCACCCAGCCTTGGTGTGGGAACTGTCCGCGTTGCACATCCACTGGCTGTGCGCGATCCACCCCGAAGCGAAGGGCAGCGCGATGCTCGTCTGGCACCGCGACTTCACCGAAGCCCAAGAACGCCTCCGGCACTGGACCGCCGCCTGCGGCACACGCCTGACCACTGACCGCCCCACTCGCCGCATCGCCTGGCCCGGCGAACCGGATACAGGCCCCATCGAAGACATCGTGATCTCGAACCGAGAGGAAGACTTCGTTGAGTTCATGCACGCCGATGTGGAAGCGCGCCGGCGTGCCGAGGATCAGTTCATCGCAGGGCTCGTCCTGAGAACGGGGGAAGTGCCATGAGCAGGGGTGACCGCAGGCGGGGTGAGGACAGACGCTTCACCGTCGAGGCAGTGCCGCGCAGTCAACCTGACTTGCATAAGCTCGCGCAGGTGTTCCTCGGCATGGCCGTCAGCAGATCGAAGACGAACGACGCGCCCACGCCGGATGCCACCGATCCTGGGCGTTCTGAGCCCGACAAAGTAGAATAGAACCGACGCCACGACCTTACCGGGCCGGGTGCGCAGTCTCTTTGCCCTTGTGGCTTACCCCGGTTCCTTTCCGGCGGACGTGTTTCCCATTTACGAGTCGCACCGCGTGACGCTTCGCCGTCGCGTTGGCTCCCACCCATCGGTGAGAGGAAACACGACTCATGACTCTGGCACCCCCAGCACCACCCACCAGCATCGACCGGCTCGGCGAGACCACCACCCTCGCTGTCTCCTACCTTCGTGTCTCCACCAAGGAGCAGGCAGAGCGCGGTGGTCGTGACGAGGGATTCTCGATCCCCGCGCAACGCGACGCGAACCTCCGCAAGGCCCGCGATTTGAACGCGATTGTCGTGGAGGAGTTCATCGACGCGGGTGAGTCCGCGCGCAAGGCCGACCGGCCAGAGCTGATGCGGATGATCGAGTACGTCACGACGCACCAGGTCGCGTACTGCATCGTCCACAAAGTCGACCGGCTCGCACGCAACCGTGCCGACGACGTAGCGATCCACCTCGCGCTCAAAGACGCTGGAGTGATCCTCGTGTCCGCAACGGAGAACATTGACGAGACCCCGTCAGGGATGCTGCTGCACGGCATCATGTCCACGATCGCAGAGTTCTACTCCCGCAACCTCGCCAACGAGGTGGCCAAGGGCATGACCCAGAAAGCCGCCACCGGCGGCACCGTTGGTCGTGCCCCCATCGGCTACCTCAACGTCCACAAGCGTGACGAACTCGGCCGCGACGTTCCCACCGTAATCCCGGACCCCGACCGCGCTGCTTTGGTGCGGTGGGCGTTCGAGGCGTACGCGACGGGGAACTACTCGACCTCGATGCTGCACAGCGAACTTGTTGACCGTGGCCTCACGACCGTGCCGACCCCGAAGCGGCCTGCGAAGGCTCCGGGGCTGTCCACGATCCAGCAGATGCTCTCCAACCCCTACTACAAAGGCGACGTGATCTTCCGTGGCGCCCGCTACGACGGACTCCACGAACCGCTGGTGAGCGCGGAACTTTGGTATCGAGTGCAGAACGTCCTCACCGCACGCCAGGTGTCCGGGGAGAAAACTCAAACGCACGAGCACTACTTGAAGGGCTCCGTCTACTGCGGTGACTGCGGTTCCCGACTGATGGTCACTCATGCGAAGAACGGCAAGGGCGTCGTCTACCCCTACTTCATCTGCGCAGGCCGGCACTCCAAGCGCACGAACTGTGTCCGTCAGGCGATGCCGATCGAGCACATCGAGCGACAGGTCGAGGACTACTACCGGCGGGTGCAGATACCCGAGCACGTCGTCACCGCGCTGCGGCACATGCTCGTGCGCCAGTTCGATGACCTCCACGCCGCAAACAAAGCAGAACGGCACACCCACGCCGTCGAGCGTGACCGGCTCCGTGACGAGCGCCGGAGCCTGCTCCATGCCCACCACGCCGGTGCCGTCCCGCTGGACCTCCTCAAAGAAGAGCAAGACCGCATCGGGCGCCGGCTCGCATTCCTCGATGCGCAGATCGACGCGGGGCAGATCGAGTACGACCAGGCCAAGGCGCACCTTGAAGACTGCCTCACCCTGGCCGGTGACATGCACGTGATCTATATGAGCATTGACGACTCATTGCGACGCATCTGCAACCAAGCGTTCTTCGAGCGCATCCACGTCTACGAGGTCGAGAACGCCGACCGGGTGGAAGCGGAGCCGGGTGAGCCGTTCGACACGCTGCTCGACCCGGCAGTCCACGCGGCAGCGCTGGCCTATGAGGCCAGCGTGCGCGCGGGTGAGGATGTCAAACCTGCAGATGTCGCATGTTTGAACATCGACACTTGGGTGGGCGATACCAGACTCGAACTGATGACCTCTTCCGTGTGAAGGAAGCGCGCTACCAACTGCGCCAATCGCCCGTGTGATCCGGATCACTGATCCGTGCCAACCCGATCGATCTTACACGGATCATCGGGCGCCTGTGCCACTCGCACCGCGAACGGCGAGATCATGCGGATCGCGGCCGATTCGAGGCTCACTCGGTCGGGCGTGTCGTCACCGGCGCGAGATCGCTGTTGAGCTGCCGGTCGAGCTCCGTGCTCAGCTCGCCCAGCTGCTTGAGCTGAGCGCCCAAGCCGTTGTAGTAGTCGATGTCGGCCTGCAGGGTCGTGAGGGTCTGCTCGAGCGCGTCGCGGCGTTCCGCGAGCTCGCCACGGATACGGTCGAACTCGCCTGGGTCGTCGGAGAACTCGTAGCGCTCATTCCGCGCGCTGAACTCGGCGGCGTCCTCGTTGAAACGGCGCACATCCTCGTCGTAGGCGGCTTTGCGCGTCTCGATGTCGGCCCTCAGTGTCGTCATCTCCGCCTGGAGGGCGTCGGCCTGCTGCTGCAGATCGACGAACACCGAGTGGTACCTCTCGAAGATGTCGATGAGCGATCCGCGATCCGCGAACCACCGCGCGTAGTGCTCCTCCAGCCAGTCGGGCAGCTCGCGCACCTCGGTGCCGAGCACCGAGTGCAGCTCGTTCGCGAAGGCCGCCTCCGAAAGGTGCTCGTAGACCTGCATGCGTTCCCGCAGGGCCGGATCGTGCTCCGCCAGCTCCTCGTAGGCGGCGCGCAAGCGCGGCGCGAGCACCGCACGATCGCCCTCCCCCAGGCGGGCGTACGTGGCGTGCAGCAGTTCGTGCGCCGCGGTGACCTCGACGACGCCCTGCACGCGCTCGTCGGTGACGTCGAAGAGGTGGATGCGCTCGCCGGTGAAGCAACCGAGCACGTGACCGTGCTCGGAGTGATCGACATCGGCGCACTGCTCGTTGAAGTTCTGGCTGCCGTCGATGGTCGGCTGCGTGGCGAGGAAGACGCGTTCGCCCGAGGAGGTGAGATCGAGCTCATCCATCACCTCCACCACCCGCGGATGCGGCTCGAAGCCCATCGCGGCGAAGTGGTCGCGGATCTCCTGGCGGTGCGAGAACGCGAACACCGCGACTGCCGCCACCAGCAGGACGCACAGCAGCGCGATCCCCCGCTTCAGAGCCGATCGCCCGCGCTTGCCCATGCACACCACGCTAGCCGGGATCGGCTCCGACGGGGCGCATATCCGGCATCGGATGACGTCGAAAGTCGCGAAAAGAGGGCGAAAACGAGGCGGAGACAGGCGGCGCGCCCGGGCGTTCGAGCCTGATTTGCGTCGCACCGGGGACCCGCATATAGTTATTCAGGTCGCCACGGCAGCGGAAACGCAGCAGGGCGGCGATGCGGATGTAGCGCAGTTGGTAGCGCATCACCTTGCCAAGGTGAGGGTCGCGAGTTCGAGTCTCGTCATCCGCTCGAGTGGCCGAGTTTTCTCGGCCGCTTGTGGTGTCAACCACCACTGCGGTGGCGTGGCCGAGAGGCGAGGCAGCGGCCTGCAAAGCCGTATACACGGGTTCGAATCCCGTCGCCACCTCGCTTACAATTCAATAAGCCTGAACAGGCGCGATTGGCGCAGCGGTAGCGCGCTTCCCTGACACGGAAGAGGTCACTGGTTCGATCCCAGTATCGCGCACAGCAAGACCCCCTCGACGAGGGGGTCTTTTTTGTTGCGCGTGATACCGGGCTCTCCCCCAGCGACCTCGCGGATCCCGCAAACGCTGACGCGTTTGCCCTCAGGGATCCGCGCTGGTTCGATCCCAGTATCGCGCACAGCAAGACCCCCTCGACGAGGGGGTCTTTTTTGTAGCGCTCGATACCGGGCTCCGCTTCGATTTCGTGCTTCGTCTACTCCGCGGTGTTCACGCGCTGACGTTCGCGCTGCCCGTGGGTCAGCATCCTGATGTCCGCATCTGAGTCGAAGCTCGACCCGAGCGCTCCGGCGACGGTTCCGAGCGAGGCGCTCAGCACCGCGATGTCCACGTAGTTCGAGAAGCGCGCCTCCGATCCGAGCACGCTGCTCATGAAGTCGGGGTCGATCACGATGAGCCCGCTCAGCAGGATGATGACGACGAGCGAGGCGTAGAGCGCGAGCACGCACAGCAGCAGCGTCAGCACCGTGGAGAGGTTGTAGAGCAGGATCACCTCAGTGAGGCTCGCGTACCGGGGGCGATCCCACAGCCGGTTTCCGATCAGCAGCCACCCCACGATCACGATGATCGCGAGCCCGCTGATGACCGCGAGGCGAAGCGGGCTGAGCACCGCCGACATCTGCCAGATCGAGTTGTAGAACACCCCGAAGGCGCCCGCCGCGGCCGCAGCCGCGAGCGCGCTCGACAGCTTGGGCACGATCCGCCACGGGTCGTTCGCGAGCACCATGCCGAACACGGTGCGGGCTCCCCCGGTGAGCCGGTGCGCCTGCAGCAGTCGGTTGGCGTTCTCGGCGCATCCTCGCCACCGCGCCCACGCGATGCCATGCCGCGCCTCATCCTCGGCCGGCGCCGCGCGCATCTGGCGTGCGCACGAGACCAGCACGCGCAGCAGGCGACCGTTCGTGGCCCCCGCCCCGAGGGTGGGCAGTGAGACGACCGCGACGTCGTCCGAGGCGAGCACTTCGGCGACGAGCGGCCGGCCGCCCCGGTGCCGCGGGATCTCGGTGACCACCATGACGATCTCGACGTCCTCGTACTCGGTCGAGAGCCGCTTCACGTCGGAGACGTCGAGTGTGTCGTCGGGATCGATGCGGATCAGCTCGGTGCGCACCCGCACCGCCACCGGGGCGGTCAGCACGCGTTCCAGCTCGGCCTCGAGCCGCGTGCGAATGCGGGAGACGCGGCGGGAGGGCTGACCGGGGTCGGCGACGACGAGCACGCTCAGCACTTCGTCTCCTCGAGGATTCGGGCACGTGCGCCGACGACCCCGCGCCGCGCACCGCCCCGCAAAGCCCCGGGAACGCAGCGGTCCCCGCGAACCCCTTCCGGGATCCGCGGGGACCGCGCGCGACGGAGGTCAGCGATCGAAGACATCCTTCGCGGCGTCCTTGGCCTTCGCTGCGGCGTTCTTGAGGTCGCCCTTCGCCTGATCAGCCTTGCCCTCGGCGACCTTCTCGTCATCGCCGGTCACGTTGCCCAGGGCCTCCTTGGCCTTGCCCTTCGCCTTGTCCATTCCGGCGGACAGCTTGTCCGATGCACTCATGTGGAGCCTCCTTCGTGTTGACGAACCCCACTCTTCCAGTCGGCGCGGATCGTCTCCAGGGGGTTGCCCGCTCCGTCCATCTGTGCCATGCTCCGCGGCCGAGCCGGCAGCCCAGGTCGTGCTCGGGTAGCGGCCGCACCGGCTACGCTCGAAGCGTGAAGCCCGGGGTGAGATCGGCGGCGCGCAACGCCGAGCGCAAGACGCCGCTTCGCGTGCTCGCCCGCAGCGGCTACGTCGCGAGCGGCCTGATCCACCTCATCATCGGCGGCATCGCTCTCGCGCTCGCGTGGAGCGGGCGGGGCGAGGCGGATCAGGCCGGCGCGCTCGCGGCGCTCGCCTCGGCGCCGCTCGGCTTCGCCGCCCTGTGGGTGGTTGCGGGGCTCCTGTGGGCGCTGGGCGTGTACCACGGCATCCACGGCGTCGCGCTGCGCATCGAGCAGCGGCCGAAGCGGTGGGCTCGCCGGGTCGCCGAGTGGGGACAGGCGGTCCTCTTCATCGGTATGGGCGTGGTCGCCGCGGCGGTCGCTGTCGGAGCGCGTCCGGATCCCGATTCGAGCGCCCGCGAGGCGAGCCGCGGGCTGCTCACCTTCCCGGGCGGGCCGGTGCTGCTGGGGCTCATCGGGGCGGGTGTGGCGATCGGCGGCATCTCCTGGGTCGTGATGGGGGTGCGGCGCAGCTTCCGCAAGCGGGTGGCGCTGCCGCCCGGTCAGTTCGGCACGGTGATCGCCGGCATCGGGGTGCTCGGCTTCGTGGTGAAGGGTGGGGCGCTCACGGTGGTGGGCGTGCTGCTCGTCGATGCGGCCGTGCGGCGCGACCCGCAGGCCGCGGGCGGGCTCGATGCGGCCATCGAGTCGCTGCGGGATCTCCCGTTCGGCGGCGCGCTCGTCGCGGTGATGGGCGCGGGCTTCATCGCGTACGGCGTGTTCTGCGTGTTCCGCGCCCGCTACGCCGAACTGTAGCGCGCCGCCGTGCGGGCGCAGCTGGGCCGGCAGCGCTAGCGCCGATCCGCCGGAAACGGAAGCCCCTTCCCCGCGGGTGAGCGCGTGCCTACGGTGGGGCCATGACTGCATCGCTGACGGCCCTGATGATCAACTGCACGCTCAAGCCCTCGCCGGGGCTGTCGAGCGGCGACGTGCTCGGCGGCCAGGTGCTCGCCGCGCTGGGGCGGCACGGCGTCGTCTCGGACACGGTGCGGGCGGTCGACTCGCGCATCCTGCCGGGGGTCGAAGCCGACATGGGTGAGGGCGACGAGTGGCCGCGCCTGCGCCGGGCCGTGCTCGACGCCGACATCCTCGTCTTCGTGACGCCGACGTGGCTGGGCCAGCACTCGAGCGTCGCGCAGCGGGTGCTCGAACGCCTCGACGCGGAGCTGGGCGAGACCGACGGGGCCGGCCGGCCGATCTTGTTCGACCGCGTCGCGATCCCCGTCGTCGTGGGCAATGAGGACGGCGCCCACCACATCACGGCGATCCTCGCGCAGGCGCTCGGCGACGTCGGTTTCACGATCCCCGCACAGGCCTCCGTGTACTGGAACGGCGAGGCGATGCAGAAGACCGACTACCGCGAACTCGATGCGACGCCGGAGCCCGTGGCCACCGCCATCGAGACCGCCGCCGCCAACGCCGCCCACCTCGCAGGACTGCTGCGCGGGGCCCCCTACCCGTCGCAGGCGTAGCCGCTCCGAGGTGCGGGCCGGCGTGGTGCGGCTATGCTGACGCGCATGCCGACCGCACGCACCGCCTCCGCTCCCGCAGAGCAGTCCACGGCGTCGCCCGCGGCCGCGCCCCTCGCCGCACCCGGGGTGGGCGCCGCCCGGATACTGGCCGGGGCGGCGGTCATCGCCGTGCTCGGCTACGCCTACGTCGAGGGGATCGGGCATGGCCGCAGCAACCCCTTCGACTACTTCGGCTACTTCACCAACCTCACGAGCCTGCTGACCGCAGGGGCGCTCATCATCTCCGGCGTCGGCGCGCTGCGGGGGCTGCCGGCACGACCCTGGCTGGTGTACGCGAGGGCCGCGGCTGTCGCCTGCATGATCGTGGTCGCCGTCATCTACAACGGTGTCGTACCCGGCACGGCTGCCGCTCCCCCGTGGGTGAGCGCCACTCTGCATGCCGTGCTGCCGATCGCCGTGGTGCTCGACTGGCTGCTCGTCGGAGACCGACGACCGCTCGCATGGCGCAGCCTCTGGGTGGTGCTGCCCTACCCGCTGCTCTGGCTCGCGGTAGCGCTCACGCGCGGCGCCACGGACGGCTGGGTGCCCTACGGCTTCCTGCTGCCCGAGCGGGGCGCGGCTCTGCTCGCGGTCACCGTGCTCGGACTGCTGGCGGCGCTGCTGCTCGCGGCGGTCGGGGTCTGGGGCGGGAGCCGTGTCGCAGGCGTCCGCGGGGCGCTGCGAAGCCGAGTGCTGCAAGGCTGAGCGCAGCGAGAACCCCCGGCGACCGTCGCGGGCAACCGGGAGCCCTCAGGAGCGCCGAGGCGCTACTCGTTGCCGATCTTGCCGTCGAGGTTGTCGCGCAGCTCGGTGACCTTGTCGCTGTGCTTGCCCCCGGTGACCTTGTTCGCGAGGCCGGCGGCGCCGTCGAGGATCTTGTCGCTGATGCCCTCGGCCTGCTCGCTCTTCAGAGCCTCTTCGATCTTGTCCGCGTTCTGCTTCGCGAACTCGCCCGCCTTGCCCGCCAGCTGGGACACCTGCTTGCCCAGATCCTCGATGCCCATGTCCAGTTCCTCTCGTCGCGCGCCGACCGATTCGTCGCGTTGTCGCCATTATGGCCCGCGACGGGCGTAGCCGACAGAGGCCGAGCCGAGAATCAACCGCGAATGCCGTGCAGCCGCCCCACTGCCTGCACCGCCATCGCGAAGTGCTCGCGCGACAGCACGTGCCCCTCGCGGCGCATGCCGCGGTCGGCGATGCGCAGCACCCGGTCGGGTGCGAGGAAGCTCTCGCGCCCCTGACTGTCCCAGCCGCCCCTGCCGACCGAGACGAAGCCGCGGTGCGCTTTCGTGCTCAGGTAGCAGCCGGCCGTCGTGTCGCCGTCGATCCGCGCGATGATGAGCACCGGCCGGTCCTTCCCGCGCCCGTCGTTCTCGGCGTACGGCACCCAGGTCCAGACGATCTCGCCGGGGTCGGGATCGCCGTCGGGGTGCGGCTCATAGCTCGGACGCAGCGCGCGGATCTCAGCCGCGGTGAGGTCTCGGGTCGCGCCCGCCCCGTTGCGCCCGGGACTGTCCTCGGAGTCGTGGGGGACGGTGCGCAGACGAGTCGCGGAGCGCAGGGTGGCGGATCCGCCTCGCGACCCCGTGCCGCGCCCCGAAGCGGAGCGCCGCTGCGCGCCGATGAGCGCGTCGGCCACGGCGCGCGCGATCAAGCGCAGCAGCCCGCCCTCCGAACCCCCTCCGGCCACGCGCCCGCCTACGCCTCGAGCTCGCTCGAGGTGAGCGCGTTCAAGCGGGACATGCAGCGCAGGTACTTCTTGCGGTAGCCGCCGTCGAGCATGCCGCCGCCGAAGATCGAGGTGAGCGTCGTGCCGGTGGCGCGGATCGGGATCTGCGCGTCGTAGACGCGGTCGATGAACGCGACGAAGCGCAGCGCCGCCGACTGGTCGGTGAGCTCGTGGACGTCGCGCAGGCCGATGCACTGCACGCCGTCGAGCATGCCCACGTAACTCGACGGGTGCACGGTCGCCAGGTGGGCGATGAGCTGCGAGAAGTCGTCGTCGGTCATGCGCTCGCCCGAGGCCGCCACGTCGGCGAGGGCGAAGCGGTAGGCGTCGGTGTCGAGCGCGACGGCGTCGCCCTCGATGTCGCGCTGACGGTAGTCGACGCCGTCGATCCGCACCGTGACGAAGCGATCCGACATCGCCTGAATCTCGCGCATGAAGTCGGCTGCGGCGAAGCGGCCCTCGCCGAGTGCGTTCGGCGGCGTGTTCGAGGTCGCGATGAAGCGGGACCCCGTCGCGGTGAGGTCCTTGATGAGCCGCGTCATGAGCATGGTGTCGCCGGGATCGTCGAGCTCGAACTCGTCGATGCAGATGAGGCGCGCCCCCTGCAGCACACCGAGGGCCCCGTCGTAGCCGAGCGCGCCCACGAGTGCGGTGTACTGGATGAACGTGCCGAAGTACTTCCGACCCGCGGTCGCGTGCCACGCCGCGGCGAGGAGGTGGGTCTTGCCGACGCCGAAGCCGCCATCGAGGTAGACGCCCGGCCTGCTCGGGGCGCTCGGCCGCGGCTCGGCCGGCTTCTTCCGCCCGAAGCCGAAGAAGCCCCCGCGGGCAGCGGGCGGCTCGGGCTCGGTGAACGAGCGCAGCAGGCTTCGCGCCTCGTCCTGCGAGGGATACGCGGGATCGGGCCGGTAGGAGTCGAACGAGGCATGATCGAACTGGGGCGGCGGGACGAGCGTCGCGACGAGATCGGTGCCCGAGATGCTCGGGTGGCGGTCGACGAGACGTGCGGAGCTGTGCTGGGGGTCGGAAGACATCGTCCACCAGTCTACCGCCGCCGCGGCCGCATCCTAGCCGCGCCAGGCCGGCCGGGGCAGGGCGCGCGCGAACTGCTCGGTGACCCGCTCCCAGGGCTCGGGATCGACGTTCCACAGCTTCACATGCTCGCCGTGCCGCTGGAGGCGCAGCTGCACCAGATCGGGCCGCTCCTCCGCAAGGCGCTGAGCCCCGCTGCACGGCACGAACGTGTCCTGCTCGCTCGCGTGGATGAGCACGGGAACCCGCAGCTCGCGCCCGAACGCGGCAGCGTTCAGGCTGTCGAACGCGATGCCGCCGTCCTCTCCGCCGCGCACGCGCCCCTGCCAGAGCAGGCGGATCCCGAGCTCCGCGACGAGCCGCGGCGCCCGCCTGCCAGCCGCGTGGTAGCGCAGCAGCTCGCTCCAGTCCACTGCGGGAGAGTCGAGGATGACGCCGTCGATCACGTCCCGGTGGGCGCCGCGGGTCGCCGTGACCAGCGCCGCCGTACCGCCCATCGACCAGCCGAACAGGGTGACGCGCTGCGCTCCGCGCCGGCGCGCCTCGGCGATGGCGGCGTCGACGTCCCGCGCCTCCGACACCCCCACGCCGTAGCGTCCGTTGACGCCGCTCGGCGCCCCCGGGTCATTGCGGTAGGTGATGACGAGACTGGTGATGCCGGCCCGAGCGAGCGGCGCGACGCCGCGCAGCGCCTCCTCGGGCGGGGCGCCGCGACCGTGCACGTGCACCGCCCAGCGCTTCTTGCGGGCCCGGGCGGGGCGCACGATCCACGCCTCCGCGTCCCCGAGCTCGGTGGGGTAGGCGATCCGCTCGGCGGCGTAGCCCAGCTCGTCGGGCGAGGTGTACCACCAGCCGGTGAGACGGGCCGGCATCCCAGCTCGGGGTTCACCGCGATCCACCCGCAGCAGTTCGCGGATCGTGCCGTCCCGCCCCGAGGCGAGCACCGGGCCGAGACGGGCGTGACCGGCGCCGCGGTCGAAGACCAGCGAGTAGCGGCCCGGGAGGTCGCAGTCAACCCCTCGCAGCCGCACGAGCGTGGCCGTCCCCTCGCGCTGCAAGCCGACCACGGTGACCGGGGACTCGGCCTCCTGCTCCGGAGTCACCGCCATTCGAGCCAGGGCCACACCCCCGGCGACGACGCCCACCGCGCCGACCGCCGCCGCGCCCGCGGCGAAGCCGAGCGCGCGAGCCGCGTTCCGCTGCCAGTCCTCCATGAGCCGCTCTCCTCTCCCGCGATCCGCCCCTGCCCGGCGTGGCATCGCGAAAACCCTCACAGCAAACTCTAGTGTTCCCTCTGTGATGGCAAGGATTGGTCTGCAGTCGATCGACTTCGATGTCGCCGCTGCTCAGATCCGGGGCGGGCAGCTGCGCAGCGAACTCGTGACGCAGGAGATCCCGGCCCCCGAACGGATCGCTCCGCGCTCGATCGCCCTCGCGGCCGGCGTCGCGCGGGGCCCGCGGCGGGGCCTCTCCCCCGACGGCACGATCGATTCGCACCACGGCGCGGGCCGCCTCGTGCTCATGCACGACCCCGACTCCGCCGAGGAGTGGGGCGCGCCCTTCCGCATCGTCTGCTTCGCGCAGGCCCCGCTCGAGGTGGAGATCGGCGTCGACCCCTTCATCTCGGACGTCGCCTGGTCTTGGCTCGTCGACGCGCTCGACTCGCGCGGCGCCGAGTACACCTACCTCTCGGGCACCGCCACGAAGACGCTGTCGAGCGGCTTCGGCACGCTGGAAGCCCAGGGCGACGCCGCCCAGATCGAGCTGCGCGCCTCGTGGACGCCGCTCGGAGCGGACTTCGCCGCTCACGCCGAGGCCTGGTCCGAGCTGCTGTGCCTGCTCGCCGGCCTGCCGCACCGGGAGGGCGAGTGACCATGGTCGAACAGTCCGAGCTCGACACCGACTGGTCGCTCGTCACCGATCAGACCGGCCTGGAGCGCGCCGCCGAGGCGCTCGCCGCAGGCGCCGGCCCTGTCGGGGTCGACGCGGAGCGGGCCTCAGGGTTCCGCTACGGCTCCGACGCGTACCTCGTGCAGGTGTTCCGGCGGGGCACCCGTCCCTTCCTCTTCGACCCGACCGAGCTCGAGAGCTTCTCACCGCTGGCCGAGGCGATCGGCGAGGAGGAGTGGATCCTGCACGCGGCGAGCCAGGACATCCCCTGCCTCAGCGCGCTCGGTCTCGCGCCCGCCCGCCTCTTCGACACGGAGCTGGCTGCGCGCCTGCTCGGCTACGAACGGGTCGGGCTCGGCGCGATCGTGGAGTCGCTGCTCGGAATCAGCCTCGAGAAGGCCCACTCCGCTGCGGACTGGTCGCAGCGCCCCCTGCCCGAGCCGTGGCTCGAGTACGCGGCGCTCGATGTCGCCCTGCTGCCCGACCTGCGCGATGCGGTGGCGGCGGATCTCGATGCGCAGGGCAAGACCGAGTTCGCGCTGCAGGAGTTCGAGGCCGTGCGCACCCGGCCGGACAAGCCGCGCAGCCCGGAGCCGTGGCGGAAGCTCTCCGGCGGGCACTCGCTGCGCTCGCCGCGCGCCCTCGCCATCGCCCGGGAGTTGTGGCTCGCGCGCGATGAGCTCGCCCGTGAGCGCGACGTGGCGCCGGGTCGCCTGATCCCGGATTCCTCGCTCGTGGCCGCTGCCGGGGCGAACCCTCGATCGAAGGGGGATCTCGCCCGGCTGCAGACGTTCCGGGGCCGCGCCAGCCGCACCGAGCTCGACCGCTGGTGGCGGGCAGTCCTGCGCGGCAAGACGACGGAGGATCTGCCCGGCCCGAAGCCGCGTGATCCGGACACGGTACCGCATCACCGCGGGTGGCCGCAGCGCCACCCCGAAGCGGCCGCGCGCCTCGCGGCGGCCCGGTCCGCGCTCGAGGCCGAGGCGGAGCGGCAGCGGATCCCGATCGAGAACCTGCTCACCCCGGATACCCTGCGCCGCGTCGTGTGGAGCCCGCCCGGCGACCGCTCCCCCGCCGCCGTGGCACTGCGTCTCAAGGAGCTGGGTGCACGCGACTGGCAGATTGGCATCACTGCACCAATCATTGCTGCCGCTTTTGTGGACCTCGCATAATTACCGAGCCGATACCGCTCGGAATTGCGGCGAACCCGCACGCCCCCTTCCATCTGTGAGACTCCGTCTCTAGGATGGTGAGCACGCAGATCACACACCTGATGGAGGCACAGTGGCCGCAATGAGAGAAGTCGTGTTCGTCGACGGGGTGCGCACCCCGTTCGGGCGTGCCGGCGAAAAAGGCATGTACGCGGGAACCCGCGCCGACGACCTCGCGGTCAAGGCGCTGCAGGGCCTGATCGAGCGCAACGAGGCGCTTCCGCTCGACCGCATCGACGACGTGGGCATCGCCGCGACCACGCAGCAGGGCGACCAGGGGCTCACCCTCGGCCGCACCGTCGCGATGCTCGCCGGCCTGCCCGTCACGGTGCCCGGCTTCGCCCTCGACCGCATGTGCGCCGGCGCCCTCACCGTCGCCTCGTTCATGGGCGCCGCGATCGGATCCGGGCAGTACGATCTCGCGATCGCGGGCGGCGTCGAGCACATGGGCCGTCACCCCATCGGCCTCGACGCCGACCCGAACCCGCGCTTCGTGGCCGAGAAGCTCGTCAGCCCGGACGCCCTCAACATGGGCATCACCGCCGAGCGGCTGCACGACCGCTTCCCCGAGCTGACCAAGGAGCGCGCCGACCGCTTCGGCATGCTCAGCCAGCACAAGGTGCAGGCGGCCTACGACCGCGGAGACATCCAGGCCGACCTCGTGCCCGTCGCCACGCGCTCCGCGAACGGCTGGGGCCTCGCCACCGAAGACGAAGGCCGTCGCCCGCAGACCACCATGGAGGTCCTCGCCGGCCTCAAGACGCCGTTCCGCCCCCACGGCCGGGTGACCGCGGGCAACGCCTCGCCGCTCACCGACGGCGCGACCGTCTCCCTGCTCGCCGGCGCCGACACCGCCAAGGAGCTGGGACTCGGTGCCAAGATGCGCCTCGTCGGCTTCGCCTTCGCGGGTGTGCAGCCCGAGGTCATGGGGCTCGGCCCCGTGCCGTCGACCGAGAAGGCGCTGCAGCGCGCCGGGCTCACCATCGACGACATTGGCCTCTTCGAACTCAACGAGGCCTTCGCAGTGCAGGTGCTGTCCTTCACGGATCACTTCGGCATCGCCGACGACGACCCCCGCGTCAACCCGTGGGGCGGCGCCATCGCGTTCGGCCACCCCCTCGCCGCCTCCGGCGTGCGGCTCATGATCCAGCTCGCGCGCCAGTTCGAGCAGCGACCCGACGTGCGCTTCGGCGTCACCGCCATGTGCGTCGGGCTCGGCCAGGGCGGCACCGCCATCTGGGAGAATCCTCACTTCGACGGCAAGAAGGGCAAGAAGTAATCGCCATGACCGACTACAGCAAGATCGATTTCTCGCCGATCATCGAGGCGTCCGCCGACGAGGTCGTCACCGAGTCGTACGTGCGCGACGTGGCGCTGCCCTCCGGCGGCGTGCTCGCGCTCATCACCCTCGACAACGGTCGCGACCACACCCGCCCCAACACGCTGGGCCCGCGCACCCTGCAGGGCCTCGAACGCGTGCTCGACGAGCAGCGGAGCCGCGCCGCCGCAGGCGAGATCCGCGCCGTCGCCATCACCGGCAAGCCGTTCATCTTCGCCGCGGGCGCCGACCTCTCGAAGGTCTCCACGCTCGCCACCGAGCAGAACGCCCGCCTCATGGCGCAGTACGGCCACCGCGTCCTCGGCAAGCTGGGCACGCTCGGCGTGCCCTCCTTCGCGTTCGTCAACGGCCTCGCGCTGGGCGGGGCGATGGAGATCGCGCTGAACTCCGACTACCGCACGCTCGACGCCTCAGCGGCCGCGCTCGCGTTCCCGGAGGTCTTCCTGGGCATCATCCCCGGCTGGGGCGGCGCGACGCTCGTGCCCAACCTCATCGGCATCGAGAAGGCCCTCGAGATCATCGTCTCGAACCCGCTCAAGAACAACCGGATGCTGAAGCCCAAGCAGGCCTACGAGATGGGCCTGTTCGACGCGATGTTCGGCGCCGCGAGCTTCCTGGAGCAGTCGATCGCCTGGGCCGACGGCGTCATCGCCGGCCGCACCAAGGTCGACCGCCCCAACGTGCCCGGCAAGCTGGAGCGCCTCACCAAGTGGCCCGCGGCGATCAAGATCGCCCGGGACACTCTCAAGGCGCGCATCGGCACCGCGGCGAAGGCTCCCTACGTCGCTCTGGATCTGCTCAGCGCGGCCAAGGACAACGACATCGAGCGCGGCTTCGAGCGCGAGGACGAAGCACTCGCGCAGCTCATCTCGAGCGACCAGTTCGCGGCCTCCATCTACGCCTTCGACCTGGTGCAGAAGCGCGCGAAGCGACCGGCGGGCGCCCCCGACCGCGAGCTCGCCCGACCGGTGAAGAAGGTCGGCGTCATCGGCGCGGGCCTCATGGCCAGCCAGTTCGCGCTGCTCTTCGCCCGCAAGCTGCGCGTGCCGGTGCTCATCACCGACCTCGACCAGTCGCGCGTCGACAAGGGGCTCGACTACATCCGCGGCGAGATCGACAAGATGCAGGAGAAGGGCCGTCTCTCGGCCGACGACGCCAACCAGGTGAAGGCGCTCGTGAGCGGCACCACCGACAAGACGCTCTACGCCGACTGCGACTGGGTGATCGAGGCCGTGTTCGAAGAGCTCGGCGTGAAGCAACAGGTGTTCGCCGAGATCGAGCCCATCATCTCGCCCGAGGCGATCCTCGCGACGAACACCTCGTCGCTGTCGGTCGAGGAGATCGGTGCGAATCTCGCCCATCCGGAACGGCTCGTGGGCTTCCACTTCTTCAACCCTGTCGCGGTGATGCCGCTCATCGAAGTCGTGAAGGTGCCGGCCACCGACGACCCCACGCTCGCCACCGCGATGGCCGTCGCGAAGAAGCTCGGCAAGAGCGCCGTGATCACCGCCGACCGACCCGGCTTCGTGGTGAACCGCCTGCTGGCGAAGGTCATGGGCGAGGCGGCGCGGGCACTCGACGAGGGCACCCCGCTGCCCGTCGTGGAGCGAGCCCTCGCGCCGATCGGCCTGCCGATGGGCCCCTTCGAGCTCATCGACCTGGTCGGCTGGAAGGTCGCCGCGCACGTGCAGGACACCATGGTGCACGCCTTCCCGGATCGCTTCTACGCCTCCGAGAACCTGCACCGGCTGGCAGAGGTCGACGGGCCGCTCGTCAAGACCAAGCTCGGCAAGGTCGAGGATCTCTCGAAGGCCGGCCGCAAGGTCGTCGTGCTCGGCAAGACTGCCGTGAGCGAGGAGGAGATCCTGCGCCGCGTCGAGGACGAGCTCGCCGGTGAGATCCGGATCATGCTCGACGAGGGCGTGGTCGCCGCGGCTGAGGACATCGACCTCTGCCTCATCCTCGGCGCCGGCTGGCCGTTCCAGGCCGGTGGCGCGACCCCGTACCTCGACCGCGTCGGGGCGAGTGAGCGCGCCGCCGGCGGTGCGTTCCACGACCCGCGTATCCAGGGCGCCCGCTAGCCGCGCGCTGCAGCGCAGAGCCCCTGCCCGGATCGTTTCCGAGCAGGGGCTCTGCGCATGCGAGGTGACGGGTGGAGGCGCTGGCGCTGCACCTAGAAATCGCTTCGAGCGCGCTCGCCGGTGAGCGCAGCGGCTCGGCTGGATGCGGATCGGGGCCGCGGGCGGCGGCTACTCGGGGCGGGCGATCGGGATCCGCTTGCCGCGCACCTGATCTGCGACCGCTGTAGCGATCTGCTCGGCGGTGAGCCCGGCGTCCCGCAGCAGCTCGTCGCGGGAGGCGTGATCGGGGAATGCGTCGGGTGTGCCGAGCTCGCTCACGGCCGTGTCGACGCCGGCGTCGCGCAGCGCCTGCCTGATACGGGTGCCCACGCCGCCCACGCGGATGCCGTCCTCGATGCTGATGAGCAGACGGTGGCTGCGCGCGAGCTCGGTGACGGAGTGCGCGACCGGTACGACCCAGCGGGGATCGACGACGGTCGCCGTGATGCCCTGCTCGGCGAGGATCGCGGCGGCGTCGAGTGCCACCCGCGCCATCGGGCCCACCGTCACGAAGAGCACGTCGGTCGATGAGGCGTCGTCTGCCGAAGCGGCTTGCGTCGAATTCTCCGCCGCAGCGGCATCCTTCACGGTTTCGCCCGCCTCGAGCAGCACATCGACCCCGTCCTGGAGGCGTCGCACGGCCGGCACCGGCGCTCCCACGGAGCCCTTCGGGTACCTGATCACCGTGGGGCCGTCGTCCACCTGCACGGCCTCCCCGAGGAGCTCCCGCAGCGTCGCCTCGTCGCGGGGCGCGGCGATCCGGATGCCCGGCACGATCTGCAGGGTCGCGAGATCCCAGACGCCGTTGTGGCTGGCGCCGTCGGGGCCGGTGATGCCCGCGCGATCCAGCACGAAGGTGACGCCCGCACGGTGCAGGGCGACGTCCATGAGCAGCTGGTCGAAAGCGCGGTTCATGAAGGTCGCGTAGATCGCGACGACCGGGTGAAGCCCGCCGTATGCGAGCCCCGCGGCGCTCGTGACCGCGTGCTGCTCGGCGATGCCGACGTCGTACACGCGCGCCGGGTGCCGCTCGGCGAGCAGGTCGAGGCCGGTGGGCGCGAGCATCGCCGCGGTGATCGCGACGACGCGGTCATCGCGCTCGGCGAGCTCCACGATGCGCTCGCGGAACACCGACGTCCAGCTCGCCCCCGAGGAGGCCTGCACGGGCACACCGCTGTCGGGGTCGATCTTGCCGACGGAGTGGAACTGGTCGGCCTCGTCGTTCTCGGCAGGCGCGTAGCCGCGCCCCTTCTCGGTGATGACGTGCACGAGCGTGGGGCGGCCGTAGTCCTTCGCCTGCCGCAGCCCCTGCTCGACGGCTTCCAGGTCGTGCCCGTCGATGGGGCCCACGTACTTGATGTCGAGGTTCGAGTAGAGATCCTGGTTGCCGGAGGCGCGGCTCGCGATGCCGCGCATCGCCCCGCGGGTCGCGCGGTACACGGTGCGGCCGGGGGCGCCGAAGGCGGAGAAGAACCGCTCGCTGCCCTCTTGCAGGTCGCGATAGCTCGACGAGGTGCGCACCCCGTTGAGGAAGCGCGCCATGCCGCCGATGGTGGGGGCGTAAGAGCGCCCGTTGTCGTTGACGACGATCACGAGATTGCGGTCGTTGTCGTCGGTGACATTATTGAGGGCCTCCCAGGTCATGCCGCCGGTGAGCGCGCCGTCGCCGACTACGGCCACCACGTGGCGGTCGTGCTGGGAGCGCCGCGCGAACGCCCGGGAGATGCCGTCGGCCCAGCTCAGCGAGCTGGAGGCGTGGGAGCTCTCGACGATGTCGTGCTCGCTCTCGGCGCGCTGCGGGTAGCCGGCGAGCCCGCCGCGCTGACGCAGCCGGGAGAAGTCCCTGCGGCCGGTGAGCAGCTTGTGCACGTAGCTCTGGTGGCCGGTGTCGAAGACGATCGGATCGCGGGGCGAGTCGAAAACCCTGTGGATCGCGATGGTGAGCTCGACCACACCCAGGTTCGGGCCGAGGTGCCCGCCGGTCTTCGCGACCTCGGCGATGAGGAACTCCCGGATCTCCGCCGCGAGCTTGCGGCACTCCTCAGGGGTGAGCGCATCGAGGTCGCGGGGCGTTTCGATTCGATCCAGGATCGCCACTCGCCACCTCCGCAGTCGGTTCCGGCGGAATGCGCCGGGCATCCCCTCAGTCTACCGCGCCCCACCATGACGGAAGCCCGCCCCGCCCCTGCGAGCCGAGGGCTCGGGGCGGTGCGGGCTTCTGTGCGGTGCTGGCTCAGCCGGCCGAGCGAAGCTCGGACGGTATCAGCTCAGCCGGTGTCGGCTCAGACGAGCGAGCGCAGCACGTACTGCAGGATGCCGCCGTTGCGGTAGTAGTCGGCCTCACCGGGGGTGTCGATGCGCACGATCGCGTCGAATGCGATCTGCGAGCCGTCTTCCTTGGTGGCGGTGACGGCGACCGTCTTCGGGGTGATGCCCTCGTTCAGCTGCTCGACGCCGCTGATATCGAAGGTCTCGGTGCCGTCGAGCCCGAGGCTGTCGGCGCTCTGGCCCTGCGGGAACTGCAGCGGCAGCACGCCCATGCCGATCAGGTTCGAGCGGTGGATGCGCTCGAAGCTCTCGGTGATGACGGCCTTCACGCCGAGCAGGCGGGTGCCCTTCGCAGCCCAGTCGCGCGACGATCCCGAGCCGTACTCCTTGCCGCCGAGCACGACGAGCGGCACGCCCGCGGCCTGGTAGTTCTGGCAGGCGTCGTAGACGTAGGCCTGGGGGGCGCCCTCCTGGGTGAAGTCGCGGGTGAAGCCGCCCTCGACCCCGGCGCCGTTGTTCTCGGCGGCGAGCAGCTGGTTGCGGATTCGGATGTTCGCGAAGGTGCCGCGGATCATGACCTCGTGGTTGCCTCGGCGCGAGCCGTAGGTGTTGAAGTCCTTCGGAGCGATGCCGTTGGCGACCAGGTACTGGCCGGCGGGCGTCTCGGCCTTGAAGCTGCCGGCGGGGCTGATGTGGTCGGTGGTGACGGAGTCGCCGAGCTTCAGCAGCACGCGCGCGCCCGAGATGTCGCTGACGGGCTCCGGATCGCGCTGCATGCCGTCGAAGTAGGGCGCCTTGCGGACGTAGGTCGACTTCTCGTCCCAGGCGAAGGTGTTGCCGTCGGGGGTCGGGAGGGACGTCCAGTGCTCGTCGCCGTCGAAGACCGTCGCGTACTTCTCGACGAACATCTCGGAGCCGATCGAGGCGTCGGCGATCTGCTGCACCTCGACGGGGTCGGGCCAGATGTCGCGCAGGTAGACGTCGTTGCCCTCGGCGTCTTCGCCCAGGGGCTGGTTCTCGAAGTCGAAGTCCATGGTGCCGGCGAGCGAGTACGCGATGACGAGCGGCGGGCTCGCGAGGTAGTTCATCTTGATGTCGGGGTTGATGCGACCCTCGAAGTTGCGGTTGCCCGAGAGCACCGCGGTCACGGCGAGGTCGTTGTCGTTGACCGCCTGCGAGATCTCCTCGTTCAGCGGACCCGAGTTGCCGATGCAGGTGACGCAGCCGTAGCCGACGGTGTAGAAGCCGAGCGCTTCGAGGTCGTGCTTCAGGCCCGACTTCTCGTAGTAGTCGGTGACGACCTTCGATCCGGGTGCGAGGGTGGTCTTCACCCACGGCTTGGCCTTGAGGCCCTTGGCGACGGCGTTGCGGGCGAGCACGCCGGCCGCGAGCATCACGGAGGGGTTCGAGGTGTTGGTGCAGGAGGTGATCGAGGCGAGGGTGACCGCGCCGTGGTCGAGCTCGAACTCGTTGCCGGCCTCATCCTTCACCTTGGCCGGGTTCGCGGCCTGGGCGTAGTTCTTCAGGTCGGTCTCGAACTGGCTCTTCGCGTGGCTGAGCTCGATGCGATCCTGGGGGCGCTTCGGGCCCGCGATCGACGACACCACGGTGCTGAGGTCGAGCTCGAGGTACTCGCTGAACTGGGGCTCGCGGGCCGGATCGTGCCACATGCCCTGCGCCTGCGTGTAGGCGCGCACCAGGTCGATCTGCTCTTCGCTGCGGCCGGTGAGGCGCATGTAGTCGAGGGTGACGTCATCGACGGGGAACATGGCCGCGGTCGAGCCGAACTCGGGGCTCATGTTGCCGATGGTGGCGCGGTTGGCGAGCGGCACGGAGCCGACGCCCTCGCCGTAGAACTCGACGAACTTGCCCACGACGCCGTGCTTGCGCAGCATCTGGGTGATGGTGAGCACCACATCGGTGGCGGTCACGCCCGCGGGGATCTGGCCCGACAGCTTGAAGCCGACGACGCGCGGGATGAGCATCGAGATGGGCTGGCCGAGCATTGCGGCCTCGGCCTCGATGCCGCCCACGCCCCAGCCCAGGATGCCGAGACCGTTCTGCATGGTGGTGTGCGAGTCGGTGCCGACGCAGGTGTCGGGGTACGCGCGCAGCACGCCGTCGACGGTGCGGGTGAAGGTGACGCGCGCGAGGTACTCGATGTTGACCTGGTGCACGATGCCGGTCCCCGGTGGGACGACCTTGAACTCGTCGAAGGCGCCCTGGCCCCAGCGGAGGAACTGGTACCGCTCGCCGTTGCGCTGGTACTCGATCTCGACGTTGCGCGCGGCGGCGCCGGGGGTGCCGTAGACATCGGAGATGACCGAGTGGTCGATGACCATCTCGGCGGGCGCGAGGGGGTTGATCTTGTCGGGGCTGCCGCCGAGGTCGACGACGGCCTCGCGCATGGTGGCGAGGTCGACGACGCAGGGCACGCCGGTGAAGTCCTGCATGATCACGCGGGCGGGCGTGAACTGGATCTCGGTGTCGGGTTCCGCGGAGGGATCCCAGCCGCCGAGCGCCTCGATGTGCTCGCGGGTGACGTTCGCACCGTCCTCGGTGCGCAGGAGGTTCTCGAGCAGCACCTTGAGGCTGTAGGGCAGGCGCTCGTGACCCGGCACCTGATCGATCCGGAAGATCTCGTACTCCTGCTCGCCGACGGCGAGGGTGCCCTTCGCTCCGAAGCTGTTGACCGCTGCCATTGCAGTTCCTCCACTCATGTCCCGAGGCGCCGCATCCGGCGCCCTGCCCGCAGGCAAGATATCTCGATGTCGAGATAATTCTACACCCACTGCGGGCGCGCTCCGATCACTCTACCGGAGCCGCCTCCCCTGCTTTCGCAACGGTTTCGGACGCCTAATCATCAGATGATGCCGGTGCGCTCGGCGACTCGCCCAGCGACGCCGACACCCGGCTCAGCACGAGCCAGGTCATGATCGCCGCGAGCGCGAACAGCGGCACGCCCATGAGCAGTCGGGCGAGTCCCAGAGCGTCCACCGCCGCCGCGTCCCCGCCCTGCGCGGCGAAGTAGAGCGGCAGCTGCACGGCGAGACGCGCGCCGAAGGCCGCGATCCAGAACACCGTGCAGAGGCTCGCGGCGCGCCGCAGCACGGGGATCCGCCGCCACTGGGTGAGCGAGCCGCGGAGGAAGCCGAGCAGCAGGCCGATGAGCGGCCAGCCCACGAGCAGTGAGACCGTGTGCGCCACGATCCACGCCGCGTTGATCCAGAACCCGGGAAGGTAGTAGTCCTCGCCGCGGCCGGTGAACATCGTGACCCCCACGCAGACGAGCACGCCGATGAACCCCGACAGCGCCGCCTGCACCGGCTCCCGCCGGATGAGCCGCCAGCCGAAGGCGAGCAGTGCGAGCGCCAGCGGCGCGATCGCCGACACGCGAGCGTCGCGAGTGGCGACGTACACCCCGAGGTAGAGGGTGGCCGGCACCAGGGTCTCCGCGATCCCGCGCCAACCGCCGATCGCGTCGAGCACGCCCCGAGCGGACACGCCCTCGCCGTGCAGACCGGCCTCGACGACACCCCCCAGGCCCCCGCGGGCACCCGGAGCGCGCCCCTCGGGCCCGGGCGCCGAATCGACTCCGTCGTCGTCAGGCGCGCCTGCGGGCCGGGCGCTCACGCCTGCTGAGTCCCGCCGGCAGCGGGGCCCTGGCGCTGTGCCTGCACCCCTGCGGGCACGCGCAACGGCAGCAGCTCGCTCGGCGGCATCGGCTGCTCGCCGCGCACGACGACCAGCTCGCGGAACAGATCGATCACACGCTCGCGGGTCGCCACGTCGACGGCGGCCTTGCCCATGATGACGCCGCGCAGCATCCAGCGCGGGCCGTCCACGGCGATGAAGCGCGCAATGCGCGTACCGCCGCCCTGCTCGGCGGGAACGGCGGTCTGGGCGACGAGCTCGGCGCCGAGCGGGCCCTCCTCCTCGACGAGCGCAGCACCCTGGCCGGCCATCTGCTGCGCCAACTCGGCGCGCACACCGTGCCACAGCCCCGTGGTCTTCGGGGCCGCGAACGCCTGCACCTGCAGCAGCGACTCGGCGTAGTCGAGCGACACCGCCACCACGCGGTTCGCGCGCTCGTCGACCTCGAGACGCAGTTGCAGACCCTCGCGCGGCGCCACCTTGATGCCGCCCAGGTCCACGTACGGACGCATCGCGGGCACCTCGCTCGCGTCGAAGGGGCCGGCCTCGGCCCGATCCTCCGGCGCCGACTTCGCATCATCGATCTGCGGAGCCTGCGGCTCCCTCAGCTCGACCTCATCGGCCTGTCGTTCTTCGCTCATCCTCGGAACACTCCTTGTTCGCGCCCGGCCTGCCGGGCTCTTCGTCTGATTGTGCGGGTGCGGGCTCAGCCCCGCACTCCCGTCGACCCGAAACCCGACTCGCCGCGCACGCTCTCGGTCAGCTGCGCCACGGGCACGAAGACCGCGCGAGACACCGGCGTCACGATCAGCTGCGCGATCCGGTCGCCGGCCTCCACCCGGAACGGCTCGGACCGATCCGTGTTGAGCAGGGTCACCTTGATCTCGCCGCGATACCCCGCATCGACGGTGCCGGGCGAGTTCACGACCGTGATGCCGTGCTTCGCGGCGAGTCCGCTGCGGGGCACTACGAAGGCCGCATACCCCTCGGGCAGTGCGATGGCCACGCCCGTGCCGATCAGCGCGCGCTCCCCCGGCTGCAGCACGACCGGCTCGGAGGCGAACAGGTCGGCCCCGGCGTCGTCGGCGTGCGCGTACCGCGGGGGGATCTCGGCTCGGATGGGAATCTCTACGACATCGGTCACCCGGACAGGCTACCGGATCGGACCGGGAACACCGTGAGCCCCGGAGGCCCCCGCGACGGCACTCGGCGTCCTCGCCGCTCGACGCGGGGATAATGGGGGTATGACGAGTCGATCAGCCGTAGAACCCACCGCCCGCGTCTACCGGGAGCGGCTCCTCCCGGGGATCGGCCTCTACATCGCACTGCTGCTGCTCGTGCCCGCCGTCGCGCTGGTGCTCACGCCCATCGACTCGTCGCTGGCTCTGCCCGTGGGCATCGCGGCCTACCTCATCGTCGCCGTCGCCATCACCCTCATGTGCCCCGTCGTCACCGTGCAGGGGCAGCGCCTGGCGGCCGGCCGGGCCGAGATCCCCGTGCAGCAGCTCGGGCGCGTCGAACTGCTCGGCTCGGAGGGCATGCGCGCAGCCATCGGCCCCGGCGTCGACGCTCGCAGCTACCTCGTGGTGCGGGGGTGGATCCACCGCGGCGTGCGCATCGAGAACGTCGACCCGGCGGATCCGGCGCCGTTCTGGATCATCACGACGCGGCACCCGCAGAAGCTCGCCGAGGCCATCCAGGCCGCGAAGGCCTGAGCCGCCGCGGGCTCGATGCGGAGCGCTGGCGCTCATCGCATCGAGCAGAGCGGTTCAGTTCAGTTCAGCGAGCCGAACCGCTCAGTCCGCGCACTCCCCGGTGCAGTGGCCCCGGCTCGGAGTGCGCGGAATCGCCGACAGAACTCAGCCCGCGCACTCCGCGCAGACGGGCCCGAGATCGGTCTCCTCGGCCATCTGCGAGCGGTGGCGCACCAGGAAGCAGCTCACGCAGGTGAATTCGTCGTCCTGCTGCGGCAGCACGACCACGTCGAGCTCGACGTCGGACAGGTCCGAGCCGCCGATGTTGAAGCTCGGGTTGTCGGCATCCTCCGAGTCGATGCCGGAGGCGCCCTTCGCGGGTCCGCGTTCCTTCAGAGCCTCGATCGACTCGGCTTCTTCCTCGGACTTGCGCGGGGCGTCGTAATCGGTGGCCATTCTCTCCTGCATTCCCGTGCCGCGGGAGCGGCACCTCATCGTTCGAGCGGCCATAGTCTGCCCTACGATCCCGGTCCGGCGCAAACTCTTCGGCTCGGAGTTCTCTGTACGCGAAGTCGGGTGGGGAGTCGAGGCGCAGCATTCTTGGGCACGCGCCGCGTCAATACCCCGGGGAACGACGGTTCTGTGGCAGCCTGGGTCGCGACTCACGAAGGGATGCGCCGATGGACGAATTGCGCCTTGTGCGACGCGAAGAGCGCTCGCTGATCGTTGCCAACGACGCCGGCGAGGAGTTCCGGCTCGTCGTCGACGACGCCGTGCTCAGCGAGATGCGCCATCTGGGCCGCCGGGAGCGCGACACCTCCCGCGTGCGACCCCGGGAGATCCAGGCCCTCATCCGGGCTGGGAAGACCCGCTCACAGGTCGCGCAGCTGACCGGTCTCGACGAGGCCGACATCGAGCGCTACGAGGAGCCGGTCATCGCCGAGCGCAACTATGTGCTCGAGCGCGCCCACGCGGTGCCCGTGCGCACGGGCTCGGACGACGACGGCGATCAGCGCTTCGGCGCGGTCATCGCCGAGCGCCTCATCGGTCTCGGCTGCGACACCAGCGAGTGGTCGTCGTGGCGCGACCCGGAGACGGGGTGGATGGTGGCCCTCGAGTTCATCTCCCACGACGTCGCCCACCGCGCGGTCTGGACTTTCGAGCACCGCAAGGGCCTGCTCTCCCCCGTCAACCCCGACGCCGTGAACCTGTCGAAGCAGGGCGACGTGGGCGACCGGCTCATCCCGAAGCTGCGGGCCGTCGACGCCACCGAGGCCTCGCCCCGATTCGACTCCGGCGCGTTCCACGAGTCGTCCGAGGCGGACCCGGCTGCGGACGGCGGCGGTGATCCGTCCGGCGACGCCGCAGATCCGGCGCCCACATCGGAGCTCACCGCGCCGCTTTCGGACGCGAACGCCGAGTACCAGCGCCGCCGCGAGATCGATCAGCGGGCCATCAAGTCGGAGACCGCGGACTCGGATCTCAGCCAGACCGCCGATCTGCTCGACGCCCTGCGCAAGCGCCGGGGAGAGCGGGATCGCAGCCGCAGCGCCGCAGAGGCCCCCCTCGAACTGCCGGCCCCGGTGCAGCCCGCCGCGCAGCCGGTCCCCCCGGCCCCGCCCGCGGACCCCGACCCTGCCCCGGCTCCCCCGCGCAGCATCTGGGGCGCCGTCGCCGGTGCGGCCAGCGCTCCCGAGCGCACGGTCGCGCAGGACGAGCCCACCCGTAAGGACGAGCCCGCCCGCAAGGCCGACTCGAGCCGGAAGGGCGAGTCGTCCGAGGGCGAGCGCGGCGGTCGCAAGGGGCGCGCTTCGATCCCGAGCTGGGACGACATCCTGTTCGGCACCCGCAGCGACGAAGATCCCGCTTAGGGTTCGCGCGACGCTCCCTCGGCGGCGCACAGCGCAGCCGGCTCCGCTGCGGCCACGGCCGATGCGAAGCCGCTGCCAGCGAGCGCACCCGCCAGCGCGAGCGGCACGCCCCGCTCGTCCTCGCTGAACGAGCCGTGCTGCCCTACCATCTCGAGCGAGCGCGGATCGTCGGCGGAGCTGTAGTAGGCCACCTGCTTGCGCGCGGCGATCACCACGTCGCCGATCCGCTGCGCGACCTCGGGCACCACCGGGCCGAAGCAGCCGGAAGCGACCGCTTCATCGCGCGTCGCGATCCAGGCCCGCGACCCCTCGGCCTCGGCCCAGCTGCGCGCCACGGCTTCCGCATCCGCCCCGTCGCGCAGGAACAGCGAGCGGAACCGGGGCTCTCCCCCGACCTCGGCCACCTCGGCGAACAGCTCCGCATGGGCGTCGAGCATCACCTGCTGGTGCGGGCCGACATCGACGATGCCGTGATCGGCGGTGACGACCACCCCCACGTCGCCGGGTAGCGTGCGCAGGAACGCATCGAGCTCGCCGTCGACGCGTTCGAGCCACCGCACCCAAGCGTCGCTCTGCCAGCCGTGCTCGTGCGCCGCCTTGTCGAGCTCGTCGACGTAGAGGTAGGCGACGATCGGGTCGCCGCCGCGCAGCAGCTGCGACGCGACGGCGAAGCGATCCTCGATCCGCTGCCCCGGCAGGTATTCAGCACCGGTGAGGATCGCTTCCGTCAGGCCGCCCGTGGCGTGCGCGGGCCGCCCGATCGCGACCGGCCGCGCCCCGATGGCGCGGGCGATGCCGAACAGCGGCGTCGCCCGCTGCCAGGCAGCCCGATCCTCGATGCCCTGCCAGTCCTTGAGCGTCGTGACGAGACCGAGCTCGGGGTGGCGGATCCGGTAGCCGATGAGGCCGTGCGCGCCGGGCAGGCGACCGGTGGTGAGCGTCGTGAGCGCGGCCCCCGTCGTCGAGGGGGCGACCGTCTCGATGCGCCGCTTCGGCAGCCGGGCGAGCGCCGGGGCGTGCCCCTTGCGCGCCTGCAGGTTCGCGTGGCCGAGGCCGTCGATGACGATCATCACGAAGGAGCGGATCGCGGGCAGCCGAGCGGCATCGGGGATGGGCACGCCCGGGGCAGTTTCGAGCGCCGCCCGCGGGTCGATGCCGAGCCCCAGGGCGACCGCGGAGATACCGCTTGGCAGAATCGCGGCCAGCCTCGCACCGTTGTCGGCGGTCGTCGGTAGCATGATCTCCATTATGACGGAATCCCGAAGTGACGCCCCGCACGAGACCGCGGGGGAACGCATCGAAGACATCGACATCTCGCAGGAGATGGAGGGATCGTTCCTCGAGTACGCGTACTCGGTGATCTACTCGCGCGCCCTGCCCGACGCCCGCGACGGGCTCAAGCCCGTGCAGCGGCGCATCCTCTTCATGATGCAGGACATGGGCCTGCGCCCCGAGAAGGGCCACGTCAAGTCGGCGCGCGTCGTGGGCGAGGTCATGGGCAAGCTGCACCCGCACGGCGACGCCTCCATCTACGACGCGCTCGTGCGCCTCGCCCAGGGCTTCGCGATGCGGCTGCCGCTCGTCGACGGCCACGGCAACTTCGGCTCGCTCGACGACGGCCCCGCCGCATCGCGCTACACCGAGGCGCGCCTCGCCGGCGCGGCGCTCGCGATGACCGATGCGCTCGACGAGGACGTCGTCGACTTCGTCCCCAACTACGACAACCAGATCATGCAGCCGGAGGTGCTGCCCTCGGCCGTGCCGAACCTGCTGGTGAACGGCGCGAGCGGCATCGCCGTCGGCATGGCCACGAACCTCGCCCCGCACAACCTCATCGAGGTCGTCGACGGCGCCAAGCACCTGCTCCACCACCCCGAGGCCACCGTCGACGAGCTCATGGAGTTCATCCCGGGCCCCGATCTGCCGGGCGGCGGCATCATCGTCGGCCTCGACGGTGTGAAAGACGCCTACCGCACCGGGCGCGGCGCGTTCCGCACCCGCGCCAAGGTGGCCGTCGAACCCCTCGGCCCGCGCCGCACCGGCCTGATCGTCACCGAGCTGCCCTACCTCGTCGGCCCCGAGCGCGTGATCGAGAAGATCAAGCAGGGCGTCGAGGCGAAGAAGCTGTCGGGCATCTCGGACGTGGCCGACCTCACCGACCGCAAGAACGGGCTGCGCCTCGTCATCACGCTCAAGACCGGCTTCTCACCGGAGGCCGTGCTCGAACAGCTCTACCGCTACACCCCGCTCGAAGACTCCTTCAGCATCAACTCGGTGGCCCTCGTCAAGGGGCAGCCGCAGACCCTCGGCCTGCGCGAGATGCTGCGCGTCTTCCTCGACCACCGCGTGTCGGTGATCACGCGCCGCAGCGAGTTCCGCCTGAAGAAGCGGCGCGAGCGGCTGCACCTCGTCGAGGGCCTGCTCATCGCGATCCTCGACATCGACGAGGTCATCCAGCTCATCCGCACGAGCGACGACGCCGAGACGGCCCGCACGAGGCTCATGCAGGTGTTCGACCTCTCCGAGCCGCAGGCCGAGTACATTCTCGAGCTGCGCCTGCGCCGCCTCACCAAATTCTCCAGGGTCGAGCTCGAATCCGAGCGCGACCAGCTGCGTGCCGAGATCGAGGCGCTGCTCGAGATCCTGAGCAGCGACGAGAAGCTTCGCGGCGTCGTCGCCCACGAGCTCGACCAGGCGGCAGAGGCCTTCGGCACTCCGAGGCGCACCGTGCTCACGGGCGCCGTGGCCCGGCCCGCGCGAGCCTCCGCATCCGCGGCCTCGCTCGAGGTGGCAGACACCCCCTGCACGGTGCTGCTCTCGGCGACGGGCCGCGCGCTGCGCATCGACCGCGACCCCGAGGCCGCCGAGTCGCCGCGCGCCGCCGCCCGCGCGACGAAGCACGGTGCTGTGGCGTCGCGCGCCGACGGCACCGTGCGGGGAGAGCTGGGCGCGATCCTCTCCGACGGCACCCTGCACCGCTTCACCCCCGTCGACCTGCCGCTCGTGCCGGCCGCATCCATCGCGTTCTCGGCCGGCGTGAAGATCGCCGACTACCTGGGACTCACCGACAAGAAGCTCCGCGTCGCCGGCATCGTGCCGCTCGACGTGGAAACGCCCGTGGGCCTCTTCACGGAGCAGGGCACGGTGAAGCGCGTGGTGCTCACCGATCTGCCGGCGAAGCCCGAGTTCGAGGTGATCGGGTTGAAGGCGGGCGACCGCCTCGTCGGCGCCTTCGCCGCGCCCGACGACTGCGAATTCGCGGTCGTGACGAGCGACGCGCAACTGCTGCGCTTCTCGGCCGCCTCGGTGCGCCCCCAGGGCCGGCCGGCCGCCGGCATGGCCGGGATCCGCCTCGGCGCCGAGGCGCGGGTCGTGTTCGCGGGAGCCGTGCCCGACGGCGCAGAGGCCCGTGTGGTCACCGTCGCCGACAGCTCGATCACGCTGCCGGGCACCGACGTCGCCACGGCGAAGGTGACCGAGTGGTCCGAGTTCCCCGCGAAGGGGCGCGCGACCGGTGGCGTGCGGGCGCAGCGCTTCCTGAAGTGGGAGGATCAGATCGCCTGCGCCTGGATCGGCACCGGAGAACCCCGCGCCCTCGCCGCAGACGGTGCGGCGCGCAAGCTGCCGACCGAACTCGGCAAGCGCGACGGCTCCGGGCAGCCCATCGACGGCGCAGCCGCCTACGTCGGCGAGGCGCCGTAGCGCTCAGAGAGCGACGAGCAGCACGCCCGCCACGACGATCCCCGCCGCGAGCAGCCGCAGCAGCGGCCGGCTCTCCCGGTGGCGGATCGCGCCGTAGAGCCCGACCAGCACCACGCTCACCTCCCGCACGGGCGCCACGAGCGACACCGGCGCGAGTGTCACCGCCGTCAGCACGAGCACGTAGGCGAGCGGCGACAGCACGCCGAAGGCGAGCAGGCGCACCGCGTTGCTGCGCAGCTCGTCCCGCAGCCGCGCGAGCGCTCCCCCGCGCCGTTCGAGCAGCAGCATCGCGGTGAAGAACGGGATCTCGGCGAGGCTGCACCCCACCATGAACGCGACGGGCGCGATGCCCATGCCGGAGACCGCGCGAGCGTCCCACACCGTGTAGGCGGCGATCGCGACCCCCGTCAGCAGCCCGTAGCCGAGCCCGGGATCGACCCCTCGCCGTCGCAGCCCCGGGCCGGGCCGGCTGACGATGCCGAACGCCGCGACGCCCCCGATCACGAGCGCCACGCCGACGAGCGCGCCCGGCCCGGGACGCTCGCCGAGCAGTGCGACGGCCACCAGTACGGTGAGGATGGGCGCCGTGCCCCGCGCCGTGGCGTAGACCGTCGACAGCTCGCCGCGCGCGTAGCCGCGCTGCAGCACGAGCATGTAGAGCACATGCAGCGCACCCGAGACCCCGACCCCGAGCAGGAAGGCACCCGCGGAGGCCGAGCCGAGTCCGCCCGTGAACGGCACTGCGACGGCCCAGAGCAGCGCGCTGGCCACGGACCCCCACCAGAGGAACGGCAGGCCGGAACGGCTCGACCCGTGCGCGATGATGTTCCACGCGGCGTGCGTGATCGCTGCGGCGAGCACGAGGAGCAGGGCTGAAAGGGGCACGGCAGAACCTTCTGCCCGATCGCGAGCGGCGCGACGGGCGAGGTTCCTCCGGGCTTTTGTCCTGTCAGATGACGCCGGATCACGGAACCCGACGTGGCGCCGCTCGGACCAGGCGGGCCGCGCGCTCGCGCCGCGGCCCCGGAACCCTAGGCGCTATCGCTTTCAGCCTAGCAGCGGGCCCGACCACCGCCCGCAGCGTCGGAGGCCGCAGCGCCGGTGCGGTGTCAGACACGCCCTACGCGTCGATGCGCTCGCGGTCGAGGTCGTCGGCGTTCTCCACGATGAACTCCTTGCGCGGGGCGACCTCGTTGCCCATCAGCAGCTCGAAGACCCGGGAGGCCGCCTGCGCGTCCTCCACGCGGACGCGGCGCAGCGTGCGCTGCGAGCGGTCCATCGTGGTCTCCGCGAGCTGATCCGCATCCATCTCGCCGAGGCCCTTGTAGCGCTGGATGGGCTCCTGGTACTTCTTACCGCGCCGCCGCAGGTCGGCGAGCAGGCCGTTGAGCTCGCGCTCGCTGTACGTGTAGACGACGTCGTTGGGCTTACGGCCGGCGTTCTGCACGATCACCCGGTGCAGCGGCGGCACCGCGGCGTAGACGCGGCCGGCCTCCAGCATCGGTCGCATGTAGCGGAAGAACAGCGTGAGCAGCAGCGTGCGGATGTGCGCGCCGTCGACGTCGGCGTCGCTCATGAGGATCACCTTGCCGTAGCGGGCCGACTCGATGTCGAAGTCGCGGCCGGATCCCGCGCCGATGACCTTGATGATGGCGCCGCACTCGGCGTTCGACAGCATCTCGGCGACGGAGGCCTTCTGCACGTTGAGGATCTTGCCGCGGATCGGCAGCAGCGCCTGGAACTCGCTGTCGCGGGCCGGGCGGGCAGTGCCGAGCGCGCTGTCGCCCTCGACGATGAACAGCTCGGTCTCGGCCACGTTCTTCGAACGGCAGTCGATGAGCTTCGCCGGCAGTGAGGAGCTCTCGAGCGAACTCTTGCGGCGCGCGGTGTCGCGCTGGGCGCGCAGAGCGATGCGCGCCTTCATCTCGGAGACCATCTTCTCGAGCAGGGCGCCCGTCTGGGTCTTGTCATCGCGCTTAGTCGAGGCGTAGCGTTCGTCGAGGCCTTTGACGATCGCACGGGAGACGATGGAGCGCACGGCCGCGGTGCCGAGCACCTCCTTGGTCTGGCCCTCGAACTGGGGCTCGGGCACGCGCACGGTCACGACGGCCGTGAGACCCGTGAGGATGTCGTCCTTGTCGGGCCGGTCGCTGCCGGCCTTCAGCTTGCGGGCGTTCTGCTCGATCTGCTTGCGGAAGAAGCGGGTGAGTCCCTGCTCGAAGCCGCTCAGGTGCGTGCCGCCCTTCGGCGTCGAGATGATGTTGACGAAGGTCTGCACCTCGGTGTCGTAGCCGGTGCCCCAGCGCAGCGCGATGTCGACGTCGCAGTTGCGCTCGACCTCGCGCGACACGAGGTGCCCGGTCTGCTCGTCCATCACCGGCACGGTCTCCGTGAAGGTGCCGGAATCGGTGATCCGCCAGGTCTCGGTGAGGGGCGCGTCGACCGCGAGGAAGTCGACGAACTCCGAGATGCCGCCCTCGTACTCGAAGCGGTGCACCGGCGGTTCGCCGGCCTCGGTGAGCGACTCGGGGCGGCGGTCGGTGATCTCGATGGCGAGGCCCGGCACGAGGAACGCGGTCTGGCGGGCCCGGGCGACGAGCGCGTCGGGTTCGAAGCGGGCTGTGGCGAGGAAGATCTGCGGATCGGCCCAGTAGCGCACTCGGGTGCCGGTGACGCCCTTCTTCACCTTGCCGACGACGCGCAGCTCCGAGGAGTCCTCGAACGCGGTGAACGGCGCGTCCGGGCCCTCGCCGTCGAAGACGCCCGGCTCGCCGTGCCGGAACGACATCGCCCAGGTCTTGCCGCCGCGATCGACCTCCACGTCGAGGCGCGAGGAGAGCGCGTTCACCACCGATGCGCCGACGCCGTGCAGGCCGCCGGAGGAGGCGTAGCCGCCGCCGCCGAACTTGCCACCGGCGTGCAGCTTCGTGAAGACGAGTTCGACGCCCGAGAGGCCGCTCTTCGGCTCGACGTCGACGGGCACGCCGCGGCCCTCGTCGGATACGGTCACGCTGCCGTCCTCGTGGAGCGTGATGCCGATCGCACGGCCGTGGCCGGCGAGCGCCTCGTCGACGGAGTTGTCGATGATCTCCCAGAGGCAGTGCATGAGGCCGCGCGAGTCGGTCGTGCCGATGTACATGCCCGGCCGCTTGCGCACCGCTTCGAGGCCCTCGAGCACGGTGAGGTGCCGGGCGGAGTAGCTCGACTCCGCTGAGGTGGACGTCGCCGCCCCGGTCGCTGAACGCTCCGATGCCACTGTGGGGATCTCCTCTGCTCGACGGACGAATCCACCCTAGGGCAGACCGCAGACAGCGGCGCTCTCATCGCCCGGCGAGTGCGGATCCCGGCCACCGGTTGGCTACGCGCACAGCGAACCCGTGCTCCGGACTGCGCGAAAAGCGCCGCGGCGTGCTTGGATAGAGGTGCAACGATTGATCGGACGAACGGGAGGATGCCATGACGACACTCGAGCAGGATCGTGCGACCGAGGTCGAGGCGGCGGATCGCCCGCTCAGCGCTCTGGACCGCTGCGACAGCTGCGGAGCCCAGGCATATGTGCGAGTGATGCTCAGCGGCAGCGAGCTGCTGTTCTGCGCCCACCATGCCCACAAGCACGAGGCGAAGCTGCGCCCGATGGCCGAGGTGTGGCACGACGAGAGCCACCGTCTCGGGGCCTGAACCTCCCCGCAGAACGGAACAGCGCCGCCCCTCGAAGTGATTCGAGGGGCGGCGCTTCGTTCGTGCGCTGGCTCGCGGCCTACTCCAGGTAGTCCCGCAGCTGCTGCGACCGCGAGGGGTGACGCAGCTTCGCCATCGTCTTCGACTCGATCTGGCGGATGCGCTCGCGAGTCACGCCGAAGGTGTCGCCGATCTGATCAAGCGTCTTCGGCATACCGTCGCCGAGGCCGAAGCGCATGCGGATCACGCCGGCCTCGCGCTCCGAGAGCGAGTCGAGGAGCTGCTCGAGCTGCTGCTGGAGCATCGTGAAGCCCACCGCATCGGCGGGGACGACGGCCTCGGTGTCCTCGATGAGGTCGCCGAACTCGCTGTCGCCGTCTTCACCCAGCGGCGTGTGCAGCGAGATGGGCTCGCGGCCGTACTTCTGCACCTCGACGACCTTCTCGGGCGTCATGTCGAGCTCGCGGCTCAGCTCCTCGGGAGTGGGCTCCCGGCCGAGATCCTGCAGCATCTGACGCTGCACGCGGGCGAGCTTGTTGATGACCTCGACCATGTGCACCGGGATGCGGATGGTGCGGGCCTGGTCGGCCATAGCGCGCGTGATGGCCTGGCGGATCCACCAGGTCGCGTACGTCGAGAACTTGAAACCCTTGGTGTAGTCGAACTTCTCCACCGCGCGGATGAGCCCGAGGTTGCCCTCCTGGATGAGATCCAGGAACTGCATGCCGCGGCCCGTGTAGCGCTTCGCGAGCGAGACGACGAGGCGCAGGTTCGCGCCGAGCAGGTGGCTCTTCGCGCGCTGGCCGTCGCGGGCGACCCACTTGAGCTCACGGGTGAGCTTCTTCGAGAGACCCTTCTCGGTGGCGAGCTTCTCCTCCGCGAACAGGCCGGCCTCGATACGCATCGCGAGCTCGACCTCCTCTGCGGCGTTCAGCAGAGCGACCTTGCCGATCTGCTTGAGGTAGTCCTTCACGGGATCCGCGGTCGCACCGGGGATCGCAGTGGTGACGGTCGGTACGTCCTCCTCGTCGGAGGCCTTGAGCACGATCGCACCGGTGGGGAGCGGTTCGGTCACCACGGGGGCGGGCTTCTCCTCCTCGGCGGCCTCTGCGGTCTCCTCTTCGACCTCGGCGTCGACCTCGTCGAGCAGGTCGTCCTTCTTGCTCGCGCGACGCCCGGCCGGCTTCTTGGCGGCCGCAGCGGTCTTCTTCGGCGCAGCCTTCTTGGCGGCGGGGGCCTTCTTCGCCGCCGGCGCCTTCTTCGGTGCCGCGGCCTCGACGGCCTCCTCCGCCGCGACCTGCTCGGTCGCCTCGGAATCCTTCTTCGCCGCCTTCGCGGACGTTGCACGAGTCCTGGTCGTGGATGCAGTTGCCACGCAGCCGCCTCTCTGTCTGGTGTCTCGCCGGAGCCGTCGATGGCATCGACGAGTGCTCACAGCATGAAAACCCATGTCAAGCCCGTCGTATTCCCGAGAACGGGAGAACGCCGGATTGAATGGGCTACGGCCTCTATTATTGCACGCCGCGCGCGGCCCGTCTGACCGCCGCCTGAGCAGCGTCAGCGGCCGCCGCCGGCCCCGTTCTCGCCGTCAGCGCCCGCATCTGAGCCGTCGTCCAGATCGGATCCCGGCTGGCGCTCGGCGAGGAAACGCTCGAGCTCGCTCGCCAGCTGCTCCGCGGTCGGGATCATGCCGTCCTCGCCGATGAGCGGCGAGCGGATGGTCTGATCCTCCATATAGGCGTCGTAGCGCTCCTCGAGGGTGCGGACCATCTCAAGCGACTCCTGATTGCCTGAGATCTGCTCGTCCACCTGGGTCATGAATCGGCGCGAGGCATCGCGCACGGAATCGGTCGACAGGATCAGCCCCGTCGCGGCCATGATGCCGTCGAGGGCCGCGTAGAGCGCCTCGGGGTATTCGGTGTTCGCGAGGTAGTGCGGGATCAGCAGCGCGAAGCCCACCACCTCCTCGCCGAGACTGTGCAGACGGTACTCCAGCACGTGAGCAGCCGACGCGGACAGGCGGGTGGTCGGGCGCCACACCGAGCGCTCCTCGATGAGATCGTCTCGCGATCCGCTGACCGTCATCGAGATGGGCCGCGTGTGCGGCACCGGCATGGGAAGCGCATGCGACCACACCGTGATCGAGACCTCGAAGTCGTGCACGAGCAGCAGCACCGTATCGATGAACTGCTCCCAGCGGAAGTCTGGCTCGTAGCCGCTCAGCAGGAGGAAGGGCTTGCCGAGCTCGTCATGCACGAGGCTGAGCATCAGTTCCTCGGGAGAGTAGTCGACCAGGTGATCCTCGTCGAAGGTGATGACCGGGCGGCGTGCGCGGTAGTCGAGCAGCAGGTCGGCGTTGAAACGCAGCAGCTCCTCCGGCTCGTAGCGGTTCCAGAGGTACTCCTCGAGCTGCGAGATCGCGCCGCCGGCATCGGTCAGCCCCTGCATGGCGACGACGAGCGGCAGGCCGCGCGGCACCCGCGCGCGTCGCTCGGCGTAATCTGCGGAGAAGATCGAATCGGTCACGCCTCCATCCTACGAAGGCGGGCGGCCGGCGCGCCCGTTCGCCGTCACGCCCAGAGCGAACCCGCTCGCGGCAGGCAAGGCGCCCGGCGTTCGGCACAGCGCCGGGTGTAGGCTGGACACAGTGCGCCCGACACCATCCCGGGCCGCCGAGACACATTGCGAACACCCCGAGGGAGATCCCACTTGGCCGATCAGCAGTTTGACATCGTCGTCCTGGGCGGCGGAAGCGCCGGCTACGCAGCCGCCATCCGCGCGACGCAGCTCGGCTTCAGCGCCGCCGTCATCGAGAAGGACAAGCTCGGCGGCACCTGTCTGCACCGCGGCTGCGTGCCCACCAAGGCGCTGCTCCACTCGGCCGAGATCGCCGACGTAGCGCGCGAGGGAGAGGCCTACGGCGTGCTCTCCAGCGTCTCCGGCGTCGATATCGCCGGTGTCACCCGCTTCCGCGAGAATCTCGTCGCGGGCAAGTTCAAGGGCCTGCAGGGCCTGCTCAAGGCGAACGGCATCACCGTCATCGCCGGCGAGGGCCGTCTGGTCTCCCCGACCACGGTGCAGGTCGGCGAAGACCGCATCATCGGCAAGCACGTGGTGCTCGCCACCGGCTCGTACTCGCGCTCGCTGCCCGGCCTCGAGATCGGCGGCCGCGTCATCACCAGCGAGCAGGCGCTCGAACTGCAGGAGATCCCGAAGCGCGTGGTGATCCTCGGCGGCGGCGTCATCGGCGTCGAGTTCGCGAGCGTCTGGCGCTCCTTCGGTTCGGAGGTCACCATCGTCGAGGGCCTCCCCCACCTTGTGCCCAACGAAGAGGAGTCCGTCTCGAAGCAACTCGAGCGCGCCTTCCGCAAGCGCGGGATCGACTTCAAGATCGGCGTGCGCTTCAAGTCGGTCTCGCAGGACGCGAACGGCGTCTCGGTCTCGCTCGAGGACGGCACCGAGCTGGCCGCCGACTACCTGCTCGTCGCGGTCGGCCGCGGCCCCGCCACCCAGGGTCTCGGTTTCGAAGAGGTCGGCGTCTCGATGGATCGCGGCTTCGTGCTCACCGACGAGCGGCTCGCCACGAACGTGCCGGGGGTCTACGCCGTCGGCGACATCGTTCCCGGCCTGCAGCTCGCGCATCGCGGCTACCAGCAGGGCATCTTCGTCGCCGAGGAGATCGCGGGCCTCGCCCCGGTCGTCGTGCAGGACGTCAACATCCCGAAGGTCACCTACTGCGACCCCGAGATCGCGTCCGTCGGCCTCACGGAGGCCAAGGCGAAGGAGCAGTTCGGCGCCGAGAATGTGAGCAGCTACGAGTACAACCTCGCCGGCAACGCCAAGAGCTCGATCCTGGGCACCGCCGGCACGGTGAAGGCCGTGCGCGTCAAGGACGGCCCCGTGGTGGGCGTGCACATGATCGGCGCCCGCGTGGGCGAACTGGTCGGCGAGGCGCAGCTCATCGTGAACTGGGAGGCATACCCCGAGGATGTCGCCCCCTTCATCCACGGCCACCCGACCCAGAACGAGACCATCGGCGAGACCATGCTGAAGCTCGCGGGCAAGCCGCTGCACGCCATCTGAGCGCGGCCGACAGACTTTTACGAACGAAACGGAGATAAGCACGATGAGTGAATCGGTGGTCCTCCCCGCACTGGGCGAGAGCGTGACCGAGGGCACGGTGACCCGCTGGCTGAAGAACGTCGGCGACACCGTCGAGGTCGACGAGCCCCTGCTCGAGGTGTCGACCGACAAGGTCGACACCGAGATCCCCTCCCCCGTCTCGGGCGTGGTCGAGGAGATCCTGGTGCAGGAGGACGAGACCGCCGAGGTCGGCGCCGTGCTCGCACGCGTCGGCGACGGCAGCGGAGCCTCCGCTCCGAGCGAGGCCCCCGCAGCGGAGACTCCCGCAGCCCCTCAGGCCGAGGCTTCCGCGCAGCCCGCTGCCGAGCCGCAGGCGTCCGCTCCCGCAGAGCCCGCGGCTCCCCAGGAAGCGCCGGCCGCAGCCGCGTCCGCGGATGCGCAGGACATCGTGCTGCCCTCCCTCGGTGAGAGCATCACCGAGGGCACGGTCACGCGCTGGCTGAAGAGCGTCGGCGACACCGTCGAGGTCGACGAGCCCCTGCTCGAGGTGTCGACCGACAAGGTCGACACAGAGGTGCCGTCGCCGATCGCCGGAGTGCTGCAGGAGATCGTGGTGCAGGAGGACGACACCGTCGAGGTCGGCGGCGTGCTCGCCCGCGTCGGCAGCGGTGCGGCCGCTCCGGCGGCCCCGGCCCAGCCGGAGTCCGCTGCGACCCCCGAGCCCGCACCGGCGGCCCCTGCGGCCGAGCAGCCCGCGGCAGCAGAGGCGCCCGCGCCCGCCGCCGAGACTGTGCAGCCCGAGGCCGCACCCGCAGCTCCCCCCGCTGCGCCGGCACAGCCCGCTCCGGCACAGGCCGCGCCGGCGGCTCAGCAGCCCGCTGCTGCTGATCCGGCGCAGGCGGCGCCCTCCTCCGGCTACGTGACGCCGATCGTGCGTAAGCTCGCCCACGAGACCGGTGTCGACCTCTCGAAGGTCTCCGGCACGGGCGTCGGCGGCCGGATCCGCAAGGAAGACGTGCTGGCCGCGGCCGAGACGTCGAAGGGCTCGGCGCCCGCTGCGGCTGCCGCTCCCGCGGTCGAGGTTTCGGAGCTGCGCGGCACCACCCAGAAGATGAGCCGCCTGCGCAAGGTGATCTCGGAGCGCGCCGTCGCGTCGCTGCAGGGCACCGCGCAGCTCACCACGGTGGTCGAGGTCGATGTCACCCGCGTCGCGCGTCTGCGCCAGGCGAAGAAGGACGAGTTCCTCCAGAAGACCGGCTCGAAGCTGTCCTTCCTGCCGTTCTTCGCCCTGGCCGCGGCCGAGGCCCTGCGCACCTACCCGATCATCAACGCGACCGTCGACGGCGACTCGATCGTCTACCCCGACACCGAGAACATCAGCATCGCGGTCGACACCGAGCGGGGTCTGCTCACCCCGGTGCTGCGCGCCGCGGGTGAGAAGAACCTCGCGCAGATCTCGGGCGAGATCGCGGATCTCGCCGAGCGCACCCGCGACAACAAGCTCACTCCCGACGAGCTGAGCGGCGGCACCTTCACCCTCACCAACACCGGCTCGCGCGGGGCGCTCTTCGACACCCCGCTCGTGTTCCTGCCGCAGTCCGCGATCCTCGGCACCGGCGCGGTCGTGAAGAAGCCCGTCGTGATCTCGGGCCCGGAGGGCGACTCGATCGCGGTGCGCTCCACGGTGTACCTGGCGCTCTCCTACGATCACCGCATCGTCGACGGGGCCGACGCCGCGCGCTTCCTCACGCAGGTGAAGCAGCGTCTCGAGGCGGGCGATTTCGAGGGCAACCTCGGCTTCTGATCCGCATCGGAACCCGCGTGGGCCGCGGTCGCCTCATCGGCGGCCGCGGCCCACGTCGTTTCCGGGGTCGTGCGACGGTGAGGGCGCTTGCGACGGCGTGATCCTGCGACGCAGGGCGTAGGCGAGCGCGTCGCGGGCGAAGCCTGCATGCCAGGCGCCTCCGAGCGCCTCGATATCGCGCACCGCCTCGTCGAGCGCCTCGCAGACGAGACCGGCGGCCCCGACCGTGTCCCAGACGCGCACGACGCACGCGAGCCGTCGCATCGGCACCCCGAGCGCACCGCATCCCCGATCGTGAGCATGCGCGTCTCGCGGGCGCCCAGGCCGGCCGCGCGGGTCGGCGCACGCGCCCCGGGCTCTGAGCTCGATCCCGGCGAAGCAGATCCGCTCCACCCGAGCGGCGAGCTGCCCAGCACTGCCTGCACGCGCGCTCGGTTTCGTGCTGCGGCTCATGCTGCTCCCTTCCGCGGCTGTCGGCGACGAACCGCACTGAGGTTCTCAGTCTGAGCGAGAGACGGGGCCGACGGGCCCCGCACAGGGGAAGTGTGGAAAACCCGCTCGGAACTCGCCGAATCGTGGTGCTGTGAGCGAACATCCGGTGCCGTGCGGGCGCCGAGGAGCGCTGCGCGGTCCGCGGGCACGGCGAGAGCCGATATCCTAGGTGTCATGGCAGCAGAGAAGGCGAAGCGCAACGGTCGCATCCGGCAGATGGTGGAGATCTACAAGACCACCAAGGTTCACGATCGCAACCTCCCGTGGGCGCTGCTGCTGTGCTTCATCGCACCCATCGCGGTCGCCGTGCTGCTCGCGTGGCTGCTGCCCGGCGGCTGGTTCGGCTGGGTCATCTGGCCGGTGACCGGCGTGCTCGTCGGCATCCTGCTCGTCATGATCGTGCTCGGCCGCCGCGCCGAACGCATGGCGTACCAGCAGATCGAGGGGCGACCGGGGGCCGTGGGCGCCGTCGTGCAGAGCGCGCTGCGCCGCTCGTGGCGCGGATCCGAGGTGCCCGTCGCGATGAACCGCAACCAGGATGCGATCTACCGGGTGGTCGGTCGCGGCGGTGTCGTGCTCATCTCCGAGGGATCCCGCCAGCGCACCGAGCGCATGGCCGCCGATGAGGAGCGCAAGATCAAGCGTGCACTGCGCAACGTTGAGGTCGTGCACCTGTACGTGGGGCCCGACGGCGACGGCGTGCCGCTGCCGAAACTCTCCAAGACCCTGGTGCGCCTGAAGCCCAAGCTCAACCGCAACGAGGTGGCCGCGGTCTACAACCGGCTCTCGTCGCTGCAGGCCGCGCCGGTCGGCATCCCCAAGGGCATGGATCCCAACCGGGTCCGTCCGCAGCGCCCGCGTTGAGCCCGATGCCCGCGTCCTCGACCCCGCAGCGCTTCGGCGATCTCGAACCCAGCAAGTGGCCGGGTGAGCGACTCGGCCTCCCCGACGCGGGGCCCCGTTCGGTCGCGCGACTCGGCCGCCGAGCGCTCGCGATCCTCCTCGACTGGGGTCTCGCCGCGCTGCCGGCGTACCTGCTCATCGGCGGCCCCCACCCCGAGTGGTGGAACTACCTGATCTTCGCGGCGATGCAGATCGTGTTCATCCCCACGCTCGGCGGCTCCATCGGCCACCGCCTGCTCGGCATGCGCGTTGTGCCGATCGCGGGCGGCTGGGTCGGCCCCTGGCGTCCGATCGTGCGCACCCTGCTGCTGTGCCTCGTGATCCCCGTGCTCGTGTGGGATTCGGATCAGCGGGGCTTCCACGACAAGATCGCCGGGACGGTGCTGATCCGTGCCTGACCCCGCGTCGAACCGTCCGCGCAGTCGTGTAACACCCGCGAAACACGCGAATCACGGATTTGAAATCAGGCTCGCATAGGCTGGTACCAAGCAATCGGCCCGCGCCGTCGTGAGCGCACGGGTCGATCTGACCTCGAGGAGCAGTATGTTCACCACCCCCCAAGAAGTGATCGACTTCATCACGGAGACCGACGTCAAGTTCGTCGACATCCGCTTCGTCGACCTCCCCGGCGTGCAGCAGCACTTCAACATCCCGGCCTCCACGGTCGATCTCGACTTCTTCGAGGTTGGGCAGATGTTCGACGGCTCCTCGATCCGCGGCTTTGCCGGCATCGCCGAATCCGACATGCAGCTGATCCCCGACGTCAGCACCGCCTACATCGACCAGTTCCGCGCCGAGCGCACCCTCATCCTGATCTGCGACATCTTCAACCCCCGCACGGGTGAGATCTACTCGAAGGATCCCCGTCAGATCGCGAAGAAGGCCGAGCAGTACCTCGCCTCGACCGGCATCGCCGACACCGCGTTCTTCGCGCCCGAGGCCGAGTTCTACATCCTCGACTCGGTGCGCCACGAGACCACGCCCCGCCGCACCTTCTTCGAGATCGACTCCGAGGAGGCCGGCTGGAACTCGGCGCGCGCCGACGAAGGCGGCAACCTGGGCCACCACACCCCCGCCAAGGGCGGCTACTTCCCCGTCTCCCCCGTCGACAAGCAGGCGGATCTGCGCGACGACATCTCGCTGCGACTCATCGAGGCCGGTCTCCACCTCGAGCGCTCGCACCACGAGGTGGGCGCACCCGGCCAGGCCGAGATCAACTACCGCTTCGACACGCTCGTGAAGGCCGCTGACGACGTGCTGAAGTTCAAGTACATCGTCAAGAACACCTCCGAGCTGTGGGGCAAGACCGCGACCTTCATGCCGAAGCCGGTCTTCGGCGACAACGGTTCGGGCATGCACACCCACATGTCGCTCTGGAAGGGCGGGGATCCGCTGTTCTACGACGAGAACGGCTACGCGCAGCTCTCCGACATCGCGCGCTGGTACATCGGCGGCATCCTGCACCACGCGCCGGCGCTCCTCGCCTTCACGAACCCCACGATCAACAGCTACCGCCGCCTGGTGAAGGGCTACGAGGCGCCCGTCAACCTCGCCTACTCGGCAGGCAACCGCTCGGCCGCGGTCCGCATCCCGCTCACCGGCTCGAACCCGAAGGCGAAGCGCATCGAGTTCCGCGCCCCGGACGCCTCGGGCAACCCCTACCTCGCCTTCGCCGCGCAGCTGATGGCCGGGCTCGACGGCATCCGCAATCGCATCGAGCCGATGGAGCCGATCGACAAGGATCTCTACGAGCTTCCCCCGGAGGAGGCGAAGAACATCCCGCAGGTGCCCGGCTCGCTCGACGAGGCGCTCGAGGCGCTCGAGGCGAACCACCAGTTCCTGCTCGAGGGCGGCGTGTTCTCCGAGGAGTTGATCCAGACCTGGATCGAGTACAAGCGCGAGTACGAGATCCTGCCGATGGCGGTGCGCGTGCACCCCTTCGAGTACGAGCTGTACTACGGAGTGTAACGAGTAGGATTCCGGCTCGAAACGCCCCTCACCGCGCTCCGCGGTGAGGGGCGTTTCGCTGCACCGTCGGGCGTCCGCAGCGCGCGTTCTCAGAGGTCTCTGAGTCCATGAGCTCGATGGGAACGAGGGCACGGGGAGGCCGTACCGAGGTCGCCACCGCATGCGGCCCAGCTTGCTGCAGCATTTCTCTGCGATCGGCGGGTGCTGTCGGGACGGACTCGGTACTACGCTGACCTCAAGGCCTTGAGACTCGCAGGGGAACCGCACATGGAAACCGTTCTGTTCATCACCCAGCTTTTGGTCGTACTCGGGTGCATCGTGATGGGCACGCGCTCCAGCGGTGTTGGGCTTGGGCTGTGGGGAGGCACAGGTGTGGCGATTCTCGTTTTCGTCTTCAGGCTCACACCCGGAAACCCGCCGGTGGACGCATTGCTCATCGGGCTCTCAGTCGTACTCGCCTCTTCGATGATGCAGCCGCCGCTGGCATCGATTGGCTCGTTTCCGTGGCAGCAAAACTCATCGCCAAGAACCCCAAGCAGATCACGCTCGTCGCCCCGCTCGTCTCATTCGTATTCTCAGTCGGAGCCGGCACCTCGAACATTCTCTACCCGTTGCTGCCTGTGATCCAGGACCTGTCGTACCGCAATGGCATTCGACCGTCGCGGCCGCTGTCGCTCTCGGTAGTCGCGACTGGCGTGGCACTCGCCTGCAGCCCGGTGTCAGCCGCAATGGCGGCAATGGTCACACTCACCGATGTCGCGCCCTGGAACTTCGAGCTCATCGACATCTTGAAGGTGACCATTCCCGCGGCCGTCGTCGGCATCGTGCTATCGAGCGTCATCGTCAATCGACTCGGCGCAGAGATCGCAGCGGACCCCGAGATCCAGGCGAAGATCAAGTCGGGAGAGATCCCTCCTCCTGGAGACTCTGCGACCGCCGTCCAGGCAAACGTGACCGTCACCAAGTCGGGGCGCAACGCAGCTCTGATCTTCCTCCTCGGTGTTGTCGCCATCGTGGTCTTCGGACTCTGGAAGGGTCTGCGGCCGCTCGACGGAGCCGGTGACCCTGTTTCGATGACGCCGATCATCGAAATCGTGATGTGTGCGGTCGGCACGATCATCTTGCTCGTCTCTCGACCGAAGGTCGCAGAGATACCGACCACCACAGTTTTCAAGGCGGGCATGGTGTCGGCAATCGCGCTCTTCGGTCTCGCCTGGCTCACCGACACGTTCCTTTCCGCGCACACCGACCTCATCGCGGGCGGTGTCGGCGCGCTCGTCGAGGTCGCCCCGTGGATCTTCGCGCTCGGCATCTTCCTCGTCTGCGTGCTCACGACCAGTCAGTCGACCGCGACCCGCACCATCGTGCCAATCGGTCTGGAGGCAGGCGTGCCGCTCGGACTGCTGTCGGGCATGTGGGCTGGAGCGTTCGCAGGTATCTATCTTCTGCCCACGAATGGCTCTCAGATCGCCGCCGCGAACTTCGACACTTCTGGCTCGACGAAGCTCGGCACGAAGCTCTACGACCACTCGTTCTTCTTGCCGACGTTGATTCTCGCGGCGATCACGATCGCGTTCGGCGCATTGTTCGGTGCGCTCTGGGGCGGGTAGCGGCACGCACCCGTCCGATCACGCGCTTTCGCGGAACAGATTCCACGATCGCATACAGGCGCGGGCGATCGTATCGATGTGATCTTGATCCTCGTCGACCCAGTCGACGCCGGGCCGGTGCAACTCCTCGGTCGCAGCTTCACCGAGCAGCAACTCACGAAGAAACTCTGCTTGCACCGCTCCCAGCACGAGTCCGGCTGCTGTGGCTTCCTCCGCCAGGTCTCGAAACTTCTGGCCGTCGGCCAGAATCTCTTGACTGCCGAGGTATGGCTGATTGAGCGCGACATCTTCGGGCTTGCGTACGTGGAAGCCCTCCCGGTGCGCCTCGGCCAGGCGCCTGAGCGCTGCCGGGCGCATGGTTGGCGGATCCGCGTCCCCTCGCGACTCGCCGCGAGCATCACCGCAGTTCGACAGAGCCACCACTCTCGGCAGCCGATCTCCGGGCAGGCGCTCGACGTTCACCGCCCCCTCTCGTGTGGTGGTGGTGTTCATCGTGTCGTGAAACGAGAGTCGGGTGAAGCTGCCTCCATGCGCGAGCCGCGCGCCACGAACCTGTCTACGAGATCTTCGCAGGTGCGCTGATAAACGTCGAGACCTTGCTCAGCGGTGGTGGCGAACGCATCCACCAGCCGGTCGAGTTCCGCGGCGTTCTCGGGAATCTCGAGTATTGGAAAGAAGGAGAAGGTCACCGGCCGGATCGCATCGACGCCGGTGAGGTCAACTCTCTGCCAGGATCCCGCCGCCCGCACGCGCTCAATCGCCTCGGCTAGCTTCGCGCGTACGTCATCTGGCTTCGCGCGATTCAGGTCGCGCACAAGACGCGGATGCGGGTTGATCACAGCAACAATTCGAGGATCGAGCTCGGCCCAGCGCTTCACGATCCCTGCCGTGGCAACGTCTGAAAAATCATTCTGCAAGCGCCGAGTGAGGGAGGGCGAGAGGAACTCCGCGAGTTCTTCAGGAATTGCGGCACCCGAATGCGGGGTGGTCACGAGTACGTCGGCCTGCGAAATAGCCTGCTCGAGCGTACGCTCACCGGCAGTCTTATCCCGCCAATGCGTGATTTCGTCAGCAGAGAACGTGGTGCCTGCGGGAATGAAATCGAGGCCACTCATGGCCTCAGCGTAGTCGCCCGAACAGGGTTTCCAAAGGAATGCTCTACGACCGGTCCTCGGCAACCCGCCAGCACCCGGCGAGGTGATCGTCGACCATGCCGGCGGATTGCATCAGTGCGTACATGGTGGTGGGGCCCACGAAGCGGAAACCCCGCCGGCGCAGCTCCTTGCTCAGCGCCGTCGATTCTGGCGTGATCGCCGGCACCTCCCCCATTGTCGCGGGGCGGCCGCGGGCGTCGCCGGCGGACGGCGCGAACGACCACATCAGCTCGTCGAGCTCGCCGTCGCGCATCTCGCGCACGAGCGCCGCGTTGGCGATGACCGCCGCGATCTTCGCGCGGTTGCGCACGATGCCGGCATCGGCCATCAGACGTTCGACGTCGGCGGCATCGAAACTCGCGACCGCGGCCGGTTCGAAGCCCGCGAAGGCCTCGCGGAACCGGGGGCGCTTGCGCAGGATCGTGATCCACGAGAGGCCCGCCTGGAAGCCTTCCAGGGCCATCTTCTCGAACAGCGCGCGATCTCCTCGCAGGGGAACGCCCCACTCCTCGTCGTGGTAGCGGCGGTACTCGGGGTCGTCACCGACCCAGGCGCAGCGTTCGACACCATCCGGCCCGGTCACGATCGCATTCACCGTGCAAGGCTATCAAGCCGGGCACCCTGACACAGCAGAAGCCCCCGGCCGCTGGGCCGGGGGCTTCTCCCTTTCGTATCGGGCGACGTCGCTGTCGCGTGGATCACCGATCAGGATTCGAGTTCGTCTTCGAACTCAGCACCGTCTTCGGCGAGGAGGGCCTCGAGGAATGACTGTAGGTACTGCATAACGATCAGATTACGCTTCGGTAACACTTTATGGAAGACCTGAGAGTGAACTTCGCGGTGATATTGCGTATCGTGACGGTGAACGACGTCAGGGCAGCGGGAATCGCACGTCCTGCTCCGTGTACCCGAAGAACTCGCGCTCGAAGACGGCACGGGCGCGACGCGAGACTGCGAACCAGCGTTCTTCGAGTTCGAAGGTGCGGCCCCGCGGCAGATCCAGCACGCCGGCGATGCCGTCCAGGTCGGCGCGATCGACGGGCAGCGAATCGGATGAGCGGCCGGTCCAGAGCTTCAGCGCGCTGCGCACCCGGCTCGCGAACCGCCAGGAATCGGCCAGGTGCTCGGCATCGAGCGGATCGAGCAGTTCGAGTTCGCTCGCCGCCGCCAGCGCGCGCAGCGTCGAAACCGTGCGCAGGGCCTCGAACCGCGCCCCCTCGCGCAGCTGCAGCAGTTGCACCAGCCACTCGACGTCGCTGATGCCGCCGGGGCCGAGCTTGAGATGCCGGCGGGGATCCGCTCCCTGCGGCAGCCGTTCCGCCTCGACGCGGGCCTTGATGCGCCGCACCTCGCGCACCTCGGTGTCGCCGAAGGCCGCGGGAAAGCGGATCTCATCGGCCAGCGCGATGAAGTCGGCGCCGAGCGCCGGATCGCCCGCCACCACCCTGGCACGGAGCAGCGCCTGCGCCTCCCACGTGACCGACCATCGCCGGTAGTAGGAGCGGTAGGCGTCGAGGCTGCGGGCGAGCGGCCCGTTCTTGCCCTCCGGTCGCAGATCGAAGTCGAGGTCGACGGGGAAGCGCGGATCCGAGACGAGCCGACGCAGCTCCGAGATCAGCCGCACCCCCTCGCGAGAGGCGCGATCCGGAGCCACGCCCTCCGGAGCGCGGAACACCGCGACGACGTCGATGTCGGAGGCGAAGCCCAGCTCTCCCCCGCCGTACCTGCCCATGCCGATGAGGGCGACTTCGAGCGGGTCGCCCTCCCACTTCGCGGCGGCGTCGAGCCGGATCGCGGTGAGCAGCGCGTCGAGCAGAGCGGTGTGCGCCGCATCGAGCCCTGCGGCGACCTCGGCTTCGCCGATGACGCCCGCCACCCTGCCCATGGCCAGCCGCAGCACCTCGCGCCGGTGCACGGTCCGCAGCGCCGCCGCGGCCGCCTCCGCACCGTCGCGACGCGAGGACAGGGACCGCATCTCCGCGAACAGCTGATCGCGGCTCATCGGCCGCAGCTGATCGTCGCGCTCCAGCCAGGCCACCGACTCCGGCAGCGACTCCAGCAGTTCGGCGGCGAAGCGCGAGCACGACAGCACCCGGGTCAGCCGCTCGGCGGCCTCCGTGCCGTCGCGCAGCAGCCGCAGGTACCAGGGAGTCTCGCTGTTGGCCTCGCTCACGCGACGGAACGCGAGCAGGCCGTAGTCTGGGTCGGTGCCGTCGGCGAGCCACTGCAGCAGCACCGGCATTAGGTTGCGCTGGATCCGCGCCCGCCGCGAGGTGCCGCGGGTGAGCGCGGCGAGGTGCCGCATCGCGCCGTCAGGATCGCGGAACCCGATGCTGACCAGCCGAGCGCGCGCCTCGTCACTGCCGAGCACGAGTTCTTCCTCCGGCAGCGCGGCGACCGCGCTGAGCAGCGGTGCGTAGAAGATCTTCAGGTGCAGCTCGCGTACCTCGCGCTTGGTGCGCTCCCAGCGCTGCAGCAGCTCGGTGCCCGTATCGGCGAGGCCTGAGGCGCGGGCGAGCACGCGCAGCGCCTCATCGTCGGTGGGCATGATCGCGGTGCGGCGCAGCTCGCGCAGCTGCAGGCGGTGCTCGAGCACGCGCAGGAAGCGGTAGTCGGCCGCCAGCCTGTCGCCGTCGCCGCGCGCGACGTAGCCGCCGTCGACCAGGGCCCGCAGTGACGGCAGCGTGCCGCGCAGGTGCAGGCGGTCGTCGTACTGACCGTGCACGAGCTGCAGCAGCTGCACGCTGAACTCGATGTCGCGCAGCCCGCCGGGGCCGAGCTTGAGCTGTACCTCGAGCTCGTCATCGGCGATGTGCTCGGTGACGCGCTGGCGCATGCGCTGCACCGAGCCCACGAAGTCCTCGCGCGACGAGGACGCCCATACGAGGTCGCGCGTACGCTCCACGAACTCCCCGCCGAGGTCGAGATCGCCGGCGAGGGGCCGCGCCTTCAGCAGCGCCTGGAACTCCCAGGCCTTCGCCCAGCGCTCATAGTAGCTGAGCATCGAACCGAGCGTGCGCACGAGCGCGCCGTGGCGTCCCTCGGGGCGGAGGTTGGCGTCGAGCTGCCACAGGGGCGGCTCGAAGGACGGATCGTGGATCCCCCGCATCGTCTCGCTCGCGAGGCGGGTGCCGACGCGGATCAGCGCGTCGCCGTCGAGCACGTCCTCGTCGGCGCTCGCGACGACGAAGACCACGTCGACGTCGGAGACCACGTTGAGCTCCTCGGCGCCGCACTTGCCCATCGCGACGACGGCGAGCTGCGCGGCGGCGACGCGCTCGGGTGGGAGCTGGGGGCCGGATCCGCCGGCTACGAGCGTGGCGCGGGCGACGGCCAGCGACGCCTCGATGGCCGCGCCCGCGAGCGCCGACAGCGAGAGCGCGACCTCTTCGAAGGCATCGCTCGCGTCTCCCGCAGCGCTGCGGCGCAGGTCGAAGAGCATCAGTTCGGAGAGCAGCTCCCGGTAGCGCACGCGCAGCGCGTTCCAGCCGGCCTCCCCGGAGCGCGCCCGGCCGCCGCCGTCATCGGCGACGGCGGCGAGCAGCGCGCTGCGCGCCTCGTCGGCGAGGATCACGCGGCCGCCGGAGTCGAGGATCTCGGCGAGCCGCTCCGGGCGCCGGGCGAAGAAGTCGCCGAGGGCGGGCGAGGCGCCGACGAGCAGGCAGAGCCGGTGCAGCAGCGGGGCGCCGAGTGCGCGCGCGTGCTCGGGGTGGGCGTCAGCGAGGTGCCGGATGCGGATCAGCGCGGCGTCGGGATCGGCCGCGCGTGCGAAGGCCTGGAGCAGTTCGCCGACGGGCACGTCGAGTGCTTCGGCCAGGGCCTGCAGCTCGTCGCGCGACGAGGAGAGCTCCCTGAAACCGGCGCGCGCCACCTCGGCGAGGCGCAGGACCATCGGCTCGGACACGCTGGCGCGCCCCTCAGATCGTGTCGAGCATCGAACCGAGCTCGTAGGGCGTGACCTGGGAGCGGTACTCGCTCACCTCGCGCCGCTTGTCTCGGATGAGGTACGCGAACACCTGCTCCCCGAGCGTCTCGGCGACGAGCTCGGAGCGCTCCATCACCGCGAGGGCGTGGTCGAGGCTCGTAGGAAGGGGGTCGAAGCCCATGGCCCGACGTTCACCGTCGCTGAGCGCCCAGACGTTGTTCTCGGCCTCCGGGGGCAGCTCGTACTCGTCGCGGATCCCCTTGAGGCCCGCGGCGAGCAGCACCGAGAAGCCGAGGTAGGGGTTCACCGCGCTGTCCATGCCGCGATACTCGACGCGCGCGGCGCCGCCCTTGCCCGGCTTGTACATCGGCACGCGCACGAGTGCCGAGCGGTTGTTGTGGCCCCAACTCACGAAGGAGGGGGCCTCGTCACCGCCCCAGAGGCGTTTGTAGGAGTTGATGAACTGGTTGGTGACGGCGGTGATCTCGGGCGCGTGGCGCAGCAGACCGGCGACGAAGCGGCGGCCCGTCTGAGAGAGCTGGTAGAGGGCGCCGGGATCGTAGAAGGCGTTGGCGTCGCCCTCGAAGAGCGAGAGGTGGGTGTGCATCCCGGAGCCGGGGTGCCCGACGAGCGGCTTCGGCATGAAGGTGGCGTGCACGCCCTGCGCGATCGCGACCTCCTTCACGACGGTGCGGAAGGTCATGATGTTGTCGGCCATGGTGAGCGCGTCGGCGTAGCGCAGATCGATCTCGTTCTGGCCGGGGCCCGCCTCGTGGTGGCTGAACTCGACCGAGATGCCGAGCTCTTCGAGCATCGCGACGCTCTCGCGGCGGAAGTCGTGGGCGGTGCCGCCGGGCACGTTGTCGAAGTAGCCCGCGCGGTCGACCGGGATCGGCCCCTCAGGGCCGTACTCCGCCGACTTCAGCAGGTAGAACTCGATCTCGGGGTGGGTGTAGAAGGTGAATCCCTGCTCGGCCGCCTGAGCGAGGGTGCGCTTGAGCACGTTGCGGGGGTCGGCGACCGCGGGCTCGCCGTTGGGGGTGCGGATGTCGCAGAACATGCGTGCGGTCGGCGCCGACATGCTGCGCCACGGCAGCAGCTGGAAGGTGGAGGGATCCGGCACCGCGAGCAGATCGGACTCGTAGGCGCGTGTGAGCCCCTCGATGGCCGAGCCGTCGAAGCCGATGCCCTCGCTGAACGCGCCCTCGACCTCGGCCGGGGCGAGCGCCACCGATTTCAACGTGCCGGAGACGTCGCTGAACCAGAGCCGGACGAATTTGACGCCCCGCTCCTCGATGGTGCGAAGAACAAAATCGCGCTGCTTGCTCACGCCGGCTCCGTTCACTCAGTTGACGGTCATGGCCAGACTAGCGCGCCCCTGTGACATCCGTGTTTCGCGAAGCCGGGGGCGTCCGCTCAGGAGTCCTCCCTGGCGTCTTCCTCGGCCCACTCCCGGGCGCGCTCCTGCAGCTTGGCGGGGCCGTTCTCGGCTTCCTCCCGCGTCTTGAAGGGTCCGATCCGATCGATCCCGAGCGACTGCGGCCCCTCCTCGACCTGGCCGGTGCGCGTGTTGTACCAGTAGCTCGTCTCGGAGTCGTCGACTCCCCAGTCCTGCTTGCTCATCATGACTTCCTCGGTCAGCGCGGATCGCGCGGTATTCGGCGCCCGGCGGCTCCGGGACGTTCCGAACCCGGAAGCACCGGGCTCACTTCATAGACTAGAGGCATGCCCTTCGACGCACACGGTCATCTGATCCCGGGTTCTGCCCCGCAGTCGCTCGCGGTCCCCCCGCACATCGCGCGCCCGCCCTACGTGGGTCTCACCGCGCCGCCCGCATACACGGGCGACAACACCTACACCGAAGCCGAGATCGAGCGCATCCGCGCGGCCGGCCGGATCGCCTCGGGCGCCCTCGACGCGGTGGGCGCGGCGGTGCGCCCCGGCATCACCACCGCCGAGCTCGACCGGATCGCGCACGAGTACGTCGTCTCGCGCGGCGCCTACCCGTCGACGCTCGGCTACCGCGGCTACCCGTCCTCGTCGTGCACCTCCGTCAACGAGGTCATCTGCCACGGCATCCCCGACGACACCGTGCTGCGCGAGGGCGACCTCGTAAACGTCGACGTCACCGCCTATCTCGACGGCTTCCACGGCGACACCAACCGCACCTTCCGCGTCGGCCGAGTCGCCGAAGACGTCGAGCTGCTCATCGAGCGCACGCACGAGGCGATGATGCGCGGCATCAGGGCGGCGAAGCCCGGACGGCAGGTGAACGTGATCGGGCGGGTCATCGAGACCTACGCGAAGCGCTTCGGCTACGGCGTCGTGCGCGACTTCACCGGGCACGGCGTCGGCTCGTCGTTCCACTCCGGGCTCATCATCCCCCACTACGACTCCGCACCCGCCTACGCCGACGTCATCAAGCCGAACATGGTGTTCACCGTCGAGCCGATGCTCACCCTCGGCTCGCACGAGTGGGATCAGTGGGACGACGGCTGGACGGTCACCACGCGCGACAAGAGCATCACCGCGCAATTCGAGCATACGATCGTGGTGCGCGAGGACGGCTTCGAGCTGCTCACCGTCTCGGAGTGAGACGGCGGCGCCACGCGCAGTCGACCGCATGCCGACGCTGCCGAGGTGGCGCGCACGGCGGGCGCCGGAGCTTGTGAAGGGGAACGGGCCGGCTGTACGCCGGGTTCTGTCCCGGCCGACGAAGCGGCCGGTGACGGTCATCTCTCTCGGGGCACTGTTGCCAGTACCCTCTAGCGGCCTACCCGCAGACTCGGCGAGGAGCGTCAACGTCTGCTGTCTGGCCTTGCTGCGAACGAGGTTTGCCTGGCCGCCCGTGTCGCCACGGACGCCGGTGGTCTCTTACACCACCCTTTCACCCGTGCCTCCCGGCTCGCACCGGGAGGTCGGTCTGCTCTCTGTTGCACTTTCTCGCGGGTTGCCCCGGGTGGGTGTTACCCACCGTTCTCCTCTGTGCAGCCCGGACGTTCCTCGGCGCGAGCGCCGAAGCGCCGCGACGCGACCGTCCGCCGGCCCGTTCCGGCGATAAGTCTACTCCCCCTCGACCCGCACGAGGATCGCACCCGTGCCGGGGCAGAAGACCAGCTCGTCGGGTGCGGCTGAGCGGATGTCGCTGAGCTCGGCCGGGGTGAGCGACATGTTGCTCGCCTCTGAAACGGTGCCGCGCAGCCGGGCGGCGCCGATCCCGAGGCGGCCGCGCAACTCCTCGTAGAGATCGAGCAGATCGCGCTGCAACTCGGCCGCGAGCCCGGCCCGTTCGGCGGTGTGCGTCGCGAGGTCGCGGTCGATGCGCTGCTCGGCCTCCGCGATCTTGGCGCGGATTGCGGCGCGTCGCTCGTCCACGCCCGCGAGCACCTGCTCCGCGGCCGAGAACTCGGCCTGAGCGCGCTCCTGCACCTCCATGATTTCGAGTTCGCGATCCTCGAGCTCGCCCTGCCGCCGCGCGAGGGTGTCGAGTTCGTGCTGCAGCGCCTGCGCCTCCTTCGGCGAGGTGCTCACCGCGATCAGCTGCTCGTCGCGCTCGCGGCGCTGCCGCACCAGCTGCACATCGGCCTCGATGCGCGAGATCTCGGCGTTCTGCGCGTCGAGATCGCGCTGCGCCGCCATGAAGCGGTTCCTGGCCTCGCCGGCCTCGCCGCTCTGCCCCTCGAGCTCGGCTCGCTCGGGCAGCGTGCTGCGCTTGCGGCGCAGCCGGGCGATCGTCGTGTCGAGATCTTGCAGGTCGAGCAGCAGCTGCTGCTGGCGAGGGCTGGCTTTCATGGGTCCAGCCTACCGGGGCTGCGCCCGCAGACGTTTCCGCGGATCACACCGATGTCTCGGAGCGAGACCCGCGCTTCGATCCGAAACAACGGCCCGCTCCGAAGCATCAGCACGAACCACAAGACCTGCCGGTCAGTTCGCAGACCCCCCGACGGCGAAGCTCCACGGATCGGTGCGACGACGGCTCACCGTGAACTCGACGCCGGGCAGCCGGGCCGACAGCCGCTCGGCGGCGCCGTCGAGCCAGAGCGACTCGCTGGCCCAGTGGGCGACATCGACGAGAGCCGGACCATAGGCCGCGAGCGACTGCTCCAGCGACTCCTGCGCGGGATGATGGCGCAGATCCGAGGTGAGGTAGACGTCGGCGCCGCGTACGACCGGATGGTCGAGCAGACTGTCGCCCGCGCCGCCGAGCAGCGCGATCCGCCGCACCCTCCGATCGGCATCCCCGGCGACGCGCACCCCGCCGATCGTGGCGGGCAGGATCCCGGCAACCCGCTCGGCGAACTCGCGCAGCGAGACCGCCTCGGCGAGCTCCCCGACGCGTCCCACGCCGAACACCTCGCCGGCGCGCGGGCTCTCCGCCGGCACGATCGCCTCGGCCGAGATCAGCCCCAGCCGCTCGGCGAGCACGGCGGAGACCCCGCCCTCGGGCTGATCCGCGTTCGTGTGGGCGGCGAGCAGGGCGCAGCCGCCGCGGATGAGCCGAGCGAGCAGCGCACCCTTCGACGTGTCCTCGGCGATCGAGTGCACCCCGCGCAGCAGGAGCGGGTGGTGCGTGAGCAGCGCGTCCGCGTCCAGTTCGAGCGCCTCGTCGACCGTCGCCGCGACGGCGTCGACCGCCAGCAGCACCCGCCGCAGCGGCGCGTCGCCCGCGCCCGAGACGAGGCCCACGCGATCCCAGCCCTCAGCCGTGGCGGCCGGCCAGAACTCCTCGGCGATCCGCTGCAGATCACGGAGCGTGCTGAATTCTGATGACACGGGCTACCTCCTGAGCAACTTGCGCGAGATGACATTGCCGAGCAGCTGCACCAGCTGCACGATGGCGATGATGATGAGCACCGCCGCCCACGTCACCCACGGGTTGAACTGCCGGTAGCCGTACTGCAGGGCGAGGTTTCCGAGACCGCCGCCGCCGATCACGCCGGCCATCGCGGTCATGTCGACCACGGCGATGAACGCGAAGGTGTAGCCGAGCACCACGGGGCCGAGGCCCTCGGGAATGAGCACTGTGAGGATCGTGCGCACCGGGCCGGCGCCCATCGCCCGAGACGCCTCGATCACTCCGGGCGGCACGGTGAGCAGGTTCTGCTCGACGAGGCGGGCGATGCCGAAGGTCGCGGCGAAGACGAGCACGAAGATCAGGGCGCGGTCGCCGATACCGGTGCCCACGGCGAGGCGCGCGAGCGGCTGGATCGCCGCGATGAGGATCACGAACGGGATCGGCCGGAAGAAGTTCACGAGGAAGTTCAGGATCCAGTACAGGGCCCGGTTCTGCAGGATGCCGCCCTGCCGGGAGACCGTCAGCAGCACGCCGATCACGAGACCCAGCACGCCGCCGATGCCCATCGCGAACACGACGTAGACGAGCGTCTGGATCGTCGCCTCGAGGAACTTGCCGTTCGCGAGCAGCTCGATGAGCTTGTCCATCAGACCAGCACCTCCAGGTCGGTCTCCTGCGCGAGCGCCGCGATCGCGTGCTCGACGCGCAGCTCGTCGCCGATGAGTTCGAGGGTGAGCTTGCCGAAGCTGCGGCCGCCCACATCGGTGACGCCGCCGTGCACGATGCTGACGCCGATGCCGCGCTCGGCGAGCGTGCGGAACACGACGGGCTGATCCACATCGCCGTCGCGGAAGGTGAGGGTCACGAGTCGGCCGCGATGGCGTTCGCGCAGCTGCTCGAGGTGCTCCGCCTGGGGCTCGGTCGGCAGCGCGCTCGAGACGAAGCGTCTCGTGGTGGCGCTCTGCGGGCTCGAGAAGACGTCGAAGACGCCGCCCTGCTCGACGGCGCGGCCGCCGTCCATCACGGTGACGCGGTCGGCGATCTCGCGCACGACCTCCATCTCGTGGGTGATGAGGACGATCGTGATCCCGAACTCCTGGTTGACGCGCTTCAGCAGCGCGAGCACCTCCTGCGAGGTCTGCGGATCGAGCGCGCTCGTCGCCTCATCGGCGAGCAGCACGCCCGGGTTCGTGGCGAGGGCGCGGGCGATGCCCACGCGCTGCTTCTGTCCGCCCGAGAGCTGATCGGTGTAGGCGTCGGCCTTGTCGGCGAGACCCACGAAGTCGAGCAGTTCGGCCACGCGCCGCTTGCGCTCAGCCGGCGCGACGCCTGCCACCACGAGCGGGTACTCGACGTTCTTCGAGACCCGCTTCGAGTGGAACAGGTTGAACTGCTGGAAGATCATGCCGATGCGGCCGCGCACGGCCCGCAGCTTCGCCTCGGGGAGGCTGGTGATCTCGTCGTCGCCCACGAGGATGCGCCCCGAGCTCGCCTGCTCGAGCCCGTTGACGAGCCGCAGCAGCGTGCTCTTGCCGGCGCCGGAGTAGCCGATGATCGCGTGGATCTCGCCGGAGGCGACGTCGATGGAGACGTCTTCGACGGCGACCACGGGTGCGGCCCCCCTGCCTCGGCCGGGGTAGCGCTTCGAGACGCCGATCATCTGGACACGCGTCATGCGCGGTCTCCCTCCTGCTCGCTGCGGATGCGGATCGGGGCGCTCGGTATCACCGAACGCCCCGATCCTAATCGCTGCTCGCGCTGCGTGCAGCGCGGTTACTTGTTGTCGCGGACCTGAGCCTCGGAGTCGGCGAGGATCTCCTGCAGCTCCGAGACCGGCGTCTGCACGAGGATCGCGCTGTCGCCCGAGTTCTCGAAGACGCCGTCCTGCACGTCCTGGTTGGTCTGGTAGATCTCGACGAGCTTCTTGTAGGTCTCGTTGTCCTTGTCCTCGGCGCGCGCCGCGAAGATGTTGATGAAGTACTTCGCGCCCTCGTCTTCGGGGTCGTCCTGGTAGAGGGCCTCGTCGAACTTCAGGCCGGCGTCGGTGACGAAGTCGTTGTTGACCACTGCGGCGTCGACGTCCGCGAGCGAGGTCGCGGTGAACGACGCGTCCATCTCGGTGACCTGCACCTTCGACGCCGAGGCGTCGATGTCGTCGGGGGTCGAGAAGAGGCTGCCGCCGTCGCTCAGCTCGATGAGCTCGGCCGCCTGCAGCACGTTGAGCGCGCGGGCGCGGTTCGTCGGGTCGGAGGGGATCGCGACGGTGCCGCCCTCGGGGATGTCGGCGAGCTTGTCGTGCTTGGTCGAGAACACGCCGAGCGGGTAGATCGCGGTGGAACCGATCGCCACGAGGTCGTCGTCATTCGCCACGTTGTAGTCGGCGAGGTAGACGATGTGCTGGAACTGGTTGAGGTCGAGCTCGCCCTCGCTCAGCGCCGGGTTCGGCTGGTTGTAGTCGGTGAAGTCGACGAGCTCGACCTCGATGCCCTCCTCGGCGGCGGCCGCGGAGAAGGTCTCCCAGTAGGGGTCGCTCGCGCCGACGACGCCGATGCGGACGGTCTCGGAGGCGCCCTCTGCGCCGTCGGAGCCGTCGGTCGCCGCGGGCGCGGCGCAGCCCGCGAGCGCAGTCGTGGCGGCCAGCGCGAGCGCGGTGACGGAGGCGGCGAGAAGGCCGCGCTTCTTGAAGGTCATGATGCTCCTCATGATCGATGTGCGGGTGGATCGCCGCGCATCGGGCGCGGCGGTACGGGATCAAGCGTGCAGGATCCCGTCCCACCGCGAGAAATCCTGGTGTCACACGGCGTCATCGAAGGTCGTTCATGGGATACTGGCATTGACGAACAAGCGTCTTCGGCGGGCAGGCCGATTCTCTTCATGACAGTGTTGGAAGGAACCCTCCGTTCACATGATTCAGCGTGCTGATGCTCACCTCGAAGCTTGGAAGGCGAAGCAGGAACTCGCAGAGCGGATGATTCCGCTGATCGGCCAGCTCTACCGCGACCACGACGTCGTCATGTCGGTGCACGGTCGCAGCCTGGTGGGCCGCTCCCCCATCGACATCATCCGCGCGCACTACTACGCGCACAAGATCGACGACGTCGAGCTGCCCCTGGCCGAGACCTCCGCCATCGTCGAGGCGCTCGCCAAGATCCAGCCGGGGCCGGTCTCGCTCGACCTCGCCCTGCTTGCGAACGACTTCCGCGCTTCGGGAAGCGACGACGTCGAGACCTACCTGCGCGAGCAGCTCGCGCCGGTGCTCGACGCGAGCTCCGGCCAGGGCACCGACGTGGTGCTCTACGGCTTCGGGCGCATCGGCCGCCTGCTCGCCCGCATCATCATCGATCACTCGGGCAGCGGCAACGGCCTCAACCTGCGCGCGATCGTCGTTCGCCGCGGCTCGGAGAACGACCTCGTCAAGCGCGCCAACCTGCTGCGCCGCGACTCGGTGCATGGCCCCTTCAACGGCACGATCAAGGTGCTCGAGGACGAGAACGCGATCCTCGCGAACGGCGTGCGGATCCAGGTCATCTACTCGAACGACCCGGCCAGCGTCGACTACACCGAGTACGGCATCGAGAACGCGATCCTGGTCGACAACACCGGCCGCTGGCGCGACGCCGACGGTCTCGGCCAGCACCTGCAGAACAAGGGCATCTCCCGCGTACTGCTCACCGCACCCGGCAAGGGCGACATGCTCAACGTGGTCTACGGCGTCAACAACGACAAGATCACCGACGAGCACACGATCCTCAGCGCGGCCTCATGCACGACCAACGCGATCACCCCGGTGCTCAAGGTGCTGAACGACCGCTTCGGCGTGAAGCGCGGCCACGTGGAGACGGTGCACTCGTACACCAACGATCAGAACCTCATCGACAACTTCCACAAGGGCGACCGTCGCGGCCGCTCCGCCGCGCTGAACATGGTGCTCACCGAGACCGGTGCGGCGAAGGCCGTGGCGAAGGCGCTGCCCGAGTTCGAGGGCAAGCTCACCGGCAACGCGATCCGCGTGCCCACCCCGGACGTGTCGATGGCGGTGCTCAACCTGCAGCTCGAGCAGGAGACCACGAGCGACGAGATCAACGCGTTCCTCGAGGAGGTGTCGCTGACGGGTGCGCTGCGCACCCAGATCGACTACGTCGCCTCCCCCGAGATCGTGTCGAACGACTTCGTCGGCTCGAACCGCGCCGGTATCGTCGACGGCCTCGCGACGATCGTCACGGGCGACAGCGCCGTGGTGTACGTCTGGTACGACAACGAGTACGGCTACAGCTGCCAGGTGGTGCGCATCATCGAGCAGCTGGCGGGCAACCACCCCGCGCATCTTCCGGCGCTCAAGGCCTGAGCCCGCGCCGCAGAACCGAGAGAAAGGAACGAAGATGTCACTGAAGTACCTCATCGGTGTCGATGGATCCGAGCAGAGCCGGGTCGCACTCGCCTGGGGCCTCGCCCGCGCCTCCGAGCGCGGAGCCGAGGTCGAGCTGCTGCACGTCGCCGACGACTCCTTCCTCTCGGAGAGCGTCGCCTTCCTCTCGGAGGCGCAGCAGGCGTCCGAGCAGATGCTCCAAGCCGAGACCGAGTACGCTCGCAGCCTCGGCTTCACTGGCAAGATCTCGGGCACCGCGGTCGTGGGCCACCCGATCGCGGAGGTCGAGGAGGCCTCGAAGCGCGCCGACCTGCTCATCCTGGGCGCCCACAACGGGAGCCGCTTCGCGGGGTCTTTCTTCGGCACTCGCGCGGTGAAGGTCGCGGCGACCGCGCACTGCCCGGTCGCCGTGATCCCCGCGGTCGCGGCGGCCGAGCCGAAGGCCGGCGTGGTCGTGGGCGTCGACGGTTCGGAGGCCTCGAGGAAGGCGATCGCGGTCGCCGCCGAGTCGGCCTCCTTCCGGGGTTCGCCCCTGATCGCGGTCTACGCGTGGATGCCGCCGCTCACGCCGGGCCTCGAGTACCTGTGGAGCGAGGAGCTGGTCGAGTCGCAGCGCTCGGCGGCCGAGGAGGCCATCGCGATCGGCGTGGCCGGCCTCGCCGAACGCTACCCCGACCTCGAGATCCGCCGCGAGATCGTGCAGTCGCCCCCTGTGGCGGCGCTCGTGCAGGCGGCTGAGGGTGCGGAACTGCTGGTCGTGGGCAGCCGCGGTCGCGGCGGCATCTCGCGACTGCTGCTCGGCTCGGTGAGCCACGGCGTGCTGCAGGCGCTGCCGTGCCCTGTCGTGGTGACCCGCGGCTGAGCCCGCTCGGCATCATGTCTGCAGCACGGATCGACCGGGTGGTGACCCGCGGCCTCGTCGGCGCGGGTCGCCCCGGCTACCCCGTCGACGGGGTCGAGCTCGAGAACAACACGTGGATCGTCGGCGACGACGAGCAGGCGCTGATCATCGACGCCTCGCACGACGCGGAGGCGATCGCGGCCGCGGTGGGCGAGCGGGACGCCCTGGGGATCCTGCTCACCCACGGCCACGAGGATCACGTGAACGCGGCGCTCGACGCCGCTGACCGGCTCGACACGCACGTGTACCTGCACCCGGCCGACCTCTTCCTCTGGCAGCAGACGCACGGAGATGCGCTGCCCGACTTCGAGCTCGCCGACGGCGCAACCTTCTTCGTCGCCGGCGTCGAGCTCGCGGTCGCGCACACGCCCGGCCACACGCCCGGCTCGGTGTGCTTCATCGCGCCGGCGCTCGGCACGGTGTTCTCCGGCGACACGCTCTTCCGGGGCGGTCCGGGCGCCACCCGCTGGGAGTACTCGAGCTTCGAGCAGATCGTCGAGTCGATCCGCACCCGCCTCTTCACGCTGCCCGGCGCGACCGTCGCCCGGCCGGGTCACGGCGAACTCACCTCGGTGGCCGACGAGATGCCCGATCTCGAGGCGTGGCTCGCCAGGGGTTGGTAGCAGAGGCTGGTAGCAGGGGCTCGTTCCCGTTGCGAGCCGTGGCATCGCGCTGCGGCGAGGGTCTAGACTTGGCCGGTCGCAATGCAGCGCAGTCCTCAGCGAGCGGGCGGATCCGGGCGCACGCCCGCCATCCGAAAGGTCGACCGTGACCGTTGCCCCGCTCTCCCCGCTCCGCCGCGGAATCGCGCTGTTCGCGCTCGCCTTCGGCGGGTTCGGGATCGGCGTGACCGAGTTCGCCACGATGGGTTTGCTGCCCGACATCGCGGACGAGCTGCTGCCCGGCTTCGCCCAGGCTCCGGATCAGGTGATCGCGCAGGCCGGCGCGCTCGTCACGGCCTACGCACTCGGCGTGGTGGTCGGAGCCCCCACGTTCGCGGTGCTCGCCGCTCGCATGTCGCAGACCAGGCTCGCGTTCTGGCTGCTGGGGCTGCTCGTCGCCGGCACGGTGGCGTCGGCCTGCATGCCGACGTTCGGGTCGCTCGCGATCTTCCGCTTCGTCGCCGGTCTGCCGCACGGTGCCTACTTCGGCGTAGCGTCACTGCTCGCTGCGCGCATCATGGGTCCGGGGCGTCAGGGGCGCGGGATCGCGCTCGCACTCTCGGGACTCACGATCGCGAACGTCGTCGGTGTGCCGCTCGCCACGGGAATGGGCCAGGCGCTCGGCTGGCGCTCAGCCTACGTGCTCGTCGCGGTGATCTTCGCGACGACGCTGCTGCTCGCCGCGCTCGCACTCCCCCGGTATCCCGGCAATCCGTCGCGCAGTCCCCTGCGGGAGCTCTCGGCGTTGCGCAATCCCCGGATCTGGGTGATGATCGCCGTCGGCTCGGTGGGGTTCGGCGGATTCTTCGCCGTCTACTCGTACATCGCCGAGGTGACGACCCGTGAGACCGGGCTCTCCCCCTCGACGGTGCCGTGGGTGCTGGCCTGTCTCGGCCTCGGCATGACGATCGGCAACCTCGTCGGGGGCTGGGCCACCGACCGCAATCCGCGTCGCACCGTCAACTGGGGGTTCATCGCGTTCATCGCCGCACTCGTGCTGTACACGCAGTTCGCGTGGCACCCGTTGGGGCTCTTCGCGTGCGTGTTCGTGCTGGGCGGTACCTCGTCGCTGCTGATCCCCTCCATCCAGGCGAGGCTGATTCGCATCTCCGACGAGGCGGCGCTGCTCGGCGCCGCGGTGAACCACGCCGCATTCAACATCGGCAACAGCCTCGGCGCGTGGCTGGGCGGTCTCGTCATCGCGAGCGGCCTGGGGTACCTCGCGCCCGGATGGGTGGGCGCCGCGCTCGCGGTCGCGGGGCTCGGGCTCGTGCTGCTCAGCAACGCTGTCGAGGCGCGCGACAAGGCGCGCGGCCTCGACACCGTCGGCATCCGCGTGGTGGAGTAGCCCCGTTCGCTACTCCACGGGCGCGAGTGTGCGGAAGGCCCGGTCGAGATAGACCATCGGATCGGCCGTATCGCCGAAGACGGCGTCGAGCACCTCCGCCACGACGATCACCGAGGCGCCCACTCCGAGCGAGTGCAGAGTGCGGCAGCGCAACGCGACGCGGGTGCTCGGCAGGTGCGGTTCGCCCGTCGGCAAAGTCTCCCAGCCCTGCTCGGCGGTGAAGCGCTCCGATCCGGACACCGCAAACGTCGCACCGATCGATGCGTGACGCGCGTCGAGCAGGTGCACGAGGTAGGTGTCGGCCGCGAGAATGCCGCCCGCGCTGCCCGTAGCGCGCGTGACCGAGAACGAGAGCGTCGCGGGATCGAGCCCGACCGAGGCGACGCTCGATGCGGTGAGCCCCACCGGGCCCTCCGGCGTCTGCGCCGTGATGAGCGACACCCCCGCCGGATGCTCCCTGAACGCGCGCTTGAGCGCCTCGGCGCCGGTGTTCTCGGTCTGCGGATCTGCGGCCATCCGGTGGCCCTCCCTCATCTCGTGGGCCGCATCGGGGCGGCCGCGTTCGTCGACGCCGTTCTCAACGCGGCGCGATCCGGAATCATTCCTCACAGCACCTGGCAGCGCATCCGCACGAGGCGTAGGCTGGCCGACATGGACGAGCTGCGCGAGGTGCCCCTGACCACGATCGACGGCGATCAGACCTCGCTCGCGGAGTACGCGGATCGCGCCGTGCTCATCGTCAACGTAGCTTCGAAGTGCGGGCTCACACCCCAGTACGCAAAGCTCGAAGAGCTGCAGCGGCGGTACGCGGATCGCGGGCTGACGGTGCTCGGCTTCCCCTGCAACCAGTTCCTGGGTCAAGAGCCCGGTAGCGCCGACGACATCAAGACCTTCTGCTCGACGAGCTACGGCGTCACCTTCCCGCTCATGGAGAAGGTGCGCGTCAACGGGCGCCGCAAGCACCCGCTCTACGCGCTGCTGCGCGAGACGCCCGATGCGGAGGGCAAGCGCGGGCGGATCAGCTGGAACTTCGAGAAGTTCCTGCTCGCGCCCGACGGCTCGGTGAGCCGCTTCCGCCCGACCGTGGAGCCCGACGATCCTACGGTGATCGCCGCCATCGAAGCCGCGCTTCCTGCGTAGGAAGCGGGAGCCTTGCTGCGCAGGACGGCGATGGAGTGAACGGTGCGCCCGGAGGGACTCGAACCCGCCCAGCCGCTCAGGGCAACGCGCCAGCGTTGCGCGGCGATGGCGCGTGGCGAGCCTGCGAGCCACGTTGAGGGTTCATCGATGAGCCCGACGGGCACGTGAGGGAGCGAAGCGAGTGAGTGCGCCCGGAGGGACTCGAACCCCCGACCCTCTCGGTGTAAACGAGATGCTCTAACCAACTGAGCTACAGGCGCGTGACCGCGAGGCGGACCTCCCCAGCATAGGGGACGCCGCCTCGCGGTCGCGAATCACGCAGTCGCGCTCTCGCCGCTCAGGCGAGCTGGGCGAGCGCCTCGCGGTAGGCGCCGAAATCGCGGGCCTCGCCGGGTGCGGTCTCGAACGAGGCCAGCACGCGGCGGTCCTCGCCGATGATGAGGGTCGCGCGGGTCGCGATCCCGGCCTCCTCGACGAACGCACCGTACTGCCGGGCCACCTCGCCGTGCGGCCAGAAGTCGGAGAGGATCGAGAACTCGTAGCCCTCCTGCTGCGCCCAGGCCTGCAGCGCGTAGACGGAGTCGATCGAGATGCCGAGCAGGCGCACCTTGCTGTCGGCGAAGATCGACAGGTTGTCGCGCAGCTCGCACAGCTCACCCGTGCAGATGCCGGAGAACGCGAACGGGAAGAAGACGAGCGCAACGGGCCCCTCCGCGACCAGCTCCGACAGCGTCAGCTCCTCGCCGTGCTGATCCGAGAGCGTGAAATCGGGCGCCTGCGCGCCGACCTCGAGCACCATGGGTGCCTCCTTACCGGCGCCTGAAACGCCATCGATGTACGAACGCCTCCACACTACCGACCCCCGGTCGTCGCAGACGAGATCCGCCGTCTTCCAATCGCCACCGAATATTGTGCGTCTGTGACACCTTCAACAAGGGTTATGCGAGTTTCTTCGTGGAACTTCGATAGTCTGGACCGGACCCGCGGACCAGCGGGGCTGACCGAGCATGCCGCGAACGACTGCACCAACCCGCTTCGCAGCGCGGCGCTCCCAGTGGTGATTGGAGCACAACCTTGGCTGTGAACACGCAGGATCCCTACGCGCCCGATCGTGACGATATGGACCCGCAGGAGACCGCCGAGTGGCGCGAGTCGCTCGACGCCGTGGTCGAGGAGCGGGGCGCGGGTCGCGGCCGCGACATCATGACGAGCCTGCTGGATCGTTCACGACAGCTGCACCTCAATGTTCCCCAGGTGCCCACCACCGACTACGTGAACACCATCGCCTCGGCCGACGAGCCCGACTTCCCCGGCGATCACGACGTCGAGCGCCAGTACCGCTCGTGGATCCGCTGGAATGCGGCCATGACCGTGCACCGTGCGCAGCGCCCCGGTATCGGCGTGGGCGGCCACATCTCCACCTACGGCTCGGCCGCTTCGCTCTACGAGGTCGGCTTCAACCACTTCTTCCGCGGCCAGGACCACCCCGGCGGCGGCGACCAGATCTTCGTCCAGGGGCACGCCTCCCCCGGCATGTACGCCCGCGCCTTCCTGGAGGGCCGACTCGACGAGAACCAGCTCGACGGCTTCCGTCAGGAGAAGTCGCACGCGCCCCACGGCCTGCCGAGCTACCCGCACCCGCGTCTGCTGCCCGATTTCTGGCAGTTCCCCACCGTGTCGATGGGGCTCGGCCCCATCAACGCCATTTACCAGGCGCAGCTCAACAAGTACCTCACGAACCGCGGCATCAAGGACTGCTCGGACCAGCAGGTCTGGGCGTTCCTCGGCGACGGCGAGATGGACGAGGTCGAGAGCCGCGGCCAGCTGCAGGTCGCCGCGAACGAGGGTCTCGACAACCTCAACTTCGTGATCAACTGCAATCTGCAGCGGCTCGACGGGCCGGTGCGCGGCAACGGCAAGATCATCCAGGAGCTCGAGAGCTTCTTCCGCGGCGCCGGCTGGAACGTCATCAAGGTCATCTGGGGCCGCGAGTGGGACGACCTCCTGACCCGCGACACCGAGGGTGCGCTGCTCAACGTGATGAACACCACCCCCGACGGCGACTACCAGACCTACAAGGCCGAGAACGGCGCCTTCATCCGCAACCACTTCTTCGGTAAGGACGAGCGGGCGCTCCGCCTCGTCGAGGGCTACACCGACGACCAGATCTGGCAGCTGCGCCGCGGCGGCCACGACTACCGCAAGGTCTACGCCGCCTACGCGGCCGCGGTCGCCCACAAGGGCCGCCCCACGGTGATCCTCGCGAAGACGGTCAAGGGCTACGGCCTCGGCCCCCACTTCGAGGGCCGCAACGCGACCCACCAGATGAAGAAGATGACGCTCGAAGACCTCAAGCTCTTCCGCGACACGATGCACATCCCGATCTCGGACGCGCAGCTCGAGGCGGATCCCTACCGCCCGCCCTACTACCACCCGGGCGAGAACGACTCCACGATCCAGTACATGCACGAGCGGCGTCGCGAACTCGGCGGCTACCTGCCGGCCCGCCGCAGCACGCACACCGAGGTCGCGCTGCCCGAGCCGAAGAGCTACGCCATCGCGGCGAAGGGCTCCGGCACGCAGGAGGCCGCGACCACCATGGTGTTCGTGCGCATGCTCAAGGACCTCATGCGGGACAAGGGCTTCGGATCGCGCCTCGTGCCGATCATCCCCGACGAGGCGCGCACCTTCGGCATGGACTCCTACTTCCCCACGTCGAAGATCTACAACCCGCACGGCCAGAACTACGTCTCGGTCGACCGCGAGCTGCTGCTCGCCTACAAGGAGAGCCCGGAGGGCGTGCTGCTGCACGTCGGCATCAACGAGGCCGGCGCCACCGCCGCGTTCACCGCGGTCGGCACGTCCTACTCGACGCAGGGCGAGCCGATGATCCCGATCTACATCTTCTACTCGATGTTCGGGTTCCAGCGCACGGGCGACGCCTTCTGGGCGGCCGGCGATCAGATGGCGCGCGGCTTCGTGATCGGCGCCACCGCCGGACGCACCACGCTCACGGGCGAGGGGCTGCAGCACGCCGACGGCCACTCCATGCTGCTCGCGGCGACGAACCCCGCGGTCGTCTCCTACGATCCCGCCTACGGCTACGAGATCGGCCACATCGTGCGCTCCGGTATCGAGCGCATGTACGGCGGCCAGCACCCCGACCCCAACGTCATGTACTACCTCACCGTGTACAACGAGCCGATCGTGCACCCGGCCGAGCCGGAGAACGTCGACGCCGAGGGCATCGTGCGCGGCATCCACCGCGTCAGCGCGGCCCCGGAGGGCGGCCATCGCGCGCAGATCCTCGCGTCCGGCGTCGCCGTGCCGTGGGCGATCGAGGCGCAGGAGCTGCTCGCGCGCGACTGGGGCGTCGCTGCCGACGTGTGGAGCGTCACCAGCTGGAACGAGCTGCGGCGCGACGGCGCTGCTGCCGAGGAGCACAACTTCCGCTCCTTCGACGGCGAGGCGCGCGTGCCCTACCTGCAGCAGAAGCTCGCCGACGCCGAGGGCCCGTTCGTGGCCGTCAGCGACTGGTCGCGTCAGGTGCCCGAGCAGATCCGCCCCTACGTGCCCGGCGACTACTCGGTGCTCGGAGCTGACGGCTTCGGGTTCTCCGACACCCGCGCCGCCGCACGCCGCTACTTCGGCATCGACCGCGAGTCGGTCGTGGTGAAGGTGCTGCAGCGCCTCGCCGCGCAGGGCCGCATCGACGCCGACGTGCCGCGCCGCGCCGCCGAGCAGTACCGTCTGAACGACGTGAACGCGGGCACCACGGGCGGCGCTGGCGGCGAGGCCTGATCGAGCGATCGCACATGGATCGGACGAAGGAGCAGGAACTCGCCTGGTTGCGGACCATCACGGGCGAGCTCTCCACGCGCACCATCACCCGGCTCGACGAGACGCTGCCCTGGTACGGCAAGATGCCGCCCAGTCGGCGCTCGTCGGTCGGGCTGGTGGCGCAGACCGGCATCAGCTCGTTCATCCAGTGGTACGAGGATCCGAGTTCGACACCGTGGATCGCGTCGGACGTGTTCGGCGCGGCCCCGCGCGAGCTGCTGCGCTCGATCAGCCTGCAGGAGACCCTGCAGCTGATCCGCGTGGTGGTCTCGGTCGTCGAGGAGCGGGTGGCTCCGCGCAGCGAGCCGCTGCGCGAGGCCGTGCTCCACTACTCTCGCGACGTCGCGTTCGCGGCGGCCGACGTGTACGCCCGTGCGGCCGAGGCCCGCGGGCTGTGGGATGCCAGGCTTGAGGCGCTCGTCGTCGACTCGATCCTCACGGGCGAGAGCGATGACGAGCTGCCGAGCCGGATCGCGGCTCTCGGCTGGCACGGCGACGGTGAGGCCGCCGTGCTCGTCGGCACTGCTGAGCGCGTCGTCGATGTGGATCAGCTGCGCCGTTCTGCGCGACACGCCGGCGCGGATGTGCTGATCGGCCTGCAGGGCACCCGCCTCGTGCTCGTGCTGGGCCGTTTGGACGCGCCGCTGCCGGGTGCGACTCCCGCGGAGACCCAGTTGGGCTTCTTGGAGATCGCCGGCCGGCTGGCGGACGGCTTCTCGGATGGACCGCTGGTGCTCGGACCGACCGTCGACAACCTCGTGGACGCGTCGCGCAGCGCGCGGGCCGCGCTCGCGGGGGTCGCAGTGGCACGATCGTGGCGCAACGCGCCCCGCCCCGTCGCGGCCGACGATCTGCTGCCGGAGCGCGCGCTGGCGGGCGATGGTCTTGCGCGTCGCACGCTCATCGAGCAGATCTACGAACCGCTCGCCGCGCACTCGGGCGAGCTGCTGGAGACGCTGTGGTGCTATCTCGACAACGGGCGCTCCCTTGAGGCGACTGCGCGGGAGCTGTTCGTGCACCCCAATACGGTGCGCTACCGGCTCAAGAAGGTCTCGGAGGTGATCGGCTGGAACGCGACAGGTGCGCGGGAGGCCCTGATCTTGCAGTCCGCGCTCATCACCGGCTCTATCGCCCACAATGGACGGCGCGCAGCGCCGTCTGCAAAGTAGCCGCGACGGCCCACAGGCCGGAGCGGAGCCTCCGTTGTTGCGCGCAGCGCCGTCCACAAAGTAGCCGCGACGGCCCACAGGCCGGAGCGGAGCCTCCGCTGTTGCGCGCAGCGCCGTCTACCGGCTCGCCGCAGCCCGAACTTGCCGGTTCCCACAATCATTTTCGAGATTTATCGTTCGCAATATGCAGGATCAGGGCCGGTGATCTGAGAAACTGGAAGACGTGATTGTCATCGCCTGCCCTGGACAGGGCTCACAAACCCCCGGATTCCTGAACGAGTGGCTCGAGCTGCCGGGCAGCCGCGAGTTCCTCGGCACCGCCTCTGAGCGTGCGGGCGTCGATCTCATCGAGCACGGCACCGTGAGCGACGCCGACACGATCCGCGACACCGCGATCGCGCAGCCGCTGATCGTCGCGGCGAGCCTGCTCGCGTGGCGCGAGCTGTCGGCGCGGGTGGCGGTAGCCGATGCGGGCATCGCGGGTCACTCCGTCGGCGAGTTCGCCGCAGCCGCGGCCGCCGGCGTGCTCTCCGAGGACGACGCCCTGCGTCTCGTCGGCGTGCGCGGTCGCGCGATGGCCGAAGCCGCCACCCGGGCCAGCACCGGCATGGCCGCGGTCGTGGGCGGCGTGGAGGCCGACGTACTCGCGAAGATCGCCGAGCACGGGCTCACCGCCGCCAACCGCAACGGCGGCGGCCAGATCGTCGCCGCGGGCTCGCTCGAAGGGCTGGCCGCGCTCGCCGAGGACGCGCCGCGCGGTGCGCGCGTGATCACTCTGCAGGTCGCCGGTGCCTTCCACACCGACTACATGTCGGGCGCCATCCCCGCCCTGCGGGAGGCCGCCGAGAGCGTCACCGCCGCAGTGCCCTCGCACCCGCTCTGGACGAACGCCGACGGATCGCTCGTCGACGACGGCTCGCGCTTCGTCGAGCTGCTCGTGTCGCAGATCGCGAGCCCGGTGCGGTGGGACGCCTGCATGGCGAGCTTCCAGGAGGCCGGCATCGCGGGGCTCGTGGAACTCGCCCCGGCCGGCGCGCTCACCGGCATCGCCAAGCGCGCCCTGAAGGGTGTGCCTGGCGTCGCCGTGAAGACCCCCGCAGACCTCGACGCCGCCGTGGCGCTCATCACCGAGACCGCGTCAGCGGCCTGACCGTCCGACCGAAAGGACCCATGCACATGGCATCACTGGTGCAGCCCACCGGCCCCGCGCACACGCGGATCCTCTCCATCGGCGCAGCCCGCGGCGACCTCGACGTGCCGAACGACGACCTGGTCGGCCCGATCGACTCCTCCGACGAGTGGATCCGCCAGCGCACGGGCATCGTGCAGCGGCGGCGCGCGAGCGGCGAGATCGGCGCGGTCGACCTGGCCGTGGCGGCCGGCGAGGAGGCCATCGCGAAGTCGGGGCTGGACCGCTCCGAGATCGACGGCGTGATCATCTCGACCATCTCAAACGTCGCCATCACCCCCTCGATGGCCGCACTCGCAGCGCACCGCCTCGGCCTCACGCCGGCCGCGGCCTTCGACATCTCGGCCGCCTGCGCCGGCTACGTCTACGGCGTGGGCCAGGCCGACGCCCTGGTGCGCTCCGGGCTGTGCAAGAACGTGCTCGTGATCGGCGCCGAGAAGCTCTCCGAGATCGTCGATCCGACCGACCGCAGCATCTCGTTCCTGCTCGGCGACGGCGCCGGCGCCGTGATCGTCGGCGCGAGCGACCACACCGGCATCGGCCCCACCGTGTGGGGCTCCGACGGCGAGAAGTGGGACACGATCCGCATGACCTCGACCTTCGAGGAGTACCGCAGCAACCCGACCGAGGTGCCGTGGCCCACGCTGCGCCAGGACGGCCAGACCGTCTTCCGCTGGGCCGTCTGGGAGATGAAGAAGGTCGCGCAGCAGACCCTCGAAGCCTCCGGCATCGAGCCCGGCGACCTCGCCGCGTTCATCCCGCACCAGGCCAACATGCGCATCATCGACGAGTTCGCGAAGCAGCTCAAGCTGCCCGAGTCGGTCGTCGTGGCCCGCGACATCGAGATGCAGGGCAACACCTCCGCCGCCTCGATCCCGCTGGCCATGCACGCGCTGCTCGAGCAGCACCCGGAGCTCTCCGGCGGTCTCGCCCTCACGATCGGCTTCGGGGCGGGTCTCGTCTACGGCGCGCAGGTCGTCGAGCTGCCGTAGCCGCACCGCGCGCGTCGCCCCACCGCCGCTCCCCGCGGCACGTACACTTCTACAACCCCCACCCATATCAAGGAGAAACACACCATGGCATTCAGCAACGAAGAGGTCCTCGCAGGTCTTGCCGAGATCATCAACGACGAGACCGGGATCGCGGCCGACGTCGTCGCGCTCGACAAGTCGTTCACGGACGACCTCGACATCGACTCGATCTCGATGATGACCATCGTCGTCAACGCCGAGGAGAAGTTCGACGTGAAGATCCCCGACGAGGAGGTCAAGAACCTCAAGACCGTCGGCGACGCCGTCGACTTCATCGCCAAGGCGCAGGCCTAAGGTTCGCGGAACGGGGTCGGGCTCGGCCCGACCCCGCCTCCTCACCACTCCCCACCGTTCGTTCCCCACCAGATCGCGGAGCACGCAAGCATGAGCAAGAAGATCGTCGTCACCGGTATCGGCGCCTCCTCCCCCATCGGCGGCACGGCCCCTGAGAGCTGGGAGTCGCTCCTCGCCGGCGAGTCGGGCGTGCGCACCCTCGAGTACGACTGGGTGACCGAATACCAGCTTCCCGTCACCTTCGCGGGACAGGCCCGAGTGAAGCCCACCGAGGTGCTCGACCGTCCGATCGCGAAGCGCCTCGACCCGTCGAGCCAGTTCGCGCTCGTCGCCGCGAAGGAGGCTTTCGCCGACGCCGGCAGCCCCGAGGTCGCGGCCGAGCGCCTCGGCGTCGACTGGGCGACCGGCATCGGCGGCGTGTGGTCGCTGCTCGACGCCTGGGACACCCTGCGCGAGAAGGGGCCGCGCCGCGTCATGCCCCTGACCGTGCCCATGCTCATGCCGAACGCCCCCTCGGCGGCGGTCTCCATGCACTTCGAGGCGCGCGGCTACGCCCGCACCGTCGCCTCCGCCTGCGCTTCCAGCACCGAGTCGATCGTGAACGCCTACGAGCACCTGCAGGCCGGGCTCGTCGACGTCGTCATCGCCGGCGGCTCGGAGGCCGCGATCCACCCGATCACCGTGGCCTCGTTCGCGTCGATGCAGGCCCTCTCCCGCCGCAACGACGATCCAGCCACCGCCTCCCGGCCCTACAACACCGACCGCGACGGCTTCGTCATGGGCGAGGGCGCCGCGGCGCTCGTGCTCGAGACCGAGGAGCACGCCCTCGCGCGCGGCGCGAAGATTTACGCCGAGATCGCCGGCGGCGGCGTCACCGCCGACTCGTATCACATCACCGCCAACGATCCCGAGGGTCGCGGGGCGATCCGCGCCATGCAGATGGCGCTGGAGCAGGCCGGGGCGACCCCCGACGACGTGACGCACATCAACGCGCACGCCACCTCGACGCCCGTGGGCGACATGAACGAGTACACCGCGCTGAAGGCGATCTTCGGCGACCGCGCCGAGCAGATCCCGATCTCGGCGACGAAGGCCGCCACCGGTCACCTGCTCGGCGGCACCGGCGCGCTCGAGGCCCTGTTCAGCGTGCTCGCGGTGCAGCACCGCGTCGCGCCCCCCACGATCAACCTGATCGACCAGGATCCCGAGATCCCCGTCAACGTCTCCTCCGAGCCGCAGCCGCTGGGCGACGGCCCGCAGCTCGCGATCTCGAACTCGTTCGGCTTCGGGGGGCATAACGCCGTCGTCGCTATTCGCTCCGTCGACTGAGCCGATTCTGCGTACCCCTTCACCGGCCGGTGGGCCGGTGCGGCACCGCCGCGATCAGAGCTCCGCTCTGATCCAGAGCGGCTGGCCGGGGCATAACGCCGTCGTCGCTATTCGCTCCGTCGACTGAGCCCGATCTGCGGGACGCCCGTCCTGTCTCATGGACCAGGCGGGCGCCCCGTAACAGTTCGAGATGCGTGCGGCGGCGGCCCGCGCACGCGCTACGGTAGTACCCATGAAACCGTTCCTGCTCATCACGACCCGGGGCGAGGACGACGTCGCGGCCGATGAGCACGCCGCCTACTGCCGCCTGACCGGGCTGCTGCCGGAGGAGCTCGCGTGGCGGCGGATCGACCGAGCCCCGCTCGGCCCCGTCGATTTCGGCAGCTACTCGGGCATCATCCTCGCCGGCAGCCCGTTCACGGTGAGCGAGCCCGTGGAGCGGAAGTCGGAGACCGAGCTGCGCGTCGAGCGCGAACTCGCCCAGCTGCTCGACGAGGTGGTGCGGGCAGACTTCCCCTTCCTCGGCGTCTGCTACGGCATCGGCACCATCGGAGCGCACCAGGGCGCGCGGGTGGACCGCACCTACGGGGAGTCCTCGCAGGCGGTGCGGATCAGTCTCACCCCCGCCGGCGTCGGCGATCCGCTGTTCCACCAGTTGCCCGCCGAGTTCGAGGCCTTCGTAGGGCACAAGGAGGCGATCGCCGAGGTGCCGGAAAGCATCACCGTGCTGGCGAGCTCCCCCACCTGCCCGGTGCAGGCCTTCCGCGTGGGCCGGAACGTCTACGCGACGCAGTTCCACCCCGAGCTCGACACCGCGTCGTTCACGTCTCGGGTACGTGCGTACGCCGACCACGGCTATTTCCACCCCGCCGAGGTGGAGGCCATCATCGAGCGGGTGGAGCGGGCCGATGTGCGCGCGTCGCACATGGTGCTCGGCCGCTTCGTCGAGGAGTACCTCGATTCGCGCCCCGCACCGTCGGCGCCGGCTCATGCGGGTGCCGACCGTGCCGCGCCCAGCACCGCGGCCGCGGCACGGGCCTGAGCGACCGTCGGGGCGGCGCTACTCGAACAGCGCTTGAGCGAGGAATCCGCCGGGCTGCACCCCCGCCGGCACGGCCCACAGTCCTGAGCCGATGTGGCGGATGTACTCGTTCAGCAGGTCCGGCTTCAACGACCGCTGCACGCGCACGAAGGTCTGCGGATCGCGCTGGAACGAGATGAAGAACAGGCCGGCTCCCAGCTGTCCGAGCCCGTTCGAGCCGTCCACGTAGTTGTAGCCGCGCCGCAGCATCCGGGCACGGCCGTTCTGGCCGGGGTTTGCGAGGCGCACGTGCGCGGCGACGTCGATGACGGGCTGCTCGGCATTCTCCGCGCTCGGCGCCGCGAAGTCGGGTTCGGTGAACTCGCCGCCGCCGCTCAGCGGGCCGCCCTCGCGCTTCGTGCGGCCGATGATCCGCTCCTGCTCGCCGAGGGAGGCTCGATCCCAGCTCTCGATGGTCATCTGGATCTTGCGGGCCACGAGGTAGCTGCCGCCGCGCATCCACTCCGGTGCCTCGTCTCCGGCCCAGATGTGCTCGGCGAGGGCTGCGGTGTCTTCGGCCATAACGTTCGCGGTGCCGTCTTTGAAGCCGAAGAGATTGCGCGGGGTGTCCTGCCGGCGCGAGGTCGATGCGGTGCGTCCGAAGCCGAGCTGGCTCCAGGAGAGATGCGCGCGCCCGGCGGCGATGCGTGCGAGGTTGCGGATCGCGTGCACTGCGATCTGCGGGTCGTCGGCGCAGGCCTGTACGCAGAGGTCTCCCCCGCTCTGGGTGGCGTCGAGCAGGTCGAATGCGAAGGAGGGCAGCGGCTCGAAGGCGCGCGGCAGGCGGGAGCGGATCCCGAAGGGGTCGTCGGGGTCGGGGGCGCCGGTGCGTGCGGTGAAGAGTCGTCTCCCGAGCCCGAAGGTCAGGGTGAGGTGGCCCGCGCCGAGGCCGGTGGCCTCGCCCGTGTCGTCGGGCGGCAGCAGCGCGTTGCCGGGTTCGAGGCCGGTGCCCACCTCCTGGCCGCGCACGAGCCGCTCGGCGGCCGTCGTCCAGTCGCGCAGCAGCGCGATGAGATCGTCTCTGCCGGTTCCCGACACCATGTCGAAGGCGGCGAAGTGGAGCCGGTCCTGCGCGGGGGTGACGATACCGGCCTGGTGGGCGCCGTGGAACGGCACTGCGCCGGATTCCGGGCCCGAGCCACCACCGGCCTGAGCCGCGAGGGCGGTGGCTGCGCCGCCGCCGAGCGCGAGGCCCGCCGCGCCGGCGCCGAGCAGCCCGAGGAGGCCGCGTCGCGAGGGTCGGAGGGCGCCAGGGGCGCTCTCCTCCGTCGTCTGTCCGATCTCGTCGGGCTGCTCGTGCGCCGTCATCAGCCCTGCACGACGCCCGCGGTGAGCTTCGACATGGGTTCGCTGAGCGCGGTGAGCTTCGCCGCGAGCTCGTTGCGCTGCTGCTGGCCGACGGTGTCGTAGAACACGAAGCCTGCATCGTAGGAGCCGTAGCTCTCGAGCAGCGCGAACATGTCGGCGAAGCGCGTGTCGAGCTCCTGCGCGAGGTCTTCGCCGCCGTTCGCCTCAAGCAGGCCGCGCACGGTGTCGAAGGCCACCTGGGCGCCCTCGACGTTCGCGGTGAAGTCGTAGAGGTCGGTGTGCGCGAACTCGTTCTCTTCGCCGGGCAGCTTGCCGTCCGGTGCGGCGACCTCGTCGAGGAGGCCCTTCGCGCCCTCGGTGATGTCGGCGAGGGTGAGCGTGAAATCGGGGCTCGCGACCTCGTCCTTCAGCTCGTTCACGTCGGCGAGCAGCTGCTCGCCGAGTTCCGTGCGCTCCTCGGGGGTGAGCGGCTTGAGGTCGTCCTTCGGGTAGTGGTCATTCTCGGGCGTCGAGTAGTTGGCGATCGCCTCGTCGAGCCACAGGTCCTGCTCGATGCGGTGGAAGCCGGTGAAGGGCAGTCCCTCTTCGATGGCGCCGGGCTTGCGGTAGTCGATCTTGGGGTCGAGGTCGCCGAACTGCTCGGCGGTCGGCTCGATGCGCTCGTAGTTGATGCGCGCGATCGGGAAGAGCCGGCGCGCGGTCTCGTCGTCGCCGGCCTGGTATGCCGCTACGAACGCCTCGACCTGCGGCACGAGCTCCTCGGTCTGGGCTTTGACGTAGCTGATGTACTGCGCGACGACCGCGTCCTCCTCGGGTGTCGTCGCCACGGCGTCGCCGGTGACCGCGAACGCGGCCTGGCCCACGCCGGCGCCGATCATGCCGGGCTTGCAGCTCGTGAAGTAGTCGCCGGGGCCGACCTGCACGGTGAGGTCGCGGCTCGTTCCGGGGGCGATGTTCTCGACCTCGCCGATGATCGTCAGCTCGTTGCTGCCGAGCACGTAGAACTCGTTGACCTTGCTGCCGTCGTTCTGCACGGTGAAGGTGAGCGTGCCGCTCTGCGCCTGCGCGGTCTCGACCTCGCAGGCCGTATCGCTCGCCGTGACGGCGATGGACTGCGCGTTCGCGCCGGTGCCGGCGTTGGGCACGCAGGCGGTGAGTGCGAGACTCGCGGCGCCGATGGCGGTTACTGCGACGATGCCGCGGCGTGTGCTGATGGTGGGCAAGGGGCTTCCTTTCTCGGGCTGCGCGCTCCTCGGTATGAGGCGATGAGGAACAGCGGAAGGGTGATGGCGAGGTAGAGCGCCCAGGCGATCACCTCGAGTCTGGTCATCTCCGGCGAGAAGCCGACGGTGCCCTTGAGCAGCACGCCGAGCACTCCGTCTGGAGCGACGATGTGGGGAATGCGGAACGCCCAGGCCGCATCGCCGAACCAGGTGGCGAGGACTCCCGCTCCGGGCGGCGGGGCGGCGAAGGGGCCGGGGAGGAATCCGGCCTCCTGCAGGTCGTGGACCGCGTAGGCGAGCACGCCGGCGGCGAAGACGATGAGGAGCGCGCCGGACCAGCGGAAGAACACCGTGAGGTTGATCCGGAGCATGCCGCGATAGAGCAGCCAGCCGAGCACCGATGCCAGTAGAATGCCCGACACCGCCGAGAGGAAGCCGACGAGGGGTGCTGTGTCGCTCGCCCGCGTGGTGGCCCAGATGAAGAGGGCGGTCTCGATGCCCTCCCGCGCCACCGAGACGAAGCCGACCGCGGCCACGCCCCAACCGTTGCCGAGCAGGGCCCTGTCGAGCTGCGATCGCAGTTCGCTGCCGATGCCGCGGGACATGCGCAGCATCCAGAAGACCATCCAGGTCACCATGGCGACGGCGACGAGCGACAGTGCGCCGCCGATCGCCTCCTGCGCGGTGAAGGAGAGCCCGTAGGCGCCGTAGGTGAGCACGGCGCCGGTGATGAGGGAGAGCAGGATCGCGGCTGCGACGCCCAGCCAGATCTTGCGGGCCGCGTCGCGACGTCCGAGACGGTTGACGTAGGCGAGCAGGATGCTCACGACGAGCGCGGCTTCGAGCCCTTCGCGCAGGCCGATGAGCAGTGTGGCGATCATGCGCGTTCGCCCTCCGAACCTCAAATCGATAACATGTGACGTTAGTAAGGCGCGCCTTACTCCAACAACATAGCACAGTTCATCAGATGTGAAATCCACGACGGAAACGCCGCAGGGCCGCGTCTCTCACCCGGAGAGACGCGGCCCTGCACCGCTCGCCGCGCGAGGCACGCGGCACGTTCGATCAGTCGGCGTAGTGTGAGAAGAGGAACCAGCGATCCTTGTCGAGCTGCTGCGCGAACGCGATCGCGACATCCTGGCTCACGGGGTCGAAGTCATCGAGCCCCTTCACCGCCGCATAGATGGTCTCGAGCGTCGCGTCGAGCTGCGCCACGACCTCGCGCACGGTCACGTCGGACTGCTGGAAGCCGACGGTCATCTCGGGCGTCGTGGTCTGGGCCGCGACGGTGCCGATGCGGCCGTCGACCGGCAGCCCCAGAGCCACCATGCGCTCGGCGGCGGTGTCAGCCGCATCCTGCGCGTGCGCCACGACCTGGTCGAGGAACTCGTGGACGCCCATGAAGTTGCTGCCGCGCACGTGCCAGTGCGCCTGCTTCGCGTTCACCGCGAGGGCGATCAGATCGTGCAGCACCGGTGTCAGATACTGCGCGACGCCGGAGAGTCGCCCGAACTCGCCCTGCGCTGCGATCGGCTGCTGTTCGAGAGTGGTCATAGTGAACCTCCGTCTAGTCTGCCGGGGAGCGGTTCTCCGCTCGGTGCACCCTCCACGATACGCCGATCAAGCAGATCCGCAAGCAAGCGAAGGCTCACCTAAACCACACTCCAACAGGGATTTTAACTAAGAGACAACAGCCGCCAGCAGCGCCTCGGGGTCGCGGCGCGGGCCCGTGAAGAAGGGCGTCTCCTCGATGACGTGCCGTCGAGCCCCCGTCGCCCGCAGCTCCCGCATCAGGTCGACGATGCGAGTCAGCTCGTCCGCCTCGAATGCGAGCAGCCACTCGTAATCGCCGAGCGCGAACGAGGCGACGGTGTTCGCGAGCACATCGCCGTAGTCCCGGGCTGCGGCGCCGTGCTCGCGCAGCAGTTCCCTGCGCTCGGCATCGGGCAGCAGGTACCATTCACGGCCGCGCACGAACGGGTACACGCAGACGTAGCCGCGGGGGTCGTCTCCCGCGAGGAAGGCCGGCACGTGCCCGCGGTTGAACTCCGCCGCCCGATGCACCCCGATCGACGACCACACGGGCGCCAGGCGGCCGCCCGCCCAGTCGAGCACCGCCCGGTAGGCCCGCTGCAGAGCCTCGGGATCCGGGGCGTGCCACCACACGAGCACGTCGGCGTCGGCGCGGTAGCCGGCCACGTCGTACCAGCCGCGAGTGATGAGGCCGTCGATGCCGTCGAGCTCGGCGAGCAGCCCGCGCACGATCGATCCCCACGCCGGGGAGAGTCCGAGCGCGGGCCCAGAGCGAGACGCACTGAAGACGGCGTACATGGTGTAGTTGATGTCGGCGTTGATGGTCTCCGCGACCGCGGAGTGGTCGACGGTCGGGCGGTGGGCGGTCATATCTGCTCCATGCTTGTCAGGATCCTGCTGATCGGTGCTCGTGCGGCGGTCGCCCGCTCAGTCGTCCGCGCCCGCGAGCACCGGAATGCCGGTCGCCTCGCCGTGGCGCATGCGGCAGCTGCCGGCGGGCGCGACGTCGGGGAAGGCTGCCAGCGCTCCGACCGTGCGGGCCGGGACGGTCTCGCCGCGCTCGCGCGCCGCGCGCTCGAGCACCATGTCGATGAGCCCCGACACGAACTCCGCTCGCACGCCCGCGGTGTCGGCACGGACCGCCGCGATACCCTGCTCTCGGGCCGTCTCGAGCGCTTCGACGTCGAGGTCGAATGCGACCTCCATGTGGTCGGAGATGAAGCCGATCGGCGCGATCACGATCTTGCGCACGCCCTGCGCAGCGAGCATCTCAATATGGTCGTTGACGTCGGGTTCGAGCCACGGCACTCGCGGGTCGCCCGAGCGGGAGCAGTACGCGAGCGACGAGTTGATCTCGGCGCCGATGCGCTCCGCCAGCGCAGCGTCGATGGTGGCGCGCACGTCCTCGTGCTGCTCGCGGTAGCCGGGGCCGGTGACCGCGGAGGCATCCTGCATGGTGTCGGGGATCGAGTGCGTCACGTACACGATGTGGGCGCCCGCGAGGCCGCCGTCGAGGCCGGAGGCCGCCTCTTCGATCGCGTGCCGGTTCGCGTCGACGAAGCCGGGTTCGTTGAAGAAGGGGCGCAGCACGTCGAGGCGCGGGGCTTCGGCACCCAGTTCGGCCGTGGCGGCCGCGAGGTGTTCGCGGTACTGCCGGCTGCCCGAGTATGAGGCGTAGGCGCTCGTGACGAGCACGAGGACGCGTCGCACGCCGAAGGCTGCAGCGTCGCGCAGCGTGTCGACGGTGTAGGGATGCCAGTTGCGGTTGCCCCAGATCACCGGCAGGTCGACGCCGCGTCGCCCCAGCTCGCCCCGGAGAGCATCGGCGAGGGCGAGGTTCTGGGCGTTGATCGGGCTGCGCCCACCGAAGTGGTGGTAGTGCTCCCCCACCTCGGCGAGGCGGTCCTCCGGGATGTTCTTGCCCCTCGTGACGTTGCGCAGGAAGGGGATGACGTCGTCGGTGTGATTGGGCCCCCCGAAGGAGCACAGCAGCAGCGCGTCGTAGGGCAGCGGATCGGCGGGCGTGGCGGTGGAGTGATCGTTCACGGTCATGTTCTGCACCGTATCATCAGCCTTCCTGTAGATCTGATGTATAACATCTGATCTGAAAGATGCGGTTTCCGTCATCGGGCGATCGGGATCGCGCGCCTCCGCGCGCACCCTCCCTGAGGCACCGGGAACCGGCGTAGCATGATCGCATGACCGAGGTGGTGTCGCAGTGGAACGACTTCAACGTCGCCATGGCCGGCGCGAGCGCGGCTCTCGCGGGTCTCGTCATCGTCGCTGCGAGCGTGAACATCCGCGAGATCGTCGCTGCCGGCACGCTCACCGCCCGGCTCGCGGCCGCGATCGCGACCCTCGTGCTCGCCCTCGTCGTCTCGGCCGTCGGCCTCATCCCGGGGGTCGGCCTGCTCGGCTACGGTGCGATCACGATCGTCGCGACGGTCGGAGCCGCCTGGTTCCAGGCGCATGCGACACTGGTCATCCTGCGGGATCCGGAACCTCAGCAGCGAGCGCGGATCCCGAAATCCGTGCTGGGCGCGCTCCCGCTCGCCGCGTATCTGACCGCCGGGCTCCTGATGCTCGGCGGCCTGTCGAACGGCCTGCTGCTCGCCGCGGTCGGCTGCCTCGTCGCGATCGTCTCCGCGATCCTCGTCTCCTGGATCGCGCTCGTCGAGGTGCTGCGGTGAGGGGCCGACCGTGAGCCGCCCCGACGACCGCGCCGTGCAGGAGCCGCGCAGCGCCCCGACCGGTCGCGAGGATGCACTCCGCGCAGTGCGCGACGAGCGGGGAGACTCGCCCCGGGTGCTCGTGCTCGGCGCGACCGGCTACATCGGCGGCCGTCTCGTGCCTCGGCTGGTCGCCGCCGGATATCGGGTGCGTGTCCTCTCGCGATCCCGCGAACGAGTCGCAGCCCTGCCCTGGGCCGATGAGGTCGAGATCGTGACCGGCGACGCCGCCGACCCCACCGCCGTCGGCCGGGCGATGCACGAGGTCGACGTGGTCTGCTACCTGCTGCACTCCATGGCGAGCGGCGCCGACTTCGAACGGCTCGACCGGGAGATCGCCCGCACCGTCGCCGGCGAGGCCGAACGCGCCGGCGTGAGCCGCATCGTCTATCTCGGGGGTCTGCACCCCGAAGGCGTGTCGCTCTCCCCTCATCTGCGGTCGCGGAAGGAGGTGGGCGACCTCCTGCTCGCATCGGAGGTGCCCGCGGTCGTGCTCCAGGCGGGTGTGGTGATCGGCTCGGGCTCGGCGTCGTTCGAGATGGTGCGGCACCTCACCGATGTGCTGCCCTACATGCCCGCACCCAAGTGGGTGCGCAACTTCATCCAGCCGATCGCCGTGCGCGACGTGCTCTACTACCTGCTCGCGGCGGTGCGGCTCGCGCCCGAGGTGAATCGCGCGCTCGATATCGGCGGACCTGACGTGCTGCGCTACGGGCAGATGATGAACGGCTACGCCCTCGAGGCGGGCCTCGGCCAGCGTCGCATCGCCTCGCTGCCCGTGCTCACCCCGCGGCTCGCCTCGCACTGGGTCGGCCTCGTCACGCCGGTGCCGCGCCGCATCGCACGACCGCTCGTCGAGTCGCTGCAGCACCCCTGCGTCATGCGGGATCACGCCATCGACGCGTTCATCCCGCCTCCGCCCGGCGGCCTCACCCCGTATCGCGCAGCGGTGCGGCTCGCGCTCGGCCGCATCGAAATCGACGCCGTCGAGACGAGCTGGGTCGACGCGAGGCTCGACGGCGCCCCCAGCGATCCGCTGCCGAGCGACCCGGACTGGGCCGGCCGCACCGTCTTCACCGATGTGCGTCGTCGCCGCACCTCGGCGGACCCGGCTGCGGTGTGGTCGGTGGTCTCGCGCATCGGCGGGGCGAACGGCTGGTACTCGGCATCGGTGCTGTGGGCGGCGCGCGGCTGGCTGGATCGTCTCGCGGGCGGCGTCGGACTGCAGCGCGGGCGCCGCAACCGCACGCGGATCGCCGAGGGCGACGCGATCGACGTGTGGCGCGTCGAACGGGTCGAGCCGGGGCGGCTGCTGCGGCTGCGAGCCGAGATGTGGACGCCGGGAAGCGCGTGGCTCGAACTCGGGATCGACGACACCGCGGGCGGTGTCGAGTACTGGCAACGGGCGGTGTTCTTCCCGCGGGGCCTGCTCGGAAGGCTGTACTGGCTCGCAATGCTGCCGTTCCACGGCCTCATCTTCAGCGGCATGGTGAGCCGGATCGTCGCGCTCGCGGAGGCCGCAGACCGTGGCGGGGGCACGGGCTCCGCGGATCGCGCCCGGCACCGCTCCGAGTGATGCGGCGCAGGCGATGGTAGGGCGTGCGGGGCTTGAACCCGCGACCGACGGATTATGAGGGGTCTGCTGCATGTTTAGGTGACATCTGATCTGGCTTGCCCGAGGGGTGGGTCTGGAAGGATGTTGTTGTGCCAAAGCCATACCCGAGTGAGTTCCGTGACGATGTTGTGCGCGTCGCGAGGAACCGCGATCCTGGAGTGACGATCGAGCAGATTGCGAAAGATTTCGGCGTTCACCCGATGACGTTGCAGAAGTGGATGCGTCGCGCCGACATCGACGACGGCGCCAAGCCTGGCAAATCGCGGACTGAGGCGGCCGAGATCCGTGAGCTGCGCAAGCGGAACCGTCTTCTGGAGCAGGAGAACGAGGTTCTGCGTCGGGCGGCGGCGTATCT
>NZ_ATXU01000003.1 GCF_000421845.1 Leucobacter chironomi DSM 19883
GGGACAGCGACGTCGATGGTGCCGACGCGGGTGTCCAGGTCGCGGTGGCGGTAGCCGTTGCGCTGGGCGAGGCGGTCAGGGCTGGGTTTGCCCCATTCCGCGCCGACCACGGCGTCCGCGTCAGCGGACAGCAACGCGTTGATCATCGTTTGCAGCAAGCTGCGCATCAGATCAGGCGACGCGTCCAACAATGCTTCGCTGAGCACGCCGGCAGGGTCGACAATATGAGGAGCGGTCATCGTGATGACTCCATTCGAGTGAGAAGTAGAGAGCTTTCTCGAAGGATCACACGGTGACCGCGCTTACGTCGTGAACGACGAGCCTGGCCACCGCGAGCTACACCACTTTATGGGGCACCACTCATCGGCCCCGACCTCCCGACAGTGTTTCCACCGGAATGCGGTGGAAGTGATGTTCGTCAGTTTCTCCTTGCGTCGTTCGATCGTGCTTGATTTCTCACGTGTGAGGTTAGGAGACGCGTACCCCGTTCTATCGTTGAGAAATTGAGGAGTCGCTCGACCTCAATCTTCGCTTCGGGCACTTGGACCACTCAGCCCGCCTCTCAGATTGATCATCAATCTAGCCTCGGCGGCACTATCAGTTCCCACCATCAATGACTGACTCACCGCGCATTCCCACTCACGTTCCGACTTCTTCGTAAACGCTTGGCACTTGAGGGCGACTACCCGCGTACTGCTCGCACTTTGGGGTGACCTTAGATCGAGTGGTCGCTACTCCCAGTCCCCTTGCTACGCGACCAGGAACGCACCCTGCAACGGTCCGAACAAAATTTTGCACGACTGTTCCTGGGCGTAAACATCGCGTTGCAAGCTTCGCAAGGGCGCTCCTGATGCATCACGCGGCTCCGTTGGCAGGCTCGAGTCCTGCACTTTGCGGAGCAAAATCGGTGATCCTGTCTAAGTCGAAAGAAGCGCTCGGCGCACTCACTCCGGGAGCACTTCATAGTTGCGGCTTCGTATCGCTTCCGCGCTTCTGCTGCCTGCTTTCGCTGATCTTTTCGTACGCATTTCTCCGAGCAGAATCTCCGTTGACGAGCGGAGGTGACAAAAACTCTTCCGCACCGTTCCAGCTCGCAAGATCTCGTGTAGAGATTTGACTCATCTATCGGCATGGCAGCATGGGCAAGCGCATTGCGTGGGTGACGCTCTCTTCGAAACTCACGGTACGCAAAGTGGTGTTCTGCTGCTGAACGATACGCACCCGAAGGAATTCGATTCCCGTTCTCATCCACTCGTTGTCGAATCGCCTGGCTGCGCTCATTGACCCAGCGCTCCTCCGCGGATGATTTCCATGCCGTACAGCGTTCTAACGGATCGGAGTCAGGCGAATCGTTTGCGCCCTTATGCTTCTTCGCCCGTTCGGCGCGGATCTTTGCTCTGATTCGAGCTTCAAATTCGCTCTGGCTTCGGGTCTTCATATAGCTCCTTTACGGAAGATGCACTCGCAGACAACCTCGAATGCCAGTGGTGTACGGAGAAACAGTCGGTCGGCAGGATTGCAGTGAGCCGAGCGGCCAACAGCAGATTGAGAAGGTTGGGCCGGCTGGAAAGCGCAAGCAGCCAAGTGAAAAGCAGGCAACAGCGCGGATGGCGTTGGAGACGGTCCGTTGTTCTTACTTGATCTTCAGCCGCTTCACCTCCCCGGGTAGTGGTTCTCTCGCGTCCAGCCAATCGTCGACAGCCTGAAATTCTTCTGGCATCGGAAGCCCCCTCGCAAATATGCCGAGTTGTGGGTGTACTGACTCAATATTCACTGGGAGAGGAGGGCAACGAACCGATAAACCGCGAAGCACTTCGTCAACGAAATGAGCATCTCGATTTAGATACACTTGCAGACTGGACACCTTGTACTCTGTGCGCTGAATCGAGCGGAGGCAGTCCGCAAACGTCTCAACAAAGTAGTCGGATTCCACACCATAACCCCATTCGCGAAGCGTCCAGATAGATGCCCCCGCACCCGGGAAATGCATCGACAGCTCGCTTCTCAGAATTTCCGCGCGTCGATCCAGAGCGTATGAAAACACATACGCGAAGTCGTACCCAGCACACCTCTCACTCACGCGCCGACGCCATCCGTTGAGCGCCTGATAGCCGTCACCGTGCTCCCAACCCATGGCCTCCTTGACGATTTCGTAGTCGATACGGTTCAGCAGTGGTTCTGATTCGAGTTGCGGGAAGACGGCGTCGACCTCCATGAACAGCACACGCACCGACTTCTTGACCTTTCGAAACCGACCACTTTCGACCGCGCTCACACCTTCGTAAGCAAATTTCTCTTCTTCATTCATTTCGAATCCCCTTGCCACTTCGCGCAGTCGCGCCGTCTTTCTCTGATTCATTCATTGATCTCTCACTTATCTATAGGGGGCGGTTTATGTCGCCCGTCAGGTGCGGTTTATGTCGCCCCTGGGGCGCGGTTTTTGTCGCCCCTGGGGTGCGGTTTCTGTCGCCCGTCACGACCGGCAACGGGCGACAAAAACCGCACTACCTCGACACAGAATTCCCTCAGTTGGTGCGCTCAACTTGCCCGCAAACCGGGCAAGGATGGCGGCTCATCCATTCACGATCGCGATGCCGAATCTCGCAGGGAACGAGCAAGCGGTATTCGTTGGTACTACTGTGATGCCCGCCGCGACGGGTCACGGCGACGAGCTTCGCATTCTCAAGCACTGAGATTTTTCGATCAATAGTCCGCACCGTGCACCCCAGCCTCTCGGCCGTATGAGCGCGACCGGGAAACGCATAACCGTGTTTGGTTGACTCGCGCAATGCGAAGAAATGAAGCAGGGCTTTCTCGCTTGGTGTCAGCGGTTTGAGCGCAGGGACGCGTCGATCAAGCCTCTGCCTGTGGCGTGCCCAAGACTCGGCTTCTACATCGGTCAACTGGCGCAAGATGATGTGCGAGGTCGTCCATGTCATCGCCGACTTAGACACGGACCACAGCGTAAATCCACCATTTCCCCGAGGAGCCCTTCGGGCGCTACGACACGACGTGTAACCTCGGAATGGATTGGTGTGCTTGCAAGGCGGCTGATCGTGACCCCGGTGTTCGTTGGCGCGATGCCGGGGTCTTCAATTCTCAGAGTGTCAGTCATTTGCGCACCGCTGTCCCCGTCATTGCAGAGCCCGCGATCCAGGCCAGAACCTCACCGCGCTCGTAGCAGACAGTGCGGTCGGTTGGCTTGTAGAACCGAGGACCCTTAGATTCAACAAGGCGCAGTTGCGCGAGTTTCGCTTTCGTCATCCCGGGAATAAGTTCACACACCTGAGCCGGCGTGATGTATTCCGGAGTAAGCGCTGTGGTCATTTTCGTTCTCTTTCCATTCGCAGATTCCACTTTTCAGAGGTGGTGATCCAGAAGCATACACGCGGGTAGTTATATTCGGGTATTCGCTGTTATGATTTACGCAACGGCCTATCTTGAAAAGGTGACAAGCACTTATGAGCAATCGCGCTAACGTCGCTGCTGAGGACTTCACACTCGCGCAAAAACTCAGAGAGCGTCGCGAACGTTTGGGTCTTTCGCAAACGGAAGTTGCGACTCTCATATCCGACGCGGGCATACGAATGAGCCAAACCGCTATGTCTCGAATCGAGAAAGGTGAGCGCGCGCTCACCGTCGGAGAAGCTCTCGTATACGCTTCGGCGCTTCAAACGACACTTGAGGAATTACTCAGCTCAGACAAGATTGACGAAATAATCGCTGATGGCCTGGCGACGTTGCGAGCTCTGGAGACATCTCGAAGAGGCGCCATGAAGTCGCTCCACGAGCATTGGGAACAGATGCGCCAACTCCGTCGAATCCTATTGGACGCATTTGATCTCCAGGAAGATGCCGCAACGTCCGACGCGCAGCGAGAACGACTTACGACACAACTCATAGATCGTGCAATCGTTCAAGATCCTGACGCTCACGAAGACGCCGAACTCCGAATTGCACGCGCGCTCGACGCGCTCGAGAAATCAACGATCAACGAGATGATCATCACGGTCGAGGGGGGCCGCTACAACCTCTGATGGGCAGCATCCACTCGTATGAAAACGCTGCGGGACAGCGGCTGTATCGCATCATCTACCGACGACCAGACAATAAGCAGACACAGGAGCGGGGATTCAGGCGGAAACGAGACGCCGAGCTTCGGCTCGCCGAAGTTGAGGTCACCAAGGCTCGCGGCGAGTACATTACCCACAGCGACGGTCGCGTGAGTATCGACGAGCTCGGGGCCACCTGGCTCACCTCCAAACAGGGCGTACTGAAACCATCTAGCTTCGCATCGCTTGAGGCTTCCTGGAAGAACTACGTGGCCCCACAATGGGGACATCGGGCCGTGACGAGCATCCGCCACTCAGAGGTGCAGAGTTGGGTTTCGGGGATCGGCAAGAGTGCCACTGTAGTCGCACGCGCCTACGGCATTCTGGCGAGCATTCTCGATACTGCTGAGCGTGATCGCCGCGTGGCGAGCAACGCCGCTCGCGGTGTGGCACTCCCCCGCAAAGTGTCCCAGAAGACGCGTCGATACCTCACACACCAGGAGCTCTGGGCTGTGGCCCGTGCCGCGAAACAGCATGAGGCTCTGGTGCTCACGCTCGGATACTGCGGCCTTCGCTGGGGTGAGCTGATCGGCCTCCGCAAGTCGGATATCGATTTCATTAAGGGTCGAATCAACGTAACGCGCAATGTGGTGGAGGTCGATGGAGAGTTTCACCTTGGGACCCCGAAGACGCATGAGGCGAGAAGAGTCCCAGTCCCTGCTGAAGTGCTCACGAGGCTCGAACATCGGTGCAAAACGAAGCAGCCGTCCGACATCATCTTCGACAACGGGTACGGCGGACACATGAAGCGGGTCCGGGCGAGCGAGGGGTCGAAGTCTTGGTGGAAGACCGCTCTGGATGACGCCGGCGTTGAACGGTTAGTGCTGCACGACCTGCGCCACACTGCGGCATCACTCGCTGTGAGTGCTGGTGCGAACGTCAAAGCGGTCCAAAGAATGCTCGGGCACGCGTCCGCTGCGATGACCCTCGACGTGTACTCAGACCTGTTCGATGACGACCTCGAAGCGCTCACTGAGCGCCTTGACGCTGCGATCGCTTCGCAAGGTGTTGCCAGTTTGTTGCCAGAAGCTCGCGGGTAAAACAAAAGAACCCCCGGAACTCCGTTGATTTCTCAACGATGTTCGGGGGTTCTATGTGTTGTTCGACTGGCGGAGACGGGGGGATTTGAACCCCCGGTCGAGTTTAACCCCGACCCTTCATTAGCAGTGAAGTCCGTTCGGCCGCTCCGGCACGTCTCCATACGCGAACAACGTCACCCATTCTAACCGGACGATCCGGCCCATCGGAAATCGCCTGGGTTCAGCGCCCATCCGCCGAGCGCAGCGCGCGCTCGTAGACCTCGACCATGCGGACGGTCTGGGCCGACTGCAGGAATCGGCGCCCCTCGGCTTCGGGCACGCGCAGCGGATCGGGATCCGCGGTCCCGATTCCCTCCGCGCCCCGCTCGCCAGCGCCGGACCGAACCCCGACCGCCAGCTCGCAGACCGCGAGCCGCAGCGTATCTGCGAGCGCCTCCACGCTCGCATCGGCGACCCGCCACTCGACCGAGGCGTCGACGTCGTCGGCGATCTCAGGGTCGCAGAAGATGGTGGGCGTGCCGAGCGCGGCCGCCTCGAAGGGGGTGAGCCCCTGCGTCTCGAAGCCCATCGAGGTCTGCACCAGCGCGTCGGCGTCGCGCAACGCGGCGAGCGCGTCGCGGTAGGGCACGGGTCCGGCGACGGTGACGCGGTCCGCGAGGCCGGCGCGTGCGATGCGTTCCCGCACGCGGGGCAGCAGCAGTCCGGCGCCGTGCAGCACGACGTCCGCGTCGATCTCGGCCAGGGCGATGGCGTCGATGAACTCGAGCACCCGCTTCTCGTGGCTCATGCGCCCGAGCCACACGAGGCGCGGCCGGCTGCGCGGCGAACGCGGCGCCTCGCGCACCTCGGCGATGGCCTCGTCGTCGACGCCGCCGCGCGTCACGCGCACCTCGGCGGCCACGCCGTGCCGCTCCAGCTCGTCGGCGAAGTGGCGCGACGGGGCGGTGACGACCGTCGCCTCGGCGGCGAGCTCGGCGAGGTAGCGCCAGGCGCCCCTCGCGCGGCCCGCGACCGCCCCTCGCACCCGGCCGAGCACGAGTCGCCGCCACACCCGCAGCCCCCCGAAGGCGAGCGGGGCGAGCGGTGTGACGGCGCGGGTGCCCTCATCGACGTGGTTGTGCATCGTGTGCACCACCGGCAGCGCCCCGGGCAGGCCCCGGGCGGCGCCGAGCCCGCGGGCGGCGCGCAGCCCGATCATCGCCCCCCAGAAGTCGCCCTGCACGTGCACGAGGTCGACGGGCGGCAGCTGCGCGAGCGCTGCGGCGAGCGCACGGTCGGTGCGCCGGCCCGGCCAGGCGATGCCGTACTCGCGGTCGCGGGTGATCGGCCGAGAGGGCAGATCGACGTATGCGCTGTCACTCGGCGTGTAGCCCTGTCGGTGCAGCGCGGGCGCAGCGATGGTGACGCGGTGCCCCAGCCGTTCGAGGTATCGCCGCTGCAGGCGGATCGCCACCTGCACGCCACCGAGCGAGTCGGCGTGCTGATCGGTGACGACGAGCACGTGCATGGTCAGGCGTCGCCCCGGTACAGCGCCTCGAAGGTGTCGAGGGTGCGGTCGATGTCGTGCACCTGCACGGCGGCCAGCGACGCCCGCTGCATGCGCTGGAACTGCTCGGGCGCGAGCCGCAGCACCGCCTCGATCTGCTCGGCGAGCTCGCGGTCGTTGCCGGCCTGGAAGAGGTGACCGTTCTCGCCCTCCTGCACGAGGTGCGGCAGGGCCATCGCGTTGGCGGCGACGATCGGCAGCCCGGAGGCCATTGCCTCCATCGTCGCGATCGACTGCAGTTCGGCGATCGAGGCGATCACGAACACGCTCGCCTCGGTGAGGTGGGCGCGCAGCTGCTGGTCGCTCACCCGGCCGGTGAAGCGCACGCGATCCGCGATGCCGAGCTCGGTGGCGAGCTTCTCGAGGTTCTTGCGCTGGTCTCCGTCGCCGACGACGGTGAAGCTCACCTCGAGCGCGGGATCGATGCGCGGGATCGCGCGCAGGATCACGTCGATCTCCTTCTCCAGCGTGACCCGGCCGACGAACACGAGCCGGTTCGCGGTGCGCGGTTCGAGGTCGGCGGTGTAGTCGGAGGCGCGCAGGCCGCAGCTGACGGGCAGCACGCCACGGCGGTGGGTGTTGCGCTCCAGGAAGTCGGCGGCGCGGCGCGTGGGCGTGGTGACGGCGGCGGCCCGGGTGAGCACACGGTCGGCGTCGTTCCAGCCCCAGCGCACGAAGACCCGCTTCGCCCGCTCGGGCAGCAGCGTGAAGTCGAGCACGTTCTCGGGCATGACGTGATTGGTGGCGACGATGCGGATGCCGCGCTTGGCGCCCTCCTTCGCGAGGGCGCGCCCCACGACGATGTGCGACTGGATGTGGATGACGTCGGGCCGCGCGGCGTCGAGCAGTTTGCGGGCGTAGGAGCGGGCCCGCCAGGGCAGCACGAAGCGCAGCCAGTCGTGCGGATACCACCGCCAGCTGGTCCACCGGTGCACCGTCATGCGCTCGCCCTCGACCGTCTCCGTGAAGCTGCCGGTGCGGTTCGCCCGCTTCGAGGGCGCCGCCACGTGCACGTCGTGCCCGCGCTGTACGAGCCCCGCCGCGAGGCGCTCGGCGAAGCGCGCCGCCCCGTTGACGTCGGGCGTGAAGGTGTCGCATCCGATGAGGACTCGGAGCGGCTGCTGGCGATCGGTGGTGCTCACGGTGTGCGGGAGTCCTTCGGTCGATGAGGCGTTGCCGGTGGGCGAACGCACTCAAGTGTATGCAGCGTCGCCTCCGAATCGACGCAGCAGGGCCCCGAGTCGGCGCACCGGCGCGGGCCGCGGACGACGCGGGCCGGGACCAGAGCGGATCAGCCCGCCGACGGGGTGCGGGGCCCGGACGGATCGGGATCCGCATCGGGATCGCGGCCGGCCTCCCACCGCAGACGCGGAATGTAGCGCGGGATCCACCGCGCGAATCCCACCGCGCCGGCGACCGCGAGCATCCCCGTGACAGCGCTCGCGAGCGGCAGCGACACCGCGGCGATCGCGGAGACCGCGAGCGGCGCCGTGGCACCCCCGAAATCGGTGAGCGTGCGCCACGCGGCGAGGTAGGGCGCGGGGTTCTCGCGCGGGGCGAGATCTGCGCCGAGAGTGAGCAGGATGCCGCTCGACAGGCCGTTGCCGATCCCGATCACGACCGCGCAGCCCATCAGCCACCAGACCGCGCCGGGGAGATGGTGCGTGGTGGCGAGCACCAGGAAGCTGAGCGCCATCGCGACAGTGGCCGGCAACGCCGCCCAGAGCCGCCCGAAACGGTCCATGACCTGGCCGCTGGCGTAGAACAGCGCGAAGTCGATCGTGCCCGCGATGCCGACCACGAGCGCGACGCCCGTCGCGTCGAGACCGATCGAGACGCCCCACAGCGGCAGCAGCACATCCTTCACGGAGCGCAGCCCCGACAGGATCGCGGCGGAGCCGCCGATGCGCAGCAGCGGGGCGCGGCCGATGCGGATCGCGGCGAGCATGCCGTCCGATCCTCGCGCGGCCTCGGCTCCCCGACCGGGGACCGTACCGCCGCCGGGGCGGTCGGAGAGCAGCCGCTCGGGATCCGGCGCGAACCCCACGAGCAGCGCGGTGAGGGCGAGGCAGACCACGAACGCCCAGACAGGCGCCTGCTCGTCTCCCGTGAGTCCGAGCAGGCCGGCCGCGAGAAACGGCCCCGCGAACCGTCCGAAGCGGTGCGATCCGCCGATCAGCGACAGCGCCCGCGCGCGGAACGAGACGGGGACGCGGGTGGTCATGAGCGAGTGGCGCGCGAGCCCGAACGCCGACTCGGCGAAGCCGATCACGAAGACCGAGGTGCCGAGCACGGCGAGGCCGGGGGCGAGCGCGACGCCGAGCGCGCCCGCGAAGGCGACGCCCGAGGCGATGAGCATGGCGATCCGCTCTCCCGCCCGCGCCACGAGCCAGCTCGCCGGCAGGTTGCCGAGCAGGCGGCCGACGACCGCGGCCGAGGCGATCACCCCGGAGAGGCCCAGACCCGCGCCCTGCGACACCGCGATGACGGGGACGATGGGCAGCATCGCGTAGGCGCCGAGGGTGAACAGGATCGTCGGCCCGTAGATGCTCGGGGCGAGACGCAGCAGCAGATCCCGTGTGGCGTTCGACATGTCGACTCCAGGGTACGCCCGCGGCGGCCGCGCGCCTCTCACGGTGCAGCCTCGGCGCACTAGGTGTTTTCAGCCAGCGTCCTTAGGGCCTGGTGCTGGAGACATGAGTCGAGCACGCTGGTTCGGTGCCCAACATTCACTCGGAAGCCGCGCTGAAGATCGGTCGCCGCGTGCGGGAGATCCGTCAGCACCTCGGCATCTCGCTCGAAGATCTCGGCGAGCTCTCCGAGATCAGCTGGACCAGCATCGGCAAGATCGAGCGCGGGGTCTCCAGCCCGACGGCCGAGACCCTTGTGCGCCTCGCCACCGCGCTCGAAGTCGACCCCGGCAGCTTCCTCACCGGGCTCACCGCCGACGACTACGGCGTGCGCCTGCACCAGCTCTCGGCCCGCGATCTCATCCGGGCGCGCGCCGAGCAGGGCGGCCAGCGGCGGCGGCGCAAGGCCTGACCGCCGATCCGGCGTTCAACCCATCCGCCCGGAAGCCCAGCCAGCGCCTCAGCGACGCGTCGCCGACAGCACCGTGAAGGTGCGATCGCGGGCCACCTCGCGCACCGGGCCGATCTCGCGCTCCACGAGCGGCCGGTATCGCAGGTGCGAGTTGAAGACGAGACGCAGCTCACCGCCGGGCGCGAGCGCGCGGCGGCACGCACGGATCAGACGGTGCGCCACTCCCGCGTGCACCGTCGACCCCGTGTGGAACGGCGGATTGAGCAGGATCAGCTCCGCCCACCCGTCTGGCACGGTCTCGAGCGCATCGGCGCGGTGGATCACGACTCGGCCCTCCACACCCGCCTCCGCGGCGGTGAGCCGGGCGGCGGCGACCGCCGCGGCCGACTGGTCGGTCGCGATGATCTCGGCGGCGGGCCAGCGCCGCGCCGCAGAGACGGCGAGCACGCCGTTGCCGCAGCCGAGGTCGACGACGCGGCCGGGCGCACGCATCCCGGGATCCCCGAGCCCGGCGAGCAGCAGGCGGCTGCCGTGGTCGAGCGTCGCACCCCCGAAAGTCGCCCCGAACGCCGCGACGCGGAACGCGAGCGCCGGATCCGCCCCCCAGCGGGGAAACGGCGCGGGGCCTGCTTCGCGCGGTTCGCTCGCGCTCAGCACGCGGGCCTTGCGACGCCCGAGCCCCGCCGAGACCTCGCCGAAGTAGCGGCCCAGCACCTCGTTCTGCGTGCGGGTCATGTGCTTCACGCGCCCGCCGGCAACCACCCGCACCTCGGGGTGCGCCCAGCGCGCGATCGACCAGGCGATCTCGTCGAGCGCATCGAGGCCGCGCGGCAGCTGCAGCAGCACGAGCCGCGCGCCGCTCAGCAGCGGTTCGCCGAGCGGGTGCGAGGCGTGCAGACCCGCGAGCCCGAGGCGTTCCGCGTTCGCGGTGAGCGCGCGCTCGCCGAGCAGCGGATCCTGATGCACGCGGATCCCGCGCGCACCGAGAGCGGCCGCGCCGAGAGTGAGCGCACCGTGGCGGTCGCCGATCACGACGATCTCGCCCTCGCCGACGCGGCGCAGTTCGTCTGCCGCGGTGTCGAGGATCAGCTCGTCGGCGGAGTCGTGCGCCTGCAGCTCGGGAGCGTCGAAGTCGGGCTCGCGCGAGAGCCGCGCGAAGAGCGCCGCTACGGCTTCCACACGACGACCTCGGCGTTGCGCCGCACGCGGGTGCCGCGGCGCAGGGTGATGACCTCCCCGCCCGCGGCACCGGCGGCGAACACGCGCCGCTCGGGCCGCTGCAACCGCTCCTCGGCGAGAGCGTGCTCGAGGTCGTGCACGCGGCCTTCGAGCTCACGCACACGATCCTCCAGGCGCAGCACCTGGCGGATCCCCTCAAGGCTGAGGCCCTCGGCGGAGAGCCGCGATACCTCGCGCAGTCGCGCCACATCGTGCAGCGAATACCGGCGAGTGTTGCCGCGCGTGCGCTGCGGCGACACGAGCCCGATCCTGTCGTACTGCCGCAGGGTCTGCGGGTGCATCTCGGCGAGCTCCGCGGCGGCGGCGATCGCGAACACGGGCGTGTAGCGATCCATCTGAGGTTCGGCCATGGGATTCACCGCTCTCAGCCGCGGGCGCGCGACAGGAGATCCTCGCGCGGGTTCTCCCGGGGCTCCACCTCGCGGAAGGCCTCGAGGGCCTCGCGGGCCTCCTCGGAGAGGTGCGACGGTACAACGACCTGCACCTCGGCGAGCAGATCGCCGGTGCCCTTGGAGCTCTGCACGCCGCGACCCTTGACCCGCAGCACGCGCCCGCTCGGCGTACCCGGCTGCACCTTGAGGCGCACGGGGTCGCCGCCGAGGGTCGGCACCTCGACGGTCGCCCCGAGCGCGGCCTCCGAGAAGGTGATCGGCAGCTTGAGGCGCAGGTTCTGACCGTCGCGCTCGAACACGGGATGCTTACGAACGCTCACCGTCAGGATGATATCGCCCGCCGGCCCGCCGTTCGGGCTGGGATCGCCCTTGCCGCGCACCTTGATCTTCTGCCCGTCCGAGACGCCGGCCGGGATCTTGACCTTCACCGACCCGTTGGGGGTCTGCAGCGTGACGGTCTTGCCCTGCACCGCGGTCTCGAAGTCGAGCGTGGTCGTGGCCTGGATGTCGCGCCCCGGCTGCGGACCGCTGGGGCCGCCGCCGAACAGGTTGAAGATGTCCTCGTAGCTCTGACCACCCTGCGGGAAACCGCCCTGGTAGCTGAAGTTGCCGCCGCCGCGAGCACCACCGAACATGCCGCCGAAGATGTCCTCGAAGCCCTGGCCGCCGCCCCCGCCCGAGGTGAAGCGGGCGCCGCCGGCGCCCATGGCGCGGATCTGGTCGTACTCGGCCCGCTGCTCCTTGTCGGAGAGCACCGAGTAGGCCTCGCTGATCTCCTTGAACTTCGCCTCGGCGACGGCGTCACCGGGGTTGGAGTCGGGGTGGTGCTTGCGGGCGAGCTTGCGATACGTCTTCTTCAGTTCGGCCTCGCTCGCGTCTTTCGAGACGCCGAGGATCGCGTAGAAGTCCTTTTCGAGCCAATCCTGACTAGCCATCTGCCCCCACCGCCACCGCTACCTTGGCGGGGCGCAGCTCGACGTCGCCGACGCGGTACCCCCGCTCGATCACGTCCAGAACGGTCTGCTGCTCGGTGCCGGGCACCGGCACCTGCGCGATGGCCTCGTGCAGCTGCGGGTCGAAGGGCTCGCCCTTCTCGCCGTAGCTCTCGACGCCGAGACGCTCCATGGTGCCGCGGATCTTCTGCGCGATCGTGAAGAAGGCGGATCCCTCGACGAGATCGCCGTGCTGCTCGGCCCGGTCGAGATCGTCGAGCACCGTGAGCAGCGGGGTGACCGCGGCGGCCACGGCGCGCTGCTTGTCGAGCTGCGCGTTGGCCTCGGTGCGCTTGCGGTAGTTCGCGTACTCCGCGGTGAGGCGGCGCAGATCTTCGAGGTACGGGTTCTCCTCGGCGTCGGCGGCCTTCGCGGCGACCTCGTCGGCGGCCTTGGCGTCCGTGTTCTGGTCTGCGTTCAGGATGTCATCGACGGTGAACCCGTCTTCCTGCGGCACGGGGCCGGAGGCGTTCGCCTCCGGCCCCGTCGTCGCAGGAACATCGTCGCTGTTCGGCTCTTCGCCCGGCGTGCGCTGTCCCTGTGCTGCCATGGTTACTTCTGCTCCTCGTCTTCGACGACCTCGGCGTCCACCACGTCGTCGTCGTTCGATCCTGCGGCGTCGGCGTCGGCGGCGGGCTGCTCGGCCTGAGCGGCCGCGTAGATCGCCTCGCCGAGCTTCGTCTGGCTCTGGCCGAGCTTCTCGGCCGCCGACTTCACGGCCTCGTCGTCATCGCCGGCGAGCGCCTGCTTGAGCGCGTCCAGATCGCCCTGCACCTCGGTCTTGACGTCCTCGGGCAGCTTGTCCTCGTTCTCCGAGATGAGCTTCTCGACCGAGTAGGCGAGCTGCTCGGCGTTGTTGCGCTGCTCGGCCGACTCGCGGCGCTTCTTGTCCTCGGCGGCGTGCTCCTCGGCCTCGCGCACCATGCGCTCGATGTCCTCCTTGGAGAGCGTCGAACCACCGGAGATGGTGATGGTCTGCTCCTTGCCGGTGCCCTTGTCCTTCGCCGAGACCTGCACGATGCCGTTGGCGTCGATGTCGAAGGTGACCTCGATCTGCGGGATGCCGCGGGGGGCCGGGGCGATGCCGGTGAGCTCGAAGGTGCCCAGGTTCTTGTTGTCGCGGGTGAACTCGCGCTCGCCCTGGAAGACCTGGATCGCGACGGAGGGCTGGTTGTCCTCGGCCGTGGTGAAGGTCTCGCTGCGCTTCGTGGGGATCGCGGTGTTGCGCTCGATCAGCTTCGTCATGATGCCGCCCTTGGTCTCGATGCCGAGGCTCAGGGGGGTCACGTCGATGAGCAGCACGTCCTTGCGCTCGCCCTTCAGCACGCCGGCCTGCAGGGCGGCGCCCACGGCGACGACCTCATCAGGGTTGACGCCCTTGTTGGGCTCCTTGCCGCCGGTGAGCTTCTTCACGAGCTCGGTGACGGCGGGCATGCGGGTCGAGCCGCCGACGAGCACCACGTGGGCGATGTCGGAGACCTTGACGCCGGCCTCCTTGATCACGTCTTCGAAGGGCTTGCGGGTGCGCTCGAGCAGATCCTTGGTGAGGTCTTCGAACTTGGCGCGGGTGAGCGTCTCGTCGAGGTTGGCGGGGCCGTTCTCGGTGAGCGAGAGGTAGGGCAGCTGGATCTGGGTGCTCGTCGAGTTCGAGAGCTCCTTCTTGGCCTGCTCCGCGGCCTCCTTGAGGCGCTGCAGCGCGATCTTGTCGTTCGCGACGTCGACGCCGGTCGAGGCCTTGAACTGATCCGCGAGCCAGCTCACGACGCGCTGATCCCAGTCGTCGCCGCCGAGACGGTTGTCGCCCGCGGTGGAGCGCACCTGGATGGTCGAGAAGTCGTCATCCTTGCCCACCTCGAGCAGGGAGACGTCGAAGGTGCCGCCGCCGAGGTCGAAGACGAGGATGAGCTCGTCTTCCTTGCCCTTGTCGAGGCCGTAGGCCAGCGCGGCCGCGGTGGGCTCGTTGATGATGCGGAGCACGTTGAGGCCCGCGATCTCACCGGCCTCCTTGGTGGCCTGGCGCTCGGCGTCGTTGAAGTAAGCGGGGACGGTGATGACCGCATCGGTGACCTTGTCGCCGAGGTAGGTCTCCGCGTCGCGCTTGAGCTTCATGAGCGTGCGAGCGCTGATCTCCTGCGCGGTGTAGCGCTTGCCGTCGATCTCGTCGCTCTTCCAGTCGGTGCCCATGTGGCGCTTGACGGAGGCGATGGTGCGGTCGACGTTGGTGACGGCCTGGCGCTTCGCGGTCTCGCCGACGAGCACCTCGCCATCCTTGGTGAACGCGACGATCGACGGGGTCGTGCGGAACCCTTCGGCGTTCGCGATAACGGTGGGCTCGCCGCCCTCGAGCACGGCGACGACCGAGTTGGTGGTGCCGAGATCGATGCCTACTGCACGTGACATGTGTTCTCCTTCTATGGGTGCTGTTCCGGATCCGCTGCCCGATGCGGGGCGGCATCCGCGGTCCTGATGCTCGTGCCGCCCGAACGGGGAGACCTTGAGCCTGATGCACTCAAGTTTACTCGGCGGCGCGCGACAGTCAAGCTGGATCGAGCAAACTTGAGTCGAACACACTCAACTCCCAGGGTTCACCTGAGGCCCCCCTCGCGTTCTCCGCGATCGAGTACAGTGACCCCATGACCGAGACCGCGTCGGATTCCGCGCTGCACGAGAATCACCTGCACGACCCCGCGGCCCCGCGCGTCAAGAAACGCACGATCTTCGCCTGGTCGCTCTGGGACTGGGGATCCGCCGCCTTCCAGGCCGTGGTCACGACGTTCGTCTTCACCGTCTACATCACCTCGGCCTCGTTCGGCCCCGAGGAGCAGACCTCGGTCGCCCTCGGCGCCACGCTCTCGATCGCGGGCATCGCCGTCGCGCTCTTCGCACCGCTCTTCGGCCGGCTCACCGACGCCACCGGCCACCGCAAGCACTCCCTCGCCGTCACGACGGGCATCGTCGTCGCCTGCACCGCCCTCATGGTGCTCGTGGCTCCGGCGCCGGAGTACTTCGTGCTCGGGCTCGTGCTGCTCGCGGTCGGCAACATCGCCTTCGAGTTCGCGAGCGTCAACTACTACTCGATGCTCACCCAGCTGTCGACGACCCGCAACGTGGGCCGCGTCTCCGGCTTCGGCTGGGGCATGGGCTACCTCGGCGGCATCGTGCTGCTCACGATCGTGCTCGTCGGCTTCATCCTCCCCGACACCGGCTGGTTCGGCGTCACCAGCGACGGCGGCTGGAACGTGCGCGTCGCCATGGTGGTGTGCGCGCTCTGGTTCGCCGTCTTCGCGATCCCCACCTTCTTCGCAGTGCCCGAGGTCTCGGCCGACCGCAACCGCCGGGTCGTGGGCGTGGTCGCGGGCTATCGCGCGATCTTCCGCAGCATCGGCCAGCTCTGGCGCTCCTCCCGCCACACCCTGTTCTTCCTCATCGCGAGTGCGATCTTCCGCGACGGCCTCGCCGGCATCTTCACCTTCACCGGCATCGTCGCCTCACTGTCCTTCGGTTTCGATCCCGCCACCGTCATCATGTTCGCGATCGCGGCGAACGTGATCTCGGGCCTCGCCACCATCCTCGGCGGAGTGGTCGAGGATCGCTTCGGCGCCAAGAACGTCATGACGGTGTCGCTCGTGCTGCTCGTGATCGCCCTCATCCTGATGTTCGCCCTCGCACCGCTCGGCGCCCCCGCGTTCTGGACCGTGGGCCTCTTCGCGACGATCTTCGTGGGCCCCGTGCAGTCATCGAGCCGCAGCTTCCTCGCCCGCCTCACCCCGCCCGGCAAGGAGGGCGAGATGTTCGGCCTCTACGCCACGACGGGCCGCGCAGTCTCCTTCCTCGCACCGCTCGCCTTCACCGTCGCCGTCGCCCTCGGCGGGTCGACGATCTTCGGCATCATCGGCATCGCCCTCGTGCTGCTCGTCGGCCTGGCGGTCCTCATTCCGGTGCGGGTGCCGACCGCCTGAACCCGCGCGCCACCGGCCGCAGCGGCGAACAGCGCCACGGCCGCAGCAGCGGTACCCTGGACCGGTGGCACGCCCCGACCTCTCCCCCGAGCAGCTCGCCGTATACGAGCGCATCGAGCACACCCGCGAGCACATCTTCGTGACCGGCCGCGCGGGAACGGGCAAGTCGACGATCCTCGGCCACCTCTCCTGGAATACGAGCAAGATCATCGCGGTCTGCGCCCCGACTGGCGTCGCCGCGCTCAACGTGGGCGGCCAGACGATCCACTCGTTGCTGCGCCTGCCCACCGGCATCATCGCCGACCACGACCTCGACCAGCCCGCCGAGCTCAAGAAGATGCTCGCCTCCATCGACACCCTCGTCATCGACGAGATCTCGATGGTCTCCGCCGACCTCATGGACGCCATCGACCGCTCCCTCAGGCTCGCCCGCGGCAAGAAGCACGACCCCTTCGGCGGGGCGCAGATCATCATGTTCGGCGACCCGTTCCAGCTGCCGCCCGTGCCTCCCCGCGACCCCCACGAGCGCGCCTACTTCGCCGACACCTACCGCTCGCTGTGGTTCTTCGACGCCAAGGTGTGGGCGACGACGCCCATGTCGGTGATCGAGCTCAACGAGGTGCACCGGCAGCGCGACGACCGCTTCAAGCAGATCCTGGGCGCGGTGCGGCACGGCGTCGTGGCCGAGGATCAGGCGAACGAGCTCAACGCCGCCGGCGCACGCCCCGCTCCCCGCGACGTGATCACCCTCGCCACGACCAACGCGACCGTCAACCGCATCAACGCCGAACGGCTCGCCGAGATTCGCGGCTCGTCGCTGCGCGCCGTCGCCGAGGTCAACGGCGAGTTCCGGGAGAACACCTATCCCGCCGACGAGGTGCTCGAACTCAAACCGGGCGCGCAGGTCATGTTCCTGCGCAACGACCCGGACGGGCGCTGGGTGAACGGCACCATCGGCACCGTGTCACGGGTCGACGGCACCGTCTGGGTGGAGGTGGATCGCGAGGAGTTCGAGGTCGAACCGACGACCTGGGAGCGCTACCGCTACCGCTACGACGCCGAGACGAAGAAGCTCGAGAAAGAGGTCGTGGCCGAGTTCGAGCAGTTCCCGCTGCGCCTCGCCTGGGCCGTGACCGTGCACAAGTCGCAGGGCCACACCTACGACGCCGCCGTGGTCGACCTCGGCCCGCGCGCCTTCAGCGCGGGGCAGACCTACGTGGCGCTCAGCCGGGTGCGCTCCCTCGACGGGCTGTTCCTCAGGCGACCGCTGCAGCCGCGCGACGTGATCGTCGACCCCAACGTGGTGCGCTTCTTCGCGGAGCGCGGCGCAGACAAGGGCGCGGCTTCCTGACAGGGTGCGGATCCGGATCCCGGATCCACCGCGCGTCGCGGCCGCCGGCGCAGCCGAGAGCCGCCAGGGCCGGGTGCTCCCGGCGCGGGCGGGCCGGGAGCACCCGGGCCCTGGGGTCAGGCCGCGACGGTGTCGCGCGCCTTGCCGAGGTCGATGAAGACGGCCGTGTTGAAGGCGTAGGCGGCCCGCACCTCGTCGAGCATGCGCGACTGCTCCTGCTCGTCGAGATCGGCGCCCAACGCGTCGAGCGAGGCCCGGTACTCGTTCTTGAAGTCGACGAGCGAGCCCAGCGCCTCAAAGTCGTAGAAGGCGATGCCGTCGCGATCCAGCCCGTGCTGCTTGGCGACGCGCTTCGCGATCATCTGACCGCCCGACAGGTCGCCCAGGTAGCGCGTGTAGTGGTGGGCGACGAGACCCGCGGCCCACCCCTCCTCGGCGATCTCGCGCATGCGGGCCGCGTAGGCCACGGTCGCCGGCACCGGCACGATACGGTCGCGCCAGTCGTCGCCGACGAGGTGGCGCAGATCGGCTTCGAGGGCGGGCATGCGCACGAGGCCCGCCACGTGGAACGGCGCGAACGCCGGATCGGCGGCGAGGCGGTCGGCGCTCTCCTCGAGAGCCTCGTACATGTAGTAGTGCTGCGCCACGAGGTCGATGTAGTCCTGCAGTGTGCCCTTGCCGCGCATGATGTCCTCCATGAAGGTGGCCCCTTCGCTGTCGGAGTGATCCGACCAGGAGCTCTCACGGATCACCGCGGAGAACGGCTTCTCGCCCGACGCCTCGGACTCCGCCGCGGCATGCCGGCCCTTCGGGGCGCCGTGCGGGTGGGCGTCGCCGTGGCCGTGCGCGTCGCCGTGGGTCGAAGCGCTGCCGTGCTCCTCGCGCGCGGGCACGCCGAGCTTCTCGCAGGCGGCGTTGTAGAGGGCCACGACCTCGCGGCGGATCTGCGGCCGCTCCGAGATCGAGCCGCCGGGCCACGGGATCGACACCTCGCGCTCGCCCGCGGCGTCCGCCACGAGCCAGACGCCCGCCTCGCCCGTCACGCCCACCATCCGGCTCGACACCGCATCGGGGGCGCCGAACGCACGGACGATCAGCAGATTGTCCTCCGGATGGTCGCCGTTCATGTGTCCGGTCACTGCGGCGATCACGTCATCTGCAAAGCTCATCACCGTCCCATCTTACTCAGGCAAGCCTTACCTGGTAAGCCCGGCCGCCGCACTCCCAGCCGCGCGCACTAGAATCTCGTGTGTTCTTCGTGTTCCGAGCCGAGATTGGCGGTCGAGTTTGATCCCGAGACTTGCACAGCGCACCCGCTTCGCGGCCGTCGCGCTCCTCGCGACAGCCGCACTCGGCCTCACCGCGTGCACCGGCGGATCCGCGGCCGCCCCGTCAGGCGACGTGGCGACCCTCGACCAGGGCCTCTCCACCAGCATCGACGACGCCATCGCCACCGCCATGCAGCAGAGCGGCTCCACCCAGGCCGTCGTGGGCGTCTGGTCCGGCGACAACGCCTACGTGCACGGCTACGGCGACGGCGTCGACGGCAGCAGCCTGATCCGCGGCGCGCAGGCCACCCAGCCGGTGATGTGCGCGCTGCTGCTCGACTTCGTCGCAGACGGCACCGTCACGCTCGACCGCCTCGTCGAGAAAGACCTCACCCGCCAGTCGGGCATCGACGAGGTCACCTACGATCAGCTCTGCGGCATGACCTCCGGGCTCGCCGACTACAAGGCGACCATCGCCGACGTCTTCGTCAACAACCCCACCCGCCCCTGGCCCGAGCAGGAGCTCATCGCGCAGGGCCTCGCAGGCTCGCCGCTCCCGTGGCCCGGACGCGACGTGAACGTCTCCGACACCAACGCGCTCGTGCTCTCCCGCGCCCTGCACGTGAAGACCGGCGAGGCCATCTCCGATCTGCTCAAGGCCCGCGTCTTCGAGCCTGCCGGCATGGGTTCGAGCTACTTCCCCGGCCTCACCAGCACCTCCATCAGCGGCGACACGCTCTCCGGCCTCGCCTACCCGTCGAGCGGCGGCGCGCCCGTCTGCGAGGCCGGTGTCGCCGAGAAGCCCGATGTTTCGCCCTCCATGCTCGGCGGCGCGGGCGCCACCGTCACCACGGTGACCGACCTCAAGAACTTCTACGAGCACTACTTCGACGGCACCTTCGGCGGCAAGTCCGCGCAGCGGGTCACCGAGACCGTGCCGCTGCAGAACCCCGAGCGCGACGCGGACGGCAACCCCACCAGCGAACCCGACGCCGCAGCCGGCGAGTGGGCGTTCGGCACTGAGAAGATCGGCCCGTTCTTCGGACGCAGCGGCGCGATCACCGGCACCCTGACGGCCGCCTACCACGATCCCGAGTCCGGGTTCTCGGTGGTCGTGGCGCTCAACAACTCCTCCGCCGGAGCCGCCTTCGTGAAGACGCTCGCCTTCGAGCTCGCCGCGCTCGCGACCGAGGCGGGCGCCGGACCCGAGCTGACGTGGACCGCCGCACAACAGGCCGAACTCCTCGCAGCAGCAGCCATCTGCCAGGCCCCGCCCGAGGGCGAAGCCACCGAGTAGCCGGCGACCGGCGACCGGCCCGCGCACTGCTATAGTTGGTGCGGCGCTATCGCCCTGGGATCGTCGTCTAATGGTAAGACATCAGCTTCCCAAGCTGAGAACGCGGGTTCGATTCCCGTCGGTCCCTCCACTTGCGGAGGAGAAGATCTCCCTTCCCTCCACTTCAGAAGGCCCGCTTCGGCGGGCCTTCTGCGTATTCCGGCGGCGTGACCGCGCAACGCTGACGCGTTGCATTGAGCGGCCGGCCGGGATGGGAGAATGGTGACCATGTCTTCACGCGAACACTCCGCACACACGCCGCTCGAGATCGGCGAGACGATCGAGCTCGACGTCACCGGGATCGCCCACGGCGGGGTGAGCGTCGCCCGCCATGAGGGGCGCGTCGTGTTCGTCTCGGACGCGATCCCGGGTGAGCGGGTGCGCGCCCGGGTGACCGACGCGAAGAAGAAGTCGTTCGCGCGCGCGACGACCGTCGAGGTGCTCGACGCCTCCGCGGATCGGCGCGACCACGTGTGGGCCGAGGCCGCGCTCGACCGCGATCCCGAGGATCGGGCAGGCGGTGCCGAGTTCGGCCACATCTCCCTCGATCGCCAGCGCGCGCTCAAGGCCGAGGTGCTGACCGACGCGATGCGGCGCTTCGGCGACGTCGAGCTCGCAGCCGAGGAGGGCGAGGATCTCGCCGAGGCGCTCGCCGAGCTCGTCGAGCCCGCACCGGGCGACGACGAGAACAACGGCCTCGGCTACCGCACGCGCGTGCGCCTCCACGTCGATCCCGAGACGGGCGCGGTCGGCCCCTACGCGGCGCGCAGCCGCCGCGTGATCCCGGTCAAGTCGCTGCCGCTCGCCAGCGAGGGCATCGCGCAGATCGCCCCGCTCGGCGAGGCGATGCCGGGCGTCGCCACTGTGGATCTCATCGATCCTGCCGCCGCCGACTCGCGCATGCTGATCGGCCTCGCAGGCGAGAAGACGCGGGCCGGCGAGAACGACACGATCCACGAACTGGTCGAGGATCGTGGCTTCCTCGTGCGCGCCGGCGGATTCTGGCAGGTGCACCGCGAAGCGCCCGCGGTGCTGTTCACGGCGGTGCGCGACGCGATCGCCGACCTCATCGACGACGGCCGTTTCGATCCCGCAGCCGGTAACCTCGATCTCTACGGCGGCGCCGGTCTGCTGGCCGCCGCGATGGCGGAGGCCGCGGGGCCCGGCCTCAAGGTGACCACGGTCGAGTCGGAGCCCGGCGCGACCGACGACGCCGCCGAGAACCTGTCGGAGCTGGTGGGCGCGCTCGCGCTCACCGCCCGCGTGGATCGGCATCTGGCCGAGCTGCTGCGGGCCTCGGCCCCGGTGCGCGACCGGCTGCGTCGCGGCACAGTGGTGCTCGATCCGCCCCGCTCCGGCGCGGGCGGCGGCGTGACCGGCCAGCTCGTCGAGCTCGCCCCGGCGAACATCGTCTACGTCGCGTGCGACCCGGTGGCGCTCGCCCGCGACACGAAGACGCTGCGGGAGTCCGGCTACGAGCTGACGGGCCTGCGCGCGTTCGACATCTTCCCGCACACGCACCACTTCGAGAGCCTGGCGACCTTCCAGCGCGCATAGCGGCGCGGGGGCGTTCGCGCCCCCGCCGGTTCGGCCGCCAGGGGCGGTTCGACGGCGCGGGGCGGGCTGCCTGGGAGGAGAGCCGTGCGGGAGGCGGCTACTGCGCGCTGACCCGCACGACGCCCGTCATCTCGGGGTGCACGGAGCAGTCGTAGTCGAAGTCGCCGGCCTCCTCGAAGAGGTGGGTGTAGCTGCCCTCGGTGATGAGCTCGCTCACGAAGCTGCCGTCGGCGGCGACGACGTCGTGCTCGGCGGTGCCCTCGAACACCCAGCGCACCGCGGTACCGGCCGAGATGTCGATCTCGGCCGGCACATAGCGGTTGTCGATGACGTGCACCACGACGTCGGTCTCGACGTCGTCCGACGGCACCGCAGCCGGCTTCGACGCGGAGCACGCCGTCAGGCCGACGAGCGATCCCGCGCCGAGCGCGCCGAGCATCATGGCGCGGCGGGTGATCTCTGAGGTTTCACGGAACACGGTGCAACTCCTGGGGTTGGAAAACGGGCGCGGACGGAGACGCGGCGCGACGGCGGAACGCCGTTGCGCCGTCGCGACTCAGTGACGATGCAGGGCGCGGGCGGCGTCGGTGATGGCCCCCGTCATCGACGGGTACACGGCGAACGCCGAGGCGACCTGGTCGACGGTGAGACGGTGCTCGACGGCGAGCGCGAGCGAGAAGATGAGCTCGCTGGCGCGGTGGGCCACGATGACGCCGCCGATCACCGTTCCCGAGGCCTTCCAGGCGAAGAGCTTCACGAAGCCGTCGGTGAAGCCGATCATCTTCGCGCGCGGGTTCACGCTGAGCGGCACCGTGTGGGTGACGTGCTGGGCGAGCCCCTCGGAGTCGGCAAGGGTGCGCTCGTTCCAGCCCACAGTCGCGATCTCGGGATAGGTGAAGACGTTGGCGGCCACGTTGCGAAGGTCGATCGGTCGCACGAAGTCGCCGAGCGCGTGCATGATCGCGGTGCGGCCCTGCATGGACGCGACCGAGGCCAGCGGGAAGAAATCGGTGCAGTCGCCGGCGGCGTAGATCGAGGGCACCCCCGTGCGGGCGACCTTGTTGACCCGGATGTGCCCGCTGTCGGTGAGCTGCACGCCCGCCTCCTCGAGGCCGAGACCGCGGGTGTTCGGGATCGAACCGACCGCCATGAGGCAGTGCGAGCCCTCGATGGTGCGGCCGTCGGAGAGGGTCACGAGCACGCCGTCGTCGCTGCGCACGACGGAGTCGGCGCGCGACTTCGACATCACGTTCATGCCGAGGCGCTTGAACTCGCGCTCGATCACGGCGGCGGCGTCCGGGTCCTCTCCGGGCAGCACCTGCTCGCGGCTGGAGACGAGCGTGACCTCGGCCCCGAGGGTGCGGTAGGCGTTGGCGAACTCGGCCCCCGTCACGCCCGAGCCGACCACGATGAGGTGCTCGGGGATGGCGGGCAGGTTGTAGAGCTGCTTCCAGGTGAGGATGCGTTCGCCGTCGGGCTTCGCCGAGTCGAGCTCGCGGGGGCTGGATCCCACCGCGACGACGATCGTGTCGGCCTCGACCCTGTCGAAGTCGGTGCCCCCGTCGCCGGCGGCCGTGGAGACGAGCACCGCGCCGGGGCCGTCGAGGCGCCCCTCCCCCTGCACGACGCGCACGCCGGCGTTCTCGAGGCTGTGCAGCATGTCGACGGACTGCGCACCGGCCATCGCGAGCAGGCGCTTGTTCACCGCGGCGAGGTTGACGGCGATCTCGGGCCGCACGGGCTTGCCGTCGCCGCCAGGCACGAAGGCCTGCACGCCGAGACGCCCGGAGTCGCGCACGGCCTGCACGCCTCCGGCGGTCGCGATGAGGCTCTTCGAGGGCACGACGTCGGTGAGCACTGCGGCCCCGCCCACGCCGGCGCGCTCGATCAGGGTGACTTCGGCGCCGAGCTGGGCGCCCGCGAGCGCCGCCTCGTATCCGCCGGGGCCGCCGCCGAGCACGGCGATCCGATGCTTCCGTTCATACGCTTTCGCCATGTCTTCCATCCTAGGCGCTGCGCACCGCGACGGGCGTTTCCGGACGGGCCGGAAGCCGCCTGCGGAATAGTGAGGCAATCCGCCGAAAAACAGGGGAAATCGTTGCAGATGACGCTGTTCACTTCCGTTCGCCTCCGAGTACCTGTCGGGGCATTCGCAACGCTCTAGGATCGATCTCGGCATCGCGAGTGGGCGCCGGTTGAACGATGAAGTTGGGAAGGACGACTGCACATGACGAGGATCGAGCACGGGATCCCCTTCGCCGAGACGCCGGACCAGAGCCTCAGCGCCCCGCGACCACCCCGCAGCACCGGATCCGCCGCCCTCGAACGCGATCCCGGCATGCCGCCCAGCACTTGGCGGTTGCGGAGCGACGCGTGGGAGTACCTGCGCTTCGCGGTGAAGCGGCTCGCGATCGGTGGCGAAGACGCCGAGGCGCTCGCCGGCGACAGCGAGATCCACCGCAGCCTGCGAGCCCTCGAGACCATGGAGATGTACTGGGCCGGCTTCGGGCAGCGCTACGTGCGCGGCATCGGCGAACTGCTCGATGCCGGCGACTACCGCACCGCCCTCGACCGCATCGGCCGCGTCGTGAACCGCCTGCGCGGCGACACCGTACCCGACGAGCCGCGCGACGAGCACCTCGACGAGCAGGAGCGGGCCGAGGTCGCAGCGGACACCGACGCCCGCCCCCGCTTCGAAGTGCTCGTCGTCGACGAGACGACGCCCGCCGACCGCGACCTCATGCGCTCCGAAGCGCTGCGGCTGCGCGGATCCGCCGACGCCTTCACCTACGAGTTCGTGGTGGTGCCCTCCGCCGACGATGCCGTGGCGGCGGTGCTCACGAACCCCAACATCCTCGCCTGCGTGGTGCGGCCGGGCTTCAGCGACCGCACCCGGCAGCGCCTGAGCCGCGATCTCACCGAGACGATCAGGCTGGCCCGCTCCGAGGTGACCACGGGCCGCACCTCCGAACGATCGTCGCTCGCCTCGGTGCAGCGGGTGCTGGGGCTCGCCGACACCCTCGCCGCGATCCGCCCCGAACTCGACCTCTACCTCATGGCGGGCGCGCACATCGAAGACCTCGCGGGGGCGCTCACGCGCCGCTTCCGCCGGGTGTTCCGCCGCGAGGATCAGCTCGAACTGCACCTCTCGCTGCTGCGCCGCGTGTCTCACCTCTACGACACCCCGTTCTTCTCGGCGATCCAGGATCACGCGCGCCGCCCGGTCGGCGTCTTCCACGCCCTCCCGATCGCCCGCGGCGGCTCAGTGGTCAACTCGAAGTGGATCCGCGACCTCGCCGACTTCTACGGCCTCAATCTGCTGCTCGCCGAGACGAGCGCCACCTCCGGCGGCCTCGACTCGCTGCTCGCCCCCACGGGAGCCATCAAGAAGGCGCAGGATCTCGCCGCACGCGCCTTCGGGGCGAAGCACACCTTCTTCGTCACCAACGGCACCTCGACCGCGAACAAGATCGTGCACCAGGCACTCGTCAGCCCCGGCGACGTGGTGCTGGTGGATCGCAACTGCCACAAGTCGCACCACCACGCCATGATGCTCACCGGCGGCCGCGCCGCCTACCTCGAGGCCTACCCGCTCAACGACTTCGCGTTCTACGGCGCCGTGCCCCTCGACCGCATCAAGCAGCTGCTGCTCGACTACCGCGCCGCCGGCCGCCTCGACGAGGTGCGCATGGTGACCCTCACCAACTGCACCTTCGACGGCATCGTCTACGACCCCGAGCGGGTCATGGCGGAGTGCCTCGCGATCAAGCCCGACCTCGTGTTCCTCTGGGACGAGGCCTGGTTCGCGTTCGCCGCGTTCCACCCGGTGACCCGCCGCCGCACCGCGATGGCATCGGCCAAGAACCTCGAAGAGCGTCTGAAGACCTCCGCCCACGCGGCCGCGTACCGGGCCCAGCAGCAGCGCCTCCACAGCGCCGACGGCACGCCGGCGCCCGACGAGGTGTGGCTCGAGGAGCGGCTGGTCCCGAGCCCCGACGCCCGCATCCGCGTGTACGCCACCCACTCCACCCACAAGACGCTCACCGCGCTGCGGCAGGGGTCCATGATCCACATCTACGACCAGGACTGGGTGCGCGAGGCCGAAGAGCCCTTCCACGAGGCCTTCATGACCCACACCTCCACCTCGCCGAACTATCAGATCCTGGCGTCGCTCGACCTCGGGCGGCGGCAGGTGGAGCTCGAGGGCTTCACGCTGGTGCAGCAGCAGCTCGACCTCGCCACCAGCCTCTCGCAGGCGATCGCGCGGCACCCGCTGCTGCGCCGCACCTATCGCGTGCTCACCGCGAACGAGCTCATCCCGGCAGCGCACCGCGAGACGCGGCGACCCATGCCGCTGCGAGACGGTCTCGCCTCGATGTGGCAGGCGTGGGCGGCCGACGAGTTCGTGATCGACCCCTCGCGCGTGACCGTCGAGATCACGCGCACCGGTGTCGACGGCGACACGTTCAAGCACGAGCACCTCATGAACCGATACGGCATCCAGGTCAACAAGACCAGCCGCAACACCGTGCTCTTCATGACGAACATCGGCACCACGCGCAGCGCGATCGCCTACCTCATCGAGGTGCTCGTGAAGCTCGCGGAGCGCTTCGAGGAGGATCGGGCGCAGCGCGATCCCGAACTCGCCGAGGCCGCGCTCGCAGCGGAGGCCCCGATGCCCCCGCTGCCCGACTTCAGCGCCTTCGCGCCGGGCTACGACGCACCCGGACTGCCCGACGGCGACGTGCGCACCGCGTTCTTCCGCGGCCAGCAGCGCCGCCACATCGAGCATGTGATGCCCGGCGAGCTGCGCGAGCGGGTGGGGCGCGGCGAGCAGCCGGTGTCGGCGGGCTTCGTCACACCGTACCCGCCCGGCTTCCCCGTGCTCGTGCCAGGCCAGATCATCACCGCCGAGGTGCTCGACTTCATGGCCGTGCTCGACACCCGCGAGATCCACGGCTACGACCCGCGGCGCGGCTACCGCGTGCTGCGCGCCGAATAGGCTGGTGGGCATGAACGACGCGCAGGATCACGCAGCCTCCATCGACGACCCCGCGGCTCTCGCGGCCGAGGCCGCCGCCGCCATCGCCCGCCTGACGGGGGTCGATCGGCACGATATCGGTCTCACCCTCGGCAGCGGCTGGGGCAAGGCCGCCGACGTGATCGGCGAGACCGTCGCCGTGATCCCCGCCGAGCAGGTGCCCGGCTTCCACGTCTCGGGCGTGCCCGGGCACTCAGGCACGCTGCGCTCGATCCGCCTCGCGAGCGGCAAGCACGCGCTCGTGATCGGCGCCCGCACCCACTTCTACGAGGGCCGCGGCGTGCGCGCCGTGGTGCACGGCGTGCGCACCGCGGCGGCCGCCGGCGCGACGACCATGATCCTCACCAACGGTGCCGGCGGCATCGACCCCGCCTTCCGGGCGGGCGAGCCGGTGCTCATCTCGGATCACCTCAATCTCACCGCCGCATCGCCGATCGAGGGCGCGAACTTCGTCGATCTCACCGACCTCTACGCGTCGCGGCTGCGCGACCTCGCCCGCGAGGCGGAGCCGGCGCTGCAGCAGGGCGTCTACGTCCAGCTGCCCGGCCCGCACTACGAGACGCCCGCCGAGATCCACTACCTGCGCGTCATCGGCGGCCAGATCGTGGGCATGTCGACCGCACTCGAAGCGATCGCCGCCCGACAGGCAGGCATGGAGGTGCTCGGGCTCTCGCTCATCACCAACCCCGCCGCCGGCATGGGCGATCCGCTGAGCCACGAAGAGGTGCTCGCCGAGGGCAAGGCCGCCGAGCCGCGCCTCGCCGAGCTGCTCTCCCGCGTCGTCGCCCGGCTGTAAACGCGGCGGGGGGCGGATCGCATACGTTCGTACGATCCGAGCCCCGTTTTCGGTGGGAACGTCTGGGGCGTCGGGGCGCGCCCGGCGGCTAGGCTGAACAGCGTTGCAGGCAGAGTCGCCACTCAGAGGAGAGCATATGCAGTCGGTCGACGTCGTGGTCATCGGCGCCGGGTTCGCGGGCCTCGTGGCCTCGCGAGAACTCGGCCGAGCAGGATTCGAGGTGGTGACGCTCGAAGCGCGCGACCGGATCGGCGGCCGCACCTGGACCGACCACCGCCTCGGCCACGACCTCGAGATGGGCGCCAACTGGATCCACTGGGTGCAGCCGCACGTCTGGGCCGAGGCCACCCGCTACGGCCGCGAGATCGTGCGCAGCCCCGCCGCCGAAGAGGCGTACTGGCGCGGCGCCGACGGCACGCCCCGCAAGGGCGGCCTCGCCGAGTTCATGGCGCTCATCGACGAGGGCCAGCAACTGGTGATCGACGACGTGCGCGAGGCGATGCCGCGCGGCACCGAGCCCACGACGGGCCGCATTCAGGAGCTCGACGCGCTGAGTCTCCAGGATCGCTTCGACGCGCTCGACCTCGACCCCGAGGCGCGCGCCGCCAACGAGTCGGTATGGGTGGGGCACGTCAATGCGCCCCTCGACCAGGTCGGCCTGTCGAGCGCGCTGCGCTGGGTGTCCGCCACCGGCGGCCACTGGCAGCTCATGCACGAGGCGTCGGCCACCTTCCGGGTGGTCGACGGCATGCGGGGCTTCACGAATCGCGTCGCAGCCGACGTGCCCGGCGAGATCCGCCTGAACACCACCGTCGCCTCGGTGACCCGTCAGGGTGACGGCGCCGACGCGCACGCGATCGTCGAGACGGCCGACGGTGAGCAGATCCGCGCCCGCCGCGTCGTGACCACCCTGCCCGTCAACGCGATCGCCGGGATCCGCTTCGATCCGCCCCTCCCCGAGGTGTGGCAGCGCCAGAACACCGAGACCGTCGCCTCGCAGGGCACGAAGGTGTGGATCCGCGCCCAGGGCCACCTGCCCCGCTTCTTCGCATACGCCAGCCAGCACGACCCCATCTCGGTGCTCAAGGCCGAGTTCTACTGCAGCGACGAGCATGGCGACTCCACGATCCTCGTCGGCTTCGGCCCCGACCACACCCGCATCGACCTCGACGATCTGGCGGGCATTCAGGCGGCCGTCGACGCCTGCCGTCCGGGCGTCACGGTCGTGGAAGCCACAGCGCACGACTGGATGACCGACCCGCTCGCCCGCAACACCTGGATGACCCACCGCCCCGGCCAGCTCACCCGCGACCTCGCCGAGCTGCAGCAGCCCGACGGCGTCGTGCACTTCGCCACGACCGACAACGCGAACCTCTGGGGCGGCTTCATCGACGGCGCCATCGAGAGCGGACTGCGGGAGGCCCGCCGGATCGCCGAAGCGCTCGCTCCGCGCTGAGCCGCGAGTTGCGGCGCTCACCGATGTTTCGGACGGAGACGTGGGAATCGATCCGAAACACGGCTGAGCTCCGCAACATCGGCGAGCCCGACCCGCCCCCTACCCCTCGAAGACGACCCGGCCGTCGACCACGGTGAGGCGGATCGGCACCTCGGGCAGCTCATCGGGCGAGACCGCGACCGGGTCGGCGCCCCACACGGTGAGGTCTGCCACCGCGCCCTCGGCGAGCACGCCGCGATCCGCATGCCCGCGGGCGCGCGCCGGCCACAGCGTGTAGGCCAGCAGAGCCTCCTCGCCGCTCAGCCGCTGCGACGGCTCGAACACGTGCGCCGACGCGTCGCCCGGGGTGTGCCGCCCGCGCGCCCACGCCATGCCGATGCGCGGATCGTACTGGGCGACGGGCCAGTCCGAGCCCAGCACCAGGGTGACGCCCGCCTCGATCACATCGCGCACCCGGTACCCGGTCTCGTCGCGGCCCTCGCCGAGTCGGGCCGCCCAGCCGTCGCTGTGGTCGGCGGCGCGCCACTGCATGTGGAGCGGCTGCATCGACGCCGTGACGCGGGCGACCGTGCCTGCATCCCCGCTCGCCGCGCAGTCGCGCAGCTGCTCGACGTCGGCGTCCGAGAGCACTTCGAGGTGCTCGATGGAGTGGAACGGCAGACTCGCGCGCGCGGGCAGCGAGGCGTACACGTCGAGCACCCGGCTGACGGCGTAGTCGCCCACCGCGTGCGTCGCGATGAGCATCCCGGCGTCGTGGTAGGCCCGCACCACCTCCGCGAAGCGCTCCCAGGAGGGCCAGAATGCCGAGCGGCCGTCGCCGCAGCTGTCGGGGGTGTGCAGCCAGGCGGTGCCGGTGTCGATCACGCCGTCGCTGAACAGCTTGATGGCGCCCGTCTGCCAGAGCCGGCCGCGACGATCCTTGGCGGCGATGACGCGCGCCACATCATCGTCGGTGTCGCCGACGGCGTGCCAGTGATGCACGGTGACGCGGTGGTCGAGCTCGCCCCGCGCTTCGAGTTCGCCCAGCAGCTCGACCGTGCGTTCCTTGCCGTCCATGATGGCGCCGCCCGTGAGGCCTGTGGCGGCCAGGCGCCGGAACATGTCGCGCAGGGCGTCGCGCTCCGCGTCGGGCGAGGCCTGCGGAGCGGCCGCGAAGAGCAGATTGTAGGCGGTGGGCTCGCGCAGCTCCCCGGTGGGGGTGCCGTCGGCGTCGACCACGATCTCGCTCGCGTCGTCGAAGTCGCGGGCCCCGGTGATGCCGGCTGCGGCGAGCGCGGGGGCCGTGCCGAGGGCGGTGTGCAGGTCGTAGCAGATGAGGGCGACGGGCCGGCCGGGTGCCGCGTCTTCGAGCAGGGCGCCTCGCAGGCCGCCGGGGCCGCCGGTGTCGTGGGCCGCGTGCTCGAAGGGCTCGTACTCGAGGTTCCAGCCGCGCAGCCAGGCGCCCTCGGGCAAGCGCTCATGCTCGGCGGCGATGGCGGCGCGCAGCTCGTCGAGGGTGCCGAGGCCTCCGAGGTCGATCCCGGCGGTCACCTCGGCCGCCCAGTGGGGGTGGGTGTGCCCGTCGAAGAGGCCGGGGGTGACGGTGGCTCCGGCGACGTCGCGCACCTCGATGCCGTGCTCCTCAGCGGCGGCGCGGATCGTGTCGTCGTCGCCGAGCGCGGCGATGCGGCCGTCGCGGATGAGCACCGCGGTGACGGCTGTGTCGGCGGCATCGCGGTCGGTGTTGGTGCGCAGTCGCGCCCCGATGACGGCGAGGTCTCCTCCGGTGGTGGTGTGCATGGGGCTCCTTCGGTGTGGGTGGGGCGTGCGGGGTCAGTGCCGGCCGATGGCGTCGAAGCGCTCGCGGGGCGCCATGTCGCCGAAGCGGCGGGGATCCCAGTGCTCCTGGAACTGCGGATCCCCGGTCCCGCCGGCGACGAGCTCGGCGAGGTACTCGCCCATGAAGGCGGCGTACTTGAAGCCCTCGCCCGAGTCGCCGCAGGCGAGCACGACGCTCGGGTGGGTGCGGCCGATGATGAAGTCTCCGTCGCCGGAGTCGGTCCAGGTGCAGACCTGGGTCGCGAGCACCCGCGGCACGATCGCGGTGAGGTCGCGTGCGACGCGGGCGCGGATCCGCTCGGTGCGCTCGGGCTGCTCCGCACGGTCGAGGTCGTCGCCGAGGGTGCCGGCGGCGAGTCGCCGCAGCGGCTCGTCGAGCCCCACCTTGTACCCGGCGGCGCCGTCCGGCATCGCGTAGACACCGGGCTCGTCGTCGCTGGGGCAGTCGACGAGGCCGGGCAGATCGGGGGCGGGCGGTGAGCAGTGCGGATCGCCGAGGTGCACCACCTGCTCGATGTAGGGCGTGAGCGGCAGCGAGAGGTCGAGCCCTGACAGCAGCTCGCGGGTGCCCGGCCCGGCGGCGACGAGCGCCTGATCGGCTTCGAAGGTCTCGCCGTCGGCGGTCGCGATCCGCACCGAGACGTCACCCGGGGTGATGCCCACGACTCGCGTATCGGGGCGGTAGTCTCCGCCGGCGGCGACGAAAGCGGCGAGCGCGCTCCGCAGCAGACGGTCGGCGAGCACCACGCCGCCCTGTTGGACGAACAGGGCGTCGCGGCCGTCGGGGCGCAACCCTGCGAAGACCTCGCCCACCCGATCCGCGGCCACCCGCTCGACCGGCTGGTCGATCGCGGCGAGCGCTTCGGCCACGGCCGGGAGCGAGAGGTCATCGCGCCAGAGCAGCCCGGTGCGACGGAACACGGGGGCGCCGAGCCGGTCGCTCAGCCGCTCCATGGCGGCGAGGGTGCCGAGCATCGCGCGTGCGCGCCAGAGCTGCGTGTCGGCGAGGCGCCAGAGCCGCGAGGTGCCGCCGCTCGATGCGAACGGCCCGCCCGGCGCGAAGCGTTCGAGCAGGGTGACGCTCCAGCCGAGATCCTGCAGTCGCAGCGCGGCGGGCAGGCCCCAGGCGCCCCCGCCGATCACGATCGCGCGCATGCCCACGGCGCCGTCCTAGTCGTCGATGACGGTGTAGTGCTTGCGCAGCGGCTCGTGCACGCGCCAGACGCCCTTCCACCCGGAGGGCATGACCATCACGTCGCCGGGGCCGAACTCCTCGGGCTGCTGGCCCTCCACCTCGATGGTGACCCGCCCGGAGAGGATGGTGCAGATCTCGGTGTAGCCGTTGCGTTCGGCGGTGAAGTCGCCGGGGGTGCACTCCCACAGGCCGGTGTCGATGCGGCCGTTCGACCAGGTCGATGCCGAGACCTCGGTGAGGCCCTCGGTGAGCGCGGTCGGCTTGGGGGCGTGGGGGCCGAGCTCGACGGCGGCGGTGCCGTGGGTGGCGTGGGTGCGGATGATGTCGTTCATCGGTGTCCTTATTCTCAACGGTCGGGTCGCGACGGCGGCGGATCAGTGGCGTCCGGTGACCACGTCAGCGATATGGGCGATGGGCGAGGTCGTGGCGCGGCCGGCGAGCTCCGCCCGGTCGGCGACGCCGTAGGCCGCGTACAGGCCCTTGGTCGCGATCCAGCGCAGCGGCTCGGGCTCCCACTTGCGCACCCGGTGGTTCACCCAGGGCAGCCCGGCGATCTCGGTGTCGTTGCCGAGGATGAGATCGGTGATGGTGCGGCCGGCCAGGTTGGTCGAGGTGACGCCGGTGCCGACGTAGCCGCCGCCCCACGCGATGCCGGTCTGGCGGTCGAGGCCCACGGTCGCGGCCCAGTCGCGGGGTACGCCGAGCACGCCCGACCAGACGTGGTCGACGCCGGCGCCCCGGGTGGCGGGGAAGAAGCGGTGCAGGATCTCGCTCAGCGTGTCGACGGTGACGGGCGGGGTCTGGCCGTCGGTGTCGGTCTTCGACCCGAACTTGTAGGGCACCCCGCGCCCGCCGATCGCGATGCGGTCGTCGGCGGTGCGCTGCGCGTACATGTAGACGTGCGCGAAGTCGCCGAGCACCTCGCCCTGGTTCCAGTTCAGCTCGTCCCACACCTCGGGAGCGAGCGGCTCGGTCGCGATGAGCGACGAGTTCATGGGCAGCCAGAGCCGGTGCAGGCCCTTGAGGTTCGCGGTGAACCCCTCGGTGGCGCGCACGACGTACTCGGCCGACACCGTGCCGTGGGTGGTGGTCACCCGGTGGGGCGCGATCTCGACGACGCGGGTGCGCTCGTAGATCTCGACGCCGAGCCGCTCGACGGCGTCGGCGAGGCCGGCTGCGAGCTTGGCGGGCTGGATCCGCGCCGCGTGGGGGTGCCACACCGCTGCCCGCGTGTCGGCGACATTGATCTTCGCCTTCGCCGCGTCGGCTTCGAGGAGTTCGAGGTCGGTGTACCGCCACGCCTGCTCGGCGGCGGCGAAGGCGCGGATGCGCGCCTCCTGGGCCGGGGTGTAGGCGACGTTGAACTCGCCGCCCTTCTTGATGTCGGCGTCGATCCCCTCGGCCGCGGCGACCCGGATCACCTCGTCGACGGTGTCGTTCATGGCGCGCTGGAATCGCTCGGCGGCGTCGCGGCCGTGCGTGGCCTCGTACTGCTCCCGGCCGCCCGTGATCGCGGCGGTCAGCCAGCCGCCGTTGCGGCCCGAGGCGCCGTAGCCGACGTGGCGCTGCTCGAGGATCACCACGCGCAGTTCGGGGCGGGCCTGCTTCAGGTAGTAGGCGGTCCAGAGGCCGGTGTAGCCGGCCCCCACGATCGCGACGTCGGCGGTGAGGTTCCCGGGCAGCTCGGGGCGCGGCTTGGGCGCGCCGATCTGCTGCCACCAGTGGGACACGTTGCCGTTGATCATGCGAGGTTCCTTCGTTGTCGGGTGATGCGTGTCTCGTCGGACGTCGGCGTGTGCGGGGCCTCGTCCGGAGTGGGTGGGCTGTTGATCCAGAGGATCGCGGCGGGGGCGTCGGATTCGTTGACGACCCGGTGCGGCACCGAGCTCAGGAACTCGATGGAGTCGTCGGTGTCGAGTTCGTAGCGAGTGCCGTCGAGCTCGAGCACCACCCGCCCCTCGGTGACCACGACGAACTCCTGCGAGTTGCCGTGGGTGTAGGCGTCGGGTCCGGTCGAGCCGCCCGGTGGGAAGCGACCGGCGTAGATCTCGAGGTTGCGCAGCGGAGGCAGGGCGACCACGTGCTTCTCCGCACCGGCGAGCGGCAGGGTGGGCCGGTCCGCGGCGCGCAGCACGCCGCGCGTGTGGGCGGCGGTGTCGTCGAGCAGCTGGGCCGGCGCGACGCCGAGGGCCGCGGCGACTTTGCGCAGCGAGGCGACGCTCGCGTTCGTGTGCCCGTTCTCGAGCTGGCTGAGGAAGCTGGAGCTGACGCCGGCGGCCGCGGCGAGGGCCCGCAGACTCATGCCGCGCAGCTGGCGGAACGATGCGACGCGACGGCCGAGGGCGTCATCCCCCGGGGTGTCGCGCGGTGCCGCGCCCATGGCTCCTCCTCGATGCCGCGGCCGGAGCCGCCTGATCACTGAACAATGCGTTCAGTATTCTTTTCACAACGTACATCAGCGCCGGCGTCGGCGCAAGCGGCTGGAGTCGCCCGGCCGCCCGCGGAGCGGCTGGGCGCGGGCGTACACTGGTGTGCAGTTCCTCACGAGGGAGCTGCCCAGTCAATGGCGCTGAGCCATCGACACTCCAACGACGTTGCGTGGCCGGCGCATCACCGCGATCGAAAGCTGCTCCAATCTTGTCCGCCACCTCCGCCACCTCCGCCAGCCGGGTCGACGCGCCCCGCAACTCGCCGTCGCGCGTGATCCTCGCGAGCCTCATCGGCACGACCATCGAGTTCTACGACTTCTACGTCTACGCCACCGCGGCCGTGCTCGTCTTCCCCGTGCTCTTCTTCCCCACCGGCAACGACACCACCGCCCTGATCGCGTCCTTCGCGACCTTCGGCGCGGCGATGCTCGCGCGGCCCATCGGCGCCGTGTTCTTCGGGCACCTCGGCGACCGCCTCGGCCGCAAGACCACCCTCGTCGCATCGCTGCTCACGATGGGCATCGCGACATTCCTGATCGGGCTGCTGCCCACCCACGAGAACATCGGCGTCTGGGCGGCGGTGCTGCTGCTCGTGCTGCGCCTCGCGCAGGGCTTCGCGATCGGCGGCGAGTGGTCGGGCGCCGCACTCGTCGCCACCGAGAACGCCCCCGCGGGCAAGCGCGCCTGGTACGGCACCTTCCCGCAGCTGGGAGCCCCGCTCGGCTTCATCATCGCCAACATGCTCTTCTTCGTGATCAACAACGCGCTGGCCGATCCCGAGCACCCCGGCGTCGCCTCCGAAGCGTTCCTCGACTGGGGTTGGCGCGTGCCGTTCCTGTTCTCGGCCGTCATGGTGATCGTCGGCCTCTGGGTGCGCCTGAAGCTGGTCGAGTCGAGCGCCTTCGAGAACGCCAAGCAGGGCGGCAAGGTGACGCGCATGCCGCTCGCCGTGGCGTTCAAGCACCACTGGAAAGCGCTGATCCTCGGCACCTTCGCGATGCTCGCGACCTACGTGCTGTTCTACCTGATGACGTCGTACACGCTCACCTTCGGCACCCGCCCGGGCCTCGAGGCCGCGCAGACCGCCGCCGAGGCTGCGGGAGCGCCCTTCGACGCGGCCGCCTACGTGCCCGGCCTCGGGTACAGCTACAACGAGTTCATCCTGATGCTCGTGTTCGGCGTGATCTTCTTCGGCATCTTCACACTCGTCTCCGGTCCGCTCGCCGACCGCTTCGGCCGCCGCCGCACGCTCATCGCGGTGACCGCGGCGATCGCCCTCTTCGGCTTCACCTTCGTGCCGCTGCTCGGCGGCGGCACCGCGGCGGTGATGTTCTTCCTCGCGCTCGGCTTCACCCTCATGGGCCTCACCTTCGGGCCGATGGGCGCGTTCCTGCCGGAGATGTTCCCCACCAACGTGCGCTACACGGGATCGGCGGTGGCCTACAACGTGTCGTCGATCCTCGGCGCGGCCCTCGCGCCGATCATCGCGGTGTGGCTGTGGGGCCTCGCCGACGGCAGCCCCGTCTTCGTGGGCATCTACCTGACCGGCGCCGCAGTGCTCACCCTGATCTCCCTGATCCTCGCCCCCGAGACCAAGGACATCGACATGGAGGCGTAGGGCCTCCTGGGGGCGCCCCTGGACCCTCCCCTGGGTCTCCCCTCCCCCATAGACGCCGAAAGGCGGATTTCGCAGCTGAACCTCCCGGTTCGCCTGCGGAATCCGCCTTTCGACGTCTGCAACGACCTCAGGTCGTCGACTCGCCCGCTTCGCCGGTGTTTACGAGCAGCACGCCCGAGGGGATGCTCCACATCATGGCGACCTCGTCGCCGCGGTTGTGGATGCGGGCGTCCTGTCCGAGCCGCACCGCCCCCTCCGTGCCGTCGGGCAGGCGCACCGTGTAGCGGCGCGACGCCCCGAGGTAGGTGACGTCGGTGATGGTGACCGGGATCGAGTTCTCGTGCTCGCCCGCGGGCGTGCCCGCCGTCTCGAGTCGCAGGTTCTCGGGGCGGATCAGGATCGCAAGGTCCTCATGCGTCGACTGGCCGTCCGCCACGACGCGGTGACCGGCCACCTCGATCGCGGTGCGGCGATCCCCGTCCCGCACGCCCTTGCCGAGCAGCACCGTGGACTCGCCGAGGAAGCGCCCCACGAACAGGGTCTGCGGCGCCTCGTAGAGATCCTCCGAGGTGCCGACCTGCTCGATGCGGCCGTTGTTGAAGACGGCGATGCGATCCGACATCGACAGTGCCTCCTCCTGGTCGTGCGTCACGTAGACGAAGGTGGATCCGACCTCGCGGTGGATCCGCTTGATCTCGCCCTGCAGCCACTCGCGCAGCTTCTTGTCGAGCGCGCCCAGCGGCTCGTCCATGAGCAGCACGCGCGGCTCGTAGACGAGGGCGCGCGCCAGGGCGACGCGCTGCTGCTGGCCGCCCGACAGCTCCGACGGGTAGCGGTCGCCGTAGTCGCCCATGCGCACCATCCCGAGGGCGTCGGCGACCATCTGCTTCTGCTGCTCCTTGCCGATCTTGCGGCGCTGCAGCGGGTAGGCGATGTTCTCGGCCACCGTCTTGTGCGGGAACAGCGCATAGTTCTGGAACACCATGCCGATGTCGCGCTTGTGCGGGGGCAGCTTCGCGACGGGCTTGCCGTAGATGTGCAGGTGCCCCTCGGTGACCGAGGTGAAGCCGGCGATCATGTTCAGCGTGGTCGTCTTGCCGGATCCCGACGGGCCGAGGAAGGTCATGAACTCGCCGGGCTCGATCACGAGGTCGATCTCGTCGACCACGGTGCTCTCGCCGTAGCGCTTCGTCACCTGGCTGAGGCTGATGCCGGCCTCGCCGATCTGGTGGATCGCCGAGGTGTTCAGCCCCTCGGCGCGCAGCTCCTGCTCGTGCCCGTCGGGCACGGGGATCTCGTTGTGAGTCATAGCGTTCACGCTACCGGTCGCTTTCTCTTCCGCGTGGCGAACTGGGCGATGAGCATCACGATCACCGAGGTGAGCATCGTGATCACCGCCACGGCAGCCACCGTGGGGTCATTGGTCTGGGTGACGCTGTTGAAGATCTTCACGGGCAGCGTCTGCAGGGAGGGGGACTGGATGAACAGCGAGAGGATCACCTCGTCGAACGAGGTGACGAACGCGAACAGCGCGCCCGCCGTCACACCCGGCGCGATGAGCGGCAGGGTGATGCTGAAGAAGGTGCGCACCTTGCCAGCGCCGAGCGAGGCCGAGGCCTGCTCCAGCCGGGGGTCGAGTCCCTGCAGCGACGCCATCACGTTGGTGATCACGAGCGGCATCGACACGATCGTGTGCGCCAGCACGAAGCCGGGCAGCGTGCCGAGCAGATCCATGCGCAGGAACAGCGAGTACAGGCCCACCGCGAGCACGATGCCGGGCACGATGAGCGGCAGCAGGAAGTACCCCTCCATGAGGCCCTTGCCCCGGAACCGCACCTTCGAGAGCCCGAGCGCCGCGAGCACGCCGACCGCGGTCGCCACGATCATCGTGAGGATCGCGACCTGCAGCGACGAGCCGAGCGCCTGCAGCCAGGACGGGTCGGTGAAGAAGTTCTCGTACCAGCGGGTCGAGAAGCCCTTCGGCGGGAAGTTGAACGAGGAGGCCTCGTTGAACGACATCGGGATGATGATGAGGGTGGGCACGATCAGCCACAGCACGATCAGCGTCGCGAAGACGCCGAGGATGCGCTTCGAGGTCATCAGCGGTTCACCCCCGGGAAGAGGCTGCCGCCGCGGTTGAGCCGCGACACGATCACGAGGATCAGCACCGTGCAGACGAGCAGGAAGATGCCGAGCGCGGTGCCCTGACCCCACATCAGGAACACGCTGATCTGCTGCTGGATCAGCGCCGAGATCATGATCTCCTTCGAGGATCCCAGCAGCGCCGGGATGATGTAGAAGCCGAGGCCGAGGATGAACACGGTGACCCCGCCCGAGAAGATGCCCGGCTTCGACAGCGGCAGGTAGACCGTGAAGAACGCGGTCACCGGGTTCGCGCCCAGGTTCGAGGCCGCGGGCAGCAGCCGCTTGTCGATCTTCGCCATCGACGAGTACAGGGGCAGCACCATGAAGGGGAGCAGCACCTGCGACATGCCGAGAGCCACGCCGAAGGTGGTGCGGATCAGCGGGATCGGACCGATCCCGAACCATGCGGCGAGCAGACCGTTGATGGGGCCGGTGTCCTGCAGCAGCACCATCCAGGCGAGCGTGCGCACGAGGATCGAGGTCCACAACGGCATCATGATGAAGAGCTGCATGAGGTTGCGGGTGCGATCCGAGACGATGGTCATCAGGTAGGCGTACGGGTACGCGAGCAGCAGGCACACGATCGTCACCAGGATCGCGGTGCCGAAGGTGCGCAGCACCACATTGAGGTTCGCCGGGGTGGTGACCAGCCAGACGTAGTTCTGCACTCCCGGCTGCGGGTCGGTGACCGAGCGGATGAACACATCCACCAGCGGCGCCAGGAAGAACAGTGAAACGATCACGAATGCCGGGACGAGCAGCAGAAGCGGGCGCCAATTCCTCGGCCCCCGCTTCCGCCGTCCGGCATCCGCACCTGAGACCGCGATGGTCTCGGTGACAGTGCCTTCGCTCATGATTTAGTTCCCGGTCGCCCATCCGGCCCAGGCGGCCGACAGCGCGTCGTAGTTCTCGACCCAGAAGTCGACGTTCGGGGCGATTCCCGTGTCGAGGTGCTCGGTCGTCATCCACTCGGTGAGCAGTTCGTCCATCTGCGGCTTCGCGTCGACGTTCACCCCGCCGTAGGAGGTGAGCTCGGTCATCTTCGCCTGCTGCTCGGCGCCGATCGAGTAGTTCACGGCGGCGAAGGCGGCCTGCTTGTCCTTCACGCCCTTCGGGATGCCGTTCGAGTCGACCATGATCATCCACTGGTCCCACATCGGGGCGACGGGGGCGCCCGCGTTGGCGGCGCCGTAGCCGCGGCCCGACCACACGAGGCCCATCACGGCCTCGCCGGCTTCGAGCTGCTGCTGCGCCTGCGCTCCGGTGGTCCAGCCGATCACGTCGTTGCCGAGGTCGCGGTACATGTCGAAGGCGCCCTCGATGTCCTCGGGCTTCAGCTTCTTCACGTCCTTGCCCTGCGCGGTGAGGGCGAACTCGACCGTCTGCGGGTCGACGTAGGTGGACTGGCTCACCGTGCGCTTGCCGGGGAACTTCTCGGTGTCGAAGAAGTCGGCGGCGCTCGTCGGCGGGTTGTCGCCGAACTTATCGGTGTTGTACACGACCACGAGGCCGTAGAGGATCTGCGGGACCATGCACTCGTCGGTGATGGTGCCCTCGGGGATCTTCGAGGTGTCGATCTGCGAGTAGTCGTACTTCTCGTAGAGGGTGCCGCAGCCGCGCGCGGTGTCGAACTGGGTGGTGTTGACGATGTCCCAGCTGACGTTGCCGCTGTCGACCATGGCCTTCAGCTTGCCCGCGTCGAAGGCGTCCTGGTTGAACTTCGCGCCCGACGCCTCGGCGAACGGGTTCCACAGCGCCTCGGTCTGGCCGTCCTGGAAGACGCCGCCGGATCCGGCGAAGGTGAGCGTGACGCCGTCGAGGGCGCCCTCCTTGATCTGGCCCGCCACCGGGGTGCCGAGGTCGCGCTCGGGCGCGGGCTCCTCGTTGCCGCCTCCGCCGCTGCACCCGACCAGCGCGAGCGCGAGCGCCGCCGAACCGGCGACGAGCGAAACGCCGCGACGAGTCTTCGGGTCTCTGAGAATTGACATGAACTTCCTCACTTCATCGTGATGGTCGCGCGGCTCCGGGCTGCGTGGGCGGCTCCGGGCTGCGCTGCGGTCGGGCGGGTGGTCCGCCCTGCCGCTTCCCGAACCTAGCTGCCGGAATCGAAGCCCGCCCCGCCCCGTTACCCCTTCGTTACCGCTGCGGGAGATCTTTCATAGCTTCGTATGGCGGGCCCGGCGACGGTAGTACGAACATAAGGTTTCGCCTCCGAGTATGCCCGCGGAGGGCTCGGCGACCCGCCTCGGTCCTTAGCATGGGTGTTCGGGCACCGCTCATCGTTCGAGGAGGAACGCAATGGACATCGTCGTCATCGGAGCCGGTCTCGCCGGCCTCACCGCCGCGTGGGAGCTGGAGAAGGCCGGCCATCGATGCACCGTGCTCGAAGCGCGGGATCGCGTCGGGGGCCGCACCTGGTCGCAGCGCCTCGGCAACGGCGAGGTGACCGAGCGCGGGGGCGAGTACGTCTTCCCCACCGAGTTCCCGATCCGCCGACTCGCGGCCGAGGTGGGCGTGCCGATCATGTCGCACAACGTGCGCTACGGACGCCGCACCGTGAACGGGCGCGTGATCTCCTTCGCGGAGCTCGGCGAGACGACCGCGCTCGTGCGCGACACGCTCGCCCGGATGATCGCCGACGGCGAGCGCGGGGTGTCGCTGGAGCGCGCCTTCGCCGAAGCGCTCGGCGCCGGCTACCGCCTCGACCCCGTCTACCGGCGCACGACCACCTCGGCGGCGGCCGATCCCGCTCTCGTCAGCGCTGAGGCGGTGCTGCTGCACGAGTCCTCGACCGCCGGCGGCTACGTCGAGGACGGCGGGCGCTTCGTCGGCGGCAATCAGGCGCTCTCGCTCGAGCTCGCGCGGCGCCTCGGCGACCGCGTGCGGCTCGAGCATCCGATCGCGGCGATCGAGCAGTCGGAGACCGCGGTGCAGGTGACGCTCGTCGACGGCACGCGCCTCGACGCCGACGCGGCGGTGCTGGCGGTGCCGCTGCCGATCCTGCGGGAACTCGATTTGGGCTTCGCGCTGCCGGACGAGCAGCAGCGCGCTCTCGACCACCGATTCATGGGGGTCGCTGCGAAGCTCGGCGTGCCCCTCTCGCGCGTCGACGACGACATCGCGCTGCAGAACCCCGATCACACCTGGTGGTCGTGGCGCTCGCTGTCGATCGACGGCGAGCATCGCATCTCGGCGCTGTCGTCGTTCGCCGGCGGGCCGTTCGCGCTCGACGCGCTGGGGGCCGCCGACGGCGCCGACGGCTGGGTCGCCGCGCTCCGGCAGATGCGGCCCGAGCTCGAGATCGACGGCGAGGTGCTGCTCACCACCTGGGCGGACGATCCGTGGACCCGCGGCTCGTACACCGCGCCCGGTCTCGACTGGGAGGCGGCGGACGCCCGCGTCTTCGAGCAGCCCGCCGGCCGCGTCGCCATCGCCGGCGAGCACACGGGGCTCGCCCAGTCGCTCTCGGGCGCCGTCGACTCGGGCTACCGGGCGGCCGCAGCGATCGAGCGCGCTCTCCGGTCATGACGCGCCCCGGCAAATGTACGCTTGACTCATGACCTTCACCGTGAGGTCGCTTCTCGACCTTCCCGCCGCTCGCACGGTGTCGCTGACACCGGGCATCGGGGAGGAGCGCGCCATCACCTGGGCGCACGTGTGCGAGCAGCCCGATCCGTGGCGCTGGCTGGGTGACGGGGCGCTGGTGATGACGACCGGGATCGGCGTGCCGCGCACGACCGACGAGCAGTGCGCCTACCTGCGCGGCATGCAGGCGGTCGGGATCGCCGCGGTGACGGTCGACGAGCACATGATGGGCGGCTCGTTCACGGAGCCCGCACTCGCCTACGCTGCCCACATCGGCTTCCCGGTGCTGTCGACCGAGCACGAGGTGCGCTACATCACGCTCGCGATGTCGGTCGCGGAGGCCGTGCAGCGCAGCCGGGACAAGCTGGTGCAGCAGACTGAGCAGCGCTACGGCGCGCTACTGCTCGCGGAGCTCTGCACCGGCGCGATCCCCGGTCCCGCAGCCGCACGCCTGCTCGAACCGCACGGTATCCGGCAGCCCTCGCTGGTCGCCGTCGCGCAGGGGGCCGGCGGACGGGCGGTGCAGCAGCAGATCCGGGACGCCTTCGCCGCGCAGCACCTGCCCGTGCTCACCGTCGCGGAGGGCGATCAGCTCGTGCTCCTCGCCGAGGCCGGCGAGCCGCTCGCGCAGGCGCTCGATGCGGTCGCCGTGGCCGGCACCCGCATCGGGGCGAGCACCCCCTTCGAGGATCTCGGCGAGCTGCTGACGGCTCTGCAGCAGGCCCGCAGCGCGCTCATCCGCAATCATCTCGCGAGCGGCGTGCTGCACTTCGGCGAGCACGAGAGCACCTCGTTGTTCCTCCCCAGCAGCGCCGAGCAGCTGCGCCGCATCGCGAATCAGGTGCTGGGCCCGCTGCGCACCTACGACATGCAGCGCGGCACGTCGCTCACGCAGACGCTGCGCGTGTTCCTGGAGGAGAACCGCAGCTGGGTGCGCGCCGCCGAGCGTCTCTTCGTGCACCGGCAGACGCTCATCGCGCGCATCTCGCGCATCGAGAAGATCATCGACCGCGACCTCTCCTCGATCGAGGACACCGCCGAGTGCTGGCTGGCGGTGCAGGCCGCGATCGGCTGCGGCGATCTCGAACCCTCCGAACCGGTGGCCGCGGCGCCCGCCGGGCTGCCCGACGAGGCCGGCTGAACGCCCGCCCCGCCGCCGGAATGGTAGCTTGAAACGACCGCGACACTCGTGGCGGGAAGGGAGAACCGCGATGGCACTGCCCGATGAGGCAACGCAGGGGAATGGCGGATCCGAGCGCTTCGAGGAAGTGCTGCTCGACCGCATCACCGAGGCGAGCGCCTGGGCCGAGCAGGACATCGATCCCGAGACCCAGGCCGAGACGAGGCGCCTCATCACCGCGACGCTCAACGGCGACGCCGAGGCGGCGACCGAGCTGAGCGAGGCGTTCGGCGGCAGGCTCGCCTTCGGCACGGCCGGCCTGCGCGGCAGGCTCGGCGCGGGCCCGCGGCGCATGAACCGCACGGTGGTGTCGCAGACGAGCGCCGGCTTCGCGGCCTATCTCCTGGAGCGCGCCGCCGCCGGCCGCACCGCCGCACCGCCGTCGATCGTGGTCGGCTTCGACGGCCGCGTCGGCTCCGCCGTGTTCGCGCGCGACACCGCCGAGGTGATGGCGGGCGCCGGGGTGCGCGTCTTCCTGCTGCCCGAGGCGGGCCCGACGCCGCTCACCGCTTTCGCGGTGCGGCATCTCGGGGTGTCGGCCGGGGTGATGGTGACCGCGAGCCACAATCCGCCCCGCGACAACGGCTACAAGGTGTATCTCGGCGACGATGACGGCGGATCGCAGATCGTTCCCCCTGCCGACGCCGAGATCGCGGCCCACATCGAACGGGTCGCGCAGGCCGCCGTCTCTCAGCTTCCCCGATCCACCGACTACACCGTGCTGGGGGGCGGCGTCGCGGACGCCTACATCTCCGAGACCGCGGCCGCGCTGCTCGGCGGACTGCCGCAGCGCCCCGAGGCTCCGGGGGTCGCCGTCGGCGCCGACACCGGGCTGCGGGTCGCCTACACCGCGATGCACGGCGTCGGCTCCGACCTCGCGCGACGCGTGTTCGCCTCGACCGGGCTGCCCTCGGTGGTGCCGGTGCGCGAGCAGGACCGGCCTGACGGGGCCTTCCCCACGGTCGCGTTCCCGAACCCGGAGGAGCCGGGGGCGCTCGATCTCGCATTCCGCACCGCCCGCGGCATCGACGCCGACCTCGTGGTGGCGCACGACCCGGATGCCGACCGTCTCGCGATCGCGCTGCCGCACCCCGACGAGGAATCCGGCTACCGCCGTCTCACGGGCAACGAGCTCGGGCTGCTGCTCGGCTGGCGTGCCGCCGAGCGCGAACGGGTGCGCGCTGCGACCGCCGGCACTCCCTCCTCGGGCGCGCTCGCCTGCACCATCGTCTCCTCGCCCGCGCTGGGTGCGGTCGCCCGCGAGTACGGTCTCGACTATGCCGAGACGCTGTCGGGCTTCAAGTGGGTGTCGCGGGTGCCCGGGCTCGTGTTCGGCTTCGAGGAGGCGCTCGGCTACCTCACCCACCCCGAGATCGTGCGCGACAAGGACGGCATCTCGGCCGCGGCCGATGCGATCGCGATGGCCCGCGAGGCGGCGTCCGAGGGGCGCACGCTGTGGGATCTGCTCGACGACGCGAGCGAGCGCTTCGGGCACTTCGCGAGCGGTCAGATCACGCTGCGGCTTCCATCCATGGCGGCGGCGTCGGCGCTCGCCGCGCGGGTGCGCCAGGATCCGCCGACCGCCTTCGGCGACGCCGAGGTGGCCTCCTCGCAGGATCTGCTGGTGCCGGGCCTGGCCGAGGTGCCAGCCGATGTGCTGCGCTACGACCTCGCCGACGGCTCCCGCGTGATGATCCGCCCGAGCGGCACCGAGCCCAAGCTCAAGATCTATCTCGACACTTTCAGCGACGAGGGCTCGGCCCGGGCCCGGCGCACCGCCGCCGAGCGTTCGCTCACCGATCTGGAGCGCGCGGTGCGCGACTACCTCGACCGGCTCGCGGAGGACGGCGAGGAATGATCACGCGCTGGTCCCGGGAGCACGCAGCCGAGTGGCTGTGTCGACCGGGCGCGCGCGACAACAAGTACCGGCGCGGCGTGCTCGGCGTGCGCACGGGGTCGGCCCAGTATCCCGGGGCCGCGGTGCTGGGCGTCTCCGCCGCCTGGCGCACCGGGGTCGGCCTGCTGCGCTACGTGCCCCCGCTGGACGACGACGCCTCGCCCCACGGGCTGCCGTCGCCCGCGGCCGCAGTACTCGCGGCGCATCCGGAGACCGTGTTCGGGGAGCCCGGATCCCGTGCCTGCGACGCCTGGGTGCTCGGATCAGGCACCGACCCGGCCGACCGCTCCTCGGCGGAGCAGTCCGCGCTGCGGCAGCTGCGGCGCGGCAGCGCCCCGCTCGTGATCGACGCCGGCGCGCTGGACCTCGCCGTGACCGCCGAGACCGATGCCGACAGCACCGCCGCGTCTCTCCCGGGCGGCGCCCCGGCGATCCTCACCCCGCACGGCGGCGAGTTCGAGCGCCTCTGGCGCGCGGCGGGCCTCGGCGAACTACCCGACGACTGGGCGCCGCGCAGCGGCGACGCCGACGACGACATCGCGCAGATCGGGCGCGCCCGCGCCGCATCCCGTCTGGCCGAGCGCCTCGGCACCACCGTGCTGCTCAAGGGCTCGCTCACGGTGTGCGCCGCGCCCGACGGCCAGATCCTGCGAGTGGGCCCCGCCACCCCGTGGCTCGCGACCGCCGGCACCGGCGACGTGCTCGCCGGCATCCTCGGCGCGCTCGTCGCTGCCCACGCCGAGCAGGTGCGGGAATCCCCCGCCGTGCTCGGCCGCCTCGGCGCGACGGCGGCCCTGCTGCACGACACCGCGGCCAGAATCGCCTCTGGAGACGCCGAGGCTCGCGCCGCCGGCCGTCCGATCACCGCGCTCGACGTCGCCGATGCGATCCCGGAGGCCTTCGCGACGCTCAGCTGAGCGGGCGCCCGGTCAGCCGCCGTAGCCGGCAGGCGAAGGGCGCTCGCCTCAGTCGGCGGTCACGCGGTCGACGATGAGCGGTCGGGGATCCGGATCCGCATCTCCGAGCTCCACAGCCCCCGCCAGCGACTCCAGGCCGCGCACCAGCCGGCCGGGCGAATCGCAGGCCACCTCGAAGAGCGGATCGCCGGCCCGCACCCGGTCGCCGGGCCGCACCAGCACCTCCACCCCCGCCGCGTGATCCACAGGATCGCCGGGCCGCGCCCGCCCAGCGCCGAGACGCCAGGCGCCCACCCCCACAGCTCGGGCGTCCACGCGCTGCACCACGCCGTCGGCAGCAGCACGCACCGTCTCGGTGTCGCGCGCCACGGGCAGCGGGGCATCCGGGTCGCCGCCCTGCCCCGCGATGAGGCGCCGCCACGCGTCCATCGCCCGGCCGTCGGCCAGCGCATCAGCGGGATCGACATCATCGCGCCCGGTGAGCGCAAGCATCTCCCGAGCCAGCGCGAGCGTCAACTCCACCACGTCGTCTGGCCCGCCGCCCGCCAGCACCTCGACCGACTCGCGCACCTCGTTCGCGTTGCCGACCGCGCGCCCCAGCGGCGCGTCCATGTCCGTGATGAGCGCCACCGTGCGCAGCCCCGAATCGGCGCCCAGCCGCGTCATCGTCGTCGCGAGCTCGCGCGCATCCGCGGCGTCGGGCAGGAAGGCGCCCGAACCGAACTTCACGTCGAGCACCAGGCCGTCGGCGCCCTCCGCGATCTTCTTGCTCATGATCGACGAGGCGATGAGCGGCACCGACGCCACCGTGCCCGTCACGTCGCGCAGGGCGTACATCGCGCGATCCGCCGGCGCGAGCCCCGAACCGGCCGCGCAGATCACCCCGCCCACCTCGCGCAGCATCCGCTCCATCTCGTCGTTCGACAGCGCCGCGCGCCAGCCGGAGATCGACTCGAGCTTGTCAAGCGTGCCGCCCGTGTGCCCGAGGCCCCGCCCCGACAGCTGCGGCACCGCCACCCCGAGAGAGGCCAGAAGCGGCACCAGCGGCAGCGTGATCTTGTCGCCCACGCCGCCCGTCGAGTGCTTGTCGATCGCGGGCCGGCCGAGCCCCGAGAAGCCCAGACGCTCACCGCTCGCGATCATCGCGGCGGTCAGATCACGGATCTCCTCCCGCCCCATGCCTTGAATCACGATCGCCATGAGCAGCGCACTCATCTGCTCCGGCGCCACCGCGCCGCGCGTGAAGGCATCGACCACCCAGTCGATCTCGGCGCGGTCGAGGGCGCCCGCGAAGCGCTTGCGCGTGATCAGATCGACGACGTCGAAGGGTTCGGGATCCCGGAGCTGCTCCATACCTCCACCCTACGGCGGCGCCCCGCGCCCCGCTCTTCAATCGTCGCCGTCGGTATGGGATCCACCGATCGTATGCCGAAATCGGCCCAATCCGGCATATGGATGGCAGATCCCATACGAACGGCAGATCCCATACGGAGGGGAAGAGAGACCCTCGAAGCGCTCAGAACACGTCGAGCACGCGCGAGCGCGCAGGATCCGGCCGCCCCAGCGCCCGGTCCTGCCCCGCCGCGATCCAGCACCCCGTCAGCAGCAGGATGCGGCAGATCACGTTGAACCAGACCAGCAGGCCGACGAGCACCGCGAACGACGCCAGCAGCGGGTTGTGCGACACACCCCCGAGCAGCGAGGAACCCAGCACCTTCATACCGAACAGAGCCGCACTGCCGAGAGCGCAGCCCCGCAGCAGGCTCCACAGCGGCAACCGCACCTCGGCGAGCAGCCGGAAGATCGCCATGAGCACGAGCGTATCGAACACGTACATCGCACCGTAGCGCGCGATCGTACCCAGGCCGCCCAGCAACCAGCCGTCGGGATCGCCACCCAACCACGACACGAGCAGATCGGTCAGGTTCGAGCTGAGCACCGTGAGCGCCGCCGACACCAGGATCGCCAGCAGGAAGCACAGCGCCAGCAGCAGATCGCGCAGTTTCAGCAGCACCACATTGCGGTACTGGCGCACCTCGAGCCCGAAGATGATGCGGATCGAACGGCGCGTCCCCGTGAACCACGCCACGGCCACGTACACCAGCGCGACACCCGCGATCGCGCTGCTCCAGTCGAGGGTGCGGCTCTGCAGCAGCGCGGCCAGCGACACGGCCCCATCGTCGTCGGTGCCCACGAGGCCCGGCACGAACAGGTTGAGCTGCATGATCAGCGATTCGAGCAGCTCCGGGCGCCCGCGCAGCATGATGCCGAACACGCTGAAGCCGATCCACAGCGCCGCGAACACCGCGAACACCGCCTGATAGCTCATCCCGGCGGCAAGCACCGATCCACCGACGTCGGTGAAGTGGAAGAAGGCGCGGAACGGGCGCGAGTCGCGCAGCCGCGACCAGATGCTCTCGCCCCGGCCGACCAGCTCGCGACCCACCGCCGAGACGCGCGACGCCCCGCGATCCCGGCCCTCCTGCGAGGGCTCCGGATCGCGGGGCGTCGTCATGCCGTCGAGTGCAGCCACCCGGCGCTGGGCGCGGGCGCTACTTCGTCTTGCCGGTGCGGATCGCAGCCTTCACCTCGGCGATAGCCTTGGTGACCTGGATGCCGCGCGGGCACGCGTCGGTGCAGTTGAAGGTGGTGCGGCAGCGCCACACGCCCTCGGTGTCGTTCAGCACGTCGAGACGCACCTGGGCGTTGTCGTCGCGCGAGTCGAAGATGAAGCGGTGCGCGTTGACGATGGCGGCCGGGCCGAAGTACTGGCCGTCGGTCCAGAACACCGGGCAGCTCGTGGTGCACGCGGCGCACAGGATGCACTTGGTGGTGTCGTCGAAGCGCTCGCGATCCTCGATGGTCTGCAGGCGCTCCTTGCCAGGCTCCGCGGGGGCCGCATTCGGCATGAGGAACGGGTTGACCGCGCGGTAGGCCGCGAAGAACGGCTCCATGTCGACGATCAGATCCTTCTCGAGCGGCAGACCCTTGATCGCCTCGACGTAGATCGGCTTCGAGATGTCGAGATCCTTGATGAGGGTCTTGCACGCGAGACGGTTGCGGCCGTTGATGCGCATCGCATCCGAGCCGCAGATGCCGTGGGCGCAGGAGCGACGGAACGCGAGCGTGCCGTCCTGATCCCACTTGATGCGGTGCAGCGCGTCGAGGATGCGATCCGTCGGGTACATCTCGACGTCGAAGTCCTCCCAGTACGCGTCACGACCCGACTCCGGGTTGTAGCGGCGCACCAGCAGGGTGACGGTGAACGGCTTCGGCGCGTCGGGCGCGCTGCCCGAGGCCGAGGCCTGGGTGGAGTCGACGGCGGTCGCTTCAGCGGTAGCGGTGCTCATGGCCTAGTACTTCCTCTCCATGGGCGGGTAGTTCAACTCACCCTGCTCGTTCTTCGTGAACACGACGGGCTTCCAGTCGAGCCGGATGTGATCGTCGGGATCGGCCGAGTGGGGGTCGCCCGAGAGATACGCCATGGTGTGCTGCATGTAGTTCTCATCGTCGCGGTTCGGGTAGTCGTCGCGCATGTGGCCGCCGCGGCTCTCCTTGCGGTTGCGCGCCGTGTAGGCGAGCACCTCCGCGAGGTCGAGCAGGAAGCCCAGCTCGATCGCCTCGAGCAGGTCGGTGTTGTAGCGGCGGCCGCGATCCTGCACGCCCACGTTCATGTAGCGCACGCGCAGATCGTGGATCACGCCGAGCACCTCGGTGAGCGACTCCTCGGTGCGGAACACCTGGGCACCGCGGTCCATCGCCTCCTGCAGCTCGCGGCGGATGTCGGCGACGCGCTCGGTGCCGGTGCCCGTGCGGAAGCGGTCGACGAGCTCGCGGATCTCCTTCGCCGGGTCGGCGGGCAGGTCGACGAAGCTGGCGGTCTGCGCGTAGTCGGCCGCGTTGTTGCCGGAGCGCTTGCCGAAGACGTTGATGTCGAGCAGCGAGTTGGTGCCGAGGCGGTTCGCGCCGTGCACCGAGACGCAGGCGCACTCGCCGGCGGCGTAGAGACCGGGCACGACGGTGTCGTTGTCCATGAGGACCTCGGCCGCGTTGTTCGTGGGAATGCCGCCCATCGCGTAGTGCGCCGTGGGGAACACCGGCACGGGCTCCGTCACCGGATCGACGCCCAGGTAGGTGCGCGCGAACTCGGTGATGTCGGGGAGCTTGGTCTCCAGCACCTCGGCGCCCAGGTGGGTGCAGTCGAGGTAGACGTAGTCCTTGTGCGGGCCGGCACCGCGGCCGTCGAGCACCTCCTGCACCATGCAGCGCGCGACGATGTCGCGGGGGGCGAGGTCCTTGATCGTGGGGGCGTAGCGCTCCATGAAGCGCTCGCCACTCGCGTTGCGCAGGATCGCTCCCTCTCCTCGGGCGCCCTCGGTGAGGAGGATGCCGAGGCCCGCGAGGCCCGTCGGGTGGAACTGGTAGAACTCCATGTCCTCGAGCGGCAGGCCCTTGCGCCAGATGATGCCGACGCCGTCGCCCGTGAGGGTGTGCGCGTTCGAGGTGGTCTTGAAGATCTTGCCGAAGCCGCCGGTCGCGAAGACAATCGACTTGGCCTGGAAGACGTGCAGTTCGCCGGTCGCGAGCTCGTAGGCGACGACGCCGGCGGGGCGGCGCTCCTTGCCCTCGCCCGTCATGACGAGGTCGAGCACGTAGAACTCGTTGAAGAAGTTGACGCCCAGCTTGACGCAGTTCTGGAACAGCGTCTGCAGGATCATGTGACCGGTGCGGTCGGCCGCGTAGCAGGCACGGCGCACGGGGGCCTTGCCGTGATCACGAGTGTGACCGCCGAAGCGGCGCTGATCGATCTTGCCCTCGGGCGTGCGGTTGAAGGGCAGGCCCATGTTCTCGAGGTCGATGACCGCGTCGATGGCCTCCTTCGCGAGGATCTCGGCCGCGTCCTGGTCGACGAGGTAGTCGCCGCCCTTGACGGTGTCGAAGGTGTGCCACTCCCAGTTGTCGTCCTCGACGTTCGCGAGCGCCGCGGCCATGCCGCCCTGCGCCGCACCGGTGTGCGAACGGGTGGGGTACAGCTTGGTGATGACCGCGGTCTTCGCCTTCGGGCCGGCCTCGATCGCGGCGCGCATGCCCGCTCCGCCGGCACCGACGATCACGACGTCGAACTGATGATAGGTGACACCGTCCTTGACGGTGACTTCCTCGCCCTGATGGGTGTCTGTGGTCACGTGAGTCCTATTCTTCGAATCTGTAAGCCTGAGCTGCCGGGATCGCTACGACGCGTTGCAGAACGACGCCACGAGCGACGGGTCGGCTCCCGCGGGGCAGGGATCGAGCGTGAACACCACGAAGGTGCCGAGCAGGATCAGCAGCGCGGCCGAGAGAAACAGCAGCACCTTGAAGGTCTTCGCGAGGCCGGGGCGGGTGACGTAGTCGTTCACGATGGTGCGCATGCCGTTGGCGCCGTGGATGAGGGCGAGCCACAGCAGCAGCACGTCCCACACCTGCCAGAACGGGTTGGCGAGCTTGCCCCCGACGAAGCCGAAGTCGATCGCGTGCACGCCGCCCGGCGTGGCGATGAGGTTCGAGAAGAGGTGGCCGAACACGAGCACCACGAGCAGAACGCCCGAGACGCGCATGTAGATCCAGCCCCACTTCTCCCAGTTGGTGCGCTTCTTGGCGGACGCCTGCGAGCGGGGGGATTCGATGGTCATCGTCATGTCTGTCTCTCCTCGCCTAGTGCCCGAACACGTTCATCAGGTGGCGCGGCAGGAAGCCGGCCATCGTGATCGCCCAGGCGGCGATCACGATCCAGAACATCACGCGCTGGTACTGGGCGCCCTTGCGCCAGTAGTCGACGAGGATGATGCGGATGCCGTTGTAGGCGTGGAACACGATCGCGCCCACGAGCGCGGCCTCGCCGAGCCCCATGATGGGGGTCTTGTAGACGCTCATGACCGCGTTGTAGGCCTCGGGGCTGACACGCACGAGGGCGGTGTCGAGCACGTGCACGAGGAGGAAGAAGAAGATGGCGACGCCGGTGATGCGGTGCAGCACCCAGGACCACATGCCCTCGTTGCCGCGGTAGAGCGTGCCGCCCGGGCGACTCTTCTTCTTCGCCGCGGGTGCGGCCTCTGCCGTTTGGGCTGACACGGGCTTCCTCCTTGGTCCTGCTTCGCCGAGCACGGCTCGGCGGCTGACAGCGCGGTCTCGGCGAGCGCGGGCGCACCCGATAGTCTCTCCAAACCGAGAATCCGCTGCGCCCCCATTATGACACCATTTCAGCGCCTCCCCCGCACGCCCGGCCCGGCGCGGAGAGACGTCGATTCATCTGATGAATACGCGGATCCTGGCCGCTGCCATCGCGCGACCTCTAGGCTGGAGCCATGTCTGACGCCACCGTCCTGCGCCCCGCCATCGAGAGACTCACCTGCGTGATTCCCGCCGGAGGCGTCGGGTCCCGCCTCTGGCCCCTGTCGCGGGCGAACGCTCCGAAGTTCCTGCTCGATCTCACGGGCTCGGGCGACTCTCTGCTGCGCGCGACCTGGGACCGCCTCGCCCCTATCGCCCCCACCGAGCGGGTGATGGTCGTGACCGGCGTCTCGCATCGCGACTCGGTCATGCAGCAGCTGCCCGAGCTGCTGCCGCAGAATCTCATCACCGAGAGCGAGCCGAAGGACTCCTCGGCAGCGATCGGGCTCGCGGCCGCGCTGCTCGAACTGCGCGACCCCGACGCGATCCTCGGATCCTTCGCCGCCGACCACGTGATCCGCGGCGACGTGCTCTTCCAGCGCGCCGTCACCACCGCGGTGCAGGCGGCCGACCGCGGCTACATCGCCACCATCGGCATCCACCCCTCGCACCCGGCGACCGGCTTCGGCTACATCTCCTGCGGCGACGCCCGCGGCGACCTCGCCCCCTTCGACGTCTACGACGTGTCGGAGTTCGTCGAGAAGCCCGACGCCGAGAAGGCCGAGGAGTACCTCGCCCACGGCGGATACCTCTGGAACGCGGGCATGTTCATCGCGCGCGCCACCGTGCTGCTCGACCAGATGGCCCTCTCCGACCCCGAACTCGTGAGCGCGCTGCGCGAGATCGCCGCCAGCTGGGACACCGAGCGCGGTGCCGACGTGCGCGAGCGGCTGTGGCCGACGCTGCCGAAGATCGCGATCGACTACACGGTGGCGGAGCCCGCAGCCGCCGCGGGCAAGATGGTCTGCATCGCCGCTCACTTCGACTGGGACGACGTGGGCGACTTCGCCTCGGTCGCCAACCTGCTCACCCGCGGCCGCGGCAGCGACCTCGCCGTGCTCGGCGACGGCGCGCAGGTGCTGTCGGACGCGTCGAGCGGCATCGTCGTCTCGGAGAGCGAGCGCCTCGTCGCGCTCGTTGGCGTGGACGACGTGGTGGTGGTGGACACCGCCGACGTGCTGCTCGTCACCACGAAGAGCCGCGCGCAGGACGTCAAGAACCTCGTCAACCGCATGAAGGTGGCCGGCGGCGGCCATCTGCTCTAGCCGGCACCTGGCCTAGCCGGCCGGCGCGGCGATGGCCGCGACGCCTCAGCGGCGCGAGAGCAGCGAGGTCACCTGCAGGCGCCCGCTGTGGATCCAGACGTCCGAGTACTCGACCGGGCGGTCGTCGTCGAGGTAGGTCACCTGCTGCAGATACTGCACGGGCGCCCCCTCCGGGAGCCCGAGCGCGGCCGAGACCTCGTCGGAGGCCGGCTCGGCGCTGAAGGTGCGCCGAGCCGAGGCGATCTTCAGCCGGTAGGTCTGCTCGAGCACCCCGAAGAGGCTCTGCACCCCGAAGTCCTGTTGCTCGATGCCGGGCGCGATGTCGGCGCGCACGTAGTTGTGCAGCAGCGCCACCGGCCCCTGCTCGGTGCTGCGCACCCGCACCAGCCGCAGCACGCGGCTTCCGATGCCGGCCTCGAGCAACGCGGCCACGGGCTTCGGCGGGTCCATGAGCTCGCAGGCGATCACCGCGGTCTCCGTCACCACCCCCTGACGCGCGAAGTCCTCGGTGAGGGTCGACAGCTTCTGGGCGATCGCCGGTTCGATGATCGTCGAGGTGACGAAGGTGCCGCGACCGCGCACCTGGCGCAGCAGCCCCTCCTCGATCAGCGTCGACAGGGCCCGCCTGAGCGTCCCCCGGCTCACGCCGAGCTCATGGGCCAGCTCGGGTTCGCTCTTGAGCCGATAGTGCGGAGGCCACTCGCCGGAGGCGATCTTCAGACGGATCCGGTCGGAGATCTGCGTGTGAATCGCCACCGGAGCGTCACGATCGATTGTGCTCACGCTCGCCTCCCATCATCTGTCGCCGGCTCGGTGCGTGCTCCCTGGATACCACCGCCCCGGGTGGCGTGTCCAACCGGGGCGGCGGATGATCTCAGTAGCTGACGGTGCTCTCGTCGCCGGTGTCGGTGATGATCTTGAGCCCGGCGCTCGTGCCGAGCAGCACGGCGCCCGCGCGCAGCAGGGACAGCGCCTGGGCGTAGGTCTTGATCGAGCCCGAGGCCTTCACCTGCACGCCGTCGCGCGCGCGCTCCACGAGATAGCGCACGCTCTCGGGGTTCGCGGTCTCGATCTGACCGCTGCTCGCGTTCTTCAAGAACGCGGCGCCCGCCTCCTGCGACAGTTCGACCGCGGCCTCGCGCTCCGCCTCCGTGAGGAGCGGCAGCTCCAGCATCACCTTGACCGGGATGCCGCTCGCCCGCACCACACCTGCGATGTCCTCGCGGAACTCGTCGTACATGCCGCTCTTCAGCCAGCCGATCTGCACGCCGATGTCGAGCTGGGTCGCTCCGAGCCGCGCGATCTCCGCCGCCTCCGCGGCCTTGCCCGCGCTGGTCATGACGCCGACGTTGGGGAAGTCGAGGGCCGACGCGAGCTCGACGCCCGTGCCCGCCAGCTCGGAGGCGACGAGCGGCACCCACGACGCGGGGACCATCGCCGCGTTGAAGCCGTGCTCCACCGCCTCGCGCGCGTGCGCGACCATCCGCTCCTTCGTGATGCCCGTCTCGATGAGCGTGTGCTGCACGTAGGGTGCGAGCTCGGCGGGTGCGAGCGTGAGTTCCTCTGCACTAGACAATGTCAGTTCTCTTTTCTTGTTTCGGTGGATCCGCGTACGCGGAGAGGTCAGAGCTTGTCGGCGTAGTAGTCGGGAACGACGACGCCGTCGCCGCCGAACCACTTCGGCACGTCGACGCCGCAGACGAGGCCGATGTTGCCCCACGGCTCGAACGCGCCCGTGCGCACGATCACCTTCGCCTGCCGGGCGAGCTCGCCGAGCATGTCCGTGTGGCTGCGGGTGGTGAACTCGGCTCCCGCGAAGGTCTGCTGCAGCCACTCGTCGAGCCGCGGGTTGTTCGAGACCACGTCTTCGGCGCGCACGACCCCCTCCACCACGAGCTCCTGCGAGATGAGACCGAGAACGGTGCGCAGATCGGGCAGGTTCTCGGTGATGGCGAGATCGATGCGGTCGGCATCGCGCGGGATCGGGAACCCCGCGTCGACGACGAGGATCAGGTCGGTGTGGCCGAGCGTCGCGAGCGCGGCGCTGAGCTTGTCGTTCAGAATTCCTGACTTCTTCATGAGTCTTCCTCTCGGTCGCCTAGGCGACGGATGCGGTGGCGCCGGTCGCCAGCGCCATGATGGATTCTTCGGTCGCGGCGCCGCTGTCGATCACGGCGGCGAGCCGTCCCTCGCGCATCACCGCGATGCGGTCGGTGATGGTGAGCAGTTCGGGCAGGTCCGACGAGGAGCACAGGATCCCGACGCCCTGAGCGGCGAGGTCGAACAGCAGCTCGTAGATCTCGGCCTTCGCGCCGACGTCGACGCCGCGGGTGGGCTCGTCGAGCATGATGACGCCCGGATCGATGGCGAGCCACCGGCCGAGCATCGCCTTCTGCTGGTTCCCGCCCGACAGCGAGGTGATCCCCTGCCCCATGGTCGCGGTCTTGACCCGCAGGCGCCCCGCCTGATCCCGGGCCCGTCGGTCGAACTCGCGGCGGCGGATCAGGCCGAACCTCGTGAGCGACCGAGCTGTGAGAGCGCCGATGTTGTCGGCGACGCTCATGGTCGTCAGCAGGCCCTGGGCTCGACGCTCGCCCGGCACGAAGGCGAGCCTCCGCTCGACACTCGCGATCGGCGAGCGGGAGGCGTAGTCCTCGCCGAGCACGCGGACGGAGCCGTGACCTCCCGGCTGCGCGCCGAAGATGTTCTGCAGCAGTTCGACCCGCCCCGAGTCGGGCAGCCCGGCGACGCCCAGGATCTCGCCCGGTCGAACCGTGAAGCTCACGTCGGCGTGGCGCCGCCCGCCGAGCTGCTCGACCTCGAGCACGGGCGGCGCGGACTCGCGAACGGAGGAGGCCTGCTCGGCACGGGTGGCGAACTGGCCGAGCTCGCGACCGACCATCGCCGCCACGGCCTGCTCAGGCGTCGTCTCGTCGCGCCGCCACGAGGCGACGTGCCGGCCGTCGCGCAGCACCTCGAGCTGATCGCACAGCTCGAACACCTCGGGCATGCGGTGCGAGACGTAGATCATGGTCGTGCCGGCCTGCTTGAGCCGGCCCATCAGGGCGAAGAGCCGGGCGGCCTCCGCGGGGGTGAGCATCGCGGTGGGCTCGTCGAGGATCAGCACGCGGCAGCCGCGCGCGATCGACCGGGCGACCACCACGAGCTGCTGCGTCGCGAGATCCAGTTCGCGCACGACGGTGCCCGGGTCGATGTCGAGATCGAGCTCGGCCAGCAGTTCGGCGGTGCGCCGCCGCATGCCGGTTTTCGAGGGGAACCAGCGGTTGCCGGGCTCGACGCCCGCGAGCACGTTCTCGGCCACCGTGCGGTCGGGCAGCAGGGAGAGCTCCTGCGGCACGATGGCCACGCTGTGCCGGGTGAGCACGGTGTTCGGGTCGAAGGACGCGACCTCCTCCCCGAACACCGTGACGGTGCCGCTGCTCGGCGGCTGCAGGCCGGCGAGGATCTTGAGCAGAGTCGACTTGCCGGCCCCGTTCTCGCCCAGCAGGGCCGTGATCTCACCCTCGGGGATGTCGAAGCTCACGCCGTCGAGGGCGCGCACCGGCCCGAAGGCGCGGCTCAGCTCGCGCACCCGGACCGCCGGCTCGATGTGTGCCATGTTCGTCTTCCTGTCTCTCCGTCTGCGACCCGCCGGCCGAGGTCAGCCCTCGACCGTCGCCTCGCCCAGGTTGTCCTTGGTGATGAACTGGGCCCCGGTGTCGACGCCGGTGATCTCGGTGCCCTCGGTGAGGAAGTCGACGAGCGTCTTGACCGCCTGGTAGCCCTGCTCCTCGGGGTTCTGGCTGATGGTGAACGTGACGACGCCCTTCTGGAGGAACTCGGCCGTCTGGGGCAGCAGGTCGAAGCCGACCATGCTGATCTTGCCGGTGTTGCCGGACTGCTCGACCCACTGGGCCGCCGCGGTCGTCGAGCAGCAGTCGAGACCCGCGATCGCCACGACGTCCGACTGGCCGGCCATGGTCGACTCGACGGTGTTGTAGGCCGCGTTGGGCTCATTGCCGACGTTCACCGGGCCGACGATCTCGAGGTCTGTGCCCGAGAGGCCCTCCTCGAACCCGCCGAAGCGGTCGTGCGACCAACCGGCGCCGGTGTCGAGCGAGAAGACCACGACCTTGCCGCTCGCCTCCTCGCCGAGCACCGAGACCAGCTCCTCGGCCTGGGCCTGACCCGAGGCCTTGAGATCCTGGCCCACGAAGCCCATCTGCTGCGAGTCGGGGTTGTCGGTGTTGAACGAGATGATCGGGATGCCGGCGTTGTACGCCTGCTCGATCACGGGCTTCAGGGCGTCGCTCGAGGCGGAGGAGACGGCGAGGCCGTCGACCGACTTCTGCTGGATCGCGGTCTGCAGCTCGGCGACCTGCTTCGCGGCGTCGCCGCCGGTGGGACCGATCAACTGGACGTCGACGCCGAGCTCCTCGCCGGCGCGCTCCATGCCCGCGGTGATGGGGGTGGCGAAGGCGAGCGACGGGTCGTGGTAGCTGAGCTTGATGCGCAGCTCCTCGCCATCGTCGATCCGCTTCTGGATGTAGTCGGCGAGCTGGAAGCCGTCCGCTGAGACGGCCTCATTGCCCGTGGTGATGGCGCCGCAGCCGGTCATCCCGAGTGCGAGTGCCGCCGCCGCGATTCCTGCGACGGCCGCCTTCCTGGCAGCTGATACGAGGGACATCGATGACTCCTTTGTGCTGGTGTGTCCGTTGGTGATGGTGAAGTGCTCAGGCCCGCGTCTTGCGCTTGCGCTGCCAGGTGTCGGCGGCGACGGCCGCGATGATCACGAGGCCGGTGACGACCGTCTGCCAGAACGACGAGATGCCGTTGATGTTGAGGATGTTCTGCAGCAGCCCGATGAACGCGACCCCGATCACGGTGCCGAGCATCGTGCCGCTGCCCCCGAAGAGCGCCGCGCCTCCGATGATCACCGCCGAGATCACGGTCAGCTCGAGACCGGTGCCCGTGACGCCCTGCACGTACGACAGGAACGAGAGGCCGAGCACGCCGGCCATGGCCGCGGTCAGGCCGGAGAGCACGAAGGCGCCCACCTTCACCCGCTTGACGTTGATGCCGACGAGACGGGCGGCCTCCTGGTTGCCGCCGACCGCGTAGGTGTTGAAGCCGAAGCGCGAGCGCGAGAGCAGCACGACGCCGATGGCCGCGATGACGGCGAAGAAGATGAGCTGCATCGGCACGACCCCGAACAGCCGCCCCTGCCCGAGCAGGGTGAACTCGGCTACTCCGGGCTGCGACGAGCTCAGCGAGATGGGGGCGCCGTCCGAGATGAGCAGCGTGGCGCCCCGGAACACGCTCAGCGTGCCGAGGGTCACGATGAAGGAGGGCACCCCGAGCAGCACGACGGCCAGGCCGTTGAGGAGCCCGGCGAGCACGCCGACGGCCAGGCCCACGAGCACGGCCACCGGCCAGGCGACGCCGGCGGCGATCACCATTCCGGTGCTGATCGCCGCGAGGGCGTAGATGGAGCCCACCGAGAGGTCGATCTCCCCGTTGACGATCACGAACGTCGCCCCGATGGCCATGATGCCGATCTGCGCGATCTGCTGACCGACCGAGAGCAGGTTGTCGGCCTGCACGAAGTTGGGCGAGAGCACCGCACCGAGGATGAACAGCAGCACGAGCGCCGCGAGCACCCCCGCCTCGCGCGCGTGCACGAAGGCGCGGACGTCGAACTTCTTCTGCGGAAGCGCAGCGGTGGTGGTCATCGGGCTTCTCCGTTCTGGGTGGGGCGGGGCAGGCCGAGCTGTTCGGCGGTGGGCAGTGAGGGGATGACGCCGGCGACGGTCACGGCGTGCGCGCCGGCGGCCGCGGCCAGCTCGGCGGCGGCGTCGATCGAGCGGCCGGTGGCCAGCCCGACAGCCAGGGCCGCCGTGAAGGAGTCGCCGGCGCCGGTCGTGTCGACCACGTTGGCGACCGCGTGCGCCTGCACCGGTCGCACCCCCTCGGCGTCGGCGATGAGCGCGCCGTGGCCACCGCGGGTGAGGATCGCGCACCCGCCCGTGCGCTGCTGCAGCATGGTCGCGAGCGCCACGTCGTCGAGCCCGTGGTCGGCGACCAGGCCGAGGAGCACCGGCGCCTCGGTCTGGTTCGGGGTGATCACGTCGATGTCGGCCCAGACCTCGTCGGGGAGCCGCCTGGCGGGGGCGGGGTTGAGCAGCGTACGGGTGCCGCAGAGGCGGCCGATGCGCAGCGCTGCGGCGACCGCCGCACGGGGGATCTCCATCGACACCACGAGCACGTCGGCCCCCTCGATCTCGGGGCGGAAGGCCTCGACGGCGTCGGCGTCGAGCTCGTCCAGGGCGCCGGGGGCGATCGCGATGCGGTTCTCGCCCGAGGGGTCGACCTCGATGAAGCCGACCATCGTCGGCCCCTGCGCGGTGAGGACGCGCTCGGCGTCGACGCCCTCCCGGGTCCAGAGCTCGCGGGCAGCGCTGCCGTGGGCGTCGTCTCCGATCGCGGTCAGGAAACTGACGCGCGCGCCGAGGCGCGCGGCGCCGATCGCCTGGTTGGATCCTTTGCCGCCGTGCTCGCTCGCGAAGGAGCCGCCGCTGACCGTCTCACCCGCCGAGGGGAAGCGAGGCACCCGCATCGTGAGGCCGACGCCGTAGCTTCCGACTACCGCAATCTTCATTGATTCGCACCGAACTTCTTTGTACGTGGACAACTATGAACAATTACGAATAGTAGGACGATTCGGAGCGCTCGTCAAGCGGCGCCCGGCACGCTCCCGAGTCGGGTCGCAGAATCCGAGTGGCGAGCACGCGGACGCGCGGTCGAGCGCGCCTCGCGCGGCGCGCGCGGCGCGGGCCGCAGCGGGCGGCCGGGCCGCAGCGCACGGCTCCGGGCGGCAGCAGGAGCGCCGCAACGCCGCGATCCCGCGACTCGCAGCCGCGATCAGAGACGAGGAACGGCGCCGACTAGCACGGCGCGACGAGCGCGAAGGGGTAGCGCGCGGATCGGGCGACCCGCTTCGAGTCGTCGAGGGACGCGATGTCGCCGCCGGCGAAGCGGTCGCCCGTCTCGTAGCCCGGGTCGCTCGACACGACGACGCGGCCGGCCGTGTTCACGAGCGTCGCCTCCGGCAGCTCTGCGACGCTCGGCAGCAGCACGCCCTCGAGCGAGGAGACGAGCACGTCGGCGCAGACGACGCCCGAGAAGCGGCCGTCGAGCAGCACCGGGATCGACGAGGTGATGGTGATCTCGTTCGAGCAGAGATAGTCGACGAAGGGGCCGGCGATGTGGCGCTCGCCGGTGGCCTGGGGCACCCGGTACCACTCGAGACGCACGAGGTCGATGGCGGCCTGACCCGGCCCGAAAGTTGATGACGCGAGCAGACTGCGCTCGGGCCCCTGCCACCAGGCGAGCGGGTTGCCCTCGGAGACGACGGCCTCACTGGCGCAGTAGCCCGCGCCGTAGAGCGGCCGGTCGGCGACGTCGAGGATCGCGTGGGCTTCCGGCTCGACGATCGCCGCGAGCTGATGCCCGCTCAGGGGGCCGTCGCTCAGCTGCTCCTGCAGTTGCGCGGCGAGGCGAGGCGCCCAGCTGTCGAGCGGCGCGAAGACGCCGTCGAAGAACTCGTCGACCGCTGCGATCCCGTCAGAGAGCGCTCGATCCGCTGCCTTCCCCACCTCAGTCACTCCCCTTCGAGCCGTCACCGGTTGCTCCGGCGTGAGTCAAGTGTGGCACGAAACGCCTCGTCCCGCGGATCGGCGAGGAGCTCGGCGCGGAAGGCCACGAGCCAGCGCACCGAGTTGCGAACGCTCTCGCGCACCACGGCGCGGGCGGCGGCGGCGTCGCCGGCGCGGGTCGCCTCGATCTGGGCGGCGAGCGCGTCGTGGGTGTGCAGCCGCTCGCCCGTGTCGACGTCCTGCAGGCCGAGCAGCGGCGTGAACTCGGTCTGCACGCGCACGTGCTCGTTCGTGAGTCGCACCGACTGGCTGAGCGCGGCGAGTTCGAGCTGCACCTCGGTGATGCGGCGGCGCCAGAGCTCGGGCGGCAGCGCGCGGGCGGTGTCGAGGATGCCGCGCACCACGTCGAGCTCGTCGGGCGTGGCCCGGAGGCAGGCGTAGTCGGCGCAGGCGCCCACGATCACCTCGTAGTGCACGCCCAGGTCGGCGAGCGCGACGCGGGGCATCTCCATGAGCGCGCGCGCGTTGACCTCTTCGACGGCGCCATGGCTCGACCGCACGAAGCTGCCGCCGTGGCGGCCTCGCCTCGTCTCGATGAGCCCGCGGTGCCGCAGCGCTCCGAGCGCTTCGCGCACGGTCACGACGGCGACGCCCAGCAGGCCGGAGAGCTCCGTTTCGCTCGGCAGCCGCTCGCCCTCGGTGAAGGCCCCGACCGAGATGGCCTGCACGATGCGGGAGACCACCTGCTCGGTGCGCCCTTCTTCGCCGATCGGCGCGAAGGCGGCGGTGCGCAGGCGACTCGGAGGCGACTGCACGAGCGAACTGTTCACCGACGACCTCCGGTCTTTCTGCGGATCCTGACGAGTTTCCCACGGTTCGAGTGGGGATTGCCTGAGCCGCAACGTGATCAAAACGTAACGTACCCGGATCGCCTTCGTCTCCAAACCTATAAACCCATATGTTATCTTTCTAGACATCGGCCCACCAGGGCCCGGTTCGACAACGACGTTGAGGAGCATCGCCCCCATGCGACACACCACTTCCCCCGCAGAGCACGGCGACATCGCCGTCTCCGTCCAGGGCGTCCACAAGCAGTTCGGCGATCTCGTCGCGGTCAAAGACCTCGACATCGACATTCGCGCCGGAGAGTTCTTCTCCATGCTCGGCCCCTCCGGCTCCGGCAAGACCACGGTGCTCCGCATGATCGCCGGCTTCGAGGAGCCCACCGCCGGCAAGATCCTCCTCCACGGCACCGACGTCACCCGCGCGGCACCCTTCGACCGCGAGGTCAACACCGTCTTCCAGGACTACGCCCTCTTCCCGCACCTCACCATCGCCGAGAACGTCGCCTACGGCCTGAAGGTGCGCGGTATGTCGAAGGCGGATCGCGCGAAGCTCGTCGGCGAAGCCCTCGAACAGGTGCGCCTCTCCCACGTCGCCGAGCGCCGCCCCTCCCAGCTCTCCGGCGGCCAGCGCCAGCGCATCGCCCTCGCCCGCGCCCTGATCCTGCGCCCCAAGGTGCTGCTGCTCGACGAGCCCCTCGGCGCCCTCGACAAGCAGCTGCGCGAGCAGATGCAGTTCGAGCTCAAGCAGATCCAGCGCGAGGTCGGCGTCACCTTCGTGTTCGTCACGCACGACCAGGAGGAGGCCCTCACCCTCTCCGACAGAGTCGCCGTGTTCAACAACGGCAAGATCGAGCAGGTGGGCAGCCCCCGCGAGGTCTACGAATTCCCCCGCACCGAGTTCGTCGCGAGCTTCCTCGGCATCACGAACCTCATCACGGGCGAACAGGCGCAGCGGATCTTCGGCAGCGAGCTGCCCCACAGCGTGCGCCCCGAGCGCATCCACCTGGCGGACCCGACGACGAGCCCCGAGCCCGGCACCGTCGCACTCGCGGGCAGCGTGGTCGAAGCCGTCTACGCCGGCGCCCACACGCGCTACCTCGTCGAGACCGAGCTCGGCACGCGTTTCATCGCCGAGAAGCAGAACAACCAGACCCCCCGCACCGAGCCCTCCATCCGCCGCGGCGATGCGGTGAGCCTGCGCTTCGCGGCGGATCACGCGGTCACCGTGCCCGGTGAGGCGACTGCCGCCCCCAGCACGGAAACCGCCCCCGCCGCGGCCTGATCGCCGACCCGGATCACGGATCCGGATCCGCCCGGCCACCCCGAACCTCCAGCACCACCACTCACTACAAAGGAGTACTGATGAACAAGAAACTGCTCGCCCCCGCAGCCCTGCTGGCTGCCGTGGGCCTCGCACTCTCCGGCTGCGCGAGCAGCGACGCCGGCGGCGACACCGCCGGCGGCCTGCAGATCGACGTGCCCGACGTCCCCATGATGGAGAAGCTCGGCGACATGGAGAACGAGGTGAACATCCTCGCCTGGTCGGGCTTCGTCGAGCCGGCCTGGGCCGATCAGTTCACCGCCGACACCGGCTGCAAGGTCAACCGCAAGGTCTTCGCGACGAGCGACGAGGCCGTGCAGCTCATGCGCACCGGCGAGTACGATCTCGTCTCCGCCTCGGGCGACGCGAGCCTTCGCCTCATCGTCGACGGCAACGTGCAGCCGCTCAACACCGAGCTCATCCCCAACTTCGGCGACGACATCGTCGAGGGCATGAAGGGCCAGCTCTACGACACGCTCAACGGCAACGTCTACGGCATCCCGATCGGCCGCGGCGCCAACATCCTCGAGTACAACAGCGAGGTCGTCACCGAAGCGCCCACCAGCTGGGACGTGGTGTGGGAGGCCGACAGCCCCTACGCCGGCAAGATCGCCGCCTACGACAGCCCCATCTACATCGCCGACGCCGCCATCTACCTGATGGAGCACGAGCCGGACCTCGGCATCACGAACCCCTACGCGCTCGACGAGGATCAGCTCGCCGCCGCCACCGAGCTGCTCAAGCAGCAGAACAAGATGGTGTCGGAGTACTGGTCGCCCGCCACGAACGTGACGTCGTTCACCGGCGGCAACTCCGTCGTCGGCACCTCGTGGGAGGTGCTGCGCAAGGCGACGCAGGACGAGAAGTTCAAGAGCGTGCTGCCCGAGGAAGGCTCGACCGGCTGGTCGGACGCGTGGATGCTCGCCGCCGAGGCCAAGAACCCGAACTGCGGCTACGCCTGGATGGATTACACCAGCGCACCCGACGTCAACGGCCAGATCGCGATGAACTTCGGCATGGCCCCCGCGAACGCCGCGTTCTGCGAGACCAGCGACGAGGCCAAGGAACACTGCGACTACTACAACGCCACCGACGAGGACTACTACTCGAACGTGTGGTTCTGGACCACCCCCATCGACCAGTGCCTCGACGGCCGCAAGGACGTGCAGTGCACCAACTACCAGGACTGGACCAGCGCCTGGGCCACGGTGAAGGGCTGACCCCCTCCGCCGTCCGCGGATCCTGACGATCCGCCACCGCCGGTCGGGCGACGCCCCTCGCCCGACCGGCGAACCCCTCCAACGATCCGCGATCCCATCGCTCCAGCTCCACCCCAGCTCCACCCCAGCTCCACCGTCAGCGAGGACCCCCATGAGCTCCCAGAACCTGCTCGAACGCCGCCCCAAGCCGATCTCGACTGCGCTCTACCGGCACCCCAAAGGCCGGCTGGCCTCGCTGCTGACCCTGCCGATGACCTGGCTCATCGGGGTCTACATCCTGTCGCTCGCGCTGCTGCTCGTCACCGCGTTCTGGACGACGGACCCCTTCACGTCTCGCGTCAAGCCCGGCTTCACGCTCGAGAACTTCCAGCAGGTCGTCACGGTGCCGGCTTTCCGCGACACCGCCCTGCGCACGCTCGGCATCGCCCTCGCCGTGACCGCGATCTGCGCGCTCTTCTCGGTGCCGCTCGCGGTGTTCATGGCGAAGGTTGCCGGGCCGCGACTGCGCGCCGTGCTCGCGGTGCTCGTCACGCTGCCGCTGTGGGCCGGCTACCTCGTGAAGATCATCGGCATGCGCCTCGTGTGGACCGAGAACGGCTTCTTCAACTGGTCGCTCTCGCCGCTCGGGATCGAGGGGCCCGGCCTCGGGGTTCTCACGGTGATCCTCACGCTGGTCTATCTCTGGTTCCCGTACATGGCGATCCCGGTCTACGCGGCCGTCGCGCAGATCCCCACGAACCTCTTCGACGCCTCGTCGGATCTCGGGGCCGGCGGCTTCCGCACGATCCGCACCGTCGTCGCGCCGCTGCTGCTGCCCTCGCTCATCGCGGGCTCCATCTTCACCTTCTCGCTCAGCCTCGGCGACTACATCGCCGCCATGTACGTGGGCGGGTCCACGCAGATGATCGGCAGCATCATCGCGCAGAACATCAACCTCAACCCGCCGCTCGCCGCGGCCTTCTCGGTCGTGCCGATCGTGCTGGTCGTCATCTACCTCGCCGCCGTGCGCCGCACGGGCGCCCTCAACAACCTGTAGACGCCCGAGAAGGATCCAAGGAGAACCGCCATGCTTCGCCTCAGTCGCGGCACCAAGATCGCCCTCGCGATCATCACGCTCATCGTCATGGGCTTCATGTACATCCCGCTGTTCGTGATCGTCATGAACTCGTTCAACTCCGGCCGGGTCGCCGGCTGGCCGATCCCGGGCTTCTCGCTCGAGTGGTGGGGGAAGGCGCTCAGCAACCCGGCCGTGCACGCAGCACTGCTGAACTCGGTGGTGGTGGCGTCCATCGCAACGGCCTTCGCGCTGCTGCTCGGCACGCTCGCCGCCTTCGCGCTGCAGCGCTTCAAGTTCTTCGGGCAGCACACGGTCAACCTGCTGATCGTGCTGCCGATCACGCTGCCCGGCATCGTCACCGGTGTCGCGCTCTCGAACACCTTCCACCAGGTGCTCAAGCCGATGGGAATCCACGTCGGCTACTGGGGCATGATCATCGCGCACGCCACCTTCTGCGTGGTGATGGTCTTCAACAACGTGATCGCGCGACTGCGCCGCATGAATCCGAACCTCGAGGAGGCGTCGATGGATCTCGGCGCCGGCATCGCCCAGACGTTCCGGCTCGTGACCTTCCCGCAGTTCCGCAGCGCCTTCATCGCGGGCGGTCTGCTCGCCTTCGCGCTGTCGTTCGACGAGATCGTGGTGACGATCTTCACGGCCCCGCCCGGCGTCGAGACGCTGCCGCTGTGGATCATGAACCAGATGGCGCGCCCCAACGAGGTGAACCAGGTGAACGTGGTCGCCACCGTGATGATCCTGCTGTCGCTCATCCCCGTCTACTTCTCCCAGAAGGCATCGGCCGCGGGCGACGCGAAGTAGCGGGGCGGATCCGCACGCCCTCGGGCACACCGCGGCGGGGCGGCCTTCGGGCCGTCCCGCCGCGGTGTTGTGCGGGCCGGTTCTGCGTTGTGCGGGCCGGTTCCACTCGGAGCCCGACGGGGGAATGATCCGCCATGAAAAGCGAAAACCCCACTGCATGGCAGTGGGGTTTTGGCGGAGGATGGGGGATTTGAACCCCCGAGGGCGTGAACCCAACACGCGTTCCAGGCGTGCGCCATAGGCCGCTAGGCGAATCCTCCTCGTCGACCGAAACGATCAACGTCCTCCAGTCTAGCGGGTTCCCGTCGCGCATCCGAAACCGGCCGTTCGGCGGCGAAACTGGGAGCGTTCTCAGACCCGCACTTGAAAGTAACGGATTGGTAACGCATACTGGATGAGGCGTTCGGGCCACCGCCCGGCGCTTTTTGTTTGGACAATCCCTGGAGTACACGCGTGAGAGTATCCGCCAAGGCATTCGTAGTCGGCCTGGTCTCATCCGTCACGTTCGCCTTCGGCGCCGCGCCGGCCGTCGCGACCGCTCCCATCGAGGACTTCTCCGTCGCCGCGGTGCAGCCCGCCGCCGCACAGATCTCCCAGACGCTCGACACCACGAACGATGACGTGCTCGCAGGCGCATCGATCGAGGCCGTCGTGGCGCTCGAGGAGGTCGCGACCGTCCCCCACAACTTCGACGTGGCCGCCACGATCGCCCTCGCCGAGAGCGAGATCGGCACGAGCCGGGCCACGGGCTGGAGCGCTCCCGGCGAGTGCATCATGTCGGCGCAGCGCTGGATCAGGGCCGGCGGCGGCAACTGGGGCGGCGGCGGAAACCCCGTCTCGAACTACGACAACGCGACCCGCGTCACCCTCGCCACCGCGGCTCCGGGCGACGTCATCCAGTACGAGAACATCGACTCCCCCACCTCGTGGGTGACGGGTGTGCACACGGTGCTCATCACCGAGGTGCACGACGACGGCACCTTCACCATCATCGAGTCGAACAACCCCGGAGGCTCCGGCCTCGTCAGTAAGAACGAGAGCTGGACGCCCGCGCCCCCGGCCGGCTTCCAGGCCGCCGTCTGGCGCTTCTAGACCCGCGCGGGCCCCACTGGCGCCCACCCCCGCCGAAAGGCGGATTTCGCACGCCTCACGAGACCTTCTCCTGCGTTTTCCGCCTCTCGACGCCGCCTCTCGCCGCAGCGCCCCGGCCCGTTCAGCGGCGTACGCAGCAGCGGACCACCGGCGGCCACCCTCGCGGAGCGGGCGCTCGAGTACGTTCCACGGCTGCGCCCGGGTGACAGATTCAGCCACGCCACGGCGCTCGCCCTCCTCGGATGCCCGATCAGTGTGGCGAAGGGAGCCCCCGTCGATGTCTCCTCTCCTGCCAGGTCTGCCCGCGTCAACTGCGCGGGAGCGGCAGGCCACCGGCACTCTCCCGACACCACGGAGTATCTCTGCGCCCTGCCCGATCAGCCCGACTGGATCCCGACCTCGGCCCCCCTGCGCGCGGTGCTGCAGGCCGCCTCGACGCTGCCGTTCAGAGAGCTCGTCGTCGCCCTCGACTACCTCCTGCGATACGACGCCCACCGCTACGACCCTTCTCTGCACGTATCGCTCGACGAGCTGCGTCGTTTCGCTCAGGCCGCGACCGGTCGTGGGGTGGTGCGGTTTCGCGCAGCCGCGGCGCTCGCCAGAGTTGGCTCGGAATCGCTCATGGAGACGCTGATGCGGCTGGCCAATGCGCGGGCGGGGATGCCGGAGCTGGAGCTGCAATTCGAACTGCACGATGAGCTTGGCCATTGGATCGGGCGTTTCGACGGAGCCGATGTGAAAAGCCGCAGCCTTTTCGAGTTCGACGGCGAGCAGCACTTGCGCCTGCTCAGCCAACGCAAGCGGGACGCTCGCAAACACCAGGACGCCCGCGACGCCGGCTGGCGAATCCTCGTGTTCTACAGAGAAGACCTGCTCGGCGGGCTGCTTCCGGCCGGGCGCCGCATGCTCTCCTTCAGCGGGTACACTGCCAGGCGCGTCGCCCCGGGCCTCGCACGGCTTCTCGACGAGACCGCCGCGGGCGAGGCCGAATCAGCGATCCCTGTTCACCGGCCTTCCTCGCCGGCTTAGGCCCGGCGAAAGGTGCATTTCGCAGGCGGATCCGCGGGCGGAGCTGCGAAATCCGCCTCTCGGCGGGGGTGCGGGGGTGCGGGGGGAGGGAGGAGGCAGGAGGCAGGCAGGGAGGGGCAAGAAGCCCCTCCCCGGAAGCTCCCGCCCTACAGCAGCTCGCGGTGGCGCTCCCGCAGTTCCTCGACCGCGCGCTCCAGGGCGGGGTCGTCGCCGCGGGCGAGGCCCGCGTACTGCAGCACGATGCCGTCCTCGCTCGGCACGGCCTTCACCCACATACGCCGGCGCGGCACGAAGAGCGACCACAGCAGCCCGCCGAGGGCGAGCAGCGCGAAGATCAGCACCCACTCCTGCGCGGGGTTCTGCATGACGTCGAACGACGCGTAGCGGGGCACCGAGTCGAGCGAGATCGTGCCGAGGCCGTTCGGCAGCTCGACGGTGTCGCCCGGCCGCAGCTCCAGCGAGTCGCGGTCGACGGCTCGGCCGGTCAGCTGCTCCATGCCGTCGGTGTCGAGCACGTACACCGACTGCGGCACCCCGCTGTCGAGGCCGAGGTCGCCGGTGAACACGTCGAGCGTGAGCACGGGGTTCTCGAGGTCGGGATAGTTCGAGCTGTAGGCGCCCGAGTCGAGCTCGGTCTGCGTGGGGTAGAAGAAGCCGCGGAGGCCGAGCTGGGTCTGCGCCCCGGAGGTGTCGACCAGGCCGTGCGGCACCTTCACCACGCCGAGCGACGTCATGTTGAGGTTGTCCTGGGGGATGAACGGCATCGCCTCGCTGTACACGACCGTGCCCTCGGCGTTGCGGATCGTGATCTGCGGCGCGTAGCCGTTCGCGATGAGGTAGATGGGCGAGCCGTGCACGCGCAGCGGGTGGTTGACGCGGATCGTGTGCTCGCTCTCCGCCCCCTCGCCCTCGGTGAGCGTCACGTTCGCGACGTAGTCCTTCACCAGGCCGATCGCGTCGACGTTGCCGTCGTCGGGGGTGTTGTAGGAGACGTCGAGCGAGTCGAGGCGCAGGCTGAACGGTTCGAGGCTCGAGCTGTCGAACGAGCGGCCCGAAGTGGCGGTGTCGTAGTCGATCAGCTGGTTGACGAGGGTTTCGCCCTCGATGACCACCTTCTGGCCGTTGAAGGTGAAGACTCCGCCGACGCCGACGCTGATGAGCACGCCGAGCAGCGACACGTGGAAGATGAGGTTGCCCGTCTCGCGCAGGTAGCCGCGCTCCGCGGAGACCGAGATCTCCTCGGTGCCGCGGCGGGAGGCGCGCTGCACCTGCACCCGGTAGCGCAGCTTCTTCAGCACGCGGGCCGCCTCGGAGACGGCGCGCTCCGCGAAGGCTGCGCGATCCGCCTCGCTCGCCTCCGGGTTGGAGACGCGGATCTCGGTGTACCCGGCCATGCGCTGCAGGCGGGCGGGGGTCTTCGGCGGCTGACCCCGCCACGCCCTCCAGTGGTGGGCGATGCGGGGCAGCACGCAGCCGATCAGCGAGATGAACAGCAGCAGGTAGATCGCCGAGAACCACGCCGAGCCGTACACGTCGAAGGCCTGGATGGGGAAGGCGTCGAGGATGGGGAACAGCTCGGGGTGGTCCTGCTTGTACTGGATCACGCCGTTCGGGTCGGCGCTGCGCTGCGGCACGAGGGAGCCGGGGATCGCGGCGACCGCGAGCAGCAGCAGCAGGATGAGGGCGACCCGCATGCTCGTGAGCTGACGCCAGAACCAGCGCAGCCAGCCCTTGAAGCCGATCTCGGGCGACTCGGCCCGCAGCGAGCCGCCGGCGCCGGATCCGTCATCGTAGTCAGAGGGGCGTGACATATCCGCCGATCACCGCCTGCAGTGCGTACATCATCCGGCTCCAGAGTCCGGTCACCATGAGGAGACCGATGAGGATCAGCAGCGCGCCGCCGATCAGGTTCACGGCACGGATGTGCCGTTTGAAGAACGTCATGGTCTGCGTCATCCATCCGAAGCCGAAAGCGGCGATGACGAACGGCAGGCCGAGGCCGAGGCAGTAGGCGAGCGCGAGGATCACGGATCGGCCGACCGACCCCTGCTGCAGGCTCAGGCCCATGATCACGGTGAGCGTGGGCCCCATGCAGGGCGTCCAGCCGATGGCGAACACGGCGCCGAGCAGCGGGGCGCCGACCAGGCCGAACTTCGGCTTGATCCGCAGTTTCTTCGTGTTCTGCATCGCCCCGAACAGCCCGATGAACACGAGCCCCATCACGATCACGAAGACGCCCATGATGCGGGTGATGAGCTGCTCCCACTCGAGCAGCCACACGCCCACAGTGCCCGCCGCGGCGAGGAACGCGACGAGCACGGCCGTGAACCCAGCGACGAAGAGCAGCGACCCGATCACCATGCGGCCGCGCGCGGGCCGCTCGCCGGGCGCCGACCCTGCCGTCGACCCTACGTAGGCAAGGTAGCCGGGCACGAGCGGCAGCACGCACGGCGACAGGAACGAGAGCAGGCCCGCAGCGATCGCGATCAGCGATGCGACGAGCAGCTGCCCGTCGGCTACAAGGTGCTGCAGATCCACCGCTACTGCTCGCCGGGCTTCGCGTCGCCGGTCTCGGCCAGGGTCTCGGAGATGAGGGTGCGCAGCTGCGACTCCCCCGCGAGTTGTCCGAGCACGCGGTGCGCGACGCGCCCCTCGGCGTCGAGCACGAGCGTGGTGGGCACCGCGTTGAGGGGCACCTGGCCCGCGAACGCGCGCTGCACCTCGCGGCCGCCCGCATTGTCCATGATCGAGGGGTACTCGATGCCGAACTGCTCGGAGAACTGCTGCGCCTGCGCGACCTGGTCGCGGGTGTTGACGCCCACGAACTGCACGCCCTGCGGCCCGAACTCCTCGTAGGCCGCCACGAGGTCGGGGGCCTCGGCACGGCACGGCGCGCAGCCGGCGTACCAGAAGTTGACCACGGTGACGCTGCCGAGGGTATCGGCGGAGCCGAAGGTGCCGCCGGTCTCGGTCTCGCCCGAGTACTCGACGGGTTCGGTGCGCTCGGAGGGGGCGATGCTCAGCGACGAACCGTCTCCCGACACGTAGTTCTTGCCGTTCGAATCCTCCCACTGCTGCGCGAGATTCTCACCGCTGCCGCAGCCGGTGAGCAGCAGCGCCCCCGCGAGCGGCACGGCGAGCGCCGCGAGACGGATGCGGCCCTTGACGCGCGCGCTCATACGGCCCCCACGTCGACGGCCCCGTCGGTGAGCCCGGCGGCCGGCGTGCGGTAGTCGACCTCGAACCAGCGCTCGCCGCGCTTCTCGAAGGTGGTGATGCTCGACAGCTCGCAGCGGCGCTTCGCCGGATTGTGGGCGAGCGGCTTGCCGGTCACGTCGAGGTGCGCGACCCAGATGGGGGCCTGATGGGAGACCATCACGATGTCTCCGCCGCGGGTCGTCTCCCACGCCTCGTCCATGGCCTCGCGCATGCGGGAGGCGATATCGCGGAAGGGCTCCCCCCAGCTGGGGCGCAGCGGGTTCGCGAAGCGGTACCAGTAGCGCGGGTTCTTGAAGACCGACTTCTCGCCCGACTTCACCATGCCCTCGAAGACGTTGGTCGGCTCGATGATGCGCTCATCGGTGACGATCTCGAGGCCGAGCGCGCTGGCGATGGGCCGCGCTGACTGCTGGGCCCGCTCGAGCGGCGAGGCGAACAGCTTCACGGCGAGGCGGTCGCTGCCGGCCAGTTCGAGCGCCGCAGCCTCGGCCATGCGGTGCCCGAGTTCGGACAGGCGGAAGCCGGGGATGCGGCCGTACAGCACTCGGTCGGGGTTGTGCACCTCGGCGTGGCGCACCAGATGCAGCAGTTTGTCGCTCACGGCTCCATTCTACGTTCGCCGTGTCTGGGAGTTCCCGGGCCGGTGGGCGGCCGCGCCCCGCTTCGGACGCCGCCGGGGGCGCGCCCGGCCCGGTAGACTGTGCGGGTGACTGAGCGTGTATTGATCAAGGATCTGGCCGCCCGTGAAGACGGCCCCGTGCGTGTTTCCGGCTGGGTCGAGAAGGTGCGCGACCAGCGGTACGTGCAGTTCGTCGTGCTGCGCGACGAGAGCGGCGCGGTGCAGCTGGTGAACGGCGGCGTGCTGCGCGAGCCGGATCCCGAGAACCCGCGCTCCGACATCCTCGTGCCGCGCACCACCACGATCAGCGAACTCACCCACGGCAGCTTCATCACCGTCGAGGGCGAGCTGCAGCACAACGAGCGCGTGAAGCTCGGCGGCGTCGAGATCCAGATCGATCAGATCGAGGTCGTCGCGAAGGCGCTGCCCGACAACCCGATCGCCGCCGACAGCGGCATCGACGTGCGCCTCGACTGGCGCTTCCTCGATCTGCGCCGCCCCGAGCAGAACCTCGTCTTCCGCGTGCAGACCACGTTCCTGCACGCGCTGCGCCAGGTGTGGGTCGATCGCGGCTTCATCGAGATCCAGACCCCGAAGCTCATGGCATCGGCGTCCGAGTCGCGGGCCGAGCTGTTCGAGGTCGAGTACTTCGAGGGCAAGGCGTTCCTCGCGCAGAGCCCCCAGTTCTTCAAGCAGATGGCGCAGGCCGCCGGCTTCGGCGGCATCTTCGAGGTGGGCCCGGCGTTCCGCGCCGATCCCTCGTTCACCTCGCGCCACGCGACCGAGTTCACCTCGATCGACACCGAGCTGAGCTGGATCGATTCGCACGAAGACGTCATGGAGCTGCACGAGGAGCTCATCGTCGCGGGCCTCTCCGCCGTCAAGGAGAAGCACGGCGAGGAGATCCAGAAGCTCTTCGGCATCGAGCTCGAGGTGCCGTCGCGCCCCTTCCCGCGCATCCCCCTCGCCGAGGCGAAGGAGATCGTGAAGGCCGAGGGCTACGAGATCCCCCGCGCCGACGCCGACATGGATCCCGAGGGCGAGCGCCGCATCGCCGCGCACGTCAAGAAGACGTACGGTCACGACTTCGTGTTCCTCACCGACTACGCGTGGTCGATCCGCCCGTTCTACCACATGCGCCACGAGGGCGACGGCGAGCTCACCAACAGCTACGACCTCATCTACCGCGGCACCGAGATCTCCACGGGCGCGCAGCGCGAGCACCGCATCGAGGTGCTCGAAGCGCAGGCCGTCGAGAAGGGCATGGACCCGAAGGAGCTCGACTTCTACCTCGACTTCTTCCGCTACGGCGTTCCCCCGCACGGCGGCTTCGGCATGGGTCTGAACCGCGTGCTCATGCTCATGCTGCAGCAGTCGTCGATCCGCGAGGTGACCTACCTCTTCCGCGGCCCGAACCGCCTGCTGCCGTAGGCGGCCCGGACCGCCTGCCACCGTAGGCGGCCCGAACCGCCTGCCGCCGTAGGCGGCCCGGTCGTCGAGTAGCCCCGCACCCCCTCGGAGGTGCGGGGCTACTGCGTTTCCCGGGGGCACTACTGAGACCCGATCCACCCACCGCTGAGGCCCGCGAATCACCCCTCTGAGGTCTCGGAATATGCGTTTGGCCTGGGATTTTTCTGCTGTTAGTGTGTGCTCACCGCAGCCGCTCCCGCGCTCTTCGCCGGACGGTTTCGGGTTCATCAGGAGCCCCGCGCGTCATCCGCGCGCGGGCCCGGCTCCACCGCTTCAGGGGAGGGGACGACGTTGTCCACACATCACACACCGCCGCGGAAGATGCGGAACGCCCGGAACACCCGGAAGATCGCCGCTATCGCCGCCGGCGCCCTCGTGGTCGGCATCGGCGCCCCCTACACGCTCGCCACCTGGAACGACTCGGAGTGGGTCTGGGGCGGGGCCGGCGGCGTGCCGGGCGTGGGCACCGGCACCTTCGAGGTGCGGCAGAACACCACCTCGCCGTTCGCCGACGTGGCGCTCAACTGGGTCGACCGCGAGACCAACTCCGGCGGCGGGCTCACCTTCACGGCCGGCGCGATCTCGCTGTCGCCCGGCGACACCGTCTACGCGCCGGTCGCGCTGCGCACGACGGCCGAGTCGTCGGCGGCCTCGGTCACCCTCCGCCAGGCGGTGCCGGCCAGCGGGGTCACGGTCGTGGACGACTACCAGGATCTCTGGAAGTCGATCCGCGTCACGGTCTACACCGAGAAGCGCACCACGCCCGCGGGGCCGACGAACACCTGCACCTCGGCGAGCGCGGCGAGCTGGGGCACCCCCCTGATCAGCGACGTCAGCCTCGACACCGCGGCTTCGACCACGCAGGCGCTCGATGCCGAAGCCGGGTCGACCCAGCACTACTGCTTCGCGCTGCACCTGCCGGCGACGCTCCAGGCGGGCCTCACCGTCACGACGATCGACGAACTGCAGGGGCGCACGATCGCACCGGCGTGGGAGTTCCGCTCGACCTCGGAGTGAGAATTCGCGAGGCGCTGCTCGGCGGCGCCTCGCGAACACGGTCCACGGAGTATCCGGATCGAGCCGCGGAAGGGGGTGACGGGCATGATCGGCAGGGTTCTCGGCACCGCGGTCACGACGCTCCTCGTCGCGATCGCGGTCGGGCTCGCGACGTGGTTCGCCTACTCCTCGGCGTCGGGGGCCACGCTCATCGCGTTCCGCACCGGGTCGATGACACCGACCATGCCGCAGGGCGCGATCGCGGTGACCGTGCCGGTGCGCGCCGCCGAGCTGCGCGTCGGCGACGTCGTCACGGTGCAGCGCGCGAACGAGGCCATGCCCGTCACGCATCGGATCATCGAGATCCGCGACGTGTCGGAGCAGCCCGCCGGCGGGTTCGATGTGCGAGCGGCGGCGCCCGGCCGCACCCTGCCGGGTCGCGCCGATCCCGCAGCCCGCGAGATCGTCATGCAGGGCGACGCCAACCAGGTGCCGGACGCACTGCCCTACGTCGTGGCGGATGCGCGCCGCGTGGTGGCCGCCGTTCCGCATCTGGGCAGTGCGCTCATGCTGCTGCAGTCGCCGATCTCGATGGGGGCGCTCGTGATCAGCGTCGGCGCGCTCGTCACCTGGGCGTTCTGGCCGCGCCGCCGGACTCCGGATGCCGGCCCACTCCCGGATGCCGGACCGGCGCCGGGCGCCGCGCCGGATGCCGCGCCGTCGCCCGCGGCCGGCGATCGGCCTCGCGGCCGGCATGCGGCGGGGGTGGGAGCATGAGCCCCCGTCGATCCGCCTCGGTCCTGCTGGTGCTGTTCATGGCGCTGAGCTGCGCGGGGGTGCTGCTCACCGCTTCGCGCGCCGCCGCGGTGTTCGAGGAGATCGCAGAGACCGGGCGCCCCGGCTTTCTGCGCCTGAGCGTGGACAGCGCGACGCCGCTGCGGGCCGAGCTCGCACCCGGCGATTCGACGCACTGGCTCATCGAGGCCGCTCTGCACGATGCCTCGCGCAGCACACTGGCGGTCGAGCTGGTGGCGGCGAGGGTGCCCGAGGAGCTGCGGGGCCTGACGGCGCGGGTGGACAGCTGCTCGGGCGTCTTCGAGCTCGGGCCCGCGAGCACCGGTGGCGTCGCCTGCTCGGGCGGTGCGGTGAGCGTGCTCGCCACGACGCCCCTCGAGGCGCTGCCGCGAGACGGTCGGCGCGTCGAGCTCGCGCAGCTGCGGGCTTCGGAGCCGCGCCAGCTGCTCGTGACGCTGTCGCTGCCGGCGATGGCGGATCCCCTCGCGCTCACGGGGGAACCGGCCCGTGTGGGGCTCGGGGTGCACACCTCGGGCGAGCTGCCCGGTCCCGGCCCGGCCGGGCTCGATCCGGAGCCGCCACTCGTCGGCTCGTCGCACTCGGCGGACGGTTCTGCGCCGCCGCTGGCGCTGACCGGCGCCGATGCACTGCCCCTCGGGTCGCTGGCGGTGGGTGTGCTCGGTATCGGCGCGGTGCTCGCGCTGCGCCGGCGAGATGCGGGGGCCCGGCGGTGACCCGCGCTCTCCGGCAGCATCGCGGACGCGGGATGAGCGCGGCCGCCGCCGCGCTGCTCGTGTCTGCCGCGCTCGTGGCGCAGGGCGGGATCACCACCGACGCCACGTGGAACGACGCCGAGTGGGCGCACGCCGCCGCGGTCGGCACCGCGGACTGCTCGAGCTGCTCGCCGACAACAGCACCGGCGTGGTCGGCCAGTTCGGTCAGGCCCGCACCGACGGGCTGGCGCACGGGGCCGCGGGCTACGTCACGGATTCGGGCGGCATCGACCTCGCCGACGCGCAGACCGGCCAGTACCCGCATCTCGCCACGCTCAAGCTCTCGAATCTGCTGAACTCGCCGCTGCTCGGGAACGTGGGGCTCGGGAACACCCTCAGCGATGTCTCCGACCTGGAGGTGGAGGTGGGGGCGGTCGCCGGTGAAGCCGAGCTCGAGGCCTGTGCGGAGGCATGGGGCGCGGAGACGGCTCAGCAGGCGGTGGCCGCATCGACCGCGGAGGACATCGTCGCGGGTCTCGAACGCCGCTATCTGGCGGCCTCGGCCGATCTCACGTTCACCTCGCTGGCCGCGGGCGCCCTCGCGGAGGGGCTCGATACGCTGCTGGGGCAGGTGCAGAGCGTCACGAGCGGTCTCATCGGCCAGAACGGGGTGAAGGCGGGGGTCGAGTCGGGGGTGGCGGCGCTGCTCAACGGTCTGATCAGCACGCCGCTCCTGTCGCTGGGGTCGATCACGCTCAACACGCTCACCGCGACCATCGATCTGGCTCCCACCCGCGCGCTCGTCAACACGCCTTTCAGCGACAGCGGAGGCGTGGTGGCGATCGATGCCCGGCACGGCACCGTGTTGATCGACACCAGCGCGCTGCTGCAGCAGGCGTACCCGGAGGGCGTCGGCGAGGGGCTCAACGGTCTGCCGCCGAACACGAACCTGCTCGCCGACCCGGCGATCCTCACCGCGCTGACCCAGAGTCTCACGACAGCCCTCACCGAGTGGCTCGGCCACATCGAGACCAGCCTGGTGAGCGCCGTCGATCGCATCCAGATCTCCTCGACCCTGTCGGTGAACCTGCGAGCACGGCTGCTCTCGATCACCCCGTTCATCGACGTGGGGCACATCGCCGTCACGGTCAGCGGCACGCTCGCCGACCTCCGCGTGAACACACCCGGCACGGTCACCGCCGAGCTGCAGCTGCTCGGAGGCCTCCTGAGCGGGCTCACCGACCTCCTCACGAAGGGCGTGCTCAAACCGGTGATCGATCTGCTGCTGGTCACGCTGGTGGGCGGTACGGGCGGCGTGATCGGCGGGGTCGTCACGGGAGTGCTCCCGGCCGTGACCGCCCTGCCCACCCGCTTCGCGGGTGTCACGGGCACGCTGCTCTCGCTGGTCTCCCGCCTCTACACCGGTCTCTTCCTGTCGAACATCGTGACGATCACGGTCAACGCGCAGAACGCCCCGGCCTCCGGCGGGCCGCCGCCCCCGGACTGGGCGCCCGGGCAGCCGACGGCGCCGCCCGCGGGGCGGTACGAGGTCGCCGCGATCCGGGTGGGCGTGCTCGACGGTCTCGGCCCGAACGGGGTGCGCCTCTATCTCGGCCGCGCCTCGGTGGGGCCGGGCTGCTCGGCAGCCCGGGCCGCGCAGCCCGGCAGCCCTTGCGCCGCCTACTGAGCGGGCGGGTGCGCGGCCGTGCGGGTCGCCACGACGACGGTGTCGTCGAGCAGCGAGGCTGAGCCGTCCGGGGCGGTGGCCGGCCGCGTGCGGGTCTCGGCGGTGATGCGCCACTGCTCGGCGTCGAGGTCGAGCAGCGCGAGTTCGCTCTCCGGGGTGGGAAAGGGCCCGGCGTGCCCCTGCGCCCAGGGCGGCGGCGCGCCGTGCGAGATCACCACGAGGCTGCCGCCCGGCGCAACACGCTCGGCTGCGGCGCGCAGGATGCGCTCGCGCGGGAGCTCGACGGGCGACGGGAGAAAACTCGCGGTGACGAGGTCGAAGCCGCGCTCCGAGCCGTCGATCGCGTCCGGCTCCTCGATCCAGTCGCCCAGGTCGGCCGTGGTGAAGCGAGCGCCGGTGAGGCCCCGCTCGCGGGCGGCTGCGGCGGCGCGCGCGACGGCGGTCTCCGAGAGGTCGACACCGGTGGCCTGCCAGCCCCGCTCGGCGAGCCACAGCACGTCACCGCCCTCGCCGCAGCCGAGGTCGAGCGAGCGGCCAGGCGCCCACTCGGCGACGATGTCGGCGAGCGAGCGGTTCACGCGCCCCGACCAGATGGGGCCGGCGCTGCCGTAGCGCCGCTCCCAGAACGCCACCGGATCCTCGTCGGGGTCGGCGTGCGGGTGGCCGGCGTCGCCGCCGTGGGCGGCTCCGCGGTGGCCGGAGGCGATGGGCGGATCGGGGTCTGCGGGGTCTGCGGCTGGGGCACCGCCGGCGACGGCGAGCGCGAAGTCGTCGTCGACGAGCGCCGCGTTCGCCGCGGCCCCGGCGAGCGTTCCCGCGCCCATCACGATGGGCACCGAGGCGGCGGGGTTCACGACGTTGCCCGCGGCCCAGACACGGGGGTGGCTCGTGCGCCCCGTCGGATCGACCGCGATGAACGAGCCCATCGGGGTCTCCGATCGGTCGAGCCCGAGCTCGGCGAGGAAACCGTCGTGCGGCACGAGCTCGCCAGAGGTGAAGACCGCGTCGACGGCGACCTCGCCGCGGGCGGTGCGCACGGCCGTGATGCGGGATCCATCGCCGACGATCTCGGTGACCGGGTCGGCGACGAGGTGCACACCGCGCGCCTCGAAGTCGCGGCGCGCCTCGGACGTCAGATCGCCGAGCCCGGCGGTGAAGACGGTGAGGCTGTCGGTCCACTGCCGCAGCAGTCGCGCCTGGTGCATCGCCAGCGGCGAGGCGGCCACGACGGCGAGGCGCTGCCCGCGCACCTCCCAGCCGTGGCAGTACGGGCAGTGCAGGGCGCGCTCGCCCCAGTGCTCGGCGAGGCCGGGGATGGCGGGCAGGGCGTCGGTGACACCCGTCGCGACGACCACGGAGCGGGCCTCGATCGTGTCGCCGCCGTCGAGCACGAGCTGCAGGGCGCCCCGCGATCCGCCGCCGTCGTCGCGCACCGCTAGCACCGATGCCGCACAGAACTCGACCCCGTAGCGCTCGGCCTCGACTCGCCCGCGGGCGAGCAGTTCGAGGGGCGGGGTGCCGTCGAGGCCGAGCACGTTGTGCATGTGCGAGGCGAAGCGGTTGCGGGGGCTGCCGGCGTCGATGACGAGGGTGCGGCGCAGCGAGCGGCCGAGCGCCTGCGCCGCGCTGAGCCCCGCAGCGCCGCCGCCGATCACGATGGTGTCCCAGATTCGATCGTTCATGCCACCAGCCTCCGCCAACCATGCAATACTTGCAATTGAGTTTGCAGAAATGGCAAGGATGGTGCGCGATGGACGAACTGCGCCGACTCGGCCCCCGCCTGCGCGCGGCCCGGCAGGAGCGCGGATGGACCCTCGACGAACTCGCCGCGCGCGCCGGCATGTCGGCGAGCACCCTCTCCCGCCTCGAATCGGGCAAGCGGCAGGCGAGCCTCGAACTGCTGCTCCCCCTCACGCGACAGCTCGGGATCCGCGTCGACGACCTGCTCGAACCGCGCGACCGCGACCCCCGCGTGCACCGCAGCGCGATCCGCCGGGAGGGGATGACCATCGCACCGCTCACCCGTGAGGAATCCGAGGTGCGCGCCTTCAAGATCACCTACCACCCGGATGCACCCGAGCGGGCTCCCCAGACCCACCCCGGCCACGAATGGCTCTACGTGATGTCGGGCCGACTGCAGCTCACCCTCGGCGAGCAAGAGCTGGTGCTCGGCCGCGGCGAGGCCGCCGAGTTCGACACCGCCGTGCCCCACCGCATGCGCGCCGCAGGCGCCCGGCCCGCCGAGGTCATCAGCATCTTCAACAGCGTCGGCGAGCGCCTGCACCTGCACACGAGCGAGGCCGAGGCCGAGTAGCGGCGGCGCGCGCTCACCCCTCGAAGGTCTTGGCCCACTCGCGCACGCGGGCGACGCTCTCCTCCTCGGAGAGATCCTCGACCCGGGTCATCACCGACCAGCGCACACCGAAAGGGTCGCGGATGCTCGCGAAGCGGTCGCCCGACACGAAGTCGGACGGGGCCTCGCGCACCGTGGCGCCCGCGGCGACCGCCCGCTCGACGACCGCGTCGACATCGGGCACGTACAGCCCCATCGAGTAGCAGTCGTCATCGCCGGCAGGGGCCGCGACGAGGTGGTAGTCGGGCATCGGCTCGCCCAGCTGCAGATGGCCCGTGCCGAAGTCGAGGTCGGCGTGCACCACGGCCCCGCCCATCTCGGTGGCGTCGATCACGCGCGCGCCGAAGACGTCGCGGTAGAACTCGATCGCCTCGGCGGCCTTGGGGATCGCGAGGAAGGGCGTGAGGCTCGTCGCGCCGTGGGGCATGCCTGCGGTGGTGTGGGCGCCGTTCGCGGCGCGCGTCTCGTGTGCGTTCATGCCCTCAGCGTAGGATCGGCCCCGAAGGCGCGGCTTGCAGATTCGCGCCAGCTTCTCGCGGCGGCACGCGCCGCCGCAGCCGACGGGGGATGCCATGAACGAGGATCGGCGCGGCGTGCTCTTCCCGCGGCGCCTGCCCGACTTCCACCGGCTGCCGCCGTCGCCCGGCCTCGAGCACGCCGTGCGCTGGTGCTGGATCCCCGAGTGGGACCTGCCCGCCGGCGAGGAGTCGCGGCAGGTGCTGCTGCCGTTCCCCGCTTGCAACCTGGTCGTCGAGCCGTCCGGCGTCATCGCCGCGGGTCCCGCCACGCGGCGCTCCGAACGAGTGCTGACGGGCCGCGGCTGGGCCGTCGGAGCCCTGCTGCGACCGGCGGCCGTGCCAGCGCTCGTCCCCGACCCCACCTCGATCCGCGACGCCGCGCGCCCCGTCGACGACTCGCGGCTGCACGCCGCCGTGACCCGCGCCATCACCGACACCGCCTCGCCCGGGGACGAACGGCGCGCCCGGGCCGCCGCGCTGCTCTCGGAATGGATCGCGGCGCGCGTGCCGGAGCCCGGTTCGCCCGAGGATCGCGACGGGGCGCTCGCGAACCGTCTCGCCGACGCACTCGCCCATCCCGGTGTCGTGCGCGTCGACCAGCTGCCGGAGCGTTTGCACGCTTCGACGCGCACACTGCAACGGTTAGCGGATCGCTGCTTCGGATTGTCGCTGCACTCGATGATCCGCCGCCGGCGCATCCAGGAGGGCGCCGAGCTGCTGCGCGAGCACGCGGACCTCACGATCGCGGCGCTCGCGAGCGAACTCGGCTACGCCGACCACGCCCACTTCACGACCGACTTCAAGCGACTGCTCGGGGTCACCCCGAGCGAGTACCGGGAGCGCGCGGCAGACTGAGCCCCCTCAGTAGGAGGCGTCGGCGGCCTCCGGACGCTCGTCGTCGTCCCACGACGCGAGAATGCTCGCAGTCGCGGAGACGCCGAACCGCGTCGCGCCCGCAGCCCAGAGCTCGCGGGCGACCGCCGCGCTGCGGATCCCGCCGGAGGCCTTCACACCGAGGCGGCCTCCCACCGTCTGCGCCATCAGCCGCACCGCATGCAGGCTCGCGCCGCCGGCGGGGTGGAACCCGGTCGAGGTCTTCACCATGTCCGCGCCGGCGGCCTCCGCGGCCCGGCAGCCCGCCACGATCTCGTCGTCGCTCAGCGCCGCCGTTTCGAGGATCACCTTGAGCACCAGCCCGGGGCAGGCCTCGCGCACCGCGCGCAGATCCGCCTCGACGGCGCGCCAGTCGCCGGACCGTACGAGGCCCAGGTTCACCACGACGTCGATTTCGTCGGCGCCGTCGGCCACCGCCCGGCGCGTCTCCGCCGCCTTCACCTCGCTCGCGTGCGCCCCCGTCGGGAAGCCGACCACCGTCACGATCTCACGACCCCGCTTCTCGACGGGCAGCAGCGAGGGCAGCACGCAGACGCGCTTCACACCCAGCGCCTCGGCGCCGGCGATGAAGCCGGCCAGCTGCTCGGCGGTCGTGTCGCTCGCGAGCAGGGTGTGGTCGGCGTGGTCGAGGAACTCCCCTGCGGTGAGTCCGGTCTGATCGCTCATCCGCCGCTCAGACGGTGAAGTCGCTTGCGGCGCGGGCCGCGGTGACGGTCTTCATGTAGGCGACCACGGGCAGGTGCTCGGGGTGCTCGGCGTACTCGGCCAGGCCCTCGGCGTCATCGAAATCGGCGATGAGCGTCAGGTCGTAGTTGGCGCCGTCGAACAGCTCGTTGCGGTGCAGGGTGAGCGCGCGCACCGAGGCCACCCGCTCGCGCAGCGGTGCGATGCGGGCGATCGCCTCCGCCGCCTGGGCGTCGCGCTCCTCGCGGGTCTCTCCGGCGAACTTCCAGCTCACGATGTGGCGCAGGGTCATGGGGCTCCTTCGGGTGGGTGGGGCGTGGTCAGGTCCGCGAGAACAGTCGCGGGCCGCGCGCGGCCTTCTCGACTGCGGCGGCGAGCCGGGCCGGGTCGACCCGCCAGATCGCGTGGCGGCGCCCGTTGATCCGCACCACCGGGATCTCCTCGGCGTGGCGGCGCGCGAGCTCTTCATCCTGCAGGATGTCGAGCTCGGTGAGCTCGGTGCGGATCCCGCGCTGCCCCAGCTCCTCGCACACCGCCGCGATGACGCCGCGGGCGTCGTCGCAGAGGTGGCAGCCGGGCTTGCCGATGAGGGTGAGCTGCACGGTCGTCACGATCGACCAGTGTAGCCCGCCGGAATGACGGGAGGGCGTCGAGCCTCGGCCCGACGCCCTCCCGCGTCTCGCAATTCCGGTGACGCCGCGAACGGCGCCCTCGGCGCGATTACTTCTTGTTGCGACGCTGGTGACGCGTCTTGCGCAGCAGTTTGCGGTGCTTCTTCTTGGACATGCGCTTGCGGCGCTTCTTGATTACTGAACCCACGGTTACCTCACAACGTCTCTCGGGCCGAAGGTATCGCGGCCCACAAAACACTTATATTACTCGCTCTCGGCGACGAGCGCGAAACGGGAGCGAAGCGGATCGCGGAAATCGTGCTACGTGCGCAGCTTGAACCGGGCCACCAGTTCCTTCACCCGGTGCTCGGCGCGCGCCGCGGCACGGCCGATCCGCTCGGCGGCGGCGGCGGTCTCCTCGGAGAGCACTTCGTCGTCTTCGAGCGGGTTGCCGAAGGGGTCGTCGCCGTCGGGGCCCGGCACCCGATCGCCGTCCTCGGAGAGGTACTCGACCGTCACCTCCGTGTCGAAGCCGGCCGAGAGGAACGGGATCACGAAGTCCTCGACCATCTCGAGCGGTTCCGGATCGAGCGCGTAGAACCGGTGCTGCCCCTCCTCGCGCACGGTCACCAGTTCGGCCTCGCGCAGCACCTTCAGGTGCTTCGACACCGTGGGCTGGCTGATCTCGAGCTGCCCGACGATCTCGGAGACGCTCATCTCGGCGTCCTGCTGGTGACGCTCGAGCAGCACGCGGAGAATGTCGCGTCGGGTCGCGTCGGCGATGACCCCGAAAATATCTGGCATGCTCTCAAGGTTAGTCGGCCGACGCGTTTCTCGCCCCACCGCCCGTCGTGCCTGATCCGCTCCGCGTGTGTAGCATGACTGCTATCGAGCGAACCGGGCCTCCGGTCTCGCACTGCCGCAGGGGAAGAAGGAGCCGTGAGGGCACGCGCCGTGAGCCGTCGGGCCTCCGCCCCGCTCTCAGGGAAATCGTGGATCAACGCCATGATCCACTCCTCCCCGCCGCGCTTCGCCCTGCTCGTCTTCACCAGCCTGATCCTGCTGTGGACCGCGCTGCTCTCACTCCCGTTCGCGAGCACCTCCGGCAATGTGACCCCGCTGGCCGACGCGCTCTTCACGGCGGTCTCGGCGATCTGCGTGACCGGGCTGTCGACCGTCGACATGTCGGCGCACTGGTCGCTGTTCGGCGAACTGGTGATCCTCGCCGGCCTGCAGATCGGCGGCATCGGCGTGCTCACCCTCGCCAGCATCCTGGGTCTCACCGTCACCCGCCGCCTGGGGCTGCGGCAGCGCCTGCTCGCCGCGGGCGACACCAATCCCATGCGCATGGGCCGCGACGTGTCGGAGAGCCAGGCCGTGGGCCTCGGCGAGATCGGCGGCCTGCTCGTGGCCGTGGCGACGAGTCTCGTGGTCATCGAGGTCGCGCTCACCGCGCTCATCACCCCCCGGCTCATGGCCGCCGGCTACGACTTCTGGCACGCCCTCTGGAACGGCTTCTACCTCGCCGCATCGGCGTTCACCAACACCGGCTTCGTACCGCTGCCGGGCGGGCTCGAGCCCTTCAACACCGACCTCTACCTGCTGAGCGTGCTCGCGGTCGGCGTGTTCCTCGGCGCCATCGGCTTCCCCGTCATCTTCGCGCTCTACCGCTACGTCACGGGCGGCGGCTGGCGCGCGCACAAGCGCCTCGGCCTGCACGCGAAGCTCACCCTCTCCACGACCCTCATCTTCGTGGTCGTGGGCTGGGTCGCCATCGCCGGGCTCGAGTTCGCCAACCCGGCGACGCTCGGCGGCCAGGGCTTCTGGGAGACGCTGCTGAGCTCGGGGTACATGTCGGTGATGACCCGCTCGGGCGGGCTCGGAATCATCGACCCCATCGACATGAACGGCTCGACCCTGCTGGTCATGGACATGCTCATGTTCGTGGGCGGCGGATCGGCGTCGACGGCGGGCGGCATCAAAGTCACCACGCTCGCCGTGCTCTTCCTCGCCGCCTACGCCGAGGCTCGCGGCTACCGCGACATCCAGGTGTTCGACCGGCGCATCCCGAACGAGGTGCTGCGCGTGTCGGTGTCGATCCTCATCTGGGGTGCGACGATCGTGCTGGTCGCGACGGTCGCGCTGCTGCAGCTGACGGGCCGCCCCCTCGACGTCGTGCTCTTCGAAGTGATCTCGGCGTTCGGCACCTGCGGGCTGTCGACCGGGCTGTCGAGCGAGGTCTCCGACCCCGGGAAGTACATTCTCGCGGCCACCATGTGGGCGGGCCGTGTAGGCACGGTGACGCTGGCCGCAGCCGTCGCGGCGTCGAGCCGGTCCCGCCTCTTCAAACTCCCCGAGGAGAGGCCGATCGTTGGCTGATACTCGCGCAGGGATTGCCGCCGCCCCATCGACGACGCCTCGAGGAAGGCAGATCATTGGTTGATATTCGCGTTGAGATCACCGCCGCACCGGTGACAGCACCTCACGAAAGGTAGATCGTTGGTTGATATTCGCAGTGACGCTCCGGTGATCGTGATCGGCCTCGGCCGGTTCGGCGCCGCGACCGCAGGACAGCTCGACCGCCAGGACCGCGAGGTGCTGGTGGTCGACACCGACCCCCAGCTCGTGCAGAAGTGGGCGGATCGCGTGACCCACGCCGTACAGGCCGACGCCCGCTCGATGGAGGCGCTGCGCCAGATCGGCGCCGACGAGTTCCAGATCGCGGTCGTCGCGACCGGCGCCTCGATCGAGTCGAGCGTGCTCATCGCGGCGAACCTCGTCGATCTCGGCATCCCCCAGATCTGGGCGAAGGCGATCTCGCTCTCGCACGGCAAGATCCTCGAGCGAATCGGCGTGAACCACGTCATCTACCCCGAGCGGGAGGCGGGCGAGCGCGTCGCCCACCTGCTGAGCGGCAGCATGCTCGACTTCATCCAGTTCGACGACAACTACGTCATCGCGAAGATGTACCCGCCGCGCTCGATCCGGGGTCGCTCCCTCTCGGACAGCGGCGTGCGCACCCGGTACCGCGTCACCGTGGTCGGCGTGAAGACCCCCGGTCAGCCGTTCACGCACGCCACGCAGGACACCGTCGTGTCACCGCACGATCTCATCATCGTGAGCGGCACCGCGGCCGATGTGGAGCGCTTCGCCGCGATCGGCTGAGCTCGGGATCGCGGGCGCGGATCGACGGCGCCGTCAGCCGGCCACGGCCGCGGCGACCTCGGCGAAGACCCCCGCCGCCCAGTCGCGCGCCGCCTCGGCGGCCGGAATCGAGCCGCCGGCGTCGTGCCGCCCGTACTCTCCCACCCGCGTCGCGCCGCACGCCTGCAGCGCCTCGTCGACGAGCTCGCTGCCTCGCGAGTAGGTGCGCTCGTAGCTGCGGTCGCCCATGCCGAAGACGGCGTAGCGCACGCCCGCGAGCCTCGGCCGCTCGTCCGTCAGCTGCCGCACGAAGGGCTGCGCCGCGCTCGGCACCTCGCCGTCGCCGTAGGTGGAGCAGATCACGAGGTGCATGCGCGACGGGTCGAGGTCGGCCGCGCGCACCTCGGCGAGATCGCGCACCACCAGGTCCGCTGCCTCGCCGAACGCGCGGGCGAGCTCGTCGGCCACGAGCTCGGCCCCGCCGGACTCGGTGCCGAAGAGGATCGTGGTGGGCGCCGCCGGGCCGATGCCCGACGCCGTCCCCGTCTCGAGCGGCGGCAGTTCGAGGCCGGTGTCGGCTGCGGCCTCGAGCTGCGCCTCGCGAGTGGGCAGCTTCGCGCGTTCGCGACCGGGCGCGGCTGTCAGGCGCTCGCGCAGGTCGATGCGGCGCCAGCCGTCGAAGTCGGTCTCGCCAGCGATCGGGGGCAGCCCGGCGGCCGACACGGTCACCGCTCCCGACTGGAGGTCGGCCGCGATGATGCGGGCGAGATCGCGGGCGTCGGCGCGCTGGTCCGGGATCGTGCCCCGCGGGCCGCGGCGCAGCCACCCCGCCGCGTAGAGGCCGGGCTCCACCCGTCCGTCGGGGTGCGCCCCCGGCTCGAGCGGGCTGTTCTCGTCGGCCGCGAAGCCGATCGCCGTGATGACGTCGTCGACGACGATCCTCGTCTCGCCTTCACCGCTCCGGAACACCGCGGTCTCTACGCGCCCCTCGCCCTCGAGGCGCTCGGGCGCGAGCCCGAACCACCACTCGATCGTGATGCGCGGCTCGGCTTCGCCCGCGGGTGCCCCGGGTCCCGCGGCACCCGCGCCGCCAGCGCCGCCCGCACCCGCGCCCCGCGCGGCGAGCGCCCGCACGGCGTCGATGCGCGCGTCGCGGCCGTCGTCGGCGAGCTCGCCCGCCCCGTGCACGACGTGCCGCACGCCCGCCAGGCCCGCGAGCTCACGCACCATGACCGGGTCGAAGCGCGCGGTCGCCGGACCGCTGCGGCCCACCACGTGCACGGTGCGCACGCGCTCGGTGAAGCGCCGGTGCGAGGCGTCGTCGATGTCGGATCCCTCGAAGCCTGCGGCGTCGCGCGCGATGAGCCGCACGATGTCCATGGCCACGTTGCCGTGGCCGATGACGGCGACGCGCTCCCCGAGCGGATCGGGCACGGGCTCGTCGGGGTGGCAGTTGAGGAAGCGGGTCACCGCGCCCGCCCCGCGCACGCCGACGAGGTCTGCGCCGGGAACGGGGAGCCGCGCGTCGCGGTGCATGCCGGTCGCGAGCACCACCGCGTCGTACGCTCCGCGCAGGTCTTCGAGCGAGACGTCGGCGCCGACGCGGCAGCTGCCGCGGAATCGCACGCCCTCCTCGGCGAAGAGCCGATCGAACTGCCGGGCCACGGCCTTCGTGCCCTGATGATCGGCGGCGACCCCGTAGCGCACGAGACCGTAGGGCGTGGGCAGCTCGTCGAACACCTCGACCGGCGCGGCGGGGAAGCTGCGCCGCAGCGCCTGGGCGGTGAAGCTGCCCGCGGGGCCGGATCCGACGATCGCGACGCGCGGCGCCGGCGGCGCCTCGCCCGCTGCGGCAGCAGCGGGGCGGGACGAGCGGCGGCCGTTCCAGGCGACGGGCAGCTTCGTCATGCCCCGGAACACCCACCCGCCGATCTCGGCCGGATCGTCTTCCACGAGCGAGAGGCCGTCGAGCGATGAGAAGAGAAGCGGCAGCGCGACCTCGGCGACCTCGGCCCGGGCGGCCCAGGCGCCGAGGCACACGTGCACTCCTTTGCCGAAGGCGAGGTGCGGCTTGGACTCGCGGCGGATGTCGAACGATGCGGGATCGTCCCAGACCCGCTCGTCGCGGTTGGCGGAGAGGATGCAGATGCCGAGGCGGGCGCCCGCGGGCAGCCGCACGCCGACGAGGTCGGTGTCGCGCGTCACCTGGCGCGAGTAGAGGCCGATGGGCGCCACCCACCGGATCGTCTCGTCGAAGACGGCCTGCCACAGCGAGGGGTCGCTCTCGACGGCGGCGCGCTGATCGGGGTGGGTGAGCAGCCCCCAGGCGGCGACGCCGAGGGCGTCGCGGGGCTCGTTGAGGCCGCCGCCGATCGTCATCTTCACGTTGGCCCGGATGCGGTCGAGCGGCATCTCGTAGTCGGGAATGCGCAGCAGCTGCGAGAGCAGCGACTCGTTCGGGTTGGCGGCGTGCCACGCGAGCATCTCGTCGAGCGCTGCGTCGACCTCGTCGAACGACTGCTTGCCGAGCGCCCACACCTCGGGGTCGTCGGCGTAGTTGCCGGTGGCGTCGATCATCGTCTGCGACCAGCGCTGCAGATCCTGCTGGGTGGCGTTGTGCAGACCGATGAGCTCGCGCAGGCTCTCTGCGGCGAAGGGGGCCGAGAAGTCCCAGATCAGGTCTGCGCCTGGGCCCTTCGCGATGAACTCCTCGAGGTAGCGCTCGGCATTGCGCTGGAATTTCGACTTCCAGACTCGCTGCACGGCGCCCGGGCGCAGCGCCGGCTGCCAGGCCTTTCGCTCGATGTAGTGCTCGGGGTCGTCCCTGCGCAGCATCGAGTGGCCCATCGCGCGGATCTGCAGCGACCCCTGCTCATCGGCCGAGAAGATCTGCTGGTCGAGCTCGGTCTCGTGCACGGCCTCGTATGAGGTGATGAGGTAGCGGCCGACCTGCGGCAACCAGTGCACGCCGCCCTCGGCGCGCAGCCGCTCGTAGATGGGGAATGGATCGCGATAGAGATCGGGAATGGTCACCCAGTCTGCGACCGGAGCCTCGTTGCTCGTCATGGCGCACCTCGTCGTTCTGAACTGCCGTACGCCTTCGAGTATGCTCGGCGCATAAACGAAACAAAAGCGGAATTATCTGCATTGTTTATTCGACGACGTGCAACAATGGGCGGCATGATCCGCACGCCGTCCGAAGGCCCCGCGCTCGAGTGGGGCATCAAGCGATCCCTCGTGCAGTACGTGATCGGCATGCCCGACGGCTCGGCCAGCGTGCTCCCTCCCGCACGGGTGGCCCGCGAGGGGTTCCGCTTCCCGGCGGCGGACCCCGCTCGGACCACCGATCCCCGTGCCGCCGGCGTCTCCGACCGAACGCTCCGCTTCGCCGGAACGGTGACGCTCAGCGGGCACAGCGGCATGCTGAGGCTCGTGTTCGAGGACCCCTGGCTGGTGCCCGGCGCAGGCCGCGGCCAGGCGTGGGAGCTCACGATCGCAGACCCCTACGAACCGGGATCGCGCCTGACCTTCGCCGCCATCGAGCGCCTCGAACTCGACGCTGCCGGCGGCGGCGCAGCGAACGGCACCCGCCTCACCGCGGCGGGTGCCGACCTCTTCGCCTCGGGTCCCTACGCCGACGGCACCGAGCTCGACGACCCGGTGGTGGTAGCGCGTGGCTGAACCGCTCGACGCGCCCCTGCCCGGCTTCACCCTGCGCCAGCTGGCCTACTTCGTCGCGGCCGCCGACGAGGGCACCATTACGGCCGCCGCCGAGGTGCTGCGCGTCTCACCCTCGGCGATGTCCGACGCCATCACCGAGCTCGAATCGGTCATGCGCGAGCGGCTGTGCGTGCGCCGCCGGGCCCACGGGCTCACACTCACACCCGCGGGGGCTCAGCTCGTGCGCCACGCGCGGCTCATGCTCGCCGAGGCCGAGGAGCTGCGCCGCTCCATCGGGGGCGGCGGGCAGCTGTCCGGCCCCGTCGTAATCGGCTGCTATCCGACGCTCGCGCCGACCGTCCTGCCGCCGCTGCTGCAGGACTTCGCCGAGCTGCACCCGCACATCGAGCTCTCGATCCGCGAGGCGACGCAAGATCGGCTGGCCGAGGATCTCGCGTCGGGCCGCATCGACGTGGCATTCGTCTACGACATGCTGGTGCCCGGCGATACCGAGCGCGCCAGGCTCTACGAGCTGCAGGCGCACGCGCTGCTCGCCGCCGACCACCCGCTCGCGGGGCGGGCGAGCGTGCGGCTCGACGAGCTCGTGGGCGACGACCTGATCCTGCTCGATGCGCCGCCCTCGAGCGAGCACACCCTCTCCGTGTTCGCCGAGCGCGGTCTGCACCCGCGCATCAGGCATCGCACGGCGAGCTACGAGGTGGTGCGCACGCTCGTGGCCCGCGGCCTCGGGTACGGCGTCCTGGTGACGCGGGTCGCCAACCCCGAGAGCTACGAGGGCCTGCCGCTCGTCACGAAGACGATCGTTCCGCCGGTGCGCCCGGTCGCGATCGACATGATCTGGGCTCCGGACCGGCCGGTCCCCGCGCGAACCCGGGCCCTGATCGAGTTCGCGCGGGGCGTCCCCTGGCCCTCGTGAGCGCAGCGGTTCAGACCGCGGCGTCTCCCTTGTCCGTGGTGAGAGGTGCGGCCCGCACCTCCTCGGCGCGGGCCGCACACATCATCGGCCATCAGCTGCACACGGATCAAACGGATTGAACCGCATATCGATACTGCGAAACCGGAGAATCGGGAGGCTGCCGGCCTATTCGCCCCGCTCCAACTCCTCCGATCGCCGCACGTTCGCGGCGAGCGCCCGGTCGAAGAGGTCGCCCCAGTCTGCCGCCTGCAGCACCTCGACGGCCCGCTCGGTGGTGCCCTTCGGGCTCGTCACGTTGCGGCGCAGCTGCTCGGGCTCATCGTCGCTGCGCACCATCAACTCGGCCGCGCCCGCGATCGTCTGCTGCACGAGCAGGCGGGCCTGATCCGCGTCGAAACCGAGCCTCCGGGCCGCCGCGATCATGTGCTCGGCGTAGAGGTAGACGTAGGCCGGGCCAGATCCCGAGACGGCGGCGACGTCGTTGATCTGATCCTCGCGCACCTCCAGCACCTCGCCGACGGTCTCGAACAGGCGCCGCACCGTGTCGACGGCCTCCTCGCCCGCCGAGGCCCCGCCGGCGATGCCGGTCACCCCGCGCCCGATGTGCGACGGGGTGTTCGGCATCGCCCGCACGACCGCGACGCCCTCGGGGAGCTCGGCCTCGATCGCACTGCTCGGCACGCCCGCGGCGACGCTCACGACGATCGCCCCCGGCTCGAGGGCGTCGGCGATCCCCCGCGCCGCCTCGGCGACCGTCCACGGCTTCACCGCGAGGATCACGAGCCCGGCGCCGCGCACCGCGTGGCGGTTGGCGTCGGGATCGCTCTCGCCCGCGTAGGCGACCACGTCATCGGCGCCGTCGAACGCCGCGGCGCTCGAGACCGACCGGGTGGTGACCGCGATCGGGAGCTCGATTTCCACCTCGGGGGCGCGCAGCCCCGCCAGGATCGCGCCGCCCATGGAGCCGACGCCGATCATGGCGGTGCGCGGAAGTGCTGCTGACTGCGTTGAGTTGCTCATGCTTCCCCAGTGTAGGTACTCCCCCGGGGATCAGACCGTGATGACCTTCGGGGCGGCGACGGCCTTCAGACCGTGCGCGCCGAACTCGAGCCCGTAGCCCGAGGCCTTGACCCCTCCGAACGGCACCATCGGGTTGAGCGTGCCGTGCTGGTTGATCCAGACCGTGCCGGCCTCGATGCGCTCCGCCACTCGACGCGCCTCCCCCGGATCCCCCCAGACCGAGGCCCCGAGACCCTGCTCGGAGGCGTTGGCGCGGGCGATCGCGTCGTCGAGATCGGAGTAGCGGATCACCGGGATCACCGGGCCGAACTGTTCCTCGTCGACGAGGGCCGCGCCGTCCTCGATGTCGGTGACGATCGTCGCGCGGTAGAACTGCGCGCCGAGCTCCTCCGCGGGCTCGCCGCCGGTCACGATCCTCGCCCCCCGGGCGCGCGCGTCGTCGACGAGGCGTGCGACGATCTCGAACTGCTGCGGCGTCGTCAGCGGACCGAGCAGGCTGCCCTCATCCGTCCCGGGCCCCATCGGGATCGACTCCGCCAGCTCGGCGAGCGCGGCGACCACCTCGTCGTGCACGGAGTCGTGCACGTACAGGCGCTTCAGCGCGGCGCACGTCTGGCCGGTGTTGATGAAGATGCCCCAGAAGAGCCCCTCGGCGATGGCCCGCGCATCGGCTCCGGGGAGCACGATCCCCGGGTCGTTGCCGCCCAGCTCGAGCGTGAGTCTCGCAAGGTTGTCGGCCGAGCTGCGCACGATCTCCCGGCCCGTCTCGGTCGACCCGGTGAACATCACCTTGTCGATGCCGGGGTGGCTCGCGATGCGCGCCCCCACCTCCCGGTTGCCCGAGACGACGGTCAGCACCCCCTCCGGCAGGTGCCGGTTCATGAGCTCGACGACGGCGAGCACGCTGAGCGGGGTGTAGCTGCTCGGCTTCACCACCACCGCGTTCCCCATGCGCAGTGACGGGGCGATCTGCCAGATGCCGATCAGCGCGGGCCAGTTCCACGGCCCGATCGCGGCCACCACGCCGAGCGGCACGTAGTGCAGCTCGGAGCGGGTGCCCTCCGCCTCGAACAGCACCTCGGGCTCGATCGCGGTGTCGGCCGCGCTGCGCACCCAGACGGCGCAGCCGCCGGCCTCGAACCGCGCCCCGGCGCCGTTCAACGGCTTGCCCTGCTCCCGCGCGATGATCCGCGCGAGGTCCTCGGCGTTCGCCTCGATCTCGTCGGCGGCGAGCCGCAGCAGCCGCGCGCGCTCCTCGTGCCCGAGGCCGGCCCACGCGGGCTGGGCTGCCCGCGCCGCCTCCACCGCGGCGTCGAGATCGGCCGTCGTGTGCACCGGCGCGTAGCCCATGGTCTCGCCCGTGGCGGCGTCCGGAATCGGGCGCCCCTCCTCCTGCGTCGCGGAGATCGCGTCCAGCAGCGTGTTGTCGGTCATCTCAGTCTTCCTCTCGTCTCGTACCGGCGCACCACTCAACGGTCGCCGAAGGAGGCCACGCAGGCGCTCGTCGCATCGTCGTAGGCCACGTCGTCGTAGCTCTCCAGCCCGGCGAGGTACTGCTCGAGCACGCCCTCAGCGTCCTCGAGCCCCTGCTCGGTGGCGAGCTCGATCCACATCTCCTGACCCGAGTCGCCGAGCGCGTCCTTCCAAGCCTGGGTGTCCTGCTCGGCCCACGCCGTGAGCGATTTCACGGTCGGGGCATCCTTCATCTGCTGGCACTGACCGGCCGCGACCTCGTTGAACGCCGCGGTGCCCTCACCGGTGTTCAGCTCCTCGGCCACCTGGTCGAACTGCTCGCGCAGGTCGTCGGGGAGCGCGTTGTAGGCGTCCGCGTTCACCCACATGCCGAAGGTCGAGTACTGGCCGATGCCCGGGTCGGTCCAATCGGGCAGCAGTTCCATCAGCCCGTAGTTCACCGGGAAGTCGATGGCGCCGCCGATCGTGGAGACGACCCCGCGCTCGACCGCCTCGTAGGTCTCCGGCGCCGTGACGGCGACGATGTTCGCGCCCTCGTTGCCGATGGCCTGCTGGATGATCGGGCCCGAGACGCGCACCTGGGCGCCCTGGAACTGGGCGACGCTCGTGATCGGCTCGTGCCCGCCGATCAGGAAGCGGCCGACCGGCCACGTCGCGACGTGGTGCAGGCCGTTGCGCTCCATGATCGCCTTCGCGGGATCGTAGTCCTCGTGCAGGTCGTAGATGGACTGCATCGCGGCCTGAGCGTTCTGACTGAGGAACGGGATGCTCACCATGCTGGTGGAGGGGAAGTACTGGGGCGTGTAGTCGGGCACCGTGACGCCGATCTGGGCGCGGCCGTCGCGCACGCAGTCGGCGACCTCGGGCGCCTTGCAGAGCGCCTCGGTGGCGGTGCGCTCGAAGGCGATGCGGCCCTCGGTGACCTCCTCGACGCGGTCGAGGAACCAGTTCTGCACGGCCGCGTTCGGGGTGTCGGCCTGAGCGCCGGTCACGAGCGTCCAGGTGACCGATTCCCCGCCGTCTCCGCCGTCTCCGCCCGACGACGCATTGTTGATGCCGGAGCAGCCGGCGAGCACGAGGCCCGCGACCGCGATGAGGCCGATCGAGGCGGCGGTGCGGCCGACCCGACGGGGGTGCTGGTGGGTGGAGAACATCATTGTCCTTTCATGGGTGTCCCGCTGCCGTGCGGAGCGAGGTTGACTTCATTGTTCAGCGGTGCGCAGGCACTGTCTTTGGCAGGCGGCGCAGACGGATGAGGCGTTCGCGCAAGGAGTCTCAGCCGGCGCTCTGAGCGACGAGCGACGGCAGGAAGAGCGTGATCGCGGGCACGAAGAAGAGGATCGCCGAGACCACGAGATCCATCAGCATGAGCGGCAGCACGCCCTTGAACACCGTCTCGGTGCGCAAGCCCGTGGCCCCGGAGACGACGAAGCACGTCATGCCGACCGGTGGCGTCACCATGCCGATCGCCGTGAGCTTCACGATCATGAGGCCGAGCCAGATGCCGTCGAAGCCGAGCTCCATCGCGATCGGATAGATGATCGGGATCGTGATGATGAGCACCGAGATCTCGTCGAGGGCGGTGCCGAGCGGCAGCAGGAGCAGCAGGAGCAGCCCGATCGTCAGCAGCGGCGGTACGTCGAGCCCCGCGACCCAGTTGGTCACGGTGTCGGGTACGTGGGCTGCGATGAGGAACGTCGAGAACACGCTCGAGCCGACGAGGATCATGAACACCATCGACGTGGTCTGCGCAGTGTCGAGCAGCGCGCCCTTCACGTTGCCCCACATGGTGCTCCAGCCGTCGCGGCGGAACTCCCAGAGCAGGATGAGGAGCGCTACGAACGCGGCGATCGCGGCCGACTCGGTCGAGGTGAAGACGCCGGAGAACATGCCTCCGAGGATGATCAGGAAGATCACGCTCAGGCGCACAAGCCCCCGCCACGGCAGGGTGCGCAGCGTGCGGCCGTAGACCTGCTGCACGGCCTCCGTGTCCGGGGTGCCCGGAGGCAGCGCGGCGGCGGTCGCGGTCGGCTCCGCGGTGCGGGTGCGGCTCGCGCCGCGCGCCTCGGCGGCGTCGGAGTGCGCGACCGCGACCGCATCGGCGAGCGTCGCCTCGGGCCGCACGATCTGCCGGTGCCCGACGACCAGGATGTACACGATGTAGCCGAGAGCCGAGAGCACGCCCGGGATGATGCCCGCGGCGAGGATCTGCGCGACCGACTCGCCCGTCATGATCGCGTACAGCACGAGGAAGGTGCTCGGCGGGATCACGACGCCCAGGGTGCCGGCGATGGCCACGATGCCCGTCGCGAGCGCCGCGGGGTAGCCGTAGGCCCGCATCTGCCCGACTGACAGCTTCGACATGGTGGCGGCCGTGCCGATGCTCGAACCTGAGACTGCCGAGAAGCCCGCGCACGCCATGACGGTGGCGACGCCGAGGCCTCCCGGGAAGCGGCTGACCATGTGGTTCGCGACCGCGAACACGTGCTCCGCGATCCGGGCCCGCATGGCGAACATGCCCATGAGTATGAACATGGGGATGATCGTCAACGAGAAGCTCGCGGTCGCACTGAAGGGCACGGAGCCGAGCACGTTCGTGGTGTAGCCGGTGCCCTGCAGGATGCCGAGGCCCAGCGCACCCGAGAGGGCGAGCGAAAGGGCGACCGGCATACGCAGCATCAGCAGCACGAGCAGCAGCACGACGATCGTGAGCACGATCACTGTGACGAGCATGACGGGTCTCCTGTCCGAGGTGTGGAACGGGGGCGGGCGCTACGCATCGAGCACCACCTCCGCGTCTTCTCCGTAGGCGGTGCGGCCGCGGATCACGCGCACCAGGTTGACGAGCGCGACGATCGCCCAGAACAGCACGCCGGCCGCGATGATCCAGCGCAGCGGCCAGATCGGCCACTGCACGAGGCCGAAGCGGGTCTCGCTCATGCTCGTCGACTGCACTGCGCGCGCGAGGAGGGCGGCGGTCATCCAGCCGAGGATCACGGCGTTGAGCGCCCAGATGAGCACCGACGCCGCCCGCGCGAGGCCGGGCTTCAGGCGGTCGGTGACGATGGTGACGGCTACGTGGCCGCCCTGGATCGAGGTCCACGCGAGGCCGAGGAACACCGACGCGACGAGCGCCGTCTCGGCGATCTCCATCATGCCGGGCAGGCTCGCGCGGGTGGTCCAGCGCACGAGCACGTCGATCACGGTCGCGAGCATGAGCACCACGAGGGCACCCGCCGCGATGACGCCGAGCGCGGCGCTGCACCGCTTCAGCCAGCGGTCGAAGGCCGATCCGCCGGGTTCTGCCGAGGTCTCCATGGCGCGTCCTAGCGGTCCCGCCAGAACTCGAAGGCGCGCGTGTGGTCCACGTTGCCGAGGGCATCCAGCGCCTCGCCCATGACGCGGGTCACGGCGTCGCAGACGGGCGCCTCGCGGCCGGCGGCCTGCTGCACCCGCTGCGCGATCCTCACGTCCTTCGTGAAGAGCGGCAGCGCGAAGCCGCTCGCGTACTGCTCGCCCACGACGTGCGCGGGCAGCACATGGGTGGTGACGAAGCTCTGCCCGGTCGAGGCGTTGAACACCTCGACCATCACTTCGGGGTCGAGGCCGAAGTCGGCGCCCGCTGCGAGCGCCTCGGAGGCCGCGGTGAACGCCGCCGCGGCCACGAAGTTGTTGAGGGCCTTCATCGCGTGCCCGGTGCCCAGCCTGCCGGTGCGGAAGATGCGCGAGCTCATCGTCTCGATCACGGGGATCGCCCGCTCGGCCGCGGCGTCGTCGTCGGCGCCGAGCATGATCGAGAGGGTCCCGTCGACCGCTCGTTCCCGCGCACCCGACACGGGGGCGTCGACCAGCGCGTAGCCCGCGCGGTGCAGCGCCTCGCCCGTCTCCACGGTCTCGGTCGGATCCGATGAGCTCATGTCGACGAAGACCGTGCCGGGGCGGGCCGGGATGCGGGGGGCGCCGTCGCCGTCGAGCAGTGCCTCGCGCACGATGGCGCTGGTCGGCAGCATCAAGACGATCACCTCGCGATCGGCGAGGTCCGCGACGCGCTCCACGGCCGACGCGCCGACGCGGCCCGCGAGCTCTCGCGCACGGTTGTGATCGACGTCGAACAGGGCCAGGTCGAACTCCCCCGACGCCGCGATGTTGCTGGACATGGGGTCGCCCATCGTGCCCAGACCGATGAAGCCGACCCGTGTGATCCGCTCGTTCATGTCGTTGCTCCTCTCCCGCGCCCGCTAGGGGCGCTCCGCTTCCCCGTCGAGATCCAGCGCGATACCCCGCTCCTCGAGGATCTCCTCGAGCGCGCGCAGCCCCTCGACCGCGGCGGGGATGCCGCAGTAGAGGATCGAGTGCACAACGACCTCGCGCAGCTCGATCGGGGAGACGCCATTGGCCAGCGCACCGCGCGCGTGCACCCGCAGCTCATGCGACTTGCCCTGCGCGATCAGCATCGCGAACGTGACGCGGCTGCGCTCGGCGTACGAGAGCCCGTCGCGCTGCCAGATGTCGCCGAAGCAGTACCGGGTGACGAAGTCCTGCAGCTTGTCGTTGAGGTCGGTGGTGTGCTCCACCTGGCCCTCCGCCCCCTCGGGCCCGAACATGGTGCGTCGCTGACGCAGGCCGACGTCGTACAGCTCGTCTCGGATCACGATCCACTCCTTCGAAGATTCGCCGCGGCCGCGTCGCCGCGCTGCTCATCAGTGTGCCCGAGGCGGCGGGCACGCCACTTGTCCGCTGCCGCAGTCCCGCTGGCAGATCGCGCAGCCCGTCGCGCAGCCAGCCGCCCGGGCTGGAAGCGGCGGCCGGTTGGTCGTACTCTTGCACACGGACGATGATGTTCAACGGGCAAGGAGGCATGCCGATGTCGGCGCACGATCCCCAATATTCGATGGAGTCGCACGAGTCGGTCGGATTCGACGAATGGGTGCGACTGGTCGGCAACCGCTTCGTACCGCTCGCACTGTCGACCGGCTCGCCCGAGACCTTCACGGGCACGATCCGCACCCGCACCATCGGCGGCATCTGCGTCACCGACATCGCCGCGTCCTCGCACAGCGTGCACCGGCTTTCGAACGCCATCCGCCGCGACAAGAACGACCACCTCAAGCTGAGCATGCAGCTCGAGGGCACCGGTCTCGTGATGCAGGACGGTCGCAGCGCCCACCTCAACCCTGGCGACGCCGCCATCTACGACACGTCGCGCCCCTACACCCTCGAGTACGGCGGGCCCATGCGATCGCTCGTCATGCTCTTTCCCCACTCCATGCTGGGGCTCTCGGCGAGCATGGTGCACACGGTCACCGCGGCGCGACTCGCGGGCGACACGGGGATCGGCCGCGTGATCTGCCCCTTCATGCAGCACATGGCCGAGAACCTCGACCAGCTCGAGGGCGTGAACGGCTCGCGCATCATGCACAGCGCCTTCGAGCTCATCACGGCGCTGCTCTCGTCCGAGATCCAGGCGACGTCGACGCGCGACGAGCACGGCGTGGCGTTCGAGTCGGTGCGCATGCACATCGATTCGCACCTCTGCGATCCCGATCTCAACACCGACTCCATCGCGAAGACCCACTTCATCTCCACCCGTCAGCTGCAGTACCTGTTCCAGGAGGAGGGGCTCACCGTCTCCGGCTACATCCGGTCGCGGCGCCTCGAGCGCTGCCGCATCGACCTCGAGGACTCCGCGCTGCAGGAGCGCACGGTGCTGCAGATCGCGCAGGCCGGGGGCTTCGTCGACCTCAGCCACTTCAGCAAGCTCTTCAAGTCGACTTACGGTCGCACGCCGCGCGAGCACCGACTCGCGCATCTCCGCGCAGTCGCGCTTCTATGACCCGATCCGGAGGCCTCCCCCGTAGAATGTGGGCAAGCGACGAAGGGATCGAGATGACCGCGGGTAGCGAGCACCGGGCACACATCGAAGAGGCGCTGCTGGACGGCGCGAGGATCTCCCGGGTGATCAGCCTCGACCTCGGAGAGGCCGACGGCGAACTCATGGTCGCGGCGAAGGTGGACCTCGATCCCGATCTCACGATGCGCGAGGTCTCGTTCGTGCTGCACCAGGCCAAGCGCCGGGTGCAGGCCGCGGTCGCCGAGGTCGCCGTGATCTACCTCGAGCCCGACGTCTACCTCGACCCGAACGCGGCGACGCCGTCGACCAGCTCCATCGTCACGCTGTCGTACGACTGACCCATCGCGCACCGAGAGTTCACCGGCGCGTCACGCGCCGAGCCCCACGAGGACATCCGCGCTCCCTAGCGTGGTGTCGGATCGGCACCGCCCCGGGCGGTGCCGCGAGCGCCGACCCGGCGATCCGCACCCACGTCACGAAAGGGAATCCACGTGAATTCTCGCGCACTCCTGCGCTCCGCAGCCCTGGTCACCACCGCCCTCCTGCTGGGCGGCACCCTCGCGGCCTGCTCCTCGAACGGCGGCGACGACACCGCTTCGGGGAACGTCGTCGACGCCTCGACCTCCACCAGCGCAGCCGATCTCGGCGGCTTCGACGCGCTCGTCGCGGCCGCTCAGGCCGAGGGCGAGCTCAACGTGATCGCGCTGCCCGAGGACTGGGCCAACTACGGCGCGATCATCGCCGGCTTCGAGGAGGAGTACGGCATCACGGTCAACTCCGCGTCGCCCGACGCGTCGAGCGCCGAGGAGATCCAGGCCGCCGAGAACCTCAAGGGCCAGGACACCGCCCCCGACGTCTTCGACCTCGGCGCGGCCGTCGCGCTCGAGAACACCGACAAGTTCGCGCCCTACAAGGTCGAGACCTGGGACGACATCCCCGACGAGAACAAGCACCCCGAAGGGCTGTGGGTGAACAACTACTCGGGCGTCATGTCGATCGGCTACGACAGCGACAAACTGCCCGAGCCCACCTCGCTCGACGATCTGCTGAGCGACGACTACCGCGGTGCGGTCGCGCTGAACGGCGACCCGACGCAGGCCGGTGCGGCGTTCGCCGCGGTGGGCTGGATCGCGGCGCTGAACGGCGGCGGCGTCGACGACTTCGGCCCCGGCATCGACTTCGTGGGGCAGCTGCGCGGAGCGGGGAACTTCCTCACCCTCGACCCCACTCCCGCGACCATCGCGTCGGGCGAGACCCCGGCCGTGTTCGACTGGTCGTTCAACAACGTCGCGGCCGCGGCCGACAAGCCGAGCTGGAAGACCACGGTCATCCCCGGCGCCGCGTACGTCAGCTTCTACAACGAGGCCATCAATGCCGACGCCCCGCACCCGGCGGCCGCCCGCCTCTGGCAGGAGTGGATCTTCTCTGACGAGGCGCAGGCCCTGTTCCTCGAGGGGAACGCCGTGCCCGTGCGCGTCGACGCCCTGAAGGCCTCGGGCGCCGCCGACGAGGGTCTCATCGAGGCCGCGACCTTCGGAACGGAGGGCGACGACTGGATCTCGCCCGACCAGGCGCAGACCGAGGCCGCGAACGCGGTGCTCGCCGAGCGCTGGGCCGCGACGATCAAGTGACGGCTCGCGGCGCCCCGCACCTCCCGGTCGAGCCGGGTCGCGCGGGGCGCCGCTCCGCTTCCCTCATGAAGTCGCTCATCCTCCCGGCACTCGGGCTCGCCCCGTTCGCGGCCTACGTGCTGCTGTTCCTCGCCGTGCCCACGCTGCTCGCCATCGGCAGCGGGTTCTTCGACGACGAGGGGTTCACCCTCGACAACCTGGGCGCGCTGCTCGCCCCCGCCACGCTCGAGGCGTTCGGCGCCAGCATCTGGGTGAGCGCCCTCACCGCCGCCATCGGCGCGGTCGTGGGAGCGGTGCTCTGCTGGGCCCTCGCGGCTCTGCCCGAGACGGGGCCGCTGCGCCGGGTCGTCGACTCCGCCAGCTCCGTGCTGGCGCAGTTCGGCGGCGTCATGCTCGCGTTCGCGTTCATCGCGACCATCGGCATCCAGGGCATCGTCACGGTGCTGCTGCGCGAGCGGGGCGGGGTCGACATCTATTCGGGCGGCGTCTGGCTCTACGAGTTGCCCGGCCTCATCCTGCCCTATCTCTACTTCCAGGTGCCCCTCATGGTCATCACCTTCCTGCCCGCCGTCAGCGCACTGCGGCCGGGTTGGGCGGAGGCGGTCGCCACCCTGGGCGGATCGAGCGGCGCGTACTGGCTGCGGGTCGGCCTGCCGGTGCTCGCGCCCGCGTTCCTCGGCTCGCTGCTGCTGCTGTTCGCCAACGCGTTCTCGTCGTACGCGACCGCGGCGGCGCTCATCAGCCAGGGCTCGCAGATCGTGCCGCTGCAGATCCGCGCCGCCCTCATCGGCGAGACCGGCGGCAGCAGCGCGAGCACGGCGGGCGCCCTCGCGCTCGGCATGATCGTCGTGATGACCGCGGTGATGCTCGTCTACGGGCGGCTTATGGCGCGCGCCGCGAGGTGGCAGCGATGAGCGCGCGAGTGCCCGGGCGCCCCTCGCCCGTCGCCGCCCGCATCGTCGTCGCGGTCGTCGGCGGCCTCTTCCTGATCCCGCTGGTCGCCATGCTCGAGTTCACCCTGCGGCAGACCGCCGGCGGCTACGGCCTCGAGCACTGGGCGGCGCTGTTCGATCCCGAGAACGCGCGCAGGTACCGCACGCTGTTTCAGGGCATCGGCAACTCCTTCGCGCTCGCAGCCATCGCACTCATGATCGTGCTCGTGCTGTTCTTCCCCACGATCGTGCTGGTGCACCTGCGCTTCCCGCGCCTCGAGCGCGCGCTCGACCTGCTCACCGTGCTGCCGATCGCGATCCCCGCGATCGTGCTCGTCGTGGGTTTCGCACCCGTCTACCGGGTGATCGGGCAGCTGCTCGGGTCGGGGGTCTGGACGCTGGGCCTCGCCTACGGCGTGCTCGTGCTGCCGTTCGCGTACCGCGCCATCGTGGCCGATCTGCAGGGCATGGACGCCCGCACCCGCGCCGAGGCCGCGCGGTCGCTCGGCGCGGGCTGGGGCACCGTGCTCGTGCGGGTCATCGCGCCGGGGGTGCGGCGAGGCCTGCTCGCGGCATCGCTGCTCACCATCGCGATCGTGCTCGGCGAGTTCACCGTCTCGTCGCTGCTCAACCGCACGACCCTGCAGGTCGCGCTGCTGCAGGTGTCGAAGTCCGACCCGTTCGCGGCCGTCATCGTCTCGCTGCTCTCGCTCATCGGCGCCTTCGCCGTGCTGCTCGCGGTGAGCAGCACCGGCTCGGCGACGCGGCGACGCGCGCGACGCGTCGGCGGCCCCGTCGCGGGCGCGCTCGCCGCACCCGGCGCCCTGGCCGCGCCAGCCCCAGTTTCCGCCACCGCCAAGGAGTCCTGACGTGCCCACCGATCCCTCGAACACCGGTTCCTCGGTCCGCCTGGAGCGGGTCGCCAAGTCCTACGGTTCCACCACGGTGCTGCACGGCGTCGACCTCGAGCTCGCCCCCGGCGAGCTGATCTGCCTGCTCGGCCCCTCGGGCTGCGGCAAGACGACCGCGCTTCGCTGCATCGCCGGGCTCGAGTCGGTCTCGGGCGGCCGTGTGCTCATCGGCGACGACGACGTCACGGGGGTGCCCGTGAACCGCCGCGACATCGGCATGGTCTTCCAGCAGTACTCGCTCTTCCCCCACCTCACGGTGGCGCGCAACGTCGAATTCGGCCTTGAGATGCGGCGCGTACCGAGGGCCGAGCGGTCGGCGCGCAGCGCCGACATGCTCGACATCGTGGGCCTCTCGCACCTCGCCGAGCGCTTTCCGCATGAGCTGTCGGGCGGCCAGCAGCAGCGCGTGGCGCTCGCCCGCGCACTCGTCACCCGGCCGCGGGCCCTGCTGCTCGATGAGCCGCTCTCGGCGCTCGACGCCAAGGTGCGCGTGCGGCTGCGCGAGCAGATCCGGCTCATCCAGACCGAGCTCGGCATCACGACCGTGTTCGTCACCCACGATCAGGAGGAGGCGCTCGCCGTCTCGGACCGGGTCGCCGTGATGGAGGGCGGTCGGATCGCGCAGCTCGGCACGCCCGAAGAGCTCTACCGCCGCCCCGCGTCGCCCTTCGTGGCCGACTTCGTGGGGCTCTCGAACCAGGTCGACGGCCGGCTCGAGGGCGACCGGGTGATCGTGCGCGGCGCCGAACTCCCCGTCGTGGGGACGCCCGCGACCGGCGGCGCCGAGGTGCGGGTCTACGTGCGCCCGGAGCACGTGCGGCTCGGGGCCGGCTCCCAGCGGGGCGCGGGGCAGCTCGACGCAGTGGTGGTGTCGAGCGGATTCCTCGGGCCGATCCGCCGCACCATCGTGCAGTTCGCAGACGGTGACACGCTCGCAGTGCAGCACGGCGCCGAGGCGGCCTACGGGGCGGGCGACCGGGTGCGGGTGTCGTTCGCCGCGGAGCCCGTGACGGTGGCGCCGCGGAGCTGATCGATGCGCCGCGCGCCCGCGGTGCGGGTGCGGCTCCGGTGCGACCTCGGAACTCCGCGGTCGCACCGGAGCCGGATCCCTCACCGGCGCTGCTCGAAGAAGCCGCGCAGCAGCGCGACGCTCTGCTCGGCCCGTACCCCCGCGACAACCTCCGGCACCGGGTGCGGCAGGCGGCCGTCGCGCAGCAGATCGTAGACGCTGCCCGCGGCGCCCGCCTTCTCGTCCCACGCGCCGAACACGACGCGCGGCACGCGCGCGGCGAGGATCACGCCCGCGCACATCGCGCAGGGTTCGAGCGTGACCACGAGCGTGCAGCCGTCGAGCATCCGGTCGCCGCGCAGGCGCGCGGCCTCGCGGATGGCAATGATCTCGGCGTGGCCCGTCGGATCCGGATCGCTCTCGCGGGCGTTGCGGCCCGTGGCGAGCACCGCGCCGTCCGCGTCCAGCACCACCGCTCCCACCGGGATCTCGCCGGCGTCGGCCGCGCGCCGCGCCTCGGCGAGCGCGAGATCCATCGTGGCGACGTCGCGCTGTGATGGAGGGATGGTGGTCACGGCAATAGAATAGGCGCATGCGAGTCTTCGTTGCGGACCACCCCCTGATCACCCACAAGCTGACGGTGCTGCGCGACAAGAACACTCCGCAGCCCACCTTCCGGCTGCTCATCGAGGAGCTGATGACGCTGCTCGCGTACGAGGCGACCCGCGAGGTGCGCGTCGAACCGCACGCGATCGAGACCCCCGTCTCCCCGACCACGGGCGTGCGCCTCAGCGAGCCGCTACCTCTCATCGTGCCCATCCTGCGCGCCGGCCTCGGCATGCTCGAGGGCATGGTGAAGCTCGTGCCCACGGCCGAAGTCGGCTTCCTAGGCATGGTGCGCGATGAGCAGACGCTCGAGCCCACCACCTACGCCGAGCGCCTGCCCGAGTCGCTCGCGGGCCGCCAGTGCTTCGTGCTCGATCCCATGCTGGCGACGGGCGGATCGCTCGCCGCCGCGATCGAGTTCCTGTTCGAGCGCGGCGCCGACGATGTGACGGCGATCTGCGTGCTCGGCACCCCCGAGGGGGTCGAGGTGATCCGCAAGGCCGCGGGCGACCGTCAGGTGACGCTCGTGCTGGGCGCACTCGACGAGGGCCTCGATGAGCACGCCTACATCGTGCCCGGTCTCGGCGACGCCGGTGACCGCCTCTACGGCACCGTCGACCACTAGCGGGTCGGTGGCGCGGCCGGTTCGGCCGCTACCCGGATCCGGCCCCGCGCACCAACAGCATCAGCCCGCGCGACCGCGCAACCGGGGCGCTCAGTCGACTGCAGCTTCGGGGCGCCGCACGAGCTCGATCACGAGCAGCACGGCGAGCCCGCCGACGAGCGCAGCGACGACGACTCCGGTCGTGAGCGGGCGCACCAGGCACACGACGAGCCCGGCGGCCAGCGCCACACCCCAGCGCAGCGCCTGCTGCCAGCGCTCGACCCAGACCCCGAACCGCCCCGTGGTGAGGGCGTGACGGGCAGCGACGCCGCGCGCCGCCCCCGCGCCGGAGACGGCGAGCCCCCGCAGCTTCGTCGGCAGGCCGCCCGGACCGGCGAACCAGCTCACGACGATGAGCGAGATCGCGACCGTGAGCACCGCGACGGCGATCTGGGAGATCGGATCGAGGACGGCGGTCACTACCGCGCCGACCGCACCCGACGACAGCTCGGTCGCCGCGGGGAGGAGCACCCCCGTTGCACCGAAGCCGGTGAGGAGGACGCCCATGCCGATCGTGAGCCCGAGTGCCGCGCCGAGCACCGCGCGGCGCCGGTTGCGGGCGACGAGCACCCCGGTTGCGAGCAGTGCGATGGCCGCCCAGGGCAGCCAGGCGGTGCCGGTGACCGCAGCGCGATAGCCGAGTTGGGCGTTGCGGAGGTCGACGTCGGCGGCGATCGGCACGACCACGTCCACCTCCGGGATCTGCGCCGCGAGCGAGAAGCCCTGGGCGAGCAGCGCGCGCTTCACCTCGGCGAGCACGGGCGCGAGATGCACGCCGAGCGATCCGTCGCGCCCGATGGTGAGCGACGCTCCCTCCTCGCCGGCGAGGGTCCTGACGAGTTCGGAGTGGGTGAGGCGCAGCGCCGAACGCCAGAGGTTGATGAAGGCCTGCGACTCGACGAGGTCAGTCACCGTGGTGCGCACCAGGTTCGAGAGCCCCGCGTTGATCGGTGCTTCGAACAGGCGCAGCGCCGCGACAGCTCGGTCGTTCACGTCGAGCGACGCGATGCCGTCGATGAGCGAGGCGGTCAGCGCCGGGATGTCGATCTCGCGCTCGATCGCCGCCACGAGCTGGTCGGTGACGAGCGCCTGCACTTCGGGGTCCTCGGCGAGCGGTGCGTACCTGGCGACGAAGACCTCGGTGTCGGTGAGCTGCGCGTGCGCGGAGGCGCCGACCACCGCGATCGGCGCGAGGATCGCGGCGATGACGATGAGGAGCCCGAGACGAAGGCGCGCCAGAAGCGAGCGGTGCGCGGCGGTGCCGCTTCGGCCGCAGCGGTGCCGCTGGCGGCATCGGCAGGGTGCTCGGCAACGTGCTCCGCCGCGTCGAGTCGCGCGCGGAGCGCCCGGTTCTCGGCCTCCGCCGCCGCGAGCTGCTGCAGCAGCCCGGAGTCCGTCCGCTCGGTCTTGTCGGCCATGGCTCTGCTCCCTGCGCTGCGGTCACATCGTCGTGCCGCCCGGCGTCGCGAGCCCGGTCGTCTCGCGATCGCGCTGGCACCGCGCATCTACGATATCGCTATGCGGGCGGCGGGCACGCGGGATGCCGCACCCGTGCCCGGTCTCGGAGACTGCGACCTCGGTATATTGATGAGCAGATCCCCGCACGGCTGCACTCCGGCGCCGCGGCCGGAACGAAGGGATAGAGCATTGCGGTCCAACTCTCTCGGAGCGCTGCACGCATGAGCGCGCTGGCAATCGCGACCACGGCGTTCGTCATCGTCGAGTACATCGTGAAGGTCGTCGCCATCGGCGTCGTGCCCACGAACCGGAAGCCGTCCTCCTCGACCGCGTGGCTGCTGCTCATCCTCTTCGTGCCGCTCGTTGGCGTGCCGCTCTTCCTCATCATCGGCAGCCCGTACGTCGGCGGCCGCCGGGCCCGCATCCAGGCCCAGGCCAATCTGCTCCTCGCCGAGGGCACCGAGCGCGTGCCGCGCGTGCCGGAGTCGGCGACGGTCTCGGAGCCGCTCGCCGCAGTCGTCGAGCTTTCGCGCGTGCTCACCGCGCTGCCGATGGTCACCGGCGTAAACCACGGCGTGCTCACGGACTACCGGGAGAGCATCGACCGCATGACCGACCTCGTCGAGTCGGCGACGGAATCGGTGCACGTCGAGATCTACATCATGGCGCGGGACGAGACGACGGAGGGGTTCTTCCGCGCACTCGAAGCCGCCGCTGCGCGAGGCGTGCAGGTGCGGGTGCTCCTCGACCACATCGGTTCCCGGAAGTACGCCGGCTTCCGCCGCATGCTCGCCCGCATGACCGAGGCCGGCATCGAGTGGCACCTCATGCTGCCCTTCCTCCCGCTCGAACGGCGGATGCGGCGCATCGACCTCCGCAACCACCGCAAGCTGCTCGTCGTCGACGGCGTCAGGGCCGTCATGGGCTCGCAGAACATGATCGAGGCGCACTACGGCTCGCCGAAGAACCTCGCCGCCGGGCGGCTCTGGCACGACATCACCGTCGAGCTCAGCGGGGAGATCGTGTCGTCGCTCGAAGCGGTGTTCGCGGTCGACTGGTACACGGAGAGCGGCGAGTACATCGAGGTGCACGCCTACCGCGGCGCCCACGACGCCACGCATCCGCGACTCCTCCCCTCCGTGCACGAGACCGCGGGCGAGATCGGCGGCCCGGTGAACGCGGTGCAGCTCGTCCCCTCGGGGCCGGGCTTCCGCACCGAGCCGAACCTCCGCGTCTTCACCTCGCTCATGTACCTCGCGAAGCGCAGACTCGCGATCGTCAGCCCGTACTTCGTGCCCGACGAATCGCTGCTCGCCGCGATCACCACGGCCGCGCAGCGCGGCGTCGACGTCGAGCTCTACGTCAGCGAGGCCGCCGATCAGTTCATGGTGGATCGCGCGCAGTCGTCGTACTACGCCACCCTCCTCGACGCCGGCGTGCGGATCCTCCGCTACCCGGCCCCGGCGGTGCTCCACACGAAGTGCTTCCTCGTCGACGACGAGTGCGCCGTGCTCGGCTCGTCGAACATGGACATGCGCTCCTTCGGGCTGAACTACGAGATCAGCCTGCTCGCGACCGGCGGCGACCTTGTCACGCAGGTTCGCGATCTCATCGACGGCTACGCCGCCCAGAGCACCGAGCTCGACCTCGAGAGCTGGGGCTCGCGCTCGCTCGCGAGACGCTACACCGAGTCCGCGATGCGACTCACCTCGGCGCTGCAGTAGCGGCGACCGCGCGAGTCCCGACAGGGCCGCGCGGTCGCTTCGCACTCCGTGCGCCACCGAATGTCTCCCGTAACCTGGCGTCATGTCTTGACACACAGGGTCGCACTTTGCTTAACTGTGCCTCATGCATGAGACCATTCGCACCCAGTCCGCCTTCGAGGTGAACTTTGGGCTGACCGGCATGATGATGGCCGGTCGCGGTGTCATGCGCTGTCGAATGTGCATGTGAACGACTGCTGAACCTCGTTCGCCCCGCCGGTCCGTCCGGCACCCGCGTGAATCCACGAGCCCCGCGTCGATCCCCGGATCCGCTGCTCGATTCGCACCCCGCGAGCACCGCGCCCCACGGCCGGCTCGCAGCATCGCACCTCGCGGCCCACGGGCCGCACCGCCGCGCTCCACTCCCGAGCACCGCTCACCCGCGCGCGGCACGACAGCCTCGAAGGACATCATCATGAACGCCACCACCGCCCAGACCCTCCGCTCGGCCCGCCCCGATCTCACCGCCGACCTCCCCGTGCAGGCCGCGCCCGAGCGCAACGTGCCCGAGGGCACCGAGGTGCGGGGCTTCGCCCTGTACGTGGGCCTCGCTGACGACAAGATCGCCGACGGCGATCCCCGGCTCGGCGCCATCGTCACCCGCATCAAGCAGCTCGTCGCCGAGCTCGCCCCGGCGGCCGACACCTACGCCGCGGTGGCGCTCGCACCCGTGGGCACGGGCGGCCGCGACGTCGACGTGGTGCGGCTCGCCCTGGGCGATCCGGCCGCGCACGCCCGCCAGAAGCAGCACGAGGCCGACACCGAGGACCGCGTCGCCGCCGGCGTCGTGCTCGATCTCTCCCGCAAGCGGGTGCTGCTCGACAACGTGCCCGCCGCCCTCACCTTCCGCGAGTTCGAGCTGCTGCAGTACCTTGTGCTGCGCGAAGGCCGCACCATCAGCCGCGAGGAGCTCATCACCGGACTCTGGAGCGACGCCCCCGCCGCCGAGGTGCCGAGCGAGCGCACCATCGACGTGCACGTGCGGCGCCTGCGGGTGAAGCTGGCTCAGTACCAGGACATCGTGCGCACGGTGCGCGGCACCGGCTACCGCTTCGACCGTCACGCGGACGTCTCGATCCTGCACACCGCGGCGCCGAGCCCCGACGCGTTCTGAGCCCGGCGCGAGCCGCCAAGGCCCCTGAAAGCCCGCTGCCGATCGCGAGACCCGCACGCATCCGCGCGCTCCGATGCTTCCCGCCGCGGGTCGGCCTGCGGTAACGTCGTTACACACCCGCAGTTCGAAGGAGAAACCGACTATGTCCACGCTTCCTCCCGAAGGTCAGGGCGAGCAGCCCACCGGCGGCGAACCCACGAGCATCCCGCCGACCGGCGCCCCGGGCGAGCCCCCGACGGCCCCGCCCGCACCCCCTGCGAACCCCGCCGAGTCGGCGTCGCCGCAGTACGAGGCGCCGCAGCCGCCTCCGGCGCCGCAGTACGCTCCGCCGCAGCCCCAGTACCAGGCACCGCCGGCAGCAGGTCAGGCACCGCCGCCCGGCGGCTACCAGCAGCCGGGCCCGGCTTATCAGCAGCCGGTCGCGGATCCGCTGAACAACGTCACGCTGAACTACTGGCTGTCGGTGTTCTTCACCTGGATCCCGGCGCTCATCTTCTTCCTCATCGAGAAGGACAAGGGCGATGCGAAGGCTTACGCGTTCCACCGCGACAACCTGAACTTCTCGCTGATCCGCACCGGCATCTACGCCATCGCCATCATCTGCGCGTGGATCCCGTACCTGAACTTCATCGTGGTGCCGCTCGCGTGGATCGCGCAGATCGTGTTCTTCGTGTTCCACATCATCGCTGCGGCGAAGGCCCCCGAGGCCTACCGCCGCAACGAGCAGCCGCCGTTCATCTTCAACATCGCATTCGTCAAGTAAGCGGCGTCGCCTCGGAGGGCGGTCCACCGGATTCGCGGGCTTCGGCCTTGCGGGCCCGGCGGGCCGCCCTCCACGCGTTCCAGCGCTCCCAGAAGCGCGCGAGGGTCCTGCGCAGCCACCCGAGCAGTCGGCGCGCCCAGTGGTACTCGGTGCCGAGGATGGTGAGGCCGATGAACACGATGAGCCAGCCGGGGCCGGGCAACGGCACGAGGATCAGTCCCACGATCACGACGAGCACGCCCAGCACGGTGACGATGACCTTGTAGGTGGTGTTCAGCCAGGGGTTACGGCGGATGATCGCGCGCCACCGCTCCATGAAGCGTCCGAAGCGCTTGCTCAGCCGTCTGGCGCGCTCCGCGTCGCCGGCGTAGGGGTCGGACATACCGAGAGAATACGGGTTCGGGCTGGCAGCCCGCCGAAGCCGGCTGCAGGGAAACCGTGCCCCGAGCGTCCCACCACCTCTGAATCTGCCGCGAGTCGGGCCCGCAGCGAGGCGACGGCCCGCGATCGCCAGTACTGTCGGAGCATGAACTGCCCCAGCGACGGAACCACCCTGCTCATGAGCGAGCGTCAGGGCGTGGAGATCGACTACTGCCCCCAGTGCCGCGGGGTCTGGCTCGACCGCGGCGAGCTCGACAAGATCCTCGAGCGGGCGCAGGCCGAGGCCGAGGCGCTGCTCGCCTCGTCGGCGCCCGCTGCGGCACCGCAGCAGCCGGGGTATCCGCAGCAGCCTCAGGTCGCGCCGGATCCCGGATACGGTGCGCCCCGGCACGATGCACCGCGCTACGACGCGCCCCGCTACGACACCCCGCGCTACGACTCCTCGTACGGCGACCGTCGGGTCGACGACCGCCACCGCGATCCGCGCTACAAGAAGAAGAAGCCCTTCGACTTCCTCGGCGACATCTTCGACTGAGCGCACCCCTGCGCTGCAGCGCCCTGCGGCCCTGACCACGGCCGCAGCTCAGGGCGTGGATCGCAGCTCAGGCGGAGGAAATCACGGATTTCCTCCGCCTGAGCTGTGATCCACGGTGTGAACTGCGCTGAACCGGGCCGCGGCGAAGCCTGCCGGCAGTCAGTCGGCGAAGAGTTCGCCGATCTGGCCGCCCAGCTCGCGCCACTGCTGAGCCGACGACGAGGCAGCGCCTGCGGCGTCGCCCGCGGCGATGAGATCGAGCAGCGCCACATGGTGGTGCACCGTATTCGGCGCGCCGAGGCGGGAGCTGAACTTGCGGAAGAGGATGCGCTGCACGTGCGGGTCGAGCTGCGACATCACGCGCATGAGCACGGGGTTCTCGGCGTACTCGCGCAGGGCCTGGTGGAAGGTGACGTCGGCCTCGAGCACCGCTGCGGCCGACCCCGATCGGATGGCCTCCGCGAAGCGGTCGTTCATCCGCTGCAGTTCGGCGAGCTCGCCCGGCCCGATGTTCGCCACCGCCTGCTCGACGGCGAGCCGGTCGAGCGACTGCAGGATCTCGAGCGTGCGCTCGACCGATCGCGCCGTGAGCACGGTGACGCGCGTGTGCGCGCTCGGCTTCGATTCGGCGAGCCCGAGATCGACGAGACGGTTCACCGCTTCCCGCACCGGGGTGCGCGAGAGACCCAGCTGGGAGGCCAGTTCGGCGTCGCGGATGCGCGCGCCCGGAGGCAGGTCTTCGCGGATGATCGCGTCGAGCAGACGCTCGAAGGCCACGTCGCTCAGACGGCGGCGTTCGACGGTTCGCAACTGCTCCATGGTGCCTTAATGTAACGCAGTTCGCCCGCCCGCTTGCGACGACGCTCGGAGTCTGCCAAGATTCAATACATTGAATCCGATATATTGGTTTCCGTGATCGCAAGGAGGCGAGCATGACCAGTCGCACCTCCCCCGGCACCCCGACGCCGTCGGGCACCGGGCTCGTGGGCGTCATCGGCGGCATGGGGCCGCTCGCGACCGCCGACTTCTACCGGGACATCATCGCCGCGAGCCCGGCCTCGCGCGACCAGGACCACCTGCCCCTCATCATCTGGGGCGACCCCCGCATCCCCGACCGCAGCGACGCCCTCACCGCCGGCGGGGCCGACCCGACCGAGGCGATCCGCTCCGCCGCGCTCGCCCTCGTCGCCGCGGGCGCCGAGCAGCTCGTGGTCGCCTGCAACACCGCGCACATCTTCCTTGACCGCGCCCTGGCGGGCATCGACGTGCCCCTCCTCAGCCTCGTCGACGAAACCGTGCGCGTCGCCGCGGAGCGCGGAGTCGGAGGCGAGGGCGTCGCGATCCTCGCCACCGACGGCACCATCGCCTCCGGCGTCTACCAGGAGGCCTTCGCCGCCGCGGGCGTGCCCGCGTTCGTGCCGCCGGAGCCGGTGCAGCCGCGCATCATGCAGGCGATCCGCGCAGTGAAGGCCGGCGACCTCGACGCCGCGACCGCACTGCTCCTCGGCGCCGCGGCGGAGCTGCGCGAGACCGGCGCCGGAGCACTGCTCGCAGCCTGCACCGAGCTGCCCTCGGTGCTCGGCGCCGAGTTCGCGGGTCTGCCCGTGCTCGACCCGCTGACGCTCGCCGCCGAAGCCCTCGTCCGCAGCCATCAGGGGAGCCCGATCCATGCGTGACCTCGCCATCGCCCTGCCCGGCCAGCGCCGGGCTCCCGGCAACATGACCATCAGCGAACCGCCCCTCGCGAGCGGCGGGCTCGACCCGGCCGCAGACACCGAGCCGAGCGGCGCCCTCGCCGGCGCGCGCCTCGTCGTGAAGGACAACATCGACGTCGCCGGCTACATCACCACCTACGGCTCCCGCGCCTACGACCCCGCACCCGCTCCGACCAGCGCCTCCGTCGTCACGGCGCTCGTCGCGGCCGGAGCCCGCGTGGTGGGCAAGGCGAACCTCGACGAGTTCGCGTGGGGCGTCACGGGCGAGAACACGCACTGGGGCCGCATCGCGAACCCCGCGCATCCCGGGCTCACCACCGGCGGATCGAGCGGCGGCACCGCCGCCATGATCGCCGCGGGCCTCGCCGACATCGGGCTCGGCACCGACACCGCCGGATCGATTCGCATCCCGGCCGCCTGCTGCGGCGTGGTGGGTCTGCGCCCGCGCACCGGAACGGTGGCACGCGACGGCGTGCACCCGCTCGCCCCGTCGTTCGACGTGGTGGGACCGCTCGCCTGCGATACCCGGCTGCTGCGGCTGGCCTGGGAGGCGATGAGCGGCACCAGCGGCGGCGACCGGCTCGACGCCCCGCGCGTCGCAGCGATGCATCTGCCCCGCTGGAGCCCGCCCGCCACCCCCGCGCACTGGGGCCCCGTCGCTGAGATCGAAATCGATCGCGTGGCGCTCGACGCGTTCTGGACCGTCATGCACGCCGAGTCCTACCGCACCCACCGGGTGCGGTACGAGGCAGGGGCCGAGGGCTACGGGCCGGCGATCCGCGCGAAGCTCGCGACCGCCGCGGCCTCCGTCGGCGACACCGCGGTCGCGCGAGCCCGGCTCGCCGAGCACCGCGACGTATTCGCGCGCACGCTCGACGCCTACGACGCCGTGCTCGCGCCCGCACTCGGCCGGAGCATTCCCGCCGCAGGAGTCGACGAAGCCTCGATCCGCGCCGAGCTCGGATGGCCCTCGGCCCTGTTCTCCGCGCTCGACGCCGCAGTCGCCTGCGTCGGCGGCCTGCAGATCGTGGCGCGCGACGAGGCGACCGCGCTGGAATGCGCCTCACAGTTCGAAGCCGCGCTCACGCGCGGGGCACACTCGCATGCGGCGTCGCCGCAGGCAGATCGGAGCGGATCATGACCGACGAAGCACCCGAGACGACGGCGCTCATCAGCCTGCGCGGCGTCGACACCTACTACGGCGACCACCACGTGCTCAAGCAGGTCGACCTGCAGCTCGCCCCCGGTGAGGTGGTGGTGGTCGTGGGCCCCTCCGGTTCGGGCAAGTCGACGCTCTGCCGGTCGATCAACCGTCTCGAACCGATCCGCGCCGGCGAGATCAGGATCGGCGGCGAGCTGCTCCCCGAGGAGGGGCGCGCCCTCACCCGGCTGCGAGCCCGGGTCGGCATGGTCTTCCAGCAGTTCAACCTCTTCGCGCACCAGACCGTCGAGGAGAACATCATGTTCGCCCCCACCCGGGTGCGCCGCGTGCCGCGCGCCGAGGCGCGGGCCACCGCCGAGCGGCTGCTCGAACGCGTCGGCCTCACCGCCCACGCGAAGAAGCACCCGCACCAGCTCTCGGGCGGGCAGCAGCAGCGCGTCGCGATCGCCCGCGCGCTCGCCATGCAGCCCGAGGCGCTGCTCTTCGACGAGCCCACGAGCGCCCTCGACCCCGAGATGGTGCAGGAGGTGCTCGACGTGATGACCGAGCTCGCCCGTGAAGGCATGACCATGCTCGTGGTGACGCACGAGATGGGCTTCGCCCGCAAGGTGGCCGACCGCCTGCTCTTCATGGACGACGGGCGCATCGTCGAGGACACCACCCCCGAGTCGTTCTTCACCAGACCCGCATCCGCACGCGGCAGGGAGTTCCTGTCGCGCGTGCTGCAGCACTGAACCACACCCCGTCAACAACCACACAGCATCAAAGGAGAACTGTCATGTTGCACCGTACCCGTACCGCCGCGGCGCTCGCCGCTCTCGCAGCCGGCGCGCTGCTGCTCACCGCCTGCTCGGGCGGCGACTCCGGATCCGCCGCCGCAGAGGCGCCCGCCGTCGCGAGCTCCACCGACTTCCCCGAGGGCTCCACCATGGCGCGCCTCGCCGAGGCCGGCACCGTCACTATCGGCACCAAGTTCGACCAGCCGCTCTTCGGCCTGAAGGGGCTCGACAACCAGCCCACCGGCTTCGACGTCGAGATCGGCAAGATCATCGCCGGAGAGCTCGGCATCCCCGCCGACAAGATCAACTTCATCGAGACGAACACGAAGGTGCGCGACGAGGCCGTGATGTCGGGCAAGGCCGACATGGTCATCGCCACCTACATGATCACCGAGGAGCGCCAGGAGCGCGTCACCTTCGCGGGCCCCTACTACAACGCGGGCACGCTCACCATGGCCCTCGCCGACAACGACGCCATCACCGGTATCGAGTCGGTGGGCGACGCCTCGGTGAAGGTGTGCGGCGCCACCGGATCCGCCGACCTCGACGCCATCTCCGAGCACCTCGCCGACCCCGCCGCCCAGCTCGTGCTCTTCGACGTCTACTCGAAGTGCGCCGATGCGCTGCGCACCGGCCAGGTCGACGCGATCGCGGCCGACAGCACCATCCTGCTCGGCCTCGCCGACGAGGCCGACGGCGAGTTCAAGATCGTGGGCGAGTCGTACCTCGACCAGCTCTTCGGCATCGGCATCACCAAGGGCGACGTCGAGTTCTGCGAGTTCATCGACGACACCCTCAACGCCGCGGTCGAGGACGGCCGCTTCGCCGAAGCCTGGAAGCGCACGGCCGGCACGGTCGTGCCGGAAGTGCCGTCGCTGCCCGAGTTCATCGCCTGCGCGTAACGCTCCGCCGACGCGCGGACGACGCGCACTGATCTGAAGGGACCTCGACGTGTCCGTCATCTTCGACAACCTGCCGCTCTTCGGCGAGGGGATGCTGCGTACGCTGAGCATCTGCCTGTGGGGCGGCCTCGGGGCGCTCGTGCTCGGATCGCTGCTCGCCGTCTGCTCGGTGACCCCGGTTCCGATCCTCAACCGGATCGGAACCGGGTGGGTCGCCACCATGCGCAACGTGCCGCTCGCCGTCGTGCTGTTCTTCTTCGCCTTCGGCCTGCCCGAGATCGGCGTGCGCGGTTCGTACTTCTGGTTCGGCACGAGCGCGCTCGCGGTCTACACGGCCGCCTTCGTCTGCGAGGCGCTGCGCAGCGGCATCAACGCGGTGCCGATCGGGCAGGCCGAGGCCGCCCGCGCGCTGGGGGTCGGCTTCGGCACGACGCTCTCGCAGATCCTGCTGCCGCAGGCGTTCCGCGCAGCCGTGCCACCGCTTGCGAACACCTCCATCGCCATGATCAAGGACTCGGCGCTCGTCGGCGCGATCGGCGTGGGCGGCGACCTGTTCAGCGTGGCCGACACCCTTGCGGCCACGCGCGGTCTCGACGTCATCCCGGTGCTCGGCGGCGTCGTGATCGGCTACCTGCTCATCATCGCACCCACCAGTGCGCTGTTCTCGCTCGCAGAACGAAAGGCGGTCCTCCGATGACCGGTTCGCCCTCCGTGCTCTTCGACAGGCTCGGCCCGCGGGGCCGCCGCCGCACGCACATCATCACCGCCGTCGTGGGGGCCGCGCTGCTCTCGGTCGCCGCCTACGTGGGCGTGCGTCTGCAGCAGTCGGGGCAGCTCGAAGCCCGGCACTGGTCCCCTCTGTTCAACCCCTTCGACCCGCAGTTCACGACCGTCTGGAAGTTCCTGCTCGGCGGGCTCGGCAACACGGCCTCGGCCGGCGCGATCTCGATCGTGCTGGGCCTCGCCATCGGCACGGCGCTGGCGCTGCTGCGGGTGACCGCCCTGCCCTGGTACCGCTGGTGCATCGTGGGTGTCACCGAGTTCTTCCGCACCGTGCCCGTGGTGATCTCGATCTTCTTCGCCTCGCGGGCGCTGCCGGTGATCGGCGTCGACCTGCCGCTGCTGTGGTACCTCGTGATCGGGCTCACCATCTACAACTCGGTGGCGATCTCCGAGATCGTGCGCGCCGGCATCCACGCGGTGCCACGGGGCCAGACCGAGTCTGCCCTCGCCCTCGGCCTGAGCCGCGGCCGCGCGCTGCGCAGCATCGTGCTGCCGCAGGCGTTCCGCATCATGCTGCCCTCGCTCATCGCGCAGCTCGTGATCGTGGTGAAGGACACCGCGCTCGGCTTCATCATCGGCTTCGAGGAGCTGCTGCGCCGCGGCGAGATCGCGGTGCAGTCGCTCGGCAACCCGCTGCAGATGTACCTGCTCATCGGCGCGATCTTCTTCGTCGTGAACGGACTGCTGTCGTGGCTCGCCCGCGCCACGGAAGCGCGCCTGCGGGGTGCAGCGCCTACTCGGCGACGAGCGCTCCCCCGGCGAGTCGCCGCACCACGCCCGTGAGGTGATCGACGCCCGCGAGCAGATCCTCGTCGCGGGTGAACTCGTTCAGGTTGTGCGAGACGCCGTCGACGCTCGGCACGAAGAGCATGACGGTGGGCGCCTGATCCTTCATGTTGGTCGAGTCGTGCCCCGCCACGGTCATCACCCGGTCGTGGGTGAGCCCCAGCTCCTGCGCCACCTCGCGGGCGAGTTCGAGCCCCGCTTCGGGGTACGGGTTCTGATCCCAGCTGTGCTCGGCCACGATCTCGATCTGCACGCGGTCCTCGCGCTGCACGCGCTCGACGGTCTCCATGACTCTGTCGTAGGCGGCGCTCAGCACCTCGCTGCTCGGCGAGCGCAGATCGAACAGCAGCTGCACCTCGCTCGCCACCACCACGGGTGAGTTCGGGTAGACGTTGATCTCGCCGCAGGCCGTGTGCAGCGCGCCCGGCTCGAACTCGTCGACCAGCTCGCGGGCGGCCACGATGAGGCGTGCCGCGCCGAGCAGCGCATCGCGGCGATCCGCCATGAGCGTCGACCCGCTGTGCGCCTGCTCGCCGGTGACCTTGAACTCGAACTTGCGCGCCCCCCAGGTGGCGTTCACGAGCCCGATGGTGACGCCGTCCTCCTCCATGCTGCGCCCCTGCTGCACGTGGATCTCGGCGTAGGAGGCGACCCGGGGCCCGTCGCCGCCAAACACCGCGGCGTCGCCGCGCTCCCCGATGGCGTCGAGCGCCTCCGCGACGGTCACGCCGTGCGGATCGGGCGTCGTGAGCGCGTCGGCGAGCGGCAGCTTGCCGGTGAACACCGAGCTGCCCATCATCGAGGGTTTGAAGCGCGAACCCTCCTCGTTGAACCAGTTGACGACGGCGAGGTTGCAGCGCGGCGTCTCACCCGAGGCCCGCAGCTCGTCGGCCACGCGGAAGCACGCGTGCGCCGAGGCCATGACCCCGTAGGCACCGTCGAAGCGGCCGGCGGTGGGCTGCGAGTCCATGTGCGAGCCGGTGAGCACGTAGGGCGCGCCCGGCACGAGTTCGAGCAGGCCGAACTGGTTGCCGATCTCGTCGCGCCGCACCGTGAAGCCGTGTGATTCGAGCAGCTGCGCGAACCAGGCGCGCTGCTCGCCGTCGGCGGCGCTCGCGGCCTGGCGCTCGACGCCCCCGGTGCCCTCGACGGCGCCGAAGCGGGAGTGCACGGCCCAGTCGGCGAGGAACGCGTCGTGCTGCGTGGTGGGGTGCTCCGTCATGATGGTTCCTTTCGGGAGGGCGGATCAGGATCGTGAGTCGAAGGTGAACTCGCCGCCGAGCACGGTGGCGACCACGTCGATCCGCGCGATGCTCGGTGCGGTGAGCGGCGAGTCCGAGAATACGGCGAAGTCGGCGAGCTTGCCGCGTTCGAGGGTGCCCTTGTCGGCGATCTGGCCGGTCGCCCGCGCCGCCCACTCGGTGTGCGTGCGCAGCGCCTCCTCGGGAGTGAGCGCCTCGGCGGCGCCGAGCGCGGCGCCGCTCTCGGTGAGACGGTCGACCGCGGACTGCATGCCGCGGCGCAGGTTGTTGTCGGCGACCGGCAGGTCCGAGGATCCCGCGAGCACGACGCCGGCGTCGACCACGCTGCGACCGCGGTAGAGCCAGTCGGCGCGCTCGGGGCCCACGCGATCCGCCATCTGATCTCCGATGGGGCCGATGAAGCCGGCCTGCGGCGTCACCGCGATGGCGAGCCGGCCGGCGCGCTCGACCTGATCGGGGCGGGCGATGCCGAAGTGCTCGATGCGGCAGGGGGCGGCGAGGCGCCCGTAGCGCTCCTGGGCCTCCTCGATGAGGTCGAGGGCGAGGTCGATGGCGGCGTCGCCGATGGCGTGCAGGGCCAGCGGCCAGCCGGCGCGGTAGGCGCCCAAGGCCCGCTCGCGGTAGCTCTCGGGCTCGTCGAGCAGGTAGCCGCGGTTGTGATCGTGGCCGCAGAAGTCTTCGGTGACGGCGGCGGTCGCGCCGAGCAGCGAGCCGTCGAGGAACACCTTGACGTGCCCGAAGCGCACGGCGTCGTCGCCGAAGCCGGAGCGGATGCCGAGGTCGAGCCCGCGGCCCCGGCCCTCGCCGTGGAAGTCGGCGGCGTGGCCCGCGATGGGGCGCAGCGCGTCGATCGCGGGCATGAGCTGGGCGCGGGCGTGCAGGCGGCCGCGCTCGGCGGCGGCCTGGTAGGCGGCGACCTCGACGGGGCTGTGGCCGATCCAGCCGCCGCCGACCCCGGCCTCGGAGAAGCTCGTGATGCCTTCGGCGGCGTAGCGGCGGGTGGCCGCGTCGAGGGCCTCGACGAGGCGCTCGGTGGAGTAGGGCAGCAGCAGCGCCTGCACGAGGCCCTGCGCCGCCTCTTCGACCAGCCCCGTCGGAGCGCCCTCGGCGTCGCGCACTACGACGCCGCCCACCGGGTTCTCGAAGCCGGGTTCGAGCGCGCCGACGAGGCGCAGCGTGGCCGAGTTCGTGATCGACGCGTGGCCCGAGGTGTGCCGCAGGTAGAGGGGGCGCGCGCCGGTGATCTCGTCGAGGCGCGCGAGATCGGGGAACGCGCCGCCGTGGTGGGCCTGATTGAACCCGGTGCCGTGCACCCACGCCTCGGCGTCGCCGAGCTCGTCGAGCCGGGCGACCTCGGCCTCGATCAGCGCATAGAGCTCGTCGAGGCCGCGCGCACGGGCGAGGTCGATCGAGGCGAGGCCGAGACCCCACCAGGCGGTGTGGCAGTGGGCGTCGATGAGTCCGGGTGTGACGACGGCGTCGCCGAAGTCGACCCTGCGCTCGGCGTCGAGCCCGGCGATCTGCTCGTCGAAGCCGGCGATGCGGCCGCCGAGCACACCCACGGCGCGGGCGGTGGGACGCGCCGTGTCCATGGTGAGGATCTCGCGTGCGGTGAGGATCAGGTCGAGCTTCATGGTGCGGGCTCCTTGGGCTGTCGAGCGGTCGGCGGGGCGGGAGGACGGGCCCTCAGCCCGCGATCTCGTCGGAGGCGGGCGGCATGACCTCGCTGCTGATGAGCACGTGGATCAGGGCCGGGGCGTCTGCCGCGAGGGCGCGGTCGAGGGCGGGAGCGAACTCCTCGGTGGTCTCGACGCGCTCGCCGTGCCCGCCGAAGGACTGCATCCACGCCGCGAAGTCGGGGTTGGCCATGCGGGTGCCGGAGGGGCGTCCCGGGTAGTGCTTCTCCTGGTGCTGCACGATCGTGCCGTAGATGCCGTTGTCGACCACGATCACGAGCGGCTTGCCGCCGTGCGCGATCGCGGTGGCGATCTCCTGCCCGTTCATGAGGAAGTCGCCGTCGCCGCAGACGGCGACCGCGCGACGGTCGGGGAACGCGAGCGAGGCGGCGACCGCGCCCGGCACGGCGAGCCCCATCGCGCCGTTGCGGGCGCCGACGAGGCTGGCGGGCGCGAGGTGCCGCACGAAGCGGTGCGCCCAGATGGTCGCGTTGCCGGCGCCGAAGGCGAGGATCGCCTCGCCGTTCAGGCGCTCGTCGAGCTCGCCGAATGCGACGCCGAGATCGACCCCCGCGTCGGCGAGCGCGCCGGGCACGGAGGCGTCGGCGCGGGGCTCGGCGAAGCGGGCCTGCGCGGCGGCGCGGCCGGTGAGCCAGGCGTCGTCGCGGGCGCCGCGCGCAGCGGCCGGCTCGGTCGCCGTGAGCGCGCTCGTGAACGCGGCCGGGGTCGAGACGATCTGCTGGTCGATGCGGCCGGCGTGGGCCTTGCCCTCGGGATCTCCGGTGACCAGCACCGTCTGCGCGTCGAAGCCGAGCGTGTAGCCGTCGCTGAGCACGTCGGCGCGGCCGCAGCCCACGAAGACGAGCAGGTCGGCCTGCGCGTAGCCCTGCGCGACGGCGTCGGCGCGGCCGTAGCCGAGCCAGCCGGCCCAGGCCCCGCTGTCGTGGGGCACCGCGTCGTAGGCGCGCCAGTCGGCGAACACCGGCACCCCCGCCGCTGCGGCGTAGGCCGCCAGCTCGTCGCCGCAGCCCGACTGCCAGCCGTCGCCGCCGACCACGAAGGCGGGACGGGCGGCGCGGGCGAGGCGGTCGGTGAGCACCGCGATCTCCGATGCGGCGGGCGTCGGGGCGGGCGCGGTGGTCGGCCCCGCGACCGGGGCCTCGGTGAGCTCGACCAGCAGGTCTTCCGGCAGTCCCACCACGACGGGGCCGGGCCGGCCGGCCGCGGCGATCCGCATCGCCTCGTCGACCAGCTCGCCCGCACGGTCAGGCGAGTCGATCGTGATCACGCGCTTGGCGGTCGTGCCGAACCAGCCCGCGAGGCTGAACTCCTGGAACGACTCGCGCTCGCGGTCGGCGACCGGGATGAGGCCGACGAAGAGCACGAGGGGCGTCGCATCCTGCCACGCGGTGTGGATCGCGATCATGGCGTTCGCGGCGCCGGGGCCGCGGGTGACCATCGCGATGCCCGGCCGCCCCGTGAGCCGCCCTTCGGCGAGCGCCATGAAGCCGGCGCCCCCCTCGTGGCGGCACACGACGGTCTCGATCACCGAGTCGTGCAGGCCGTCGAGCACGTCGAGGTAGCTCTCGCCGGGCACGGCGTAGACGCGCTCCACGCCGTGCGCTTCGAGTGTGCGCACGATCAGGTGTCCGGCGGACTGCGACATGGTTCGTTCCTCTCGGGGGACTGCAGGGATACGGGTGGGATGCGGGTGGCGGGTCAGTGCTTGAAGCCGGGAAGCTTCACGCTCAGGCCCGGGGCGATGGCGCCGGCGACGGCCGTGAACAGCGACAGGAAGGCGAGCATCGCCGCGGCGGGCCACCAGTGATCGCCCGCGGCCGCCACGAAACCGGTGGCGAGCAGCGGGATGAAGCCCGAGAGCATGCCTGCGGTGTTCTGCGCGAGGCCGACGCCGGTGTAGCGGGTCTTCGCGGGGAAGAGGCCGGTGAGCACGGTGCCCGAGGCGGCGTAGGGCAGCGAGAGCGCCGACACCGCGAGGGTCATCGCGATCACCACGAGCACGGGGTTGCCCGAGGAGAGCATCATGAAGGCGGGCACCGCGACCACGGCCGACAGCACGCCGCCCCACAGGATCACGCGGCTCGCACCGTACTTGGCGCCGAGGTTGCCGCCCCAGATGAGCACGAAGATCTCGACCGCTGCGGCGACCATCGAGCCGAGCAGCATCAGCGAGGAGTCGTAGCCGAGCACGTTGACGCCGTACCAGACGCAGAACGCCGTCACGAGGTAGAAGCCGCCGACGCCGAGCAGGGCCGCGGCCATGCCGACGATGATCTGCCGCCAGCTGTCGCGGAAGGTGGTGAGCACGGGGCTCTTGACGACCTCGCCCGACTCCTCCAGCTGGCGGAAGACGGGCGACTCCTCGAGCTTCGAGCGGATGTAGACGGCCACGAGCAGCAGCGGCAGCGCGATGAGGAACGGGATGCGCCAGCCCCAGGCGTCGAAGTTCTGCTGAGAGAAGACCAGCGTCATGATGAAGAAGCCGCCGGACGAGAGGATCGTGCCGATCGGGGAGCCGATCTGCGGGATCGCCGCGTAGCGGGCGCGCAGGTGCAGCGGCGCGTTCTCGACCACGATGGTCATGGCGCCCGACCACTCGCCGCCGACGAAGAGGCCCTGCAGCACGCGCAGCAGCACGAGCAGGATCGGCGCGGCGATGCCGATGGCGGCATAGGTCGGGAGCATGCCGATGAGGCCGGTCACGAGACCGATGCCGACGATCGTGATCATCAGCACCTTGCGGCGGCCGATGCGGTCGCCCATGCGACCGAAGATGATGCCGCCGATGGGGCGGGCCGCGAGGCCGACGCCGAAGGTGGCGAATGAGGCGAGCGCCGCCGCGGTGGCGTTCTCGCTCGTGAAGTACTGGACGTTGAAGACCAGCGCCGCTGCGGCACTGAACAGGAAGAAGTCGTACCACTCGAGTGCGGTGCCGATCAGAGCGCCGAGGGCGACCTTGTTGGCGTCCTTGATGCTCAGTTCCTGCGTGGCGTCGTACTCGATCGCCGACGTTCTGGTTGTCTCGCTCATGCTCTCTCTCCGTCGAGGATGCGGATCCGGATGCGGGCGCCGGTCGCGGCGGCCTCGCGTTCCAGAATCTCAAGCATTTCGCACTGTTGCAGACACAAAATGCCCCCGGATTCCCGATCATTATTGTGCATACGCACATATACTGCCTGCGTGGCCCCCGAACCCATCGATCCGCTGAGAACCGCTCATGCGTTGAGCGACACCCCCGCCCCGGGAGACCGCGAGCGCTGGTTCCAGCTGCTCGACCGCCTCGACCCCGTCGAGCTCACCGAGACCTTCCTCGCGCTCGTGGGCAGCGTCTCCGGCTACGACCCCGCACCGATCCCCATCTCCGAGTTGCGCCGCACGGGCCGCCTCTCCTTCATGACCCTCATCGACGGCCTCCGCGCCGGCGGGCTCGACGCCCCCATCCCCACCGCCACCGACGTCGGCGTCTCGCGGGCGCGCGCCGGCATCCCGCTGCCCGCGCTCATGACCGCGATCCGGCACGACTTCACCGTGCTCTGGGAGGCGCTCACCCGTGTCGCCGACGCCGACGACGCCGAACTCATCGTGCGTCACACGGGCATCGTGCTGCGCACGGTCGACGAGTACGTCGGCCAGACGCAGCGCGCCTACGCGGCGGAGCGGGAGCGCATGCGCGAGGAGCGGGCCTCCGTGCGACAGGGCCTCATCGCCTCGCTCTTCCAGGAGCCGCTGCCCGGCGGCCCGCAGCTGCAGCGCATCGCCGACGAACTCGACCTGCCCGTCGACGCCCCGCTCGTCGTACTCGCCGCCGTCGAGGAGGACATCGCTCCGCTGCGCGTCGCCGTGTCGGAGCTGGAGCGGGCGGGCGGGCGGGTCTTCACCCACCACCTCGGCGACACCCTCGTCGCCTTCGCCCGACGACTGGAGCTGCCGGGCTCGCGACTCGAAGAGCTCGGGCGCCGCCTGCTCGAGCTGCGCATCGGCGCGATGACCGCGACCGAGGGCCTCGCCGGACTCGGCCGCACCGCCGCCACCGTCCGCGAGCTCGCGCGGGTCTTCGAGCCCGGCGAAGACGGCGCCATGACGTGGAACCGGGGGTGGGCGAGGATCGCAGCCCGCAGCCTGCTCGCGGCCGGGCGCCCCGTGCTCTCCGACGTGCACACGGCGCTCGCGGGCTGCGGCGAGGCCGAGCGAGTCCGCCTCGAGGAGGCGGCGCGCAGCTACCTCCGCACGGGCAGCATCGGCGACTCGGCCGCCGAGCTGTTCTGCCACCGCAACACGCTCGCGAACCGGCTGCGGCGCTTCGCGGAACTCACGGGAGTCGACCCGACGGTGCCCGAGCAGGCGGCCCGCCTCGTGGTCGGCTGGGCCTGAGGGCCTGAGGACCTGACGGACTGAGGGCCGCGCTCAGGCACGCGCAGGAGGCGAGGATGCGCGAGACGCGCCCGAACCGATGCGATCCGCGACGATGCTGCGCAGCGCCGCCATCGACAGCTCCACCGAGGTGACGTCGATGCGCTCGTCGTTGCCGTGCACGCCCTCGCGATACCGCTCGTAGCTCCAGCCCGGGGCGAGCAGGCCGAAGCCGTAGGCCGGGATCCCGAGCTCGCGCAGCACGCGCGCATCCGATCCGCCGGCCGCCATGATGGGCACCGTGGGCGCGTCGGCCACTTCGGCGATGGCGCGCATGATCGCCCCGAACAGCGGCGTGTGCGGGCTCGACCCGGTCGCCGCCCAGCCGTGCAGATGGCGGATCTCCACCTGCTCGGCGAGCGGCCCGAGCACGGCGACGAGCAGCTCGTCGACCTCCTCGTCGCTCGTGCCGGGCAGGGTGCGGATGTCGAGGTCGATCGACGCCGACCCCGGGATGACGTTGTGGACGGATCCGGCACGCACCACGGTGGGCGAGATCGTGATCCGCGAGACCGCGTGGGCATATCCCGCGATGCCGCCGAGCTGCGGCAGGGCGCCATCGAGGCGCACGGGATCGCGCAGCCGCTCCGCGAGGACGGGGTCGTCGATGCGGGCGTCGACGAAGGCGTTCCACAGCTCGCCGAGCTGCGCCGCCGGCATCACCTCTTCGAAGCGCTGCAGCACCTCGCCCATGCGGTAGGCGGCGCTCGTCGCACCGAAGGGGATCGAGGCATGGCCGGGCTTGCCGCGCACCACGAGCCGACGTCCGGCGGATCCCTTCTCGGCGACCTCGATGGCGACGTGCCGGCCCATGCGCATGCCGCCCGACTCCGAGAGGGCCTCGGTGACGCGCACGGTCTCGGGGTGCTCGCGCACCAGCCAGTGCATGCCGAGGCTGCTGCCCGCCTCCTCATCGGCCACCGCGAGCAGCACGAGGTCGCCGCGGGGCGGCGTCGGGGCGAGCGCGACCTCGCGCAGCACGCACGCGAACGCGGCGGTGAGGTAGAGCATGTCGACGGCGCCGCGACCCCAGATCTCGCCGTCGATGAGCTCGCCGCCGAAGGGGTTGCGGGTCCAGCCGTCGGGGTCGACGGGCACGACGTCGAGGTGGCCCAGCAGACCGAGCGCCGGGGCCGTCGGGTCGGTGCCGTGCACGCGCGCGATGAGGGAGGCGCGGCCGGGCGCAGATTCGAGCACGTGGGTCTCGATGCGACCCAGTGCGATCGCGTCGGCGAGGAAGCGCTGCAGCACGCGCACGCTGCGGATCTCCTGGCCGGACGCGGGGGTGCCGTCGTTCACGCACCCCTCGCGGATGAGCGCGCGCAGCAGCTCGATCGCCTCGTCGGCGCCGCCGGATCCGCTGATCCGCTCCTCCGTCACCGTCGCACCTCCGCTCGCATCGAGGATCGGGCCTCGACCCCTTCTACCCTAGCCCCGGCACCCCTCCGCTCCCGTTTTCAGGCGTCTGAGCGTGCGGAGGAGCCGTCCGTGCATATGGGATCTGCCGTGAATATGGCGCAGGAGATGGGACCCGTCATATTTTCGGCAGAATCCATATCGACGGGCCGGGCAGGATCGGGCAGGGGCCGAGCAGGATCAGGCAGGGTTAGGCGGGGTCGCCGCCACGGCGTCGAGGATCGCCGCGATGCCCGCGCGGTAGACGGTCATGCCGTCCATCGCGAGCAGCGCGTCGCGGTGCCGGTTCACGAGCGGGTACTCGGTGAGGTTGACCGAGCCGAAGGTGCTGATCCACGGCTCGGTGCCGTCGCGCGCGGCATCGGGGTTGCGCAGCACGTCGTTCGCGAGCGCTGCGCTCTGCGAGAGCGCGAAGCCCGAGACCGCGGCGTAGGCGCGCAGCAGCTCCTCGTCGCGCAGCCCGCCCTCGGCGAGCATCTCGAGCATGAACTCGACGGCCGAGGTGTCGCCGGGCCCGCCCGGGTCGATGACGGCCCCCTCAGCCCCGATGGAGGGGTACTCGAGCGCGAGCTCGGCCGTGCGCATGAGGTGGGCCTCCAGCCGCTCGCGCCAGCTGCCCGAGCTCTCGCGCCCGGCCTCCGTGGCCCAGCCGGTGATGCGGTCGAGCGCGGCCTTGAGCAGTTCGTCCTTGTTTCGGAAGTGCCGGTACATGGCCGTGGCGTCCACGCCGAGGGCGTCGCCGAGTCGCTTGAAGGTGATCCGCGCGTGCGGTTCGTCCCGCGCCAGGCGCAGCATCGCGTCGACGATCACGCGCTGATCCAGTCGCACGCGTCGCGCGCCCGCAGCCTCCACCATCTCGACCCCTGTCGTTCGGATTCCTGACACCAGTGTAGGCCTGGGAGCCGACAGCGCCAGTGTTCTGTCAATGGACATGTCAACGTAATTGACATTACCGGGCGATCCACCTACTGTGGCAGCACGGATCGATGACGATACCCCAGGAGGCCCCGGTGACCGATACCCCGCACGCAGACGTCGTATTCGAGAACGGCTGGATCTACACCGGCACGGACGCGCAGCCCAGACCGGGCGGGATCGCCGTCGCCGACGGTCGCATCCTCAGCACCGACCCCGACGAGGTCGCCCGCCTCGCCGAGACCGCCGCCGAGCGCGTCGACCTCGCCGGCCGCCTGCTGATCCCCGGCTTCCAGGACGCGCACGTGCACCCCGTCAGCGCCGGCATCGAACTGCTGAGCTGCAACCTCACCGAGTGCGACACCGCCGAACAGGCCCTCGCCACCATCGCCGCCTATGCCGAGGCCCACCCCGAGGTCGACTGGATCCTGGGCGCCGGATGGTCGATGGAGTTCTTCCCCGGAGGCACCCCCACCCGGCAGATGCTCGACGCGATCGTGCCCGACCGCCCCGTCTTCCTCGAGAACCGCGATCACCACGGCGCCTGGTTCAACACCCGTGCCGCCGAGCTCGCCGGCGTCGACGCCGCCACGGCCGACCCGGTGGACGGCCGCTTCGAACGCGAAGCCGACGGCACCCCGGCGGGCACCGCCCACGAGGGCGCCATGAGCCTCTTCACCGCCGCCCGCCCCCGCGCCACCCAGCAGAAGGCCTACGACGGCCTGCTCGCAGCGCAGGAGTACCTGCTCTCCTTCGGCATCACCGCCTGGCAGGACGCCGCCGTCGGCGAGTTCATGGGCAGCCCGGACACCGTGCCCGTCTACCACCGCGCCGTCGCCGACGGAACGCTCAAGGTGCGGGTGCGCGGCGCGCAGTGGTGGAACCGCGAAGACGGGGATGCCCAGCTCGCCCCCATTCTCGCCCGCCGCGACGAGGCCGCCGCCGAGTGCGACCCCGAACGCCTCTCGTTGAACTCGGTGAAGGTGATGGTCGACGGCGTCGCCGAGAACTTCACCGCCGCCATGCACGACTGCTACCTCGACCACCACGGCCACGCCACCGACAACCGCGGCATCTCGTTCTTCGACCCGCGCCAGATGGCCGACTTCGTCACGGCGCTCGACCGCGAAGGCGTGCAGGTGCACTTCCACGCGCTCGGCGACCGCGCCGTCACCGACGCCCTCGACGCCATCGAGCGGGCGCGCGCGGTGAACGGTCCCGGCGACAATCGCCACCACCTCGCCCACCTGCAGGTCGTGCGCTCCGAGGACGTGGCCCGCTTCGCCCCGCTCGGCGCGACCGCCAACATGCAGGCCCTCTGGGCGTGCCACGAGGACCAGCTCGACGAGCTCACCCTCCCGTTCCTGGCCGGGGACGCCGAAGCGCACCACTACCCCTTCGGCGAACTCGCGGCAGCCGGGGCCGCTCTCGCGGCCGGGAGCGACTGGCCGGTCTCCAGCCCGGATCCGCTCCAGGCCATCCACGTCGCCGTGAACCGCGTCGCCCACGGCGAGCAGCGCCCGCCCCTCGGCGCCGAGCACCAGAAGCTCACCCTCGCGCAAGCCCTCGACGCGTACACGCAGGGCACCGCCCGCATCAACCACCTCGACCACGCCACCGGCCGCCTCCTCCCCGGCTACTACGCCGACCTCGCCATCATCGATCGCAACCTCTTCGAGCTGCCCGCGGAGCAGATCGGCAGCGCCGCCGTCGACGAGACCTGGGTCGGCGGCGAGCGCGTCTACTCCCGACCCGCGGCGCACGGCGCTGCGGCGCACGGCGCTGCGGCCGCCCCGAGGGGGGCCGCCGCGTGACGGTTCGGATCCGCCGGGCAGGCCGCGCCGCCCGCAGCCGCCGCATCATCGCCGTCATCGGGGCCGGCGCCCTGGCCGTCGGCGCCCTCGCGGGGTGCGGACAGAGCGCCGCCGCGCGCAACGCCGGCACCTTCGAGCTCACGGCGCACACGCCGGCGCCCGCCGGCGATATCGACTCGTTCACCTGGGCCCTCTCGACCGAGCCCTACTCGCTCGACCCCGCCTACGCCTTCGACTACGCCGACAACACGGTGCTCGCGAACGTGTGCGAGTCGCTGCTGCGCTGGAACTCCGAACTGTCGCAATCGCCCGGCCTCGCCACCGGCGTCGACCATCCCGACCCCCTCAGCTGGGTCTACACGATCCGAGAGGGCGTGAAGTTCCACGACGGCACCACGATGACCCCGAATGACGTCGTCGTCTCGCTGGGCCGCCACCTCGACCCCGAGGTCGCCTCGTTCTGGTACGACTCCTTCAAGAACGTCGAGTCCATCGAGCAGACCGGCGAGCACGAGGTCACCGTACGCACGATCGTGCCCGACTCGCAGTTCAACCAGCTCATGTCGGCAGCGCCCGGCGTGATCCAGTCGGCCGCGACCACCGAGGCCGCCGGCCCCGACTACGGCAACCAGTCGACCGGGGTCAACTGCACCGGGCTGTTCTCCTTCGGCGAGTGGCGCTCAGGCGAGTCCATCACCCTCGACCGCTTCGACGACTACTGGGATCCCGAGCTGCGGGCGAAGGCCGAGCAGATGACGTTCGTGATCCTCAACGATGCGAACGCCCGCGTCAACGCTCTGCAGACCGGCGAGATCGACGGCGCCTGGACCATCCCCTACAACGCGATCGACGTGCTGCGGGCGAGCGACACCGGGTCCGTCTACTTCGGCACCAACACGACCGTGCAGAGCCTCGTCGTGTCGAACCTGGAGGGCCCGCTCGGCGACGTGCGCGTGCGCCAGGCCCTCACGATGGCACTGGACCGCGAGGCACTGGTGCGCGCCGCGGTGCAGGGCTACGGCACCGCCACGAACGCCCTCACCTCGGAATCGGTGTGGATGAACGGCGACCCCGAGGCCACCCGCCTCGCGTTCGACGAGCTGCCCTCCCACGACTACGACCTGGACGCCGCGCGCGAGCTGATCAAGGAGGCCGGCGCGGAGGGCGCGAAGATCACCTACGTGACCGCCCCGCTCGACTCGTCGTTCGACGTGATCTCCCAGGCGGTCGCCTCCGCGGGCCGCGAGATCGGCCTCGACATCGAGATCGAGACCCGCACCCCGAACGCCTACACCCTGCTCTTCTCGGATCCCTCCGCGATCGAGGGCGTCGACCTGTTCGCCACCACCTGGTACCTGTCAAGCACCGATCCGCTCGAGATGTACGCGGTGCTGCGCACCGGCGAGTTCTCGAACTACGGGCAGTGGTCGAACCCCGAGTTCGACGACGTGGTGAACCGGGCGCTGCAGACCATCGACGACGGGGAGCGGTCCTTCCTGTCGGCCGAAGCGCAGCAGCTCGCCAGCGAGGAACTGCCCTGGATCCCGCTGATCGACCTGCCGACCACGCTGTGGCTGGGCGAGCGGATCACGGGCGTCGACCCGTCCATCTCCTACATGTACTACCCCTGGGCCGCGACGATCGGAAGGGCCGAGTGATGAGCGAAACCGCAACGGGGGCTCCGCAGACGCGGGCCGTGCGCCTGCAGGAGAACGAACGACGCAGCGGATCGGGCCGAGGGGCGCGCACCGCGCGCTTCATCGCCGGCCGCATCGTCGGTCTCGTCGCGACGCTGTTCGCCGCGTCGCTCGTGGTGTTCTTCTCCCGCTTCGTCGTGCCGGGCGACCCCGCCCGCTTCCTGCTGCGCGGGCGCAGCCCGAGCCCCGAGGCCATCGCCGAGGTGACGCGCCAGTACGGGCTCGACAAGTCGCCCGTCGAGCAGTACCTCAGCTGGATCGGCGGCGTGCTGCGCGGCGACTTCGGCCGTTCGCTCCAGTACCGCGACGACGTCTCGCACGTGCTCCTGCAGCGCCTCCCGGTCACCCTCGAGCTGGTGGCGATGGCCGCGGTGATCATCACCGTGCTGGGGCTCGCGGCGGGCATCTGGGCGAGCCTGCGGCGCGGACGGTTCGCGGATCGCGCGATCCTCATCACCTCCACCGCCCTGGGCGCGGTGCCGTCGTTCGTCATCGCGATCCTGCTCATCGCCGTCTTCTCGGTGCAGCTGGGCTGGTTCCCGTCGTTCGGCAGCGGCCACGAGGGGATCGACCGCTTCGTGCACCTCGTGCTGCCGGCCTTCGCGCTCGGCCTCGCCTTCGTGGCGCTCGTCGCACGGGTCACCCGCTCCTCGATGAACGAGCAGTTCGTGCGCGAGCACGTCGAGGTGGCCACGAGCCGCGGCCTCACGAAGTCGTCGGTCGTGCTGCGGCACGTGCTGCGCAACGCGATCAGCCCGATCCTGCTCGTCAGCGGCGTGCTCGTCGCCGGCCTGCTCGTGTCGAGCGCGATCGTGGAGCAGACCTTCGGCCTCGCGGGCATCGGCTCGCTGCTCGTGCAGTCGGTCGACCGTCTCGACTTCCCGGTCGTGCAGGCGATCGTGCTCGTCGTGGTGGTCGCCTTCGTCACGGTCAACACCATCGTCGACCTCATCCAACCGCTGATCGATCCGCGCATAGCCGCGGGAACGGAGACCCGATGAGCACCGCAACCAGCCCCTCGAGCCCCGCAGCGGCGCCCGTGCCGCCCGACGGCACCCGCGCACTCACCGTGCCCGTCGCGGTGAAGCGGCGCGGCCTGTTCACAGTGACCGGGCGGATCGCGGTCGTCTTCGTCGCGGTGGTCGTGCTGGCCGCAGCGCTCGCGCCGGTCATCGCGCCCTACGACCCCGACCACGTCGACCTGCAGAACATCCTCGCCGGCCCCAGCTGGGCGCACTGGCTCGGCACCGACGCGCTCGGCCGAGACCTGCTCACCCGTCTCATGTTCGGCGCGCGCACCTCGCTGATCGGCCCGCTCATCGTCGTGCTCGGCTCGACCGTGCTCGGGCTGGTGCTCGGCCTCGTCGCAGCCTGGCGCGGCGGCTGGCTCGACGCCGTGCTCTCGCGGGTGTTCGACTTCCTGTTCTCATTCCCGGCCATGCTGCTCGCGATGCTCGGCGTCGCACTGTTCGGGAAGGGGCTCTTCGCGCCCGTGCTCGCGATGACGATCGCCTATGTGCCCTACGTGGCGCGGCTCACGCGCGGTCTCATCATCACCGAGCGCACCCGCCCCTACGTGCAGGCGTACCGGGTGCTGGGCTTCCGCAGCTCGTGGATCGCCTTCACCCGGGTGCTGCCGAACGTCGTGCCCACCGTCGGCGCGCAGTCCACCCTCAACTTCGGCTACGTGCTCGCCGACCTCGCCGCCCTGTCGTTCATCGGCCTCGGCGTGCAGGCGCCCACCGCCGACTGGGGCTCCATGATCAACGAGAGCCGCGGCGCGCTCATGAGCGGTGCGCTGCTTCCCACCTTCGTGCCCGCCGCCGTGGTGGTGCTCGTGGTCGTCGCCATCAACGTGATCGGCGAGGAACTGTCCGACCGAATCGGAGGCAACTTCTCATGACCGCTGCATCTCACCCCCGCACGGGCGGCGCTGCCGCCGCGCCCGGCGCAGGCGATCCGCTGCTGCAGATCGACGACCTCACCCTGCGCGTCCCCAGCCGCGGCCCCCTGCTGCACGGCGTCTCCCTCGCGGTCGGGGCCGGCGAGTCGGTGGCGCTCGTCGGCGAGTCAGGATCGGGCAAGTCGCTCACCACCCGCGCCGCTCTGGGCCTGTTCCCCGAGCACGCGACGCTCACCGGCTCGGTGCGCGTCGCGGGGATCGACGCCGTCACCGCGACGCCCGCCGAGCTGCGGGCCATCCGCCGCACCCGCGCGTCGATGATCTTCCAGGATCCGCGTTCCGGCATCAACCCCGTGCGCACCCTCGGCGACTTCCTCACCGAGACGCTCGTGCGCTGGCACGGACTCAGTCGCGGCGATGCTGCGGCGAAGGCCGTCGCACAGCTCGAACAGGTGGGGCTGCCGCGCGCTTCTGCCTTGCTGGAGCAGTACCCGCACCAGCTGTCGGGCGGCATGCTGCAGCGCGTGATGATCGCGGCCGCGCTGCTCGACGAGCCCGAGCTGCTGCTCTGCGACGAACCCACGACAGCGCTCGACGTCACCACGCAGGCCGGCATCGTCGAGCTGCTGCGCGAGCAGCAGCAGGCCCGCGGCATGGGCATGCTCTTCATCACGCACGACCTCGGACTCGCGGCCTCGCTCTGCGAGCGGGTGGTCGTGCTGCGCGGCGGCCTCGTCGTCGAGGAGGGCGCCACCGAGGCGGTGTTCCGCGACCCGCAGGAGGCGTACACTCGGCAGCTGCTCGCCGCGACGCCGCGCATCGAGCTCGACCGCTTCGGGGGTGCGCTTCCGGTGGCCGCGCAGCCCGCCGCCGCAGCGTCTTCTGCAGCCCAGCCCGCCGCGATCCGCGCCGAGGGCATCTCGAAGCGCTATCGCATCCCGGGTCGCGACGACGTCCTCGCACTCTCCGAGGTGGGCTTCGAGCTGGCCCGGGGCGGCTCGCTCGGCATCGTGGGCGAATCGGGATCGGGCAAGTCGACGCTCGCCCGCATCATCGTCGGCCTCGAGGAGCCGAGCACGGGAACGCTCGCGGTCGATGGGGGCGTGCGCCCGCAGCGCCCGCTCAACGCGGCGGAGCGGCGCGCGCTCGCCGCGCACACGCAGATGGTGTTCCAGGATCCGTATCTCTCGCTCGACCCTCGCATCGCCGTGGGCCGCGCCGTCGCCGACGTGGTGCGCCTGCACCGGGGCGCCTCGCGCGCTGAGGCGGAGCGGGAGGCCGGCGCGCTGCTCGACCGGGTGGGCATCCGCCCCGAGCAGCTGGCGTCACGGCCCAGGGGTCTCTCGGGCGGTCAGCGGCAGCGCGTCGCCCTCGCGAAGGCGCTGGCGGCCCAGCCGAGCATGCTCGTGCTCGACGAGGCGACGAGCGCCCTCGACGTGTCGGTGCAGGCGCAGGTGCTCGAACTCGTCGAGGAGGTGCGCGAGCAGTTCGGTCTCACGATCGTGTTCGTGAGCCACGACCTCGCCGTGGTGTCCCGCGTGTGCGAGGAGACGATCGTGATGCAGCGCGGGCGGGTCGTCGAGCACGGACGCACCGCGCAGATCCTCGGCGAGCCCCGCGAAGAGTACACCCGCAGGCTCATCGCCTCACGGCCCGAACCGCTCTGGGAGCAGGCCGCGTAGTCGCGGCGGAACGGCGATGGCCGGGGCGGATCGGATCCGCCCCGGCCATCTTCGTTTCGGCTGCGCTGTCTGTGCGTTGCCCGTCGGCGCTTCGCCGCCCGGCTTCGGTCAGCTCTTCGGGATCGGGGGCCCCATCCAGAGCAGCAGCGAGAACACCGCCGTCACCCCGGCGGCGAGGATCACGAGCGACCACCAGGGATGCCGCAGCACCCACGCCTGCACCCGCTCGATGAAGTTGCGCGGCTGCTCGCCGCCCGCGCCGAGGCGCCAGCTGCGCCCGAGCTTGCCGCGATGATCCATGACCAGCTCGAACGGCAGCGTCGCGAACGGCACCACCGCGGTGACGAGGCCGAGCACGCCCGTGCCGAACGACCATCGATCGTTCACCCACACGAACACGGTGATCACGCAGTACGACAGGAACACGAAGCCGTGCACCCCGCCCGCCGGGGCGACGAGGGCCTCGGAGACGCCGGTGCCCCGCAGCACCAGTGCGGTGATGAGCCCCGCCCAGGTCACGAGTTCGGCGAACGCGAAGATGCGGAAGAGGAGGCGCGGCGACATGCCTCCCAGGGTATCGAGATGCGGCTGGGAGAGTGGGCTCAGCGCGTGATCGACTGGTACGCCTGCAGGGCTTCGGCTCGGGAGGTCTTGAGGTCGAGGATGCGGGGGAGACCGGCACTGTACGGCGCCCACCGGTCGACGTAGCGGCTCTCGGGGTCGAACTTCTTCTGCTGCAGGTCGGGGTTGAAGACACGGAAGTAGGGGGCCGCGTCTGCCCCGCACCCGGCGACCCACTGCCAGTTGAACGGGTTGCTGGCTTCGTCGGCGTCGACCAGCGTGTCCCAGAACCACGCCTCCCCGATGCGCCAGTCGAAGCGAAGGTTCTTGGTCAGGAGCGAAGCGACGACCATTCTCACCCGATTGTGCATGAATCCGGTCTGCCAGAGCTCCTGCATGCCGGCATCCACGATGCCGAAGCCGGTGCGGCCTTGTTGCCAGGCGCGGAGCTCATCTGCGACGACCGTGCGCCAGGGGAACCCCTCGAACCGGGGATCGAGGCTCCGCGACTCGAGCGGGCCGAAATGATAGGCGGTGTGCTTCGCGAATTCGCGCCACCCGAGCTCCGAGAGGAACAGTCCGACATCGCCGCCGGCACGCAGCGCCTCATGCCAGACCTGCCGCGGACTGATCTCTCCCCAGCGCAGATGCGGTGACAGCTCCGAACCGGTGCGCTCCGCCGGGAAGTCGCGGCGCGCGTAGTGCTGCGTTCCATCTGCGAGAAACGCTGTGAGCTTGTCACGGGCCGCGCTCTCGCCGGGGGTCCAGCGCTCCGCGATCCCCCTGGACCAGTCCGGTGCGTGCGGCAACAGCCCCCAGGATTCCAGCGCGTCGCCGTCGACGCTGGCAGCGGCCGCGGTGAGCGTTTCGGGTGGGTCGAGGGGTGCCGCCGGCGGCAGACCGGAGGTGCAGGCGCGCCAGAACGCCGAGTACACCCGGTACGGGTTCCCCTCTCCGTTGGCGATGCGCCACGGTTCGAAGAGCAGGTCGCCCGGGGTGGAGTGCGCCTCCACACCGGCCTCTCTCAAGGCCGCCTTGATGTTGGCGTCATGCGCCCGCGCCCCGCTGTAGCGCCGGTTCCACAGCACCCGGTCGGCGCCGGATTCGCGTGCCACCGCCGGAACCACGGTCTCGGCCACACCGCGCCGAAGCACCAGCTCGATGCCGTGCCGTTCGAGCGAGTTTCGCAGCGAGACAAGTGAGTGGTGCAGCCACCACCGTGCAGCAGCGCCGAGGGGCCGCACATGCTCGGATGCGTCTTCCAGCACGTAGAGCACGATCAGACCATCAGGGTCTTGGGCGGCAGCGGTGAGCGCCGGGTGATCGGCGAGCCGCAGGTCATCGCGAAGCCACACGAGCGTTGTCATCGCTTCAGGGTAGCGTTGAGAGCCGACGACCCGCGGAAGCCGCTCGTCGCTGCGAGGAGGTCCGGGGCATGGTGCAGATCACAGTCGAGGCCGCGCTCGGGTGTTCGGCTGATGCCGCGTGGCGGGCGGCGCACTCCCCTGCCGCGGCCGCGCAGCTCTACCGGCCGCTCCTGCAGATGCGGCCCCGAGGGAGCGAGCGGTTCCCTGCGGCGTTCAAGACGGGCAGCCGCATCGATGTCGCGTTGCGCATCTTCGGGGCGTTCCCGGCGGGTACGCAGCGCATAGCGATCGAGGATCTCGTTGCGCGCGGGGCCGGATCGCAGGCGAGAACCATGCGGGACGCAGGGCGACCGCTCTCGGGCCCCCTCGCACTGATCAGCTCCTGGAATCACGAGATCACGATCATCCCGGCAGGCCCGCGCTCCGCGGTATGGCGCGACGAACTCACGATCGGCGGATGGTTCTCACCGCTGGCCGCCGCCGTGCTCTGGCCGATGTGGCGCTGGCGCGCGCTGAAGCTACGGCGGCTCGCGCAGGGGTGGGCGTAGGTCTTATTGGCGGTGGATCGGGCGGGAGGCGACCACCGCGGCGGCGAGGAACAGAGCGGAACGTGACGCTCATGGTGTGCTGCCAGCTCGGGAACATCCACGCTACGCGTGGAGCAGAGACTTTCTGATCAGGAGGTTTCGCCCGGGTTCAGAAAGTTGCGATGGTTTTGCATACGGCGATGGGCACCCTCAACGGGATGCCGCTCGCCGCCCCGGCGGGGCGGCGAGCACGGATCAGAAGTCCCAGTTTTGACAAGAGGCGCGGAATCATGCGGTTTTCTGAGCCCGTCACTACCTGTATGCCACCTGCGTGCCACTCGCGTCGGAACCTGGTTCCGTTCGCCTGAGCGAACCGGTGACACACTACGAAGTTTACTCGTCATTGCTCGCGGGCGCGGGGTTCTTTGTCGCAGGGACGCCCTTCTTGCGGTCGCCGCGGCGTGCCTGCACAGCTTCTAGTATGCGAGCCTTTGCTAGCTTAAGAAGGCTGACCGGCCCGAGCACGAGGAACACGGTTCCCATGACGAGGCACCACAGCATCGGCAAGCTGAGCCAGGCGTCACCGCCTTGCTCGATGAGCCCTTTGAGGAAGTTCGCGAGGAAGTAGTACGGGGCGGCGACGAGCATCGCGGGCGTGCCCCACTTCAATCCGTCGCGACGGAGGATGCGAGAGATGAGCCGAGGGCCGGGTGCGTACCTCGCGAGGAAGTAGTAGCAGCGGACGACGCCGGAGAAGATGGTCGAGAGCATGAGGACAGCCCTTTCAGATCACTCGGCAGTGAGTCATTTGAAAAGGGCTTCCCGTTCCCGGGTGGCCGTGCCACTACATCCGATAGCGGCGAACGTTTTGTAGAGACTGCCTACGCCTCCACTGTACGTCGGCCAGCGCGGAAGCGGAACCCTCGTCACTGGCCGCCGCCTGGCGATGGTGAAGACGAGAGCGCACCCAGTAGGAGGCGCTACGTTGCGCTGAAGACACATCACCGAACAGACCGAGCGTGGAGATGCGACGATGGACTTCCAAGAAGCGGCAGCGATCGTCACCGCTGATCAGAACCAGAACGACTGGGGCGACGAACCGCCGATGACCCAGGCAGAGGCCATCGAGCACGTGCGCAACATCATGACGCTGGAAGATGTCGTTGACTACGGCGACGAGAACACCGAGGCATACCGACTTGTGCTGTCCACCTCGCAGCTGCCCGAATAGCACTGCTCCCGATACAGGCGGGGGCACCTGAACGGCGCTCTCGCCTTTGTCATGCACCCGCCGATAATGTGCGGGCATTTCATCAGAGTGACCGTGCGCCCCGTCTGGTGAGCGCGTTCGACGCGGACTTCGGGCGCGCCCGCTGAGTCGTGAGTGCTCGCGCGCGTTGGATCGCTTGCGTGGCGCGGGCCTGGTCGATCTTCTGCGCGAGCCCATCCGGAGCCGGCCCGAGAGCATCGTCACTCGTAATGCCGTATCGGTCACGGTACGCGGCGACCGTGCGCGCATACCGTACCCAGGCCTCCTGCTTGCGTGGATCATCCGGCCGCGCCCCGAGCGCCCGCACCCACGGCGCACCATCTGCCGCGGCTTGCTCAGCGATGGCCGCGGCGCGTTGTTCGATGAGCTGATGCCGTTCCGCGAGCGCCTGCCGCATATCCGGTTCCGTGATGCCGCCAGCGACGGGGATCAGCCCCGCAATCAACCTCGGCACCTGCGCCGCGCGCCCGCTGCTGGCAGGGTGTTCGGTGGCGGTGGCGAGTCGCCAGTGCAGGACGGAGGCGATGTCGTCGGCGTCATCGAAGCCCCGAGCCCTCACCAGGCGTGGGAGAAGCCGGTCAACGTCGTGATGGTTCGCCTCGGCCCGGCGGAGTTCAGCGACGAGGGCGTCGAAAGTATCGGAGTCGAGCACGGCGCCTACTTGGGCGGTGGTGAGGCCAGATGCACGTATGAGGGTGGCCCAGCGGTCGTGTTGAGCTTCGGTGGCGATGGTCTCGTACTCCGCGGCGAGCTGCCGGATCGACCCCCACTTCTCCTGCTCCCGCTCGGTCGTCTCGTGCGCCGACAGCTCCGCACCGGAATGATTGAGCACCCCGAACAGCACCCGCCGTGCGGCCTCCTCCACATCCGAGGCTTCGTGCGGGTGCCGGTGCGCGTCGTCTGGGGTGTCGACGGCGACGTAGGCGTAGTTCCCGTCCCTGCCGCGAGTCATGGCGACGTACAGGTTCTCCCTGGTCATCGACGGCTCGACCAGCACATGCGAAGTGTCAACGGTGACGCCCTGGGCGCGGTAGGCGGTGACGGCGTAGCCGAGGTCGAGGTGCTCGGCGACGTAGTCGGCGGGCAGCACGATCGACCCGCCCCGATCCTGGGCGGCGGGCCGGATCGTCACGGAGCCGTCGCGCCGCACACGGGTGATGGTCCACCGGTTCCCGTTCTGCACCCACGCCGACCGTGAGCGGAGATCCCGGCGGTTATCCCGCGTGATGACGACATCCCCGACCGCGGCGGTCGCGCCGCCGTCGAGGGCGACTTCACCACGGATCGGCTGCACGACCCCCGCGAGGATCAGCTCGGTGCGGGCGCGGAGGTTCAGCGCGGTCATGGATTCGCTGGAATCGGTGACGAGGATCGACGCGACCCCCGCCTCCCGGTCGGCACGCCACGCCTCATACGCCAGGGCGGTCACATCCTCGGTATCGCCGCCGGCGATCCGGCCCGCATCCTGGTAGGTGTCGATCACATCGGTTTGGCCGAGGCGGAGCCCGAGGGATGCGATCTTCTCCCACTCGTTCGTGAACCGGTAGATCGTGGACAGCTCCGGGGTGTCGTCGCGGTCACCCGCGAGGAGCCCAAAGGCGCCGGCGGCTTCGACGGCTTGGAGCTGGGAGTAGTCGCCGACGAGCAGGACTTTCGCGCCGGCTTCTTCGGCGATCTTGGTGATGCGGTCGAGTGAGAGGGTGCCTGCGAGGCTGGCTTCATCGATGATGACGAGCTGCCCTGCCCGGAATGACACCCGGCCCAGGTTGTGGAGCGTCCACCATCGTGCGGTGTTCTCCGTCTTGATGCCGAGGTCGTCGGCGAGGACTTCCGCCGCGACCACCGACGGCGCCAACCCCACCACCGACCCCGCCCCGTGCTCGGCTTCCCACGCGCGGCGGAGTGCGTTCATAGCGGTGGTTTTCCCGGTGCCGGCGGGGCCGACCAGCATGTCGAGCACTCGCCCCGATATGGCGATCTTGGTGAGGGCGTCGGCCTGGTCTGGGCCAAGCATCCGCCCGTCCCGATCCGGGGCGGCCGTGACGCGCTCGATCACCGCGAGCGGCAGCGTCGGCCCAGTCAGGGTGCGGGAGCGTTTCAAGAGCCGTGCTTCCGCTTCCAGGAGTTCGGTCGAGGAGTAAAGGGTCGAGTGGCGGGGCCGGAACGCCGAGGTGCCGTCCGGGCGCTGGAACCGTGCCGGGGTGGAGGCGAGTTCGGGTGGGGTGAGGCGCAGCGAGGCGCGCTCGGCCGCATCGACGACCATGCCGCTGACGGCTTCCCGATCCCGAGTCGTCGCGAACCGATACCCCATCGTCTGCCGTGCGGCCTCGGCGGTGAGGTTCCAGCGGTGCCAGGTCGACCGCTTCGCCCCAACGGCCTCGACCACGGAGAGCGCGATCGCTTCGATCTCATCGAGCGGCACGTCATCCGCCCGCAGCACCCGCATCATCCCCGCCGGGATCGCCTCGCGCGCCCACTCGCCGGCATCCCGGCCGAGCTTCCTGGTGGCGCGCTTGCGCCATTCGGTCGTGAGGTCGGCGAGCGAGCGCACTTTCTTCTCTGGCCGGGTCGTGAGCGTGGCCTGAGCGCGGAGCTTGATGACCGTCGCCGCCGACGGCTGCCGCCCATGCCGCTGCACGTACTCGGCGATCAGGCGATCCTTCTCCGAATCGATCTGATACGAGCGGGTCGAGAACTCGAGCACGAGGTCTTCCGGGACCGTCGCGATCGCCCATGCCGGGTTCCGGCCCCGGCCCCGCTCGCGTGCCTCCCACTCGACGCCGAGAAGCCGGGTGAGATGGTCGGCGATGACCGCCTCGTGCAACTCGGAGAGCGCGACCGTGGCGGCGTGCATAGGGCGGCCGTCGAGCGACCGCCACTTCCCATCAAGCACCGTGCGCACTTTGTTAGAGACCACCACGTGCGTGTGCAGGTGCGGGTCGTTCGCGCGGGAGTCGTAGTGGTCGTAGGCGGTCGCGGCGAGCCCGAAGGTATCGACCTGGGCGACCGCGCCGCCGTCGGCGCCGGTCGAGCCGACACGCGTGGCAGCGACTTCGCGTTCCATGAACTCGATCACTTCCGCGATCGCCGCGTGATGCGCGTCGGCGATCAGCGCTTGCGTGCCCGCGTCGGCGACCGCCCAGAGCACGGAGGCCGACTTCGGCAACGAGAAGGTGTAGTCGTAGCCTGCGACCGCCTTCCGGGTGCCGCGCTTGCGTTCCTCGTTCTCGATCTGCGCGACAGCCTCCGCGCGGGAGGCAGGGCCGAGCTCGGGGTCGAGGGCTTCGACCCGTGCGTCGACGCGCTCTACCGGGGTCGAATAGACCGGGTAGGCCTGCCCGAGCGGATCACCGGTCACGGGATCTCGGCCCATGCCGATGAGGAGCTGCAGTTGTTCCTCCGACACTTCATCGCCGGTCGTGATCTGACCGCCGGCGAGCTGCGCGATCCCGGCGCCGAGCCACCTGCCGGGCGGGGTCCCGGCTTCGGCGTAGTAGCGCGTGAGCGGTGTGGACAGCGAGCGGTCGCAGTCGCCGGTGACGACGGAGCGCAGGAGGTACTTGTAGCCGTCACCGGCGCTCATCACCCGCATCGAGACCGTCACAGAAGACAGGTGCGAAGCCAAGTCCTGCGCGCCTTTGCCTACGATTCGTAGCCTATGTGTATACAGCAGAACAGGGGTATCACATGTGGCGCTAAGGAGGCTGTGTCGGAGTGGCGAGACCGGGGTGCGAAAGCAGTCGCTGAGGCTTGGAGGTTCAGGGTGTGAGGGCTCCTTCGATATCGGTCAGGGGCTCGATAGTGCGGGCAGGATGATCGTGGCGTCGTCGTCGAGTGCAACGATGCCGCGTTCGTCGACGAGGATGACGTCTCCGGCCGGGGAGAGCCCCAATGCTTCGACGGTGCCCGTCGCTGATCCGATTGCCTTCCACTCGCCCTTACCGACTCGCTGCCAGATCTGTCCGTCGGTGCCGACCCCGACGACTGTGTCTCCGGCAGCTTCGAGCAGGTACTGCAGCGGCGCATCTCCGAGTGGCGTGAACGATGCCCCGCCGTCGGTGCTGGTGCGCACGCCCTCAGGGGTGGCCGCGTAGATCGTGCCATCTGTGGTTACAGCGAGATCAACGGCGTCGAGCTCGGTGCGGGACTCCCAAGTGGTCCCCAGGTCGTTGCTGACTCGCAGCGCGGGGCTGGTTGATCCGATGCCGTAGAGCTGACCGTCCGGGCTGGCAGTGAGGACGTGGAAGTCCTCATCGTTGGTGAAGGCGACCGGGTGCCACTTCTTCCCGGTGTCGTCGCTGCGGATAATGCCGAGATTCGGGGAGCCCAGCTCCGTCGGGGTTTCAAGGCCTGGGTGCCCGGAAGCGATCAGCGCGCCTTGGGTGTCGGTGAGTCCCATTAGATCGAAGTCGTAGTCGCCGAGTGGGCCGTCCACTGCACCGTCCTCGTCCACGCGGTAGAGGCCGGTATGGGTGCCGACGAGGAGGGTTCCCCCGGCTTCTGGGATCACGGCATGAATATGGCCGAAGGTTGGCGGTGGCGAGGATGCTGGCGCAGCGGGAGCGACAGCGGCGCAGCCGGTCAGCACGATGGCGAGGGCAGCCGTCGCCGCGGTGACGAGCAGCCGCCCGCGCAGGCGGGGCGTGCTGGAGAGGAGAGATGCGGGCATTGGATCATCTTTCTGTGGGACGCGGGCGGGCGGCCCGGTCAACGGAGAGGATGCAGGGGGCACTGGGGAGCGGTGCGAGCTGCGAGGATGCGGGCGGGGTCCCCGCTCCTGCGTGGGCGGGGACCCGGGTCAAGGCCGGAATCAGAGGCTGTTCAGGAGCTCCTGCATCGTGGTGATCTCTGCGCTCTGGTCGTCGATGACCTGCTGCGCAAGCTCGAGCACGTCCGGGTTCTTGCCGCCATCGAGGGCGGACTGGGCCATCTCGATCGCGCCGGTGTGGTGCTCGATCATGCCTTCGAGGAACAGGCGCGTCGCCTCGGTTCCGGTGGCTGATTCGAAGGCGGTCATACTGTCTTCCGACATCATGCCGCCGCCGTGATCCATGCCGCCCGTCGACGAATCATCGGCGGAGACGCCCCAATTGTCGAGCCAGGCCTGCATAGTCTTGATCTCGGGCCCCTGGGCGTCCTTGATCTGCTGCGCGAGGGCAACCACCCGTTCGTCGATGCCGTCCTTGGCGAGCAGCATGTCGGCCATCTCGATCGCCTGCTCGTGGTGCGGGATCATCATCGTCACGAACATCTGGTCGGCTGCATTGAACTGCGCTGCGGACTCAGTCGGCGTCTTAGAAGCGGTGGATCCGTGATCCATGCCGGCCATCCCGTCCGACGTTCCGCTCGGGGAGCAGCCGGCCAGCAGGAGGGCGGTGGACAGCGCGGCCGAAGCCAGCGCAAGCGTGCGAATACGCATCAGTATGCGTCCTTTCATTCAGTCAACAAAGTCAGAGAATCGCGCCCCGGGCAGGGCGCAGCCGTGCTCCAGCCGAGGCCGGAGCGGGCGCGAATCAGGTGCGACTGATCGACAGAACGAGAAGAGACGGCGGCCGTGGTCGCGGCAACACAGTGCCCGCAAGTGGCAGGGAGCGGATCGCGAGGACGAGGGAGCGCCAGGAGTGCTCCAGCACGAGCGGAATGAGTAGCAGCACGACGCCCGCCAACAGAGCGAGTACACACCCCACCATCAGAGCGGCATGACCAGGCGCCGGATCTTCACACGAGTTGGGACACTGCGCATCTCCCGGTGCCACATCCGGTGCGGCCATTGTGCCGGATGCGTGCGCCCCCGCTAACGTGCCCAAGCTGCCGCCCATGCCGACATCCGCGGCTTCGTGATCGCTCGTGATAAGCGCGACGGGGGATCTCGTGTCGTGGCCGCCGTGTCCGGCCGAGCTGCTCAGGACATGCATACCGAAGATTCCTGCCAGCACCAGAGCGAGCAGACTGAAGGAAACTAGGCGTCGGCGAGGCGAGTCTCTGTGCGGCGTTCCACCACAGGTCAGCATCGCCGCCTCCTCTCCTTTGCCGCGCACCGCACCCGCAGATCGCTGGAGCGTCCTAGTTCTACGCTAGGGCATTCCGGGAGACACAGGCTGGGAGCCGCGACCCCCAGGAGGATCGCAGGGCATGCCTGTGAGGGGCAGCTGGCGACGGCTCAGGCGAGCATGATACGGTAACAAAACCATAACGAAAGGGGCTGGTGTGCGAGATGCGGTGAACCGTGCGACCACGCGCCCCTTTATCCAGAGCGCCGGAACGGTCTTCGCGATCGTGCTGATGCTCATCTTTGGCCTGGTGGCGATGCACTCCCTGTCCGGCAACGCTACAGCGCGCGACGCGCTCGTGCCCGCGGGCACAGCTACCGCCAGCGACACAGTACGCGCGGCCGACGCGCTAACCTTAGACGGCTCAGTGAGCGGAGCGTCCGCTGGCTGTGACGCGAGCTGCGCGCACGGCACAGTTCCTGATCACGGGCACCTGAGCATGCTCATGCTGTGCATGCTGGCCCTGTTGACCGGAGTGCTCTTCCTGCTCAGGCCCGCCCTGTTCCGTCTCTCCCGCGCCGCCGCACAGTCCGCCGGCTGGCTGAACCGCGCACTTCCCGCGCCTCCGGCGGCCCGTCCGCCGTCGTTGTTCGCACTGTCGATCAGCCGCACTTGAACTAGGATCTCGGCACGAGCCTGCCCGCGCACCCCGGCACTGAGCCGCGACGAGCGGTGCGGCTGATCGACTGACGCCCGGCCTTCTCCGGGATCAACCGGGCCGGACGCCGACCCTGGCCGAGGGCCTGCACGCAGCGTGTGCCTGGCGCGCGTCGCTGCCCGGCCGTCGTCCTCCAAGCGTCTCGCTAAGGCGCGCAGTTCGATCACGCCCACCCCGCCGGTGCGTGTGCCTGTCGCTCATGCGCCCGAGTGACTGCGGCTTCCCTGTCGCAGCTTCGAACCCTTCGCTTCCCTGGCCACCGACTCACGGAACAGTTATGCATACCCGTCGAAACCCATTCAAGAACCCCGTCGTCTTCATTCCCAGCACCCTCGCCCTGAGTATCGCGGTCGCGATCGGCAACTACTACGTCATCGGAGGGCTCTTCGCGTGAACGGCCAGCAGATCTATCTCACCCCTATGCCGTCGTTCGACTTCCTCACTGACGGCACTGGCGGCGGCACCCCACCCCAACAGCGGGCACGGCGCAGCCTCATGGCCACCGCGACGGCGGTGCTGAGCGTGGCTGGCATGATGAGCCCCGTCGCCTTCCCCGCCCCGTTCGCCCCAGTGTCCGCGGCGGCCGCCGCCGAGCTCCCCGCGCAGCAGCTCGTCGGCGCGCCCGCCGCAATCGGCGCCGAGACGTTCAATGCGATCGGTGCGGTCGAAGTTCAGGCCGCCCCCGTCGCACCGCGACGCGTGAACACCGAGCAGGGCCTCGTCGATCCGGATCAGCTGACGGATACGAAGCTGCGCTACCCCTTCGATCAGACCATGCCCCTCACCGACGGTTTCGGATATCGCACTGCTCCCGTGGCGCAGTTCCACGATGCCCAGGACATCGCTGCCGCCAACGGCACCCCGATTCGTATTATCGGCGACGGGGTAGTCGTGGAAGCGGGCTGGGCGAGCGACGGCTGCGGGTTCTCGCTCAAGGTGCAGCATCTCGTCGACGGGCAAGACCTCACCAGTCGCTACTGCCACATGGAGGGCGAGTCCCATGCCTATCAGGTCGGCGATCGGGTGAGTATCGGCGATGAGGCGGGGCGCGTGGGCAACACCGGTATGTCTTTCGGTGCGCATTTGCATCTCGCGCTGCGCTTGAACGGTGAGCCGATCGACCCGCTCCCCTTCATCGAAGCGAACGCGCAATGACCCCCGCACCGCACAAACCATCCTCGACCACGGGAAGACCACTGATGACCGGCTCTTTGAATCGCCGCCAGTTCCTCGCCGCCGGCACGCTGACGCTTGCCGCGATGGGCTTGGCCGCCTGCACCCCGAGGCAGAGCTCTGCGTTCCTCTCGCCCACGGCGGACGCGGTCGATGCGGCCGAGGCGAGCCGACTGACCACGGGTCAGACAGTCACACGCACGCTCTCTGCTGAGCCGGTCACCCTGGATCTCGGCGGGAAGACCGTCAAGACCTGGGGATACCGGGGTGTGACGGCTGCGGAGCCGATCCGCGGCAACGTCGGCGATCTGCTCCGTGTCACCCTCACCAATGACCTCCCCGATCCGACGACCGTGCATTGGCACGGCCTCGCTCTGCGCAACGACATGGACGGGGTGCCGGGTCTCACGCAGCCTGCCATCGCGGCTGGCGACACGTTCACCTATGAGTTCGCGTTGCCGCACGCGGGCACCTACTGGTTCCACCCCCATGTCGGCACGCAGCTCGACCGGGGTCTATACGCGCCGCTCATCATCGACGACCCCCGGGAGCGGGGCGACTACGACCGGGAATGGGTGATCGTGCTCGACGACTGGCTCGACGGCATCAACGCCACCCCCGACGACGTATTCGCTGAGCTCAGCCGCGGCATGGGCGGGATGGGCGGAATGGATCATGGCGGCATGCCGATGCGGATGGGCAATACCCTCATGGGTGCTACCTCCGACCTCCTCGGCGGCGATGCGGGCGACGTCTACTATCCGCTCTACCTCATCAATGGACGCCCCCAGCTCGATCCTGAAACCTTTACTGCGAAACCCGGGGAACGGATCCGGCTCAGGATCATCAATGCCGGTGGCGACACAGCCTTCCGCTTCGGGGTCACCGGGCATCAGCTTACGATCACCCACACCGACGGGTACCCAGTCGCGCCGCACGAGGCGGAGAGCATCGTGATTGGGATGGGGGAACGCTACGACGCGATCCTCACCGCCGGCGACGGCATGTTCGCCGTCGTCGCCGAGGCGCTCGGCAAAGTCGACCAGGCCCTCGCGATCCTCTCCACAGGGGCCGGCTCCCCGCCCCCGGCAGGCACCACCCTCTCGCAGGCCCGCACCCCCACGATCGCGGCCGACCTGACGGCCGCGGAGGAGGTGGCGCTGGCCCCCAAGCGCGCGGATCGCACGATCGCCCTGGAACTCACGGGCACCATGGAGAAATACGACTGGGCGATCAACGGCACCCGCCTGGACATGGACGACCCCCTCCGCGACGCCCTCGCGATCAGTGAAGGGGAGCGGGTCGCGCTCACCATCACGAACTCGACCACGATGTGGCATCCCATGCATCTGCACGGGCACACCTACCAGCACCCCGATGGCGGCCCTCGCAAGGACACCTCGATCGTGCTTCCCGGCCAGAGCTTCCGCCTCGAGTTCGACGCCGACAATCCTGGCCGGTGGCTCACCCACTGCCACAACCTCTACCACGGCGAAGCCGGGATGATGGCGACTATCGCCTACCAGCAGTAGCCCATCCACAGCGTGAAAGCACACAACCTCATGAAATCTCAGCAGCCAGCCGGCGTCCCCGGCCCCGATTCCGCCTACCGCCGACACCGCCGCTTCGTGCGCCTAGGTCAACTGCTCCTGGCGCTCGGTGCGGTGATCCTCATCGTGCATTGGCTCGCGCACCTCGAAACCTTCGGCCCCGCCCAGCCCGAGGGCTGGGTCGACCTCGTCGCCGGCTACCCGATGGGCGCCCTGTTCCTCCTCGGCGGTGGCGTCCTCGCCGGACGCAAAGCCCCTTGACCTCGCCCCTGCAATACGCGGGCGAGGTCATCTCGCCGACGGCGGGGCGGTGAAGGCCGGCAGCAAGATCGCGTCGATGAACCATGGCGCATCGTCAGGGTCGATCCGGCCCGTGCGCACCTCCTCGGCCGCACCGTTGAGAACGACGTGCGTGGTGGTCAGCAGCCAGGACACCGGCAAGTCGGCGCGGAAGGCACCTTCGCGCTGTCCGCGCAGCAGCAGTCCGCGCATGCGCGCCTCAGCCTTCTCGTGCAGCTCGCGAATGCGGGCGGCGGAGAGTTCCTTCTGTGCCGCGGCCAGCAGGGCACGGGATTGGTCGACGAACATCCAGCTGGAGGCAATGAGTCGCTGGAAGGCCGCACGCGGGTCGCCGTCCAGCGGGATCTGACTGAGCACGTCCTCGGCGCGTTCCAGACTGTCTACCAGTGCGGCCTCAATGAGCTCTGCGCGAGTCTGGAAATGCCCATAAAGGGTCATCCGGCCCACTCCCGCCTCAGCAGCGATGTCGGCGACCGACGCGTCGAGGTTCTTGCGGATCGCGGTCACTGTCGCGGCCAGAATCTTTACCCGGTTGCGCTGCGCGTCGGCGCGCTGGTTAGCCGCCCGGCTCACTGTCGCCGGGCCACGTCGAGCGCCGCCGGTCGGCTGGGCGTTCTTCGTCGCCATGCTCTACCTCACAAGTCGTACTGGAATGTATGAGATATTGTATTCGTTGCAACTCGTACACACATATACGACTTGTGCGGGAGGTCGCCCGCCCGGGCGGCGATCCGGCAGAGAGGAGCACACGACCATGACCACGACACGCACACCCCGAGGGGGTGCGACATGAGCGCGCCCGGCACCCCCGCGGCCCCGAAGGCCGGGGCGAGGCAGTGGTGGGGGCTCGCCGTGCTGGTGATCCCCTCGACGCTGCTGTTCATGATGCTGACGATCCTGTTCCTGGCAGCCCCGAACCTCGCCGCGGACCTGAACCCGACGAGCACGCAGCTGCTGTGGATTCTCGACATCTACGGCTTCGTGATGGCCGGGTTCCTCGTCGCGATGGGCGTGCTCGGCGACCGGGTGGGCAAGCGCCTGCTCATGGTCATCGGCGCGTCCCTGTTCGCTGCCGTCTCCATCGCGGCGTCCCTGACCACGATCCCCGAGCTGATGATCGTCTGGCGCGCCGTCCTCGGACTGGCCGCAGCGATGATGGTGCCCGCAACGATCGGACTGATCTTCGTGATCTTCGCCGACGCGAAACAGCGCGGCGTCGCCATCGGGGTCTGGGCGGGCGGTATCTCCGCCGGCGTCGCCCTCGGCCCACTCCTGTCCGGCCTGCTGCTGGAAGGGTTTGGCTGGCAGGCGACGTTCCTCGTCGCGGTGCCAATCATGGCGCTCGTCGCCATCGGCGCCCCAATCCTCGTGCCCGAGCACCGCGATCCGTCGGCGAAGATCGACCTGTTCAGCGCCCTGCTGCTGGTCGGCGGGCTGCTCGCGATCATCTACAGCATCAAGCGCTTCGCCGCCCAAGAGCCCGTCGGGCCCACACTCGGGCTGCTCGCCGCAGGCGTGCTGATCGGGCTGTGGTTCACGCTCCGGCAGCTGCGCGCCAAGCAGCCCCTGCTGGACGTGCGGCTGTTCGCCAATCGCACCGTCTCCGGTGCGCTGGCGGTGTTCCTGCTCTCGGCGGCGGCACTGGGTGGGGTGTACTCGCTGTTCACCCAGTACCTCCAGACGGTGCAAGGCCTCTCGCCCTTGCAGGCGGGCCTGGCGATCCTGCCTGCGGCGGCGGTGCTGATCGTCGTCTCGACCCTCTCGCCGGTCTTCGCACGGAAGTTCCGGCCCGGGAACGTGATCGGGATCGGCCTGCTCACCCAGGTCGTCGGCTACATCCTGTTCACCCAGCTCGACGCCGGCACAGGCCTGGCGCTGGTGATCGCGAGCTTCGTGATCACCTACCCCGGCGTCGCCCCCTCGATGGCACTGACCACCGAGCTCGTGGTGGGCTCGGTGCCCCCGGAGAAGACCGGCGGCGCCTCGGGGCTGGCGACCACGGCGAACGACCTGGGCATCTCGCTCGGTGTCGCCGTCATCGGCAGCGTCGGCCTCGCCGCCTACCGCAACCGGATCGACGGCACCCTGCCCGACGGGCTCTCCCCGGAGGCCGCGGCCGCCGCGTCGGACAGCATCGACGGCGCCCTCGCCGCCGCTGCGGAACTGCCCGGCGCGCTGGGCGAACAGCTGATCGCCGCCGCACAGGCGGCCTTCTCCGGCGGCCTGAACATGGCGGCGATCGTCTCCGCGGTCATCGCCGCGGTGGCCGCGATCATCGCCGCTACCCGCCTGCGTCACATCCGTCCCACCGGGCAAGCGCAGCGCCTCGCTGAGGAATTTCACACCAGCCAGGAATACCCCTAAGGGGTATTGTGTTGGAGGAGCCATGTCCTAGCGAAAGCCCGAGAAGATTGTCACGAGAATGCGGGAGCGAGTCACCATAATGAGTGGCAGATACATGCAACTACAAGCCGCCGGGCGCTCACTTGCGATCTGATCCGTATCCGATCGAACCGTAATCAACCAAAGGAAGAGATCTACCTGATGACTGCATACGAGAACCTCAACCTCACCGACACCTCCGCCACGGGTGGCAGCTGCTGCGACCATACGCCCAGTGCGGAGACCATCGCCCAGACGCCGGCCGATGCGATGACCGAGTGCCAGGTCATGGCCGGCACCCCGGTCGTGAAGGCCGACGCTGAGGCCGCCGGACTCTACCGCGACCACAACGGGCAGCGGTACTGGTTCTGCTGCGCGGCCTGCGGGCCCCTGTTCGACGCCGACCCCGACCGCTACGCCTACGCCGCCTGACGGCATCTGGTTCCGCGCTCCCGACGTGCGGACGTGCACGGGAGCGCGGAACCTTCGCCCCGGTCTCGCCTCTGGGCTGGGGTGACGAACGAAGGAGACGAGACCATGAGCAACGATCCCTCGACACGATCGCACGCGCATCCTGAGCACGTGGACGTTCAGCACGCGCACCACGACGAGCCGAACACCCACTCCGGTCACCACTCGCACGACCACCACCAGAGTCACGGCGAGCCTTCCAGCCATCACCACGACGCCCACGCGCACCACGAGGGACACGGCGGACATGATCATGGGCATGCCGGACACGGGGATCACGTCGGGCAATTCCGGCGCTTGTTCTGGATCATGCTCGTGCTCGCCGTGCCGGTGGTGGCCTGCAACGACATGTTCGCCCACCTCGTCGGCTATCAGCTGCCCGAGGCCGCGTGGGTGCCGTGGGTGTCGCCGATCCTGGGCACGGTCGTCTACCTCTGGGGCGGCAGGCCGTTCCTCTCGGGCGGGCTGAGCGAGATCCGCTCCCGCAAGCCGGGCATGATGCTGCTCATCGCACTGGCGATCACCGTCGCATTCCTCGCCTCCTGGGGTGCGAGCCTCGGCATGCTGCACCACGAGCTGAACTTCTGGTGGGAGCTGGCGCTGCTGGTTGTCATCATGCTGCTGGGGCACTGGATCGAGATGCGCTCGCTCGCGCAGACCACCTCCGCCCTCGACTCGCTCGCCGCGCTGCTGCCCGACGAGGCCGAGAAAATCGACGGCAACGACGTAGCAAAGGTCGCTCCTGCTGATCTGGCCGTCGGCGACGTGGTGATCGTGCGCCCGGGTTCCTCGGTACCCGCTGATGGCAGGATCGTCGACGGGGCGGCCTCGATGGACGAGTCGATGGTCACCGGCGAGTCGAAGACGGTGCGCCGGGAGACCGGCGATCAGGTGGTCGCCGGCACCGTCGCCACCGACTCCGGCCTGCGCGTCGAGGTCACCGCCACCGGCGACGACACCGCCCTCGCCGGTATCCAGAAGCTCGTCGCAGACGCTCAGGCGTCCTCGTCCCGGGCGCAGCGGATCGCCGACACCGCGGCGGCGTGGCTGTTCTGGTTCGCCCTGGGCGCGGCGGCAATCACCGCCACTATCTGGTCGCTCGTCGGGCTGCCCGACGCCGCCGTGGTGCGCACGATCACCGTGCTGGTCATCGCCTGCCCGCACGCGCTCGGCCTGGCGATCCCGCTGGTGGTGTCCATCGCGACCGAACGCGCCGCCCGCGGCGGAGTGCTCGTCAAGGATCGCCTCGCGCTGGAGTCTATGCGCACCGTGGATGCGATTCTGTTCGACAAGACCGGCACCCTCACCAAGGGCGAGCCGACGGTGACCGCCATCGATCCCGCCGACACCCGGACCGAGGCCGAGGTGCTGGCCCTGGCCGCCGCCGCGGAGGCCGACAGCGAGCACCCGCTCGCCCGCGCGATCGTCGGCGCCGCGCGCGCCAGGGAGCTCGACGTGCCCGTGGCCTCGGACTTCTCATCCTCCCCGGCGGTCGGCGTCAAGGCGACCGTCGATGGAATCGTCATCGAGGTCGGCGGACCGTACCTGCTCGACCAGCACGGGGCGGACGAACTCCCCGTCGCCGACACCTGGCGCGAAGAGGGCGCGATCATCCTGCACGTGATCGCCGACGGCAAGGTCATCGGCGCCCTGCGGCTGGCCGACGAGATCAGACCCGAGTCGCGCGAGGCCGTCGACGCGCTGCACGCCGCCGGGGTCCAGGTCGTGATGATCACCGGCGACGCGCGGGCCGTCGCCGAGACGGTCGCGCGGGATCTCGGCATCGACCGCGTGTTCGCCGGGGTGCGCCCCGAGGACAAGGCCGCCAAGGTCGCCGAGCTGCAGCACGAAGGTCGCCGGGTCGCCATGGTCGGCGACGGCGTGAACGACGCTCCCGCACTCGCCCAGGCCGACGTCGGCATCGCGATCGGGGCGGGCACCGACGTGGCGATCGGCTCGGCGGGTGTGATCCTGGCCTCCTCCGATCCCCGGTCGGTGCTGTCCGTCATCGAGCTCTCCCGCGCGGCGTACCGGAAGATGAAGCAGAACCTGTGGTGGGCGGCCGGCTACAACCTCGTCTCCGTGCCGCTGGCCGCGGGCGTCCTCGCGCCGATCGGCTTCGTACTGCCGATGAGCATCGGGGCGATCCTCATGTCCGTCTCCACCGTCGTCGTCGCCCTCAACGCGCAGTTACTCCGCAGGCTCGACCTCACCCCAGAGGCCAGCACCGCCCGGATCCTGGATCGCTCAGCTTGAGAGCCCGTGAAACTTCCCCATCATGCCTATGCGGTGGCTAGCTACTCTGCAATTTGCACGACTCCTAGCTCGGGCTGCGAAAAGTGCTAACGAAAGTGCTAAGCAGCCTGTAGGTCGGGGTATCGCGGTGGAGTTATCCACAGGTTAGATGCCGTAGATCGTTGATTTCATACAGTAGAATGCTCGCCCGAGATTCGCGGCGCGAGGGGGTCGAGGTCAGTTCAAGTCCCCTCGCGCTAGCGACTGAACCATCGCCTCAAACGGCTCCGCTCTCCCCACAAGCAGGTGCAATCGGGTTGCGTGAGGTTGCACTGTGCAACCTCACGCAACCCCGGTGCCGGGTCAGAAGAGCGTCCGGCAGTCGCGCCTGCTCGGCGAGGAGTGCCGCCGCGTAGGTGCTGGCAGCCGTCGGGCTGGTGGCTGCAGTTCCTGGGGTTGCAGACGTTCGGCGAGCACGCGTTTCACGTCGCTCCATAGATCAGGCCGATCATGCCGGGCGTCGCGTTCGCATTCCTGGCGCAGGTCGTGGAGGAAGCGGGCGCGTCGGTCTGGGGTGGAGAGCTGGGCTTCGTAGAAGCCGTCGAGGTTGTAGTGCGCGATGAACCCGAAGCAGCCGTGAGTGGAAAACCCGCCGTACAGGGATCGGGTGAAGCGCTCACGCGGGAAGTCAGCAGCGATGAACCGCAGCAGCGAGTTCACGAACCGGGCCTTGCGCTCCGGCGTGCCCGACTCCCACCCCGACGCCTCGAACTGGGCTGGCTGGTACCTCGGTGCTCCCGTGCTCATGGCGCGCGTCCCTTCCTCCGTGGAGTCTCGGTCAGGAAGAAGGTGCGCGTAGACAGCTACGGCGCAACGAGCAGATCGGCGCGAGCAGCGTGTGACTTCTGAGGCGAGTGATGCACGCGTCAAACCGCAGATGCAAGACGCGTGGAAGGTCAGGAACGAGACGTACGACGAGCTGATCGCCTGCGCCTCGGCGAGGTCAGGCTGGCGTGCGTCGGCGACGGAACTTGCGAGTGAGAGTTCCGAGCGTTCGAGGTGGGCGCGGGGTGCACCTGAGAGGTGACCATCCGGCAGCACTGGGCGTGCGGGCCGGGAGCACCGATCACCGGGAGCCCCGATGCGAGAAGACCCCGCCCCAAGCGCCGCGCTTCTCCGCGTCGGGTCGTTGTTCTCCGGCTACGGCGGTCTCGACCTCGCCGTCGAACATGCCCTCCACGCGCAGACGGTCTGGTTCTCCGAGATCAGTCCCGTGCAGCGCGTCTTCGCGCACCACTGGCCGGACGCGCCGAACCTCGGCGACATCACCACGATCAACTGGGCGGACGTGCCGCCGGTGGATATCCTCTGCGGCGGGTTCCCCTGTCAGGATGTCTCGACTGTCGGGAAGATGGCCGGCCTCACACCTGGCACCCGCTCCGGGCTCTGGTCGCACATGGCCGACGCGATCGACCGGTTGCGCCCCGAGTACGTCGTGATCGAGAACGTGCGCGGTCTGCTCTCCGCATCCGCCGTTCGTGCAACCCCCGAAGGAGTCTCCGATGCAACCCCTGACCCCGCAACCCTTCGCGATCTGGAACCCGGCCTCTGGGGTGTGGGAGACGAGCCAGCTCGACCTCTCCGGGCGCTCGGCGCCGTACTCGGAGACCTGGCCGACCTCCGGTACGACGCGCGCTGGATCGGCCTACCCGCTTCCCTCATCGGCGCACCGCATCCCCGGTTCCGCGTCTTCGTTCTCGCGCATCGCGCCGATTCTCTTTCGCACGCCGCTCGCCTCGGACGCTTCCCGCGGCGGGGAGAGCGGGAACAATCGCGCTCTCTCATCAGGTCATCGACCTCGCCTTGCACGGGCCGAATGGCTCGACCGAATGTCGGAACGAGTCGGAGAGTCTGTGGTCGCTGATAGATGGCATCTTCACCGCTGGGGACGATACGCCGACGCCATAGCCCGATGGGAGTACATCACAGGGAGTGCGGCTCCGAGCCCGGCACTCCTTCATGAGTCCGGCGGACCGAGACCGGCCCCGGCGTTCCTCGAATGGCTGATGGGACTTGAACGGGGCTGGGTTACGGGCCCGGCTTACGTACTGACCGCGAACCAACAGATAACCGCGCTCGGCAACGGCGTGCTCCCGCTCCAAGCGGCCGCGGCTCTCGAAGCCCTCCTGCGACAATGGGAGTAATTCGACGGAAGGAAGCCAGGTGTCCCGCTCAAGTCCTCTGACGCGCTCATGGGGAGCCCGCTCTCTGATCTGGCCGGGCTCACCATGAGCGCGTCAGCGATGAGTAGCGGGAACGATCGGCTTTCGCTGGCGAATCAGGACCTGGTGGCTACTGGTGGCTACCAGCCACTGCTCGCCCGCACCCGCACCTTTCACCGACCAGTCGGCCCCGAGACCTATAACTGCGTAAAGCTCGCCACCGTGCGCGACGGATCGGCAATCGTTTACAGCGAGTTTGGGGAGAAGCACGCGAAGGTCGGTGACGTGCTGCTGCTCGGCGCGAACGTGCTCTGCGGCGCGCAACCCGAGGGCCACGTCACCGTCACGGTGATCTATCTCGATCTCGATTTCATCCTGGATCAGTTCTTCTGGCAGTACATCGATATCGTCAAGGATCGCTTCGCGTCGCAGAGTGTCGCGGACACGATCTACACCGAGCCCGCACAGTTGATGGGGCTTGGTGAGGATCGGATCGGGATGCTGATGCCGTGGCTTGATGAGTTGGTCGCGCTCAGCGTCGACGGGCAGTACCGGGAACGATTCCACCGGATGCAGGCGCTCTGGCACGCGGTGATCGACCAGGTGTCCCCGTTCATCCACGTCTCGCCGACTCGCACTCTTCCGGCTCAGCGGGCGCGCACGCGCCCGTCGGTCCCGCGTGGGCGGCGGTTCGCACCGCTGCGGGCCGAGGCCCGTGCTGTGCGAGAGCTCCTGGCCTCTGATGTGCGCCGTGCATGGTTGCTCTCGGAACTATCAGGAGCGGTACACCTTTCCGAAAAGCAACTCGTCCGAGTGTTCACGAACGCTTACGGGAAGACGCCGCTGGCATATCTCACGATGCTCCGTGTTGAGGAGATGGCGCGGCTCCTTCGTGAGTCTGGAGTGTCGATTGCCGAGGCCGGCAACCTGGTTGGGTGGGTGAGTCGGAATCGTGCTGCGACGGCTTTTCGGGAATGCACTGGTCTCACTCCGGGCCGGTACCGGGCGATGCAAGAAAAATCGTTGTGACCAGCATTTAGACATTCTCTGCGCAGGGAATGGACGCAGTTCGCCCGACCGCGGGAACGAATCTCTCATGGGCTGCTATCGGTAGTCCTACGTCAGGTGCCGTTGGGTCCTGACGGCCAACCTACCTCTTACTGTTCGCTGACCGTCTCGACCCGCCGCCGGCATCCCCGGCGTACCTCGCTTGCACGGGCACCCCGTTCTCGGGCCGCCCCGATGACGAGAGGAGGCGGTCATGGCTGCGAGGAGAACCCCCGAAGAGGCGCGCGCCGCGCGGGAGGCGAAGCTCGACGAGGTGCGCGAGCAGCTGAACGCGCAGGTCGAGAAGCTGGTCACCGGTGAAGACTGGAAGCAGGCGCTGACGTTTGCGGCGAAGTTCCGGTCCCGCAGCGTGAACAACTCGTGGCTGATCTTCGCCCAGCATCAGGCCGCCTGGGAAGCCGGCCGGGTGCCCGAGCCGATGCCGACGTACGTGGCCGGGTTCCGGCAGTGGGAGCAGCTCGGCCGCCAGGTTCAGAAGGGGCAGAAGGGGTACGCGATTCTCGCGCCGGTGACCGGGAAGTTCGCGTCGAAGACTCCTGCTGGTCCGATGTCGTGGCGCAAGCTCGCCCCGAAAGAGCAGCCGAAGCCGGGCGAGGTCGTCAGGTCGCGGATGATCGGCGCGAAAGTCGCCTACGTCTTCGACATCTCTCAAACCAGCGGCCCGGATGTGCCGCTCCCGCCTTCGCCGCAGCTTCTCGAAGGCGAGGCCCCGGCGGGGCTTCGTGATGGGCTGATCCGGCAGGTTGCCGAGGCTGGGTTCCAGTTCTTGCCGGTGCCGCACGAGGGCATGATCCACGGCGCGAACGGCAGCACGAACTTCGACACTCGGCAGGTGGCGGTGCGGACGAATATGGACGATGCCGCCCAGGTGAAGACCCTCGTGCACGAGCTCGCGCACGTGAAGATGCACGGCCCCGACCAGGAGGAAGCCCGCCAGCATCGCGGGATCGGCGAAGTCGAAGCCGAGTCCGTCGCGCTCATGGTCGGGGCCGCGCACGGGATGGACACGACCGCCTTCACGATCCCGTATGTGTCGGGGTGGGCGATGGCCGCCGACGGGAAGAACCCGATCCAGGTGGTGCAGGCGACCGCGGAGCGGGTGCGGAAGGTCGCCGTCGAGATCCTGGATCGGCTCGACACCGAACAGCTTGGCGACGGCACCCCGCCGGGCCTCACCCGCGAGGGTCCCGAAGTCTCGGCGGCGAAGCAGGTCGAGCGTAAGCCGTCGGCCCGCTCGTCCGCGCGGAAGCCAGCTGCGGCACGGTCGGCGCGTTCCTCGTCGCTGGTGCGGGGGCTGTGATGGACGTCGAACAGCTCCTCGCGCCGGTCGCCCGCATGAGTCTCGCGGACGCCGCCCGCCACTATGTTTCGCTGGGGGTGCCGGTGTTTCCTTGTGTGCCGGGTGAGAAGCGGCCGCTCGTCGCGCATGGTTTCAAGGATGCCAGCACCGATCCCGCGCAGGTTGAGGCGTGGTGGCGGCGGTGGCCGGATGCGAACATCGGCATCCCGACCGGCCCCATCTCGGGGATCGAGGTTGTCGATGTCGATGTGAAGGGCGACCCGCCGCGCGGTCCCGCCTCTTGGCAGCAGGCCACCGAGGCGGGCCTGCTCGATGGGTGGGCGGTGCAGGTCGTCACCCCGTCGGGCGGGTTGCACGCCTATTATCCGGCAGCCGCCATCGAGCAGCGGTCGTGGGCGTCGGGGGCGGCGCAGCTCGATTTCCGAGGCACCGCTGGTTACATCGTCGCCCCGCCGTCGAGAACGATCATCGACGGCGAGACGGTCGCGTATCAGCTCCTCGACCTCGCCACTGGCGACGTGCATCCCGTCGACGCGGGCGCGCTGCGGGAGTTTCTGGACCCGAGGCCCGTGCGGTCGTCGTGGGAGGCGCGCCCGTTCCGCGGCACTGTGGAGGAGCGGGCGAAGCGGATCGCGGCATGGCTGGAAGGGCAAGGCGAAGGCGAACGGAACCAGGGCCTGTTCTGGGCGTCGTGCCGCCTCGCGGAGAACGGCGCCACATTGGCGGAAGCGTTTCAGGCGCTCGGGCCGGTTGCGGAAGGGATTGGCTTGCCGCCGCGGGAGATCGAGCGCACGATCCGCTCCGCCTACCGCACTCCGAACACCACCCCGGCAGCACCCGCACCTGCCACGGCGCGCCCGGTTGCGCAGCGTGCCCCAGTTGATCGAGGGCGGGTGCTCGCATGAACATGAGGAGGGAGCGCCGGGGTGGCTGGCTCGCCGTGGTGACGGCGGTGGCGGGGACGGTGTTGATCGCGTGCGGGGCGTTCTGGCTTTCCTTCATTGCGCTGGCCGATCTCGCCCGCCGCTCCGGGATCGAGGAGGGGCAGGCGTGGGCGTGGCCGCTGATCGTGGACGGCGTCATCGTCGTTGCGACCGTCGCCGTCGTCGCGCTCGCCGGCACCCGCACCGCCTGGTACCCCTGGATGCTGCTCATCGCTGGAGCTGGGTTGTCGGTGACGGCGAACTCGATCCACGCGATCGTCGCCGCCGATGCGGATGTGCCTGCGGTGCTCGCGGCGTCGGTTGCGGCAGTGCCACCGCTGGTGCTGCTCGCGATCACGCACCTCACCGTGATCCTCACCCGCCACCAACCCAAACCGGCCCCTGAGACGGCTGCTGAGGAAGCCGCGGAACTGCACGTCGAGGCCGCGGAGCGGCCGGGCGGGCCGGTGCCGGTGGCGTCGCTGGAACCGGCGCTCCGAGCGCCGGTGCTCGCTGCGGTGCTGGCGCCCGATGCGGAGCCCGGCGCCGAAGCGGGTGATCCGCCGATGCCAGAGCAGGGGCGGGATGGGTGGTCGCGGCGTGAGGTGGCGGAGGTGCTGCGGGCGGGCGGCTGGTCGAACAAGAAGATCGCCCGCTACCTCGACGTGCACCCCTCGACCGTCGGCCGCTGGCTCCCGCAACCCAGCCCCACGCCGGAAGCCGAGCCCGGCACCGAACAGCCAGTCATCGCTATGCCAACGACCGATGCAGCAGCCGCGACGGCTGCAGATGACCCCAGAGACGAGGAGGACCCGTCATGTACCACGAACACGGCCCCGAAGTAGCGGAGGCGGCGCGGTCGCGTCTGCATCCCGCGCTCGCTGCGGCGATGAACGCCGAACGAACCTCGCCGGGCGGGCCTGAGCAGGTGGAGGCGGAGCGGTCGATGCTCGCCGTACACCGCGACCCCTCCCTGACCGGGAGCGACCGCGCCGAGCGCGACACGGTAGAAGCCGAGCCGGATGCTGAGGCGAAGCGGCGGACGCAGATTCGGTGGGTGCGGCCGACCGAGCTGGCGATGCAGGGCGGCGCCCGCGCGACCGGGTGGGGGCTCGATCTGCGGGCCGAGCTCGCCCAGCGCCTCCGCGACGCCCGCGCCGACCGCAAGCAGGACCGCGCCGAACAGCGTGCGGTCCGGAGTGAGCGGGCATCGCGATTGCCCGATCTGTCGATCCGGGGCCGCAGACGCCAGACACGACCGGAGCCCGCGCGTTCGGGGATGGGGCTGAGGTGATCCGCCATGCACGAGTCAGCAGCCCGGTTCGCGCAGGACCTTCCCGGCCCCAGGCACGCGGGGCGCACCTGCCATGTAGGAGGTGCCGTCATCATGAACCAGACCCGCACGAAGAGCACCCCTGCCGCACGTCCCGAACGGGATGCGCGGTGGGGGTTCGAGCATTCCGAAGGGCTCCGCGCCCTGCTGATCCGCCTGCACGAGGAAGGCCGATGGGCGTGGCGGCACGACCCCGAAGTCGCAGCCCTCATGCGGCACGCGGCCGACAAGTACGCCGCGCTCGCGCGCCGGCACGGCCTCGACCCGTGGGAAGCGGCCGCCGCGGCGTTCGACGCGATGCGCACCGGCGCCGTGAGGCGCGCCGACGACCCCTGGGCCGTCATCACCCGCGCAGTGAAAGTGACCTGCATCGCCGAGGAACGCGCGAACGGGCTGCTGTGCTCCGTGCATCAGGCGCGGCGACCGAAGTTCTCCACCCACCACGACGCAGAGCGCTTCTCGGACCGGGAGAACCCGCTGACCGACTACCACCACAGCCTCACAATCCCCGCCCCCGACCTCATCGAGGAACCCGAGCACGACGAGACCCCCGCCCGGGTGGGGCAGGCCGTCGAAGACGCGGTCGCGCTGTTCCATCTGCTCGGCTGGCCGGTCGAGGCTGCACGGGGCGGGATCGAGTACATCATCACCCGGCTCGCAGAATCAGCGTCGCGGGCTTCCGCGTTCGAGTCGCTGCGCCGCGACTACCACGCCCGCGCCCTCCTCGACATCCCCGCCGCCTCGTGGCTTGCGATGCTGCGGGTGGCGCTGGGGACGCCGGACCCGAACCAGGCGCACACCAGCGCCGCACGCGGCATCCTGCACCGCCTGGTCACCGGCGAACCCCTCCGCGCGCTCCTCGCCGACGACCGGGTGCTGTCGGAGGTGGTGCTGTCCACCCCAGACGGAGGTGGCTGCCATGGCTGCCAGTAGCCCGGGGCATATCGAGCTGGAACGCTCCCTCGACTCCATCACCGTCGGGAAGCGCCACCGCACCGACCTCGGCGACATTCCGGCGCTCGCCGAGTCCATCCGTGCAGAGGGCCTGTTGCAGCCGATCACCGTCACCCCGGACGGGGTGCTCGTCTGCGGGCGCCGCCGCCTCGAAGCGCTGCGCCTGCTCGGGCAGCGCTCCACGAACGTGTGGGTGCGGTCGAACCTCTCCGGCCGCCTCTCCCAGCTCCTCGCGGAACAGAACGACAACTCGCTGCACAAACCCCTCTCCCTGATCGAAGCCGAATCCCTCTACCGGGAGCTGAAGGTCGTGCTCGCCGAAGACGCCGCCCGCCGGCAGGCCGCAACACGGTTCGGAGCCGACGGCGAGAATCCGCAGGATTCTGCGGAAGTCCACGGTGCCGTCGAATCGACGGCACCGCGCTCCGCCGGGGAAGCCCGGGTGCAGGCCGCCCGCATGGTCACCGGGCACGGATCGCAGACGATGCTCGAACAAATCGGCAGATTGAAGGATCTCGCAAACGACGACACCCGACCCGAGCACATCCGCGCCCAGGCCGTCGAGGAGCTGGCGCGGATCGAGGCCGGCGGGAAAGTGCACGGCGCGCACCTGCGCATGAACACCGCCCTCTCCCTGCACGAGCTCGACCGGATCGCCGTCAACCCCGCCCAGCCGGACCCCGTGCGCATGCAGGCCGCCGCCTCTGCCGAGCAAGTGCGTGCCGCAGCCGCCAGGGAGGCACGGACGGCGGAGCTCGCGCAGCTCGCCGCTGCGGCGATCGCCCGCATCACCTCCACGGGTCGCAAGAAGGGCAAGAAGCCGGTACGGCCGGTGGAGCGTCCGAAGCTGACGCTCGTGGTGCTGCCGCCGCGCGCGTTCGTCGCGCTCTGGGCCGACATGGACGGCTGGACCCAGAAATACGACCCGGGCACCCTCGCCGCGGAACTGACCGGGGCGGAGTGGGAGCGCGCCGAAGCCGTGCTCGCCGAGACCATCGCGTTCTTCGCCCTCATCCGCGCCGCCCGCGAAAACGCTGCGGCGGGCAGCACGGAGGTGCAGGCCGTCTAAACCTGCCTGCCGGCGGCTACGAGCCGCCGGCTGTGCGTGTGCACCTTCCGGGTACCGAACTCGCCCGTTCGCCGGAAGGAAGCCCGTATGCGTCAGACCACCGAGCCGGAGCAGGCGTCGCGGCGCCTGCGCATCGCCCTCATCGGCGGCGGCATCGTCCTCGCCCTGCTCGTCGGCGCCGGCATCTATGGCCTGCTGCGCGGCCCCGCCCCCGAATCATCACCCGGCCCCCGCGTCTCGGCGTCCGAGACGCCTGGTGCTGACCGGGATCTCTCGCCGCGCGAGCTCCCGGCCGTCTCAGACGCGGAACGGTTTGCGCGGGACGTAGCCGAGGGGCTGTTCGCGTGGGATACCGGCCTCGGCTACAGCCCGCACGAGTACATGCAGGCGATCATCGATGTCGCGGACCCGGACGAAGCACCAGGCCTCGCCGCAGACCTCCGCGCCTACCTCCCAGACGATGCCGCCTGGGCCGAACTGCGGAACTACTCGACCCGGCAATGGCTCACCATCGACACGATCACCTTTCCCGAGAGCTGGGCGGGCATCGCCGCCGACGCCCGCCCCGGCACGCTCCTGCCGGGTGCGACCGCGTACACAGTCACCGGCACCCGGCACCGGACCGGCGTCTGGGAAGGGCAGGGCGTTACCGATGCGCGCCCGGTGTCGTTCACGATCTTCGCCGCCTGCCCGGACGACGAGGACTGCCGGCTGCTGCGGCTCTCCGCTCTCGACACCCCGCTCCGATAGCGAGGACGGCTCGGTGATGGTGAAGAAGCTGCTCGTCCTGTTCTTGGTGCTGTTCTGCGTCGGACCGTCGACCGCGCTGGTCGGCATGGGAGCGTTCATGGGCCCGTTAGGGTTCTGCCTCACGGATTCCCTGACGGTCGGCCCGATCCCGGACAAGCTCGCCGCGACCACTGCCGATGGCACCTCGGTTACGCTCGAGAAGCGGCAGCTCACCCACGCGGCGACGATCATCACCACCGGGGCGAGCATCCCCGGCGTCGGCCAGGCGGGTGTGCGCATCGCGCTCATGGCGGCGCTCACCGAGTCCCGGCTGCGGATGCTCGCCAACACCGGCGCCTACCCCGAATCCGGGAACTACCCGAACGACGGCGACGCCTCCGATCACGACAGCCTGGGGTTGTTCCAGATGCGGCCGGCCGCGGGCTGGGGTACGGTCGCTGAGCTTATGAACCCGACCTATCAGGCGAAGGCGTTCTACGGTGGTGAGCAGGGCCCGAACTTCCCCTCGCCGCGGGGCCTGCTCGACATTCCCGGCTGGCAGCAGATGGACCCAGGCTCCGCCGCGCAAGCCGTCGAAGTGTCGGCGTTCCCGGATCGGTACCGGAACTGGCAGCCCGTCGCCGAAGCGATCCTCACCGCCCTCACCAAGCCCGCCCCCAGCGGCGGCGGGAACCGTGGCGGGGCGGTGCCGGAGACCAGCCGCGTCGTGTTCCCGCTTCCCGAGGGCTCCTACACGAACACGGATAGCTTCGGCTGGCGCACCGACCCCTTCACCGGCGAGCGGCAGTTTCACTCCGGCTCCGACCTCGCCGCCGCCGACGGCACCCCGATCTACGCGGTCGCCGACGGCCGCGTGACCGTCGCGGAGTTCAGCTCCGGATGGGGCGGCCTCATCGTCATCGAACACACCGTCCAAGGCGCCCGGGTCGCGTCCTATTACGCGCACATGTGGCAGGACGGCATCTACGTCACCAGCGGGGAGACCGTCGCGGCCGGGCAGCACATCGGCGATGTCGGCTCCTCCGGCCGCTCGACCGGCCCGCACCTGCACGTCGAGATCCGCCCCGGCGGGCAGGCCCAGCCCCCGGTGAACGCAGTCGAGTGGCTGGCGCAGCACGGCGCGGTCCCGAGTGACGGCACGACGGGCGCGCCCGGGTGTCGCGCGAACCTTGGAGGTGCCCGGTGAACGTGTTTCCCGACTTCGGCGCCGTCGGCGCATCCGGGGAGTTCGCGTCGGTGATCGGCGCGCTCCTCACCTACGTCCTCATCGGCGCCGTGCTCACCCTCCTCGTCTCTGCAACCATCTGGGCCATCGCCTCCCACACCGGGAACCCCTACACGGCGCAGAAAGCCCGCGTCGGCGTGTTCGTCGCCCTCGGCACCGCAGCCCTCGCCGGCGCCGGCATCGCCTGGGCGAACTTTCTCCTCACCATCGGCGACCGCATCTAAGGGCTCGGCCACCGGGCCTGCTGAGTGCACCTGCTTGTCGGACGGATCGCGTCCGCTTCACCGACCGGCAGGAGTGCCCAACCATGATCGATATCGACCCGAACAGCAACGGGCTTCCGGGGATCGCGCAACTGCGCGACATCGTCGGCGCGGTGATGACCGTCGGCCTCATCCTCAGCGTGCTGGCGCTCATCGTGTCCGCGATCGTCTGGGGCTTCGGCGCGAATAGCAGCAACCCGCACCTCGCGTCGAGGGGAAAGACGGGCGTGCTCGTGTCGTGCGGTGCGGCGGTGCTCGCTGGTGCGGCCGTCACGCTCATCAACTTCTTCTGGACCGTCGGCCAGGCCGTCAACTAGCCGGGTGGTGGTTCAGGGTGAGTATCTGCGACATCCCCGGCGTCTCCACCGTCTGCACCGCGATCGGCGAGGGCCCCGCCGGCCTCTTCTTCGGGTGGATCGCCTCCGCGATGGGGCTCGCCGTGTCCACCCTGTTCCAGGGCATGTGGGACGTGTTCTCCACCACCACCTCGGTCGACGTCACCAGCGACGGATACGTGAAGGTCTACAACATCCTGTTCGGCATCGCCGTGTTCGTGACGCTCCTGTTCTTCTGCTTCCAGCTCATCACCGGCCTCGCCCGCCGCGACCCGTCCGCACTCACCCGCGCCGCGCTCGGGGTCGCGAAATCGGTGCTCGGCTCGTTCGTGCTCATCACCTGCACCGCCCTGCTGCTCGAAATCACCGATCAGCTCTGCGTCGGCATCATCCAGGCCACCGGGCAGACGATCGAGAGCATGGACGACCGGCTCGCGCTCCTCATCACCGCGGTCACCATCACCTCGGTTGCTGGGGGTGCGGGGGCGCTGCTGACGATCTTTCTCGCGGGCCTCATGATCGCCGCGATCTTCATCCTCTGGTTCAGCCTCCTCATCCGGAAGGCCTTGCTGCTGGTCGCGATCGTGTTCGGCCCGGTCGCGCTCGCCGGCCTCACCTGGGAAGCGTCCCGCGGCTGGTTCGGGAAGTGGGCGACGTTCGTGGTCGCGCTGATCGCGTCGAAGCTCGTGATCGTGGTGATCTTCCTCATCGCCACCACCCAGGTCGCCGCACCCATCAGCCTCGACCTGAAATCCCTGTCCGAACCCATCGCCGGGATCGTGCTGCTGTTCGTCGCCGCGTTCGCCCCGTACCTGGCGTACAAGTTCCTGAGCTTCGTGGGCTTCGACATGTATCAGGCGTCCTCGATGGAGCAGGAGGCGAAGAACGCCCTCAACCGGCCCGTCCCGCTCCCGTCGAAGCCGAACGGCCCCGCCCCGAAGCAAGTGCTCAACGGCGCAGACACCGGCAAGGGCGCCGGAACGCCGAAGCCCACACCCACCCCAGCACCAGCGGCGGCGCCTGCCGCGGCCGGCACCGCAGCCCCGGCTGCCACCGGAGGCACGGCCGCACCGGCCGCCCCGGCTGCGGCTGCTGCGCCGCCGGTCGCGGCGGCCGTCGCCGCAGGAGTCGTCGTGAAAGAGACCGCGACCGCGGGCCCGAAGATCGGCGAGGCCATCGGTGACGCAGCGGACGGGCACGCGGGTAGTGCGTCCGAGCCGGCGGCTCCGCCGCCTGGGCCGCCGGTGCAGCAGCCGCCCGCGGTGCTCCCGCCGCCCTCGCCGCCAAGGACCGATCCGCCCGCCCCGACCGGGAAGCAGTAACCCATGAGCGCGAACACCTCCGAAGCGTCGCTCGAGCTGCGTCCGGTGCAGTTCTCTCGCCTCACCAAGCGCGGCCTGCTCCTCGGCCTCTCCCTGCCACAGCTTCTCGTCCTCGCGACCGCGCTCGGCATCATCGTCACCGGCCTCTACACGGGCGGCGGACAGGGCCTTGCCTGGTCGTCGCCGGCGTGGGCATCCCTGGTGGTGATCGCGTGGGTGCCCGTCGGCGGGCGGAAGCTGATCGAGTGGGCGCCGATCGTCACCCGCTGGCTCCTCCGCACCCGCGCGAAGCAAACCCAGTATCGGCGCAGGGTGGTGAAGCCGCGCCCGGCGGGCACGCTCGCGCTCCCCGGCGACCTCGCCGCGCTCCGGGAATGGGTGGACCCCGAGACGGGGGCGGCGATGATCCACGACCCGCACGCCCAGACCCTCACCGTCGTGTGCGGGGTGGCGCATCCCGCGTTCGTGCTTCTCGACCCCGGCGAGCAGCAGCGCCGTGTCACCGGCTGGGGTCGCGTCCTTGCGGCCGCGTGCCGGTCCGGGAGGATCGCCCGCATCCAGGTGCAAGAGCGCACCCTGCCCGATTCCGGGTCGGGGCTGACCGAGTGGTGGCGCGAACACGGCCACGACGACGGCTCCTGGGCGGCGAACACCTACCGGGAGCTCATCGAACGGGCGGGCCCCGCCGGGGAACGCCACGCCACCACCGTGTCGCTCTCCCTTGACATGCGAGCCGCTACCCGGCAGATCCGTTCCGCGGGCGGCGGCATGAAGGGAGCGGCGGTGGTGCTCGGGCAGGAGATGCAGTCGTTCCAGACCGCGCTGCGCTCCGCCGAGCTGCAGATGACGGGATGGCTCACCCCGGGTGATGTCGCCCTGATCCTCCGCACCGCCTATGACCCCGCCGCCGGCCCCGCCTTGGAACGTCACGGCGCGCTCGGCCGGGAGCTCGCGACCGCGGGCCCGGTTGCGGTGAACGAGGCCTGGGACCGGCTGCGCTCCGACAGCGCGCACCACGCGGTGCTGTGGATCAGCGAATGGCCGAGGGCGCAGACCTTCCCCGGGTTCCTCGCCCCGCTCGTGCTGACCGGCGGGGTGCTGCGCTCCTTGTCGCTGCACTATCTGCCGGTGCGGGCGGATCAGGCCGCCAGGGATTTGCGGCGGAAGAAGACCGAGATGGTCGCCGACGCCGCCCAGCGCCGGAAGATCGGCCAGGTCGAAGACACCCAGGCCACCGCCGAATACGGCGACGTGCTGCAACAAGAATCTGAGCTGACCGCGGGGCACGGGGTGCTCCGCGTCGTCGGCCTCGTCTCCGTCTCCGCACCCACCAATGGGGAACTGGATGCCGCGGTATCGCAGATCGAGCAGGCCGCGATCCAGGCGTCCTGCGAAACCCGCCGCCTGGTCGGCCAGCAGGCGCAGGCCTTCACCGCGGCCGCGCTCCCGCTCTGCCGCCCCATCTGAACCAGCGGCGAACCTTCGCGCACCTGGCATACGAATCATCTTCACGATTGGAGCATCGGACATGCTGACCTTCACCGATCCCGTCGCTGACGCGGAGGAAGCCTATGAGGCGATGCGGGCGCTCGCGCACGCCAGCCGCACCTTCGAGCAGCCGGAGGACATGTACGGGGTGCTCGGCGATCTCCTCGGCAGCGTCCGATCCCTCGAACAAGTCCTCACCCAGATCGCCACCGCCCACGAGAGCTCGCGCGACCGCGCCGCCGACGACGCCGGAGACCGCGCCACGGGCGTCCGCGATGCACTCACGACCGCCGGGGAGCTGCGGCAGGCGGCGGCGCTCATCGGTGAGGCGGAACGACGCCTCGATGCGGCATCCGCGGCGGCGGGCCGGATCGCCTGGCACCCCGCCGCAGAAATGCCGGAAGTCGGGCATCTGATCAACGTGGTCTTCCTGCAAGGCGGCGAAGCCGACCGGCTCCTCGACCTCATCGACCAGGGCGGCGCCGATGCCGTGATCCAGGAACTCGCGGGCTACGACTACGGTGACGAGACCGTGGATGCCGCGCTCGAGAACGGGTACGTCTACGACACGCCGCCGCAAGGCCTCCTCGACTGCACTGCCCAGTTGGACGCCTACACGCTGGTCTACAACCAGGATCACCGGCACCTCGCCCTCTACCGGCACATGGACGTCCTCCCGTCCCCGGTGCTGCTCGGCCTCGAAGACCCCCGCCACGCCGCCACCACTACCGAATCGCCGTCGTCTGCGATCGCCGCCCCGTCTGGGGTGCGGGCGGGGCCGATCCTCGCGCGCGAGGCCGCGCGGGAGCAGTCGCGGCGAGACCGCCTCGGCACCCCGGCCATCCGCCGCGAGCAGCCCGGCAGGCAGACGGGGCGGGGGCTCGGCCGATGAGCGACGACACCGATCCGGGACGTCTGCATACCTCGGTGCTCGTCGGGCCCGAAGGAGAGCTCCGCCGGCACCGGAAAGCCCGCGCCCAGGCCGCCGCCCGCATCCACGCCGAAGCCCGCGCCGAAACTGTGGCGAAGTTGCGGGCGGAGGCGGCAGCAGCACGCGAAGCCCGCCGTGCCACTCGCTACCTGCCTCGTGCCGGAGAGGAGGGACCGGCGGCGTTGTGCACGCCGGGCCGGTTCCGGCTCCCGCGCCACCAGGACACCTCGGCCACGCTGTCGGGGCATTACCCGTTCCTCGCCGAAGGCGGGCTCGGCTCCGCCGGCACCTTCATCGGACAAGACCTCTACTCCGGCGGATCTTTCGTGTACGACCCGTGGGAGCTGTACCGGCAAGGCGTCATCACCGCCCCGAACCTGATCCTCGCCGGGATCGTCGGAAGCGGGAAGTCGTCGCTTGCGAAAGCGCTCTACACGAGGGCGCTCCCGTTCGGGCGGCGCGTCTACGTTCCCGGCGACCCGAAAGGCGAGCACACCCCCGTCGCCCGCGCCGTCGGGGGCCGCGCGATCGTCCTCGGCCCCTCGCTCCCGACCCGTTTGAACCCGCTCGATGAGGGATACCGGGCCGCGGGCATCCCGGACGCCGACTGGGCTACACAGGTCGCAGCCCGCCGCCGGGATCTCATCGGCGCCCTCGCGGAGACCGTGCTCGACCGGCGGCTCTCTCCGGTCGAGCACACCGCGATCGATATCGCTCTCGCAGACGCCGTCAGATCAGCGGAGGTGCCGATCCTACCGATGGTCGTCGACCGCATCCTCTCGCCCTCATCGGCGGACGATCCCGACGGCCGGCTCGCAGAAGACGGGCGGATGCTCGGGCACGCGCTCCGACGGCTGGTCGCCGGGGATCTCAGCGGCTTGTTCGATGGGCCGTCGACGGAGAAGTTCGACCCGACGCTGCCGATGCTCTCCCTCGACCTGTCCCGCGTCTCGGAGAACAGCGCCCTGCTCGCCGTGCTCATGACCTGCTCTGCGGCGTGGATGGAATCAGCGCTCCAAGACCCGTCCGGCGGTCAGCGCTTCGTCGTCTACGACGAAGCCTGGCGCCTCATGTCCTACCCAAGCTTGCTTGCCCGCATGGATGCGCAATGGCGGCTCGCCCGCCACTACGGCATCAGCAACCTGCTCATCTTCCACAAGCTCACCGACTTGGAGAACGTCGGCGACCAAGGCTCCAGAATGCGCGCCCTCGCATCGTCGCTGCTCGCGAACGCCGAAACGAGGATCGTGTACCGGCAAGAGAGCGATCAGCTCGGCGTCACCGCACAAACCCTCGGACTCACCGGAACCGAACGCTCACTTCTCCCTGGGCTCGGCATCGGGCAGGGCCTCTGGAAGATCAAAGACCGCAGCTTCGTCGTGCAAGTGCAGTTACACCCCGCCGAACTGGAACTCTTCGACACCCGCGCCCGAATGCTCTAAAAAACCTAGATGTTCCGGTGAATATTGACGGTTTTGGCGGGAACTTCCGCCCGTGCCGTCGTTTTGGTGTGGGTGCGGGTGGATGTTCGAGGAACTGCCTCCTCTGCGACTGTACCGCGCCCGCCGGTGCGGGTGTCGTGAGGGCTCCGCGGGGGCGGGAGTGCCGCTGCTGGGTCGCGGGTGCATGGTTCGCCATCATCGACAATAGTTCAGTGCTTGCTGTATAGTTCAGTGCATGCTGACTATTGCTTCGCGTCTCGACGTCATGAACCGGCTGGGCCGGGCCATGGCGGACCCGACGCGCTCCCGGATCCTGATGACCCTGCTGGACGGCCCGAGCTACCCGGCCGTGCTCTCGCGCGAGTTGGAGCTGACGCGCTCCAACGTGTCGAACCATCTGACCTGTCTTCGCGACTGCGGGATCGTAGTCGCCGAGCCCGAGGGTCGGCAGACGCGCTACGAGATCGCCGACCCGCACCTCGCGGCGGCGCTCACGGCGCTGGTGGACGTGACGCTGGCCGTGGACGAGCACGCGCCGTGCATGGACGCCGAGTGCACGGTGCCGGGCTGCTGCGCGACGAGGGCGGGCGAGTGAGCGCGGCGTGTGGCTGCGAGCACGAGCCGGAGAGCATGGTGGGCGAGGAGTCCGAGGAGGCGGAGCGCCCCTGGTGGCGGGACCGCGGGATCATGGTCCCGGTCTTCTCCGGCGTGGCCTTCCTGATCGGCCTCGTCCTGGAGTGGTCCGGGCTCGAGTTCCCGGCGCTGGTGGCGTTCTGGATCGGCCTGTTACTAGGCGCGTCGACGTTCACCCCCGGCGCGATCCGCAAGCTGTTCCAGGGCAAGCTCGGTATCGGCCTGCTGATGACCATCAGCGCGGTCGGCGCAGTGATCCTCGGCTACGTCGAGGAGGCCGCCGCGCTGGCGTTCCTCTACTCGATCGCCGAGGCCCTGGAGGACAAGGCGATGGACCGGGCCCGTGGCGGGCTGCGGGCGCTGCTCAAGCTCGTCCCGGAGACCGCGACGATCCGCCAGGACGGGGCCTCGGTCGAGGTCGCGGCCAAGGATCTCGCCGTGGGCCAGGTCATGCTGGTGCGTCCGGGTGAGCGGATCGCGACCGACGGGATCGTCCGTACGGGGCGCTCCAGCCTGGATACGTCGGCGATCACCGGGGAGTCGATCCCGGTCGAGGTCGAGCCCGGCGACGCGGTGTCGGCCGGGGCGATCAACACCGCCGGTGCGCTGGAGGTCGAGACGACCGCGGCGGGCACCGACAACTCGCTGACCACGATCGTGGAGCTGGTCGAGCAGGCGCAGGCGGAGAAGGGGGACCGCGCCCGCCTCGCGGACCGCATCGCCCGCCCGCTCGTGCCCGGCGTGCTGATCCTCGCCGTCCTGGTGGCGGTCATCGGGTCGCTGTTCGGCGACCCGGAGCTGTGGGTCACCCGCGCCCTCGTGGTCCTCGTCGCGGCGTCGCCGTGCGCGCTGGCGATCTCCGTGCCCCTGACGGTGGTCGCCGCGATCGGGGCGGCGAGCAAGTTCGGCGTGATCATCAAGTCCGGTGCGGTGTTCGAGCGGTTCGGCGTGATCCGTCACGTCGCCGTCGACAAGACCGGCACCCTGACCCGCAACGAGCCCGCCGTCACCGCGGTGCTCACTGCCGACGGCGTCACTGAGTCGCAGGCTCTGGCCTGGGCGGCCGCGCTGGAAAAGCACAGCACCCACCCGCTCGCTGCGGCGATCACCGCCGCTGCGCCGGGTGCGCCCGCGGCGGAGGCCGTGACGGAGCAGGCCGGTCACGGCATCGAGGGCACCCTCGACGGCGCGCGGATCACGGTCGGCAGCCCGCGCTGGCTCGACGCCGGCCCGCTCAAGGACCGGGTCGCGGGCCTGGAGGAGCAGGGCATGACCGTCGTGATCGTGCACCGCGACAGCGCCGCGGTCGCCGCGACCGGCGTCCGCGACGAGCTGCGCCCCGAAGTCCCCGAGGTCGTCCGTACGCTTGCCGCCCAGAGCATCGGGACGACCATGCTCACCGGCGACAACGCCCGCACCGCCCGCGCCCTGGCCGCGCAGGCCGGGATCGAGGACGTGCGCGCCGAGCTGCGCCCGGAGGACAAGGCCTCAGCGATCGCCAAGCTCGGCGAGAAGCACGGGTCGGTCGCGATGATCGGCGACGGCATCAACGACGCCCCCGCCCTCGCCGCGGCGGACATCGGGATCGCGATGGGCGCGACCGGCTCCGACGCCGCGATCGAGTCCGCCGACGTCGCCTTCACCGGCCACGACCTGCGCCTGCTCCCGCGCGCGTTCGACCACGCCCGCCGGGGACGGCACATCATCAACCAGAACATCATCCTGTCGCTGCTGATCATCACCGTCCTGCTGCCGCTGGCCCTGTTCGGCGTCCTAGGCCTCGCGGCCGTGGTGCTCGTGCACGAGATCGCCGAGGTGATCGTGATCCTCAACGGGCTGCGCGCCGCGCGCACCAGGAAGTCGATCGCGTGACCGCGCAGGGCACCGTCGTCGCCGAAGGGACGAGCCCGCCCTCCCCGAAAGGTCGGAGGGCACTCGGCGTCGCCCTCGCGGTCGCCGTGCTCGCCGTGGCCCTCGATCAGGGGTCGAAGGCCCTCGCTGTGGCGCAGTTGACTTCTGGCGAGCGGGTTCCGCTGGTCGGCGACCTGTTCGGCCTGTCCCTGGTCTACAACCCCGGAGCCGCGTTCTCGCTCGGCTCCGGGTCCACCTGGATCTTCACCCTCGTCGGCCTCCTCGCCGCCATCGCGGTAGTTGTGTTCGCTGTGCGGCTGCGTGGCGCGCGGTGGGGTGCCGCGTTGGGCCTGGTCCTCGGCGGCGCGGTCGGCAACCTCGTCGACCGGCTCCTGAACCCGCCCTCCTTCGGACAGGGGCAGGTCACGGACTTCCTCGCCTACGGCGACCTGTTCGTCGGGAACGTCGCCGATGTCTTCGTCGTCGCCGGTGTCGGCCTGGTCTGCCTGAACCTTCTCCCGCCAGGCCCGGACCGGGCGTCGAACGACGCGCGATTCGAGGATGCCGCATGAAGGTCGAGTTGCTGCACATTGTCGGTTGCCCGAACACGGACGTGGCCGAAGCCAACGCGCGCGCAGCACTGGACGCTCTTGGATTCAGGGCCGTGCCTGTCGAGCTGGTCACGATCCGGACCGAGGCCGAGGCGGTAAGCACCCGGTTCGGAGGCTCGCCCACGATCCTCGTCGACGGCGTCGACCTGTTCCCGACAGCACCGGTCCGCTCGCTCGCGTGCCGCGTCTATGCGACGAGGAACGGGTTCGCCGGAGCGCCTACGCAGGAGCAGATCGAAGCAGCGCTGCGAGGCGCGTCCCGGTAGAGCAAGAACGGGCTGTAGCGCGATCGATGGCGCACGCCTCACGGCACATCGGTGTTCGCCGCAGGGACCAGGAAACCCGGAAACACAGCGGAGAGGCAGGGCCATTGGCCGCTGCCCCTCCCGTGCTCGCAGTCCCTCAGACGAGCAGTTCCGCCAGCAGCGTTTCGACGCGACCTTTGATCTCGTCCCGGATCGGGCGCACGGCATCGATGCCCTGTCCGGCCGGGTCGTCGAGCTTCCAGTCCTCGTAGCGCTTGCCGGGGAAGAACGGGCACGCGTCGCCGCAGCCCATGGTGATCACCATGTCGGAGTCCTGCACCGCTTCGGTGGTGAGCACTTTCGGCTGTTCGGCGGTGATGTCGATGCCGACTTCGCGCATCGCCTCGACGGCGACGGAGTTGATCTGGTCGGCGGGTATGGATCCGGCGGAGCGGACCTCGACGCGGTCGCCTGCGAGCTCGCGGAGCCAGCCGGCGGCCATCTGGGAGCGCCCGGCGTTGTGGACGCAGACGAAGAGGACGGAAGGCTTCTGGTCAGTCATTGTTGTTCGCTTTCGTTCAGTCGGTGAGCGTGGCGAGGAGCTCGCGGACGCGGCCCTCGATATCGTGGCGGATCGCGTCGACCCCGTCCGGGGAAGCGAGAGCCGGGTCGCCCACGGCCCAGTCCTCGTAGCGGACGCCGGGGATGATCGGGCAGACGTCGCCGCAGCCCATCGTGACCACCACGTCGGCCGCGCGCACGGCGTCATCGGTGAGCGGCTTCGGGAACGCCGTCTCGGCCTCCTGCTCGCCCTCGATCTCGGTGAGCAGCGAGCGCACGTGCGGGTGCACGTCCGACGCAGGGGTGGATCCTGCGGAGCGTGCGACGACGCGGCCGTCGGCGAGCTGGTTGACGATCGCGGCGGCGAGCTGGGAGCGGCCCGCGTTCTGCACGCAGACGAACAACACCTGCGGCACCCCGGCCGAGCGGTCCCGCGTCAGGTCGGCGAGGCGCTGCCGGGCGAACCGTTCGGTCAGCGGGATCATGTGCGCCGTCAGCTTCGCCGAACGCACGAGGCCGGCGTAGGACTCGCGCACGATCGCGATCACGAGGTCCCGGTTCAGCCGGGTCAGCTCGTCCGCGAGCTCATCGGCGAGGCGGGTCACGCGGGCGTCCATCTGCTGCAGGGCCTGGGCCCGTGCTGCGGTGTCTTCGGGCTCGTCGGTGACGGCCGCGGCGGGAGCGAACGCGTCGAGGAGGGCCGCGACGGCGCGCTGCTTGCCCGGTGCGATGCGGTAGTACACCCAGGTGCCGCGCCGCTCGGACAGCAGCATCCCGGTCTCCTTCAACACCTTCAAGTGGTGCGAAACGGTCGGCTGCGACACCTCGGCGAGGTCCGCGAGGTCGCACACGCAGGACTCGCCGCGCGGGTCGGTCGCGATCGCGGAGAGCATCCGCAGCCGCAGCGGGTCAGCGAGCGCTTTCAGTGCCCCGGCCACGGTCGTGGCGGCCTCGGTGCCGATCGCGTGCGCCGTGGACGGTGCGCACGTGTCGGCGTCAGAGATGACGGTCGTGTCGGTCATGATGTCCTCGATTCGGTGGCGTAGGGATCGGTGTGGAACCAGGCCTTCGCGGCCCAGAGTGAGACGTAGACCAAGCCCACGAGCACGGGCACTTCGATGAGCGGGCCGACGACCCCGGCCAAGGCCTGGCCGGATGCCGCGCCGAAGGTGCCGATCGCGACCGCGATGGCGAGCTCGAAGTTGTTGCCCGCGGCGGTGAACGCGAGCGTCGTGGACCGCGCGTAGCCCAGGCCGAGAGCCTTGCCCAGCAGGATGCCGGCGAACCACATCAGCGCGAAGTAGACCAGCAGCGGCAGCGCGATACGGGCGACGTCCATTGGGTGGGAGGTGACCTGTTCGCCCTGCAGGGCGAACAGCAGCACGATCGTGAACAGCAGACCGTACAGCGCCCACGGCCCGATCCTCGAAAGGAACTTCTCCTCGTACCAGTCGCGCCCCTTGCGCTTCTCGCCGATGAACCGGGACGCGAAGCCCGCGACGAGCGGGATGCCGAGGAACACGAGCACGTTCAATGCGATCTGCCAGACCGAGATCTCCAGCCCCTGCGCATCCAGTCCGAGCCAGCCCGGCAGCACGGTCAGGTAGAACCAGCCCAGCACCGAGAACATCACGACCTGGAAGACCGAGTTGATCGCGACCAGCACCGCGGTAGCCTCCCGGTCACCGCAGGCGAGATCGTTCCAGATCACCACCATCGCGATGCAGCGGGCGAGCCCGACGATGATCAGCCCGGTCCGGTACTCCGGCAGGTCGGGCAGGAAGATCCACGCGAGCGCGAACATGACCGCGGGCCCCACGAGCCAGTTCAGCACGAGCGAGGAGACCAGGAGCTTCTTGTCGCCGGTGACGGCTGCGACCTTGTCGTAGCGGACCTTCGCGAGCACCGGGTACATCATCACCAGCAGGCCCAGCCCGATCGGGATCGAGATCCCGCCGACCTCCATCGCAGAGAGCGCGTCCGACAGGGCGGGCACGAAACGGCCGAGCAGGAGGCCCGCGACCATCGCGAGGCCGATCCAGAGCGGCAGCCACTTGTCGAGCGTGGAGAGCCGCCTCGGGGCGGTGCGGGTCAGGGTGTCGGTCATGCGATTAGCTCCTCGATCTTCGCCGCGTAGACGGGTTTCGGGTGCGCGCCGATCAGCACGTCCACGCGCTCCCCGTTCCGGTAGAAGCCGAGGGTCGGGATCGAGGTCACGCCGGCCGCGGTCACGGTCTCGGGGTTCTGGTCGGCGTCGATCTTCACGATCTTCACCCGGCCCTCGTACTCGCCGGCGAGCTGGTCCAGGATCGGGGCGATCGCCCTGCACGGGCCGCACCAGGTCGCCCAGATGTCGACCACGACGGGCAGCTCGGACTCGAGCACCTCGGCCTGGAAGGTGGCGTCGGTGACGGGGGTGACGGTGCTCATACGGAGACCTCCAGAACAGGCTCGGAAACGGTGGCGGGTGCGAGGTGCGACAGGTAGTGCTGGGCGTCCTGCGCGGCCGCGCAGCCGGTGCCCGCGGCGGTGATCGCCTGCCGATACGTGTGGTCGACGAGATCCCCGGCCGCGAACACCCCGGCCAGATTCGTCCGCGTCGACGGGTGCGCGACCCGCACGTACCCGTCCGCGTCGGTGTCGACCTGCCCAGTCACGAGCTCGGAGCGCGGGTCGTGCCCGATCGCGACGAACACCCCCGTCGCGTCGAGCCTCCGCTCGGCCCCGGTGATCGTGTCGCGCAGCGTGAGCCCGGTGACCTGCTCGTCGCCGAGGATCGCGGCGACCTCGCTGTTCCAGGCGACCTCGATCTTCGGATCGTCCAGCACGCGCTGTGCCATGATTCTCGACGCTCGGAACTCGTCCCGGCGGTGCACGACGGTGACTTTCGATGCGAACCGGGTGAGGAACAGCGCCTCCTCCATCGCGGAATCCCCGCCACCGATCACGGCGATCTCCTTGTCGCGGAAGAAGAACCCGTCGCAGGTCGCGCACCAGGACACTCCGTGCCCCGACAGGCGCTCTTCCTCGGGGAGGCCGAGCTTGCGGTACGCGGAACCCATCGTCAGGATCACCGCCCGCGCCCGGTACGTCATCCCGGCACCCGTCTCGAGGGTCTTCACGTCGCCGTCGAGCTCGAGGCGAATCGCGTCGTCGTAGACGATCCGAGCGCCGAACCGCTCAGCCTGCGCCCGCATCGACTCCATCAGCTCCGGCCCCTGCACGCCATCGACGAAGCCGGGGAAGTTCTCCACCTCGGTCGTCGTCATCAGCGCACCGCCCGCGGTGACCGAGCCCGCGATCACGTTCGGCGCAAGACCCGCGCGGGCCGCGTAGACCGCCGCGGTGTATCCGGCGGGACCGGACCCGACGATGACCAGTTCGACTTCTTGATTCGACATACTTCTATATTGACATCTATCGAATCAGTTCGCGAGCCCATGCCGGCTTTGTCACCGGATGTTCACCTACCGTGCTCAGGCAGGGCTGCCAACGCCCTTCGCGCGTGACCTCCGCATCATCGACGAACAGTGCATGAAAAGTGCACTCTTCAACAATCGGACCTACCAGTAGAGGTGCTCGAGCGCTTCACGCACGAGCTCGACGTGTATTCGATCGACGAGGCGTTCGCCGCGGTGGATCGTCGGACTTCGGCCGATCCCGAGGCCATGTCGGTGCTCGGGCGCACAATCAGAGACGAGGTGCGCCGGCTCGTCGGCGTGCCCGTCTGCGTCGGGATCGCGCCGACCCGCACCCTCGCGAAGCTCGCGAACCGCGCGGCCAAGAAGATCCCGGTCTTCGAAGGGGTGTGCGTGTGGCCGGCGACGCGGGAGGCGTGGCGCGAGCAGCTGATGCGCCGACTGCCGGTCTCGGAGGTCTGGGGGATCGCGCGGCGCCTCGAGCGGCGGCTCGCAGGGTACGGCATCACCTCCGTGTGGGATCTCGCCACCGCGGATCCTGCGCAGATCCGACGCTGCTTTTCCGTGGTCGTCATGCGTACCGCGCTCGAGCTGCGCGGGGTCGCGTGCATCGGCCCGGAGGAGGATCGCACGGGGAAGAAAGACGAGCTGATCGTGTCGCGTTCCTTCTCAGAGAAGGTGTCCACGATTGAGGGGATGCGGCAGGCGCTCTCGATCTATGCGCAGCAGGCCGCGGCGCGCCTGGTGAAGCACCGGCAGGTGGCGAAGTCGGTGCAGGCGTTCGCCGGCACGAGTCACTGGCACGAGCAGCAGCACTATCCGGCTGTCCGGGTGCCGCTCCCCTATCCGACGGCCGATCCGGTCATGCTGACGCGAGCGGCACATCTGCTGCTCCCGCAGATTCAGGAGGGAACGCGGTATGCGCGGGCCGGGCTCCTGCTTACGGATCTGCACGCGGCTGAGGCGCACCAGGCCCTCGAGTTGTTCAGGCACGTCCACGAGGATGCGAGTATCGCGACGCTCGTGGACGCGGTGCAGAAGAAGGCCGGCCGAGAGGTGCTCGGGCTCGGCTATGGCGGTCTCCGGCCCGGCCCGGCCTGGCAGATGAAGCGTGGACTGCTGACGCCCAGGGCGACAACTCATTGGGACGAGCTCATGATCGTCCGGGCGTAGGGCCGACTACCGTCTGCAGCTACGACTGTGCTGAAGCTCTCAGGAGTCGAAGATGTCTCCGAGGAACTCGAAGGGACTCTTCTTTTTGCGGTAGCGGGGGTCGCGTTGGCGATCGTCGGAGTAGCCGCCGCGTCGGTCACCGTGGTGGCCTTCTCGTCGGCGGTCGTCGTGATGACTGTCGCGACGTCGATCGTCGTACCGGGGTGCCTCGTAGTCGTCATAGCGGGGTTCTGCATACTGCGAGCCTGGCGCCGCGTCGCTTTCGGCCTGCATACGCTCGAGGATCTTGTCTAGCTCGCCCCGGTCGAGCCAGATGCCCCGGCACTGCGGGCAGTAGTCGACTTCGACTCCCTGTCGCTCGCTCATCAACAGGGTGGTTCCATCGCTGGGGCAGTTCATGATGTCAGCGTAAAGCAGCCGGGTCGCTCCCTGGCTGTGAAGTTGACTGCCGCAGCCTGGGAGTTCGTCGCGCGTTGCCGAGTCAGAGTCGGAACTCCAAGAGCCAGTCGACGGCGAGCTGCGCGACGGTGGCGACAATGACGAAGTGGAGGAGGATCGCGACCCATGCCCAGGACGCGAATCCTTTGAGCGCGCGCATGGCGGAGTCGCCCGGGAGGAGGAGGCCGTCGGCGCCGGCTTTCGCGACGGTGACCCACCAGAGCGGGATCATGGCCGTCCAGACGACCATGCACCAGGGGCAGAGGGTGCCGAGAGAGTAGAAGCTCTGGTGCTGCAGCCAGGTGATGAAGACGATGCCTCCGAGGAGGCCGAGGCAGTAGAGCCGCCAGAACCATTGGGCGAAGTGTGCTCCGGCGAGGATCGCGGCCCCGACGAGGATCGGCGCGGTGAAGGCGGTGACGCCGATGATGGTGTTGGAGAACCCGAAGAGGGAACCCTGCCAGGAGTCCATGTTCGGCCCGCAGGTGACGAGCTTCGAGATGTTGCAGTTGGGCGCGTGGGTGGGTTCCTGCAGGGTCTTGATGTACTCGGTGAGCAGTTCGAAGGAGGCGAACCAGCCGACGATGCCGGCCACGATCGAGAACCAGGCGAAGCCGATGCGTCGTCGGCGTAGCGGTGTCTCAGCGCTCGTGGTCATGGTTCGAATCTACACAAGGGGAGGCTGAACGGATGACGGCTGCTCGATACGAATGCAGCGGCCGGGCAGAGGCGCTCTGCATGCGGGATCCTGGGCACGGGTCAGTCGGCCGTCACGTTGACGACGCCTTTCATCTCCGCGTGAATGGAACAGTCGTATTCGTAGCTGCCGGCCTGGTCGAAGACATGGGTGAAGCTGCCCTGTCGCATGAGATCGCTCACGAAGCTCGCATCCTGGGCGACGACATCGTGCTCGTTCTGTCCCTCGAACACCCAGCGCACCGCTTCGCCCTCGGCAACCTCGACCTCGGCTATGTCGTAGGCGTTGTCGTAGGCCCGTACCGTGACGGCGGGGGCGGCGTCCTCGGCAGAGGGGGTGACCTCGGGCTTCGTGGCGGCACAGGCGGCGAGTCCTCCGAGCAGGCCGACTGTTAGGACGGCTCCGAGGGCGTGCACGAGGATGCGGCGAGTGTCGGCGTCCATGGTGTCTCTCTTACTCTCGATTTCTGGGTTAGTGTGGGCGTGCGACGCGGGACTGCTCTCCCGGTGTCGACTCGGCGGCGCTCTACCGGGTTCCCCGCTCCTTCGGCGCGGAGGTGTGCTGGATGAGGTCGATGCGCTGCCGGCCGTACCCGCCCCGTGTGAAGACGCGCAGCGTGAGCCAGGCGAAGAGCGCAAGACCGGCGATCTGGCCGATCAGTCCGGCGGCGCTGCCGTCGCCTGTGGTCTGCGCGGTTTCCCCGGTGAGGCCCGACGCCATGATGCCGAAAGCGACGTAGTTGTTGACGACGTGGATCGCGATCGCTGCCTCGAGGCCGCCGGTGCGCCAGGTGAGCCAGGCGGATACTGCGCCAAGCAACCCGACGGCGAGGAGTCCCCAGATGTCGTAGATGTGGAGGGACGCGAAGCCGATCGAGGGGATCAGGATCGCGAACCAGGGGTTTCTGAGCCAGGCTCCCAGCACCTGCATGAAGAGTCCCCGGAAGACGATCTCTTCGGCAGTGGATTGCAGCGGCACCAGGAGCAGCACGAGCAGCATCGATAGCAGCGCGGCGCGTGCATCGAAGGCAGTCTCGTTCGCAGCCGCTGCAGGGTCGGTGGCGGGCTCGAGGAGCACGCCTGCGGCGATACCGACGAGGTTCATCACGGCGATCGCGAGCACGGAGATGACGAACAGTCGCCCGAGCAGCCCCCAGCGCATGCGGGCCGCGACTGACCAGATCAGGCCGATGGGCCGCATGCCGAGGACGAGCATCGCGAGCAGCACCGCCGGGAGCATGATGATGATCGACACCATGCTCACGAGTACCGAGACGGGCCGTTGGGTGTCGAGCGCCGCGGCAGTGCCGGCGGCGACCTGCGCCGGATAGTCGGGATCCGTGAGCAGGAGCACTGGGATGACGGCCACGGTGACTACCACGGTGAGGATGCCGAAGAAGGCCCCTGACAGCAGGAGCAGGGCGAGCGGTTTCCACCATCGGTAGGCGGAGGTGCCGCGCAGCAGGCTGTGGTAGTCGAGCGGTTCGGTCTCCATGATGCGCAGCTGCGGCGGCGTGCCCCGTGCCCAGCCCCAGGACGGCGACACTGCAGACGGCGCGTGGGGCTCGGACTCGGGGCTGGACATGCGGGGAACTGCGGTTGCGGCTCAGGCGGGGGCGTTCGTCGGCTGCTGCGCGCGGTAGCGGCGGGCGCGGACGAAGGAGGCGATGCCGACGGCGAGGAATACGAGGAGCACGACGAAGGTGACGGTGCTCGCGATCACGGCGTTCGGTCGCTCGGCGGTGCCGGCGAAGAGTTCCCCGATCTTCATCACGTTCATCGCGGTGCCGGCGATGCCGAGGAGGGCGATCGCGAGGGCGGCGTGGATCGCGTGGCGGCGGGCTTTCGGCGCGCGTGAGATGACGGCTGCGACGAGGATGAGCACGCCGAGTGCGGAGGGGATGAGTGCGGTCATGCTGCTCGCGTCGGACGCGAAGTAGGCGACGACGCCGGTGGCGGTGAGGATGCCGCCGACGGCGAAGGTGAGTCCGGTCATGGTCAGTATTCCTTTCGCAGACGCCGCAGGGGTTCTGGGCCGCGCCGGGCGCCCGGGATGTCTCCTCCCCTCCCCCGGGTTCGGGGAACCTCGAGGGATGCGGGCCTTGGCCCGTACTCTACATGATGTAGATGTAAGCTCGTGGGTATGCTGGCTTCCCCGTGGAATCTGATTCTCACCGTCGTCTTCGCGTTCACCGGGGTGTACTGCCTCGTGCGCCTCATCGCGCACCGGCCCCCTCCCGGCGCGCGGCGCGGCCCGGTGCTCGAGTCGATGGCGATCCATCTCATGCACCTGGTGATGAGCGCCGGGATGATCGCGATGTGCTGGATGATGTCGATTCCGGCGGCGTCGAACTGGGCGCAGATCGTGGTCTTCACCGTACTTGCGCTCGCCCTAGTGCCGGGGCTCTGGAAGGCGCCGTTGCCGGCCCGCCGCGTCGATCTCGCCGGGCATATCTGGCTCGCTGGCGCGATGGTGTGGATGATCGCGGCGATGCCGCTGCTCATGGCGGACATGGGCGGCGGGGAGCACGGTGGCGGCCACGGAGAGGCCGCTGATGAGGCGATGATGTTGGCGATGACCACCCCGGTGTGGGTGGACGTCGTCAACGTGGTGTTTGTGGCTGGAAGCGCAGCGGTCGCACTGTGGTGGGCCTTCCGCGCGGCGACGGTTCGCGGGGATCGGTTGCACGCGCTCTGCCACTGCCTGATGGCGGCGGGGATGACGGCGATGCTGCTGCTCATGAACGGGTAGTCGGCCTGCTATGGCGCGACTTGGAAGAGAGTGGGCCAGAGCAGCAGCGCGAGCGGGTAGCCGACGAAGCTGACGATGTTGAGCAGCCAGTGCGCGACGATGAGCGGCAACGACCTCCCCCAGCGGTGGTAGACCCAGCCGAAGAGGAGCCCCATGACCACGTTGCCGATGAATGCGCCGATGCCCTGGTAGAGGTGGTAGCTGCCGCGCAGCAGTGCGCTTGAGACGATGGTGGAGATCGGGCCGACCCCGAGGCGTCGCATACGGTCGAAGAAGTAGGCGACGACGATGAGTTCCTCGCCGAGAGCTGCACGCAGGGCGGAGAGGATCAGCACGGGCACCGTCCACCAGTAGGCGTCGAGGGCGGTCGGTACGACGTTCGCGTTGATCCCGATGATGCGCGAGAAGAGGTAGAACGCGAGCCCCGGGATCCCGATCGCAGCCGCGAGCACGACACCCCAGCCGGTGTCTGCCAGCCACCACCGGCCGCCCCTGCCGGGGAGCCGTCCGAGGCCGAGGTTTCCCAGGTGCGGGGCCGCTGTGCGCCAGAGCAGATACGCCACGAGCGCGACGGGTGCGAGTTCCCCCACGAAGCCGAGCAGCTGGTAGGCGAGGTCGAAGAGGGGCTGCTCGGCCAGCGGCCGGTTGATGGTGGCGGTCTGGGAGGCGAGCGCGGTCTCCTGGCTGAGGCGGCGCAGGATCGTGATGATCGACTGCACGCCCGCGTAGCCGAAAGACAGTGCGAGCACGATCGCGAGCTCCCAGCGCAGTCGACGCTTCGAGATCGGGGCAACGTCGAAGCGCGCGTATTGGGGTGGTCGCACCTTTGAGAGCCCGTCTATATCTGGCGGCGGTAGTTCTGCAGCCGAAGGCTGTTGAAGACGACGAGCACCGAGGAGAGTGCCATGGCGCCGGCGGCGATGAGGGGATTCAGTAAGCCGGCAGCGGCGATCGGGATCGCGGCGAGGTTGTAGCCGAACGCCCAGCCGAGGTTCACGCGGATGGTGCGAAGGGTGCGACGGGAGAGCTCGATCGCCTCGGGGATCACGGCGAGGTCTTCCCGAACGAGGATGACGTCGGCCGATTTGAGGGCGATGTCGGTGCCGGAGACGACGGCGAGGCCGAGGTCGGCGGCGGCGAGGGCGACGGCGTCGTTGATGCCGTCGCCGACCATCGCGACCCGCTCTCCCGCCGCTTGCAGCTCGCGAATCGCATCGCCTTTCTCGGCGGGCAGCACTTCTGCGGAGACGCGGTCGATGCCGAGGGTGTCGGCGATCTCCTCTGCGGCCGTTCGGGAGTCGCCGGTGAGCAGCACGGTGGTGAGGCCCTGTTGCTGCAGCGCTTGGATTGCAGCACGGGCGTTCGGCTTGATGGTGTCGGCGAGTCCGAAGCGCCCGATCAGGCGTCCTGCCTGGGAGACGAACACGGTCGATTCCGTGGCGTCGGCCTCGGTGAGGTAGACGCGGGCGGCACCGGTCGAGACGCCCTGCTCGTCCAGGTAGGCGAGGCTGCCGATGTGGACGGTGTCGCCGGCGACGGTGCCGGAGGCGCCCCGGCCGGGCACGGCGATGAAGTCTCTGACGGGGTCGAGGTCGGCGATCTGCTGCTTCGCGGCCGCGACGATGGCACGGGCGATGAGGTGCTCCGATCCCTGCTCCACGGAGGCGGCGACGCGTAGCAGCTCGTGCTCGGCGACGCCGGGAACGGTGGCGATGCTGCGCACGGTCATCTCGCCGGTGGTGAGGGTACCGGTCTTGTCGAGCACCACGGTGGTGATCGTGCCGCTCGCCTCGAGCGCGTCCTGCCCCTTCACGAGGATGCCGAGGCTGGCGCCCCGGCCGATGCCGACCATGAGCGCGGTCGGAGTGGCGAGCCCGAGGGCGCATGGGCAGGCAATGATGAGGGTGGAGATCCCGATCCCGAAGGCCTCTTCAAAGGAGCGGCCGGCGAGCATCCACCCAGTGGTGACGAGGATGGCGAGAACGATCACTCCGGGTACGAAGTAGCGGGTGACGCGGTCGACGAGGGTCTGCACGCGGGCTTTGCGGGCCTGGGCTTGTTCGGCGAGGGCGGTCATCTGCGCGAGCTGGGTGTGTGCGCCGACCGAGCTCGTGCGCACTTCGAGGCGGCCGTTGGTGCTGATCGTGCCGCCGATCACCGCATCGCCGCTCGAGGCAGTGACGGGGAGCGGTTCGCCGGTGAGCATGCTGGCGTCGATGTCGGCGCTACCGACGATGATGGTGCCGTCGGCGGGGAGAGTTTCGCCGGGGAGCACGACGAACACGTCGTCGACGCGGAGTTCCGTGGCGGGCCTGATCTCCTCGGTGCCGTCGCGCTGGATGCGGACGTGCGTGGCGGCAAGCTCGCTGAGAGCGCCGAGCACGTCGCCGGCTTTGCGGCGTGAGCGGGTTTCGAAGTAGCGGCCGGCGAGCTGAAAGGTGGTCATGCCGGCGGCGACGTCCAGATAGATGGCGTTTGCCCCCTCGGGAGTGGCGCCGATGCCAAGCCAGTATCCGGCCCCGCTCCCCTCGATACCGAGTAGCAGCGTCACAACCGACCAGCCGAAGGACGCGGCGATGCCGAGGGAGACGAGGGTATCCATGCTGACGTCGCCGTGGCGGAGGTTTCTGAGGGTGGCCTTGTGGAACGGCCAGGCCGCCCAGGTGACGATCGGCACGGCGAGGGCGACGCAGAGCCATTCCCAGCCGGGGAAGCGCCACTCGGGGACGAGGGCGAGCACGATCGTGAGATCCATGAGCGGCACGGTGAGCACGGCGGCGAGGATGAGCCGTCTGCGCAGCGAGGTGATGCGCACTTCGGTAGCGCGCTTTGACCAGGCGTCGTCGGCGTCGTCGTGGATGCGCGCCCCGTAGCCGGCTTTCTCGACGCGCTCGAGTGCTTCGCTCGCGCGAGCGGCGCCGAGGCCAGAGACGATGGCGCGCTCGGTCGCGTAGTTCACGCTCGCGGTGACACCCTCGATCTTGTTCAGGGCGCGCTCGACGCGTCCCGCGCAGGCGGCGCAGGTCATGCCTGAGACGTCGAGCTGCAACGGCTCGACGACGTCGGGGGCGAGGGTCACGACTGGGGCTCCTCTTCGCTCCGGGGCGCGGGTCGTCCAGGGCCTGCGGCTTGCCGTCGATTGGCGAGAGTTTCGAGCATCTTGTTGTAGTCGTCGAACTCCTCATCGCGGCCGGAGTCCAGGTGTCGATCCTTGCGGCGGGCCTCTTTCGCGTCCTGCCGCGACCATTGGATGCCGAGCGCGATGATGACGAGCAGCAGCGGCAGCTCGCCGCCAGCCCAGGCGACGCCGCCGCCGAGGTATTGGGAGGCTTGGAGGTTTGTCCAGGGCAGCCCGAAGTAGAGGTAGAAGTTCTCCGCGATCCACTCGCCATCAGCCATCATCAGGATCACGCCGAAGAACGCGTGGAACGGCATCGCGGCGAGCACGAAGCCGAGCTTGCCGATGTGCGGGAGGGGGCGCGGCGGTCGGTCGACCCCGATTACGAGCCCGTAGAAGAGGTACCCGGCGATGATGAAGTGGACGTTCATGAGCTGGTGCGCCCAGTGGAACCGCATGCCCTCTTCGAAGATCCCGGTGAAGTACAGCCCGTAGTAGGAGCCGACGAAGAGCACGAACACGAACAGCGGGTTGTAGACGAGGCGGAGCGCCTTCCAGTGCAGCATCCAGGTGATCCAGAGGTGCAGGCCTGCTGGTCTGGTGGGGTCTGCGCGGGTCGCCCGCAGCAGCAGGGTGATGATGCCGCCCATCACCAGGAGGATCGGGGCGAGCATGTTCAGGCTCATGTGCACGATCATGTGCGTGCCGAAGTCGGGGGCGGAGTACTTGCCGAAGCCCGAGCTCGTGGCGAAGACGATGACGCACCACCCGCCGATCCAGGAGACCGTGCGGCCGATCGGCCACCGGTCGCCGCGCGTGCGTAGCACGCGCACCGCCCAGAGGTAGGCGGCGATGGCGGCGATCGCGAGCACGATGAAGAGGAGATTGGGCCGCCAGTGCGTCAACCACACGAGCATCGAGGGTGCCTCGTCGACGTCGAAGCCGAGGAACACCTGGGAGATGCTGGTGGGCTGGAAGTAGTGGGGTGGCGGGATCCTCGTCATCGCCGCGGTGATCCCGATCCATCCGGTGATCGCTAGGGTCGCGATGGCGGGCGGCAGGGCAGCGGGCTGTGCCGGGTTTGCGCGCTGGGCCGCGCGCCAGCCGAGCAGGGCGACGGTGAGGAGTGCCAGGCATGCCCAGCGTGCGAGGATCTGCCAGCCCGTCTCGGACTCGAGGAGGCTCGATCCGGCAAGCTTGAACCAGGTCAGAACGAGGTCGGTGGCGATGATGAGCGCAATGCCCGCGAGCACGAAGCTGGTGAGGCGGGTGACGATGACCGGGTCGAGGGTGCGGCCGCTCGCGGCGCGGATGGCGGCGATGAGGATGACGCCGAAGACTGCTCCGGTGGCGAGGGTTTGATAGGTGCCGGCGTCGCTGCCGAGGTCGTGATTCGGGCCGACGAGGATCTGCCCGACGACCACGGGGGCGAGGATGCCGAAGCAGGTCACCCAGAGCGGGATGAGGAGTCCTGTCCACCGGGTGACGAACTGGCAGACGAGTGAGGTGATGACGGCGGCGACCAGCGACACCGTCCAGGCTCGCGGGAAGGCGCTCGTCTCGTAGAGGAAGGCGAATGCGCCCGGCTCCGTGAGACGCGCGAGGGGCATGCCGCTGCTGTCGAGCGATTCGAAGACCACCATGCCTGCCGACACCATCGCCCAGGCGACCGAGGCGATACGCAGCAGGGCGAGTTCGAGGCATGGCTCGATCCGTTTGGCCTGTTTGCCGCGAGCGTCACGGAAGAACAGGAGGTACAGCAGGGCGCCGAGGGTGAGCATGGCGGCGAGATCGCCGAGTCCCTGCCCGAGCGCGGTCGGCACGGCGACGTCGAAGCCAGGGAAGGTGAGGTAGATCTGTTCATAGGCGGCCGGCCCGATGCGGAGCGTGGCGACGATCGGGGGGACGATGATCGCAAGGAGACCGAATGCCGCGATCGCCAGAGCGACGGCGGTGCGACGTGGCGAGCGCTCCCGTGAGGCCTGAGCGGGCGTGGTCGTGGCCGCGCTGCTGCTCATCGTGCCCGCTCGCGGATGGCGGTGAGTTCGAAGCCGGCCTCGCTGACGGCCTGCGTGAGGGCGTTGGTGCTGAGGGGGTGGGCGACGTCGAGGATCACCCGGCCGGAGGTCACGTCGACGTCGACGTTCTCGACGCCGCTGAGCGCGCTGAGCACCGTGGTCAACGTCTGAGCGCAGTGGCTGCAGGTCATGCCGTTGACGGTGAGCTCCTGCTTGCTGGTCACGTCCATCGCCGTCGTCCTCTCCTCGGGATACTCGCTTAAGACTACAAGATGTAGACGTACGCGAGCTTGGCGCGGGCAGCCGGCGCGACGAGGTCAGCGCAACTGTGCGGCGGCGTGCAGGCCCTGCGGGATGCGGCGTCGCTGCGGGGTAGGCCAGCGTTTCCGGGTGAGGCGCTCGGCTCGGAGGGTCATGCCGACATCGTGCGTCGCGGCTGCGAGGACGATGAGTGCATTCGCGAGGTGTGCGGCCCCGACTTGACGGGCGGCGGCATCGTCGGCAGCGAGCTCAATCTGCAGGCGGGTGGCGCGTTCGAGCGCTCGGCTGGCTCGGGTACCCGGCAGGACGAGCGTGTTGAGCTGGGCAATGCGGATGGCGAGTCCGTGCTGGTGGCGCAGATGGGCGAACTCGTGGGCGAGCACGGCTTGCAACTGCGGCGGGGTGAGGAGCTGCTCCATGGCTGAGGAGACGAAGATCTCGGGACGTCTGCCGGGGACAGCATAGGCTTCGGGCGTCTCCGAGTGGAAGCGGACGAGGGTGAATCCGATGTGCTCGTCTCTCGCATAGGCGACAGCGTGGGAGTGGGAGGCCGGGCGCAGGGACTGCAGCGAGCCGGCGAAGGTGAAGGCGAAGACGAGGAAGACGCCGGAGATCCCGGCGGCGACCCAGATCACCGCTGATACGGTCACGCTGGTGGTGTGCGGGATGGTGTGCCGCAGCGACTCGACCGCGACGATGCCGAGGGCGATGCCGGCGAGGGCGGTCGCGATGCCCACGCCGAACGACCCGAACCAGACCGTCAGCGCGGCTCTCGGGTGGAAGAGGTGCCAGCGTCCTGCGGTGAGCACGCGCGGGCAGAGCACGGCGAGCGCGAGGGCCGTGCCCAGGAGAACTAGGGCAAGGAGCAGCACGGTCGGTTATCCTTCGGGCTTCGCCTCGCCGAAGGCGTCCATGAGCGCGGCGACGTCGTCTTCGGCGAGATTCCCGGCGAAGGCGAGCAGGGCGGCCCGCCGGTCGGCGGCCTGCTCGAGCGCGGAGGTCATCGTCTCGCTCGCCTCCTTCTCACTTGATCGCAGCGGTCGGAAGCTGATCTTCCGGGGCGAGTCGCCGATCCGTTCGACGCGGCCTTTCCCTTCCAAGCGGGTAAGTGCCGTCATGAGCGTCGTGTAGGCCGGCACGGGTTCGCTGAACATGGTCTGCAGTTCGCGCGCGCTCACGGCGCGCTCCTGTTCGTGGAGTCGTTGCATGACCTCGTCTTCGAGACCGCCCCATTCGCGTTTGCGCACCCCGGCCATGTCGTACCCTCCTCGTCGATGATTTTTACTCTACATCTCGTCGAGTTATTGCATTGTTCTCACAGCATGCAACAGTAGCCTCTGCGCATGGAGAACTGGTGGGCGAACGCGCTCTGGTCGCTCACCCCGTCGGTGATCATCGGCGCCTTCTTCTGGTTCGTGATCCGCGCGATCTCTCGGGCCGATCGCACGGAGCGCCGGGTCTATAAGCAGATCGAGGCCGAGGAGCGCGCGAAAGCTGGTCTCCCGCCGAAACAGCAGCCTCCCGCGCAGTCGCCGGCGGCTGCCGAGCCCGCGCCTGTCGAAGAGACGCCGGAGTGAGCACGCTGGCCGGTCAGTCAGCGGTGATGCCCTCATGATGCATGGGGCACAAGCGGACGGCGTCCCCGGTGAGAGCTAGCATCTTCTCGGCTGCTGCGAGGATCGCAACGACGGCGTCGGGATGCGCGAGCGAGTACATCGAGGCCCGCCCCTCGGCTCGCGAGACGACCATGCCGGTGTCTTTCAAGCAGGCGAGATGCTTGGAGACGGTGCTCTGGGAGAGACCGAGGTGCTTCACCAGGTCGACCACGCGGTGCTCCCCGAGTTGCAGATGCTGCAGGATCACCAGTCGGGAAGGATCGCCGAGGCTATGGAAGAGGGCTGCCGCAGAGGTCAGCGCCTCGGCTTCGGCAATCGTCGGCAGCTCATGAGAACGTTCGGCTTGCATCGTCATATCACGATGTTATCTCCGAATCGGCAATCACTCTAGGTCGGAGGCAGCCGCGACTTATTGGCGAAAGATAACATCGCCAAACGACGATGTTATCTATATAGTGAAGTGTATTGACCAGTACCGAATGAGAACGGAGATCTCGAATGGGCGCAGGACATGATCACGGCCCGGGCGTGGCCGAGGCGGGACAGCCCGGCGACTATCGCCGTAAGCTCTGGATCGCCTTCGGCATCACCGCAACGATCGTCGTCGCGCAGGCCGTGGGTTCCGTCGTCACCGGAAGCCTCGCACTGCTCACTGACACCGCGCATGCCATCACCGACGCCTCGGGGCTGCTGGTCGCGCTGATCGCGGCGACACTGATGCTGCGGCCGGCGACGTCGACGCGCACCTGGGGGTTCCGCCGGATCGAGGTGATCGCCGCGCTCGGGCAGGCGACGCTACTGCTCGTGGTCGGCTTTTACACCGCCATCGAGGGCATCCGGCGCCTATTCGAACCGCCGGAGGTGCCTGCGACCGAGCTGCTGGTCTTCGGTATCGTCGGCCTCGCCGCGAACATCACCGCCATCCTCATTCTCTCCTCGAGCCGAGGCGCAAACTTCAATATGCGCGCCGCATTCCTCGAGGTGCTCAACGACGCGCTCGGCTCCCTGGGCGTGATCGTCGCCGCCATCGTGATCGCCACCACGGGCTTCCAGCGCGCCGACGCCCTCGCCGGCCTCTTCATCGCCGCGCTCATCGTGCCCCGCGCCTTCAAGCTGATGCGCGAGACGACGAGCGTGCTCATGGAGTTCACCCCCAAGGGCCTCAATCTCGACGAGGTGCGTGCGCACATCCTCGAGCTCGAGCACGTCAAGGATGTGCACGACCTGCACGCTTCGACGGTCGCGACCGGTCTGCCGACGATCACCGCGCATGTCGTCGTCGAGGATGAATGCTTCACCGACGGGCATGCTGCCGAAGTGCTCCATGCGGTGAAGGAGTGCGTAGCGGAGCACTTCGAGGTGTCGGTCAACCACTCGACCTTCCAGATCGAGACGGCGCACATCAGCGACGACGAGCCGGTGGGCGTCAAGCACCCATGAGCGAGTGGCGCGGGATCGGCGGCGGAGCATGACGAGCGCCCCCACGACTCCGCTGCGCCGCCGCATCGAACGAAACTGGCGGCGGCTGAACGGCCCCGCCCGGGTCGCGGGGGTCGACCTCGCTCGCGGGCTCGCGGTGCTGGGCATGTTGGCGGCGCATCTGCTCTGGCTCGGCTCGCTGTCGTGGACGGAGCCGTCGACATGGGGGGCGATCGTGAACGGTCGCTCCTCGATCCTCTTCGCCACGCTCGCTGGCGTCTCGCTCGGCCTCTCCACGGGCGGCCCGAGGCCTCCGAGCGGTGCCGGGCTCGGCCGGGCGAGGCTGCGGGTGGTGATCCGGGCGCTGTTGATCTGGCTTATCGGCGTGCTGCTCATCAGCCTCGACGTACCGGCGGCGATCATCTTGCCGACTTATGCGGTCATCTTCGTCCTGGCGCTCCCCCTGCTCGCGCAGCGCGCCTCACGGCTGTTCCTCGCAGCCGCGATCGTCGTGCTCGTGGCTTCGCCCGTGGTGGTGTGGGCGAATGCCTCGCCGTGGTGGGAGAGCTACGAAGGCTGGCTCACCGGGCTCTACATCGGATGGAACTATCCGTTTCCGCTGTGGGTCGCGTTCACCCTCGCGGGCCTCGGTCTGGCGCGCGCGGGGATGTGGTCGCGGCGGGTGCAGTGGGCGGCACTCGGCCTTGGCATGTTGCTGGCGGTAGCCGGATACAGTCTCTCCCCCGGCGCGGAGTCGTCGGAGGAGTCGGCTGATCGACCGTTCCTTGAGGCCTGGTGGACGGCGGATCCGCACTCGAGCGGCGTGCTCGAGGCGATCGGGAGCGGCGGCTTCGCGATCGCGGTGATCGGCGTGTGCCTGCTGCTGTGCTCTGCCGGACGGCTGCCGTGGCTCACCTTCCCGCTCCGGGCGGTAGGGTCGATGCCGTTGACGGCCTATGTGCTGCAGATCGTGGGCTGGGCCCTCGCCTCGACGATCCTGCTCGGCTCCGCGCATGAGCATGCGTTCCGCGATCTCGACCCGTTTCTCCCGATGACGCTCGCCACGATTGTGCTCTCCGTGGTGTGGAGTCTGCTGGTCGGGCAAGGGCCGCTGGAAGCTCTGATCGGTCGGCTCTCGTCGTTCGGCGGGCCGCCTGGCTCCTCCGGGGGCAATGCGCAGCGGCGCCAGCATATCCTTGAGCCGTGACTGTCGACCCCGCTCTCGCCGCATGATCGTCTGGTTCGGCATTGCCCAGATCGTCCTCGCCCTGCTCGCGGCGCTCGTCTGCATCCTTGAGTTCTCCCGCAAGCGAGGCCCCAACGACTACACCCTCGGCGCGACCCTGCTTGTCGGGGTGCTGCTCATCGCGCAGGTAGTCGTCGGCATCGTGCAGCCTGTCGCAGGCAATCCCGTCGTGGGGGATCCGCTCGAGTTCTGGATGTATCTCATCGTCGCGCTACTCATCCCGTTCGGTGCGGCGTTCTGGGCGCTCGTCGACCGTCGCCGCACGGCGAACCTCGTGCTGGTCGTCGTGAACTTCGCCGTCGCCGTCATGCTCTACCGCATGATGGTGATCTGGGGATGAGTGAGTTCGACGCTGACCGGCACGCCGCGCCGCGGTGACATCGCCCGCCGCCCGGCTGAGGTTTGAGAGAATGGCGGAATGGCAGCTTCGCACACGGATGAGACTCGGCGTCGGCTGCTCTCCGAGTCCTACCGTCGTCTCCGACCGGATGCGCATGTGGCGTTCGTCGATGAGAGCTACGTCGTCCCCGAGGTCGCACACGGTGCACGCACGTTCTACATCGCGACCGCGTATGTGTCGCCGGTTCGACTCCATCAGCCGGTGCGTGACGATCTCGGGTCGATCGTCGGCGGAAGCTACTGGCATACGAGCGAGGCACACGCGGCGGGCGATGCGGAGACGATCCACGAGCTCTGCCGCTACCTCGCCGCAGCCGAGGAGGACGAAGCGTTCCTGTTGGCGGTGCAGTCGCCGATCGAAGATGCTCCTGGCGGCGATGAACTCGCTCGCGAGGCATGCTTGACGGCACTGCTGGGGAACCTGCACGAGGGGCAGCTGACGCCTCGGCCGTCGCTCGTCGTGGCCGAGGAGCGACGCCACCAAGGACAGCGGGCCCGTGATCTGCGGACGATCAAGACGATGCGACAGGCGCAGGTGATCGGCCAGATGCAGGTGACCTTCACCTCACCGTCAGTGGAGCCGCTGCTGTGGGTGCCCGACATCGTGGCGTTCGCGCAGAGCCACCTTGAGCGTGGGAGCGACGCGGGCTATGCCGTGCCGCTGGCGCCGCTGCTGCGGGTCGTGCCCGTGGAAAAAAGCAACCCCCGGTAGCCGAAGCAAGAGACCGGGGGCCGCCGGAGCTATCGAGCGCTGGGCTGGAATGCTCCGGTTTGCACTCACTAGTGTAGCCGCATCGTCCAGTGTAGGCAAGACCCGGCAAGACGACAGATCAGCGACGCGGAGGGCGTTTCTTCCGCCTGCCGCGCTGCTGCCATCGGCGCTTGAGCCGTGAGCCGAGCCGACGCGAGCGGTAGACGAAGTCGTCGAGCTCCTCGCGAACGGTCGGATCCTCGCGGCTGTCGCGCGGGGGTGCGCCGGCGACACCGATGACGGCGATCAGGGCGGACATGATGAGCAGCTGCGTGATCCAGAGGGCGATCTCCACGCCTGCTCCTTTCGATGGCCCGGGTCGGGAAGACGCTCCGGCGCATGCGGCCGGTGGCGACCGCTACTGCTCGAGGAAGGCGTCTTCCTCTTCGGCGTCGGTCGTGCCGCGCCGGGCCTTGCGCGCTGCGGCTCGTCGCTGCTGCCGCAGCACGGCTTCGCTGCCCGCATTCAGACCGCGATGCTCCTGCCGGGCGGCGTAGACGACGCCGAAGGCGGCGATGAGGATGAACACATACCATTGCAGCGCGTAAGAGAGGTGCGGGCCTTCATCGCGCTCCGGTGGCTCGGGGAGCACCCCGGTTTCGGCCTTGGGGGTTTCCCCGATGAGCATGCCGTACGCCCCGGTGTAGGCCTCATCGAAACCGCCGATCCGGGCGATCTCGGGCAAGTTGATACTGGCGACCGTGCTGCCCTGAGCGAGGCGCCCGGCGATCTGCGGTTCACTCGCCCGAAGTCGCACGTCGACCTCGACCGGCCCGGTTGGGGCTGCAGGAATGCTGTCGAGCCAGGCGTCGCCCGCATTCGCCTCGTTGCCATTGACCGGCACCCAGCCGCGGTCGACGATGAACATCAACCCCTGATCGGTGCGCAGAGCTTGGAGGAGATGTGAGCCGACCCCTTCGGGGCCGGGTCGGTTGCGGGCGAGGAAGGGGTTGCCGAGGTACTCGCCGCGCACGGTGGCGGTCTGCCATTTCAGTGTGTCTTCGTCGAAGCCAGCAGGGTCGGGCACAGCGTCATCGAGCGGGATAGCTGCGGCGTCGTAGTTCTGCTCAATGCGCGCGATCTCCGCTCGGGCATCGGCTCGCCGGTCGAACTGCCAGTCAGCGAGCCAGACGCAGACGATGCAGAAGATGACGAGGAGGACGTAGTACCCGAGCCAGCGGCGCGATCGCAGGAACGACCAGCCCGGTTGCGATTGGGGCGGCTCCTGGGGTCGCTCATGTCCTCCGTGGACTGGGCCCTGCCCGGAGGTGGCGGTGTGTGTCGTCATGCCGCTCAAGGGGTGCGCAGCATGCCGGAGTCGACACGGAGTGTGAGGGCGGCAAGCATCATGCCGGTCATCCTTTCCTGAGCCGCCCGCAGCTGGGCGGCCTCGCTGCTACGGCAGGGAGCTGAAGCCTTCGAGTGTGATCTTCCCGACCGCCGTGCCGCTCTCGATGAGGCGATGGGCTTCGGCGACGGTCGCGGCGTCGATCTCGCCGAGCGTGCTGGTCAGCGTGCTGCGGAGCTTCCCGGCGTCGACGAGCTCGCCGACCTGTCGGAGGATCTCGCCCTGCTCGGCCAGGTCGAGGGTCTGCAAGCGAGAGCGCATGAACACGTCTTCGGGGTGCAGTGAGATGCACTTCGACTGGAACGGCTGCACGTCGAGCTCGGGGTGATCGGTGTACCCGAAGCGCCCCTGCGGGGCGAGCAGTTCGAGGATGTCGCCCTGTCTCTCCTCGGATCCCGCGGTGGAGAGCACGAAGCCGGGCGCCCCGAGGCCGAGCTCGGCCACCTGTGGGGTGAGCGGCCGGCGGTGGTCGAGGACGTGGTGGGCGCCAAGGTTCGCACACCACGCCTTCGTGACTGGGCGGCTGGCGGTGGCGATCACGGTGACGTTGGTGAGGGCGCGCAGCAGCTGAATGGCCATCGACCCGACTCCCCCGCCCCCGCCGATGATGACGACTGCGGATGCGGCTCCCGGGACGGGCCGCGTCACCTCGAGCCGGTCAAAGAGCAGCTCCCACGCGGTGAGCGCTGTCAGCGGCAGCGCCGCCGCGTGCGTGTCGCTCAGCGAGGCCGGAGCGTGAGCAGCGAGGTGGGCATCGACGATCTGGTATTCGGCGTTGCTGCCCGGCCGGTCGATCGCTCCCGCGTAGAAGACGCGGTCGCCAACGGCGAAGTGTTCAAGCAGCGGTTCGTCCTCGACGGACGCGCCGAGTCCGACGATTGTGCCAACGGCGTCGTAGCCGAGAACGCGAGGCTGCCCGGCGCGGGGTTGCTCGGTGGCGCGAATCGCACAGTCCACCGGGTTCACGGAGACAGCGTGCACCTGCACCAGCAGATCGTGTTCCTCGGCTTCGGGTATCGGCAGCTCGACGTCGCGGAGAGCCCCGTCTTCGTCGAGGGGGCCTGGGTGGGTATATCCAACGGCCTTCATGTTTGTCCCCTTTCCTGCATGTAGATGAGTCGTGGGCTCCGGCACGAGTGCGGCGTCACCGGTTGCGGCCTCTGCGCGCGGCACGGCATGGGGCGTCGGCGTGCCAGAGGCGGGTCTTGAGCGGATGCGGTGTCTAGAGGTGACATCGTGCTAGATGAACGGGGTCGGATCGATGAAGTTGCCGCCGGAGAGCACTTCGTAGTGGACATGGCAGCCGAAGCTCATCCCGGTGTTGCCGACGTAGCCGATGACAGCTCCGGCGGGCACCCATTGGCCGGAGACCACCGGCGGTGTGCCGATCTGATGCGCGAAACGGGTCTGATAGCCGTTGTCCTGGTTGAGGTAGGTCATGTATCCGCCGAAGTTGTCGACCCAACCGGCGACGGCGACGGTGCCGGAGGAGGGCGCGACGATGGGGGTGCCGCAGCCGGCTGGGAGATCGAGCCCGGTGTGACTCGGTGGTTGCCGGAAATAGGTGGAGATCCAGGAGATCGGCACCGGCTGGTACCAGCCGGCACCGCCGGGGGTACCGCCGCCACCCCCACCGCCGCCACCTCCGCCGCTCTGTTGCTTTCTGCGCTCCTCCTCTTCGGCGCGGAGGCGTTCCTCGTAACCGGCGACCGTGTCGGTGGTCGCGTCTTTCAGAGCGGCGAGCTGCGCCTCGAGCTCACGCTGCTGCGCTTCTTGCGCGAGGAACGTAGTGCGCTGTGCGTCGAGGTTCTCAGCGGCGGTCTGGGCCAGCTGTTCGGCATCGGCTCGCAACTGATCGCGCTCCGTGCTCGCGGCGTCGGCTTGCTCGCCCAGCGAGGAAGCCGTGTTGCGGGCGAGCTCAGCACTCGCGGCGATGGTGGTGTTGCGCCGGGTGGCTTGCTCCATCATCGCGAGGCGGTTCAGCAGGGCGTCGGTGGTCGCTGCGTCGGCCTCGAAGAACATGTCGGCACTGCGGTCGATACCGCCGGAGCGATACATCTGGCCGACGACGACCCCCGCTTGGTCTGCGGCGACGTTGGCTTCCTCACGGCTCTTGTCGGCCTTCGCTTGGAGCGTCTCAGCGCGGAGCGCGGCGTCGGCTGCTGCGGTCTCGGCGTCCTGCCAGCTCGCGTTCGCTTGTTCGGTCGCGACCCGGAGCAGCTCGAGCTCCGCCAGGCTCTGCTCGAGCAGTCCTTCGATCTCCGTGACTTTCGCGGCGGCGGCCGCCTCGTTCCGCTTCGCGGCCTGCACGTCGTCCCAGGTGGGCAGCTCGACCCCGTGGGCGGGCGTCGCCCCTCCCGAGAGGAAGAGGGCGAGGCCGACCAGGGCGGCCGCGAGAGCGCCGACGAGCCGGCGTCTCCGAACGCTTGAGGTGATATTCATCTGTCTGCTCCTCCTGTCTGCGGAGTGTGAACGGTCGGATCCTGGGTCTCTAGTCGCGAGGCCGTTTGATGAGTGCTCCGGCGATCAGGAAGACGCTGCCGGCGATGGGCTGGGCGAGGATCCAGAAGATGCCGCTGAAGTTGAACGGATAGACGGGGTTCCAGAGCACGGCGATCGCGACGAAGACTGGCACCCACCACCAGTGGCGGGCTTGCACCGCGAACCAGGCGACGATGAGCGCGAGGATAGCGATGATGAAGCGGAAGACGGTGAACCAGTCGGTGCCGATGAAGGCGACCGCGACGATGAGTAGGGCGAGTGCGATGAATCCCGGGAGCAGCGCGTTGCGCTGGTAGGACGGGGGCTGCTGTTTCTGACTCATGAGTCCGTCGTTTCTGCTCGGGTGGTTACGGGACTACTGGTCGGCAGTTCGGCCTCGGCGCTCTCGACCGAATCGTCGGTATCTCGAGCGCGGGAGGCTGCGTGGAGGCGCCAAGCACCGAGGGCATAGAGCACGACGCCGGCCCCGATCGCGACGTCGGCGAGGTTGCCGATGAACAGGTGACCGTAGGCGAGGAAATCGGTGACCGCACCGCTGCCGAATCCTGGCGGGGCGAAGATGCGATCGGCGAGGTTGCCGAGGGCACCGCCAAGGATCAGCCCGATCGAGGCGGCGTAGATGCGGTACTTCGTGCGGAGGGCGGCCCGGATAAGGAGCACGGAGGCGACGATGCCGAGCAGCGTGATGAAGGGGGTGAGCTGGGCACCGATCGAGAACGCGGCCCCGGTGTTGAAGGCGAGCTGCAGCCCGAAGAGGTCGCCGAGCACGGGGATGCGGTTCTCCGTGTCGAGGAAGTGCAAGGCGAGTTGTTTGCTGATCACGTCGACAGCGATCGTGAGGGCGGCGATGGCGCAGCTGTAGACGAACAGCAGTCGGCGGGAGGGACGGCGGCTTCGGGGCTGCGCCGACGGGCCGGTGCGCTCATCGGCGGGCGGGTCGTGCGGGAGTTCGTAGGTCATGATGCTTTCGGCGGGAGTTCGGCTGCTGCGCCGCCCTTTGCGGAGGCAGGCGCGGGCGGGAGGGAGGTCGTGCGGCTCCGTCGCTCGAGCAGGCCCAGTGCGAGGAGCCCGCCGAGCGCGGCGATGGGGATGATGAGGGTGAGGGTCGGGCCGACGAGCACGGCCGGGGTGAGCCCGGTGCGCAGTGGTACGGCGGTGACGGCGGCCGCCGGAGAATCGGCGGGTGCGCCGTCGATGATGGTGCCGTCGGGGGCGATGATCTGGCTGGTGCCCACGGTCGATACGTTCACGACGGCACGTCCGGTCTCGATGGCGCGCATACGCGCGAACTCGAGCTGCTGCAGGTTCTCGTCAGTGCCCCGGAAGTCGGCGTTGTTGGTCTGGAAGGCGTAGAACTGCGCACCGCCTCGCACCCCGTCCCAGATCACCGAGTCGTAGATGACATCGAAGCAGATTGCGAGCCCGACTTGGATGCCGTCGACGGAGACGAGCGGCGGGTTCGTACCCGGCGTGTACTCGCGCTGGATGAGGCCGACCAGGTCGGGGACGATGCGTTCGTAGAACCACCGGTCGGGCACATATTCGCCAAAGGGCACCGGGTTCACCTTGTCATGCATCTGCTCGGCGCTGCCGGCCTCCCAGAGCATCGACGTGTTGTAGGTGTCCTCGCCTCGCGCGGTGGCCGCATTCATGAGGAGCGGGGCCTCGGCGTTTGCGACGAGCTCGTCGAGGATGCGGGCGGTGGCCGGGGTGTTCAGTGGATCGGAATCGACCCCACCCTCGGGCCACACGAGCAGATCCATCGGTTCACCGAGGAGTGCGTCGCTCGCTTGCCGCTGGGCGGCGAGCACATCGCCGGGGCTGCGCGTGTCGAAGTAGCCGGCAGGCCCATCACCCTGCACCCAACCGACGCGGAGGCTGCCCGCTGCAGTCGTGGGGAACGCCGGCACGAGCAGCAGGGCGAGGATCACCGCTGCGGGCAGCAGCTCGGCGCGTCTCCGGGGTGCGGGCCGGGCGGCCCAGTCGACGACGCACGCGCAGAGCCAGACGATGAGCAGGGTGAGGCCGGCGACGCCGACCCAGGAAGCGGCTTCGGCGAAGGGGCCACCAGCCTGGGACATGCCGATTCTGCCCCACGGGAACCCGCTGTAGGGCCAGGTTCCGAGGAGGAGCTCGCGTGCGGCCCACAGCACCGCGATGAGCACCGGGAGTAGGAATCGGCGGGTGGCGCGGCGTTCGAGGAGAGCGCCCCAGCGGTAGGCGAGGGCGATCGGGATCGCGCCGAGCGCGAAGAGCAGCGATTCGACCCCGGCGAGCGCGACCCACGGGATCGGGCCGAGGAACTGCACGACCCACATGAGGTGCGTGAAGTAGAACGCGGCGCCGTAGGCGAGACCCACGAGAAACGCTCCCCCGATGCTGCGGCCCATGAGCGTCCAGAGCCCGCCGGCGATGCTGAGGAAGGCGAGCGGCCACCAGCCGAGGCTCGGGAACGCGGCGTCGAGCAGCAGGCCCGAGACGGCGGCGATCGGGATCGCCGCGCCCCACGGCAGGCGACGCACCGTGGTGGTGGTGCGCTGCTCGCGCGCACCGCGCCCGAGTGCCGTGCGGGGCACGTCGGGGTCGTCGCGCAGCGGGAGCGTGTCCGTGGTCGTCACAGCGGCCTCCTTCCTGGTGCTCGAATCGCGGGTGTGGTCGGGGGCGGCTCAGCTGACGCCGGAGTAGGCGTGCAGGCCCTGGAAGTAGAGGTTGACGATGGTGAAGTTGAAGATCACCGTGGCGAAGCCGATGAGCGACAGCCACGCCGACTTCGTGCCGCGCCAGCCGCGGGTGGCGCGGGCGTGGATGTACCCGGCGTAGATCACCCAGATCACGAACGTCCACACCTCCTTGACGTCGAAGCCCCAATAGCGGCCCCAGGATTCGTTCGCCCAGATCGCTCCGGCGATGAGCGTGAACGTCCAGAAGATGAAGCCGAGAATCGCGAAGCGGTAGGCGAGCGTCTCGAGCACCTCGGCCTTCGGGAGCGTGCGCAGGTAGCCGCGATCCGGGGCAACCTCTTCGCCCCCGGTGGCCTTGATCCGCTCGCGGCGTGCCTGCAGCAGCTGCATCGTCGATAGGCCCGCCGCGATCGCGAGCAGCGCGGTGGCGAGCGAGGCGACGAAGACGTGGATGATGAGCCAGATGCTCTTGAGCGGATCCATCAGCGGGGTCACTTCGACGTAGAAGGAGATCGTCGATCCACCGAGGAAGAACACCACCATGCCGACGATGAAGACGCCGAGGAACCGGAGGTCGTACCAGCGCAAGGCGGCGAGGTAGACGGCGACGATCAGCAGGGTGCCGATGAGGGCGAACTCGTACATATTCGCCCACGGCACCCGTTCGGCCGCGATCCCGCGCGTGACCGTGGCGGCGAGATGGAGCGCGAAGCCGAGGGCGGTGAACGCGATACCGAGGCGCGCGAAGTAGCGCCGTGACCGTTCGGCACCGGGCACGCGGAGGCTCCCCTCCCCTCCCCCGTTCTGCGGGGAGGCTGCGGGGCCTCCGGCCGCGCCGACGAGCGCGGCCTCCCGCTGTTTGATGGGTGCGGCCGAGGCGCGCTGCGAGAGGTCGTAGGCGAAGGCGAGGAACGCAAGGACGTAGATCGTGATCGCTGACCAGACGGCGAGCACGGAGAACTCGTCGAGCGCGGCCTGCAGTTGCAGATCCATGGCTACTCCTTGCTCTCCGCGATCGCCGCGTCGAGGGCGTCGGTGATGTCGGTGACGGTCTGGGGTTGCAGCAGCTCACCGTTCAGGAAGAACGTCGGGGTGCCGCGCACGCCGAGCGACATGCCGGCGTTGTGGTCTTCTTCGACCCTCGCTTGGGTTGCAGGGTCGGCGACGGCCGCATCGAAGGCGTCCATGTCGAGTCCGAGCTCCTCGGCGTAGCCGCGGATCTTGTCGGCCTGCGAGTCTTGCTGCTCCGCCCATTCGGACTGCGACTCGAAGAGCTTCTGGTACATCTCCTCGAACTTGCCCTGCTGCGACGCGGCCTCGACCGCGATGGCGGCGTTCATGGAGTTCGTGTGGTTGGTGATGAAGTAGCGGGCGACATAGGTGATCTGCCCGTCGTACTGTTTGCGGATCTCCTCGATCACCGGGTAGACGGCGCCGCAGGCCTCGCATTCGAAGTCGAGGAACTCGACGAGCACGGGTGCACCCTCGCCGGCGTCGTCGAGGACGTGCGAGTTCTCCTGCACGAGCGGCACTTCGCTCTGCGTGGGGGTTCCGCCGCCCGTTCCGCCGCTGTTCGACGCCTCGCCGGGCGCCTGGACTTCGGGCCGGTTGAGCACCGAGATGAGGATCAGGATGAGCGCGATGAGCAGCACGGCGGGAATGGCGATGAGTGCCGCCTTCTGCGAGGTGCTCAGCTTCTTGTTCGGTTTCTGCACGGTGTGCGGGGGCCAGTTCATGGGGTTCCCTTCTTGAAAAGCGGTGACGGTAGTTGCTCGGCGATGGCCGAGAGGTGGCTGGTGCGGAACTGTTCGACGGCGCGCTCGAGGCCTGGATCCTCACCGCGGGCGAGGCCGGCGTACTCGATCTTGACCTTGCGGCCGCCGACGACTGGTCGGGTGAGGGTGGCTTTCACCCAGAGCCGACGGCGCGGCACGAGGAGGCCGGTGATGAGGCCGACCGTGGCGAGGATGGAGAAGACAAGCACCCAGGTGGCGCCGGTGTCGCGCTGGATCTGCAGCGAGACGAAGCGCTTGATCGACTCTTCGGCGCCCTCGGTGACGGTGAGATCCTCGAAGGTGATAGTTCCCATCCCGTTCGGGAGGTCGGCGGTGTCGCCGGGGGTGAGCTCGATCGAGTCGATACCGGTGTCGCCGCCGGTGATCTGGGTCATCGATTGGGTGTCGAGCTGGTACACCGAGCGCGGAGTGCCGTCGTCAATGCCGAGGTCTCCTGTGAACACGTTGAACGTCATCATCGGGTTGTAGAGGTCGGGGAACACCGAGTAGTAGGCGCCGGTGTCCAAGGTGCTCTGCGTCGGGTACAGGAAGCCGATGAGCCCGACCTGCTCAGGCAGACCGTCGGGGACTTTGATCACGCCGAGCGAGGTCATCGCGGAATCCTGCGGGAGGAAGGGCTGGGGTTCCTGGTAGACGACGTCTCCGGCGGCGTTGCGGATCGTGATCATCGGCGCGTAGCCGTTACCGAGGAGGTAGATGCGGTCGCCGTTCACCTCGATCGGTGCGTTCACCCGCACGGTCTCGGCACGGGTGTCGTCGTCCCCGGCCTCTCGGATGGAGAGGTGGGCAGCGAAGTTGCCTGCCTGCCCCGCACCGGGCTTCCCAGGGTCGACGTACTCGACGTCGAAGCTGTCGAGGCTCAGTGCGTAGGGGGTGAGTGAGCTTCGGTCGAAGTACCGTCCTGGCGAGAACGAGGAGTAGGCGCTCTCGCTGTTCACGAAGGTGGTGCCTTGGACGATGACGCGATCGCCGGTGTAGTTGAGGCCGGTGCTCAGCAGCACGGTCACGAGGATCCCGACGAGTGCCGAGTGGAAGACGAGGTTGCCGGTTTCGCGCAGGTAACCGCGTTCGGCGGATACCGACCAGGAAGTCGCGCTGTCGTAGCGGGCGGTGCGGTATCCGCGGCGTCGCAGCTCGCTCTCGGCGATCGCGATGGCCTGGGCGACGTCGGCTTCGGAGGTGCGATCATCGACGAGTTGCAGATCGTTGGAGGAATAGCCGACCATGCGCTGCAGCCGGGCCGGGGTCTTCGGCGCCGGCGCGCGGAGCGCTTTCGCATGATGCTTGATCCGCGGGATGATGCAGCCGATGAGGGAGACGAACAGCAGCAGGTAGATGGCCGAGAACCAGGCCGAGCTGTAGACGTCGAACAGCTGCAGTTTGTCGATGGTGGGGGCGAGCTCGGGGTTGTCGTCGAAGTACTTCACGACGCCGTTGGGGTCGGCTTGGCGCTGTGGGAAGAGCGAGCCGGGGATCGCGGCAATCGCCATGAGCAGGAGCAGGATGAGCGCGGTGCGCATGCTCGTGAGCTGCCGCCACCCCCATCGGAGCCAGCCCTGCCACCCGAGGCCGACGTCGCCGCTGCCGCGTTCGGTGGAGTCGACGTGATCGCTTGGGCGTGCGGGGAGTGTATCGTTCTCAGAGCGGGAGCTGGACATTCGCCATCACCCCCTGCAGGGAGGACATGAGGCGCGTCCAGAGCCCGCTTACCATGAGCAGGCCGAGCACGACGAGGACAACTCCGCCGGCGATGTTGATGGCGCGGATGTGACGCCGCAGGAACGACATCGAGCGGGTGGCCCAGCCGAGCCCGAGGGCGAGCAGCAGGAACGGGATACCGAGGCCGAGCGAGTAGGCGACGCCGAGCAGCCCCGCACGGACGGGGTCGCCGAGGTTCCACGACACGGAGATGATCGCGGCGAGGGTGGGCCCGATGCACGGTGTCCAGCCGATACCGAGGGCGAGACCGAGCAGTGGCGCCCCGGCGAGGCCCAGGCGTGAGCGGAAGCGGGGTCGGACAGTGCGCTGCATCTTGCGGAAGACCCCGACGAAGGCGAGCCCCATGACGATCACGACGACGCCGAGGATACGGGTGGCGATGTCGGCATAGGCGAGGAAGACCTGGCCGAAGACACCTCCGAGCACGGTGACAGTGACGAACACGATGGAGAATCCGGCGATGAACAGGAGAACACCCAGGAGCAGGCGGCGGCGCTGTGCGGTGGTGCCGCGGGCAGGTGCAAAGCTCGGCTCGACGGGGGCGACGGCGGAGCCAAGGTAGCCGAAGTAACCGGGTACGAGCGGAAGCACGCAGGGGGAGGCGAAGGAGACGAAGCCGGCGAGTGCGGCGATGAGCACACCCGCCCAGAGTGCGCCGTCGAAAACGAGATCGCTCGGGTTCATGGCGTCTCCGCGAGTGCGTCGGCGACGAGCGTGTCGAGGATGGAGGCGGACTCGAGTTGCCCGATGATGCGGGCCGCGACGCGCCCCTCGCGGTCGAGCACGAGCGTGGTGGGCGTGGCCTGGATCGGGGTGACGCCGGCGAAGGCCTGCTTGACGCGGCCGTCGTTCACATCGATGATGCTCGGGTAGGTGATGCCGTTCTCTTCGGCGAAGGCGACGGCGGTTGCGGGCTGGTCGTAGATGTTCACACCGAGGAACCCGACGCCCTCATCCTGGTAGTTCAGCCAGACCTCCTCGAGCATGGGGGCCTCGATGATGCAGGGGCCGCAGGCGGCGTACCAGAAGTTCACGACGTACACCTCTCCGGCGTAGTCGTCGCTGGAAACCGGGTCGCCGTATTCGGTGGTGCCGCTGAAGCTCACGGCGGCGCCACGCTCGTCGACCGGAATCTCGACGATGCGGCCATCAGAAGTGCCGCTTCGTTCACTGCCCTGCTGGTACTGTTCCGACATCGGCGCGGCGGCTGTGCAGCCGATCAGCCCAATGCTGATTGCGGCGGTCGCTACGAGTGCGGTCAGCAGCAGGTACGTCGGTTTGGACGTCCTCAAGTTCCTGGTTCTCCTCATTCCTCAACGCGTGGTCGCGGGCATGGCGGACGTGCCGGCCCGTTCCTGCCTCAGGGGGCAGCGTGAGGGGCGCTTAAATGCGCAGGAGGCTGAGGTCGTGCAGGCCGAAGCGATGCCTGCCGCGATGATTGAACGCTGCAGTTGCGGCGATCGGAGCGATCTGGGGGCGCTGGCGTTGGAACCGCATCTGCCTGCAGCGGAGCGCGAAGACGATCAGGATCGCCAAGGCAAAGCCGCAGAGTATCCCGAGCAGGCAGGTGACAACACCGATCAGGATGTCGTCGCTGGCGGTGGTCTCCCCCACGGTGTCGGCGAAGTGTCCCACTGCGGCGTCGAAGGAGGTGGCTGCGACCGTGTTCGAGGCGGCCGCCGGCGCGGAGAAGCCGACATCATCGGCGTGGGAGACGCCCCACAAGCCCACGACGGTGACGATTGCGGCGAGGAGCAGCGTCGCGGCTCTCATCGTGAATCGTCGCCGCGTGATGCGGGCACTGCGGGGAACTGAGGACACACCCCGATTATACCGAGCGGGTTCAAGGCGATCATGGGAGTGGACTGACGCGCACGGCATACTGCACCCTATTGAAGAGCGATGAGCAGGCTGAGCAGGCCCATCACGAAGGTGTAGGGAGCGAGCGTCATCTTCTCGTCTTTGCTCTTGGAGAGCAGGCTGAGGATCACACTGAACCCGAGGTGAGCGACGATGAGCCACATCACCCAGAAGCTGAACTCCCCGGGCAGCACAGCGATGGTGCCGCTGCGATCGAGGGCGATGAAAGCGATGAAGGCGTAGCGGAGCACAGCGGAGATCGCGCCGAGGCGGAGGTTGAGCGGGAGCGTGATGTGTTCCCCGCCCCACGCGTACTTGCCGAGCGGTGCACCGGCAGCCAGGGCGATCTGGAAGATGGCCAGCACGCCGAGCATCGCGGTGAGCGCGAAGATCAGGATCGTCGCCATCACTGCTCCTTTCCGAACTTCGCGGCGAGGTAGGCGTTGTAGGCGTCGAGTTCCGCGTCCTCTTGAGCTTCTCGACGTTTCGCTTGCCGCAGATCGCTCGTGCGCCACTTGGAAATGGTGACGATGAGCACGATGATCAGCGGCAGCTCGCCGTATGACCAGATCAGGCCGCCAGCGATGGCCTGGTCGAGAGCGCGGCTGATCCCCCACGCTTCGGGGTCGGTGGCGTACCAGCGGAACATGGGCTCGGTGCTGCGCAGCAGCACGAGCCCGAAGATCGCGTGGATCTGGATCTCGAGGAGCACGTCGACGATGCGTACCACGAACGATGGGGCGCGCGGCAACGGGTCGAGTGACCACAGCGGAGCGCCACCGATCATGCCGAAGGCGAGGAACAGGGTGAGCAGGATGAGATGCCCGGACGGGAGCTCGAGGAACCAGCTCAGGGTGTCGGTGAAGTACAGGGTGGGGAAGGCGACGACGGCGATGACGATCACGGTGGCCGGGTGCAGGAGCACCTGGGCGGTGCGCGAGCGGTAGGCGCTGAGCGCGGCGCGCATCACCGGCCGCCCGAGTCCCCGGCGCGGCGTCGCGCGCAGGAGCAGACGGCCGGGAGAGCCCATGAGCAGGAACGGGGGTGCGACGACCATGAGCGTGATCTGCTGGAAGAGCAGCACCGAGACGAGTTCCTCGGCGTAGGCGTTCGCGCGCAGTCCGGTGGCCGCGAACCAGAGGAGGCAGCCGACGGTGAACAGCAGCGTCGAACCGACGCCCCATCGTTTTCCCCGTACCCAGAGGGAGATCGCCCCGGTCAGGTAGATGGAGAGGCAGACGACGGCGAGCCAGGCGAGCGGCGACATGCTGCGCAAATCGAACTGGAAGAGGTCGCCGAGCTCGAGGCTGGCCATCGCGGGGTACACGGTCGGGGGTTGTCCTTACTGACGCTGGCGAGTGCTCGCCGGGGAGGGGGCTACTTCGAGTTCGCGGCGATGAACGGCAGCGGGTCGACGGGCTCATCTTCGACGCGCACCACCAGGTGCAGGTGGTTGCCGAAGGACATCCCGGTGGTTCCGACGAGTCCGGCTTGGTCGTCTCCCTGAACGGTTTGGCCAACCTGCCAGGAGTGGGAGTTCTCCTGCATATGGCAGTACCGGCTGATGACCTCTTGACCGGCAACCTGGTGCTGGACTTTCAGCGAGAAGCCGCAGCCGTCGGAGGCCCAGCCAGCCTCAGTGATCACGCCGTCACCGACGATGCGGATCGGAGTGCCGCCGGCAGCGGCCATGTCTTGTGCGTCGTGGAAGCCTGCGACTGGTGCGGAGCGGTATCCGAAGCCATCGGTGAGCGGCACCTCTTGGGCGAAGGGGTACTGCAATGTGGTGTCGGTGAGGCCGCTGACGGTCACTGCCCCACCGCTCAGCCCGATCTCGGGCGCGATCGCAGTCGGGGAGACCGAGAGCTCGTCGAGCAGCGTCGGAGTGTCGGTTGTGCCTCCCGTGACGAAGGCCTGCTGTCGGCTCGCGAAGACGGGGGTATCGGCGGTCGCGGCGCTGGTCGCAGGGAAGACGGTACCCGCCACGAGTACGGTGACGCTCGCGAGCGCCGTACTGCCAGCGACGAAGCTGCGCAGTTGTGAGCGTCGCCGTGCCGTGCCGGTCTCGGGTTCCGTTCCGCCCCCGGTCGGCGTCTCCTCGGCGGCAGGCCGCTCGCTGACGGGCTGCGCCGGGAGATCGGTGTATGGCACCGTGGACGGTGCTGCGGCTGCATGCTTGGATCGGCGGGGCCGAGCCGAGTCGTCGGTCGAGCGTTCGTCTGTATCAGTGGGTTCGATCCAGGTGCTCCGCCTCGGCCCCGCCGATTCCTCGGCGTGCCGACGCCGCCTCAAAAGACGACTCCGAGGACGAAGAACGAGACGACGGCGAAACAGATGCTCAGGAGCACGGTGCCGAAGACGAAGAGGAAGTGTTTAGCTTTGATCGGTGAATCTGTGGAGTTCAAACTGCTGGCTCCTGATCGGGGGCGCTCGTGCGCCCGAGTGATGTTCGAGAGTGCGCAATGCCGGAAGGCGTGCCGATGTCAGCGCTTTTGCAGGGGCCGGCGAAGCTCTCAGAGGGAACGTGGTGCCGGTTGGAGGCACACGGAGCTTCGCGGGCTATCCCCGTGCACGGGTTTCCCGGTGGAGATCAGGTTCGCGAGATCGAGTGAAGGAGCAGCAATGGCTGCGGGCGGGCGGGTGCGCGCGGCAGGGCGACCGCCCATTCGCGGATCCTGCCGAGCCGCAGCTGTAGCCACGGTCGCCGGGTGAAGAGCACGACCAGCATCAGAGTGGCGAGCATGGTGAGCATGCAGATCGCGATGAGATCGAGGTGCCAGCTCTGCACGCTGCCGTGGGCGGCGTGCTCGCCCCCCTCGACGAGCGTGACGGTCGAGGCTGTTGAGGGGGTGGTCGCACTGGTGCTCGCCGAGGCCTCGGCGATTACCGGCACGCTGCTGAGTTCGGCGCTGTGCGCGCGCAGTCCGACGAGACCGAGGATGACGAAGGCGCCGACCCAGACGAGGGTCAGGATCGCACGCCGCGATAGCGGTCGTCGCGATGCAACGCGTGCACTCATCACTCCATAACCTCCATTGTCATGTAACAATTTAGCATCGGAACCTGAGGTCAGCCAGGGGATGCTACTGCGTGTGGGCGTACGTCGGCGCTTTTGCCAGTGTCGGCGCGGCTCCGCATGCCAGGGCTGATCCTGCCGCACCCACTGGTATGGGGCAGGGACGCCGTTGAGGATCACGAGCGCTACGCGAGTTTGAGAACGTGCACGACTCCGGGTTACCCGAGTGCACAGAACAGCACGAGGGGACAATCACGATGTAGAGGGCTAGGGCTATATTCCGGATAACGATGCGCCGGCCCCGCTGAGCTGGCACAAGGTTCTGCGGAATGAAGACTGAATCGTGACGGCTATTGGCAACGCCAGCAGACTCAATGGCAGCCGCGGAACCTTGACGCTCATCGCGACGGTCACCGGAGCGAGCGCCGGGACGTCGTAAAAACCATCGCCGACTATCACCGTGGGATCAGCGGCGACGAGGGCGCTGATGGCATGGCCTTGTCTGCGGGGACCGCCCGGCGTGCATACTCAAGATGCCGGAGTCGGCCGCCAGAGCCTGTGCAGTGCAATCGTGGCCACCGGTGAGCATGATCGAGAGATCCCGTCTCCTGCAGCATTTGGATCGTCTCAGCCAATCCCGCGCACGCAACTCGTCGCGAACCTCGATGAGATTGGGGAGTTCCCAATCGGCTTCGATCACGACGATGATCATACCCTGCTCGGCAAGCTACTCGGTGGCGAGTCGGTCCTTACCGGGATCAACCCAGCGGACAATACTGATTCGGATCCTCTGGCAGGAGGCGGTGCCGGTGATTCCGCGCTACGGCTCATCCTACTAAGCATCTCGCCTGGTCGCCGCATCGGGCACGGTCACGACGGCGGGTGCATGCTGGATGATTCGAGTGCGTTGGCGAAGCCGATCACCTCGCGTTCGGCGCATTCGAAGCTCACGACTTCGACGACTTGGGGTTAGTTGCGGGTAAGTGCGCCTTTACCGTTGAGGGCCACGGTGCGGATCGTACCCAGCTCTTCGAACTCCTGACGGAGCTTGGGCACATTTCAGTGCTTGGAGGCGGAGCCGATCGCGCCCTTCACGGTGGCGGAGACGGTGTTCACAGGCGCCCACGGAGAAGCGGCGATGATGAGTACGGTCGGCACGAGCAGCTTGGCGCCTCGGTCGGTGAGCTTGGCACGTTCCCACTCGTGGGCGTGCATTCGGTCGATAAGGGTCCGATGTGCGTGAGCGAGTCTTCTCGGCCATAGGCGGTGGACTTGATGAACAGCACGCAGGACCTGTCGACAGCGATTGCCGTAGCCACATCCCCTCCCCCAGACCGGGATGGACTCCCTCGTGATAGCAGAGGCGTCGATACTGAATGTGCCGTCGAAAGCAGTACCGCCGATGGCGTCTCCTTCTCGAGCCTTGATGATGAAGATCCCGACGTTGCAGCGCTGATGCTCTTCGGGAACACGTTCCAAGCACTCGACGCTCTGGTCTGGGTAATGCGGTCAGTTCAGAATCGAGTGGATAGATCGCGTCAAGGCGCCGGGTAGCGCAAGCCCTCGGGCATTTGGTTACTCACCGAACCCCAATCCTCGGTCGCATCGCTGCGCAGCGCCCTCCGCACCGACCAGCACCGAGTACTCACCAATCTGCTTCGTCCTGGCACCGTACAGTATGGCGCAGCCGCGCGGATCGACCCGAACGGCAGCCTTCGGATCACCACCGAGTACGGAACCGAGGGCTTCGACCTCGTTGCGATCGTCGACGGCACCCGCTGCCGGAGCCGGGCAGCGACCTGCTTTGACACGAGATTCCATGAAGCGGGGTACTTCTACTATGGCGCGGCATTCCCGGCAGCCCCGTCGCGCTGCACTGAGCAACCGGAGAGACCTATGTAGTGCTCGTCCAAGTCCTACCGGTGCAGTGTGCGCACCTGACTAGTAGCTGTTGCCGTTCTGACGACGGCGGACACAATCAATAAGGAGATCCCACTTGTCTGCTCACATTCTCGTACCACCCGACAAATCACCGCTGCCCGGCCGCGTTGTCTCAAGCGTTGCGACGACCCTCACAATCCTGCTGATGTTACTTGGCAGCCTGTTCTTCCCGGCAGCCCCGGCGCAGGCCGCGACCCTGGGCGTCGGGTATGGCAATCAGGATCTCTGGCTCGGTTCCTTCTCGTCGCATGGCCGTCAGGCGTACTGCATGGATCTCGACGCGCTCGCCCCGTGGGGCAACACGCAACACCCGGAGCTGAAGACCACGCTCGACAGCCTCAGCGCGACCGAGCTCGCCCGCCTGAACTACGTACTCGGGCGGTGGGGTGAGAGCAACGATCCAAACATCACCTCCGCCGTCCAGCTATACGTCTGGGATATCGCCGACCGCGGCAACTACTCCGCACCCGGCGGAGACGGGCAGTTCGTCACCCGGGCACCCGGGAACATGCAGGCCACGATCCTGTCGCACCTCACCACGATGCGGAGCGAGTCGGCGGCGAACGCCGTCGCGAACCCGTCGGTGTCGATGTCGATCACGATGACCGACCAGTACCAGGGGCAGCTCAAAGTCCAGGCGAACCCCACGAGCGCAACCGGCACCGTTACGCTCACCAACGCCAACTTCACGAACGGCAGCACCTCCGCGACACTCGGTGTCGGGACACATGAGATCGTCGGTATCCCACCCGAGGGCGCACCGGACTATCAGATCACCGCGAGCCTCAAGGCTCCGTCGCTTGGGTACGGGGCTGGCGTGGACCTGTTCTACACTCCGGGCGAGCAACGCATCCTCGGCGCGGCCTCGTTCGAGCCGCTGTTCGCCTCTGCGCAGTCAGCGGTGATTCCGTTGGACTTCCGGCCGGTGATCGAGACGGTCGTGGATGCGAAGTTCGTGCAGGCAGGCGACGTATTCTCCGACAAGCTGAACGTCACGGTGACGAAGCACTCCTGGATCAAGGTGAACGGTATCCCGGTGCCGGTGCTCGCCGAAGGCACCCTCTACGGGCCGTTCGACGCGCAGCCGGTCGAAGCGAACGCACCGCCAGAGGGCGCGCCCGTGCTCGGGACCGAGTCGCTGACGCTCACGCACCCCGGGAACTACGTGTCGCCGGGCACGCTCACGGCCCCGGAGTCGGGGTTCTACACGTGGGTGTGGAGGATCGACAAGACCAAGCAGGGTGCGAACGCGAAGTACCTCACCGATTCCTTCACGGATCGGTTCGGGCGGGTGGCCGAGACCTCGGTCACGCCGTTCCAGCCGGAGGCGGTATCGAAGGCGAACGGCAAGCTCGTGAAGCCCGGCGACCGGGTGACGGATACGATCACGGTCTCCTCGACCAATGGCGCCTGGCTGAAGCACAACGGCGAGCCGATCCCGGTCGTCTTCGAGGGCACCGCCTACCAGGCACCCGGAACCCTCCCGCCGGTGCAGGGTGCGGAGGCGCCGGCGGGTGCGGTGCCGATCGGCACCGTCACGGTAACCGCGCCCGGGCCCGGTGAGTACGAGTCGCCCGAGGTGGAGTTGCCGGATGCGGGGTTCGTGGCCTGGGTGTGGCAGGTGAAGAAGGCGTCGCAGCCGGAGTGGGTGCGCCCGTACATCGCCGCCGATTGGCAGGACGAGTACGGCATCAACATCGAATCGCACTCCGTCAGGTGGCCGCTCACGATCACCTCGGAAGTCCGCGAATACAACGTCCACAAGAACGGGCGCGCGTTCGACCGGATCACCGTCTCTGGGTTCCCGGAGAATCACCCCGAGTTCACAGGTGACGGCTACTGGGGGCCCGACGAGCAGGAGATCGAGCACACCGTCTACGGCCCCTTCCAGACCGATGCGGAGCTCACCGACGATCTCGATCTGTCGGATGCCCCGGTGCTCACGCGGATCACGACGCCCGCGAAGAACGGGGTCTACGACATCGGCTACACCAATGAGGACCGCATCCAGCCGACCGAGGCCGGCTACTACGTCATCGTCACGCGGTTCGCGGGCGACGACCGCGTGCAGCCCTTCACGAGCTCGCCGACGGATATCTGGGAGCGGTTCTACGTTCCCGATGACGAGCAGCCGGTGTCGGTCATCACGCAGGCCACCCCCGTCGCGGGGGTCGGTGAGGAGTTCGACGATACCGCACTCGTGCAGGGGACGAAGATCCCCGACGGCGCGTACCTCGTGTTCCGCGCCTACGGCCCCCACGACCCCGACGCCGAGCCGGTCTGCGAGGTGCCGTTCTTCACCTCCGAGAAGATCGCCGTCACCCAGGCTGGCATCTACCGCTCCGGGAAGACGAGCGTCGACCGTGCCGGGCACGTCTACTGGGTCGAAACCCTCTACGACGCCACGGGCAAGGTCATCGCGGAAGGGAAATGCGGTGCACCGGGTGAGACGACGGTCGTGACCGAGACGCCGCAAGAGGTGCCGCCGACGCCGGAGCAGCCGGAGCTTCCGGAGACGCCGTCCGAGCTGGCTACGACTGGGGGCGGGTTCCCGTGGCTGATCGCCGCCGGCGGCCTGGTCGCGCTCCTCGCGGCCGGAGTGACGCTGTGGTTCGGGCGCAGGCTCGCGCTCCACCGGGAGCGAGGCGGAGACAGCGGAGAGGAGGACACCGGTATCGAAGACCTCATGAACCAGTAACCCCAGCACCCCCATGCTGGGCGGGGCGCAGACCATTCCCCAGGGTCTGCGCCCCGCCCTTTTCGCGTGTCCGCCTGGCGCACCTGTCCTCTGACAGTGACGGCGGTGCAGGAGGCGGTAATGAGCGAGTACACGGCAGACACGATCGCGCGGATCACGCTCGCCGTGCTCACCGAGCCCGGTGATCCGGTCACCGGGCAGCTCGTGCAGGCCATCGGCGTCACGGAGACGCTCGCGTTGATCCGCGACCCAGGCGCAGCGATCCCGTCACAGGTCGACCCTGTGGCCGGGGTGAGGTGGCGGCAGCAGGCCGCCTCGTTGCAGAAGGACGCGCTCACCGATGAGTTGATCGGCCTGACCGAGCGCCACGGCCTGCGCATCCTCACCCCGCACCGCCCCGGCTGGCCCACAGCCCTCGCAGACCTCGGCCACGCCGCACCGCTGGCGCTGTGGGCGAAGGGCAACCCGGAACTGCTCACCGCCTCGCTCTCGTCCCGGGTGACGATCACCGGCGCCCGCGCCGCCACCGGCTATGGGGTGCAGGTCACTCGTGAGTTCGCGTGGCAGCTCGCAGCGTCGCCGCGCATCCTCGTCTCGGGCGGCGCCTACGGCATCGACGCCGAAGCCCACCGCGCCGCCCTCACTGCGCGTTCGGCATCTACGATCGCGGTGCTCGCGGGTGGCCTGGATCGGCCGTATCCGCAGGCGCACGATGACCTGTTCCGCCGCATCACCGATCAGGGTGGCCTCCTCCTTTCCGAGGCCGCGCCAGGATATGCGCCGACGAAGGGCCGGTTCGAGGCACGTTCGCGTCTGCTCGCTGCCCTCTCCGCCGCGACGGTGATCCCGGAAGCCGGGGCACGGTCGGGAAGCCTCCGGGTCGCGGTCGCCGCCTACGAACTCGGCCGCCAGCTCGGCGCGATCCCTGGGCCGATCACCTCCGCGAACTCAGCCGGCTGCCACCGGCTCCTCGCCGAAGGCCTCGCAGAAGTCACCACGAGCGTCGGAGATGTCGAAGCGATGCTCGACCCGACGCCAGCGGCGTACCAGCTCCCGCCGGCATATCAGTCGGCCGCCCGCCGCACCGCCCCAGACCCAGGCCGCGGCGCGGGCCGGCCAGCGCTCTGAACCCCGGCGCTCATCACTGCCATCCACGTCGCGCCGTCCTGGGTGTGTGTCTTCCGGCCCGATGGCACCCCTTGCCTCGGGCCGATCTCTGCCTGCCCGTCTTATGAAGGAGACCCTGTATGTCGAAGCGTGATCGCTCGAACCCTGCTGATCCGTCCGTGGTGATGGTGCGCATCGTCGTCGCCGAGGACGGCACCCTGGCCGTCACGGTCGACGGGGCGCCGTTTCTGCCGCCGGAGTTCTCCCCGCCGTGGCGGCGGGGATCGTTCCCGGCGATCGTGGACGCGATCCGCGAGCAGACCGACTGCACGATCCGCGTCGACGTCATCGAAACCGACGGCCGCACGATGACCGACTTCTACACCCCGCGCCCGCGCCGCACCCCACAACCAGAGGCGCAGCCGGTGCAACAGGTTCCGCCCGTGGCCGCGGTGCCGGTGCCGGTGGTGCCGCGTCTGGTGCAGTTCGCGGGGTCGGGGATGGTGCCGGGCGAGGATGTCGCGGTCGCGATCGTCATCGCGCACACCGAGACAGGGCCCGACGGCATCGCCCGCGCCCTGATCGATTCCCGCTACCTCGACCACGCGCCCACCAATGAAGTGATTCTCCTCGGCCGGATCTCTGCCACCGTCTGCATCGGGGCACCGCAGTGACCTCCCCGATCCGCCCGACGGGGAGCCTCGGCGACGAACTCACCAACGCCGCCCTCGTAGGGCTCGCCACCCTCGCCGTCATCGCGGTGATCCTCCGGGCTGCGGGCAGTGTCACCGCGTTCCTCACCGGCACCCCGCAACCCGATACCGGGTTCGGCGCCGGGGCCGGGGTGCTCCTGCACCCCGGCGCCCCTGGCGCCGCACTCGGCGCGCCGGGCCTGAACCCGGTCGTGTACTGGGTCATCGCCGGCACCATGATCTTCACCGCCGGGGCTGCGGCCTGGCGGGGGTGGACGGCGATCCGGCAGCACGGCCGCCGGCAGGCGATGGACCCGTACCGGATCGCCGGGATCGCCACCCGCGCCGAAGTCGCGAAAGCGGGATCTCCGCGCGCGCTCCTGGCTCGGGCGGGGAACCTGCGCCCGTCGCTCGAGAACCCTGAGCCTTCAGAGGTCGGGTACCGGCTCGGGGTGTCGCGCGGGGTCGAGGTGTGGGCGTCGGTCGAAGACTCGATCCTGCTGATCGGGCCGCCCCGCTCCGGGAAGGGCGTGCACATCGTCATCAACTCGATCCTCACCGCCCCCGGCGCGGTCGTCACCACGTCCACTCGTCCGGACAACGTGACCGCCACGATCCGGGCCAGGGAGAAGGTGGGGCCGGTGGCGGTGTTCGATCCGCAGCACCTCGCCGACGGCATCCCCGCCGGGCTCCGCTGGTCGCCCGTCAGAGGCTGCACCGATCCCCTCACCGCGATGATTCGCGCCGCAGGGCTCGCCTCCGCCACCGGGCTCGGGAAAGGCGGGGTCGAGGGCGGAGACTTCTGGGAAGCGAAAACCCGTGTTGCGCTCCAATGTCTGCTCCACGCCGCCGCCCTCGACCAGCGGCAGCCCGCCGACCTGTTCCGGTGGACGCTCGACCCCGCAGCCGCCGGCGACGCCGTATCGATCCTCGCCACCCACCCGCAAGCCGCGGGCGGGTGGGCGGAGGCGTTGCAGGCGATGATCGACGCGGACCCGCGTACCAGGGATTCGATCTGGCAGGGCGTCTCCCTCGCCCTCGCCGCCCTCGCCGACCCCCGCGTGCTCGATGCCGTCACCCCCGGCCCCGACGAGGTATTCAACCCCGAAGACTTCCTCGCGAAGAAGGGCACCCTGTACCTGCTGGCGACCGCGGCCGGGGCGAACAACAGCGCCCCGCTGGTCGCAGCGCTCATCGAAGACGTAGTCGAGGCAGCCCGCCGCCTCGCCGCACGCTCCGCAGGCGCACGACTCGATCCGCCCCTGCTGCTCTGCTTGGACGAGGTCGCGAACCTCAGCCCGTTGCCGTCGTTGCCGACGCTCATGGCCGAAGGCGGCGGCACAGGGATCACGACCATGCCGGTCTTGCAGTCGCTTGCGCAGGCGCGGGAGCAGTGGTCGGAGCACGCGGCCTCCGCGATCTGGGATGCCGCGATCGTGAAGATCGTCCTCGGCGGCGCCTCCAACAGCCGCGACCTCCAAGACCTCTCAACCCTGATTGGGGAACGCGATGAGATCACCGACTCCACCACCGTCGGCGACCACGGCACCCGCTCCGCGCAACGCTCGATCCGCCGCGTACCGATCATGCCGCCCGACGCGATCCGCCGACTCCCGTTCGGCACCGGCCTCGTGCTGCTGCGCGCGGCACCGCCGATCGTGGCACGCCTGCGCTCCTGGAACCAGCGCGCCGACGGGAAACAACTCGTAGCCGACCGCCGCGCGGTCGAAGCAAAACTCCATTACCGGCAGGCCAACACCCAGCCGGGCGCGGACGATCCGTCAGGCAGAGAAGGTGCACCTGTTTCGTAGAGCCGTGATGGGCGCGGCCGTGAAGCAGGAGGCGAAATCGTGTCGATCCCGACCAAGACCTCGTTGTCAGGGTTCATCGCAACCACCCCGCATCCCTCTTCCACGAAGAGCGGGGTGCCGCGCATGTTCGCCCGCGTGGGCAAGCCCCGCTACCGGCGTGAGGAGGACGGCACATTCACGGAGCTCGAACCCTCGTTCCATGACCTCGTCGCGTTCGGGGAGAGCGCCGTGCGCGCACTGTCGACGCTGCAGAAGCACGACAACTTCGTCGCCGAGGGGCGCGTGAATCGCCGAACCATCGAGCGAGACGGTGTGCCGACCGAGATCGAGCAGTTCATCGTCTCGAAGATCGGCCCCGACGCCGCCCGCACCACCTTCACGATGGATCGCAGCCAGCGCGCCAGCCGAACCGTCGAACGCACCAGCACCGCTGCCCGAGGCACTGAGCGGAGCACGTCGCCGGTGTTCGCCAGGGCCATGTGAACCGGGAAGGGGACCCCGCCATGAACATCGACGCGCCCGCCGACGAGGAAGGCTTCGACCCCGAAGAACTCGAGGAGGAGGACGACGGCACTGACCCGCTCAGCACTGTCTCTCTGCCGATCACCCCGAAGCCGATCAACTGGCATCTCCTGCGCTCGCACGAAGCCGAACAAGAATGGCTCGATCTGAACCAGTGGGTGAACCAGCTCCGCGAGACCTATGGGCTGCCCGCGTCGGTAGTGCCGCCGTTCTGGCATCGGCATCCCGAACTCGTCTGGGAGCTCTCTGCGCTGCACACGCATTGGCTGTGCAGCTACGACCCCGAACAGGACGGGTCGGGGCCGATCGCGTGGCACACCGATTTCGCGCTCGCCCGCGAACGGCTCCGCGAATGGGTGGCCACCTGCGGCACCCGCCTGGATCGCGACCGGCCAACTCGGCAGACCACCTGGCCTGGTGAGGTTGCGCAGGCACCGATTGAGGATGAGGTAATCCCGGATCGGGACGCTGACTTCATCACGTTCGTCTCTGCCGACGCCGCCCGTCGCGCCCAGATCGAAGAGGAAACGATCGCCGCCGCGGTCGCGGCCGCAAAGGGTTCGAAGTCTCAATGATCCCGGCCGGCACCCGTGGTTGGACTCCCGGCCAACACGAAAGGGAGGAACGTCCGCCAGGACCGTTCCTCCCTTTTCACTTCTATCGCGTCGATGGAATCTCGACCAGCAATCGTTCTTCCAGCTCCTTCATGTCGACTCGGATCAGGCGTCCCACACGGTACCCAGTAACCGTGCCGTCCGAGATCCGCCGGCGTAGCGTCTTCACGGACACCCCGAATCTCACCGCGGCCTCTGCCAACGGGACCAGGTTCTCGACGGGCACTTTTGTTCGAGATTGACGAACCATGTCAACACCTCTCCTTCTCTGTCGTCACATGGGTTCATCCCATAGGTGCCCTTCACGAATCCCGGGCCGCACCGCTACTACCGTTCTCAGGCAGTGCGGAGGTGATGGCAGCCTCGACACGGCGACTCATTCGACAGGCGAGTTCTCGATCTCTCGTCATCGTGGCGTGCTGGTATCGCAACACGATCCTCATATCCGAGTGCCCGCCCCGACGCATCAGCTCAGCCAACGTGGCACCCTCTTGAGCGAACAGCGTCAGACCGGTGTGGCGCAGATCGTGGAAGCGAAACCTTGGGGGCAGCCCAGCGACGTTGTCACGGACGTCACCCCAGATGAACCCCCAGCGAGTGTTGGAAAGGGGCATGCTTCCGCGAGGGCTTGCCGGCACCAAGGGCGCTTTGGCCTCCGGCGCGACGCGCGACAGAAGGTGCTCGCGCAGGCGATCAACCATCAGATCTGGGACGCTGAGCGATCGCTTGCCTGCGTCGCTCTTCAGATCTGTGTAGTCCCCGGTGTTCGCGTTCAGCTGTCGACGTACGTGCAGCGTGGCGCTCCCGTCTGGGTACCATTCAACGTCTCGGCGTTGGAGTCCGAGGCACTCGCCTCGCCGCAACTGGCACCACGCGGCCAGCAGCACCATGATCGACCACTCAGGGGGTGCCGCCGCATACAAAGCTTCAACCTGTTCGGGTGCGATCACGTCCTCGCTGGCATCGTGGTCGGCATCGTGTCGCACCGGCTCTTGACGTGGAATCGAGACGTTCGGAGCCGCAGGAGTGATGCCGTCCCGTGCCGCCTGTCGCAAGATCATCATCAATACGATCAAGACCGGACGCGTGACGCCGTTGAACTTCGACCTCGGATTCAACGGCGATGGGATCTTGTCGAGGCGTTCTGTCATGACGCGAATCCGGGCCTCGTCGATGTCACGGATTGGAGTGTTCTCGAACTCTGGCACCAGATAGCCCGTGACTTTGCTCTGGTAAGAGCGGACGGTGCCGACGGCACGCTTCTTACCGCTGCGGTTCGGCTCCGTGCGGATCATTGCAAGCCAACGCTCCGAGTACTCCGAGAACCCGACCGCGCGCGCCTGATCCGCAGCTGCTTCCGCGCGACGACGTGCAGCCACTGCGGACGGAGGCTGCCAGTCGCCGCGAGCAATCTTCGTGTGAGCGCCTGCGAGCCAGGTGCGAGCATCCGTCTTGGTAAGGAACGTCAGCGGTTTGTCGTCGTCGGTTCGCGCAGTGTAAATCTCCCCGTCAGGCGCCGGATAGCGAGCCTGCCATCGCCCCGAAGGGAGCTTTCGCAGGCTTCCCCAGGTCTCACGCTTTGTAGTTGGCCTCTTCTGCTCCGTGACGCTCATCATGCCCTCCCGTGGCCGCAAACGGACTGTTGCGGACGGTCGTGCCACTTCGTGCCACTAGGCACCTGGATCAGCCCAGATCCGCATGATTCTGCGGTTCCGAGCGAGCCTGAAACGTCCTCGCTGGCACGTTGTGGCACGGCCTCGGTGACCTCTCGAACCTGCTTTCCGTCCGGGAACCCACCCCGCTCTGGTCTGGCAGGTGCGCCCGTGCCACCTCCGTGCCACTCCGACTGGATACTGATGTGCATTTCCGTCCTCCTCTGTTCATCAGGAGGTGGCATGAAAAGAGGCCCGGAACTGCAGAATCCTGCAGTTCCGGGCCTCTCATCAGCCCTCACGGGCCTGGGGCTACATCAACGACTCAGAAGTCCCAGTCCTCGTCTTCGGTGGCGACGGCCTTGCCGATGACGTAGCTCGAGCCGGAGCCCGAGAAGAAGTCATGGTTCTCGTCGGCGTTCGGGGAGAGCGACGACAGGATCGCCGGGTTCACGTCGGTCATCTCCTTGGGGAACATCGGCTCGAAGCCGAGGTTCATGAGCGCCTTGTTCGCGTTGTAGTGCAGGAACTTCTTGACGTCTTCGGTGAGGCCGACCCCGTCGTAGAGGTCCTGCGTGTAGAGCACCTCGTTCTCGTAGAGGTCGTAGAGCAGCGCGAAGGTGTAGTCCTTGAGCTCCTGGCGGCGCTCTTCGGTCTCGGCTTCGAGCCCCTTCTGGAACTTGTAGCCGATGTAGTAGCCGTGCACGGCCTCGTCTCGGATGATGAGGCGGATGAGGTCGGCGGTGTTCGTGAGCTTCGCCTTCGACGACCAGTAGATCGGCAGGTAGAAACCGGAGTAGAAGAGGAACGACTCGAGCAGGGTCGACGCGATCTTGCGCTTGAGCGGGTCGTCGCCCTCGTAGTAGTCGACGATGATCTGCGCCTTCTTCTGCAGATACGGGTTCTCGAGCGACCAGCGGAACGCGTCGTCGATCTCCTGCGTCGAGCAGAGCGTCGAGAAGATCGACGAGTAGCTCTTCGCGTGCACCGACTCCATGAACGCGATGTTCGTGTAGACGGCCTCCTCGTGCGGGGTGATCGCATCGGGGATGAGCGAGACCGCGCCGACTGTGCCCTGGATCGTGTCGAGCAGCGTCAGACCGGTGAACACGCGCATGGTGAGCAGCTGCTCCTCGGCCGTGAGCGTCGCCCACGACTGCACATCGTTCGAGAGCGGCACCTTCTCGGGAAGCCAGAAGTTGTTGACGAGACGGTTCCAGACCTCGAGGTCTTTCTCGTCCTCGATGCGGTTCCAGTTGATTGCCTGCACTGCGTGGCCCAGCTTGAAGTTCATCGGTGTTCTTTCTTCTCCGTCATCCTGCCGAGAGTTGCAGGATCTCTTCGATCCAAGGGTGCGGATCCCGCGGCTCGCATCACCCGCAGGATACCGGAGGCCCGCGTCACGCGGGCCTCCGAACGATCACAGCATGCAGCTCACGCACTGCTCGAGCTCGGTGCCCTCGAGCGCGAGCTGACGCAAGCGGATGTAGTAGATCGTCTTGATGCCCTTGCGCCACGCGTAGATCTGCGCCTTGTTGATGTCGCGCGTCGACGCGGTGTCCTTGAAGAACAGGGTGAGCGACAGGCCCTGATCGACGTGCTGCGTGGCCGCGGCGTAGGTGTCGATGATCTTCTCGGCGCCGATCTCGTAGGCGTCCTCGTAGTATTCGAGGTTCTCGTTCGTGAGGTACGGAGCCGGGTAGTACACGCGGCCCAGCTTGCCTTCCTTGCGGATCTCGATCTTCGACGCGATCGGGTGGATCGACGAGGTGGAGTTGTTGATGTAGGAGATCGAGCCGGTCGGCGGCACCGCCTGGAGGTTCTGGTTGTAGATGCCGTGCTGCTGCACGCTCGCCTTGAGCTCGCGCCAGTCGTCCTGCGTGGGGATCGTCACGCCGGCGTCGGCGAAGAGCGCGCGCACGCGCTCGGTCTCGGGCGCCCACACGGCGTCGGTGTACTTGTCGAAGAACTCGCCCGACGCGTACTTCGAGTCGGCGAAGCCCTCGAAGGTGGTGCCGCGCTCGATCGCGATGGCGTTCGAGGCGCGCAGCGCATGGAACAGGATCGTGTAGAAGTAGATGTTCGTGAAGTCGATGCCCTCTTCGCTGCCGTAGTGCACGTGCTCGCGCGCGAGGTAGCCGTGGAGGTTCATCTGGCCGAGGCCGATGGCGTGCGACTTGTCATTGCCGTCCTCGACGGAGCGCACCGAGGTGATGTGGCTCATGTCGCTCACCGCGGAGAGGGCGCGGATCGCGAGCTCGACGCTCTCGCCGAAGTTCTCGCCGTCCATCATCTTCGCGATGTTCATCGAGCCGAGGTTGCAGCTGATGTCCTTGCCGATGTGGTCGTAGCTGAGATCCTCGTTGTAAGTGGTCGGGGTGTTGACCTGGAGGATCTCCGAGCAGAGGTTCGACATGTTGATGCGGCCCTTGATCGGGTTCGCCCGGTTCACCGTGTCCTCGAACACGATGTAGGGGTAGCCCGACTCGAACTGCAGCTCGGCGATGGTCTGGAAGAAGTGGCGTGCGCTGATCTTCGTCTTCTTGATGCGCGCGTCGTCGACCATCTCGTGGTACTTCTCCGAGACGGAGATGTCGCCGAAGGGCACACCGTAGACCTTCTCGACGTCGTAGGGCGAGAAGAGGTACATGTCCTCGTTCTTCTTCGCGAGCTCGAAGGTGATGTCGGGGATGACGACGCCGAGGGAGAGGGTCTTGATGCGGATCTTCTCGTCGGCGTTCTCGCGCTTCGTGTCGAGGAACTTCATGATGTCGGGGTGGTGCGCCGAGAGGTACACCGCACCCGCGCCCTGACGCGCGCCGAGCTGATTCGCGTAGCTGAAGCTGTCTTCGAGGAGCTTCATCACGGGGATGATGCCGGAGGACTGGTTCTCGATCTTCTTGATCGGGGCGCCGGCCTCGCGGATGTTCGAGAGGAGGAGCGCGACTCCGCCGCCTCGCTTGGAGAGCTGCAGCGAGGAGTTGATGCCGCGTGAGATCGACTCCATGTTGTCCTCGATGCGGAGGAGGAAGCAGGAGACGAGTTCGCCTCGCTGCGCCTTGCCGAGGTTGAGGAAGGTCGGGGTCGCCGGCTGGAAGCGACCGGAGATGATCTCGCGCACGATGCCGCGCGCCAGCTCCTCGTCGCCGCGGGCGAGGCCGAGGGCGACCATCACGACGCGATCCTCGAAGCGCTCCAGGTAGCGCTTGCCGTCGAACGTCTTCAGTGCGTACGAGGTGAAGAACTTGAACGCCCCGAGGAAGGTCGGGAAGCGGAACTTCATGCCGTAGGCCTCGTCGCGCAGCGCCTCGATGAAGTCGAGCGAGTACTGCTCGATGAGCTCGCGCTCGTAGTAGTCGTTGTCGAGGAGGTAGCGCATCCGCTCCTCGAAGGAGTGGAAGAACACCGTGTTCTGGTTCACGTGCTGCAGGAAGTACTGGCGCGCGGCTTCCCGATCCTTGTCGAACTGGATCTTGCCGTCGGCGTCGTAGAGGTTGAGCATCGCGTTGAGCGAGTGGTAATCCATCTCGCTGATCTTCGACGACTCGTGACCGGCTTCCATCACTGCGCCTCCGGCGGCAGTGGCTGTTCCTGCAGAGCCCAAAACTTTTCCAATCCTTCGTGGACGGCGGTGACGTCGTCCGGGGTTCCAAAGAGTTCGAATCGATAGAGGAAAGGCACGTGGCACTTCCGGGCGATGATGTCGCCCGCGATTCCGTAGGCCTCACCGAAGTTGGTGTTGCCCGCCGCCATCACGCCCCGCAGCAGCTTGCGGTTGCGCTCGTCGTTCAGAAAGCGGATCACCTGCTTGGGAACGGCCCGCGTCTCGGGGCCGCCGCCATAGGTGGGGACGAGCAGCACGTAGGGCTCGGTGGCCACGAGCGGTTCGTCGCGCGAATGGAGGGGGATGCGCAGTGCCGGGCGTCCGAGCTTCTGCACGAAGCGGTGCGTATTGCCCGACACGCTGGAGAAGTACACCAGGTCGGTCATGCTCGTCACCTCCGCGCGAACCCCCGTGGGCTGTGAAGCCCCCTCGCTGCTGAACCGCCGCCGCGGGCCGGGCCTACGGGCCCCGCCCGCCGCAGCGGTTCGAAATGATGTCAGTGCGGTCGAGCCGATCACGAGCACTCCCCCGCTCGATGCCGACTCGGCCCGGATCGCCTACGCGAGGCGGCCGGCGAGCTCCGAGATCTTGTCGGGGCGGAAGCCCGACCAGTGCTCGTCGTCGGTCACCACCACGGGAGCCTGCAGGTAGCCGAGCTCCTTCACCGTTTCCAGCGCGGCCTCGTCCTGCGAGAGGTCGAGCACGTCGTACTCGATCCCCTTGCTGTCGAGCGCCCGGTAGGTCGCCGTGCACTGCACGCACGACGGCTTGGTGTACACCGTGATGGCCATTTCACGCCCCTCTTCCAAAACTCAGTCGCCCCATCCGGGGCACTACATATAGTGAACCACACCCGCGCCGACCACAAGATGCAGTAGTTACAACGCTGTAGTTTTCCACTTTATTTCCACCGAGCGCCAGCGCATCTGGGGAGAACTTTCGGCGGAGTTCCGCCCCTCTCAGGCGGTTATCCACAAGCCGCGAGGCGCGGAAGTTTTTTCCCACACACCCCCGCCCCGGCGTGTCGCACCGCACCCTCGCGACCGCCTCCCGGAGCCGTCGCACGACCGCCCCGGCGGGCTTCGATTCAGAGTGCGATCGGCCACAGCAGCTCCCTTCCGTCGGGCTGGAACCAGCGCAGCACCAGCATCGCGTCGGCCGACGCGGCAGCCGCGGATCCGGTCGCGCCGCGCACCACGACCCGCAGCCGCTCCTCCGGGTAGACGGTGCGAGGCAGCGACAGCCCCAGCATGCCGTCGCCCGCGAGAGCGAAGCGCACCGAATGCAGCGGCCCGTGACCGCACTGCTCGACCTCGATCACCCCGCTCACCGAACGCGCGATCACCCGCCACGGCACCTCGACGGCGCCGCCCGCCTCTGCGCGCACCGTCGGCACGGCGTGCCGAGTCGACGACGGCCGACCCCGAGGGGGCGGCTGCAGCCGGGTGCTCAAACGGAAGGGGGTCATGTCCTCACGCTAGGCCGTACCACTGACATTGACGGACTGCGCGCGTGGTGCCACGCCTCGATGACCTCGCCCGCGCCCTCTCCCCCGACGGCACCGATCCGCTTACACGTGGTGGTAGGGCCTTCCGGCGGCGATCTCCTGTGCGCGATAGACCTGCTCGGCGAGGATCAGGCGCACGAGCTGATGCGGGAAGACGAGCTTCGACAGGCTCCACACGAAGTCGGCGCGCTCACGCACGCGATCCGCCACCCCGTACGCGCCCCCGATCGCCACCGTCACCGGCCGGCCCGCCGCGAACGCGCCCTGCAGCGTCGCGGCGAGCGCCGGCGAGTCGACGTTGCGGCCGCGCTCATCGAGCAGCACGAGGAACGCGTCGCGATCCACCTTCGCGAGGATGCGCTCCGATTCCTCGGCCCGCGCCGCATCCCCCTCGCGCGAGGAATGGGGCAGCAGCTGCCAGCTCACATCGAAGGGCTTGCGGAGGCGCTTCTCGTAGCGGTCAATGCCCTCCGCGACCCACGCCTCGTGCTTCTTGCCCACCGCGAGCACCCGCACCGTCATCGTGCGCGCCTCGTCTCGAGATGATCGGCGATGCGCCCGATCGCCTCGGTGAGCACCGGCACCGGCGGCAGCGTCACGAAGCGCAGGTGATCGGGAGTGGGCAGGTTGAAGCCGCGCCCGTTGGTGACGAGCACCCGGGTTGCGCGCAGCAGCTCGATCACGAACTGCTGGTCGTCATCGATCGGATACACCTCGGGGTCGAGTCGGGGGAAGAGATAGAGCGCGCCGCCCGGCCGCTCGCAGCTCACACCGGGGATCTCCGTCAGCAGCCGATGAGCGACATCGCGCTGCTCCCTGAGCCGACCCCCGGGCGCGCAGAGCTCGGCGACGCCCGACCAGTTCGACTCGGCCGCGAGCGCGATCGGGATCGCGTGCTGCGCGGGCACGCTCGCGCACATGCGCATGTTCGCGAGCAGGGTGAGCCCCTCGAGGAAATCGTGCGCGGCCGTGCGGTCGCCTGAGACGGCCACCCAGCCCGAGCGGTAGCCCGCGATGCGCTGCGCCTTCGACAACCCGCTGAACGTGAGGCAGAGCGTGTCACGCACGTGCAGCGCGGCGTGCTCGTGCACAGCGCCGTCGTACAGGATGCGCTCGTAGATCTCATCGGCCATCAGCACGAGGCCGTGCCGTTCGGCGAGCGCCGCGAAACCGCGCACCAGTTCGGCCGAGTAGACGGCGCCCGTGGGGTTGTTCGGGTTGATGAGCACGATGCCCGTGGTGCGCGGGGTGATGAGGCGCTCGATCGCCTCGAGATCCGGCATCCACCCGTTCGACTCATCACAGGGGTAGTGCACGGCGAGGCCGCCCGAGAGCGTCACCTGCGCCGTCCACAGCGGGTAGTCGGGGGCCGGCACGAGAATCTCATCGCCGTCGTCGACGAGGGCCTGCAGCACGAGCGAGATCATCTCGCTCACGCCGTTGCCGATGAACACGTCGTCGGGGCCGACACCCGCAACGCCCTCCTCAGCGTAGAAGCGGGCGACGGCCTCGCGGGCGGCGAGGATGCCGCGGGAGTCGCTGTAGCCCTGAGCGGTGGGCAGGATCCGCCGCAGCTCCTCCACGATCTCGGGCGGCGCCTCGAAGCCGAAGGGGGCAGGGTTACCGATGTTGAGCTTGAGGATCTCGTGCCCCTCGCGCTCGAGGCGCTCGGCCTCCTGCAGGATCGGGCCGCGCACGTCGTAGCGCACCCCCGCCAACTTGCTGGACTGGGTGATGGGGCGCACGCGAAGATCCTACTCCCGGTCGGCGCCGCTGCGCGGAGAACCCCGCGCAGGCTCCAGGCTGCCCCACCGGGGAACCCGGCGTCGAAAGGCGGGTTTCGCATGGTGGATCGCCGATCCGCATGCGAAATCCGCCTTTCGGCGGAGCGACACGGGGGGCAGGGCTCGCGGGGTAGGGCAAGGGCAGAGCTCGCGGGGCAGGGTGGGGGCGCCCGGATGCCGCACCCAAGCCCCCTCAGCTCTGCTGCGCGTAGAGTTCGGCGTAGGCGCCGTCGCGCAGCAGCAGTTCGTGGTGCGTGCCCTGTTCGAGGATGCGGCCGCCGCCGACCACGTAGATGCGGTCGGCGTCGACGACCGTGGAGAGCCGGTGGGCGATCGCGATCGTGGTGCGTCCGCTGCGCGCGTCGTCGAGGGCGCGCTGCACGGCCCGCTCGTTCACGGTGTCGAGCGCACTGGTCGCCTCGTCGAGCACGAGCACCCGCGGGTTCTTGAGCAGCACTCGGGCGATGGCGATGCGCTGCTTCTCGCCGCCGGACAGCCGGTAGCCGCGCTCCCCCACAACGGTGTCGTAGCCGTCGGCGAAGCCGGCGATGGTGTCGTGGATGTTGGCGAGCCTCGCGGCCGCCTCCAGTTCCTGCTGCGACGCGTCGGGTTTCGCGTAGCGCAGGTTCGCGGCGACGGAGGCGTGGAAGAGGTAGGGCTCCTGCGTCACTACGCCGATGCGGTCGACGAGGGCCTCGTGGCGCAGCTCGCGCACGTCGTCGCCCGCGTAGCGCACGGTGCCGGCGCTCGCGTCGTAGAGGCGCGGGATCAGTGAACCGATCGTGGTCTTGCCCGATCCCGAGGCGCCCACGAAGGCCACGAACTCGCCCGGTTCCACGTGAAACGTCACCCCGTCGAGCGTGGGCCGCTGCTGCGCCCCGGCGTCGGGGTACCGGAACGAGACCCCGTCGAACTCCACCCGGCCCGCTCGGCCGGGGGCGTCCGACGGTTCGCGGGCGTCGGGGGCATCGGTGATCGCGGGATCGAGGTCGAGGTACTCGAAGATTCGCGCGAAGAGCGCCTTCGAGGTCTGGAGGTCGAGCGCGATGCGCATGAGCGCCATGAGCGGGAAGAGCAGTCGCGACTGCACCGTGGTGAACGCGACGATGGTGCCGGCCGTGATGCCGGGATCGAAGCCCTCGCCCTGCCCGCGAGCGATGATCCACCCCGACACCAGGTAGACGATCGCGGGCACGGCCGAGAGGAACACCTGCACGAGCGCGAAGAACACCTGGCCGCTCATGGTCTGCCGCACCTGCAGCTCGATCTGCCTGCGGTTCTCGGCGGCGTAGCGCTCGGTCTCGGCGCGCTGCCGCGAGTAGGTCTTCGCGAGCAGCACGCCCGAGACCGAGAGGGCCTCCTGCGTGATGGCCGTCATCTCGGACAGCGACTCCTGGGTGCGGCCCGCGATGCGGGCGCGAACCTGCCCCACGCGGCGCTGCGCGATCACGAGGATCGGCATCAGCACGACCGCGATGAGGGTGAGCTGCCAGCTGAGCAGCAGCATCGCGACCGCCGCCGCGATCACCGTGACGGTGTTGCCGATGATGTTCGCGACGGTGTTGGTGAGCACGTTGGCGACGCCGCCCACGTCGTTCTGCAGACGCGACTGGATCACGCCCGTCTTGGTGCGGGTGAAGAAGCCGAGCTCCATCGACTGCAGGTGCGCGAACAGCCGCACCCGCAGGTCGCCCATCACGCGGTTGCCCACGCGCGCGGTGAAGAGCGTCTGCACGATGCCGATCGCCGACGACAGCACGAAGGCCGCGATCATGCCCGCTACCAGCCAGGACAGCAGCTCGAGATTCGGCGCCCCGTCTGGCGGGAACAGGCCGTCGTCGAACACGCGCTGCGTGAGGAGCGGCGGCAGGATGCCGAGCGCCGCGGAGATCAGCACCAGCACGATGATCACCGCGAGCTGCCAGCGGTACGGCGAGAAGAGCGCCGCGATGCGCGGACCGAGACCCGGGATCTGCGGGGCCGCCTCGTTGATCTCGCGCTGGCGCGCCGCGTCGCCGGCGGACACGCGCGACCCGCGCCCGCCTCCCATGCCACCGCCCATACTCATGGTTCGGAGACTACCCGCAACCACCGACATTCACGCGGCGCGTCCGCTGCCGGCGGAGCCGCGGGGAGGCGCAGCGGCCGCGGGAAAGCACAGCGGCCGCGGGAGACGCAGCAGCCGTGCGCCGCCGCTACGGCCCGCACTCGACGAGCGCGTCGACCGGCAGCCAGGTCGACGTCGTGCCCGATCCCCCGCTCCAGAAGCCCGGAGTCTGCACGCGGAGCTCGATCACGCCCGCCTGACCGGTGTTGTAGTCGTCGACCGATACGGGCGGGAAATCCAGCGAGAACGTCGCCGACCAGGTGTGCGGGGCCCACAGCCCGGCACGCGCGAGAAGACCGTGCCAGGTGAGCCACGGGTAGCGCAGATCCGACGCGCCATCGAGCAGCGGATCGACGATCGGCGTGGTGACCCCGAGCAGGCGGTGCCGCGCAAAGACCACCCCATACTCGGAGAGCGCACCGTCGAGGCGCACGGTGCCCGGCTGGTCGCCGGGAATCGCCGCGCAGAGCCCGGTCACACTGATCCCGGAGACGACCTTGGGCCCCGTTCCGCCGCACTGCACGAGCGCAACGCCCAGCCAGGGACCGGCGGAGGCGCCCGCGACAAGACGCGCCTCGAGAGCAGCCGCCCCTCCGACAAGGGCATCGAGCCCGGACACCGCACCCGACGACCAGTGCCGGTCGCCCCCGGTCACCGCGGTCGTCGTGCCGCCGCCCAGCTCAGCGGGGAAGCGCAGCTCCACCGAGCCCGGCACATTCGACCGCCCCGAGATGACGTACTGCCCCGCGTCGACGTCGGGAGTGAAGCACTCGACCCCGGGGAGCAGGCCGGCCGGCTGCGGGCCGGTCGGATCCGTCGGATCGACCGGCTGCTCGGGATCGACGGGCGCCGGCGCCGGCGAACCCGGAACTCCGTCGCCGGGCTTCGTCTGCGGCGCCGCAACCGTCGACTCCGTGCGCGGCTCCCGAGCGGGACGCGGATCCGCCGGCACGACCGCCGCCGCCTCATCCGCCTGCTGTCCGCCTGCGTCGGCTGCGGCAGCGAGGTCTCCGGACCGGTCGGCGGCTTCAGACCCCGACTCCCCCGAAGGCGCGGCCTCGACCGGAGCCGTCGATTCCACTCCGCCGCTCGCCAGGGAGTTCACGAGGAGCACACCGCCGACCGCGGCCGCGGCGAGCGCCGCTGTAGCGACCACGGCGATCGAGGCGACCACCACTCCGCCGAGACCGCCCGCGCCCCCCGACGATCCGCCCGCGGAGCCCCCGGCACCCGCGCCGCCAGACCCCGCAGCACCGCCACCGCTCACGGCCGCGGCGGCCGCGGCGGCCGAGACGCCCGACCCGGCCCCGAGCGTCGCCGCGAACGCGGCCGCGGATCCGCCGCCGAGCACCACCACCGAGAGCACGAGGGCGAGCTGACGATTGAGCACCGTGAACTCGGCAGCCACCGCGGTGCACGCATCGCAGCCGTCGAGATGCGCCCCGACCTCGCGGCTCTGCTTGGCCGGCAGCTTGCCGCGCTGGTAGCTCTGCAGACGACGGCGCACGGTGCGGCAGGCGACGTCGGCGAGCTCCATGTCTGCGTGCTCCTCGACCCACGCCGACTGCAGCCCCTCCCTCGCGCGCGCGGCGAGTGCAGAGACGCCGTTCGCCGAGATGCCGAGCAGCGGCGCCGCCTCCCGCGGCGGCAGGCCCTCGACGACGGTGTACCAGAGCACCGCCCGCCAGCGCTCGGGCAACGACGCGAAGGCCCGGGCCGCAGACTCGCGATCGAAGGCCGCCTCCTCGCCTGGCGCCTCCCCGGCGAGGTCCGGCGTCGTCTCGAGATCGGCGACGGCGTGCTCCGGCGATCGGTAGGCGTCCACCGCGAGCGAGGAGATCACCCGGTAGAGGTACGGGCGGAACGCGCCGGTGGGCCCGCGTCCGTCGCGCACGAGCTCGAAGATCTTCAGGTACGCCCCGGCGACGAGATCGTCGGCATCGAGCGAGGGCGCGATATTGCGGGCGGCCGCGAGCCCGGGAAGACGATGCCGTCGCCACAGCTCGGCGAACGCCCCGTCGTCACCGTCACGACTGAGCGCGAGCAGCTCGGAATCCGAGCGCACTCGCCAATGATCGCTCACCACCACAAGCCCCCGCTGGTTGCGGATCCGCGACGTATTCCCATCGCCGCGCACCCAGATAAGCCCCCGCGCGCCATGTACGGCGCCCGGGTTCCCCCTCATCGATTATCCGCGCAACGCCCTGGAAATCCACTCCAGACGACAACCGAAAAAAATTCTGTCAACCGCGCGTCACGATTCGAGGTCATCTCCGTCTTCTCTGTGCCCGGCTTCTGCGCTGCTTCCCCCAGAAGTATTCCCAAGCGCAGGAGTCGGGCTTCGAGCGCAGAGGTGCGCTCGAACCGTACCGAAGGGGGACACAAGGTATGCGAGTCACAGCGCTCGGATGGACGGATCGGGATCGGCCGAAGGGGCGACGCGCGATGCGCGTGCTCGCGGGGGCGCTCTCGGCGCTGCTGTTCGGCGGCACTCTCGCAGTGGGCGGGCAGGTGCTGCCGGCGACCGCGGCGGAGGGGGCCTCGATCCTCATCAGCAAGACGGTGAACGGGGAGAAAGAGGTACGCGACCTGCGGCCCGGCGACTCCGTCACCTACCGTGTCGAGTTCCTCGCGAACGACGAAGACGCCGACGGCCCGGCGATCGTCGTCGACGCGCTGCCCGCCGCATTCGCGGGATGGCGGATCAGCGACCTCGGTGCGAGCTTCAACAACCAGCGCACCGGTGTGACCCTCGACCTCCCGGGCATCGCCGCAGGCGACTCCCCCGCCCAGCCCCTGAGCGGCACCCTCCCGAGCGACCCCGCGGAGCTGCGGATCACCGTCGGCGTCGCGCTGCCGGTGCAGGCGGGGACCGGCAACACCGCGGGCACCGGCCTGCCGACCGGCGCCCAGGGCGTGCTCGAATACACGATCACCGTTCCGGAGGGCCTCGCCCCGAACGACCCGGTGCTCCGAACCGACCTCACGAACACCGCGACCATCACCGCGAAATCGGGTGCGAAGCCGCTCGAGGCCTCGTCGAGCGCGATCATCGAGGTCGACAACCCCATCGTGATCGACGTCGCACCGGCGAAGAGCTGGAGCCCGGCCGCGCAGAGCTACGAGCCCGGAGCCGCCTCGACCGTCACCATCGGTGCGACCCAGGCCTCGAACGTTCCCGCCAGTGCGCTCCGACTGCAGGATCCCGCCGATCCGGCGCTCGCACCCGAGGGGGCGAGCGCGCTGCCCGCAGGCAACCCCTTCAACTTCGTCGACTTCGCCGGCTTCACCGCTCCCGCGGACCCGACGAGCGCCCGCCCCGACGGTGCCGACAGCACCGCCGTCGAGGTCTACCGCCTCAGCGGCGGAAGCTGGAACTGGGTGGCGTGGACCCCGACGATCCCGAACTCCGACATCGCGGGCGTGCGCACCTCCTACACCGCCGCCGGAGCGACCATCCTTCCCGGCGCCTCGGCGTCGCAGGCCTTCTCCGTGACGCAGCGCGCCACGAACCGCAGCACCGGCGCGACCGTGTCGACCGGCTGGACGGCGACGAACACCGTGCTCGCCACGGTCGAGGCCCCCGATCAGCCGCCGGTCTCGAAGCCGACGCAGGCCGGGTTCGAGGTGGCGCCCGAAGCGATCTCGGTCGACGCCCAGAAGCGCTTCTACCCCCTCCCCGGCGGCTCCGAGACCACCGCGCTCGCCGACGTCACCGCGGGCGAAGCGGTGGGTGTCGTACTCCGCGCCATCAACCCCGAAGCACCCCGGAGCACCACCCTCGACACGCTGACGATCGCCGAGCCCGGCACGGGCTCCGATCCGCTGTTCCTGGGCTCCGATCTCGTCTTCGCCGGCTTCGACAACAGCGATCTCGACGCGATCTGGCCGGAGGGCGCAACCTCCGCCGAGCTCACCTGGCTCCACGACGGCGGCCCGACCACCATCCCGCTGACGAGGGGCGACCCGCTGCCCGCCCCGCCCGCCGGCACGACCATCACCGGCTTCTCCCTCACCTACGCGGGGAAGATCGCGACGAACACCGCCGCCGAGGTGCGCTACCGCATCCAGACGAACTCCGACGAGGCCTTCGTCGCCCCCGGCGCGCGCACCCAGCCGCTGCCGAACGTCATCGAGGTCTCCGGCACCAAGACCGGACTCCCCGACGCGACCGAAGAGGCCAGCGCGACGCTCGCGCTCGTCGCCCCTCGGATCGACGTCACCATCGACAAGCGCGTCGGCCCCGGAACCGTGCTCCCCGGCCAGAACGTCGTCGTGCAGCTCGACACCTCTGCCGCCACCGGCGGCGGTCGCACCAAGCCCACCACGATCACCGTCGAGGATGCGTGGAGCGGCGTCAGCACCTTCTGGGACGCCTTCGACGCGACGCAGATCCTCCCCCCGATCAGCCGGCCGGTGAACACGACCGAGCCCGCGACCCAGGCCACGCTCGAGATCTACACCCGCGACGCAAGCGGCAACTGGGCGACGACCCCGCTCGTCACCAACCCCCCGGAGAACGAGGCGTATCCGCTCCCCGCCGGCATCACCGGCGTGCGCTTCGTGTACACCAACAGCAACGGGCTCTCGCAGAAGACCTACGTGAAGCCCAACCTGTCGTTCACCGCCCGTTCGACGTTGCGGAGCGACGCCTCCAAGCCGACCGCGACCGACTTCCTCACGGCAGAGCGCTACACGAACGTCGCCTCCGCGACCGGCACCGGTGAACTCGACAGCCGCGTCGTCACCGGAACCGACGACGACACTGAGATCGTCGGCGTGCGCGGCACGCAGGACAACGGGCCGGCACCCGGCACCGGCATGTGGGCATCCAAAGCCTGGGCCGATGACGTGCTCACCTCGCAGTCGGGGGCCCGCACCTCGACCACGCAGCGCTGGGCCGCCACCGAGTCCGGCTACAGCACGGTCGTGCTCCAGGATCCGTCCGCACCCACCGCGAGCGGCGCAGGCACCGTGTTCGAGGCGTTCAACCTCACCCATGTGCGCCCGATCCGCACGAGCGGATCCGCCGGATCCGGCACCGTCGACCCCCGGCTCGCCTGGGATCTCGTCACCGACGTGCAGCTCTACAACGGCAGCGACTGGGTGAGCGTGACCCCGATCCCCGGCGGCAGCTGGATGAACGCCACCGGCTTCACCGGCTACACCCTCACGCCCGAGCAGCAGCTCAGCACGCTGGGCGTGCGCCTCGTGCTCGCCGAGAACACGGCAGCGCGCGAGGCCGCATTCGCGAACGGCGACCTCACCGCGCCGAAGGCCGGCACCGGCGTCTCCGCTTCGGCCGACATCCGCGCCTTCCGTCTCGACTGGCAGCTCCGCGAACGCGCACGCACCGCCGACGGCTCGGTGAAGTGGGTGAAGCAGCACGACACGACCTTCAACTGCGTCGGCGCCGCCGACGGCTGCGTCGAGAACGTCTTCGCCGCAACCGGGATCCACAGCGACTCGACCTCGGACACGGTCACCGCGGCGGACACGATCCAAGTGCTCGACGGCACGACGAACGTGGACCTCGTGAAGCAGGTGCAGCCCATCGACTCCGCGACCGGCGCCCCCACCGGCACGCCCGCGGACGACATCGAGATGACCGTTCCGAACCCCGGCGAGCTCACCGCGGCCGACTACCCGCGCGCCCGCTACACGCTCACGGCGTCGAACGCCTCGACCGCGCCCACGGGCGCGAGGGACGCCATGCGGCTCGCGAAGATCCGCATCGCCGACACCCGGCGGCCCGACGCCCCCGTCGCGATCGACCAGAGCCAGTTCGCGGGCCGCGACTACGGCGCCGAGGTGCGCGGCGCGGGCAATCACTTCGACGTCTTCACCCTCACCGGGGTGAGCTACGGCACGCTGCCCGCCTTCATCGACACCACGGACAGCGAGGTGGAGGTGTGGCTCTACGACGGCACCGCCGCCGGCACCCGGGAAGTGTTCACGCTCCGGCAGGTGCTCGACGGGGATCCCGCGTTCACGGCCCTGCTGCCCGACGTGATCGGCATCGCGACCACGTTCTCAGGCACCGACCCCGAGGAGAACGGCAACCGCATCACCGTGGGCAGCGAGCTCGTCATGCACCTCGACGTGCAGTTGCGCGAGCAGTCGCGACTCACCGGCCTCCCGGTCGAGGGCGGCGATCTCGACTCCGTGGTGAGCGTGCCGAACCTCGCGGTCGCCCGCGGCTCGGACGCCGTGATCGCACCCGGAACGCAGCCGAGCGACACCGCCCAGGCCGCCGTCGACCTGCGGAAGGCCGCAGTGCGGGTCGATCTGCAGAAGACAGTCGCCGTGCAGCACGGCGCGACGAGCGACGACACGATCATCGAGGCCTCGCCCTCCGACCCGGTGCACGTGGCGCTCACCGCGACCCCGAACGGCTCCACCGCACCGCTGAACACGCTGCGCATCGAGGACGACACCGCGTCGTTCTGGCAGCGCTTCGAGTTCGTGTCGTTCGGCACGGTCACCTCCCCCCGGGACGCCGACACCTCGGCGCTGCAGGTGCGGGTCGACGGCGTCTGGACGGCGTACGACGGCTTCACCGGGGATCCGGCGACGATCACGGGCGTCGCGGTCGACTTCTCGCGTGCGGCAGGGAACGGGCTGTTCCCGCAGGGCGCGACCTCGTGGAATGCGTCGTGGGGCACCGCCGCACTCGGCTTCACCGTGCGCCTGCGCACGGGCGTCGCGGTCGACTGGACCGGCGACAGCGAGCAGAACATCGCGATCGCCGTCGCAGACAATCACGAGTTCGGCGACGCAGAAGCCGACGCAGACGCCGAAGTGGGCTTCGGGCCCGGCACGCACACGCTCAGGGTGAGCAAACGCGCCCCGAACGACACCGGCACCCACCAGGTCGAGCCGCTCGTGCACATGCCCTGGCAGCTCGTCTTCACGAACACCGGCACGGGCTACCTGCCCATCGTGAACGTCACCGACACTCTCCCGGCCACGCTCGACTGGGACGGCGAACAGCCGACCTTCACGAGCACGCCCGGCGCGAGCGGGGCGACTGGTCTGAGTGCCACCCCCTCGGATGTCGCGATCACGCGCTCCGACGACGGCAGGTCGCTGGTGTTCACCTGGCCCGCGGGCGCCCGCATGGCTCCCGGCGAGACGATGACCATCGGGCTCGGGCTCGCGCTCCAGCCGGTCCCCACCGGCACCCAGGCGCAGAACACCGTCACCGTCGAGACCGGCGTGCCGCTCGCCGCGTGCCAGCAGCCGAACGACTTCGGGCAGCAGCCGCCCGCCCCGGTCGAGGCGTACCGCTGCTCGAACACGAACTTCGTGCAGCCGCGCGCGGGGACCGTCGTCGGATCGGCGAAGACGGTGAACGGCGAGTACGTCGACACCCTCGGCGAGAATCTCGTGCACGGCGCGCTCAACGTGCGCACCGGCGAGGAGTGCCTGCCGGCCGCCTACCGGCCCATCGGCTCCGACTACACGCGCAACCCCTGCGCGTCGTACACGGCGGTGGGGGCGACCGACACCTGGAAGCTGCAGCACTTCAACACCGGCACGAACCCGCTCGCACGGATGACGATCGTCGACATGATGCCGACGATCGGCGACAAGATGCTCGCGGGCGGCGCCGAGCGCGGCTCGACCTTCCGGCCCGTGCTCGTCGGCGAGAGCGCCTCGGACATCTTCCGCTTCAGCGGTTTGCCGGCGGGCGCGACACCGGCCATCGAGGTGACGGTGAACGCCGCCGCCTGCGTGGGCGAGGTGCCGGGCAGCTCGCTGTGGGTGGCGGATCCCACCTGCTCCGACACCGCGACGAACCCGGCGAACGTGTGGACGCCCATCGATGCCTACACCGGAGACATCGCCGACATCGCGGGCATCCGCGTGAACATCGACATGACCGCGGCGCCGCTCGCACCCGGCGGTGACGTCACCCTCGAGTTCGAGACGGTGAACCGCGTCGTCGACCCCGCAGAGCAGGGCCTCCGCCCGACGCTCGAGCAGTTCGCAACCCCGCAGTTCGCCTGGAACCAGAACGGCGTGATCGCATGGGACACCTCGGGGAACCGGGTGAATCTGCCCTCGACCCCGCAGCGCGCGGGCGTCACGGTGAAGACGGCCCCGCTCGTCATCTCGAAGGAGGTCGCCGGCGACGGTGCGGCGCACGCGCCCGAGGAGTTCCCCGTCGAGCTCTCGTGCACCGTGCCGAGCGGCGTCGCGGATCCCGCTCGCATCGCGCTCGACCTGGGCGACGCGGCGACAGTGATCGTGCCGAAGAACGGCTCGGCGACCGTGCCGGGACTGCCCATCGGAGCCGACTGCACGGCCGCAGAAGCCGGAGAGCTCGGCGCGCACGGCGAGACCGGGCGCTCGATCGAGGCGCAGCCCGGGGTCTCCCCGGCGACGGACGGGCTGAGCGCCGAGCTGCGCATCCGGGAGCAGGAGGACGGTGAGACGCAGCTGCGACTCAGCAACACCTACACCCTCGGCGGCATCGTCGTGGAGAAGTCGGTGCTCAGCGCCGACGAGCATCCGGTGGGAGCAGAGCACCGATCGGAGCGGTACGCGTTCGAGCTGGTCTGCGAGGCCCGCGGCCTGAACGAGCCGATCACGAAGCGGTTCACCCTCAGCGCCGGCGAGCGGCACGCCGAGACCGGGCTGCCCGAGGGCGCGCGCTGCACGCTCACCGAGACCGGAGACGGCAACGCGAAGGCGACCTCCATCACGATCGCAGGCGAGGAGAGCGCCGGCACGAGCCGTGACGGGATCGTGGTCGCAGCCGGCGGCGCGACGGTGCTCGTCTCGAACGTGTTCGACGGCGTGCCCCCGGCCCCGCCGGCCCCGCCGGCCCCGGGCGGGCACGATCCGCTCTCGACCACGGGTGGCGAGCTCTGGGGCCTCATCGCCGCCATGATCGCGCTCATCGCAGCGGGCGGCGGGCTCGTGCTCGCCGATCGACGCCGGAAGCGGATCGACGCCTGAGTCGGCTCCCAGACGTCGCAGCGGCGGTCGCCCTCAACGGGCGGCCGCCGCTGCGGCGTTACGGGGTGGCGGGTCGGGGACCGCGGTGCGGATCCGCCCCGGCATTTCCTGCTCTCCCGCTGCTCCCGGTTACTTCTCGGTGCCCTCGATCGCGCGCTCGAGCCGGGTGAGCTTCGCATCGAGCTCGCCCTCGTAGCCGGGGCGGATGTCGGCCTTCACCACGAGCGACACCCGCGATCCGAAGGGCATCACCGCCTCGGTGGCGCGCTTGACGACGTCGAAGACCTCGTCCCACTCCCCCTCGATCTCGGTGAACATGCTGCTGGTGCGGTGCGGCAGGCCCGAGGCGCGCACCACCTTCACCGCCTCGGCGACGGCGTCGGAGACGGAGTCACCAGGCTGCGGGCCGCCGCTCGGTGCGACGGAGAATGCGACGATCATGCGCGATCTTCCTTCCGGTTGGGGTTCGGGCGGGCGAACGGCCCACCCCGGCGAGTATCCCAGGACGCGCCCGAACGGGCACGCAGGGGCTTCCGACTCACTCCGCGGGAGCTGCGGCCTGCTGCGCGTTCTTCGGGCGCCTCGCGAACAGCAGCGAGATGATCGCACCGACCACGATCACGCCCATCGGCATGAGGATCGACTCGGCCATCGCAGCCGTGAAGCCGCCCTGCAGCGCGTCGGGCAGCGCACCGGATCCGCCGCCGACACTGCCCGCCGCGTCGGCGGCCTCGGACCCGAGATGGGCCGCGATCCGCGATCCCATGAAGGCGGCCATCGCAGCCGAACCCAGCACCGCACCGATCTGGCGGCTCGTGTTGTAGACGCCGGAGCCGGCGCCCGCGAGATCCTGCGCGAGCCCGAAGGTGGTGATCGATGCGAGCGGGCCCCACATGAACGCGTTGCCGAGGCCGAGCACCGCACTCGGGATCAGCAGCAGCCAGAGCGACACCTCGGGGCGGGCCATGAGCGCGTAGCTCGCCAGGCCGGCGGCGACGAGCAGCAGGCCGAGCACGGGCAGACGGCGCGGATCGCGGCGGTCGATGAGCAGCCCGACGGGGCGCGCCAGCACGATCGACAGCACCGCCATCGGCACCATCATCAGCGCCGACTGCGTGGGCGTGAGCCCGCGCACCAGCTGCAGGTAGAACATGAGCGGCAGCGACATGCCGGTGACCGAGAAGCCGACCGTCACGATCACCGCCGAGCCGACCGAGAAGTTGCGGTCGCGGAAGATCTGCAACGGGATCAGCGGTTCGCCGCGCTGCACCCGCTGCCACAGCACGAACAGCGCAAGCACCACGACACCCGCGATGATGAGGCCCCACACGGTGATCGGGCCCCAGATCGTGCCCCACTCGAAGCTCTCGCCCTCCTGGATGCCGAACACGAGCAGGAACATGCCGAGCGCGCTCAGCAGCACCCCGAGCCAGTCGAAACGGTGCGCGTTGGTGGGCAGCACCGGCACGAAGCGCAGAGCGAGCACGAAGGCGATGACGCCGACGGGCACATTGATGAAGAAGATCCACTCCCAGCCCCAGGCATCGACGAGGAAACCGCCGAGGATCGGGCCCACCAGCGTCGCGACACCGGCCGTGACGCCCCAGACCGCCATCGCCGAGCCCCGCTCGAGCGGGGGGAAGATGCGCGTGATCACGGCCATGGTCTGCGGCGTCATGAGCGCCGCGCCGAGGCCCTGGAACACGCGGGCCGCGATGAGGGTCTCGATGCCGCCGGCCAGGCCGCATGCCAGCGACGACAGCGTGAAGACCGTCAGACCCACGAGGTAGATGCGGCGCGGGCCGAAGCGATCGCCGAGACGGCCCGTGATGAGCAGCGGCACGGCGTAGGCGAGCAGGTAAGCGCTCGTGGCCCACAGCGTCGCCACCATCGTGGTGTCGAGGCCCCGCATGATCGAGGGGTTCGCGACCGACACGATCGTGGTGTCGACGAGGATCATGAAGAAGCCGAGCACCAGAGACCACAGGGCCGGCCACGGCCTGATCTCGGGGTGGTTCGAGGAGTGGGTGCTGTTCACCCGGCAAGACTACTCCCGACCCCTGACACGGATGGGAGGGGCGGATCGCGGCCCTCGATCGGGGTGCTCGCCCCGGGGCGGATCGAGTCGGGGGTGGGCGCCGCGGCCGGCGTTCGGTAGCGTCGAGGCATGACTGCTGGCGCACCCCTCCCCGCCCCGCGGATCCCGATCGCCCCGGGCGTCGAGATGCCGCAGCTCGGCTACGGCCTGTACAAGGTGCCGGCCGACGACGCCGAGCGCTTGGTGGGGCTCGCCCTCGCCGCCGGGTACCGCCACCTCGACGGCGCCGCGTTCTACGGCAACGAGGCGGGGGTGGGGCGCGGGATCCGCGATGCCCTCGACGCCGGCCTCGACCGCGGAGAGCTCTTCGTCACCAGCAAGGTGTGGAACACCGAGCAGGGGTACGACCGCACCCTGCGCGCCTTCGATCGCACGCTCGCCGATCTGGGCCTCGAACAGCTCGATCTCTTCCTCATCCACTGGCCCTGCGCGGCCCGGGGTCTGTTCGTCGAGACGTATCGCGCGCTCGAACGGCTGCGCGCGGAGGGCCGGGTGCGAGCGATCGGCGTGAGCAACTTCCAGATCCCGCACCTGCAGCGGCTACTCGACGAGACCGGGACGGTGCCGGCCGTCAACCAGGTCGAGCTGCATCCCTGGTTGCAGCAGCGCCAGCTGCGCGAGTTCCACGCCGAGCACGGGATCACCACGGAGGCGTGGTCACCGCTCGCCCGGGGGCGTCTGCTCGACGACCCGGTGCTCGCACAGCTCGCGCGGGATCGCGGAGTCTCGGTCGCGCAACTCGCGATCCGCTGGCACCTGCAGATCGGCAACGTCGTGATCCCGAAGGCCAGCAGTGCCGCCCGGATCGCCGACAACGGCGACGTGTTCGGCTTCGAGCTCGATGCCCCGGCGATGGAGACGATCGCGGGACTGGATCGCGGCTTCCGCAGCGGATCCCACCCCGACGAGGTGAACTGAGGCCGGATACTCAGAGCAGCCCCGACCCCGACCCCGACCCCGACCCCGACCCCGACCCCGACCCCGACCCCGACCAAAAATATGGGATCTGCCGAAGATATGGGATTCAAGGTCGAATCGGTCATATCCTCGGCAGATCCCATACGGATCGCCGCCAGGCCCGTCGTGGGCGGGGACTACCCCTTGATGGCCTCGCTGAGCTTGACCTTGGCCCCCGTGCGCAGGATCGAGTTGCTGTAGATGCGCGCACCGATCCAGAGCACGATCGCGATCGAGACGAGCAGCACGCCCAGTGAGAGCAGCGGCTCCCACCACTCGGCGGTGCCGAGGTACAGGCGCATCGGCATGCCGATGGGGGCCGAGAACGGCACGTAGCTCATGATCGCGAGCGCCTGCGGGTTGTCGTTGAAGAAGATGATCGCGAAGTAGGGCAGCATCACCAGCCACATCACGGGGCTCACCGCCGAGGCCACGTCCTCCTGCCGCGACACGAGCGTCGCCAGCGCGGCGTACATCGTCGCGAGCAGCACGAAGCCGAACGCGAAGAGGATGCCGAACCAGATGAGCGAGGTGCCGAGTTCGCCGAGCAGCAGATCCTGCCCCGTCGCCAGCATGCCGACCGACGCCACCGCCACGATCGCCACGACCTGGGCGAGCGCGAGGATGCTGTTGCCGAGGATCTTGCCCGCGAGCATGGTGCGGGCCGAGACGGTCGCGAGCAGGATCTCGACGATCCGGGTCTGCTTCTCCTCGACCACGCTCTGCGCGATCGTGGTGCCGAAGGTGATCGCGCTCATCATGAACACGACGCCGAAGGCGATCGCGATGATGTAGGCGAGCGCGGGGTTATCGGTGGTGGGAGCCAGCAGCTCGACGGAGGGCGACGCCGAGAGCGCGCTCAGCACGTCCGTCGGGGGGCTGTCCTTCGCGAGCACCGTGAGGTCGACCGCGGTGTCCCCGCCGGGCACGACCGCCGCGTCCACCTCGCCGTCGAGCACCAGCTGCTCGGCGGCGGCGCGATCCTGCGCCTCCGTCACCTCGAAGCCGTGCCCCGCGAACGGCTGCAGCGCCGTCGACGCCTCGCCGACCGCGGCGACCTTCGTCGGGCCGCCGAGCCCGCCCGTGTTCGCCATGAACCCGCTGAACAGCACGCCGGCGAGCACGAGCAGCAGCAGCACACCGCTCGAGACCAGGAACGCCTTGCTGCGGAGCTTGGTGGTGATTTCGCGCTCGGCGACGAGCCAGGCGCCCTGCGCGCCGCCGATCGGGCGGGACGCGGCGCGGGTCTGAGTCTGCGTGGTCATTGCACGACCTCCTTGAAGATCTGGGCGAGAGTCGGGGTGACGGGGCCGAAGCGGCGCACGGCGGACTCCGCCGAGTTGCGCTCGACGGCGCGCACGAGCACGGACTGCGCGGCGCCGTCGGTGTCGGCCTGGAAGCGGGCGAAGCCGCCGTCGAGGTGGGTGACCGAGACGCCGGGCTGCTCGCGTACCCAGCCGGCGTCGGCGGCGGCGCCCGCGAGCTCGATCTCGAACTCGCGCCCCGAGTGCTGGGCGCGCAGGTCTTCGCGGGATCCGGACGCGAGAATACGGCCGTCCCCGATCACCACGACGTCGTCGCAGAGGCGTTCGACGATGTCGAGCTGGTGCGACGAGAAGAGCACGGGCGCCCCCTGCGCGGCGTAGTCGCGCAGCACGCCGAGCACCACCTCGACCGCGATCGGGTCGAGGCCCGAGAACGGCTCGTCGAGCACGAGCGCGATGGGCTCGTGCACGAGCGCCGCCGCGATCTGCGCGCGCTGCTGGTTGCCGAGGGAGAGGCTCTCGAGGGTGTCTCCCGCCCGTTCGCCGAGGCCGAGGCGCTCGACGAGACCGCTCGCGGAGGCCTTCGCGGCGGCGGCGCTCATGCCGTGCAGCCGGCCGAGGTACACGAGCTGCTCGAGCACCTTCATCTTGGGGTAGAGGCCCCGCTCCTCTGGCATGTACCCGAAGCGGGCGCGGTCCGCCGCGGTGATCGGGCTGCCCTCGAGGGTCACCCTCCCGCTGTCGGCCGCGAGCACCCCGAGGATGATGCGCATGGTGGTGGTCTTCCCCGCGCCGTTGCCGCCGACGAAGCCGGTCATGCGACCGCCCTCGACGCCGAAGCTCACGTCGCTGAGCACTCTGCGCTCCCCGAAACTGCGGGAGACGCCTGCGATCTCGATCATCTCGTCTCGTTCCTTTCCCTAGCTGTCTCCACGCTACGGGCGACCTCCGGCATCGCGCCTCCCCCGCGGGGCGGAACGGTCTCCCTCCGGCGGTGGAGGTGGAATGTCGGAGGCTCCCCCTACCCTGGAAACATGACGGACTACAGCGCGGCAGCATGGGTACGACCCCAGCCGAGTCCCGCAAGCCTGCGCGGCGACGTCGGGCTCGCGATCCTGCTCGCGGTCGCAGCGCTCACCACCTCGCTGCTCTACCAGCGCACAGGCCTCATCTCCGAGCCCGCGGAGCCGTGGGTGTGGGCGCTCGGCCTCGGGCTCACGACGCTGCCGCTCGCCGTGCGGCGGCGCTACCCGGTGCCCGTCGCCGCAGCGGTGTCGATCGGCTTCTTCGTCTGCGGCCAGTTCGCCGTGCCCGAGATCCTCATCGTCAACATCTGCCTCTTCATCGCGCTGTACACGGTGGGCGCCTGGGAACCGCGGCGCGCGCTCTCCGTCTGGACGCGGATCGTGATCGGCGGCGCGCTCATCGCGTGGCTGGTGCTGTCACTCATCATCTCCTCTTCCGACACCGACGCATTCCCGGGGCTGTCGCGCTCCGGGCTGTTCTCCGCCTACGCCACCTTCGCGGTGATCCAGCTCATCACCAACCTCATGTACTTCGGCGGGGCCTTCTACTTCGGCGAGCGCTCGTGGCGAGCGGCCCGCACCCAGGCGCGACTCGAGGCGCAGGGCCGCGAGCTCGAGCTCGAGCGGCAGACGAGCGCCACACAGGCGGTGGCCCTCGACAGGCTCGGCATCGCCCGCGAGCTGCACGACGTGGTCGCGCACCACGTCTCGGTCATGGGCATCCAGGCCGCCGCGGCGCGGCGCAGCATCGAACGGGATCCCGCCCGCGCCGCTGCCGCGCTGGAAGTGGTCGAGCAGAGCGCCCACACCGCCGTCGAAGAGCTGCGGCGGCTCGTGCACACCCTGCGCACGCCCGAGGCCGAGGGGGCGTCGAGCACCGTCGGCATCGCCCAGCTCGCCACGCTCGTCGCGGAGTCGCAAAGCGCAGGCGTGCCCACCACGCTCATCGTGGCGGGCGAGCCGCGCCCGCTGCCGATGCTCGTCGACGTGGCCCTCTACCGCGTAGTGCAGGAGGCCCTCACCAATGTGCGCAAGCACGCGGGCCGCGGCGCCTCGGCCGAGGTGCGGCTGCGCTTCGAGCAGCAGGCGGTCGAGGTCGAGGTGAGCGACGATGGCGTGCGCCAGCGGGCCGGCGCACCGTCAGAGGGATCGGGGCTCGGATTGCGGGGGATGCGGGAGCGGATCGGCGCGGTCGGCGGCACCGTGCAGGCGGGCCGGCGCGAGCCCGGCGCCGGCTCGGAGGCCGGCGGCTTCCTGGTGCGGGCGGCGGTGCCGAATGTCGGCAGGAGTGCCGTCGGGAGCGCCGTCGGGAACGACTTCACGAGCGCCGAAGCTGCAGCGCAGCCCGTTCCGGAGACCGGATCAGGTGCCGGAACCGGAACAAGCGCCGGAGGTGCCGGAGGACGCACAGGCATCGACACCAGCACCAGCATCAGTGCCAGTGCCAGTGCCAGTGCCAGTGCCAGTGCCAGTGCCAGTGCCAGCACGGTGCCGACGCCGGTCGCCGAAGGATCGGAAGTGCGCTCGTGATCCGGGTTCTGCTCGTCGACGATCAGGCGCTGGTGCGCTCGGGCTTCCGCATCATCCTCGAGACGGAGCCCGATATCGAGGTGGTCGGCGAGGCCTCGAACGGGGTCGAGGCCATCGAGCTCGCGGCCGCCCTCTCCCCCGATGTGATCTGCATGGACGTCGAGATGCCCGAGCTGAACGGCATCGAGGCCGCACGGCGCATCCTCGGCAGCCCCAGCGCAGAGGGTCCGCCCGTGCTGATCCTCACCACCTTCGGGCACGACGCCTACCTCTTCGACGCGCTCGCGGCGGGCGTCAGCGGCTTCCTGCTCAAGACCTCGCGCGCGGAACAGCTCATCGACGCCGTTCGCACGCTCGCGGCCGGCCAGGCACTGCTCGGCGCGGATGTGACGCGAGCCGTGATCGAGCGCATCTCAGGCGGGGCATCCGCCCCGTCCGTGTCCGCACCGAGCGCCGCCGGGCCGCTCACCACCCGCGCGGGTGCCCCTGACCCCGGGGCGACGCCCGACACCGCGGGCGAACCCGACGCCGCTGCCGCGCTCGACCGCGCCGGGCTCACCGAGCGCGAGCGCGAGGTGCTGGCGCTCATGGCCGAGGGTCGATCGAACGCCGAGATCGCGAGCGAGCTCTTCCTCGGCGAGGCGACCATCAAGACCCACGTCTCGAACGTGCTGCAGAAGCTCAGCGTGCGCGACCGCATTCAGGCCGTCGTCTGGGCGCACACGCAGGGCGTCGCACAGACCCGGCGCCCCGCCTGACCCTCCCGCGTCCGCGGGCGCGGAAGGTCCCGGAGCGATGCCCCGGCACTCAGGGGCGCTGCGCCCCCGGCAGGCACTCCCGCACTTCGACCCAGGTGTCGAGCTCGCCCGCGAGCTGGGCGGCGAGCTCCTCGGCGCGGGCCCGATCCGCCACCCGCACCACCCACAGGCGCCGCAGCGGCTTGCCCGCCTCGTTGTACCAGCCGTCGCGATGTTCGCCGCCCGGGCCGATCACCGCGGCCCGGGTGTCGCTGTCGAGGGTCTCGGTCCACTCGAGTTCGGATCGGGTGAGCAACTCGTCCTCGAAGCGCGCGAGGAATCCGACGACCTCCTCGATCCACTCCGGGGTGCGCTGCAGCAACTCGGACTCGCGGCGGTGCAGCAGAAGCATGAAACGCATGGTGCCCTCCTCGCCCGGCGATCGCGCGGCGGATCGGCCGCCTCGCGTCCCGGTACAGCCATCGTGACACAGGCCGCACGCGATCGAAACCGGCGGATCCGCTCAGTGCCGCGCGGGGGTCTCCCGATCGCGGGTCTCGCGCACCCGCGCCTCGATGCCGGCGATGAGGAGGTCGATGCCGCGGTCGAACACTCGTCGGTTGCGCTCGCTGCCCGAGGGGTGCTCCCGGATCAGCCGTGCGAGGATGCCGCCTGCGCGTTCGGGATCGAGGATCTCGTCAGGCGAGAGCGCGTCGAGCGTCACCCCGAAGGTGAACGCGTCGATCACCTCGATGGTGGTGAGGATCTCATCGTCGGGCAGCCCTGCTTCGACGAGCGCCTCGGTGAGCACGCGGTAGACGCTGAGCACGTCCGGCTCGTCGATGACGACGGTGAGCATGAGCTGCAGGACCCGCGGATGGTCGGCGTACATGCGCCAGGTGAGTTCGATCTCCTGGCGGATCTTCCGGCGCCAGTCGCTCGCATCGGGGAGCGGCCTGATGTACTGCGCGACGAGCACCTGGCGCATGGCCTGGATCACGCCCTCGCGCCCGGCGACGTGGTGGTAGAGGGAGGAGACGCTCACGCCGAGGCGGCGCGCGAGCGGCACGAGCTGCAGTTCCTGGCCGTCCTCGACCAGATCGATGGCGGCGCGACCGATGATCTCGCGGCTCAGTCGCGCGGTACGGGGTCTCGCCACGGAGCCTCCTTTCGCATTCCTGCTTGACAGATCCTCCCACAGGAGCCAGCATGTTCACGTTAACCGAAATCATTTCGGTTTTCCCGCCAGAGCCGCCGGAGAAGAGAGCCCGTGAATACGCACACCGCCACCCCCATCGCCGACCCCCGCTTTCCGTTGACGCTGCGCAACGGCAGCGCGACCTTCCTCATCGCGCTCGCCAGCCTGATGATGGCGAACCTCGCACCCTTCATCATGACCGCGCTCGGCGCGCTCGGATTCGACATCATCGAGAGCGGCAACGTGCTCACCTGGGCCCTGCTGGCCTCCGCAGTCGTCGGCCTCGCCACCGCCCGCCTCGCCTCCGGGCGCGCCCGCCGCCCCCTGGCCATGGCCGGTCTCGCCCTCGCAGTGGTCGCCTTCACCGCCGCGGCCCTCGTGCCCTCGCCCGCGATCACCGTGACGGGCCTCATCGTCGGCGGCGCCGGCGTCGGCGCCGCGATCTCCACCTCGGGCGCCGCGATCGCGGCCCTCCGGAACCCCAACCGCGTGGCGGCCACCAGCGGCCTCGTCAACCGCGTGCTCATCACGATCGTGCTGGCCGCGATCCCGATCCTCGGCATCACGCAGGGCAGCGTCTTCGGCGCCCTCGCCCTCATCTCGCTCGTCGGCCTGGCCCTCGCCGCCTGGCTGCCCGACTCCCCCGAGCACGCCGAACCGGCCGACGTGACCACCAGCCTGCAGATCGCCGAGCCGCGGCGCATCACCGTCGCCGGCATCGTGATCCTGCTGGTCTTCCCCCTCTGGGGCACGAGCGAGGACGCGATCTGGACCATGGCGCCCGCGCTCGGCGCGGCGGTCGGCCTCGGCGAGCAGCCGCTCGGATTCGCCCTGAGCCTCGCCGCGGCCGGCGGCATCGTCGGCATGCTGATCGTCACCGTGCTCGGCAACCGCATCGGCCGGGCGGTGCCGCTCGCCATCGCACTCGCCATCGGCGGCGCCCTCAAGATCTGGATCGGCTTCGCCGCCGACCCCGCCCTGCTCGCCGCGCTCATCATCGCCGTGAACACGGTCTACGCCTTCGCGTTCACGCTCTACGTCGCGACGGCCGCAGGACTCGACGCCCGCGGCCGCTGGTCCGGGCCGCTGCTGGGCGCCTACCTCGTCGGTTCGAGCTTCGCCCCGCTCATCGGCGGCGCGTTCATCGAGTGGTTCGGTGTTCCCGTCTTCACCCTCATCACCGGCCTCATCAGCTTCGCCGTGATCATCCCGACGGTCGTCATCGCGCGGATCTCGGTCGGCGCGGAGCGCGCACTCGCGCGATCCGCCGCAGCCGAATCCCCCGCACCGGCCGTCCAGGCCGAGGCCTGAGCCCGCAGTGCCCAGCGGCTACGATCGACAGCATCCCCCCTCCACCCACGAAAGCGAGCACCCTTGACTGCCACCACCACGATCTACCGCAACGCGTCGGTCTTCACCGGCGACGCCTCCGTCGCTCCCCGTGAGAGCTTCGCGGTGCGCGAGGGCCGGATCCTCGCGGCAGGCGACCTCGACGCGGTGCGCCTGGCCGCCGGAGCCGCCGAGGAGGTCGACCTGGGCGGCGCGCTCGTGACGCCCGGGGTGATCGAGGGCCACTCCCACATGCTCATGCTGGGCGAGTCGCTGACGAAGGTGCAGTTGCGCGACGCGAAGACGGTCGCCGAGGTGCAGGAGCGTCTCACCGCCGCCCGGGCCGCCAGCCCCGACGCACCGCGCGTGCTGGGCACCAGCTGGCTGTTCGACATCTTCGAGGAGGGCGAGCGCCCCACCGCCGCCGTGCTCGACGCCGCGGTGCCCGATGTGCCGGTGATTCTCGACGCGAACGACCTGCACTCGGTCTGGGCCAACACCGCCGCCCTGGAGGCGATGGGCATCACCCGCGAGACCCCCGACCCGGTGGGCGGCGAGATCGTGCGCGACGAGAACGGCGACGCGACCGGCTTCCTCATCGAGACGGCGGCGGTGCAGTACGCGTGGGGCTACCTCGACGAGGTCACCACCGATGCGGATCGCGATCGCTTCCTCGCCGCCGCCTTCGCCGCGTACCTCGAGACGGGTGTCACCGGAGCCACCGAGATGTCGTTCGGCCACGCCGACCTCGCGACCTACCGCCGCCTGCTCGACCGCGACGGCCGCCTGCCCTTCCCCGTGAACGCGCACTGGATGCTGACCGCGACCGGCGACCTCGCGTCCGACCTCGCGCAGATCGACGAGGTCGCCCGCATCCGCGACGAGGTCGCCGCGCAGTACGGCGACGAGTGGCTGCGCATCGCGGGCGTCAAGTTCATCCTCGACGGCGTGATCGACGCCTGCACCGCGGCGATGCGCGCGCCCTACGCGAACGGCGAGCTGCCGGGGCCGATCTGGGAGCGCGAGTTCGCGCTGCCGACCGCGGTCGCGGCCGACGCCGCGGGCCTGCAGCTCGCGCTGCACGCGATCGGCGACGAGGCGAGCACGATCGCGCTCGACATGGTGCAGGAGTGCATCCGGGTGAACGGCCCGCGCGCGGATCGCCGCCCGCGCGTCGAGCACCTCGAGTCGGTGGCCGACGACACCATCGCCCGCATGGCGGCCCTCGGCGTGACCGCGTCGATGCAGCCGGTGCACTGCGACCCCGCCGTGCTCGACAACTGGCAGGCCGTGCTCGGCGACGAGCGCGCGCACACGGGCTTCCCGTGGCACAAGTTCCGCGATGCGGGCGTGCTGCTCGCGCTCGGCACCGACGCGCCCACCGCTCCCCACGAGGCGCCGAACAACCTCTTCATCGCGCTCACCGCGAAGTCGGCGCTGGATCGCAGCCGCGAGGCCTATCAGCCGCAGCGCGTGTTCACCCCTGCCGACGCCCTCGAAGCGCTCACGCTCGGCACGGCGACCGCGACGCGCCGGGAGGGCGAGGCGGGACGCATCGCAGCCGGCTACCGCGCGACCGTGGTGGTGTGGTCGGCGAACGCGCTGGCCGACGCCCCCGAAGCGCTGCTCGATACCGAAGCCGCGCTCACCATGGTCGACGGCGAGGTCGTGCACCGCAAGGCGTAACCCTACGCCTCGCCTTCGGTATGGGATCTGCCGTTCCGATGCCCGATCCGGCCCGGATCGGCATCGGAACGGCAGATCCCATATCTATCGCCGCCGCCCCACGGCGCACACCCGCCCTGGTGCCGCTCAGCCCGGCCCACCAGAATGAGTGCATGACCGAAGCACACGGGTACACCGAGTTCAGCTACACCGACGCGCACGGCATCGAGATCGCCGCGTACGAGTGGGCCGCGGACGAACCCATCGGCGCGGTGCAGATCGCGCACGGCGTCGGCGAGCACGCCAAGCGCTACGACGCGTTCGCCCGCGCCCTCACCGGAGCAGGCTTCACCGTCTACGCCGACGACCACCGCGGGCACGGCGAGACCGGGCGCCGGCAGCACGAGGGCGACCTGTCGAAGCTCGGCCGCCTCGGACCCGGCGGCCTGCGCGCGGCGGAGGCCGCGATCCTGCAGCTCACCGGGATCATCCGCGAACGGCACCCGGGCCTGCCGCTCGTGATGTTCGCCCACTCCTGGGGATCGCTGATGGCGCAGCGCATTCTGAACGAGCACCCGCGGGCCTGGGACGCTCTGGTGCTCTCCGGCTCGGCGTTCCGCACCTTCAAGCACATGGAGAGCGGCGATCTCAACGCGAAGTGGAAGACCGAGGGCGCCAACGGCTTCGAGTGGCTGAGCCGCGACGCCGAGACCGCGCAGACCTTCATCGCCGACGAACTCTGCTTCGGCGCCGACATCGCGCGACTCTTCGGCGTGGCCGACTCGCTGCGTCTGTTCGGCAAGCCGGGGCCCGGGATCCCGGGCGACCTGCCGATCCTCATCGTGTCGGGGGCCGAGGACCCCCTCACCCGAGGCGACGGCCTGCGCCAGCTCGCGGACGCCTACCGCAGGCGGGGCGTGCGCGACGTCACCGTGAAGATCTACCCCGATGCACGGCACGAGACGCTCAACGAGACCAACCGTGACGAGGTCTACTCGGATCTCATCACCTGGGTGGTGGACCGCGTCGCAGCGGAGTAGTGCGGCGCGCACGACTGTGGGCGTACGCTGAGACCATGAGCATGCACGGTGAGTACAAAGTTCCCGGCGGCAAGCTGGTGGTCGTCGACTTCGACGTGGTCGGAGGGCGCATCAGCGGCTTCAAGCTCTCGGGGGATTTCTTTCTCGAACCCGACGACGCGCTCGAATGCATCAACGGCGCCGTCGAAGGGCTGAACCCGTCGAGCACGATCGAGGAGTTCGCCGAGGCGATCCGCGCCGCGTTGCCCACCGAAGTGCATCTGCTCGGATTCACGCCCGGATCCGTGGGCGTGGCGATCCGGCGCGCCATCACCGGGGCCGCGCACTGGCGCGACTACGACTGGCAGATCCTGCACGAGCCGCCCGTGGCCCCCGTGCTGAACGCGGCGCTCGACGAGGTGCTCACGGCCGCTGTCGGCGAGGGGCTGCGCGGCCCCACGCTGCGCATCTGGGAGTGGAACGCGCCCGCCGTCTTCATCGGCAGCTTCCAGTCGGTGAAGAACGAGGTCGACGAGGAGCAGGCCGCCGCGCACGGCGCCCAGATCGTGCGCCGCATCTCGGGCGGCGGCGCAATGTACATGGCCCCCGAGGCGTGCATCACCTACGCGCTGTACGTGCCGGGCGAGTTGGTGCGCGGCATGAGCTTCGCCGACTCCTACGCCTACCTCGACGAGTGGGTGCTGGAGGCGCTGCAGGCGCTCGGCATCGACGCGCACTACAAGCCCCTCAACGACATCACGAGCCCCCAGGGCAAGATCGGCGGGGCGGCCCAGAAGCGGTTGGGGTCCGGTGCGGTGCTGCACCACGTCACGATGGCCTACGACATGGACCCGGCGGTGATGACGCAGGTGCTGCGGATCGGGCGCGAGAAGCTCTCCGACAAAGGCACCACGAGCGCGCAGAAGCGGGTGGATCCGCTGCGCAGTCAGACCGGGCTGAGCCGCGAGGAGATCATCGAGAAGATGGTCGAGGTGTTCAAGCAGCGGCACGGCGGCAGCGACGGCGAGGTCACCGAGGGCGAGTGGGACGCGGCGGAGCGGCTGGTCGAGCAGAAGTTTCTCACGGAGGGGTGGATCCGGCGCGTGCCCTGAGGTCGGCGGCGTCGCCCGCTCGGCACCGCATCGGGCCGGCTCCGACGGGCACCGGGCGGGCGTCAGGGTTCGAGAATCACCTTGCCCGTGGTGGCACGGGATTCGAGTGCGGTGTGCGCCTCGGCGGCCTCCGCGAGCGGGAAGCGCGCTCCGATGCGCACGTCGAGGCCGCCGTCGGCGATGGCCTCGAAGAGCTCCCGGTACCGGCCGGCGCGTTCCTCGGGCGTGCGCAGGAAGTGCCCCATCGACGGGCGAGTGACCGAGAGGGATCCGCCCGCGTTCAACCGCTGCAGGTCGAACGGCGGCACGGGGCCGCTCGCCGCCCCGAACAGCACGAGCTCGCCGCGCACTCGCAGCGCCTGCAGGGAGCCGTCGAAGGTCTGCCTGCCCACGCCGTCGTAGACGACGGCGACGCCTTCGCCGCCGGTGAGCTCGCGCACCCGCTCGGCGAAGCCGCCGTAGTCGATCACCTCGTCGGCGCCGGCGCCGCGGCTCAGCTCGCGCTTCTCCGGCGTGGAGGCGGTGGTCACCACGCGCACACCGCGCCGCACGAGCAGCTGGGTGAGCAGCAGCCCCACCCCGCCCGCGCCGGCATGCACGAGCACGGTGTCGCCGGGTTGCGGCTGGGCCGCAGAGACGGCGAGGTAGTGGGCCGTGAGCCCCTGCAGGGGCAGTGCGGCGGCCGTATCGGCGGCGATGCCGTCGGGCACGTGCACGGCGCGTTCGGCGCGCACCGCGAAGCGCTCGGCGTACGTCGCGCGGGCCTCGGCGGTGGTGATCAGCTCACCGACGGCGAAGCCCTCCACGCCCTCGCCCACGGCGACCACCCGGCCGCTCGCCTCGGCACCGGGCGTGAACGGGAAGCTCACCCGGTAGGCGCCGGAGCGCTGATACGTCTCGATGAAGTTCACGCCCGTGGCGGCCGTCTCCACGAGCAGCTGCCCTGCCGCGGGCTCAGGAACGGGCGCCTCCCGCAGTTCGAGCACCTCCGGGCCGCCTGCCCGCTCCGCAACGATCGCTCGCATACTCATGCTTCGACCCTACGCCGCCGAACCGGCGGGAACCAGGGGTGGCGGGCCGAGCCTACCCTTCGGCCCGGGCCGCCTTCCGCACGCGGGCGACCGCGAACGCCGTCAGCGCGAGGCCGCCGAGCGCCCAGAGCGTGAGCGCGACCGCTGCGATGCCGGCCCCGGACGCATCCGTGGCGATCGCCTGGAATCCGCCGAGCGCGGCCCCGATCGGGCTCGCATCGCCCACCGCGGCCAGCGGACCCGGCACGGTCGAGACGATGCCCACCGCGAAGGCCACCACCAGCAGCACGAAGGCGATGAAGCGGCCGAGGCCGCCGAGCAGCGCCGAGAGCCCCTGCACCACGAGCGCGAACGCGACGCCCGCGAGCAGTGCCAGCCCGAAGAAGGCGGAGCCACGCCCGAAGTCGTAGCCGAGCGCCATCGGCAGCACGATGCCGGCCATGGCTCCCTGCACGGCGCCCAGCGCCACTGCGGGCACCGCGCTGCGCAGCGTGATCCGCCCGACGCCGAGTGCGGCCTCGCGGGTGCGGCGCCACAGCGGCGCAAGCACCAGGAACATCGCGAGCGCGCCCGCCCACAGCGCGATCCCCGCGAACAGCGGCACGCCGGAGGCGTTGAACAGCTCGTCGGTACCGCCGCGCGCCTCGACGGGCGCGATCGCGGTTTCGGCGAGCTTGTCGCGCTGCGCCTCGGTGTAGTTCGGGATGCCGCTCACGGCCTCGCCGAGCCCGCCCGCGAGCTCGCGCGCGCCGGCAGCAGACTGCTCCGCGCCGGAGGCGAGCTGCGAGGCGCCCTCCGCGAGTGCCGGGGTGCCCGCTGCGAGCTCGGAGGTGCCGGTGGCGAGTTGCGAGGCTCCGGCTGATAGTGCTGCGGCGCCGCTCGAGAACTGCGCGGTTCCCGAGGCGAAGTCGGCGACTCCGCCGGCGAAACGTTCGGCTCCGGTCGCCAGTTCCTCCGCACCCGTAGCGGCGGCGCGCACACCGCCTGAGAGCTGGGCGCCGCTGTCTTTCAACTGCTGCAGGGGAGACTCCGGGGCGCCGCTCGCCGCGCCCTGCAACTGCTCGATGAGCGCATTGAGCTGGGAAACGGCCGCCACCGGGTCGTCGACGGGAATCAAGCCCCCGCTGATCGCATCGCGCAGCTGAGTCAGGGGCCCGACTGCCGCACCAGCCCCGAGCTGCAACCCGGAGATCGCCTCGTTCACCCCACCGGTGTACTGCTCGACCCCGGTCGCGAGCCCGGCAAGACCTGGGTTGCCGGCCCCATCGCCGCTCGCCAGCTGGCGCACGCCGCCCGCGAGCCCACTGGCCCCGGCCGAAAGCTGAGCGGCACCGCCACTCAGGCCCGCCGCACCCGAAGCGAGCTCCCCCGCTCCGTTCGCCAGTTCCCCGGCACCGCCCGCGAGCTGCTGGGTGCCGTCGGCGAGCTGCGAGGTGCCGGTCGCGAGCGATCCGGCGCCCTCGGCCAGCTGCGCGCCGCCGTCCGCGAGCTGGGTGGCGCCATCAGCGGCTTCTCCGATGCCGCGGTGCAGTTCGCTCATGCCCACGAACACGCTGCCCACGAACTGCGCGCCGAGCTGCTGGTTCAGCACGCTGGTGGCGGTCTGGGTGACGATGCCGCTGAGCGCGGTGTCGACGAGCCGGCCGCGGTCGCTCTCGGCGATGTCGATGTGGGCCTGCTGCGCGCCGTCGGGCCCGTCGGAGAGCGAGGTCGCCGCGGCCGAGAAGTTCTCGGGAATGGTCACGACGGTGGCGTAGCGGCCCTCGTCGAGACCCTGCCGGGCGTCGTCCTCGTCGGTGAGCACCCAGGTGAAGTTGGTGCGCTCGGCGTCGGATCCGGATCCTGATCCGGAATCGGAGCCGGATGCCGACCCGATCAGCTCGCCGGCCAGCACACGGCCGAGCGGCACGGTCTGCCCGTCGACCTCGACAGGCTGGTCCTGGTTCACCACGGCGGCCGTCACGGTCTCGAGGCGCTCGGTGGGGTTCCAGAGCCCCCACAGCAGCACGGCGGCGACGGTGAGCGGCACCAGCACGAGCCCGAGCAGGGTAGTCCAGTGCACGGGCTTGCGGCCCCGCAGCGGGGTGAGGGTGGCGCTCATCGGCCGGCTCCTTCCAGGGTGCGCGATTCGGGTGCGGGCGGATCACCGGCCGCCGACGGCGGTCGCACGAACACGGTGTCGCGCAGCAGCAGGCGCTCGGCGAGTTCGCGCGATCCGAGCACGATCACAGCCGGTGCGGGGCGCGATCCGCGAACGCCTTCGATCCCGGCCGCCGCGAGCGCCGAGTGGGCGCTCTCGACGAGCGAGAGCGGCAGCGGTCGCTCGCCCGCCGCCCGCAGGTCGAGCAGCACGATGGCGGGGCGATCCTGCAGCGCCTCGCGCAGCGATTCGGGGGCGGCCCACGCGGAGCGGGCGCGCAGCGACGCGGCTCGCTCGGGCAGCAGCAGCCCGTCGACCTTGACGGTGCCGGTGACGATCGGGGCGCGGCCCGTGAGCACTTCGGCGAGCGGCAGGGAGAGCGGATCGCGCGGGTCGAGCAGCAGGGTCTCGCCGGGCGCGACCCGCAGCTCGGGCAGCCGCAGGCCGCCATGCAGCGCGAGCCGCTCGGCCGCGATGACGGCGTTCGGCATCTCGGCGGGCCACTCGCGGTGCTCGATCTCGCGCGCCAGGCCCTCGCCCTCCACGTCGAACGCGGGCAGCACGCGCGACAGCCAGCGGGGCATCCACCAGGCACGGTCGCCGAGGAGGGCCATGACGGCGGGCACGAGCGTCATGCGCACGATGAAGGCGTCGACGAACACGCCGACCGCGAGGCCCAGCGCGATCACCTTGATCGACGGGTCGCCCTCGGGCACGAAGGCGGCGAACACCGCGAACATGATGAGCGCCGCCGCGGTGACGACCTTGGCGCTGCCCACGAAGCCGCGGTGGATCGCGTCGCGGGCGCCGGCGCCGTGCACGTACTCCTCGCGGATGCGCGACACGAGGAACACCTCGTAGTCCATCGCGAGGCCGAAGAGCACGCCCATCAGGATGATCGGCATGAAGCTCAGCACGGGCCCGGTGGAGCTCACATGCAAGAGATCGGCGAACCAGCCCCACTGGAACACGGCGACGACCGCGCCGAACGCGGCCCCCACCGACAGCAGGTAGCCGAGGGTGGCCTTGATGGGCACCCAGACGGAGCGGAAGACCATGGCCAGCAGGATCAGCGACAGGCCCACCACGAGGATGCCGAAGGGCAGCAGCGCGTGCATGAGCATCTCGGAGACGTCGATGCCGACGGCGGTGAAGCCGGTGACGGCGAGACTGACCCCGTACTGCTCCAGCCACTCGTCGTGATGCTCGCGCAGCGTGTGCACGAGCTCGGTGGTGCTCGCGGCGTGCGGCCCCTCTTCGGGCACGACCTGGATGATGCCGGTGTCGGCGCCCCGGTTGGGGGTGGCGAGCGGCACGTCGGCGACGCCCGGCACCGCGCGCACCTCGTCGGCGAGGTCTGCCATGAGGCCGAGCGGATCCTCGCTGGTGATGATCGATCCGGTGAGCAGCAGCGGGCCGTTGTGGCCCTCGCCGAAGTGCTCTCCGGTGAGTTCGTAGGTGACGCGGGCCGGGTCGTCGGCGGGCAGCGAGGTCGCGTTGGGCAGCGCGAGACGCAGGTCGAGCGCGGGCACCGCGGCGATGCCGAGCGCCACGAGCACGGCGGCGATCGTGACGAGGGGCCGCCGGGTGACGACGCGCACCCAGCCCGCGAAGAAGCGGTCGGCGCGGGAGGGCGCGGGAGCGGAGGCGGGGGCTGCGGAGTCGGCTGCGCCCGCGAGTGCGAGCCGCTGCCGCTTCGGCAGGATCCGCAGCCCGGCCATCGCCATGATCGCGGGCGTGAGCGTCACCGAGATGAGCACGGCCACGGCGACCGCGGCGGCCGCGGCGACTCCGAGCGCGGTGAGGAAGGGGATCCCGGCCACGGCCAGACCCACGAGGGCGATGATGACGGTGAGGCCCGCGAACACGACCGCCGATCCGCTGGTGGCGGTGGCGCGCGCGATCGACTCGTCGACGGCGGTGCCGGCCCGCAACTGCTCCTGGTGGCGGCTCACGATGAAGAGCGTGTAGTCGATGCCCACGGCGAGGCCGAGCATGAGGGCGAGCATCGGCGTGGTCGAGGTGAGATCGGCGAACGCCGTCACCAGGAAGAGGCCGGCGATCGAGACGGCCACGCCGAGGATCGCGATGAGGAGGGGCATGCCGGCGGCGATGAGCGAGCCGAGGGTGAGGATCAGCACCACGAAGGCGATCGCGACGCCGATGGCCTCGGTGGGGCTGATCCCGGGCACGGCGGCGGAGAACGCTTCGCCGCCGTAGGAGGTCTCGGCGCCCTCGGGCAGGCGATCCCGGATGTCGTCGGTGACCCGCTCGATGCCCGCCACGGTGGTGTCGGAGACGCTGCTCACCTCGCCCTCGATCTGCACGGTGATGAGCGCGGCGCTGCCGTCGTCGGCGAGACCGCCGCTCGCCTCCTCGCTGAACGGCGTCTGCACTGCCGTGACGGATTCGACGCCCTCGAGCTCGGCCGCCGCGTCGTCGATGATGCGCTCGTAGGCCGGATCGTCGGCGCGCTGGCCGTCGGCCGCGACCACGATGATGGTGGCGCTGGTGCCGCTGACCTCGGGGAACGTGCGCCCGAGCTCGGTGATGGCCTGCTGCGATTCGGTGCCGGGGATGGTGATGGGCGCGTTGGCGCCCTGTCCGAAGAGGGCGGCCCCGGTGCCGAGCAGCGCGAGCAGCACGATCCAGAGGGCGAGCACGAGGAAGCGGGCGCGGGTCGCCCAGCGTCCGAGGGCGTAGAGCAGCGTCGACATGCGTGCCTTTCGGTGGCGGCGCGGGCGGGATGGTTCGATGCACTGGCGCATCGCTTCGATACACCAGTGTATGCGTTCCGATACACGGATGTATCGGAAGGCTCCCAGCTTCGGATGCGCGTGAGAGAATGACAGGCATGTTCTCCGCCGTCGACCCCCCAGCGCCGGGCGCTGCCGTGGACCCGGCACTCAGCGCTCGTCGCCAGGAGACCCGCAACCGGCTGCTCGACGCCGCCGCCGAGGTCTTCACCGAAGAGGGCCTGCAGGGCGCCACCGTCGAGCAGGTGTGCAGCCGCGCCGGATTCAGCCGGGGCGCGTTCTACTCGAACTTCTCCAGCAAGGAGGAGCTGTTCCTCGCGGCCCTGCAGCACCAGTACGAGCGGCGCGCGGCGCAGCTGACCGCGCGCGCCGAAAGCCTCCTCCCCCACCTCCAGAGCTGCGCCGAGCCCCTGCAACCCGCCGAGGTCGCCGGCTACGTGCAGGAGTTCCTCTCGCCGCTCGCGGCAGAGTCGGCGTGGTTCGCGCTCGAGTCCGAGTTCATGCTCCTCGCGATGCGCGACCCGGAGCTCGCCCCGCCGGGCTTCGCGGGATTCCTCGACTCGCTGAAGGGCGAGCTGGCCGAGGTCGTCGAGAAGCTGGTCGACGCGGCGGGCCGTCGCTTCGTGCTCCCGGTCGAGCGCGCCCTCGCCGCCTTCGACGGCCTGTACGACCGATCGGCGCGGCTCGCGGCCATCTCCGGCGGCAGCGCCCACGGCGGCGCGGAGGACCTCGGCGATCGCATCACCGAGCTGCTCTTCGTGCTCACCGAAGAGGCGCCGGGCAGCTGATCCGCCGGGGCGCCCGCCCTCGCATAGAATCGTTCGCGTGCTGCTCTCCGATCACGACATCAACGCCGAACTCGATTCCGGGCGCATCGGCCTGACGCCCAGCGAGGCCTCGATGGTGCAGCCGTCGAGCGTCGACGTGCGACTCGACCGCTACTTCCGACTCTTCGACAACCACAAGTACGCGGTCATCGACCCCGCGGTCGAGCAGCCCGAGCTGACCCGCCTCATCGAGGTCGACCCCGCGGAGGGCTTCATCCTGCACCCGGGCGAGTTCGTGCTCGGATCCACCTTCGAGAAGGTGTCGCTGCCCGACGACATCGCAGCCCGTCTCGAAGGCAAGAGCTCGCTCGGCCGCCTCGGCCTGCTCACGCACTCCACCGCTGGCTTCATCGATCCCGGTTTCGAGGGGCATGTCACCCTCGAGCTCTCGAACGTGGCGACGCTGCCGATCCGGCTGTGGCCCGGGATGAAGATCGGCCAGCTCTGCTTCTTCAGGCTCTCCTCCCCCGCCGACCGGCCCTACGGTGCGGGAGCCACGTTCTCGCGCTACCTCGGCCAGCGCGGCCCCACCGCCTCGCGCTCGCACCTGAACTTCCACCGCGCCGATGTGACGGTGACCGACGAGGGCGCTCCGGGCGCGTAGCCGAAGGGACCGCGGAGCCTCCGCGCGGGCCCGCCGGCGCCGCAGCACCGCCGCGCGATCCTATGCGCCCGGCGTCGTCCGACCCGAGGCCCGCACCCGCTCGTCGCGATCCGCCTGCGCCGCGAGCATCGCGTTGTAGGCCTGGAGCTCGGCGTCGCCCGATCGCTCCTCGGCGCGATCCTTGCGCTTCTGCTCCTTCGCGTCGCTGCGCGACCACTGCACGGCCACCACGAGCGCGAGCGCGAGCGTCGGCAGCTCGCCGATGCCCCACGCGATCCCGCCGCCCGTCGACTGGTCTTCGAGCGGCGTCGCCCCCCAGGTTCGGCCCATCGCGCCGTACCAGTCGGCCAGCAGCAGCCCGTCGCCGGTCATGAGGGTCACGCCGAAGAAGGCGTGCGATGCCATCGTCGCGAACAGCGTGACGAGGCGCAGCGGGTACGGGAAGCGGTAGGGCACGGGGTCGACGCCCACCATCGACAGGCTGAACAGGTAGCCCGCGATGAGGAAGTGGATGATCATCCACTGGTGGCCCAGGTGCTCCTGCGCCGCCCAGCGCGCGATCGGCGTGAAGTAGAAGACCCACAGCGACCCCGAGAACACGACGGCGGCCACCGCGGGGTGGGTGATGATCTTGGAGTAGGGGGTCGCGACGGCCCAGAGGATCCACTCGCGCCCGCCCCAGGAACCGTCGGTGCGCCGCTCGACGGCGCGCAGCGCGAGGGTGACGGGCGCGCCGAGCACGAGCACGAGCGGGATGAGCATGGTGAGCATCATGTGGCCCAGCATGTGCACGCTGAACAGGTACTGCTCGTAGGCGTTGAGCGCACCGTTCGTCGTGTAGAAGAGCAGCAGCATGCCGAGCAGCCACGCGATCGTGCGACCCACCGGCCAGCGGTCGCCGCGGCGGGCGAGGCGGATCACGCCGGCCAGGTACAGCGCCGCCCCGAACACGCAGACGAGCACCCAGGCGAGGTCGAACTTCCACTCGGTGAGGTAGCTCTCGAAGGTGAGCTCGGGGGGCAGCGGATCGCCGGTCAGCCATTCGGCCGGGCTGATCCGGCCGCCCTGGTCGCGCGCGGGCTCGAGCGCGACGGGCGTGGCCGTGCGGCCGAGCGCCCCCGCCACGCCGCTCGCCACCCCCATGACGGCGAGCTCGGCGAGCACGAACCACACGAAGACCCGCGTGCCCCCGCTCGCGATGCGCGGGATCAGGCGGGTGCGCTGCACGGCCCCGAACACGCCGAGCACCACGAGCGCCGCGGTCTTGAGCAGCACCAGCTGCCCGTAGCCGGTGCCGAGCAGGGCGTCGAGCGATCCGATGCGCAGCCAGGCGCTCACCACGCCCGACGCCACCACGCCCACGAAAGCGAAGAGCGCCAGCGTCGAGTAGCGGGCGGTGAGCACCGCGAGCCGCGGCCGGTCGACGACCCGAGCCACGAAGATCAGGGTGAGCAGGCCGCCCAGCCACACCGCGGCCCCGAGCAGGTGCACGAGCAGCGAGTTCACGGCCAGGCCGTGCCCCGAGGCGCCCGCGGCGTGCCCCTGCTGGGCGAGGGGCAGGGTGGTGAGCAGGGCGGCGACGAGCACGAGCAGGGTGAGCCTGCGGCCGCGGATCGCGAATGCCAGCACGGTGGTCACCGCCGCGAGCAGCAGTTCGATCATCCACAGCTGCCCGAGCTCGATCTCGGTCACGAACATCGCCAGCCCCGCGCCGAACTGCGGATCCGGGGAGAACGGCTGACCCGAGACGTCGACGTAGGTGAAGAGGATGGTCGCCGCGCTCGCGACGGTGAGCACGGCGGCCGAGGCTGCGGCGAGGTCCATCGCCGCGCGCGTCTCGGCGGGCGGCTCCGCGGAGCGGCGCGCGTCGGCCGCGCTCGTGCGGACTTTTGCCCCGTGGCCCGGGAGGCTGGTGCCCGCGAGCGCCCAGACGGCCATCACGACGGCGCCGATGAGGCCCGCCATCGACACGTTCACGAGGGTGCGCGAGAGCGGCACGCCGAAGCGCACGAGCGTGCCGGGGTCTGCGAGCGTGCGCTCGTCGGCGGCTCCGCCGATCCCGAGCCCGACGAGCAGCGCCGCGAGGGTCGCCGCGAGCAGGAGGGCAGGAGCGAGCACGCGCAGATATCGGGGCACCGAACCAGCCTAACGCGGCAAGCCGGGCGTCTCCTCGGCGAGGCTCCCGGAGACGCAGAAGACCCCGGCGGCGACGAGCGTCGGCCGGGGTCTTCCGAGGTGAAGAAGTTACTTCACGGCAGCCTTGAGCTTCGAGCCGACCGACACCTTGACGCGCTTGCCGGCGGGGATCTCGATGGTCTCGCCGGTGCGGGGGTTGCGGCCGGTGCGGGCAGCGGTGGTCGCGGTCTCGAAGGAGATCCAGCCCGGGATCGACACCTTGTCGCCACCGGCGACGGTCTCGGAGACGGCGGCGAAGAGGCCGTCGATCACGCTCGAAACGGCGGCCTGGCTCTGGCCGGTCTCGGCCGCGATCTTGGCAACGAGCTCAGTCTTGTTGAGTGCCATGTTGTGTCCTTCCAGGGCATCGACGCGAGGCGTCCGCCCCTGATCTGGTTCAGGTGTCCCCGCCCGGTGGGTGGGTCCGATCGGTTGATCGCGTACGAATCTACCCTAATTCGGCGGAATCCTGCGGATCTCGCGTCGTTTTCATCGCAGAAACCCCCAAAAAGGGAGCGGAATCCCAGGCTGCAGGTCCCGCAAACGCAAAGCGGGCGCGGATCCCTGAGGATCCGCGCCCGCTCGTCAGCCGGTGGCGTCCGCGTTCAGCGGCCGTACCGTCTGCAGCCTGTTACCAGGACGACTTGGTGATGCCGGGCAGCTCGCCGCGGTGCGCCATGTCCCGGAAGCGGACACGCGAAACGCCGAACTTCGACAGGACGCCGCGGGGGCGGCCGTCGATGACGTCGCGGCTGCGCACGCGCACCGGCGAAGCGTTGCGGGGCAGCTTCTGCAGGCCCACGCGGGCGGCCTCGCGGCTCTCATCGGTCCCGTTGGGGTCGATGAGGGCCTTCTTCAGCTCAGCGCGCTTCTCCGCGTAGCGGTCGACGATCGCCTGGCGCTGCTTGTTCTTCGCAATCATGCTCTTCTTCGCCATGATTAACGCTCCTCTCGGAACTCGACGTGCTTGCGGATGACCGGATCGTACTTCTTGAGCACGAGGCGGTCGGGGGTGTTGCGACGGTTCTTCTTCGTCACGTAGGTGAACCCGGTGCCCGCGGTCGAGCGGAGCTTGATGATCGGACGTACGTCCTTGTCCTTCGCCATTAGAACTTCACCCCACGCTTCTGCAGATCAGCCACGACGGACTCGATGCCACGGGCATCGATGACCTTGATGCCCTTGGCCGACAGGGTGAGGGTCACCTTGCGGCCGAGCGACGGCACGTAGTAGGTCTTCTTCTGGATGTTCGGATCGAACCGGCGCTTGGTGCGACGGTGCGAGTGCGAGATGTTGTGACCGAAGCCGGGAACGGCGCCGGTCACCTGGCACACTGCTGCCATGGTGTTTCCTCTCATACCGTGAGGCCGGACGGCCTCACCCAAGATTTCTTGTCTGCAGGAGCCCCGGCTTGACGAATCATTCCGGTCTCGAACCGAGCGGCTCCCGCGGTCTGCGCACTGGGACGGCGCACAGCCAAAGATCGAGTTTAGACGAGGATCGGCACTCGCGCAACACCCGGGCGTGTCGTGGCCGGGTGCCGCGGCGTCGGAGCGCGCGGCGGCGCCGCCCGGCTCAGCCCAGCGAGTGGCGCTGATCCACCGCGCCGTCGATCAGCTCGACGTCCTCATCGGAGTCCTGCTGGGCCTGCGCGCCGAGCCTGCCGCGCGTCAGCTTGTTCACGATCATCGCGATCGCGCCGTCGCCGGTCACGTTGGTCGCGGTGCCGAAGCTGTCGAGGGCGATGTAGGCCGCGAACATCAGGCCGACCTCCGCGTCCCCGAAGCCGAGCATCTGCACGAGCAGGCCCGCCGCGGCGGCGATGGCGCCGCCCGGCACACCGGGAGCGGCGACCATCATCACGCCGAGCATCAGGATGAAGGGGAAGTACCCCGCGAACGACACGTCTCCGCCGGTCAGCAGCAGCACCGCGATCGAGAAGCAGGTGATCTTCACCATCGATCCCGACAGGTGGATCGTGGCGCAGAGCGGCACGACGAAGCCGGCGACCGAGTCGGAGACGCCGTTCTTCTTCGTCGAGGCCAGGGTGACCGGGATCGTGGCCGCCGACGAGGAGGTGCCGAGCGCGGTGAAGTAGGCGTCGCGCATGTTCCAGAGCGCCCGCAGCGGGTTGGTGCCCGACATCGCGCCCGCCACGGCGTACTGCAGCAGCAGCACGACGAGCGTCAGCGCGAAGGAGACGAGCACGACGAGCAGGAACTTGCCGACGACCTCGAGCGCCGCGCCGCTCGCGGAGAGGTCCAGGAAGATGCCGAAGATGAAGAGGGGCAGGGCGGGCACGATGATGCGCCGGATCAGCGACTCGACGATCGTGCGGAACTCCACCGCGCCGCGGAACAGGACGCGGCTGCGGAACGCAGTGAGCCCGATGCCGACGACGAAGGCGAGCACGAGCGCGCTCATGACGTCGATCACCGGCGCCAGCACGATCTCGGTCGCCGCCCCGTCGGGCGCCGCCGTGACGCTGAAGTAGGGAGCGAAGCCCGAACCGCCCTCGTCGCCCAGCTCGCTCAGACCGCCGCCGGTCATCGACGCCGTGAACAGCCAGCGGCTCACGGCGTAGGCGAGCAGGCCCGCGATGATGGTCGAGCCGTAGGCGATGGCGGCCGTGATCCCGAGCCACTTGCCGGCGCCCGTGCCGAGCTCGGCGATCGCGGGCGTCACGAGGCCGAGGATGATGAGCGGCACCGCGAACCCCAGGAAGCCCGAGAAGATCGAGTTGTAGGTGAGGAACACGCCGCCGAGCCAGGCCGGCATCACCGGCCCGAGCAGGATGCCGAGCACGATCGCGATGACGATCCAGCCGAGCAGCGGGATGGAGCGGAGCAGTTTCATGGGATCCTTCAAGGCCGGTGACGGGCGGATCGCGCGGCGCTCGACGGCTCCGGCGAGGGCGCGCCCCGGCTCGGAGCGCTGCAGACAGTGTACGCATGCGAAGCGACCGCATCGGACCGGCTGTACGGCCCGGGCCCGGGGACCGGCCGCACGACCCCGCTGCCGGCCGGACCCGGAGGGACTGCCGGAGCGCACTGCAGCGGGCGTAGGCTGGAGCGGTGGACGAGCAGCAGGAGCGGGCCGCGATCCGCTACGTGGCGATCGGGGACAGCTTTACCGAGGGCGTCGGCGACGAACAGCCGGACGGTTCGGTGCGCGGCTGGGCCGATCTCGTGGCGCAGGGTCTCGCCGACGCCGCGGGCCGGCCGATCCAGTACGCGAACCTCGCGATCCGCGGCCGTCTCCTCGCCCCGATCATCGCCGAGCAGTTGGCTCCGGCGCTCGCTCTCGCCCCCACCCTCGTCACCTTCAACGGCGGCGGCAACGACATGCTGCGCCCGGGCACGGACATCGCCTGGATCAGCGCCGAGACCGAGCAGGCGCTGCGGCGCGTCATCGACGCGGGGGCCGAGCCGCTGCTGCTCGCCGGAGCGAACCCCACCGCCGGCCTGCCCGGCGGGGCACGCGTGCGCGCGAAGGGCGACGCGCTCGTGCGCGAGGCGCAGGGCATCGCCGCGCGGCTCGGCATCCGCTTCGCCGACAACTGGAGCGACCCCGAGCTCGCGAACCGGCAGTACTGGTCCCCCGACCGCCTGCACCTGGCGCCGGTCGGCCACCACCGCGTGGCCGCGAACGTGCTGCGCGCGCTCGACCGCCCCGCACCGATCGACTGGGTGCTCGACGCGGCGCCGGTCGCGGCACCCTCCCGGCGCGAGCAGCTGCGCTACACCCGCGAGCACGTCGTGCCGTGGGTGCGCCGCCGGCTCACCGGCCGGTCGAGCGGCGACGGCCGCACGGCCAAGTACGCCGAGTGGACCTGGATCACGCCGCGCGCCTGAATCGGCGGGCGCCGCGCGATCCGCGCCGCCCGCGGCGGCCTTCCGGGTTCCCCGAATCATCCTTCGGGATGAGCCGAAATAGTACCCGGGGACGATGCGGCGGCCCCTGCGACGCGGCAGGCTGGAAACATCGACCGAGCCGTGCGCGCAGCAGCCGCGGCGATCCGCCCGCAGCAGGCCCGGCGATGGCAGCCTCCCCTGCCCGGGCCCGCTCACATCGAAAGAGCACATGTCCTTTCTCACTCGCACCAGCCTGAAGAACCGCCTGATCGTGGGGCTCGCCACCGTCGCCGTCGCCGTGCTCGGCCTCATCTCGATGGGCTCGCTCAAGCAGGAGCTCATGCCCTCCATGCAGGTGCCGGCCGCGTTCGTGTCGGTGCAGTCGCCCGGCCTCGCCCCGGAGGAGATAGCCCGCACCGTCACCGAGCCGACCGAGCAGGCGCTGCGCGCGGTGCCCGGCGTGACCCGCGTCACCTCGACCACCGCGAGCGGATCCGCCGACATCACGGTCGAGTGGCCCTTCGAGGAAGGCGAGGAGGAGACGCTGCGCGCCATCCGCGCCGCCGCGGACTCCCTGAAGCCGGCGTTCCCGAGCGGCAGCGAGGTGCAGGTGTTCTCGGGCGGCGCCGACGACATGCCCGCGATGGTGCTGAGCGCCGGCACGACGGGCGACTCCGCCGCCTTCGCCGACGACCTCGCCCGCGAGGTCGTGCCGGCGCTGCAGGGCGTGAACGGCGTGCAGAAGGTGGAGCTCGCTGGGCGGCAGGAGCAGCGGATCCTCATCGCACTGCGCCCCGCCGACGTCGAGCGGCTGCAGATCGATCCCGCCCAGATCGCGCCCGCCCTGGAGGCCCGCGGCGCGGCGCTGCCCGCGGGGCAGGCGGCGTCGGAGCAGGGCGAGCTCTCCGTGACCGTGGGCAGCGGCCTCAGCACGGTGGAGGAGATCGCGGCCCTGCCCTTCACCACGACCGGCGCTGACGACGCCGTCGCCGTCGCCCACCTCTCCGACTTCGCCGATGTCACCACGGAGGCCGTGCCGGCCGACAGCATCTCTCGCGTCAATGGGAAGCCGGCACTCACCCTGCAGGTGTTCCCCGCGCACGGCGCCAACGTCGTCGACATCTCCCACGCCGTGACCGCCGAGCTCGACCGCGTCGCACCGGGCCTCAAGGCCGAGTTCGTCACCATCTTCGACCAGGCCCCCTACATCGAGCAGTCCATCCACGATCTCTCGGTCGAGGGCGGGCTCGGCCTGCTCTTCGCGGTGCTCGTGATCCTCGCCTTCCTCGGCTCGTGGCGCTCGACCGTGATCGCGGCGGTCTCGATCCCGCTGTCGCTCCTCATCACGCTCATCGGGCTGTGGTGGAGCGGCAACACGCTCAACATCCTCACCCTCGGCGCGCTCACCATCGCGATCGGCCGCGTGGTCGACGACTCGATCGTGGTGATCGAGAACATCAGCCGGCGCCGCGGCTCGGGGCCGCTCACCGTGGCCGGCGTGGTCGCCTCCGTGCGCCAGGTCGCGGGGGCCATCACCGCCTCGACCCTCACCACCGTCGCCGTCTTCCTGCCGATCGCGCTCGTCTCGGGTATCGCCGGGCAGCTCTTCCGGCCCTTCGCGGTCACCGTGACTATCGCGCTGCTCGCCTCGCTGCTCGTCGCCCTGACGATCGTGCCGGTGCTCGCCTACTGGTTCATGAATCGGCGCGGGCACGGTGCGCGCGCGGCGGGGACGCAGGATCCGGATCCGGAGCACGATGACGAGCTGGCCGAGACCCGCACCGCCCCCGACCGGCTGCAGCGAGCCCTCATGCCAGCCCTGACCGCGACCCGTCGGCACCCCGCGATCACGCTCATCGCCTCGACTCTCGTGCTCGTCGCGACCCTCGCAATGACCCCGTTCCTGCAGAGCGACTTCCTCGGCTCCTCCGGCAACGAGAGCCTGCAGCTCACGCAGACCCCGCCGCAGACCGGCGACGCCGAGCAGCTCGTCGCGGCCGCCGAACCCGTCGAGCGCGCGCTCGCCAAGGTGCCCGGCGTGCGCGACGTGATGACCTCGATCCCCGTGGGCGGCGGCAGCGCGGGCATGCCCACCGCGATCTCCTACGACGTGCAGCTCGAAGACGGCGCCGACGCGGAGACCGTCGGCGACGCCGTGGAGCGCGCCCTGGAGCGCGTGCCCGACGCCGGAGACGTGCAACTGCTCACCCAGGACGCCTTCGTCGGCGGCGCGGGCGGCGGCGGCATCGCCCTGCAGGTCCGCGGCAACGACCCCGCCGCGCTGCGCCAGGCCAGCGAGCTGCTGGAGGCCCAGCTCGGCGACTCGTCGAGCGTGCAGTCCGTGCGCAGCGAGCTCACGGGCGAGCAGCCCGTGGTGCGCGTGAAGCTCGACGAGGATCGCGCCGCGCTGCTCGGCTTCGACCGCGCCCTCGTGGCCGACGCCGTGCGTACCGCGCTCGAGGGCAAGACCGTCGGCCGCATGATGTTCGAGGGTCGCGAACGCGACATCGTGCTGCGCACCCCCGGCGCTGAGCGCACGGCCGAGCAGCTCGGCTCGCTGCTGCTGCCCGTCACCCCGCAGCAGACGGCGCAGGCCCAGAAGATCGCCGCCGACGCCCTCCAGGAGCGGGCCGAGGCGGAGGCCGAGACCCAGCGCGTGCGAGCCTCGGACGAGCTGGCGAAGCAGCTGAACGAGGCGGGTGCGCAGCGCGCGCAGCTCGTCGCCCAGCTGGGCGAGCTGAACTCGCAGCTCGCCCAGCTGCAGAGCCTGCCCGTCGTACCCGAACCGCAGCCGGACCCGGCCGACGAGGCCGCGCAGCGCGCCGCCCAGCAGCGCGCCGAGCAGCTGGCCGCGATCGAGGGCGCGATCGCCGGCGCCCGGAGCGGCATCGAGGGCATCGACGAGCAGATCTCGGCGCTGCGCCAGGCGCAGGCCGACGCGTCCGATCAGCTCGCGCAGCAGGAGCAGGCCGAGGCCGAGCAGAAGGCGGCGGCCCGCATCACCGGCACCGCGATCGCCCTCGCCGACATCGCCACCGTCGAGGAGGAGCTCACCGCCCCCACGATCACGCGCGCCGACGGCGAGCGCCAGGTCACGCTCACCGTCACGCCACGCAGCGGTCAGCTCGACGCCGCGAACGCCGCCGTCGAGCGCGCCATCGCCACCGCGCAGCTGCCGGCCGGCGTCAGCTTCGAGCTCGGCGGCGTCAGCGCCGAGCAGGACGAGGCCTTCGCGCAGCTCGGCGCCGCGATGCTCGCCGCCATCATGCTAGTGCTGCTGGTGATGGTCGCCACCTTCCGCAGCTTCCGCGGACCGCTGGTGCTGCTCATCTCGATCCCGTTCGCGGCGACGGGCGCGATCCTCGGCCTGCTGCTCACCGGCACCCCGCTGGGACTGCCCGCACTCATCGGCCTGCTCATGCTCATCGGCATCGTCGTCACGAACGCGATCGTGCTCATGGACCTCGTGAACCGCCTGCGCAGCGCGGGTGCCCCCCTCGAGGAGGCCGTCGAGCACGGCACCCGCCTGCGTCTGCGTCCGATTCTGATGACCGCGGCGGCCACCATCTTCGCGCTGGTGCCGATGTCGCTCGGTCTCACGGGCGGCGGGGTGTTCATCTCGCGCCCGCTCGCCATCGTGGTGATCGGCGGCCTCGTGTCGTCGACGCTGCTCACCCTGGTGCTCGTGCCGATCCTGTACACCCTCGTCGAGCGGCGCCGGGAGCGCGTGGCCCTGCGCCGGGCGCGACGCCGGGCGCAGCGGATCATCTCGCGGAGGAACCGGGCGGCGTGATCGCGGCCTCGGGTGTGTCTCGTGGATCGTTGCCGTTGCGAGCAGCGCCTGGGCGGGGTGCCTCGCAAGGCGGAGGAGGACGGTTTGCTGGATGTAAATCTGACAACGACAACGCAGCGAGGCGCCCCGAACAGGCGCGCGCAGTAGGCGAGGATCCGCGAGACACGCCCTAGTCGGAGGTCTCTTCGGCCCGTGCGCGGCAGCGCTCGCACAGGCCGAAGAGATCGACGACGTGCTCGATCTCGGTGAAGCCGTGCTCGGCCCCCACCTTGCGCGTCCACTCCTCGACCACGGTGGCGGAGAGTTCGCGGGTGTCGCCGCAGCTGCGGCAGATGAGGTGGTGGTGGTGCCCCGTCATCGTGCACGAGCGGAACAGGTTCTCACCCTCCGGCGACTGCAGGGAGTCGGCTTCGCCCGCTTCGGAGAGGCTCGCGAGCGCCCGGTACACGGTCGCGAGGCCGATCGTGGATCCGCCGTCCCGCAGTTCCTGATGCAGCTGCTGGGCGCTCACGAAACCGCGCGCACCGGCCAGCGCCGCACGCACCGCCTCGCGCTGCCACGTGTTCCGTTTCGGCTGCATGGCGCGCCTCCTCTCTCGAGCGGTCTCCCGCATCTGCCCTCCACCGTAGCGAAGTTCCTCCGGGCGGGACATCCCGCTCAGACCTCGTGCGGGCTCGGAGCCCTCGACCCCTGCGGCGCGGGCCGCGAGCGCAGGGAGCGGATCGCGACCGCCGCGAGGAACACCAGCGTCATCACGACACCCACGGATCCGCCCGCGGCGATGCCGAACTCGCGCGACGCCCACAGCCCGAGCAGACCGCCCGCGACCCCGAGCCCCGCCGCGATCGGCGGTATCCACTCGATCCGGTCGGTGAGCGCGCGCGCCGCCGCGGCCGGTCCGATGAGCACCGCGACCCCGAGGATCGCGCCCACCGCCGGCATCGCCACCACCACGGCCGCGGCCACCACACCGGCCACGACGAGCTCCACCGGCCAGGCCCGGAAGCCTGCGGCCGCGAACCCTACGGGGTCGAAGGTGTGGAACAGGATCCTGCGCCGCGTCATCGCGAGCACGGCCCCCGCGAGCAGCAGCACCGTCCCGGCCGCCGTCACATCGCCGACGGTCACTCCGAGCGGCGACCCGACGAGCAGCGCCTCGACCGGCACTCCGAGCCCCGGATTGAGGCTCGCCAGCAGCGTGCCCAGTGCGAATCCCAGCGAGAGCACCACGCCGCTCGCCACCTGACGCCCCTGCCCGGGGATGCGCGAGAGCAGCGTAATCACCAGCACGAGCAGCAGCGCGAACAGCGCCTGTCCGAGCAGCAGGTTCCACCCCAGCACCGCGAAGACGACGCCGCCTGGGAAGGTGGCGTGGCTCAGCGCGACCGCGAAGAACGAGCGGCGGCGCAGCACGATGAGCGTGCCCGCGAGGCCGGAGAGCAGGCCGAGCAGGGTGAGTTCGAGCGCGGCGAGCGCGAAATAGCTCATGCGCGCCCCCGGCCCGGTCTCTGGTCCTGGTCCGGCCGCCCCGCGTCTCGGGCCTCACCGATGTCTCGGGGCTCACCGATGTCTCGGGGCAACGCAGAGGGTTCGGTCCGAGACACGCGTGAGCTCCGAAGCACCGGCGTGCTGCGGCGCGCCAGTGCGCGCAGCAGCGCCGCCAGCAGGTATGCGGCGACGAGCAGCAGCACCACCACGGCGCCCGGCGACACGGTCGCACCGGCGCCCACCGACCACTCGAACGACAGCCAGAGCCCCGCGAAACCCGCCGCCAACGGCACGAGGATCGCGATCGGGATGAGCAGCGCGAAGCCGCGCGAGATCAGGCGGGCCGCCGCCATCGGCACCGTCAGCAGCGCCACCACCATGAGCACACCGAGCGCCTGCACGCCGGCCACCGTGAGCAGCGCCACCGCCGCCCCCAGCGCGAGATCGGTGCGCAGCGTGCGGAACCCCGCCGCCTCGAAGCCGGCGGGGTCGAAGGCGCGGAAGAGCTGCGCGCGGCGCGTGACGAGCACGATGAGGATCGCCGCGGCGGCGACCACCGCGATCTGCCAGAGCTGCGCCGACGTCACCGTGAGCAGGCGGCCGAAGAGCAGTTCCTGCAGCTGCGAGACGTACCCCTCCTGCCGTGAGACGAGCACCACGCCGAGGCTGAACAGGCCTGTGAGCACCACGGCGATCGCCGCGTCGGCCCCGATCCCGCGCCGCTCGATCACCGTGAACAGCACCGCCGCCAGCAGTGCCGCCACCACTGCGCCGGGCAGCACCCCGGCGACGCCGCCGAGCGCCGAGCCCACCACGAGCCCGGGGAACACCGCGTGCACCAGGCCGTCGCTCACGAACTCCAGCTCGCGGAAGCTGATGAACAGCCCCACCACGCCCGCTGCGACCGCGAGGATCGCGACCGTCACGAGCGCGCGCCACATGAACGGCAGCGCGAAGACCTCGACGGGCGAGACGGCTGCCAGCGGGGTCGCCGCGATCGCGTCGGCGAGTGGGCCGGTTCCGGCGGGCGCGAGCAGCCCCGCGAGCCGCGCCAGCACTACTCCGTCTCTCTCGTCGTCGTGACGGTGTGGTGGTCGAGCTCGACCGTGGTGTCCTGGAAGGCGTGCTGCACCGCGTCGAGCGTGAGCGCCTCGTCGAGCAGGCCGAACGCGGCCGGGTGGCCCGGCTGATCGGGGGCGTGCCCGCTCGCCAGCAGCAGCACATGCGTGCACGCCTGCTGCGCGATCTCCAGATCGTGCGTCGACACGATCACCGTGCGCCCCTCGTCGCGCAACTCGCGCACGAGGCGCAGCAGCGCATCGCGGTTCTCGCGGTCGAGGCCGTTGAACGGCTCATCGAGCAGCAGCAGCTCCGGATCGGACACGAGCGCCCGCGCCAGGATGCCGCGCTGCTGCTGGCCGCCGGAGAGCTCGCCGAAGCGGCGCCCCGCGAGCCCGTCGAGCCCGACGCGCTCCAAGGCCTCGGCCACCGCGGCACGTCCGGCGCGGCCGATCGGCTGCAGCGCGCCCCGCGAGCGGTACAGCCCCATGGTCACGACCTGGCGCAGGCTCACCGGCAGCGTCGTGTCGCGGGTGTCGGCCTGCGGCAGCGTGCCGATGCTGCGCCGCGCTCGATCCGGGGCGCCTCCCAGCACGCGCACACTGCCCGCTGTGAGATCCGACAGTCCCAGGATGCCGCGCAGCAGTGTCGACTTGCCGGAGCCGTTCGGGCCGATGAGTGCCACGGCCGCACCGCGCGGCACCTCGAAGGAGAGCCGTTCGACGCGCGTGACGCCGGCGTAGCCGAAGGCCGCGCCGTCGAGGACGAGCGCGGCTGCTGCTGCGGGGGATGCGGCGGTCATCCTTGCAGACTAGCGGGCAGCGGATCGGGGGTGACCCCCCACGCCTCCAGGATCACGCGCGTGTTGTGCACCGTGGCGCCGATGTAGGTGTCGGTGCCGGGGGCGCTGCCGCCCTCGGCACCTTCGCCGGGAGCACCGAGCGAGTCGGCGTAGAGGGACTCGGCGTCGACCACCTCGACGCCCGCTTCGGACGCGATCGCCTGCGCCAGCTTCGGGCTCATCGATGACTCGACGAAGACGGCCTTCACGCCGTGCTCCTTGATCGAGGCCACCAGCGCGTCGATGTCGGCCGCGCTCGGCTCGGCATTGTCCTCGAAGCTCGGCAGGATGGATCCCGCGAACGCGATGCCGTAGTCGTGCAGGTAGTAGCGCAGCGAGTCGTGGCCGCTCACGAGCACCCGATCCGCGGCGGGCACGCGCTCGAACTGCGCGGTGATCCAGGTGTCGAGCTCGCCGAGCTGCTGGAAGTACGCCTCGGCGCGCGCGGCGTAGTCGTCGGCGTGGGCCGGGTCGGCCTCGCCGAGGCCCGTGGCGATCTCCCGCACCATGCCGGAGGCGTTGCGGGGGCTGGTCCAGATGTGCGGGTTCACATCGCCGTGATCGTGGTCGGCGTGGCCCTCTTCGGCGTGGCCGCTCTCGGCCGCGGCCGCATCGGCCTCGTGGCTGTGCTCCTCGTCGGCGTGATCCTCGTCGGCGTGATCGTGATCATGATCGTGGGCCTCGCCGCCCTCGGCGGTGATCTCGCGCAGCAGTTCGGGATCGAGTCCGTCGGCCGCCGTGATGATGCGCCCGTCGAATCCCGACGCCTCGATGGCGCCGTCGATGAAGGTCTCGAGCCCCTCGCCGTTGACGATGAGCACATCGGCCTCGCCCAGGGCGAGCAGGTCGGCGGGAGTCGGGTCGAAGTGGTGAGCGGAGCCGCCGGGTGCGAGCAGCCCGGTGAGCTCGATGTCATCGCCGCCCACCTGGCCCGCGAAGTCGGTGAGCTGCGTGGTGGTCGCGACGACCCTGAGGCCGTCGGATCCGTCGCTTCCCTGAGCGGTTCCGGTGCAGGAGGTGAGCAGCAGGGCGGCGGCGAGCGCAGCCGCGCCGAGCGAGGCGATCTTGAGGGGGCTGTGAGTGCGTGAAGCGTGGGGCATGAGTGACTTTCTAGATGAGAACGAGTCTCACACTAACAGCTCTTGATAACCATTCGCAACAAGGGTGCTGAGCCGGGCAGCACCCGAGGACAGCGCGAGGGGCAGCACCGCAGGCCCCTACGGGAACCGCAGCACAGCGCCTAGAGTGGCGGCATGAGCGATTTCCCCGGCACCGCCCTCGAACTCCAGGCCGCCCTGCGCACGGGCGAACTCTCATCTCGCGCCGCCACCGAGCACTACCTCGACCGCATCGCCGAGCGGCCCGATCTCGGCGCCTTCGTCACGGTGACGGCCGAGCAGGCGCTCGCCGAAGCCGACGCGGCCGACGCCCGCTTCGCCGCACTCTCAGCCGAGGAGCGCGCGGTGCCCGGCGCCCTCCCCGCGCTGCACGGCCTGCCGCTCGCGCACAAGGACCTCGTCGAGGTCGCCGGAGCGCCGACCACCCGCGGCACGGCTGCCCTCCCGGCGCTCGTCGCCGAGCACGACCACGTGGGCGTCGCGGTGCTGCGCGCCGCGGGCTCGGTCTCGCTCGGCAAGACGCAGGTGCCCGAGCTGGGCCTCAACGCCTACTCGGAGAACCTCGTGGCGGCCCCGGCGCGCAACCCCCTCGATCCCGAACGCACGCCCGGCGGCTCGTCGGGCGGCAGCGCCGCTGCGGTCGCAGCGGGCCTGCTGCCCGTCGCGCCGGGCAGCGACGGCGGCGGGTCGATCCGGATCCCCGCCCTCGCCTGCGGACTCATCGGCCTGAAGCCCGGGCTCGGCACCGTGCCCACCGACGTGATCGGCGGACCGCTCGACGACTTCGGCGCGCCGAAGCTCGTGGTGAGCGGCCCCCTCGCGCGCACCGCCGAGGACGCCGCGCTGCTCTTCGACGCGATGACGGGCTCCCCCGCGCCCGCCCTCGCGGCGGTACGGGCGGCGGACGCGCTCACCGGCCTGCGCATCGGCATGAGCACGGCGTCGCCGTTCGAGTCGGCGCATCCGACCCCCATCTCCGCCGAGGCGCGCGCCGCCTACGAGGCCGCTGCGGCCGGCCTCATCGCGCGCGGCCACCACGTCGAGGAGGCCCGGTTCGCATACGATCCGCGCTACACCGAGGTCTTCACGAGCTGCTGGATGGCGGGGCTCTCGCTCCTCGGGCTGTCGCCCGAGGCCGAGGCGCGCCTCACCCCCTTCACCCGCGTGTTCCGCGAACGCGCCCTCGCGACGCCCCGCGAGACGCACCTCGCCGCGGCCGAGGCGCTGCGCGGCATCGCCGCCGGACTGCGCACCGAGTGGGCGCGCTACGACGTGGTGCTCACGCCGGGCCTCGCCACGCCTCCGCCCCGCATCGGAGCCTTCATGGACTTGGACGCCGACGCCGACTACCGCGCCCAGTGCGAGTGGACCCCGTTCACGTCGATGGTCAACGTCTCGGGCCTGCCGGCGGTCGCGGTGCCGACGCTCGCCGTGCCCGACCCGCACGGTGCCGGGCAGCTCTCGATGGGCGCGCAGCTCATCGGGCGTCCCGGCTCGGAGCCGCTGCTGCTGCAGCTCGCGGCGCAGCTCACCCGCGGCTGATACGCGCGGGGGTCGGGGATCCGGACCCGCGCCCCGTGACCGGCCCGCGGCCTCTCCCCGCCCTCAGGGGCGGCGGCTCTGCGTGCGCATGATCTCGTGCAGCAGCTCGAAATCGCCCCCGGCCACGGCGGCGTAGTAGTGCGGGCCGAGGTGGTCGCCCCGCTCGGGCAGGATCTCGCCGTGCGCGTAGGAGCGGTAGACGCCGCCGGCGCGGCGGATGATGAACGCCCCCGCTGCGACGTCCCACGGGTTCGTCTCGAAGGAGACGGTCGCGTCGAGCCATCCCGCCGCGATCCAGGCGAGCGCGATGCAGGTGCTGCCGAGCCCCCGCACCTGGGCGAAGGTGCGCGTCACCTCGGCGTACTGCTCGAGCGCCAGCTCCGGGAAGTGCACGAGATCCCTGGCGAGCGGGAAGTTCAGTGCGACGGTCGCGCGCGACGGTGCGGTCGATCCGGAACTCTGCAGCGGTCGGCAGCGCGCGAGCGCGTCCGCGGCGTCCACCGGCCGCTCGGCGAGGAAGGCGCCCCGATCGTCGGCCCAGAACAGCTGTCCGGCGACGGGGTCGTAGATCACCCCGGCGACCATCTCGCCGTCGACCGCGACCCCGATGCTCACCGCCCACATCGCGATGCCGCGCGCGAAGTTCGAGGTGCCGTCGATGGGGTCGAGGTACCAGGTGAGCGGCCCCGCCCCCGACGTCTCCCCCTCCTCCTCGCCCACGATGGCCGAGTCGGGGAAGCGTTCCAGGATCACGCCGCGGATATGGGCTTCGGCCGCGCGGTCGTAGCGGGTGACGACGTCGTGCATGTCGGTCTTGACGTCGAGGCCGAGGTCGCGCCCGCGGAATCCGTCGAGCGCGATCGCCCCCGCCTCGTGGGCGGCGCGGATCGCGGTTTCGACGACCATCCGCCCCTCGTGCAGGCCCGTATCGCTCATTCGGCGGCTCACCCCTCGTCCGGCGCCCGTCGGTGAGCGCGCTCCGCCCGTCAAGCCTACGCTTCGCGCAGCTTTTCGCTGATCTTCACGTTCGGATCGCTCCGCGTCATTTCGGGCCATTCAGCAACAGGAGTAAAATCGAAACTTGGTGCGCCCCGATGATACGGGGAAGAACAGCAGAGAAAGCAATTGGTGCTATGACGGTGAAGGTTGCCCTCGCGGGCGTCGGGAATTGCGTGAGCTCGCTCGTCCAGGGAGTCGAGTACTACCGGGACGCCGATGACAGCGCCCAGGTGCCGGGGTTGATGCACGTTCGGCTCGGCGGGTATCACGTCTCGGATCTCGAGTTCGTCGCCGCCTTCGAGGTGGACGCCGAGAAGGTGGGTGCGGATCTCAGTGAGGCCATCTGGGCCGGCCGCAACAACACCATCAAGTTCTCCGAGGTGCCGTCGCTCGGGGTGACCGTGCAGCGCGGTCCCACTCTCGACGGCCTCGGCGAGTACTACCGCGACGAGGTGACCGAGTCGCCCGCGGAGCCGGTGGACGTGGCGCAGGCGCTGCGCGACTCGGGCGCCGAGGTGCTCGCCTGCTACCTGCCCGTCGGCAGCGAGGAGGCCGTGAAGTTCTACGCGCAGGCCGCGCTCGACGCCGGCGTCGCGTTCGTGAACGCGGTGCCCGTGTTCGTGGCGAGCGACCCGGAGTGGGCGGCGAAGTTCGTCGAGGCGGGCCTGCCCATCGTCGGCGACGACATCAAGAGCCAGGTCGGCGCGACCATCACGCACCGCGTGCTCGCGCACCTCATGGAGAGCCGCGGCATCGCGCTCGACCACACGTACCAGCTCAACGTGGGCGGCAACATGGACTTCAAGAACATGCTGGAGCGCAACCGCCTGAAGTCGAAGAAGATCTCGAAGACGCAGGCGGTGACCTCGAACATCTCGGCGAACCTCGACGCCGACGACGTGCACATCGGCCCGAGCGATCACGTGCCGTGGCTGGAGGATCGCAAGTTCGCGTTCGTGCGCCTCGAGGGTCGCGGCTTCGGCGATGTGCCGATGAGCCTGGAGTACAAGCTCGAGGTGTGGGATTCCCCGAACTCGGCGGGCACCATGATCGATGCGATCCGCAGCGCGAAGGTCGCCCTCGACCTCGGTCAGGCGGGCCCGGTCGAGGCCGCTTCGGCGTACTTCATGAAGTCGCCGCCCGTGCAGAAGGCGGATCACGTGGCGCGCGAAGAGCTCGAAGCCTTCCTCGCCGAGAAGTAGGCGACGCGCTCACGCGCTGAGACCGCCCCGACCGCGTTCTGCGGTCGGGGCGGTCTGCGTTGCTCGGGCGGTCTGCGTTGTGCAGGCTGCCGGGGACCGCTCAGCCGCGGTGGGCGGACGCCTCGGGTGCTCGGGGCGCCTCGGGCGCCAGCAGCGCGCGGTAGGTGTCGAGCAGTCGCTCGGCCGAGGCCGCCCAGTTGTGGTCGAGGGCGTACGGACGGGCGCGGCGGGCGAGTTCGGCGATCCGCTGCGGATCGTCGAGCAGCGCGGAGAGCGCCGCGGCCCACGCTTGCGGATCGTCGCCCTGCACCAGCAGCCCCGTCTCGCCGTCGAGGACGGCCTCGCGCAGCCCGCCCGTGTCGCGCGCGATCACGGGCACGCCCGACGCCGAGGCTTCGAGGGCGACGAGCCCGAAGGTCTCGGAGTGCGATGGCACGAGCATCACGGTGGCGCGGCGCAGGCGCTCAGCGAGTTCCTCCCGCGGCAGGGCTCCCTCGAACAGGGTCGTACCGGCCATGCCGTGCCGGGCGACCGCCTCGTGCAGTGCGCGCACGTAGTCGTCGCCGTCGGGCGGGGCCGCACCGACGATGCGCAGGCTCGGACGCCGCTCGGGCGGCAGCGCGGCGACGGCCTCGATGGCGAGGTCGAAGCCCTTGAGGGGATGCAGACGGCCCACGAGGATCGCCTCGGGGCGCTCGCCTGCGCCGCGATCCGCGTCGTCGTGCTCTACCGCGCCGTGCGGTTCGGTGCACGGGTGGAACAGCTCGGTGTCGACGCCGAGGGGCACGACACGCACGCGCGCCGGGTCGCCGGCGAGCCGGTCGAGCACGGTGCGCCGCTCGGCCTCGCTCACGGCGATCACGAGATCGGCTTCGCGGGCGAGCCGCCGCTCCCCCGCCAGACGCCCCGGCGACTCGGGCCGCTCGCCGTCGGTGAGCGGCGACTCGGGGGGCGCCGCGATCGAGTGGTAGCTCTGCACGAGCGGGATCCCGGCGCTGCGCGCCACCGGCAGCGCCGCGATGCCCGAGAACCAGTGCTCGGCGTGCAGCAGGTCGACCGGGGCCTGCTGCACCGCTTCGCCGAGCCGCTCGCCGAACTGCGCCATCACCGCCTCGTGCTCGCCCTTCGCCAGCAGCCGCGCGGGGCCGGCGTCGATCTGCACGACCGCGAGCCCGGAGGCGAGCACGGTGCGGTGCGGTGTCGCGGGGTCGCTGCGGCGCGTGAAGATGGTCACCTCGTGCCCCGCGAGGGCGAGCGCGTCGGCCTGCGCCCGCACCACCACGTTCATGCCGCCGGCGTCCTTGGTGCCCGGCACGTCGAGGGGCGAGGTGTGCAGCATGACGAAGCCGATGCGGAGCGGAGCAGACATATCCCGAGGCTACCCTCCCCTGCCCCCTCACTTGCCCCCCAAACTTGCCCCCACACCCCTGCCCCCTTGCTTCTCCCC
>NZ_ATXU01000004.1 GCF_000421845.1 Leucobacter chironomi DSM 19883
CGTGCGCCCTCACGGGCTCGAACCGTGGACCCGCTGATTAAGAGTCAGCTGCTCTACCAACTGAGCTAAAGGCGCCTGCTGCTCGCTGAGCAACAGGGAAAATACTACCACGGGATTTTCCGACCATTCAAATCGGGCTCGGGAACGGTGGATCGCGGGCGTGTCGCCGGGTCTGCGTTCAGCGCGCGGGATCTCGGCCGCCGCACGAGCAGCGCTGCGGCCACCGCGACGGCGATCACGGACCCCGCCATCACGGCGAGCCGCGCCGTGTCGGCGTCCGAGGCGTCGGCGAAGCTCAGATCCGCCACCAGCAGCGCCACGGTGAAGCCCACGCCGGCGAGCGCCCCCACGCCGATGAGTTCGCGCCAGCGCACGGAATCGTCGAGCTCGGCCCGGGTGAAGCGGGTGAGCAGCCAGGTCGAGACCGCGATGCCAATCGGCTTGCCCGCGACGAGGCCGACCATGATGCCCAGCGCGATCGGGTCGAAGGGGAAGCGCGAGGCGCCGCCGACCGCCACCCCTGCGGCGAAGAAGGCGAAGACGGGCACGGCGATGCCCGTCGACAACGGGCGGAAGCGGTGCTCGAACACCTCGGCGAGCTGGGTGCCGCCCGCGCCCGAGACCGGGACCAGGAAGGCGAGGAGCACACCCACGATGGTGGCGTGGATGCCGGAGGCGTGGAAGAGCGCCCACGCGATGACCCCGACGGGGAAGAGGATCAGCCACGGCCCCCAGCCCGACTTCGCGAACCACTCCGGGAAGCGCCGCACGAGGAAGGCGTAGACGGCGATCGGCAGCAGACTGCCGGCGAGCGCCAGCAACTGGACCCCGTCGGTGTAGAAGATCGCGATGATGCTGATCGCGATGAGGTCGTCGACCACCGCGAGGGTGAGCAGGAACATGCGCAGCGCCGGCGGGATGCGGGGCGCGATGAGCCCGAGCACGGCGACCGCGAAGGCGATGTCGGTGGCGGTCGGGATCGCCCAGCCGTGCACCGCGGGGGTGCCGGCCGTGAACGCCACGTAGACGAGGGCGGGCACGGCCACGCCGCCGAACGCGGCGACGACGGGCACGATGGCGGTGGAGAAACGGCTGAGCTCGCCCGCGACGAACTCGCGTTTGAGCTCGAGACCCACCATGAAGAAGAAGATGGCGAGCAACCCGTCCGACGCCCACTGCCCCAGGGAGAGGTCGAGGTGGAGCGCCGCCGGCCCGATCCGGGTGTCGCGCAGCGCGAAGTAGCCGTCGGCGAGCGGGCTGTTCGCCGCGATGAAGCCGATCAGGGCGGCGACCATGACGATGACCCCGCCCACCACTTCGCCGCGCAGCAGCCGACTGACGCGTGCCGCCTCCCGCTGGTTCACCAGCCGCAGCAGACGGCGCGGACGAGGCTGCTGGCTCGGGGCTTCGGGGGAGTGGTGGGGCTCGTTCATCTGGCGCCTTTCGGGAAGGGGACTCCTGTCACAGTGTCGACCAGACTTCCCGACGCGCCGAGGCGAGTCTACCGGAGAGCGGCTACCGCTGCTTCTTCCGACGCTTCTCCGCCTGCTTCGCGGCCTCGTGCTCGACCTCGTACTCGGTGTCCTGCTCCTGCATCGCGACCGTGGCGATGGCGAGCGCGAGGCCTGCGAGCCACACGCCCCACACGAGCAGGCGTCGCCAGTCCCTCCGCATGGACTGGGTGCGGCGGGCGGTGCTGAGCGCGCCCGCGGCTGCACCGATCACGCCGGGATTGGTCACGTACTTGCCGATCGACACGATTCCTCCCTCGGATTGCGAGGCCGGGCCACCTGCGGGCCCCGGCCTCCCGTCAGCCTACCCCCTGCGGGTCCGCCGTCCGCCGCCTTCCGCGACCCGTTCTTTTCTGGTAGGTCGCCGCCGCGCGCGGCCCTGTTCCCGGGCCGGATCCTGCGCTGTGCGCGGGTGGGGTAATCTTGCTGACAGGAGCCCGCGCCGCGGGCGGATCACACCCGGCCTCGGCGAGGCCGACCGAAGCGAGAGCGAAGGAGAGGCCGGCATGGCGAAGCAGGAGACGCTGTTCGAGGAGAGCTCGCAGGGAGCGGTGAGCGCGGTCACCGCGATCTCCTTCATCCTCTCGGTCGTGCTGGTGGTCGGCGGCTGCATTCTCATGAGCTTCGGCTTCAACGTCACGCTGGGCCAGGTCGTCGAGCTCTGGACCTTCGTGGGCGGCCTGGCGGCCACCGTCGTCGGCTTCATGCTGCCCTTCACCCTGCTGCCGGCGATCGGCAAGTAATCCGGCCGCGCTGCGTCAGCGGAGCGCCGGGGGATCGTGGATCCTCCGGCGCTCTTGCGTATGCGGCGTCGGTGTCCCCGGTGGCGGCTAGACTGTCGCCATGGCAGAGATTGACATGAAGCCGCGGAGTCGCGACGTCACCGATGGGATCGAGAAGGCCGCTGCCCGGGGCATGCTCCGAGCGGTCGGCATGGGCGATGAGGACTGGGACAAGCCCCAGATCGCGATCGCGAGTTCCTGGAACGACGTCACCCCCTGCAACCTGAGCCTCGACCGTCTCGCGCAGGGCGCCAAGGAAGGCGTGCACGCGGGAGGCGGCTACCCGCTGCAGTTCGGCACCATCTCCGTCTCGGACGGCATCTCGATGGGGCACGAGGGCATGCACTTCTCGCTCGTCTCGCGCGAGGTCATCACCGACTCCGTCGAGACCGTCATCATGGCCGAGCGCATGGACGGCTCCGTGCTGCTCGCGGGCTGCGACAAGTCGCTGCCCGGCATGCTCATGGCCGCGGCCCGCCTCGACCTCGCCTCGGTGTTCCTCTACGCGGGATCGATCGCCCCCGGCTGGGTCAAGCTCTCCGACGGCACCGAGAAGCAGGTGACGATCATCGACGCCTTCGAAGCCGTGGGCGCCTGCAAGGCCGGCACCCTGAGCGAGGAAGACCTGAAGCGCGTGGAGTGCGCGATCGCCCCCGGCGAGGGCGCGTGCGGCGGCATGTACACCGCGAACACGATGGCCTGCGTCGCCGAGGCGCTCGGCATGAGCCTGCCCGGCTCGGCAGCGCCCCCCAGCGCCGACCGCCGCCGCGACTACTTCGCCCACCGCTCGGGCGAGGCCGTGGTCAACCTGCTGCGCCAGGGGATCACCGCCCGCGACATCCTCACTAAGCAGGCCTTCGAGAACGCGATCACCGTGGCGATGGTGCTCGGCGGCTCGACGAACGCCGTGCTGCACCTGCTCGCCATCGCGAGGGAGGCCGAGGTCGAGCTGACGCTCGAGGACTTCACCCGCATCGGCGCGAAGACCCCGCACCTCGCAGATATGAAGCCCTTCGGCCAGTACGTCGCCGAAGACTTCGACCGCGTCGGCGGGATGCCCGTCATCATGAAGGCGCTGCTCGATGCCGGTCTGCTGCACGGCGACGCGCTCACCGTCACCGGCAAGACCGTCGCGGAGAACCTCGCCGACGTCACCACCGAGCTCGACGGCAAGGTGATCCGCAAGCTCGACGACCCGCTGCACGAGAACGGCGGCCTCACGATCCTCACCGGCAGCCTCGCCCCCGAGGGCGCAGTGGTGAAGACCGCCGGCTTCGACGCCGAGGTCTTCGAGGGCCCCGCCCGCGTCTTCGATCGCGAGCGCGCCGCCATGGACGCCCTCACCGAGGGCACCATCAGCAAGGGCGACGTCGTCGTGATCCGCTACGAAGGCCCCAAGGGCGGCCCCGGCATGCGGGAGATGCTGGCGATCACCGCGGCCATCAAGGGCGCGGGGCTCGGCAAGGATGTACTACTATTGACCGACGGACGATTCTCGGGCGGCACAACCGGCCTGTGCATCGGCCACATCGCACCGGAGGCGACGGACGGAGGTCCGGTCGCCCTGGTCCGCGACGGCGACCTGATTCGGGTCGATGTCGTCGCACAAACGCTCGATCTGCTGGTAGATCCCGCCGAGCTCGAGGCCCGCCGAGCAACCTGGGCCCCGCTTCCCCCGCGATACACGCGCGGTGTTCTGGCAAAGTACGCCAAGCTCGTCCGTTCGGCCTCCGAAGGCGCCGTCACCGGCTGATCCGGTGCCGCCGACGATGCCCTCGACCGGCCCGCAGGTCCGCTCCGCGGAGCGGACGCTCACTCCGAGCCCGTCGATGAGTCTCGCCGGAGCCTCCCGGCCCCTCCGCCGCGCCGAACGCATCCACACCTCAGACCAGGAAAGCAAGCAATGACCTCGGAATCGAGTGCAGTTCCCCCATCGAAACCCGCGGCGCCGCGCGGCGAGCGGATGACCGGCGCGCAAGCCGTCGTACGCAGTCTCGAGGCACTGGGCGTCACCGACGTCTTCGGCCTGCCCGGCGGTGCCGTGCTGCCACTTTACGACGCGCTGATGGACGCCGAGCACCTCCGCCACGTGCTCGTGCGCCACGAGCAGGGCGGCGGTCACGCCGCCGAGGGCTTCGCGGCCGCGACCGGCAAGGTCGGGGTCTGCATCGCCACCTCCGGCCCCGGCGCGACGAACCTCGTCACCGCGATCGCCGACGCCTACATGGACTCCGTGCCGCTGCTCGCGATCACCGGTCAGGTGTTCTCGCACCTGATGGGCTCCGACGCGTTCCAGGAGGCCGACATCGTCGGCGTCACGATGCCCATCACCAAGCACTCCTTCCTGGTGAAGAAGCCCGAGGAGATCCCCGGCGCGATCGCGGCGGCCTACCACCTCGCTTCGACCGGTCGCCCCGGCCCGGTGCTCGTGGACATCACGAAGGACGCCCAGGAGGGCGCGCTCGACTTCGAGTGGGACTCGCGCGTCGAACTGGCGGGCTACCGGCCCATCACGAAGGCCAACAGCAAGCAGATCCAGGCGGCCGCCGACCTCATCGCGGCATCGCAGCGCCCCGTGTTCTACGTGGGCGGCGGCGTCGGTCGCGCCGGCGCCTCCGAGGAGCTGCTGCAGCTCGCCGAGCTCGTGGGCGCCCCCGTGGTGACGACCCTCATGGCGCGCGGCGTCTTCCCCGACTCGCATCCGCAGCACCTCGGCATGCCCGGCATGCACGGCACCGTGCCCGCGGTGCTCGCGCTGCAGGAGTCCGACCTGCTCATCACCCTCGGCGCCCGCTTCGACGACCGCGTCACCGGCCGCGCCGCGCTCTTCGCCCCCGACGCGAAGGTGATCCACGCCGACATCGACCCCGCCGAGATCGGCAAGATCCGCGCCGCCGACGTGCCCATCGTGGGCGACGCCGCCGACGTGATCGCCGACCTCATCGCGGCGGTCTCCACCGCGAAGCTCAGTCGCGAGTTCGCAGACCTCTCCACCTGGTGGGAGCGCCTGCGCCTGCTGCAGGAGCGCTTCCCCCTGGGCTACCAGGAGATGAGCGACGGTCTGCTCTCCCCGCAGTACGTGATCCAGCGCATCGGCGAGCTGACCGGGCCCGAGGGCATCTACGCCGCGGGCGTCGGCCAGCACCAGATGTGGGCCGCGCAGTTCATCAAGTACGAGCGCCCCTGCGCCTGGCTCAACTCGGGCGGTGCGGGCACCATGGGCTACTCGGTTCCCGCCGCCATGGGCGCCAAGGTCGCCGAGCCCGAGCGCGTCGTGTGGGCGATCGACGGCGACGGCTGCTTCCAGATGACCAACCAGGAGCTGGCCACCTGCGTGGTGAACAACATCCCGATCAAGGTCGCGATCATCAACAACTCCTCGCTGGGCATGGTGCGCCAGTGGCAGACCCTCATCTACGACGGCCGCTACTCGAACACCGAGCTCAACACCGGGCACGGCTCGCAGCGCATCCCCGACTTCGTGAAGCTCGGCGATGCCTACGGCTGCCTCGCGATCCGCGTGGAGCGCGAAGACCAGGTCGACGACGCCATCAAGCTCGCGCTCGAGACCAACGACCGCCCCGTCGTCATCGACTTCGTCGTGAGCGCCGACGCGATGGTGTGGCCGATGGTGCGCCAGGGCACCTCCAACAGCGACATCCAGTACGCCCTCGAACACAGCCCCGAATGGGAGGACGAGTAACCATGAGCCGTCACGTACTCAGCCTCCTCGTAGAGGACAAGCCTGGTCTGCTGACCCGCGTCGCCGGGCTCTTCGCCCGCCGCGGCTTCAACATCGAGTCGCTCGCCGTGGGCCCCACCGAGATGCGCGGACTGTCGCGCATCACCGTCGTGGTCGACGAGGACGAGACGCTGCTCGAGCAGGTCACCAAGCAGCTCAACAAGCTCGTCAACGTCATCAAGATCGTCGAGCTCGACGAGTCCACCTCGGTGCAGCGCGAGCACGTGCTCATCAAGGTGCGCGCCGACAACCAGAGCCGTTCGCACGTGCTCGAGGCCGTGAGCCTGTTCCGGGCCCGCGTCGTCGACGTGGTGCCCGATGCGCTCACCATCGAGGTGACGGGCGACACCGGCAAGATCGATGCCTTCCTGAAGGTGCTCGAGCCCTACGGGATCAAGGAGATCGCGCAGTCGGGCCTCATCGCGATGGGGCGCGGCTCGAAGTCGATCACGGAGCGCGTCTTCAAGAACTAGCGGGTTCGCCCCCGATCCCGTCGAAGAACTGACACACCCACACAACACAAGGAGAGTCCCAAGTGGCTGAGATGTATTACGATGCCGACGCCGATCTGTCGATCATCCAGGGCAAGAAGGTGGCCGTCGTCGGCTACGGTTCGCAGGGCCACGCCCACGCAATGAACCTGCGCGACTCGGGCGTCGAGGTCGTCATCGCGCTCAAGGAGGGCTCGAAGTCGATCCAGAAGGCCGAAGAGGCCGGGTTCGAGGTCAAGACCGTCGCCGACGCGGCCGACTGGGCCGACCTCATCATGATCCTCGCTCCCGATCAGCACCAGCGCGCGATCTACAACGAGCAGATCAAGGACAAGCTCACCGAAGGCAAGACGCTCGCCTTCGCGCACGGCTTCAACATCCGCTTCGGTTACATCGAGGCGCCCGCCGGCGTCGACGTGATCCTCGTCGCCCCCAAGGCTCCGGGTCACACCGTGCGCCGCGAGTTCGAGGCCGGCCGCGGCATCCCCGACATCATCGCCGTCGAGGTCGACGCCACGGGCACCGCGTGGGAGACCGCGAAGTCGTACGCCAAGGCGATCGGCGGCACCCGCGCCGGCGTCATCAAGACCACCTTCACCGAAGAGACCGAGACCGACCTGTTCGGCGAGCAGGCCGTGCTCTGCGGCGGCACCTCGCAGCTCGTGCAGTACGGCTTCGAGACCCTCACCGAGGCCGGTTACCAGCCGGAGATCGCCTACTTCGAGGTGCTGCACGAGCTCAAGCTCATCGTCGACCTCATGTGGGAGGGCGGCATCGCCAAGCAGCGCTGGTCGGTCAGCGACACCGCCGAGTACGGCGACTACGTCTCGGGCCCCCGCGTCATCGACCCCTCCGTCAAGGAGAACATGAAGGCCGTGCTCGCCGACATCCAGTCGGGCGCGTTCGCGAAGCGCTTCATCGAGGATCAGGACAACGGCGGCGCCGAGTTCCAGGAGCTGCGCGCCAAGGCTGAGTCGCACCCCATCGAGAAGACCGGCGCCGAGCTGCGCAAGCTCTTCGCGTGGCAGCAGAGCGACGACGACTACACCGACGGTTCGGCCGCGCGCTGATCCGCCGCGGTCTCAGTGCGAGCCTGCTCGCGCACTGAGCCGCTGCTCTGACGAAGGCACCCGGGGTTCCCGGGTGCCTTCGTCGTTTCGGTGCCGGGTCCTGTTCACTGGGTCACCGTTCTCACCTCGACCCCGAGGCTGATCCCGGCCGCAGCTCAAGTAGTGGATCGCAGCTCAGACGGAGGTTCTTGCCGAATTCGTCCTGCTGAGCTGCGATCCACCGCCTGAACTGAGGAGGAGCCCCTCAGGTTCGCCGCGTCAGCGCCCCGCGGCGCGCGTCGTGCGCGCCGTCGGCTCGGCCGCCCAAGGGTTCTCCGGCCAGGGGTGCTTCGGGTAGCGGCCGCGCATCTCGCGCCGCACCTGCTCGTAAGGCCCGTTCCAGAACGACGACAGGTCGTCGGTCACCGCGAGGGGTCTGCGGGCGGGGGAGAGCAGGTGGAAGAGGATCGGCACCCGGCCGCCGGCGATGCGCGGGGTCTCGGCGAGGCCGAACACCTCCTGCAGCTTCACCGCGACCACCGGCCGCGCCGCCGGATCCGCCGACGCCTCCGGGTACTCGATGCGCACGCTCGACCCCGACGGCACAGTCAGGCGTTCGGGGGCGAGTTCGTCGAAGCGGGCCGCCTCGGGCCAGGGCAGCAGGCGGCGCAGTGCCGAGGCGACGTCGATGCCGCGCAGCGAGGCGTCGGGGCGCAGCCGTGCGAGGTCCGCGCCGAGCCACTCCTCGATGCGCGAGGTCAGCGCCTCGTCGTCGACGGACGGCCACGGCTCGCCGAGCTCGCGGTGCAGCAGTGCGAGTCGGGATCGCAGAGAGCCCGCCGTCTCGGTCCAGTCGAGCGCGGCGAGCCCGTGCTCGCGCAGGTGCGTCGCGAGCGCGGGGCCGACATCGTCGGGCGTCACCGCGACGGGCACCGATGACAGCGTGATCGCGCCGAGCCTGCGCTGTTCGCGCACCCGCACGCGGCCGTCGTCGACGCGGGCCGCGCGTTCGCTCGTGAGGAGCGCGCGCCCGAGCCGCAGCGCGTCGTCGGGGTCGAGGGGTGCGGCGAGGCGGATCACGGCTCCGGTGCCGTCGGCCGCGCGCCCGGAGGCCCGCTGCACCTCGCACACCGCGATCCACTCGCTGCCGATCAGTGCGCTGCCCTCGGGCAGCGCGGCGCGGGTGCCGCTCGCGAGCAGGTAGCTGCGGGAGTGCTCGGTGGTGCGGTGCGCGATCCACTCGGGTCGGGCGAGTGCGGCGACGATGCCCGGGGCGGATCCCGGTGCCGTCGATCGGCCGCCCGGCGCGGCGGTCGTGCCGGCCGAGCCGCCCGCAGCGGCTTCGCTGCGCGCGATGCCGGCGAGACGACGGGCTTCCCGGCGCCAGCGATCCGCCCCCGCGTGCCGCCCGGAGCGGAGCTCTCGCAGCAGCCCGGGCAGATCGGCGCCCGCTGCGCGGTGGTCATCGGACATGGCCGCCACGATCTCGCCGGCCACGATCTCGCCGGTCATGAGCTCGCCGGTCGCGTCGCCGAGCGCTTCGGCGCCGGCGAGCAGCGCGCGCGCCTCGCGCACGCCCACCGGCAGTCGCACGACGCGTTCGCCGATCGCGGTGATGCGTCCGGTCTCGTCGACGAGGCCGAGGGTGCGCAGCACTTCGACGGCGGCGGCCATCGCTGCGGCGGGCGGCGCCGTGGGCAGTGCGAGGCCGACCCCGCCGGGGGTGCCCCACGCGGCGAGCAGCAGGGCAGCGTCGGCGAGGTCGGCTGAGGCGATCTCCGGAGCCGCCGCCGCGGGCATGCGCGCGAAGTCGGTCTCCGAGTACGCGCGCACCGCGCGGCCGGGGCCCTGGCGCGCGGCGCGGCCCGCCCGCTGCTCGGCGCTCGCGCGCGAGGCGCTCACCGTCACGAGCCCGGTCATGTCGCGCGCACGGTCGCGGCGCACCTCGCGCGACAGGCCCGAGTCGACGACGAGGCGCACCCCGGGCACGGTGAGCGAGCTCTCGGCGAGCGAGGTGCTCACCACGATGCGGGGCGGATCGCCGCTGCCGCGACCGCGCACCGCGCGATCCTGTTCCCGGGCCGGGATACGGCCGTGCAGCGGCAGCACATCGACGGCGCCACCGCTCAGCGGGTGACCGCGCAGCAGCCGCACCACCTCGTCGACCTCGCGGGCGCCCGGCACGAACACGAGCGCGTCGCAGCCCTGCTCGGCCTGCGCCGAGGCGGCGACGGCGGCGAGGTGCGCCAGGAAGGGGCGCGTCGCACCCCGCTCGTCGAGCCGCGCCCCGTCGAAGGGGCTGAACTCGGTGCGCAGCGGATGCAGCGGAGACGGGATCTCCACGACGGGCGCCGGGGAACCGTCGCCGCCGAGCAGCGTCGCGATCCCCTCGGCATCGAGCGTTGCCGACATCGTGACGAGCCCGAGGTCGTCGCGCAGGGACCGCACCTCGGCCAGCAGCCCCAGCAGCAGGTCGCCGTCGACGGAGCGCTCGTGCACCTCGTCGAGGATCACGGCGTCCACACCGTCGAGTGCGGGGTCGGCGACGAGGCGTCGCAGCAGCACGCCGGGCGTCACCACTTCGAGCCGGGTCCCGGGCCCGACTCGCCGCTCGCCGCGCACGGTGAAGCCGACCGCGCCGCCAAGAGCAGCACCGCCGAGATCGCCGCCCCCGTCGAGTTCTGCGATCCGCCGCGCCGCCGCCCGCACCGCGACTCGTCGCGGTTGTGTGAGCAGCACCCGTCCGCCGGTGTTCTCGGCGGTGAGGTTCGCGATGAGCGGCGGCACGAAGGTGGTCTTGCCGGTGCCGGGCGGCGCCGTGATGACGCATGCGCCGCCGCTCGCGGCCTGCTCGATCGCGGCGCGGGCCGCCGCCACCGGGAGCCCCGCGCCGATGCGGTCGAGGTCGAAGCGGTGCGCGGTCACGCACTCAATCCTAGGGCCGCCCGCGGGTGCGGCAAGGGTCGTCGGGCGCTCTTCAGATCTGGTCTGGTCTATCTGACCAGACCGCGGTATTCTCGGGCTATGAACGCGATGGTGAACGTGCAGGAGGCGAAGACGCGGCTCTCCGAGCTGCTGCGCCGGGTCGAGCGCGGCGAGGAGATCGTGATCGCGCGGGCGGGGCGGGGCATCGCCCGGCTGCAGAGCATCGAACCGGTGCTCCGGCGTTTCGACCGACCGCTGCTGCCGGGCATCCCGGCCGCCGACGACGACCTCGTGCTGAGCGGTGCCGACGACCGCGAGCGGGCGGCCTGGGAGAGCGGCTACGCCGGCGATCCGCTGCGCGAGGCCTGATATGAGCCGCTTCCTGCTCGACACCCACGTGGTGCTGTGGCTCGCGATCTCACCGGACCGCGTCCCCGAAACTCTGCGGCACGAACTCGCCGGTGCCGAGCAGCTGTTCGTCTCTCCGGTGAGCGCCTACGAACTCGCGCAGAAGGCGCGGTCCGGCCGGCTTCCCCAGGCGGAGCCGGTGCTCGCGCGGTGGGGCGAGCTGCTTGAGCTGATGGTGGCGAAGGAGCTGCCGATGACCGGCTCCGAGATGCTGCTCGCGGGAACGATGAGCTGGGAGCATCGGGATCCGTTCGATCGGCTGATCGTCGCCCAGGCGCAGATCCACGGTCTCAGCGTGGTGAGCCGGGATCGCGCGATCCTCGACTTCGACGGCGTCGCATGCGCCGAGTGGCGGTAGTTGGCGGATCCGCTACGACCGACGTCACCCGCTGTCAAGGGTCCGCGCGGCGCCGCGCCCCGGTGATAGCGTCGGGCACACGCCGAGCCCGCAGCTCCGTCCGCGGGCCGGGATGCAGGGCCGGGATGCAGGGCCGAGATGCGGAGCCGAGATGCAGAGCCGAGATGCGGACCGGGAGATACGCCGGGCGACAGCTCGAAGACCGGAGGAGGAGAGCGATGAGCACCGAGCACGGAGAAGGAACGAGGGGTGTCGAAGGCCGGGATGCTGGCACCGTCGAGACGGTGACCACGATCATGGTCGAGGTCAGGGACACCGCGGGCGCCGCGGCGTCGCGCGAGGAGGTGGAGGGGATGCTCCGCTCGCGGCTGGAGCGCGCGAGCGTCGAACTCTCCGATGCGGAGGTCGCCGATCTGGCCGCCCAGCTCGTGGAGGGTGACGAACCGGCCCAGGCCTGACGGAGCCGCTGCCCACGACGAGCCGCGGCTTCACCGGCGTTCGGCGTGCTCCGAGGCTCCCCTCGCTAGGGTGGTGGCCATGGCAGAAGCAGACGGCGAGGAGCGCGAGAGCTCCATCGCGAGCGGTTGGACGGTGCACGCCGATCCGGCCCCCGCAGCGGATCCGGCACCCGCGGCCGAGGCCGGCGAGGCCCCGGCCGAGGTCGCGGTCGACGGCCGGACCGACGGTCCGGTCGACGCCGCGGAGGCGAGCGGGGAGGGCGACGCCCCGACGGCGCAGCTGTCGAACGCGGCCCTCGTGCTGCTCGGCGTCTTCGGCGGCCTCTACCTGCTCTACGCGTGGATCTGGCTCAGCTGGGCGCAGTTCTACGCCGGGCAGAACGCCTCGGTGGCCGAATCGAGCGGGTCGCTCGGCGCCGTGCTGCAGCAGATCGTGTTCTGGGCGGCGCCGCTCGCGCCGATCCTCTGGTTCGCCTCGGCGCTGGTGCTGTGCCGGGGCGCCGGGATGCGGCGGCTCGCGATCTGGATCGTGGTCGGCGCCGTCGTGCTGCTGCCCCTGCCCGTCTTCAGCGGAGGAGGAGCCTGATGGCCCGGCGCATCATCGTGTGGGCGGCGGCCGTGCTGCTCACGGCGCTCTACGTGTCCACAGTCGTCGCAGCGGTCGGCAACGCCGTGCTGCTGCCGCAGATGGCGGACTCGATGGGGCTCGGCATCTCGGGCGCCGGCTGGTTCTGGCTCGTCTTCGGGATCGCACTGCCGGTGCTCGTCTACGCGCTCGCCCTGCTGATCGGCCGGGGCCGCACCGCCGGCCCGCGACTGCTCGTGATCGCGGCCGGGCTCGGCCTCGTGGCGGCGGTGCAGCTCGAAGTGCTGCACCTCGTGCCGCAGTCGAGCTTCTTCGGCTAGCGCGGGCGAGGCTCGCGCGGGCGGTTCGTTGGCCGGGCTCGGACGGCGGATCCGGATCCGCCGTCCGAGCCCGGCGCCGTGCCGCATCGCGCGCGGTGCCGCATCGCGCACCGGATGACGCGGGATGACGCCCGGTGGCCGTGAGCCGCGGTCCCTCTGGCGCGGCAGGATAGGATGGAAACCCGGTTCCGCGTGTCGGGCCGGAAATCTCCTGCCGCTGACCCGAAGGATCCGCTTGATGTCTGCGCCGGTCGTGCTGATCGCCGAACAACTGTCTCCCGCCACCATCGCCGCCCTCGGCCCCGACTTCGAGGTGGTGCACGTCGACGGCACCGATCGCGACGCCCTGCGCGCCGCCCTCGCCACCGCCGACGCGGTGCTCGTGCGCTCGGCCACGCAGATCGACGCGGAAGCGCTCGGCTGGGCCCCGAAGCTGAAGGTCATCGCCCGCGCTGGCGTCGGCCTCGACAACGTCGACATCAAGGCGGCCACGCAGGCCGGCGTGATGGTGGTCAACGCGCCCACCTCCAACATCATCAGCGCGGCCGAGCTCACGGTCGCCCACATCCTCGGCCTCGCCCGGCACCTGCCGCGCGCGCACGGTTCGCTCTCGGCCGGCGAGTGGAAGCGCTCGTCGTTCACCGGCACCGAGCTCTACGAGAAGACCATCGGCATCGTCGGTCTGGGCCGCATCGGTGCCCTCGTGGCCGAGCGCCTGCGCGGCTTCGGTGTCGAGCTCATCGCCTTCGACCCCTACGTGACCGCGGCCCGCGCCCAGCAGCTCGGCGTGCAGCTCGTCGCGCTCGACGAGCTCGTCGAGCGCGCCGACTTCCTCACGATCCACATGCCCCGCACACCCGAGACGCTCGGCATGATCGGCGCCGAACAGCTGCGCGCCATGAAGAAGACCGCCTACGTCGTGAACGTCGCCCGCGGCGGCCTCATCGACGAGGCCGCGCTCGCCGAGGCGCTCGCGGGCGGCGAGATCGCCGGCGCAGCGCTCGACGTCTTCATGCAGGAGCCCCCGGCCGACGCCTCGCTCACCGGCCTGCCGAACGTGAACGTCACGCCCCACCTCGGCGCCTCCACCGAGGAAGCCCAGGAGAAGGCGGGCGTCTCGGTCGCGAAGTCGGTGCGCCTCGCCCTCGCGGGCGACCTCGTGCCCGACGCCGTCAACGTCGCGGGCGGCGCCATCGACGAGTACGTGCGCCCCGGCCTGCCGCTCACCGAGAAGCTCGGCCAGGTCTTCGCGAGCCTCGCGGGCACCGCGATCTCCTCGCTCGACATCGAGGTGCACGGCGAGCTCTCCGAGCACAAGGTCGACGCGCTGCGCCTCGCGGCGCTCAAGGGCATCTTCTCGAAGATCGTGAGCGATCCCGTGTCGTACGTCAATGCACCGCTGCTCGCCGAGCAGCGCGACGTCGAGGTGCGCTTCACGGTCGACGCCGAGTCGGAGAGCTACCGCAACGTCATCACGATCCGCGGATCGCTGACCGACGGCACGCAGATGTCGGTGTCGGGCACGCTCACCGGCCCGAAGCAGATCGAGAAGATCGTCGGCATCAACGGCTACGACCTCGAACTGCCGCTCTCGGATCACCTCATCGTGTTCAGCTACGTCGACCGCCCCGGCATCGTGGCGACCTACGGCGGCATCCTGGGCGAGGCCGGTGTGAACATCGCTGGCCTGCAGATCGCGCGCGACGAGAAGAAGGGCACCGCGCTGTCGGTGCTCTCGGTCGACGCCCCCGTCGAGGAGTCGCTCATCGGCGCGCTGCGCGGCGCGATCGGCGCGGAGACGCTCAGCACGATCAGCATCGACGCGCAGTAGTCGTTCGACCGGCCCTGACGCGCAGTAGTCGTTCGACCGGCGCTGACGCGCAGTAGCCATCAGCATCGACGCGCAGTGGTCGCTCGACCCGAGGCCCCGGTTCCCCGCTCAAGCGAGGGACCGGGGCCTTGCCTGTGCCCGTGGGCCTCGGGCTCCCTCTTGGGGCGGGGTGGCAGGGGAGTGGGATCCGCCCCATGGAGCTGCCTGGGGAGCTCTCTTGATGTGCCCCTGAGATCCGCCGTGCCGAGAGGCGGATTTCGCAGCTCCGGCGCCCGAGTCCCGTGCGAATTCCGCCTTTCAGCGCTCGTCGGGAGTCTGGATCCAGGGGGGGGTGACTGCCGGAAGGGAACGGCGTAGAGTCGGGCCATGAGCATGGATGATGGCCTCGCCGAACTCGACTTCACGGTGTTCGGCTTCATCGCCAAGCCGCCGGCCGAGGTGTACGAGGCGGTCGCCGATCCCGAGATCCTCAGCCGCTACTTCACCACCGGCGGGGCCCGCGGCCGCGTCGAGACCGGGGCGACGGTGCGCTGGAACTTCGCAGATTCCCCCGGCGCGTTCCCCGTCGAGATCATCGAGGCCGACGCGCCCGCGCGCATCCGCCTGCGATGGGCGGGGGACGCCTCGGCGACACTGGACCCGCGGGGTACCGAGGTCGAGTTCGTGTTCCGCCCGGTCGACGACGGGTCGCGCACGGAGGTGCGGATCACGGAGCGCGCGTGGCGCTCGACGCCGGGCGGCGCCGTGGGGGCGTTCGGCAACTGCATGGGGTGGACGGGCATGCTGGCCGCGATGAAGGCGTGGCTGGAGTACGGCATCAATCTGCGCGAGGGCTTCTACCGGTAGCCCGGACAGGGGGCGCCGGAGCGCGATCCCGAGCCTTTTCGAAGCACCGGTGATAGCCTGGATGCGCGGGCGTCTGCCCGCCTCAATGAAGAACCGAGCGCGTCGGTCGGCGGGCTGGTCTTCGGTGGTGGATCCCCCCACCGGCCCCTGCGCGGGCCGCGGGAACGGGGTGGTCTTCTACTGAACATCAGCACCCGGGTCTGCGCAGCATCGCTCGCAGCGTCTCGAGCTGCCGCCACGCGCTCTCGCAAGTGAATGGAGAACCCGTGGAGGGTCCTGAGATCAAGTTCGCCGAGGCCGTGCTCGACAACGGCAAGTTCGGCAAGCGCACCATCCGTTTCGAGGCCGGTCGCCTCGCGCAGCAGGCGCAGGGCGCCGTCGCCGCATACCTCGACGAGGAGACGATGCTCCTCTCGGCCACCAGCGCGTCGAAGCAGCCGAAGGATCACTTCGACTTCTTCCCGCTGACCGTCGACGTCGAAGAGCGCTCGTACGCCGCGGGTAAGATCCCCGGCTCGTTCTTCCGCCGCGAGGGTCGCCCCTCGACCGAGGCGATCCTCGTCTGCCGCCTCATCGACCGCCCGCTGCGCCCGTCGTTCGTCGACGGCCTCCGCAACGAGGTGCAGATCGTCGTCACCGTGATGTCGATCGCCCCGGGCGAGTTCTACGACGCCCTCGCGATCAACGCCGCCTCGGCGTCGACCCAGATCTCGGGCCTGCCCTTCTCGGGCCCGATCGCGGGTGTGCGCCTCGCGCTCATCGGCGACCAGTGGGTCGCGTTCCCCAATGCCGAGCAGCTGCAGGACGCCGTGTTCGACCTGATGGTCGCCGGCCGCGTGGTCACCAAGGCCGACGGCACCGAGGACGTCGCCATCATGATGGTCGAGGCCGAGGCCACCGAGGGCTCCTGGCACCTCATCCAGGCCGGCGCCACCAAGCCCGATGAGGCCATCGTCGCCCAGGGCCTCGAGGCCGCGAAGCCCTTCCTCACCCAGCTGGTGAAGGCGCAGGAGCAGCTCGCCGCGCAGTCGGCGAAGGAGGTGCAGGAGTACCCCGTGTTCCTGCCCTACACCGACGAGGCCTACGCGGCGGTCGCGGAGCTCGCCGAGGCCGAGCTCACCGCGATCTACCAGATCGCCGACAAGCAGGAGCGCCAGGACGCCGACGACGCGCTGAAGAGCCGCGTTAAGGAGGCCATCGCCGCCAAGATCGAGGCCGGCGAGCTGCCCGCCGAGATCGAGGGCCAGGTGTCGGCCGCCTACAAGTCGGTCACCAAGAAGATCGTGCGCGGCCGCATCCTCTCCGAGGGCGCCCGTATCGACGGCCGCGGCCTGCGCGACATCCGCGCGCTCGACGCCGAGGTCCAGGTGATCCCGCGCGTGCACGGCTCGGCGATCTTCCAGCGCGGCGAGACCCAGATCCTGGGCGTCTCCACGCTGAACATGCTGAAGATGGAGCAGCAGATCGACTCGCTGTCGCCCACCACCAGCAAGCGCTACATGCACCACTACAACTTCCCGCCCTACTCGACGGGTGAGACGGGCCGCGTCGGCAGCCCGAAGCGCCGCGAGATCGGCCACGGCTTCCTGGCCGAGCGCGCGCTCGTGCCCGTGCTGCCGGGCCGCGAGGAGTTCCCCTACGCGATCCGCCAGGTGAGCGAGGCGCTCAGCTCGAACGGTTCGACGTCGATGGGCTCCGTCTGCGCCTCGACGCTGTCGCTGCTCAACGCCGGTGTGCCGCTGCGCGCGCCCGTCGCAGGCATCGCGATGGGCCTCGTCTCGGACGAGATCGACGGCGAGACCCGTTACGCCACTCTCACCGACATCCTCGGTGCGGAGGACGCGCTCGGCGACATGGACTTCAAGGTCGCCGGTACCTCGGAGTTCGTGACCGCGCTGCAGCTCGACACGAAGCTCGACGGCATCCCCAGCGACGTGCTCGCAGGTGCACTGTCGCAGGCGAAGGAGGCTCGCACCACGATCCTCGACGTGCTGTCGCAGGCGATCGACACCCCGGACGAGATGGCGCCCACCGCGCCGCGCGTCATCACGGTGAACATCCCGGTCGACAAGATCGGCGAGCTGATCGGCCCCAAGGGCAAGACGATCAACGGCATCCAGGACGAGACCGGCGCCGACATCTCGATCGACGACGACGGCACCGTGTACATCGGCGCCGTCGACGGCCCGTCGGCTGAGGCCGCTCGCGCCCAGGTCAACGCCATCGCGAACCCGCAGAACCCCGAGGTCGGCGAGCAGTACCTCGGCACCGTGGTGAAGAACGCCGCCTTCGGCGCCTTCGTATCGCTGCTCCCCGGCAAGGACGGCCTGCTGCACATCAGCGAGGTGCGCAAGCTCGCCGGCGGCAAGCGCGTCGAGAGCGTCGACGACGTGCTGTCGATCGGTCAAAAGATCCTCGTGAAGATCACGAAGGTCGACGATCGCGGCAAGCTCTCGCTCGAGCCCGTGCTCGAGGAGACCGCTGCCGAGGCCCCCGCTGAGGAGGCCGCCGCGGAGTAGCTCCCGCACAGGCTCGGGGTCGGGGACAGGGCTTCGGCCCTGCCCCGACCCTTTGCCGTTCGACTGCGGCGGTTCGCCTGCGAAAGCGCCAAACGCACTCCTGCGGGAGAGCGTTTGGCGCTTTCGTTCGTTCCCGCCGGCGGTGGCGCATTTGCGCCATCGCCGGTTCTGGATGTCCCGCAGCCATAGCATCGTGACGTTACCGGCAAATCCATCTTCGGGGGAGCAGATGCGCGTGAGGCGTGAGACCGACATGAAACGGACAGTACGATACAGCCGCGGGGGAGCAGCGCTGCTGCTGAGCGCGCTGCTGGCGGTGCCGTTGGCAGTCGCGTGCGGGGGTGCGAGCGCAGCGCAGGCGGCCGACGGTCGGGGCGCGGGCAAGAGTCTGCTCATCGGCGTCGCAGCAGACGGATTCAACGCGGCGGGCACCGGCTCCATCGACATCGAGGCGAGCACCAACCCGAAGTATCCGGGAACGGTTCGTTTCACGAAGACAGCCCGCGGCGGATACGTCAGCTGTCTTGCGACCGACGATCGCGACTATCTACAGTGGACCGGCTGCAACAGCGACGCGAGCAAGCACTGGGTCATCGAGCCGCTCGACGCGAGAAACACGCCCGGCGAACTGTCCGTGCTTGGCAGGATCGACAACACCCTCACCGGCGCGAACGTGCGCGCGGGATCGGATCTGCCGCGCTTCGTGATCCGCAACTTCAAGTATCCTGACCACTGCGTCGCCACGAAGAAGAGCGGACTGCACGTCCCCGACGCCGCGAAGCCCGATCGCAAACTGACCACGACCAAGTGCAGCGCGAGCGACACCGAGAAGAATCTGCGCACCCAGCACGCGATCATCAACGACCCTGACGGCAGCGAGTGGGAGTTCCTGCGTCAGCAGATGGTGGCGGGCGCGCAGGCGCTCGCAGCCCGCAAGAGCGACGTCTATTTCAGCGGCGGCAATCTGTGGGTGAAGCCGATGGATGCCACTGGCAATCCGATCGGTGCTGCGGCGGGTGCGACGGGGGAAGGCTACTTCTCGCCGAGAGCGATCATGGTCGATCCGCAGTTCCGCGACGCGATTGTGAGCAAGCAGAACGTGGTCCGCGACTGCGCTGCGGGCGGCCTGTGGTGGTCGGTCTACAACGGCACCGCGGATCCGATGACCCGGACGATCGGCACCGATCAGCAGCACACCGACTCGACGGAGTTCGGGGTGTCCGTGACGGCGAGCGGCAGCTGGGAGAGCGGTACGAGCGCCTGGGTGCCGGCCGGCAGCTGGTCCTTCGGGCTCGAGGTCGGTGCTTCCAAGACCTGGGGTACGAGCGACAGCACGACGAAGTCCGACTCAATCAGCTACACCATCCCCGCCAAGCGCTACGGCATGGCCGTCGTCTCGACTGAGACCACGACCGTGCGCGGTTTGTGGATGTCGGGCACCGCCGTGAAACGCGTGTGGAACGTGCCCGGCATCATGTCGGTCGCCAGCAAGAACAGCGCAGGCGTGCCGTTGAGCGAGCTCAGCGCCTATGAGGGGAATGAGCAGAAGTCGTGTCTCGCGGACGGCCCCACCACCATCGAGGACGGCGCGGCATTCGAGGTGACGCTGCCGGGCGAGCAGGTTGCGCCCCTGGTCGGCGACACCGTCGCAGCCGAGGTCACATTCGTGCAGCCCGCAGCTCAAGGAGTTCCCCCGCTCGACGTGCGCTACCAGTGGTACGCCGACAAGGAGCCGATCGTGGGCCAGACCGCTCGCGAGCTCGTCGTAAAGCCCGGGTACCTCGGCAAGCAGTTGAGCTTCTCGACCTATGAGAACGGCGGATCGATGCGCTTCGAGAGCGAGAGGTACTCGTCGCTGCAGACGGCGCCGGTGCTCGCGCGGGCCTCGGACGGACTGCAGAGCGGCGTGCAGGGGGAGCCCGCGAGCCTGACGCTGCCGGACGGCATGGTCGGCACCCCTTACGAGGTTTCGCTCGGAGCCGTCGAAGGGATCGCCGAGCCCGTGACACTGGACGACGCCCAGCTGCCCGCAGGTCTGGTGTTTGACCCGGCGACCGAGACGATCAGCGGCACCCCGACAGGGGCCGGGCGCTTCGACATCGTGCTCGAAACGGCCGGTGGTGATGCGCTCGTCGCGACGGTCGACATCGATACGGCACCGACTGTCTGGCCCGGCATCCGGGGCAAGTCCGTGCGCGTGGACTCGCCGTTCGCGCTGCAGCTCGTGAGCGATGCCGGCACCGACGCGAGCTACGATGTCGAGTTCCTGACGAGTGACGGGCAGCAGACGAGCGCGCCCAACGGCGTGCGGGTGGTCGCCACGGGCGATGGGGCGCCGGTCCTCGAAGGCGCCTCCACTCAAGGCGGTGAATGGCTGGTTCGCACCACTGAGCGCAGCCCGCATCACGATGCCGGTGACGGCCGGGCAACGTCCGACACCGTGCGGCTTTCGGTCGACGGCGATGCTGCGCTTGTGCACCCGGATGGGGCGCGGCTCGAAGCGCCGCTCGGTGTTCCCGTCGAGTTGCAGCTCGTCGAGATGCCCGCGGGGGCGGACCCCGCGCCGCTCACGGGCGCGCTGCCCCCAGGCATGAGCTTTGATCCGGCGACAGGGGTGCTCTCAGGCGCGCCGGCTGGGAAGGGCGCCTATCCGCTGCACCTCGGCCCCACCGTGGACGGCGACAGCGGCGCGGTCGAGATCGTCGTGTTCGGTGCGCCTGAGATCTCGATCGAACGAAGGGTCGCCGAGCCGGGTGCGGAGGGCGCGGGCTCTGCGGCACCCGCAGGCGACCTCTCCGTCGGTGAATTCGCCGAGTGGGGCGTACTGGCGCCGCACGCCGACGAGATCACTGCGACGGTGCGGCGGACGAACGGCACAGAGTCGGTCGGCTGGGCGGCGCTCAGCGTGCCGGGACCCGGCGAGGCCCATCTCGACGCAGTTCCGTCGGAGCCCGGTCGCTATGTCATGGAGTTGCGGGCCTCGAACGCGGCAGGAACGTCGACGCAGGCGCTGGAGTTCGTTGTGCAGCCGTCCGGCGGTGGCTCGAGCGGCTCGGGGAACGATGGCGAACAGGCAGCCGATGCCGGTGCCGAAGGTGAGGGGTCGCTGTCGAGCACCGGCTCTGACCATGCGGCACTCGGGACACTCGCGGCTCTCGCGCTCCTGCTCGTCGCGGCCGGGGCGGTGCTGACCGTTGCTGCACGGAGGAGGCGCGGCGCATCGGGCTCGTGAGACCGAGCCGAAGCATGCGGGCAATGTGCTAGCTTTCGGAGGTGGATCAACTCGACCTTCTGCTGGTACGCCTGCATCATGACTACGAGGATGTCTGTGAGGCCGGGCTCAGACGCCGCCCGAGCGATCATTCGCTCGCGGCGGCCGTCGAGCGGCTTGTATCGGTAGGGTTGGCGAACTACGAGGGCGATTACCTCACGCTGCAGCGTCCGGAGTATTGCACTGTTGATTTTCCGGAGGAGACCCTGACCCTGCTGCAGAGCTGCTATGAGCAGTGGTTGCATGCCGAGCCCGTGAGTCTCGGAGAGCAGCTACTGTACGGGCAGAGGGGGTTTTGGCAGCACTGGTTGAATCTGCTGCACGAGCAGATCGAGGGTCCGATGCGCATGGACCTTGTGCTGGCCGACACGCCGGGAATCGTCGAGCACGACTGGATAGGGCAGCTGCGCAAGGACCTGTTGCAAGAGGTCATCGAGCAACAGGTGCTCTCGCTTCGCATGCTGATTCCGCCCAGCGATCCGGAGACTCCTCTCGGCGAGGTGGCCTCGCTGCTCACGGGGGTCGGGTTCGAAGTGCGCGTGCGTTCATCGCAGTTCCTCTTCGCGGTGTACGGCGGAAGGTCGGCTGTCATCGCCGATGGCTCCGACGGGGGCGAAGGATACTTCCTGACACGACGAGCCTCTATCGTGGGCCCGCTGCAACGAGTCTTCGATGAGCACTGGACCCAGGCGGTGCGCTGGAGCTCCTTCACACGAGGCACCGGAGACGTGCTTGAGCTCATGTCGCTCGGCTGGACGGATGCGCGCATCGCGGAGGCGATGGGGCTTTCGATGCGCACGGTCACGCGCCGTGTTTCCGAAGCGATGGCGGCCGCGGGGGTCACGTCCCGTTTCGAGCTCGGCATCAGGTACGCGCAGTCGAAGGCGTAGCTTGCTCGTGCGCCGTGACGGTTCCCGCTGGAGCACTCGGCCGTGCGCGATCGCGGAACGGTCGGGGCGGGTGCGCGGCGATAGGCTGTCAGGATGCGCGAACCCATTCTGCTGCCGCTCGATCAGCCGGAACTCGAAACCGATCTCGCCGGAGGCGTCGTGCGGCGCACCGTGCACCCGAGCGGCCTGCGCGTGCTCACGGAGCGCATGCCGAGCGCCCGCAGCGCCTCGATCGGCTTCTGGGTGGGCGTCGGGTCGCGCGACGAGCAGGGCGAGCGCGAGGACGCCCCCGGCAGTCTCGGCTCGACGCACTTCCTGGAGCACCTGCTCTTCAAGGGCACTCCCACCCGTGACGCCTACTCGATCGCGACGAGCTTCGACCGTATCGGCGCCGAGCACAACGCGCTCACGGCGAAGGAGTACACCTGCTACTACGCGAAGGTGCGCGACGCCGACCTTGACGACGCGGTGACCGTGCTCGCCGACATGGTGACCAGCTCGGTGCTCGACGCGGATGAGTTCGAGATGGAACGGGGGGTGATCCTCGAAGAGCTCGCGATGGCCGCCGATGACCTCGCCGACGTCGCCAACGAGCGCTTCTTCGAGGCCGTGATGGGGGAGCATCCGCTCGGCCGCCCCATTGGGGGTCTGCCCGAGACGATTCGCGCCGCCCGCCGGGACGACGTCGCATCGCACTACCGGGATCGCTACTACCCCAGCACGCTCGTGATCACCGCGGCCGGGGCCGTGGATCACGACCGTCTGGTGGAGCGGGTGCTCGCCGCTCTCGATCTGTCGCCCGAGGAGCGCTGGCACACCGGCCGTGCGGCGGTGCCCGTGCGCCGGGCGCAGACGGGGGCCGAGTCGACGGGGGCGGATCGCGCAGCGTCGTTCGCGGCGGCGAGCGGCGCTGATCCGAGTGTGCGCATCACGGCGCGTCCGAGCGAGCAGGTCAACCTGCTGATCGGCGCCCAGGGGCTGCGCGCGAACGATCCGCGTCGTTTCGCCTTCGGCGTCATGAACTCGGTGCTGGGCGGCGGCATGTCGAGCCGCCTCTTCCAGGAGATCCGCGAGAAGCGGGGTCTCGCATACACGGCCTACTCGTTCGGCGCGAGCTACAGCGACGCCGGCCTCTTCGGCATGTACGCCGGGTGCGCGCCCGAGAAGGCCTCCGAGGTGGTGGAGCTCAGCCGGCTCGAACTGCAACGGGTCGCCGAGAGCGGCATCACCGAGGAGGAGCGCGAGCGGGCGCTCGGGCAGATCGCGGGGTCGTCGGCGCTCGCGCTCGAGGACAGCGACACCCGGATGGGGCGTCTCGCCCGGGCGGAGCTCGGCAGCGGCGAGCTCTACGACCTCGACGCCTCGCTGGAGCGCTTCGCCGCGGTCACGGCCGAGGACATCCGCGGCATCGCCGCCGAGCTCGCGGCGCGTCCGCTCACGGTCGTGGCGGTGGGGGACACCGCGCGATCGACGCTCAGCGCGACCGCTGAGTGATCTCCCGCAGCTTGCGGATGCCGGCGCGCCAGTAGACCCGGGCGGCGGGCACCCGGGTGCCGCGGTAGAGGCCCTGCAGCGCGGGGATCAGGCGCTTCGTGTGATCGGTCAGGGCGTAGTGCTGCTCCTGCGCGCGGGTGCGGGTGATGAGCATGCCCATGTCGAGGCCGCGTCCGCGGTAGTCGCCGACGCCCACGGCACGCATCCAGAAGGCCTCGTCGGGCGACTGGAGCCCCTGCCAGTCGAGATCCGCCGCGACGAAGTCGAGCCGGGCACCGTCCTGCGAGACCCGGTAGCGCCCGGTGCGGGGCGCCTCCACCACGCGGTCGACGTCGGGGCCGGGGTACTGGATCACGAGCGTGCTCCAGGTCTCGGCGTCGAGCGCGGCCGCGCGCTCCGCCCTGATCTGCGCGAGGTCGAGGTCGAAGTCGACGTCGGAGAACTCGAGCACGTGATACGCGAACAGCGGCAACGTGGTGTCGTGCGGGGTGAGATTGGAGTGCGGCGAGGAACCGCTGATGCGGGGGTTCAACTCGCCGAGGTACACCTCGTCGGTGTCGGTGTCGAGCAGCACGCTCACCTCGAGGATGCCGCGGTAGCCCTCCGCTGCGAGACGGTTGCAGAAGCGTTCGACGAGGTCGAGGGTGCGGGTGCGGGCGTCGTCCCCGAGCAGGGAGGGGTAGAGCTCGCTGCCCGCCCAGCCGCCGCGGTACGCCGTCAGCTCGGGGTGGCCCGTGATCTCGCGCAGGACGGGTCCGGTCACCGTTCCGGCCGCGGTGATCACGGCCTCGACGGCGAGCGGCAGGTGCGCGATGCGTCGCATCACCTTGATGTCGGGGCCGGTGATGTCGGCGGCGACGCGCTCGTAGTCGGCGCTCGACGAGACGAAGTAGGTGGTGCGGCCGGAGTCGCCGTAGGGGAGCTGGATCACGAGGTGCTCGCCGAGCCCGGCGGCGCGGGCCTGCGCGCGCAGATCGTCCCAGCCGGTGATCGTCGTGAGGATGTTCGGCACGCTGAACGCGCCGGCGTCGTTGCCGAGCTGCGTGGTCGAGATCTTGGAATCGAGGCGGCTGCGGAGGGCGACCTCGGGCATCGCGATCTCGTAGCCGAGTTCGCGGCAGATGCGCTCGCTGCGCTCGTCGAACATGGCCATCACGATCTTCGGGCGGAGGCCGGCGGGCGTCTGCTCGGCGATGTAGCGCTGCACCTGCTCGTTGCTCAGCAGCCAGTTGGCGATGTTGACGTTGCCGCGGGGCTCGATGTCGGGCACGTTCGTGGGCGCGAAGGCTCGGGGGTGGGCGCCGTCCCAGGCGTCCCGCAGCGAGATGTAGCGGAAGCCGCCGACCCAGCGGTCCACGCCGAGCAGATTGGTCGCGGATCGGCTCACGTAGAAGAAGGGCTGCGGGTCGTTCCGCAGGTGCTCCGTGATCTCCGCGAGGGATGTGAGGCGTGGGCGCGAGGGGGAGGATCCGGGAGCCGTCGTCATGCTTCGAGGGTACCCCAGTCGAACTTCGGTACCCTAGGAGGCATGTCTGCGAGCGTTGCGGTGGCGGGTGCCACCGGCCGTCTGGGGTCCCTCGTCTGCCGGGTGGTGGAGGAGCACCCCGATTTCGAGCTGGTCGCCCGGCTGACCAGTGCGTCGGAGCCCGAAGCGGGCGCGGAAGCGGCGATCCTCATCGACGTCAGCCACCCCGATGCCTCGCCCGCCATCGTCGCGCGCGCGCTGCAGCACGGGCAGCGCGTCATCGTCGGCACGAGCGGCTGGTCGGCCGATCGCCTCGCCGAGCTCGAGGAGCGAGTCGCGAGCCTGCCCGATGCCGGCGTGATCGTCGTGCCCAACTTCTCGCTCGGCTCGGTGATCGGCACCGCACTCGCGCGCATCGCGGCCCCGTACTTCGACGCGGTCGAGGTGGTCGAAGCGCACCATCCCGCGAAGGTCGACTCGCCGTCCGGCACGGCGGTGCGCACGGCCGAGCTGATGGCTGAGGCGCGCGAGGGACGCCCGTTCGATGCGCCCTTCGCCGAGCAGCCGGCGCGGGGGCAGCTGGTCGCGGGGATCCCGGTGCACAGTCTGCGGCTGGCGGGCGTGGTCGCGAAGCAGGAGGTGCGCTTCGGAGGCCCCGGCGAGGTGCTCACGGTCACGCACGACACCCACTCGAACGAGGCGTACCGTGCGGGCATCCGCGCCGCGCTCGAGGCGGTGGGGGAGACCCGAGGGCTCACCGTGGGGCTCGACCGCGTGCTCGGGATCGGTGCGCTCGGAGCCCGCGCGTGAGCCCTCGGGCGAGGTCCGTGCTCGGTGTGGCGGTCATGAGCGTGCTGCTCGTGCTCTACTTCGTGTTCGCGGGCATCCGCGCCGTCGCCCTGCTCGCCTCGCAGGAGCCGATCCCGGTGATCATGGGTGCGGCCATGCTGATCCTGCCGTTGATCGGCGTGTGGGCGCTCGTGCGCGAACTGCAGTTCGGACGCAGCGCGACGAGGCTCGCCGATCGGCTCGCGGCGGAGGGCCGTCTGCCGGAGGAGCCGGTCGCCACGCATCCGTCCGGTCGCCCCGTGCGCGAGGACGCCGACGCCGCGTTCCCGCGCTACCGCGACGAGACGGAGGCGGAGCCGGATTCGTGGCGGGCGTGGATGCGGCTCGGCATCGTGTACGACGCCTGCGGCGATCGTCGGCGCGCCAGAGGCGCGATCCGACAAGCAATCTCCCTCGAACGCGACGAAATTCGTAGGGGATCCGCGCAGGGTTAGGGAAATCCGAACTTCCGGCCTACAATCGTCCGCGGACGGCAGCAGGACGGGGCCCGGATGACCCCGCGATCATCCTGCCGCCGAATGCGCGAACACGCTACGGTGCGTGGGAAAGCAACGGTGAAGAACACTATGGCCAAGTACGACCTCACGGCCGCCGAACCAGCCACGCGAACGCTGGACTCGGTGACGGGAATCAGCAAGAAGGGTCTCCCCTCGGGAACGGTGGGGGTGCTCGGCGCCCTCGTCATCGGGATCTCCACCTGCGCCCCGGCCTACACGCTGACCTCGGCGGTCGGCCCGGCTGCGAGTGAGGTCGGCTACCAGACCCCCGCGATCTTCCTCATGGGCTTCATCCCCATGCTGCTCGTCGCGCTCGGCTACCGCGCCCTCAACTCGGCGATGCCCGACTCGGGCACCTCCTTCACCTGGGCCACCCGCGCCTTCGGCCCCTGGATCGGCTGGATGGCGGGCTGGGGCCTCATCGCCGCCACCGTGCTCGTGCTCTCGAACCTCGCCGGCATCGCCGTCGAGTTCCTCTTCCAATCGATCAGCATTCTCGTCGGAGACCCCTCGATCGCGGAGATCGCGGGCAACCGCTTCATCAACATCGCGGTCTGCCTCGGCTTCATGGCCATCGCGACCTTCATCTCCTACCGGGGCATGACCTCGACCAAGGTCTTCCAGTACGTCACCGTCGCCTTCCAGATGATCGTGCTCGTCTGGTTCATCATCGCGATGTTCGTGGGCGCCGCCGATCCCGCTAACACCGAGGGCAGCATGCCCGAGCTCTCGTGGTTCAACCCGCTCGAGGTCGACAGCTTCAGCGCCTTCGCCGCCGGTATCGCGGTCTCGATCTTCGTCTACTGGGGCTGGGACACCGTGCTCACCATGGGCGAGGAGACCAAGCCCTCGAAGGGCCGCCTCTCGACCGAGAGCAAGGCCGCGACGATCCTCGTGCTGATCCTCGTCGTGCTCTACGTCGGCACCGCTGCCGCGACCGTGGCGTATGCCGGCCTCGGCGACGGCCCGACCGGCCTCGGCAACCCCGACATCGCCGAGAACGTGTTCGCCGCGCTCGCGCACCCGGTGATGGGGCCCGCCGCGATCCTGCTCTCGCTCGCGATCCTCGTCAGCGCCATGGCCTCGATCAACTCGACCGCGATCTCGCCCGCCCGCACGCTGCTGGCCATGTCGCACTACCGCGCGCTGCCCGCCTCGATCAAGCGCATCCACCCCAAGTACAAGTCGCCCTACGTGGCGCTCATGTGGTCGTCGGTCGTCGCCTCGGCGTTCTACGCGGTCATGCGCTTCATCAGCGAGGACGTGCTGTGGGACACCATCACGGCGCTCGGCATGATGGTCTGCTTCTACTACGGCATCACGGCGCTCGCGAGCCCCTGGTACTTCCGCAAGGCGGCCCTCAAGGAGGGCGCCGGCTCCGTGATCTCGAAGATCGTGCTCCCCGGCATCGGCGGCGTGCTGCTGCTGATCGTGTTCGTGCAGACCACGATCGACAGCATGGACCCGAGCTTCGGATCCGGCAGCAACATCGGCGGAGTCGGGCTCGTCGGCATCATCGGCGTGGCCGTGCTCGGCATCGGCGTGGTGCTCATGCTGCTGCAGGCTCGCGTCGCGCCCGAGTTCTTCAAGGGCCGCGTGCTCGCGAAGGCCGACGCCAGCAACGACACCTCCGCGCTGCAGGTCTTCGACGACGGCCTCGGCTCCTAGCCACTGCGCATCGGCTGCGCCGTCAGACGGGGTGCGTTCGCGATCCACGGGGATCGCGAACGCACCCCGTTGCGCGATATCCGGGTGTTTTGCAGGCGGGCACTCGTTAGGATTCTCACGGGACGGGCAGGGGATTGGGTGGGAGCAGGATGAGGAAGCAGAACGATCGTTCGCTGGCGGCGGCGGCTTTTTACTTCGCGGGCGGACTGTTCCCGCTGTTGAACGCCACCGTTTTCAGGCTCACGCCTTTCCCGCGCTCCGACCTGCTGCTCATCGCGACGCTCTGCTTCTGCACGACGCTCGGCATCCTCTTCATCGGGGACCGCTTCTCGAGAACGGCGGCCGGCGTGGTGATGAGCGTGCCGCTCGTCACCGTCGTGCCGAACGTGCTGCTCTCATCCCAGGAGCTGCGCGTGCTGTCGCTGGGGTTCCTGTTCTTCCCCTACTTCATCTTCGTGGTCTGGTTCCTGCCGATCTGGTTCGCACGCCTGCTGGGCTACAGCTGGCTCGCGCTCTTCTGCGGGGCCGTAACCCTGAAGTACGGCTTCGATCCGGCAGCGGTGCTGCTCGTGCTCGTCGTGAGCGGAGCCTCGCTCGGCGAACTCGTGCACCGATTCAAGCAGCGACTCGAACGCGACGCGATCACTGATCCGCTGTGCAGCGTCTGGAACCGGCGAGGCTTCGAATATCTGCTCTCGAAGGCCGTGGCGGTGGCCGAGCGCAACGAGCGACCGCTGGCGCTCGTCTACCTCGATCTCGACAACTTCAAAGCCATCAACGACGGCCGCGGGCACGTCGTCGGCGACCAGATGCTGCGCAGCTTCGCCCGAGAGATCGATGAGCGCATCCGTACCGAGGACGTGTTCGCGCGCTTCGGCGGCGACGAGTTCGCACTGCTGCTCATCGACTGCGACGCCCAGCAGGCGCGGGAGTCGGCCGAGCGGCTGCGGAGCGAGGTGTTCGCTCCGGCATGGTCGTTCGGCATCGCCGAGTGGCGACCCGGTGAGCAGTCGAAGGACTTCATCTCGCGAGCCGACCTCAGCATGCTCGCCGACAAGCAGCGTCGCAAGGTCGCCGCGGTAGACTCATCAGCGTGACTGCGAACGCGATCCCGACTCCCTACGAAGACCTGCTGCGCGAGGTGTACGAGCACGGCGCTCCGAAGTCCGACCGCACCGGTACTGGCACCCGCAGCCTCTTCGGGCGTCAGATCCGCTTCGACCTCGCCGAATCCTTCCCGCTGCTCACCACGAAGCGCGTGCACTTCAAGTCGGTCGCGGTCGAGCTGCTGTGGTTCCTGCGCGGCGAGGGCAACATCGACTTCCTCCGCGAGCACGGCGTCACCATCTGGGACGAGTGGGCCGACGAGCACGGCGACCTCGGTCCCGTCTACGGCGTGCAGTGGCGTTCGTGGCCCGCCCCGAACGGCGAGCACATCGACCAGATCGCGCGGGTCGTCGAGCAGCTGCGATCCGATCCTGACTCGCGCCGGCTCATCGTCTCGGCCTGGAACGTCGCCGAGCTCGACCGGATGGCGCTCGCCCCCTGCCACGCGTTCTTCCAGTTCTACGTGGCCGACGGCAAGCTCTCGTGCCAGCTCTACCAGCGCTCCGCGGACATGTTCCTCGGCGTGCCCTTCAACATCGCGAGCTACGCGCTGCTCACCCTCATGGTGGCGCAGCAGACCGGGCTCGAGCCCGGCGAGTTCGTGTGGACCGGCGGAGACTGCCACATCTACGACAACCACATCGAGCAGGTCGAGCGACAGCTCGCCCGCGAGCCGTTCCCGTACCCCCGCATCGAGATCCGCAAGGCCGAGTCGATCCTCGACTACACCCTCGACGATTTCGAGATCGTCGGCTACGAGCATCACCCGGGCATCAAGGCGCCGGTGGCGGTGTGAGCCGTGACGCGCGCTGACGAGCTGCGGCCCGAGCTGAGCACGGGCATCGGTGAAGGGCTCGGCATGATCTGGGCCGAGGCGCGGGGCGGAGCGATCGGCCGCGACGGCACGATGCCCTGGCACCTGCCCGAGGATCTTGCGCACTTCAAGACCACCACCTGGGGCGCGCCCGTCATCATGGGTCGCCGCACCTGGGAGTCGCTGCCCGAGCGCTTCCGGCCGCTGCCCGGTCGCGAGAACGTCGTCGTCACGCGCGCGACCGGCTTCGAAACGCCCGGGGCGACCGCGGTGACGTCGCTCGACGCGGCGATCGAGCGCACGAGCGGCAGTGTGCGCGAAGACTACGAGGCGCACCTCACGAGGCTGGCAGAGGATCCCGGCACGACGTGCCAGGATCCGGGTGCCTGGCCGGCCCGTGCGGCGTGGATCATGGGCGGCGGGCAGCTGTATCGGGCGGCCATGTCGCTCGCCGACGAACTGGTGGTGACCCGGATCGAGCTCGACGTGCCCGACGCCGACACCTTCGCGCCCGAGATCGGGCCCGAGTGGCGGCTCGCGGACCCCGGCACGTCGCTCGTCTCGCAGACGGGCCTCGGCTACCGCTTCGAGCGCTGGCTGCGCCGCTGAGACCGACTCACGGGGCCCGTGTCGGCGGAGTCCGGTAGCCTAGTACGGTGGCAATCCAGGAAAACCCCTTCGGTCAGGTGCTCGTCGCGCTCGTCACGCCCTTCCAGGCTGACGGCGAGGTCGATTGGCCTGCTGTCGAGAAGCACATCGATGACTGCATCCAGAGCGGTGCCGACGGCATCGTGGTCACCGGCACGACCGGCGAGACCTCCACGCTGACCGACCCCGAGAAGATCAAGCTCGTCGAGGTCGCCAAGTCGGTGTCGGGCGGCCGCGCGAAGATCATCACGGGCGGCGGATCCAACGAGACCGCGCACGCGATCGAGCTCTACAAGGCCAGCGAGAAGGCCGGCGCCGACGGCGTCATGATCGTCACGCCCTACTACAACAAGCCCACCCAGGCGGGCCTGCTCACCCACTTCCGCATGGTCGCCGACGCGACCGACCTGCCGGTGATCCTGTACGACATCCCCGGCCGCACCGGCGTGCCCATCAAGTACGAGACGATCCTGCGTCTCGCGAAGCACCCGAACATCCTCGCCGTGAAAGACGCCAAGGGCGACTTCAGCGAGGTGAGCCGGGTGCTCAACCAGACCGAGCTGCTCTACTTCTCGGGCGACGACGCCAATGTGCTGCCGCACCTCTCCATCGGCGCCACCGGCCTCATCGGCGTGACGGCCAACATCGCCGCCGCGCCCTACCGCGCCATCGTCGACGCCGTCAACGCCGGCGACCTGCACACCGCCCGCGACGCCCACCAGCGTCTCGAGCCCCTCGTGCGCGCGGTGATGACGCACGTGCCCGGCACGGTCGCGGCGAAGTACATCCTGCACGGCCTCGGCCGCATCGGCAGCCCCCGCGTGCGCCTGCCCCTCGTGGGGCCGGAGGAGTGGGAAGCCGCCCTCATCGAGGACGAACTCGCCCTCGTGGCCGACGTGCCCGGCGTCGACCTCTCGAACTTCAGGCCGGACCGCAATGCGGCTGCCGGCGGTGCCCTGCCCAAGATCGCAGGCACCACCCGCTAACGAAGCGGCCCCCTGAGCCTGTCGCAGGGGGATCCCGATAGCTGATTCCCCTCGACAGGCTCCGGGAACAGCCAAGGAACACATGACGAACCCCCCCTACGCTCCGCCCAAGCTCGAGAAGGGCACTCTCCGCATCACACCGCTCGGCGGCCTCGGCGAGGTCGGCCGCAACATGACCGTCTACGAGATCGACGGCAAGCTGCTGATCGTCGACTGCGGCGTGCTCTTCCCCGAGGTGCAGCACCCGGGCGTCGACCTGATCCTGCCCGACATCACCAAGATCGAGCACCGCCTGAACGACATCGTCGCCGTCGTGCTCACGCACGGCCACGAGGATCACATCGGCGGCGTGCCCTACCTGCTGAAGCTGCGCGAGGACATCCCCCTCGTCGGCTCGCGCCTCACGCTCGCCTTCGTCGAGGCGAAGCTCAAGGAGCACCGCATCCGTCCGAAGACCCGCGTGGTGGCCGAGGGCGACCGCGTGCAGTACGGCCCCTTCGACCTCGAGTTCATCGCGGTCAACCACTCGATTCCCGACGCGCTGGCCGTCGCGATCCGCACCGAGGCCGGTCTCGTCATCGGCACCGGCGACTTCAAGATGGATCAGCTGCCGCTCGACGGCCGCATCACCGACCTGCGCGCCTTCGCGAAGCTCGGCGAGGAGGGCGTCGACCTCTTCATGACCGACTCGACGAACGCCGACGTGCCGGGCTTCACCCCGCTCGAGAAGAACATCGGCCCCGTCATCGAGCAGGTCATCGCGAAGACCCCCGGCAAGGTGGTCGTCGCCAGCTTCTCGAGCCACGTGCACCGCGTGCAGCAGGTGCTCGACGCCGCCCAGGCGAACGGCCGCCGCGTCGTGCTGCTCGGCCGCTCGATGGTGCGCAACATGAAGATCGCCTCCGATCTCGGCTACCTCGACGTGCCCGAGGGCGTGCTCGTGGATCTCAAGAAGAGCGGCGACATCCCCGATCACCGCATCGTCTACATGTCCACCGGTTCGCAGGGCGAGCCGATGGCCGTGCTCAGCCGTATGGTGAACCGCGAGCACCAGGTCGAGGTGGGCGAGGGCGACACCGTCATCATGGCGTCGAGCCTGATTCCCGGCAACGAGACCTCCGTGTACCGCGTGATCGACGGCCTCATCAAGCTCGGCGCCAATGTGGTGCACAAGGGCAATGCGAAGGTGCACGTGTCGGGTCACGCCGCCGCGGGCGAGCTGCTCTACTGCTACAACATCGTGCGCCCGAAGAACGTGATGCCGATCCACGGCGAGTACCGCATGCTGGTGGCCAACGCCGCGCTCGCGATCGAGACGGGTGTGCCGCAGAACCGCACTGTCATCGCGGAGAACGGCACCGTGGTCGACCTCGCCGACGGCGTCGCCCGCGCGGTGGGCCAGCTCGACACCGAGTTCATCTACGTCGACGGCAAGAGCGTCGGCCGGGTCACCGACGACGACCTGCGGGACCGCCGCACGCTCGCCGAGGAGGGCTTCATCTCGGTGATCACCGTCGTCGAGCCCACGACCGCGCACATCGTGTCGGGCCCCGACATCCACGCGAAGGGCGTCGCCGAGGAGGCGCGGGTCTTCGAGAAGATCAAGCCGCAGATCGCGGACGCGCTCGAAGCAGCGATGAAGGACGGCGTGACCGACCATCACCAGCTGCAGCAGATCACCCGCCGCACCATCGGCCGCTGGGTGGGCACGAAGCTGCGCCGCAAGGCGATGATCGTGCCCGTCGTGGTGGTGGTGTAACGGCATGGCGAACTTCTTTCAGACGGAGCGCTGGTGGGATTTCCAGCGCTCCCTGGGCGAAGAGGTCGTCTCCGGTCGTGGGGAGGGATGGCACTACTTCGGCCGCATCGTGCGCGATGCGCTGGGGCCGTACCTCTACCTGCCCTACGGCCCGGTCGTGGCCGATGAGCGCGCGCTCGACGCCGCGATCGCCGATGCGCGAGCGCAGGCGAAGCGTCTCGGCTGCTACCGGCTGGTGATCGAGCCGTCGCTGCCGATCACCCCCGAGCAGGCGGGCGCGCGGGGCAAGCGGATGCTCACCGGCTTCCAGCCGAGCCGCACCCACGTGGTCGACCTCACCCAGGACGAGGACGAGATCGTGCGCGGCATGAACGCGACTCGTCGCAAGCAGCACCGCGGTGCCGCGAAGCGGGGGTACGCCTTCGCCGAGTGCGACGACCCCGCCGACTACGATCTCGGGGTCGAGCTGCTGCGTCAGACCGGCGAGACCCGCTCCTTCGAGGTGCGCGACGGAAGCTACTTCGAGCATTTCCGAGGCCTGGTCGACGAGGGGATCGCGCGCGTCTTCGTCGCGAAGCACGAGGGCGAGACGAAGGTCGTCGGCTACGTGATCGACGACGAGGACACGCGCTACTACCTGTACGTGGGGCGCGACCTCTCGAACAACAGCATGCAGATCTCCGCGCCGTTCATCGTCTTCCTGATGCTCGACGCGAAGGCCCGCGGGCTGCGCACCTTCGACTTCTACGGCATCTCCGCCCGCGACGACGTGCCCGACGAGTGGACCGGCTTCACCGTCTTCAAGCGCACCTTCGGCGGGCACGCGGTGCAGTTCTCGGGAGCGTGGGAGATCCCGGTGAAGCCCGTGCGCTACGCGGTGCGGCGCGCGCTCGACGCCGCGCACGAGCTGCGCGCGAAGCTCCGCAGTCGCGGTGCGACTGGCGGCGGCGCGACGGGCGACGGACCCGCGGCGAAGGAGTAGCGCGTTGGGGATCATGCGCGCGAGCGCGGTGATGGCCGCGGGCACGATCCTGTCCCGCATCCTCGGCCTCGCGAAGGTCGTGGTGCTGGCGGCGGCGATCGGCCAGACCGCATCGGTCTCGGCCGACGCCTTCGCGAACGGCAACATGCTGCCGAACACGGTGTACACGATCCTGCTGGGCGGCATGCTCAATGCGGTGCTCGTGCCGCAGATCGTGAAGGCCGCGAGGAACCCCGACGGCGGCGCCGGCTACATCAACAAGGTGCTCACCTTCGTGATCGTCGCGCTGACGGCGATCACGGTGCTCGCGATGGCTGCGGCGCCGCTGCTGGTGTTCCTGTTCCAGATGTCGTGGAGCGCGGATCAGCTGGCCCTGTCGGCGGCCTTCGCGTACTGGTGTCTCCCGCAGATCCTCTTCTACGGCGTCTACACGGTGATGGGGGAAGTGCTGAACGCGCGCAGCGTGTTCGGCCCCTATACCTGGGCTCCGGTGCTCAACAACGTCATCAGCATCGCCGGCATCATCGCGTTCATGGCCTGGTACGGCGCCGACCCGACGGGTGACCGCACCGCCGCCGACTGGACGCTGCCGGGCATCGCGCTGCTCGCGGGCAGCGCCACGCTGGGCGTCGTGGCGCAGGCGCTGATCCTGTTCGCCTCGTGGCGCCGGGCGGGCATCCGCTACCGCCCCGACTTCGCCTGGAAGGGCATGGGTCTCGGCGCGACGGCGAAGATCGCGAGCTGGAGCCTCGCGATGATCGTCGTGATCCAGATCGGCGGCTGGGTGACCTCGAACGTGGTCGGCACGGCGACCGGCGCCGGGCCGTCGACCTCGGCGCTCGGCAACGCCTGGCTCGTGCTCATGCTGCCGCACTCGGTGCTCGCGGTGTCGCTCGCGACGGCGTACTTCACGCGGTTCTCCGAGGCGGGCCGCGACGGCCGCATGGATGATTTCCGCGGCGACTTCTCGGCGTCGGTGCGGCAGGTGTCGCTCGTGATGGTGCTCGCGGCGGCGGCGATCTTCGCGGCCGCGTCGTTCCTGAGCCCGCTGATCGAGCGGGGCGGGCCGGTGCAGGTGGATCAGTTCGCGTTCGTGCTGCAGTGCTACGTGCTCTGCCTGGCCCCGTTCAGTTTCCTGTTCGTGGTGCAGCGCTCGTTCTACGCGCTCTCGGACACGCGCACGCCGTTCGTCTTCACGGTCGTGCAGCAGGCGGTGTTCGTGGTGTTGACGCTGCTGTGCCTGTTCGTGCCGCTCGACGTGCGGGGAGCCGCCGTGACGGTGGCGTACTCCGTCGCGACGATCGTGCAGGCGGTGCTCGCGACGGTGCTGCTGCGGCGCAAGATCGGCCGGATCGACGGGCGCCGAGTGGTCGGCAGCCTGCTGCGGTTCGGGATCGCGGCGGTGCCCGCCGCCGCCGCCGGGCTTGCGGTCACCTGGCTGCTGCGGAGTGCGGTGCCCGGTTACGGGGTGGCGCAGGCCTTAGTGTTCGCGATCGCCGTCGGCTCCGTGGTCGCGGCGGTCTACGTCGTCGCCCTGGTGGTGATGCGCTCGTCGGAGGTCGGCGAGGTCGTTTCGGTGCTGCGGCGCAGGCTCGGGCGGGGCTGATCCGGGATCCGGACGGGCGAGCGCAGATCCGGATCCGGATCGGGCGCCCGCGCCTCAGTACAGGCCGATGTCGCGGTAGCGGCGGCGATGCAGTTTCGCGACGACGCGCTCGCCGATCCGTTGCCAGACGCGATAGGCCGCGGGGCGCAGCACCAGGTCGAAGGCGCCGACGTAGTCGGTGCGTTCGCGCGCGAAGGAGAGCTTGAAGAGCCCGAGGCCGTAGGAGGGATGGTCGTCGGTGCTCTTCGCCCAGGCCGGAGCGATGCCGACGAGGTCGATCTCGGTGGCGCCCGCCTCCCGGGCGTCGAGCATCATCTGCCAGATGATGAGATTCGACATGCCGGGGGAGACGCGGTCGCGCTCCGATCCGCCGTCCTTGTAGAAGGCGCGCTTGCCGATGACGATCATGTAGCTCATGACGGCTGGGGTGCCGTCGACATCGATGGCGTAGAAGCGGCCCTGGCCGCGCTCGGCGAAGCCTCGCCACAGCGACTCGGTGTAGTCGCGGGGGCGCAGGGCGAGCTTCGCGCTGCCGCCGCCGACGAGGCGCATGAGGCGGTGCATCTGCTCGAAGGTCTCGGGCTCGGCGGGGAGGGTGCGCACCGTCACGCCGTCGCGCTGGGCTCGGCGCACCATGTTGCGGCACTTCTTGTCGAAGCTGGCGAGCAGTTCGTCGTCGTCGCGATCGAGGCGCACGATGGCGGTGCTCGCGCTGCCCTGGATCGCGGGGCGGCGGATCGCGCCGATGCGCTGCAGCTCGGCGGGCGCGGCGCCCTCGGTCTCGGCGGGGTCGGCGACCGCCACGGGGGGCTCGAAGGTGACTGCGAAGACGCTGCGCTCGTGGGTGCGGGCGAAGTCGCGCAGGGCGGTCATGTGCTCGGCGACCTCGGTCATGTCGGCGCCCGCCGGTCCGCGGGGGATGTACCAGAGCCGCCCGAGGAGGGGAACCCGCCGTTCCAGGACGAGGGCGATGCTGCGCCGTACGCCGTCGCGCTCGAACACGACGCGGCGGGTTCGCCAGGCCACGAGCTGCTTGGTCTCGGCGAGTGTTGAGGAGGCCAGGAAATCGCCTCCGTCGGGGTTCTCTGCGAGGAGCGAGTCCCAGTCGGCGGTTTCCTGGGCTGTCGCGTAACGGGCGCGAAGCGCGGGTGCACTCATGACGCACGAGTCTACCGTCCGCCCACGGACGCACTGTCCGAAACGGCGGGACTCGGAGCGTCACCTCGCGAATGTCGGCGGTCGAACGTACTCTCGTAGCATGGCCAGCAAAACTTCGTCGCGCGAAAAATCGGGCAAGAGCACGGCCCGGGGATCCCGGGCCGCGTCATCCCGTGCCACCGCGAAGACGCGGGTGCTCGCCGAGCCGGAGCCCCGCGAGAACGGGCTCGTGCGCGCCTGGAACGGGCTCGCCCACGCCATCGGCGGCGCCGCGCGCGCCTTCCGGCTCGAACCGCTCGCCCCAGAGGATCGCCGCGACGGCATCCCGCTGCTGCTCATGCTGCTCGCGGTCGCGGGCGCGGTGGTCGAGTGGTTCATGATCGGGCAGCCGGTGGCCGTGCAACTCGACGCGTGGTCGTTCGGCGGCCTGTTCGGCCGTGTGGCGTTCGGGCTGCCCATCATCATGGTGGGCTTCGCGCTGTGGCTGTTCAACCACCCCTCCAGCGTCAACGACAACCGGCGCATCGCGATCGGCCTCTTCATCGCGATCATGAGCGTGGCGGGCCTGTCGCACATCTACGGCGGTCGCCCGGCTCCGAGCGAGGGCATGCCCGCGCTGGCCGAGGCCGGCGGACTGCTCGGCTGGATGGTGGGCGCGCCGCTGCTCGCGCTCACGGTGTGGGTCGCGACGCCGGTGCTGTCGCTGATGCTGCTCTTCTCGGTGCTCATCGTCACGAAGACCCCGCCCGGACGCATCGTGCGGCGCCTGCGCGAGGCCTACGAGTTCCTGTTCGGTGTGACCGACAGCGGCGATGCCGCTCAGGCCGAGGATCGTAAGGCGAAGGCCAAGCGACGCGACGCGACGCAGTCGCAGCAGGCGCTCTTCGACCTCGAAGACCAGACCGAGACGGGCGACGGATCGCTGCCGTGGTGGCGCCGCAACTCGTCGGGCCGCGAGGAGGATCCGGCCTACGCCGATGACAAATCCGCCCTCGACTCCGCGCTCGAGCCGAGCGCACCCGAGGCGCAGAGCGACGGCGCATTCGAGTCGGCGCTCGCACCCGAGTCCGCCGATCCGTTCCCGGCAGGGCTGTTCGACGAGCTGGATCAGGCCGAGGCCGCGGTGCAGGCCGCCGGTGCGACGCGGGCCTCCGGGCTCGGCGACGACTCGTGGGACGATTTCGCCGCCGCATCCGCCGATCCTGAGCCGGCGCCGCCGGTCGGCGAGGCGGCGGACGCCGCCCCGTTCGCGGTCGCGCCGCCCCACGATCCGACGCAGCGCACCGAGTACCTGCTGCCCGACCAGGGCACGCTGGCCGCGGGCGACGCCCCGAAGACCCACACCGATGCGAACGATCAGATCATGGCCGCCATCGCGCGTGTGTTCGAGGAGTTCAAGGTCGACGCACGCGTGAGCGGCTTCTCGCGGGGACCGACGGTGACCCAGTACGAGGTCGAGCTCGGGCCGGGCGTCAAAGTCGAGAAGGTCACGGCGCTGTCGAAGAACCTCTCGTACGCGGTGGCCTCGAACGAGGTGCGCATCCTCTCGCCGATCCCCGGCAAGAGCGCGATCGGCATCGAGATCCCGAACAAGGATCGCGAGAACGTGGCCCTCGGCGACGTGCTGCGCTCGAACCGCGCGCAGCGCAGCCCGCACCCCATGACGATCGGCGTCGGCAAAGACGTGAAGGGCGGCTTCGTCGTCGCCAACCTGGCGAAGATGCCGCACCTGCTCGTCGCGGGTGCCACCGGCTCGGGCAAGTCGAGCTTCATCAACTCGATGATCACCAGTATCCTCATGCGGGCCACCCCCGCCGAGGTGCGCATGGTGCTCGTCGACCCGAAGCGCGTCGAGCTCACCGTCTACCAGGGCGTGCCGCACCTGATCACCCCCATCATCACGAATCCGAAGAAGGCGGCCGAGGCGCTGCAGTGGGTCGTGAAAGAGATGGACATGCGCTACGACGACCTGGCCAGCTTCGGGTTCCGGCACATCGACGACTTCAACGAGGCCGTGCGCTCGGGATCGATCGTGCTGCCCGCCGGCAGCCAGCGAGTGCTCAAGCCCTACCCCTACCTGCTCGTGGTGGTCGATGAGCTCGCCGACCTCATGCTGATCGCCCCGCGAGACGTCGAGGACTCGATCCAGCGCATCACGCAGCTCGCCCGCGCCGCCGGCATCCACCTGGTGCTCGCCACGCAGCGCCCCTCGGTGAACGTCGTCACGGGTGTCATCAAGTCGAACGTGCCGAGCCGCTACGCCTTCGCGGTGGCGTCCGGCACCGACTCGCGCGTCATCCTCGACGAGGTCGGCGCCGAGCGGCTCATCGGTCAGGGCGATGGCCTGCTGCTGCTCAACGGCGAGTCGACGCCGATGCGCGTGCAGGGCGCCTGGGTGGGGGAGTCGGAGATCGCGAAGGTGGTCGCCCACGTCAAGGCGCAGGCGCAGCCGGAATACCGCCCCGACGTGGCGCAGGTCGCCGAGAAGAAGGAGATCGACGAGGACATCGGCGACGACCTCGAGGTGCTGCTCGCCGCCATCGAGCTCGTGGTCACCTCGCAGTTCGGATCCACCTCGATGCTGCAGCGCAAGCTGCGGGTCGGCTTCGCGAAGGCCGGCCGCCTCATGGACCTGATGGAGTCGCGCGATATCGTGGGGCCGTCGGAGGGGTCGAAGGCGCGAGACGTGCTCGTCTCGCCAGAGCAGCTGCCCGAGGTGCTCGCCAGGATCAAGGGCGGTTCGGCCGCCCCCGCTCCCTTCCAGCAGCCGGTCGTCGCGGAGCCGCCGGCCGCCCGGGCGGAACCGCAGCAGGCCCCGCCCACCACGCCCCTGCCGGGCGTGAGCGACGGCGAGCACGAGGCGGCGACCGACGTCATCGAGCCGCTCGCCGAGACCCGCGGCTTCGGCGACGACCGCTACGACGACCCGGTCGCGAAGTACCAGGCCACGCTCGAAGAGGTGGACGGCGACGACGACGAAGACGCCTGGCAGTTGACCGGCCGCGAATGATCGCGGTCGGCCGTCGGCGAGCGAACACGAGGAAGAGATGACCGCACAGGATTCACCGGCGAAGCCGAGCAACTGGAACGCCCCCAACATCATCACGGCCGCGCGCATCGTCGCGACGCCGTTCTTCCTCTGGATGCTGCTGGCGGACGGCGGCGATGGCGGGCCGCTGCGCTGGGCCTCCGCGGTGTTCTTCGTCGTCGCGATCGCCACGGACGCCTGGGACGGGCACCTCGCGCGATCCCGAGGCCTGATCACCGATCTCGGCAAGCTGCTCGATCCCATCGCCGACAAGGCCCTCACCGGGGCCGCGCTCGTCGGGCTCTCGATCTTGGGCGAGCTGCCGTGGTGGATCACGATCGTGGTGCTGGTGCGCGAGATCGGCATCACCGTGCACCGCCTCATGATCGCGCACGACGTCGTGGTCGCCGCGGCCTGGATGGGCAAGCTCAAGACGGTGGTGCAGGCGGTTGCGATCACGCTCGCGCTGCTGCCGCTCGCAGCGGTGCTCGGCCCGGCCGCGCCGGTCGCCTACTGGGCGAACGTGCTCAGCATGACCGCGGCGGTGGTGCTCACGATCGTCAGCGGCATCGACTACGTCGTGGCCTTCGTCCGGGCGCGACGGACCCGCCCGTGAACCCCGAGGGGGAGTCCGCGTCGCGAGTCGGCGGGGAGTTCGCCCGCGCGGTGGTGGAGATCGCGGTCGCCAGAGGCCTGCGTGTCGCGGTGGCCGAGTCCTTGACGGGCGGGCTGCTCGCCGATGCGCTCGTGTCGGTGCCGGGCTCGTCGCGCGTGTTCTCGGGCGGGGTGGTCGCCTACGACACGGCACTCAAGCATCTGGTGCTCGGGGTCGATGGCGAGCTGCTGCGGCGCACGGGGCCTGTTGACGGCGAGGTGGCCATGCAGATGGCGAGCGGCGTGCGGCGCGTCTGCGCCGTGCCGCGCGAGCCGGGCGGTGCGGCGCTGCCGGCGGATATCGGGATCGCGACGACAGGCGTCGCCGGCCCCGAGCCGGATCCGCAGACGGGGCAGCCTGTCGGCACGGTGTGGATCGGGCTGAGCATGGGGGAGCGCGCCCGCACCGTCGAGTTGGCGCTCTCGGGCGATCGGGGTGAGATCCGCCGCGACTCCGTGTCGGCGGCCCTCGGTCTGCTGCTCGCGGAGCTGCGCGGCCTCTCCGATACTGAACTTGAGTCCGACTGACTCAAGTTCAGCAAAGTTTCAGGAATAGGCGCGGTAGTGTCGGGGTTATTCCCAGTGACTCCCTCCACACTGGAGGGGCGTCCCCGCCGTGGCGGCTTGCCGATGAGCGGGTATTGTGGAGGCATGACCCCGGGTCGTGCAGTGAAGGAGGGTTCACATGGTGCTGATGCGTCAGGAGATCGGCGACGTACTGCGTGACTTCCGCCTGCAGAAGGGGCGCACGCTGCGACAGGTCGCCGGTGATGCGAGTGTCGCGCTCGGGTACCTGAGCGAGGTGGAGCGCGGTCAGAAGGAGGCGTCCAGCGAGATTCTCGCCGCGGTCGCCGATGCGCTCGATACGCCGCTGTCGGTGATCATGGGTGAGGTGAGCGAACGTCTCGCCGTGGTCGAGGGGCTCGCGATGCCGCTCGCCGGTCGGGTGCCGGATACGGTGCCGGCCGAGCTCATGTCGGGGTACGCTCCCGAGCTGGTGTCGTAGCGCTTCGTGAAGCTGAGCGAGTTCCGTCGCGCCTGCGCCGCCGAGTTCGGTTCCGACTACGCCGGGGTGATGATCCGCGACCACTGGGTCGCCGCGATCGGAGGCACCTCCGCAGACGCGCTCGAGCGGGGCGTGCCGGCCCGCGATGTCTGGGAGGCGCTGTGCGCCGACCTGGATGTGCCGCTGGAGCGGCGCCACGGGCGCGGCCTGCTCGACCCCCGCAGGTGAGGGGCGGCGCGCTGGTGCGCGCGTGCGTGCGACACGCCTGATTCGCATATTCGAAAGTGTGTTCGATTCGTGGTAACTTCGTGCACAGGTAGCCGATTCGCCGACTTATCCTCAGATTCGCCGCTCGACCCGAGAATGTCAGTGGTCAGTCCTAGGGTGTGAAGCAACCGGATATCGATGCCTTGTCTGCCCCGTCGCCGGGGTCGAGACAGTCGGTAGGCAGCAGATCAGCGGCGTGGCCGCGCACATCGAAGGAGCAGGATCATGGCAGCAGCGAAGTCCCCCGTGGGCACCCCCAAGGATCGCGAAAAGGCGCTCGAAGCGGCACTCGCGCAGATCGACAAGAACTTCGGCAAGGGCGCGATCATGCGCATGGGCAGCGTCGAGCGTGCGCCCGTCGAGGTGATCCCCACAGGCTCGGTCGCGCTCGACGTCGCGCTCGGCATCGGCGGCCTGCCTCGCGGTCGCATCATCGAGATCTACGGTCCCGAATCCTCGGGCAAGACCACGCTCACGCTGCACGCGATCGCCAACGCGCAGCGGGCCGGCGGCATCGCCGCGTTCATCGACGCCGAGCACGCGCTCGACCCCGAGTACGCGAAGAAGCTCGGCGTCGACATCGACGCGCTGCTCGTGGCCCAGCCCGACACCGGCGAGCAGGCGCTCGAGATCGCCGACATGCTCATTCGCTCGGGGTCAGTCGACCTCGTCGTCATCGACTCCGTCGCGGCGCTCGTGCCGAAGGCCGAGATCGACGGCGAGATGGGCGACAGCCACGTCGGTCTGCAGGCCCGGCTCATGTCGCAGGCGCTGCGCAAGATCACGGGCAGCCTCAACGCCACCAAGACCACCGCCATCTTCATCAACCAGCTGCGCGAGAAGGTGGGCGTGTTCTTCGGCAGCCCGGAGACGACCTCGGGCGGCAAGGCCCTGAAATTCTACGCCTCGGTGCGCCTCGACATCCGTCGTATCCAGACCCTCAAGGACGGCACCGACGCGGTGGGCAACCGCACCCGCGTCAAGGTGGTCAAGAACAAGATGGCCCCGCCCTTCAAGCAGGCCGAGTTCGACATCCTCTACGGCGTCGGTATCTCGCGAGAAGGCTCGCTCATCGACTACGGCGTCGAGCACGGCTTCATCAAGAAGAGCGGCGCCTGGTTCACCTATGACGGCGACCAGCTGGGCCAGGGCATGGAGAATGCCCGCCGCTTCCTCATCCAGAACCCCGACATCGCGGCCGAGATCGAGGAGAAGATCCTCACGAAGCTGGGTGTGAACGGGCGCAGCGAGCAGGTCGAGGAGCCCGCCGCCCCGGTAGCCGCTCCGGCCGTCGAGCCCGAGCAGCGCGCGAGCGCCTGAGCCCGTGGCCGTTCGATTCCTGCCGCCTCCTGAGGATCGGCCCGCGGGCGGGGAGGAGAGCCGGGCGGATCTGGCCGAGGTCATCGAGCTGCGCTCGCTGCTCGGAGGCCGAGGCTGGGGTGAAGCGGGCGAGTCCGCTGCGCAATCCGCTGACATCGGTGCTGCAGGCGGTGCTGAATCCGAAGGCGGAGCTGAAACCGAAGGCGGAACTGAAAGCGAAGGCGAAGCCTGCACGGAGGCGTCGACGGCTGCGGAGCCGCCTGCGGGCCCGCGGCGGATCGTGAACATCGACGCGTTCCGTGACGGGTCGCGGGCCGCCGAAGCCGAGATGCCCGAAGCCGAGATGCCCGAAGCCGAGCCCGTCGAAGCCACAACCGACGAGAGCGACCGCAGCTCGGCGTACGACGACGGCGTGCGGGTGCTCGCACGCCGTGCCCGCTCGAGCGGCGAACTGCGCGATGAACTGCAGCGGCTCGAGCACCCGGCGCACGAGGTCGAGGCGGTCATCGACGAGTTCGAGCAGAGCCACTACCTCGACGACGCCGGCCTCGCCCGGGCGGTCACCGAGAAGCTCCGTGAGACGAAGCGGGCCAGTCGCGCGCAGATCCGCGTCAAGCTGCGCGAGCGACGACTGCCCGACGCGATCATCGAAGCGGCGCTCGGCGAGCTCGACGTCGACGAGGAGTTCGCGCTGCTGCGCGAGACCGCCCAGGATCGCGCCCGCAAGCTCGGCGGCCTCGACCGCCAGACCGCGGAGCGGCGCCTGCTCGGCTTCCTCGCCCGGCGCGGCTGGTCGGGGGAGCCAGCGATGCGGGCGGCCAGGGAAGCCCTCGACGGCGGCGCCTCCGGCGGGTCGGGCGTGCGGTTCCGCTGAGCAGCGCACCCTCGGTGCGACGCGCGGCGCTCGGATCGGCGGGCCGATCCGCGACGGTAGAATTCCCGCATGACCATCGCCACCGCCGAACCGACCGAGATCGCCCCGTCGCCCGCTGCGCTCCGGCCCGACGGCAGCCCCCGCAGCTACACGGTGCGCACCCTCGGCTGTCAGATGAACGTGCACGACTCCGAACGCCTCTCGGGCTCGCTCGAGGCTGCCGGATACGTTGCGGCCGAAGACGCCGAGCGGGCCGACGTGGTCGTCATCAACACCTGCGCGGTACGCGAGAACGCCGCCAACAAGCTCTACGGAAACCTCGGCTACCTCGCCGGGGTGAAGCGCGAGCGCGAGGGCATGCAGATCGCGGTCGGCGGCTGCCTCGCCCAAAAGGATCAGGGCACGATCGTCGAGAAGGCGCCCTGGGTGGACGTGGTCTTCGGCACCCACAACATGGGATCGCTGCCCGCGCTGCTCGAACGCGCCCGCCACAACCACGAGGCAGAGGTCGAGATCCTCGAGTCGCTCGAGATCTTCCCCTCCACACTGCCGACGAAGCGCGACTCGGCGTCGAGCGGCTGGGTGTCCATCTCGGTCGGCTGCAACAACACCTGCACCTTCTGCATCGTGCCCTCGCTGCGCGGCAAGGAGAAGGACCGCCGCCCGGGCGACATCCTCGCCGAGGTGCAGGCTCTCGTCGACGACGGAGCGATCGAGGTGACGCTGCTCGGCCAGAACGTCAACACCTACGGCGTCGAGTTCGGCGATCGGCAGGCGTTCGGCAAGCTGCTGCGCGCGATGGGCGAGATCGAAGGCCTGGAACGGGTGCGCTTCACGAGCCCGCACCCGGCCGCGTTCACCGACGACGTGATCGCGGCGATGGCCGAGACACGCAACGTCATGCCGTCCCTGCACATGCCGCTGCAGTCGGGGTCCGACACGGTGCTCAGGGCGATGCGCCGCTCCTACCGCTCCAAGAAGTTCCTCGGCATCCTCGACGCGGTGCGCGAGCGCATCCCCCATGCGGCCATCACCACAGACATCATCGTCGGCTTCCCGGGCGAGACCGACGCCGACTTCGAAGACACGCTGCGCGTGGTCGAGCAGTCGCGGTTCTCGAGCGCCTTCACCTTCCAGTACTCGATCCGCCCGGGCACGCCCGCGGCGACGATGGACGGGCAACTGCCGAAGGCGATCGTGCAGGAACGCTACGAGCGGCTGCTCGCGCTGCAGGAGCGCGTCTCCCTGGAAGAGAATCAGGCGCAGATCGGCCGCACCGTCGAGGTGCTCGCCTCGGTGGGCGAGGGCAAGAAGGACGCCGCCACGCGCCGCCTCTCCGGCCGCGCAGAAGACAACCGGCTCGTGCACTTCGCCGTTCCCGAGGGCGCCGAGGAGCCCCGCCCCGGCGACACCGTGACCGTGCAGGTGACGGCCGCGGCCCCCCACTTCCTCATCGCCGACCTCACCGGCACCTACTCGGTGCGCCGCACCCGTGCGGGCGACGCGTGGGATCGCCGACAGGCCGACAGCTGCGGCGTGCCCGCGCCCGAGGCGGCCGGTGCACCTCGGGCCGTCAACCTCGGGTTGCCGACGCTCCGCACCCGCGACGGGCGATGAACCGGCACATCAGCGGCGCCGCGAGTGCGTCGCGCTGCGGAGCACGGCACCCGGGCGGAGGCGCTCGTGACTAGGGAGCCGCGACTCTGGGCGGTCGTCGGCGCCACCGGCACAGGGAAGTCGGCCCTTTCGCTCGACCTGGCCGAGCGCCTCGCCGCGGCCGGGCGGCCGGCGGAGATCGTGAACGCCGACGCGATGCAGCTCTACCGCGGCATGGACATCGGCACGGCGAAGCTCCCGGTCGCCGAGCGGCGGGGGATCCCGCACCACCTCTTCGACGCGCTCGAACCGGGCGAGGAGGCAGCTGTCGCCTGGTACCAGCCCGTCGCGCGCGAGGCCGTGGAAGGGATTCGCGCCCGCGGCGCGGACGCGATCCTGGTGGGCGGATCCGGGCTCTACGTGTCGAGCGTCGTCTACGATTTCGCCTTCCCGCCGCGGGACGACGCCCTGCGGGTGAGCCTCGAAGCCGAGCTCGCCGAGGGCGGCGTGGATCCGCTGCTCGCGCGGCTCAAGAGTCTCGCACCCGAGACCGCCGAGGCCGTCGACACCCGCAACCCGCGCCGCGTGGTGCGTGCGCTCGAGGTTGCGATGCTCGGCGGCGACGCGCGGGTGACGCTGCCGGAGGAGCCCGCCCTGTGGTGCGCCGAGACCCGGATCGTCGGGGTGCACTGCGAGCGCGCGACGCTCGTGGAGCGCCTCGACCGGCGCGTCGAGCAGATGTGGGCCGACGGACTGCTCGACGAGGTGCGCGGGCTGATCCCGAACGGCCTCGAACAGGGGAGGACCGCGAGCCGGGCCATCGGTTATGCGCAGGCCCTCGCCGAGCTGCGCGGCGACGCGACTCGTGCCCAGGCGGTCGCCGAGACGCAGGCGCTCACCCGGCGCTATGCGCGCCGCCAGGTGAGCTGGTTCAAGCGCTACCCGGACATCTCCTGGGTCGACGGCCCTGCGGCGGGGGCACTGGATCTCGCCTGAGCGTTGCCGCGCCCGGCCTATCCAGGCACCCAGCCCATAGGGTGGAATCATGATGCAGGCAGATGCGCGGACCGTGGACCTAGACCAGGTCTCCTTCGATCGGCTTCGGAGCGGAGGCCTCGACTACCGGCGGGTGGACGCCTCCGACGAGGCCGCGCTCGACGACATGACCCGCGCCATCGCGCGCGGCTTCATCGAGGAGGATCCGAGCGAGGAGACGGTGATCGCGGCGCGCCCCGGTCAGGCGGGGCGACGGCTGGTGGGAGTCTTCGATCCCGCGAGCCCTCAGTCGGGGCTGCCCGTGGCGACGGTCGGCTCGTGGATCGCCCCCGTGACGGTGCCGGGCGGTGAGCTGCCGATGTGGGCGGTGAGCGAGGTCACCGTGGCAGGCACGCACCGGCGGCGCGGGATCGCGCGCGCGATGCTCGAGGGCGAGCTGCGGGCCGCGGCGTCGGCCGGGGTGCCCATCGCCGGGCTCACGGCGTCCGAGGCGACGATCTACGGCCGGTACGGCTTCGGGCCGGCCACCTGGCACACGCGCTGGTCCGTCGACACGCGCCGAGCGGCATGGGCCGGGGTCGAGCCCGAGGGGGCGGTGCAGTACCTCGACCGGGACGCCGCCGCGCTCGCCCTCGACGAGTTGCACGAGCGCACGCGCGCGTCCCGGGTGGGGGAGATCCCCGGCTGGCCGCAGCGCTGGCAGCAGATCTCGGGGGCGAAGCCGGGCGAGCCTCACGCCACCTCGGTCCGCGGTGTGCGCTACGTCGATGCCGGGGGAGTCCTGCGCGGGGCCATGGCCTACCGCATCGTCGAGTCCGACGCCGACTGGGCGCGGTCGCGCCTCGAGATCCGCCATCTCATCGGTGAAACCCCTGAGGCGCGCGCCGCGCTCTGGCGGTTCGCGCTGCAGCACGACCTCGTGGGCACGGTCACGGCCGAACTGCGGCCTGTCGACGAGCCGCTGCCGTGGCTGCTCGCCGATGCGCGGGCCGCGACGCAGACGATCGGGGATCACGGCTGGCTGCGGATCCTCGATCTGCCGGCGGTGTTCGAGACCCGCAGCTTCGCGGCTCCGCTCGACGTCGTGCTGCGCGTGGCGGATCCGCTCGGCTTCGCCGACGGAGTCTGGCGGGTGGAAGCGTCGGCCGACGGCGCGGGCCGGGCCGCCGCGGTGCCCCGGACCGGTGCGGAGCCTGAGGCTGATATCGAGCTCGGGGTGGCCGAGCTGTCGTCGCTCTATCTCGGCGGTGTCTCGGCGCGCTCGCTGGCGGAGGCCGGCAAGCTGCGCGGCGATGCCTCCGCGATCGCCCGGCTCGATGCGGCGTTGCGCATCGCGGGCGAGCCCTTCCTCAGCATCTGGTACTGAGCGCGGGAGGCGGAGCGCCGGGCCCTAGACTGGAGCGATGACCACCCTCGCGTTCACCAAGGGCCACGGCACGGGCAACGACTTCGTGCTCTTCACCGACCCCGACGGAGAGCGCCCGCTCACTCCCGAGCAGATCCGCTTCCTCTGCGACCGCCGCTTCGGTATCGGCGCCGACGGCGTGATCCGCGCCGTGCGCTCGCGCGCGCTCCCGGAGGGTGCCGCCTCCCTCGCCGAGGAACCCGAGGCCGAGTGGTTCATGGACTACTGGAACGCCGACGGCACTCCTGCTGAGATGTGCGGCAACGGCATCCGCGTCTACGCGCACTACCTCATCAGCGAGGGCCTCGTCGCTCCCGAGCGCCGAGACACCCTGCCCATCGGCACCCGCGCGGGCGTGAAGGACGTGCTCGCCGGGGTGTCGGGCTACACCGTCGACCTCGGCCGCTGGCGTCTTGCGGAGGAGCGGCTCGTCTCGGCAGCCGGTCTCGACGTCGCACGCCCGGGCCTGGGGATCGACCTCGGCAACCCGCATGTGGTGACGGCGCTCGCCCACGCCGGCGAGCTCGACGGGCTCGACCTGCACCGCGCCCCGGCGCTCGACCCCGTGCCTGCGCAGGGTGCGAACATCGAGTTCGTCGTGCCCGAGGATCCGCTCGTGAAGGACGGCGTGGCCCGCATCCGCATGCGCGTGCACGAGCGCGGCGTGGGCGAGACGCTCTCCTGCGGCACCGGCACGGCTGCGGCCGCGCTGGCGTTCCGGCACTGGGGCGGCGCGGGCATGCCGAACCACTGGCGCGTTGACGTGCCCGGCGGCCGACTCGCCGTTCGCATGTTCCCGACCGAGGAGGGCGAGCACGTCTCGCTGAACGGCCCGGCGGAGCTCGTCTACTCCGGCGAGATCGAGCTGCCGGAGGTGGCGGGGCTCCGTTGAGGCGGCGCCGTGCGGGCGTGTGCGCCCGGCTGCGGGTCGCTGGCGCGTCTCGCCCCGGATGCCCGCAGAGGTCGTCTATGCGGGGGAGATCGCATCCGCGAAGACCGCGCGGTCGGACAGTGCCGGCGGCGTCGGGTGCGTCAGCATGAGATCGACGATCGACTTGGCGGAGCCGCTCAGCGGGCGCGACAGCGGCCAGTTGGCGTAGACGTCCCGCACGGCCGCTGGGTGGGCGATCGGCCTGAACGCGACGCCCGCGCCCGCGAAGAGCGCGACCGGCAGCTCGGTCGTGAGTCCCGGATCTGAGCCGAACTCGACGAGCGCGAGCAATGACTGCGGGTGCCTCACACGGTGCGGTACCTCCGGGTATCGGCCGAGGTCGCGCCAGAACGGGTGCCCGAGCAGGCTCTCGGCCTGGAACTGCCCGGTCATGATGAGGCGCTCGTGCACGAGATCTTCGGGATCGACGGCTCGGTCGATGTCGGCGGCCCACGGGTGTCCCGGGGGGATCGCGATCAGGAATCGCTCGCGCCACAGCAGTTCGCCGCCGTAGCGCCGGCGCGACAGGGGCGGTTCGGCCTGACGCAGGAAGACGTCGAGACGACCGGCCTCGGCGGCGGCCTCCATCTCGCCTCCCGACATCTCTTCGAGACGGATCTCGATCCCTGGATGGAGGTCGCGTGCCAGACGCATCAGATGTGGAAGGTATCCGGCAGAGGCGCTGGGATAGGTGCCGATGACCACTGTTCCGCGATGGGGGCTTCCGTTCTGGCTCCGCAGTCGACGAGCGCCGGCTGCGACCTCGCCGAGCACGAGTCGTGCGTGCCTGATGAAGACCTTTCCGGCGGGCGTCAGAGCGACCGGACGGGTGCGCCGATCGATGAGCGGCCTGCCGAGAGACCGCTCGAGGGCTTTGAGGTGCCCGCTCACCGTGGGTTGCGAGAGGCGCAGTTCGAACGCGGCCTGCTGGAAACCTCCGTGATCCGCCACTGCGACGAAGGATCGGAGCCAGCGCAGGTCGAGGTCGATGTCTGTTCTCATCGGTGACCTTTCGTCCTCTGGCGTCCCCTGCTCTGACTATCGGCATATCTGATAGTGAGGATCAAGAATATCGCGTTGTGCAATAGTTCAGGGCTCTTTAGTGTCGATCTCGACGCGTTGCGGTGCTCTCGGCCCGCCCGCGCTTCCGGAGAAGGCACGACCGAAGGAGTCCTCGTGAAGATCGTTTCCGTTTCAGCGCGCGACGTGGGGGTGCCCCTCAAGACGCCGACCCGAATCTCGACGCGGGAGATCCTGGCCCGCCACTACCTGTTGATCAACGTCGAGACCGACGAGGGGGTCGATGGGATCGGGTACGCCTACTCGGGAACCATCGGGGGAGAGGCCTTCGTCAAAGTCGTCGAGGATCTGATCGCGCCGCTGGTCGTCGGGGCCGACGCTCACGACGTGGCCGGCATCTGGGCCCGCGTGTATCAGGAGGGGCTGCTCGCCGGCCGTCGCGGTCTGCTGATCCGCGCGCTCTCGGCGGTCGACATCGCGCTGTGGGACGCCAAGGCCAAGAGCGCGGGCCTTCCGCTCGCCGCCTACCTCGGCGGTGATGTCACCGCGCTCGTCCCGGCCTACGCTTCGGGCGGGTACTACCTGGCGGGTGAGACCGATCCGGCTCGAGCCGTGCGCGAGGAGATGGAGCTCAATCGCGAGCGGGGTTTCGCCGATCACAAGATCAAGGTCGGCGCACTGCCGATCGCGGGTGACGCCGAGCGCATCGCCGCGGCTCTCGAAGTGATCGGCGGCAGCGGTCGTCTGGCCATCGACGCCAACAACGCCTACGCCGATGTGCCGGAGGCGCTCGCCGCGATCCGGGAATTCGAGCGCGCAGCCGGCGACCATCAGCTCTGGTGGTACGAGGAACCGCTGTCGCCGGACAAGATCGCCGGCCACGCAGACCTGGCGAGGCGTGTGAAGACTCCGATCGCCACCGGCGAGATCCACCAGACGCGCTGGGACTTCCGGCAGCTCATCGAGAACCGGGCCGCCGACATCCTGCAGCCGGACGTCGGCGTTCTCGGCGGCATCACCGAGTACCTGCGCGTCGCCGCGGCCGCTGACGCCTTCGATCTGCCCACGGCGCCCCACTGGCACGCGAACATTCACGCGCACCTCGCCGCGGCGCTGCCGAACACCGTGGCCGTCGAGCATTTCATCCTGGAGAAGGACATCTACAACTTCGAGCGGATCGTGACGGAGGAGACGCGTCTGCGGTACGCGGACGGCGGTCTGCGCCTCAGCAGCCGGCCCGGCATCGGCGTCGCCTTCGATGAGGACATGATCGCGTTCTTCTCTCGAGGGAGGGGATGAAGGGACGGGCGATGCGGGAAAACGCGAGCGCATGCCCCGCTCATCGCTCGTCGCTCGCGTCCGAGGCGGGGGAGCGGGGCCGGTGGCGAGGGGTGAGCGCGGGACGTCGCACCGCCGCAACCCGAGACTGGTTTCGATCGGGTTACGAACGGATTGCAGATAGCATGTGGCATGCAATGTCTGCTAGCGTGTCCGACGAGGGTTCGAGCGCGGGCGCTCCGAAGGGCAGGATCGTCCAGGATGAGTTGTCCGGCGGTTATGATCTGCGGTGGTTCTCGCGCGCGGCTCTCGGGGGTGTTCCTGTGAATGCGAAAAGGGTGTCGAGGGTCTTCGGAGGTGTCGAAGCACCGCGAGACGCACCGGAGTCGATGGGTCGGAGTGAATGCGACGATTCCAATGAGGTAGGAATACGGTATTACGGTACGACTGTATTCGTGTTACGGTGCTCTTGGGGGGCACCCCGGTTTTGAGAACGAGGGCGTTCGCGTTGTGTGGAGCGACCAATCAATGAGGATTAGGAGTCTGTGATGGGTGATCGGCTTCGAGTCAGGGGCGTGGCGGGTAGGGTCGCTGCGGTTCTGGTCTCTGGGATGCTGTTGTTCACGGCGGCGTGTTCGTCGGGTGGCGGGGAGATCGCGGGAGCTCCGGGGGGTGATGGGGCCGGGGCGTATACGCAGATGCGTCCGGGTGATGCTGAGCCGACGGAGCAGGATACGGAGGTGCTGGAGGCGCTTCCGGCGTCGGTGCAGGAGTATTACGAGGGGTTCTGGAACAGTACTCGGTTGGGGCCGAATCCGTATGCGGATTATGAGGCTCCGGAGGGTCCGTGGAAGGTGTGTTACGCGGATTCGTTCCAGGGGAACACGTGGCGTATCGAGGGTCTGGAGGTGGCGCAGGGTCTGGTGAAGGATCTTGCGGCGCAGGGTCTGGCCGAGGGTGAGATGACGGTCACGAATGCTGATAATGATGCGACGCTGATGGCGAATCAGGTCAATAGTCTGGTGCAGCAGGGGTGTGATCTGATTCTTGCGATGCAGCCGCCGTCGATCGGGGTGTGCCAGGCGTTTGATCAGGCGTTGGCGGCCGGGGTGCTGACGGTGGTGATGCAGTCGGGTACGGAGTGCACGAGTGTGATCCATTCTGATTTCGGTGCGTTCGCGGCTGCGAAGGTGACTGCGGATTGGCTGGTGGATCAGATCGAGTCGTCGGGCAGTTCCGGGAACGTGGTGATGTGTAACGGTATTCCGGGTGTGGCGACGGCGGAGGCGCGGCAGTTGGCGGCGCGGCTGGCGTTCGAGGATGCCGGTCTGAATGTGGATGAGATCACGGGTGAGTGGGATTCCGCGGTGATCAAGTCGCAGATGGTGAATTACCTGAGCACGCATCCGGGTGAGATCGCGGGTGTGTGGGATGGCGGGGTGTGCAACGTTCCGGTGAACGAGGCGCTCTCGCAGGCTGGTCGTGACGCGGTTCCGGTGACCGGGTTCGAGGGTCCGTGCAATGCGATGGCTCAGTGGGAGTCGACGGGTGCGGAGTCGATCTCGTTGTCGGCTGGTGCGGGGCAGGGTGTTGTGGAGGCGATGAAGGTCGCGCTGCGGATGCTGTCGGGTCAGAAGCCGGTGGTGAACACGTTGCTGTATCCGCCGCAGGTGATCACGGCTGACAATTTCGATGAGTACTACGATCCGGCGATGACGTTGAACAGTGTGTGCTCGACGCAGCCGGTGGGTGGTGAGTCGGTGCCGGATAGTTACTACGACGATCTGTTCGAGGGTGGTGATCCTGCTCCGAAGCTCGCTCCGGTGCTGACCACTCTCCCCATCGAATAAACGGCTCGGGGCGGGGCGGATTTCGACCGCCCCGCCCCGGTGATCCCAGGCGACGGGCCTGACGACCCGCGGACGAAAGGTGCAATGACAATGAACGACACGCCCCCTGGCGGAACTGATCTCACCGGCCCGGTGCTCTTCATCGGGCTCGGCCGCATGGGTGCGCCCATGGTGCAGCGGCTCACAGCCGCCCACCCTGTGCTCGTGCACGACGCCGACCCCGAGGCCGTCGCCCGCGTGGCGCAGCTGCCCGGGGCCGAGGCCGTCGCCGACCTCAGGCGCCCGCCGCAGGATCTCGGCGCGGTGATCCTCATGCTGCCGAACAGCGCGATCGTCGAGTCGGTGCTGCTCGGCACGACCGCGGAAGGCGGATCCGGCCTCCTCGGCTCGCTCCGACCGGGCGTCCGCATCATCGACATGAGCTCGTCGGAGCCCGAGAGCACGCAGCGGCTGCACGCGCTCGCGAAGGCCGCCGGCATCGACTACGTGGATGCACCCGTGTCGGGCGGCGTCGCCCGGGCCGAGACCGGTGAACTCTCGATCATGGTCGGCGCGGAAGACGACGCCCTCGTCGCGGTGAGGCCGCTGCTCGAGCGCATGGGAAGCGCGATCGTGCACGTCGGCGGCCCGGGGTCCGGGCACGCCGCGAAGGCCATCAACAACATCCTCTCGGCGAGCAACCTCGTGTCGGCCGCCGAGGCGCTGCTCACGGCCGAGCGCTTCGGGATCGCCCGAGAAACGATGCTCGACGTGATCAACCACTCGACGGCCCGCAGCCAGGCCAGCGAGGTGAAGTTCCCCCGTCACATCGAGACGGGCGCCTACGACAGCGGCTTCTACTTCTCGCTCATGCTGAAGGACATCGGCATCGCGAGCACCCTCATCGAGCGGTACGGGCTCAGCGCTCCGAACCTGCTCGAGGCCAAACGGAGCGCCGAGGCCGCCTTCGAGCTGTTCGGCGACGCGGGCGTCTCCGGAGGGCCCCTCGATCACACCGAGCTCGCGCGGTACGTCGAGGTGAAGAACGCGGACCCGGCGTGACCGGGCCGACAGGCCGGCGGGGCGCTCCGCCGGACGAACCGCAGTACCCCCAGAGACCGCAGCACCATCAGAGACGAAGGAACAGGAAATGACGGACGATCCGCAGGCATACATCAACGACATCGCGGAGAAGCGCGGCTACGTGCTCGACTACCACAAGGTGATGGCCAAGAACGACTTCCCCGTGCTGCAGGCGGCGAACCACGTGGTGTCGGCGGCGTACCTGGACGAGCGGCTGCTCGACCGCAAGACCAAGGAGCTCATCTTCATCGTGAGCCTCACGGTGATGCGGGCGTCGAAGGGGCACATCCAGTCCCACATCCGCGTGGCGCTCGACCTCGGGCTGTCGGCGCAGGAGATTCTCGAAGCGATCGAGATCGCCCTTCCGGAGGCGGGGATCGTCGCCTTCCAGGCGGGCGTCGAGGCGTGGCGGGAGGTCGTCGGCGCCGAGGGCATCGAGCCGCAGGTCAGCGTGCACGAGGGCGGCTCCGGCGTCTGAGCCCCGAGACCGAACGAGGCGCGGCCGCGGCGGAGGTGATCCGCCGCGGCCGCGCCTCGTTCGGGGAGGCGGCGGGAATCGCCTCCGAGCGTGCGGCGGGGATCCCGCCGCGCTAGCGCATCGCGCGGTTGAGCAGCTGCCCGAGATGCAGCCCCTCAGTCGCGCCGAGCTGGTCGGCCTGCGTGCGGCAGGAGAGGCCGTCGGCGAGGAAGACCGTCGTCTCGGCTTTCGCGCGCAGGGCGGGCAGGAGGGCGTTCTCGGCGACCGCGACCGACATCTCGTAGTGGCCGGCCTCCATGCCGAAGTTGCCGGCGAGCCCGCAGCACCCGGCGAGCGTCTCGACCTCCGCGCCGAGCAGGCGCATGAGCTCGACGTCGGTGTCGAAGCCCATCACCGAGTACTGGTGGCAGTGCGGCTGCACGAGCACCCGGGTGCCCGTCAGGTCGATGCGCCCGTGCGTCCCCGAGCGGTGGCGCAGCAATTCGGCGAGGGTCCTCGTGCGCTCGGCGACGGTCGCGCTCCGGGGGTCGTCGGGCAGCAGCTCCAGCAGATCGGACCGCAGCACCGCGGTGCACGAGGGCTCGAGGCCGAGGATCGGGATGCCCTGCTCGGCGTAGGGTGCGAGCTCGTCGAGCAGGCCGGTCAGCCGCTTCTTGGCGCCGTCGAGCTGACCGGTGCTGATCCAGGTGAGTCCGCAGCAGACCGGAGCGGGGATGATCACACGGTAGCCGGCCCGTTCGAGCAGGCTCCGAGTCTCGGCCATGATCTCGGGGGAGAAGTTGTTCGAGAAGGAGTCCGCCCAGAGCACCACCGCCTCGCCGCTCGCCGATCCCGCCCGATCGCGGGCGGCTCTCCGCGCACTCGTGAAGGATCGCTTGAACCTCGGGATGCTGCGCCGGGTGTCCATGCCGCCGAGCTTGAGCACGAGCTTCTCGATGCCCGGGACGCGGAGCGCGGCGTTCGCCAGCGGAGCCGCGGGGGAGGAGAGCTTCGCCCACCGGGGCAGCCAGCCCAGGGTGTAGTGACTCACGGGCCTGATGCGGCCCCGGTACTTCTGATGCTGCACCTCCGACTTCAGCGCAGCCATGTCGACCCCGGCCGGGCAGTCGAGCGAGCACGCCTTGCACGAGAGGCAGAGGTCGAGGGAGTCGGCGACCTCGGGCGAGCTCAGCCCGCCCACGAACGTGCCGTTCGCGGCTTCCTGCAGGATCCGCGCCCGCCCCCTCGTGGAGTCCTTCTCGTCACGGGAGGCCTGATACGACGGGCACATGAACCCGCCGTTCTCACCGTTGTCGGCGCGGCACTTGCCGACGCCCACGCAGCGGTGCGCGGCTCGGCTGAGGTCGCCCCCGTCCTCGAGCAGCGCGAGGCCCTGGGCGAAGATCGGCGCCGCCTGAGGCCTGCGCAGATCGGAGGTGAGCGGCAGCGGATCGATGATGACCCCGGGGTTCAGCAGGTTCTGCGGATCGAACTCGTCCTTGAATCGCGACATCAGCGTGAGCGCTCGGGGCGAGTACATGTACTGCAGCAGTTCGCCGCGTGCGCGGCCGTCGCCGTGCTCTCCCGACAGCGATCCGCCGAAGCGCGTGATCAGCTTGGCGGCGTCGTGCATGAAGTCGTGCAGCACGTCCCCGTTCTGCTCGAGCGGGAAGCTCAGACGCACGTGGATGCAGCCGTCGCCGAAGTGGCCGAACGGCATCCCCTCGATGCCGTAGCGCGCGCAGAGCTCGTCGAACTCCGTCAGGTAGTCCCCGAGGTGCTCGGGCGGCACCGCGGCGTCCTCGAGGCCGGGCCAGGCGGGAACGCCGTCGGGCGTGCGCCCGGCGAGGCCGACGCCGTCGGCTCGGATCCGCCACATGGCCTGCGCCTCCTCGCGCGACGGGACGACCCTGAAGTGCGACGTGCCGGAGACGTCGAGGAACGACGCGATCGCGGCGTCGACGTCGGCGACCGCCGAGCGGTCGATCTCCACGAACAGCCAGCCGTCGCCCGGCGGCAGCTCGGGTACGCGCGCGCCCGCGCGGTGGTTCAGCACCGACTCGAGCAGGCGCCGATCCATGCTCTCGATCGCGATGGGCCGGTGCGGGATCATGTGCACGACCGAGCGCGCAGCGGCCACCATGCTCGGGTATCCCAGCACGATGAGCAGCGGATCGCGGGGCGCCTCCACGAGCTTCACCGTTGCCTCCGTGATGAGGCCGCAGGTGCCCTCGGTGCCGACCATCGCCTTCGTGAGATCGCGCCGGTTCTCGGGGAGCAGATGCTCGAGGGAGTACCCGGAGACCTGCCGGGCGAACCGTCCGAACTCGGTGCGGATGGTCGCGAGCTCCGACTGCACGAGATCCTCGAGGGTTGAGGGGAGCCCCTCCATCCGCCCCGTCTCGAAGACGCGGCCCCGGCCGTCGACGAAGGTGAGCGAATGCACGTTGTCGGCGGTCTTGCCGTAGTGGAGCGCCCGCGGTCCGCAGGCGTTGTTGCCGATCATGCCCCCGATCGTGCAGCGCGTCGCGGTCGAAGGATCGGGCCCGAATCGGAGACCGTGCGGCAGCGCCGCCCGCTGCAGCTGCGAGAGCACGACTCCCGGTTCCACTCGCGCGAGGCGCGCCTCCGGGTCGATCTCGATGATCGTGTTCAGGTGCCGCGACGTGTCGAAGACGATGCCGGATCCGACGGCGTTGCCGGCCACTGAGGTTCCGGCGCCGCGGGCGGTCAGCGGCACGCCGTACGTGCGCGAGGCCTCGGCCAGCAGCTCGATCTCCTCGGAGTGGCGGGGGAACGCGACCGCCTCGGGGACCACTCGGTAGTTCGACGAGTCGCTCGAGTACTCGCCCCGCCTGCGCTTCGAGCGGTCGACCTCGATCCCCGATCGTTCGAGGAACGCGTACGCCTCGTTCGTCACTGCGGTCATGCCCGGCGCTCTTCCGCGGAGGAGGGGCCGCCGGCCCCTCCGTTCTCGCCAGCGCCGAGGCCGATCATGTCGGCGATGTGCTCGGCGATCGCCATCGATGAGGTCGCGGCCGGCGAGGGCGCGTTGCGCACGTGGGTCACGCACCCCGACCGCTCGATGACGAAGTCCTCCTCGAGGGCGCCGTCTGAGCGCATCGCCTGTGCGCGCACGCCCCGTGTGCCGGGCAGCAGGTCGCGGCGGTCGATGCCGGAGATGAAGTCTCTCGACTGCCGCGCGAAGGCGCGTCGCGTGTTGCCCTCGAGCTGCTGGATCGCGCTGCGGACGTTGCGTGCCGCGAACTTCCAGAACGCTGCGGTGCTGGCGATCTGCAGGCTGTCGCGCAGCGAGAACGACAGGGGCGAGTAGCCCTCCCGTCGGAAGGACAGGAAGGCGCTCGGACCGACGAGCACGCGCCCGTCGATCATGCGCGAGAGGTGCACGCCGAGGAAGGGGAATGCCGGATCCGGCACGGGGTAGATGAGGCCCTTCACGAGGTCGGCCTTGGGCTCGGCGAGCGTGTAGTAGCTGCCGGCGAAGGGGACGATCGCGGGGAAGCGGCCGCCGCCCGTGGTCTTCGCGATGCGATCGGACTGCAGGCCCGCGCAGACGATCACCCGGTCGAACGCGAGCCGCTCGCCGCCGAGCTGGACGACGGCCCCGCTGTCGGATCCGGTCACGCCCGTCACCCTCGCGCCGAACCTCAGCTCGGCGCCGCGCTGCTCCGAGAGGTCGAGGAGCTTGCGCGTGATGGCCGCGTAGTCGGTGATGGCCGTGGAGGGGGAGTGCAGCGCCGCGATGCCGTTCGCGTGCGGCTCGACGCGGCGGATCTGCTCGAGGCTGCGCAGGATCTCGATGCCCGGCACGCCGTTGGCCTGGGCGGTCTCGGCGATCTGCTCGAGCCGATGCACCTGCGTCTCGTCAGTCGCGATGAGCAGCTTGCCGCACTCGTCGTAGGGGAGACCGTGCTGCTCGGCGAACGCCTTGACGAGCGCGACACCCCGGCGCGTGAGCGTCGCCTTCAGGCTGCCGGGCGTGTAGTAGAGCCCGGCGTGCACGACACCGGAGTTGTGCCCGGTCTGGTGCAGCGCGGGTGCGCTCTCCTTCTCGAAGAGCGTGAAGGAGCAGTCCGGATGTCGCTCGGTCAGCAGGTGCAGGAGCGCGGCGCCGAGAATTCCTCCGCCGACGATACCTATGGAGGTTGACATGATCCGAAACCGATGCTTTCTGTGTCTATAGTGGGTGTTCATGGAGAAGTTCGTCTTTGGGGAAACCGCATCGAACAGTCTCGTCGGCGTCATCCGTCAGGCGATTCTGAGCGGACGCTTCTCACCGGGCACGCTGATTTCGACGAGCGCGCTGGCGAAGGAGCTGGGGGTGTCGCGCACACCGGTGCGCGAGGCGCTGCTCCAGCTCGCCCAGGCGGGGATGGTGCAGTTCGAGAAGAACCGGGGCGCCCGCGTCGTGGGCACCTCGATTCCCGAGCTCATCGGCGTCTTCCAGGTGCGGCTGCTGCTCGAGGTGCCGTTGATCGCGCGGGCTGCGCAGATCGCGACGGGGCCCGATTTCGCCGAGGTCGAGCTCATGCACGAGAAGATGCAGCAGGCGTCGGCGAACGCCGACTACGACGAGTTCCTGAGCGCCGATCGCGATTTCCATCTCGCTCTGCTGCGCATCGCCGACAGCCCGCGAGCGGTCTCGATCGTGCAGGATCTCCGCAACGTGGTGCTGACGCGCGGGGTGGGCACGGTGCCGAACAGCCGCTCCACGCGCGACATCATCGGCGAGCACGAGGCGATCCTCACGGCCGTGAAGGCCGGGGACGCGGCCGCGGCCGCGGACGCCACCCGGCGACATATTCTCAGTACTGCATATCTGCTGATCAACCAGGAGAGCAAGGGCCAGGAGGAGTACAGTCGCGAGCGTGTCGCCGAGCTGCTCGACTGGGTCGGCAAGGGCGAGTTCCCGGGCTGACGGCTCCGTCATGAGTCTCACCATCGCTTTCTGAGTTCGCCCCTCTGATCGACGTGGGATACATCTTCACACGATTTGCATGTAACATGCAATAAGCAATGCAGCACGCCCGTGCCCCGCCTCGCTCGGACCCGGGTCTCCGTGTCGATGAACCAAGGAAGGATCAGAGAATGACGGATCAGAAGGGCTTCGCGGGGCGTCTGACCTCGTACGGCGACCCCGGCTTCTCGAAATATCTGCGACGGGCGTTCCTGTCCTCCGCGGGGTACGACGCCGAGGATCTCGAGCGGCCGATCGTGGGCATCCTGAACACGACCTCCGACTACACCACCTGCCACCGGGACATGCCCCAGTTGATCGAGGCGGTCAAGCGCGGGGTGCTCGAGGCGGGAGGGCTCCCGTTCGTCTTCTCGGCGATGTCACTGGGCGAGATCCTGACGAACCCGACGACGATGCTCTTCCGGAACCTCATGGCGATGGAGGTCGAGGAGCAGCTCGGCAACCAGCCGATGGACTCGGTGGTACTGCTGGGCGGGTGCGACAAGACGGTGCCGGCGGAGCTCATGGCCGCCGTCTCGAGCGACATCCCCTCGATCGCCCTCGTCGTCGGGCCCATGATGACGGGCAACTGGCGCGGCGAACGCCTCGGGGCGTGCACCGACTGCCGCCGCATGTGGGCCGACTACCGCGGAGCCGGCCTCGACGCGGAGGAGATCGCCGAGGTGACCCAGCAGCTCTGCCCCACCTCGGGCACCTGCATGGTCATGGGCACCGCCTCGACCATGGCGTGCGTGACCGAGGCGCTCGGCCTCATGCTGCCGACGGGCGCGACGGCCCCGGCCGTGTCGAGCGACCGGCTGCGCCTCGGCGTGCGGACGGGACGCGAGGCCGTGCGGTTGATCGGCGACCCCGTCACCCCGCGCGAGATCCTCTCGGAGGACTCGTTCCACAACGCGATGACCGTGCTCTCCGCGATCGGCGGATCGACGAACGCCATCATCCACCTGACGGCGATCGCCAGGCGCATGGGCATCCGGCTGACGCTCGAAGACTTCGACCGGGTGTCGGCCGCGACGCCGCTCCTCGTCGACTGCAAGCCCGCGGGCAAGGGATACCTGCCCGACATGCACATCGCCGGGGGAGTGCCGGCGCTGCTGGCCGAGCTGAAGCCGCTGCTCAGGCTGGATGCGAAGACGGTCACCGGCAAAACGCTGGGCGAGCTCATCGAGACGGCGACGAACGACACGCGCTGGCAGACCACGATCCGCACGCTCGAGGATCCGCTCGGGGATCCTGGGGCGCTCGTAGCGCTCAAGGGATCGCTCGCGCCCGAGGGCGCCGTGCTGAAGGTGGCGGCGGCATCGGGGCGCTTCAACACGCACCGGGGTCCGGCGGCGGTGTTCGACTCGCAGGAGGATCTGGAGGCGCGCATCGACGACGAGTCGCTCGGCCTGACCGAGAACCACGTCATCGTGCTGCGCAACATCGGCCCCGCGGCGGCGGGCATGCCGGAGGCCGGATCAGCCCCGATCCCGCAGTACCTCGCGAGACAGGGGGTGCGCGACATGGTGCGGATCAGCGACGGCCGCATGAGCGGCACGTCGTACGGAACGGTCGTCCTGCACGTCGCTCCCGAGTCTTCCAAGGGCGGGCCGCTGTCGCTGGTGCGCGACGGGGACCTCATCGAGCTCGACGTCGAACGACGGGTGCTCGATCTGCTCGTGGACGAGCAGGAGCTCGCACGCCGCACGCCCTCCGAGCCGAGGGCGATCGGACGGGAGCGCGGCTACCGCAAGCTCTACCACGACAACGTGCTGCAGGCTCCGGAGGGCGCAGACCTCGGATTCCTCGTCGCCGACTGAGCGCGCACGCGCTCGCGGGCACGCGGCTGGCGACCGGCGCCGGGCAGGCGCGAGACGGGGCCCGCGGCTACGCCCGCGCCTCGATGACGTGGAACCCCTTGTCGCGGCCCGCTCGCGACACCTCGAGCCCGGGGAACTCGGCCGCGATCCAGCGCTGCAGCGAGTTCGCTCCCAGGTGCTTCGCGACCACCAGGTAGGCGGCGCCTTCGGGCCGCAGCCGGGGCAGCCAGAGGCGCAGGATTCCGTGCAGCACCTCCTTGCCGACACGGATCGGCGGGTTCGAGCGGATCTCGGCGAACGAGAGGTCGTCAGGCACCTCTTCGGGGGCGGCGACGCGCAGTCTGCCGAGGCCGAGGCGGCGCGCGTTCTCGCGGGCGAGTTCTCGCGAGCGGGCGTTCACGTCGATGGCCCAGACGTCGCGCTCGGGGGCGATGAGAGCGGCGTCGAGCGCGATCGGCCCCCAGCCGCAACCGATGTCGAGCACGGGCCCGGCGGGGGCGGCGTCGAGGCCGGGCGCGGTGCGCAGCAGCACCTCGGTGCCGCGGTCGAGGTGGTCGGGGCTGAACACGCCGCCCGCGGTGAGCACGGTGCGGGGCGAGCCGCCGAGCACCGCTTCGATCTCGCGGGGGCGGAAGTCGCCGGAGGGCGCCTCGGAGAAGTAGTGCTGGGTCACCCCCTCAGTATCCCAGGCCGCGAGATCGGTCGTGACCGGCAGGTTCTTCGGATCACGCCGATGCCGCGGATCCGGCTCCGCGTCCCGATCCGAGATATCGGTGAGCCCCGAAACACGGTCGAGTGCGGCGGATCGCGCTGTGGGCGAACGACCGACACGCGCGGGGCGATCCGACGTACACTGGAGGCCAGATGACAGAACGTTTCACCGAAGAATCAGACCTCGACGACGCCGTCGCGAACGACCCGGCGGATCACGGCGGCGTCGCCGACGCAGAGCGTGCTGCGCGCCAGGAAGCGCCCTCGGACGCGGACCCCGCCCCCTCCGACAGCACCGACCCTCTCGACCGGCTGCTCGCGCGCGCGGCGCGCGGCGGCTCGGCTACCGTGATCCGCGACTCGAGCGAGCGCGGGTCCGGCGTCGACAACCTGACGGGAGGCGCGCAGGCGCTCGGCGACGCCGCTCACGATCGGCTCGCCGAAGACCTCGAACTCATCCGCCTCGAACGCGAGGAGCGCGCCTCGCTCACTCGTGTGGGCGGCCTCTCCACCGAACTCGAAGACGTCACCGAGGTGGAGTATCGCCAGCTGCGGCTCGAGAACGCGGTGCTCATCGGCGTGTACACGGGCTCGGCCCGCAACGGGCTCGACGACGCCGAGAACTCGCTGCGCGAGCTGGCCGCCCTCGCCGAAACGGCGGGAGCGCGCGTGCTCGACGGCTTGCTGCAGCGCCGTGCGAACCCCGACCCCGCCACCTACCTCGGCAAGGGCAAAGCGCAGGAGCTCGCAGAGCTCGTGGCCGCGGTCGGCGCCGACACCGTCGTGGCCGACACCGAGCTGGCCCCCAGCCAGCGCCGCGCGCTCGAAGACGTCGTGAAGGTGAAGGTGATCGACCGCACCGCGGTGATCCTCGACATCTTCAGCCAGCACGCGAAGAGCCGCGAGGGCAAGGCCCAGGTCGAGCTCGCGCAGCTCCAGTACCTGCTGCCGCGTCTGCGCGGCTGGGGCGAGTCGATGTCGCGCCAGGCCGGCGGCCAGGTCGGTTCGGCCGGTGCGGGCATGGGCTCTCGCGGCCCGGGCGAGACCAAGATGGAGCTGGATCGCCGCAAGATCCACACCCGCATGGCGAAGCTGCGCAAGCAGATCGCAGGCTTCGCCCCGGCGCGCGATGCGAAGCGCGCGAACCGCAAGCGGGGCGAGGTGCCGTCGGTGGCGATCGCGGGCTACACGAACGCGGGCAAGTCGAGTCTGCTGAACCGGCTCACGGGCACGCAGGAGCTCGTGCAGAACCAGCTCTTCGCCACGCTCGACACGGCCGTGCGCCACGCCGAGACCGCCGACGGGCGCAGCTTCACCTACGCCGACACTGTCGGCTTCGTGCGCAATCTGCCGCATCAGCTGGTCGAGGCGTTCCGTTCGACCTTCGAGGAGGTGGGCGACGCCGACGTGATCCTGCACGTGGTCGACGGTTCGCACCCCGATCCCGCAGCCCAGCTGCGCACGGTGCGCGAGGTGATCGCGGAGGTCGACGCGCAGGGCATCCCCGAGATCGTGGTGTTCAACAAGGCCGATCTCCTCGACGACTCGCAGCGTCTCGTGCTGCACGGGCTCGCGTCCGATGCGGTGTTCGTGTCGGCGCGGTCGGGCGAGGGCATCGAGGAGCTGCGGCGGCGGATCGATGCGGCGCTGCCGGTTCCGGATCGCGAGGTCACCGTCGTGGTGCCGTACGACCGCGGCGAACTCGTCGCCGAGCTGCACGAGCGCAACCGCGTGCTGTCGACGGAGTACGTCGAGCAGGGCACGCGGGTGCGCGCGTACGTGACGGGCGAGATGCTCGCGAAGCTGGAACCCTATCTGGCCTAGGCGGATCCGCTCGCGCGACTGCGCGCCGAGCGGTCGTAACACTTCGTAGTTCATACGGCGCAACATGCGGGCTCCGCGTCGGTGGTGCGGGATAGCGTGTGGAGCACCGGACAGCTTCCGGCATCCCACGCCCCCGAACCGAAGGACCCGCATGTCCGCAACGACGCCTCTGCCCAACGCCACGATCCTCGGATACCCGCGCCTCGGCCGCCGCCGCGAACTGAAGCGGGCCATCGAGTCCTACTGGAAGGGCAGCACCGGCGAAGCAGAGCTCGTCGAGACGGCGCGCGAGCTGCGCGCCGCGACGCGCTCCCGGCTCGTCGAGCTCGGCCTGCCCGCGACGGGCGGAGCGGTGCCCGAGAGCTTCAGCTTCTACGATCAGGTGCTCGACGCGACCCTCGCGCTCGGCGCGATCCCGGGGCGCTTCGCCGATGTCGTCGCCGGTGCGAGCGATCTCGACGTCTACTTCGCTCTTGCGCGCGGCGACAAGGACCACCAGCCGCTCGAGATGACCAAGTGGTTCGACACGAACTACCACTACAGCGTGCCCGAGATCGACGAGCGCACCTCCTTCGCCGCGAACCCGGCCGCCCTCGTGGCGCAGCTCGTCGAGGCCGCTCAGCAGGGCATCGCATCGCGCCCCGTGCTCGTCGGCCCGGTCACCTACCTGCTGCTCGCGAAGGCGTCCGATGACGCCGCGCCGGGTTTCCGCCCGATCGACCGTCTCGACGAGGTCGTCGCGGTCTACGCCGAGCTGCTGGGCGCGCTCGCCGCGGCAGGGGCCGGCTGGGTGCAGCTCGACGAGCCCGCCCTCGTCTCCGACTCCCTCGCCGTGCCGCGCGAGGAGGCGCTCGCACTGGCCGAGCGCGCGTACGGCGTGCTCGGCGCCGCCGCGACGGCCGGCGACGCCGTTCAACGCCCGCAGATCCTGCTCACGGCCCCCTACGGCGATTCCTCGGCTGCGCTGCTGCGCCTCGCCGCTCTGCCCGTCGAGGCGGTGCAGACGGACCTCGTGCGCGGCACGCTGCCGATCGAGGCCCACGACTCCGGCGCGCTCGCCCGCGCCTTCGAGGGCACGCAGCTCGTCGCGGGCGTCGTCGACGGCCGCAACATCTGGCGCACCGATCTGCGTAAGGCCTTCGGCACCGCCGAGGCGCTGCGGGCGTCGGGCGTCGACGTCGTCATCGGCACCTCCAACAACCTCCAGCACGTGCCGCACGACGTGAACGACGAGACGAAGCTCGACGAGCGCCTGAAGTCGTGGCTCGCCTTCGCCGATCAGAAGGTCGAGCAGGCGGCGATCCTCGCCCGCGGCCTCGCCGAGGGCGCTGCGGCCATCGAGGGCGAACTGGCCGAGGTCGATCGGGTGCTCGCGGATCGCGCAGCGGCGCCCGGGGTGCGCGTCGACGGCATCCGCGACCGCGTCTCGGCCGTGGCCGAGGCCGACCGCAGCCGCGCCGACGAGGGCGACCGGCGCGAGGCGCAGCGCGCGCTCGGCATCCCCAGCCTCGCCACCACCACGATCGGCTCGTTCCCCCAGACCACCGAGATCCGCAAGGCCCGGGCCGCGTTCACGCGCGGCGAGATCGATCAGGCGGCCTACGACGGCTTCCTCCGCGAGGAGATCGAGCGCGTCATCCGGCTGCAGGAGCAGATCGGTCTCGACGTGCTCGTGCACGGCGAGGCCGAGCGCAACGACATGGTGCAGTACTTCGCCGAACTGCTCGACGGCTTCGCGGTCACCGAGCACGGCTGGGTGCAGTCGTACGGCACGCGCGCCACGCGCCCCTCGCTCCTGTGGGGCGACGTGTCGCGGCCCGCCGCGATGACCGTCGCGTGGTCGGCGTACGCGCAGTCGCTCACCGACCGCCTCGTCAAGGGCATGCTGACGGGCCCCGTCACGATCCTCGCGTGGTCGTTCGTGCGCGACGACCAGCCGCTCGCCGACACCGCCAATCAGGTGGCGCTCGCCCTGCGCGACGAGATCGACGACCTCGTCAAGGCCGGCATCAAGATCGTGCAGGTCGACGAGCCCGCCCTGCGCGAGCTGCTGCCGCTCGACGCCGACCGCCAGGCCGCCTACCTCGACTGGTCGGTCGGGGCGTTCCGCCTCGCGACGAGCGGCGCGGCGGCCGAGGTGCAGATCCACACGCACCTCTGCTACTCCGAGTTCGGCGAGATCATCGACGCCGTCGACGGTCTCGACGCCGATGTGACCTCGATCGAGGCGGCCCGCAGCCGCATGGACGTGGTGGAGCCCCTCGGCGATCACGGCTACTCGCGCGGCATCGGCCCGGGCGTCTACGACATCCACTCTCCGCGCGTGCCGAGCGTCGAGGAGCAGACCGACCTCATCCGCATCGCCGCGAACCGCATCCCCGGCGAGCAGCTGTGGGTGAACCCGGACTGCGGCCTCAAGACCCGCGGCTACGAGGAGACCGTGGCGAGCCTCACGAACCTCGTGCGGGCGGCACAGGCGGTGCGCGAAGGAGCGGTGTGACCCCGCGATCCGCTTCGCGGCCAGGGGGCGCTCGCGCCCCCTGGCCGGCCGACGGGCTCCCCACCGAGCCCGTCGGTTCGCTGCCGCGACCGGTGCGGCTGCAGCGGGCGGTGCTTGACGCCGAGACGGGTCTCGCCTCGCAGGCGGAGCTGCGCGCCGAGCAGGATCTTGCGGTGCGCGATACGCTCGGGCGCCTCGCCGCGACGGGCTCGCCGATCATCACCGACGGCGAGCAGCGACGGCACAGCTTCGCGAGCTATCCGCTCGGCACCGCGGATGTCGAGGAGGGGCCGGTCTTCGCGGTGTTCGCCGACGGCCACCACCGGGTGATCCCGAGTCTCGCGAGCGCGCCGTTCGCCTTCCGGGCGTGGGCGGCCGACGATGTCGCCGCGGCCCGTGAGCTCACCGAGCTGCCGCTCAAGCAGGCGGTGATCTCGCCGTCGATGCTGTCGCTCATGGTGCCTGACGCGGGCCTCGGCGACTACTCGCGCGACGACTTCCTGAGCGACGTCGTCGAGGGCTGCGCCGAGGACATCGCGCGCTGCTTCGACGCCGGCGCCTCGCGCATCACGATCGACTTCACCGAGGGCCGGCTCGCGCTGCGGCGCGATCTGCGCGCGCCGTGGGCGGGGCCCGAGGCGCTCGGGGGCTTCATCGAGCTCATTAACCGTGTGCTGGATCGCCTCGCGCCCGAGCAGCGGGCGGCGGTGGGCGTGCACACCTGTCCCGGCAACGACAACGACTCGGCGCACAGCGCCGACATCGACTACGCCGAGCTGATCCCCGAGCTGTTCCAGATCGAGGCGGGGTACTTCCTGGTGCAGGCCGCGGGGGAGAAAGATCCGGATCGCGTGGCCCGTCTCGTGGGGGCGCAGCTGCGCGGGCGGGCGTCGACCGGCGCCGCGCCGCGCGTGCTGATCGGCGTTACGAACCCCACCAACCCCCGGCTGGAGACGGCCGAGCAGATCCGGGATCAGCTCGTGCGCGCGGCGCGCTTCGTGCCGCCCGAGCTGCTCGGATCCACCGACGACTGCGGCTTCTCGCCGTACCTCATCGATGAGAAGCCGCGGCACGGTTCCCCTGATTTCGCCCGCGATGTCGCGTTCGCGAAGATCGCGGCGCGCGTTCGGGGTACCGAACTGGCCGCCGAGGCGCTGGCGGGGGCGGCATCGTGAGCCCGGTGCCGCTCGCGGGCAGCGCGCCCACCCGCGCCCGTTTCTCCTTCGAGGTGTTCCCCGCGCGCAGCGGGGCGGCGGCGCTCGCGCTCGGGCACGCCGTGCAGCACCTCTCGGCGGCGGGGCCCGACTTCATCTCGGTCACCTACGGGGCGAACGGATCCAACCGCGACGCCTCGCTCGACCTGCTGCGGTATCTGCGCGACCACACCGACGCGCTGCCGCTCGCCCACCTCACCACGGTCGGCGAGAGCCGCGACGCGGTGCGCGAGACGATCCATCGCATCATGGACGCCGGCGTGCACGACTTCCTCGCCCTGCGCGGAGACCCGCCGCGCGGCCTCGACGAGGGCGCCCCCGCCGTCGCGGGATCGCTGTCGTCGCGCGAACTGGTCGAGCTCATCGCCGAGGCCCGCGCCGAACGGCCGCCGCTCACGAGCGTCGGGCGCACCTCGGTCGCCGCGTACCCGAACGGCCATCCGCTGTCGCGTTCGCGCTCTGAGGACATCGACTGGCTCGTCGCGAAGCAGGAGGCGGGGGCGCAGTTCGCGATCACTCAGCTCTTCTTCCGGGCCGAGGAGTACCTGTCGTTCGTGAACGATGCCCAGCGGGCGGGGTTGCGCATCCCGGTGCTGCCGGGCCTCATGCCGGTCTCGACGAGCGCCCAGCTGCGCAAGGTGGCCTCGCTGGCCGGTCGACCTGCCCCCGAGGGCTTGACCCGAGCGCTCGACGAGGCCGGGGGATACGCGCCCGAGCTGGGCGTCGAGCACACGCTCGAACTCGCCCGCGAGCTGCTCGCCGGGGGCGCGCCCTCGGTGCATCTCTACACCTTCAACAGGCACGAGCAGGTGCTCTCGGTGCTGCGGGAGCTCGAACTGCTGACGCCGGATCCGGTCGCCTGAGGAGGGGCGGCGAGGCGGGGACGCCCCGCCGCCGCGCCGTCAGACGGAGCGGAAGACCGCGACGACGCGGCCCAGCACCTCGGCGTGGTCGCCGAGGATGGGCTCGAAGGCGCTGTTGCGGGGGAGGAGCCAGGTGTGGCCGTCGCGGCGGCGGAACACCTTGACCGTGGCCTCGCCGTCGAGCATGGCTGCGACGATGTCGCCGTTCTCGGCCTCGCGCTGCTGGCGCACGACGACGAAGTCGCCGTCGCAGATCGCGGCGTCGATCATGGAATCGCCGACCACGCGCAGCATGAACAGCTGCCCGTCGCCCACGAGCTGGCGGGGGAGCGGCACGATCTCTTCGACCTGCTGCTCGGCGGTGATGGGGACGCCGGCCGCGATCTGTCCGACGAGCGGCACGTAGGCGGCCTCCTCCACCTGCTGCGAGGGCGACTCGGCGATGGCCGCGCTGGTGCTCGCGAGCTCGACGAGGATCTCGAGTGCGCGGGGGCGGTTCGGGTCGCGTCGGATGTATCCGCCGAGCTCGAGACGGCTGAGCTGGTGCGTCACGCTCGAGAGCGAGGAGAGGCCGACCGCATCGCCGATCTCGCGCATGCTGGGCGGGTAGCCCCGGGTCTCGACGGAGCGGGCGATGCATTCGAGGATCGCCTGCTGCTTCTCGCTGAGGGGCTTCCGGGAGTGGGGAGCGTCGCTCATCGCTGTCCTTTCCGAGGCCCGAGGGCGGTGACGGGGAGGGCGGATCCATGAATGTCAGTGGTTGCTGATTCAGTGATGCCGTTGCTCGAAACCATAGCCCCTGCATTCGAACACCGCCAAACACGTGTTCGAGTGTCGCGGAAAAGAACGAAACACATGTTCGAATCCGGTGCTTGCGGTTTCGAAAGATCGAAGATATATTCGAAACAGATGTTCGCCCCGATGTGATACTCGCGGGCGTCGCAGAGAAACGGAGAAGCCACCATGAGCGCACAGGCGGTTCTGCAGCACGATTCGTACGAGGCCCCCGCGGTGGGCGGCAGCGTGAAGCTGCGGCTCACCCGGCGTGGGCGCGTGGTGTTCGGCTCGCTGGTCACGGTGCTCGTGGCGGCGTTGCTGGCGCTGGTGGCGACCTTCGCGGCGCCTCAGGCGCTGGCCTCGGTCTCCGCGGCCGATCAGCAGCAGTTCCATTACGTGGTCGTACAACCCGGTGCGTCGCTCTGGTCGCTCGCGACCGAGCTCGACCCCGCGGCCGATCCGCGCGACCTGGTCGCCGAGATCGTGCAGTTGAACCAGCTCGACGGATCCGGCATCGAGGCCGGCGAGGCGATCGCCGTGCCGCTGCGCTACTCGGACAGCCCCGTGGTGTTCCAGGCCGACGAGCTCGAGATCTGACCGGTCCTTTCGCGTGCGGGGCTGACAGCTCCGCGGGGGCTTGGAACTAGACTGGTTCGGTGACCAGCCTGAGTGACCTTCCTCTCCGCGCCAACCTCGTCGGCAAGCAGCCGTACGGTGCTCCCCAGGATCCCGTGCCGGTGAGCCTCAACGTCAACGAGAATACGCATCCCATCCCCGAGGATGTTGTCGCCGATATCGTGGAGTCGCTCGCGACGGCGGTGCGCGGGGTGAACCGCTATCCGGATCGCGAGTTCACGGAGCTGCGCGAGGCGCTCGCCGGATACCTCGGCCACGGCTTGACCGCCGAACAGCTGTGGGCCGCCAACGGCTCGAACGAGGTGCTGCAGCAGGTGCTGCAAGCCTTCGGCGGTCCCGGCCGCTCGCTGCTGAGCTTCACCCCCACCTACTCCATGTACCCGCTGCTCGCCTCGGGCACCGATACCGCGTGGGTCTCCGTCCCGCGTCCGGCCGACTACGTGCTCACCCCCGAGCTCGTGGTCGGGGCGCTGCGCGAGCATCGCCCGGACATCGCCATCCTGTGCGGCCCGAACAACCCCACGGGAACCCCGCTCGACCGCGAAGTGATCCTTGCCGCCTACGACGCCTTCGACGGCATCCTCATCGTCGACGAGGCCTACCACGAGTTCGACGCGGAGCACGAGAGCGCGGTCACGCTGCTGCCCGAGCGTTACCGCCTGCTCGTCTCCCGCACCATGAGCAAGGCCTTCGCCTTCGCCGGCGTGCGGCTCGGCTATCTCGCCGCCGACCCCGCGGTGATCGACGCACTGCGTCTCGTGCGCCTGCCGTACCACCTGTCGGCACTGACGCAGGCCGCCGCAACGGCCGCGATCCGCCACTCCGGTGAGATGCTCGCGACCGTCGCCGACATCCGCGAGCAGCGCGACCGGCTCGCCGAAGCTCTCGAAGCCCTCGGCTACGAGGTGCACCCCTCCGGCGCGAACTTCCTGCTCGTCGGCGGCTTCGCCGACCCCGACGGCGTCTTCGAATCGCTGCGCGCGCAGGGCATCCTGATCCGCAACCTCGGCATCGAAGGACACTTGCGCATCACCGCAGGCACCGAAGCCGAGACCACGACCGTGATCGACGCCATCACCGCGCTGACGTCGCGCTGAGGTCGCGCTGACGCCGCGCTGACGCCGTCGCGCTGACGCCGTGCTGACGCCGCGCCTGCGGCGGCCCCGCCCGACATCCGCGCGCTCGTGGAATCGGGGTCACTTTTGGTCGCGTGTTGCGATGACACGCGGCCAAAAGTGACCCCGATTCGGTGGAGGCGGGGGCTGGGCGTCGGGTGAGGAAGCGCCATCCGCGGGCGACGTTCACATACAAGTGACAGCTATCTCTCGAGCGTGCGGATAGGCTTGGCGCGATGTCTCAGCACGAAAACGACCGCTCGGCCGGCGCCGAGAGCACCTCGGGCGCAGCCGAAGATCTTCCGACGCCGCCCGCGACGACTCATGCGCCGCCGCCCGCTGAGCCTCAGCTCGCTGACCAGGCGTCCGCTGAGCCGCCGCTCGCTGAGCTGCCGGACCCTGCAGAAGCAGAAGCAGAAGCAGAAGCAGCAGCAGCAGAAGCGGAAGCAGAAGCAAAAGCAGAGGCCCAGGCCCAGTCCCGGATCCCGGCGACGCCGCCTCGCCGCGGCCCGGCAGAGGGGCTCGACCGCCGCACGCTCGAGCGGCGGTATCGCTTGATGCGCAACCTGGTCGTGCTGCTCGTGGCGCTCGTCGTGGTGCTCGTCGGGGTATCCGCCTCGCAGTTCGCGCAGCTGCGGAGCGGCGGTGCCGCCGCGGGAACGACGCAGGGAGCGAACGGCGCCGCAGAAGGCGTCGCCGGGGCCGCAGGCTCGGCGCAGGACGGATCCGCCGATTCCGCGAGCTGCGCCGCACCCGAACGTCGTGATCCGAATGACGTGATGGCGCTCGGCGATGTCGACGCGCCCGTGGTCATCGCGGAGTGGACCGACTTCCGCTGCCCCTACTGCGGGGTGTTCTCGCGCGACACCCTGCCGGTGCTGCTCGACGAGTACGTCGAGACGGGGCAGGTGCGCATCGAGGTGCACGACGTCGACTTCATCGACGGCGAGGTGTCGGCCCGGGTCGCGGTGGCGGCGAGAGCCGCGGGCGAGCAGGGGCGCTACTTCGAGTATCTTTTCGCCGTGTACGACGCGATGAGCCAGGATCGTCCCGCGATCACGGACGCGGTGCTCGTCGACTACGCGCGGCAGGCGGGCGTGGCCGACATCGAGCGCTTCACGAGCGATCTCGACAGCCCCCGCCTGCGCGAGGCGGTGCGGGCGAGCAGCGAACAGGCGAAGCAGCTGGGCGTCGGCTCGGTGCCGTTCTTCGCCGAGACCGCGAGCTGCCGGGTGCTGCAGGGGGCGCAGCCGATCGAGCAGTTCCGCAGCTTCCTGGACGCCGCGGTGACCGCCGCCGAGTCGGGCCGCAGCAAGACCGGCGAGTAGAGCGAGGTGGAGCTCACCCTGCTCGGAGCCTTCCTCGGCGGCACGCTGACGCTGCTGAGCCCCTGCTCGGCGATGCTGCTGCCGGCGTTCTTCGCGTACGCGTTCAGCAGCCCCGGTGCGTTGATCGCGCGCACGGGGGTGTTCTTCCTCGGCCTCGCCACCTCGCTGGTGCCGCTCGGGCTGCTCGCCGGCAGCGTCGGTGCGTGGGTGACGCTGCACCGTGACGGCCTCATGACCGTCGCAGCCATCGTCGTGATCGTGCTGGGTGCCGCGATGATGCTCGGGATCCGCCTGCCGACGATGACCCGGCAGCGCGGCGCGAAGAGCACGTCGATCGCCTCGGTGTACCTGCTCGGCACCGTCTACGGCCTCGCCGGGGTGTGCGCCGGGCCGCTGCTCGGGGCGGCCCTCACCATGGCCGCGTACGGCGGCGACGCGCTGCTCGGCGGGCTGGTGATGCTCGTCTTCGCGGCGGGCATGGCCCTGCCGCTGCTGCTGCTCGCCCTGCTGTGGGAGCGGATCCCGGGCGTGCGGCGCCTGGTGCGCCCGCGCGAGCTCGTGATCGGCCGCTGGCGCAACGCGTGGAGCAGCGTCATCGGCGGCGCGCTCACGGCGGGCATCGGAGTGCTGCTGCTCGTCACCCGCGGCACGAGCGCGCTCGGCAGCGCACTCGGATACTCGGAGCAGGCGCGCATCGAGGGCTGGGTGCAGCAGGCGTCGGGCGCGATCCCGAACTGGGCGTTCCTCGTGGCGGTGCTCGTCGTCGGCGGCCTCTGGATCGCGGTGCGCCAGGCGCTGCGCCCCGATCCCGAGCCGAGCGGCGAGGCGCCGGCAGAGAACGCGACCCGCGATCCCCGATAGAATCGTGCGCATGACCGCAGCAGCACGCACCGCCTCGCTCGAACGCTCCACGAGCGAGTCGCAGATCAGTCTGAGCCTCGACCTCGACGGCACCGGCGCCTCGGACATCGACACCGGTGTGCCCTTCTTCGATCACATGCTCACGGCCCTCGCCCGGCACTCGCTCACCGATCTCACGGTGCGCGCCACCGGCGACGTGCACATCGACGTGCACCACACCGTCGAGGACACCGGCATCCTGCTCGGCCAGGCGATCCTCGAGGCGCTCGGCGACAAGAGCGGCATCTCGCGTTACGGCGACGCCTTCGTGCCCCTCGACGAGGCCCTCGCGCAGGCCGTGGTCGACATCTCGGGCCGCCCCTACCTCGTGCACTCGGGCGAGCCCGCGGGCTTCGAATTCCACCTCATCGGCGGGCACTTCACCGGCTCGATGGTGCGTCACTTCTTCGAGGCGCTGGTGCTGAACGCGCGGCTCACGGTGCACCTGAAGCTGGTCGAGGGGCGGGATCCGCACCACATCGCCGAGGCCGAGTTCAAGGCCTTCGCCCGCGCACTGCGCCAGGCGAAGGCGCTCGATCCGCTCGTCGCGGGCATCCCCTCCACCAAGGGAGCCCTGTGACGGGGAACGGCGTCGCCGAGGAGGCCTCGAGCAAGCGCGTCGTCGTCCTCGACTACGGTTCGGGCAATGTGCACTCGGCGGTGAAGGCGCTCGCGAAGGCGGGCGCCGAGGTCGAGCTGACCCGGGATCCGCGGGCGGTCGCCGAGGCCGACGGCCTGCTCGTGCCGGGCGTGGGCGCCTTCGACGCGGTGATGCAGCAGCTGCGCGCCGTGCGCGGCGACGAGATGATCGACCGCCGGCTCGCCGGGGGTCGCCCCGTGCTGGGTATCTGCGTGGGTGAGCAGGTGATGTTCGAGCGCGGCGTCGAGCGCGGCATCGAGACCGAGGGGCTCGGCCAGTGGCCCGGCACCGTGCGTCGGCTCGAAGCCGGGGTGCTGCCGCACATGGGGTGGAGCACCGTCGAGGCGCCCGAGAACTCGGTGCTGTTCCGCGGCATCGCCCAGGAGCGCTTCTACTTCGTGCACAGCTATGCGGCCACCGAGTGGACGCTCGAGGGCCGCGGCGAGGCCACGCGGCCGATCGTCACCTGGGCCGAGCACGGCGAGCGCTTCGTCGCCGCCGTCGAGAACGGCCCGCTGAGCGCCACCCAGTTCCACCCCGAGAAGTCCGGCGAAGCCGGCATCCAGCTGCTGCGCAACTGGATCTCGACCCTCTGATCCTCGACCCCCACCCTCGTACCGAAGGAGCACCGCACACATGAGCGAACTGGCGCAGGGCCCGAAGCTGCAGCTGCTGCCCGCGATCGACATGGTCGACGGCAAGGCGGTGCGACTCACCCAGGGCGAGGCCGGCACCGAGACCAACTACGGCAGCCCCGTTGATGCCGCGCTCGACTGGATCGAGCAGGGCGCCGAGTGGATCCACCTCGTCGACCTCGACGCAGCCTTCGGCCGCGGCAGCAACGTCGCGGTGGCGCGCAAGATCATCAAGCGCGCCGGCGACGTCAATATCGAGTTCTCGGGCGGCATCCGCGACGACGCGAGTCTCGAGGCGGCCCTCGAGATGGGGGCGCGCCGCGTCAACCTCGGCACGGCGGCGCTCGAGAACCCGGAGTGGACCCGCGCGGTGATCGCCCGCTACGGCGAGCAGATCGCGGTGGGTCTCGACGTGCGCGGGGAGACCCTCGCGGCCCGCGGTTGGACCGAGGACGGCGGCAATCTCTGGGATGTGCTGGAGCGACTGGAGGACGCCGGCTGCTCGCGCTACGTGGTGACCGACGTCACCAAGGACGGCACGATGCGCGGCCCCAACGTCGATCTGCTGCGCAAGGTGTGCGCCCGCACCTCGCGCCCCGTGGTCGCCTCGGGCGGCGTGTCGAGCCTCGACGATCTGGTCGCGCTGCGCGAGATCGTGCCGCTCGGCGTGGAGGGCGCGATCATCGGGAAGGCCCTCTACGACGGCGCTTTCACGCTGCCCGCCGCGCTCGACGTGGCCGGTCGCTGACGATCCGCGTTCACGCGAACACGCATGGCCATCAGGAAGCTGCCCTCGACCGGTGACGCGCCGCGCTCGACCGGGGTGCCCGAGAGTCTCGTGCCGGGCGGCGCCGCCGACTCGGCCGGCTTCCCCTGGGACGGGCGCACCTTCGATCATCACGGCACTGCCTTCTCGGACGACGACGGTGCGACGCCGGCGGCGTGGGGGGCGGCGGTCGCGGGCGTGCGGCGGGCCGCGGCTCGGCTGACCGCGGGGGAGCCGGGGGCGGATCTCGATGCGCTCGCGGGGGCCCACGCCGATGCGATCGTGGCGCTCTCGGGGGTGCGCCTGCTGATTCCGCTGCTCGCGGAGGCGGGCGAGACGGGGCTGACGCCTGACGGTCGCACGGTCGAGAAGTCGCAGGAGCTGTCGATCGTGACGGTCGCCGCGCCCGACGGACGGCGGGTGATGCCGGTGTTCAGCTCGGTGGAGGCGATGCGTCACTGGCACGCCGAGGCGCGGCCGATCCCGGTCCCCGGCCCGCAGGTCGCGCTCGCCGCCGCGCAGGAGGAGACCGACCTCATCATCATCGATCCGGGCAGCCCCGCGCAGGAGTTCGGGGTCCGGCGCACCCAGTTGCAGGCTGCCGCGCTCGGCGAGCGCTGCGTGCCGGCCTGGGCGGATCCGCGGGTGCTGGAGGCGTTCCGGGCGTCGATGGCGGGGGAGCCTCGTGTCGCGGAGTTGCTGCTGGTGCCGGGCGATCCCGAGGCGCGACTGCTCGCGGCGGAGACGGATGTGGTGCTGCGCCTCGCGCCGGGACTGGCGCGGGAGGAGTTGCGGCAGATCGTCGCGGACGCGCAGCAGCGCTGGGCTGCGGACGCGATTATCGCGGAGCGCGTCGACTCGCTGCGGGTACGGCCCGTCGCGGCCTGACAGGCTCGGCCTGACGGATTCGGTGAGCTTTCGGGGCGCTGCTGCGCGATCGCGCCGGTCGCGGGCTCGCAAGTGAGCGTCGCCCTACGATCGGGGCATGACTCAGCTGTCGCCCCGCGTCCGAATCGGCTACGCCCTCGGCGGGATCACCTCGGGCACCTACGGCACCGTGCCCGGCCTGATCCTCATCCCGTTCCTCACCGATCACCTGGGGGTGGCGGCGTCGCTCGCCGGCCTGATCGTCTTCGCCCCGAAGGCGTGGGACTTCCTCCTCAATCCGATCGCGGGGCGGGTGAGCGACCGCTCGCGGCACCCGCGCGACCGCCGACGGCCCTTCGTGATCCGCGCGGGCGCGCTGCTGGCGGTCGTGTTCGTGGTGATCTTCATCGGCCCGACCGAGCCGCCGCTGCTCGCGGGCCTCTGGGTGCTGCTGATCTCGCTCGTCTGCGCCAGCGCCTACGCCTTCTTCCAGGTGCCCTTCCTCTCGATGGCGGCCGAGATTACCGACGACTACACCGAGCGCACGCGGCTCACCACCTGGCGGGTCGCGGTATTCAGCCTCGCGATCCTCGTCTCCGGGGCGGCCGCCCCGATGATCGTCGAAGCCGGTGACGGGATCGTCGGCTACCGGATCATGGCTGTCGTGATGGCGGTGCTGATCCTCTGCGGCGCGGTCGGGCTGTGGCTCGGCACCCGGGGCGTCGAGCTGACCCGCGACGAGGAGGCCGGGGGCCGGCTGGTGGAGCAGCTCGGCGTCGTGCTGCGCGATCGCGACGCGAGGCGGCTGGTCGCGGCGTTCGTGCTGCAGGCCGTCGCGATCGGCATGGTGCTCAGCGGAGTGGTCTACGTGGCGCGGCACGTGGTGGAGGATCCGAGCGTGGCGACGCTCGCCTTCGTGTGCTTCGTCGGGCCGGCCGTGCTGTTCGCGCCGCTCTGGTCGCGTCTGGGGGTACGGCTCGGCAAGAAACGGGGTTTCGCGGTGGCGACGGCGATCATGTCGCTCGGCCTGCTGGGCCTGGTGGCCACGCGGGCGGGCGATATCGCGGTGCTGTACGCGGCGGCCGCGGTGGTGGGCGTGGGGTATGCGGGAGCGCAGATCTTCCCGCTCGCCATGCTGCCGGATGTCGCGGCGGAGGACGCGCGGCGCTCGGGTGTGAACCGCATCGGCATGATCTCGGGGCTGTGGTCGGGCTTCGAACTGCTGGGCCTGGCGCTCGGGCCGGCGCTGCTCGGTCTGCTCCTCAGCCTGGGCGGGTACGTGGAGGGGGTGGGCCGTGCGGCGGCGCAGTCCGAGTCGGCGCAGTGGGCGATCGTGATCGGCGTCTCGGTCGTGCCCGCGCTGCTGTGCCTGGCGAGCCTGCTGCCGCTCTCGGGGTATCGGCTCGACGCGCAGCTGCGGGAGCGGGTGGCGCAGCAGCGGTAGGGCGGATCGCGGCGCTGGCGCGCCGGGTGCGCCGGGTGCGCCGGGCGCGCCGGGTGCGAGCGCGTCGCCCCGTCTCGTGCCAAGGTCTACCAGCGCACGTCGACCCGGCCCGTGGACCGGTCCCACTCGTCGAGCAGGTGCCCGTTCCGCTTGCGGGCGCCCAGCACGGTCCAGCGGTCGACGATCTCGATGCCGTCGCCGAGGGCGCGCTCGATCTCGGGGAGCGCGGTCAGTGTCGTCGCTCGCGCGCTGATGCAGAGCGGGGCGGGGCCCACGACCTGCAGCACCCGGTAGCAGTGGGGCAGTCGCCTGGCCCGTCCGCCCGCGGCGGACGGATCGGGGGAGGCCGCCCAGAGCATCGCGCCGCGCCGCAGCCCCGCGGCCCACGACGACAGGTCGCAGCCGAGCCCGAGCCGCCCGGATGCCGCGGCCCGGTCCACTGCGCGGCGAGCGGTGGCCTCGGAGACGCCGAGTCGCGAGGCCAGCGTCGCGGCGCTCGCGCGGGGGTCTTCGGCCAGCGCCTCGGTCAGTTCGGAGACGATCTCGGGTTTCGGGGGCTTCGGCGCGGGGCCGTGGCTCCGAGCGGCTGCGATCCGCTGCCCGCGGGGGTCGAGCGCGCCGGTGCGCCACGAGGAGTCCTCGGCGATCACGGCGGAGACGACGTGCATGTCCGGCGCGGTGGCACCCGCGCCGAGCGATGCGGCCTCGGTGAGCTCCTGCACGCGCCGTCCGAGGCTGCGGAGGCCGGATCCGGAGGCCACGAGCACCACGATCCCGGCGGAGGTCTCTTCGACGCTGAGCGCCCAGGGCGGCGCCGAGATCGCGTCGAGGTCGGCACCCGCACCGAGTCGCACCATCGCGAGGTCGGTGGTGGACTGCCACTGCGACGACTGCGGCCAGCAGCTGAGCCAGGCGAGGCGTTCTTCCTGCATCTGTTCCCAGCGGCGCGCCACCGTCGCGCTGTCGGCCCGCACGGCTGCGGCGACGCGGGTCCACGGTGTTCGGGCGTCGATCTGCAGCGCGTGCACGATCGCGAGGTCGAGCTCGTCGAGGAGGCGGGGCGGGGCGTCGCCTGCGGGGGCTGCGAAGCGCGCATGTGAAGGAAACGCCTTGTCTCTCGGAGGTTGCAGCAGGATCACGCCTGCCTGCCGGTGGAAACTGATCATAGCCGTACGCTCGGCGTATGCATCTGCAAGAGACTGAGATCTTCAGCACGATCGAGGAGCTGGTGGCCATGGCGCCGCGCGCCACGGGCACACCGGGCGGCGAGCGGGCCGCCGAGTACGTCTCGGAGCGCTTTGCGCGGGCGGGGCTCGAAACGGAGACGCTCGAGGTCGACTCCTACGCCTGGCGCAGCCGGGAGCACGGGCTCGAGGTCGAGGGGTGCCGCTTCGACTGCTCGCCCGTCCTGCACTCCGGGCTTGCGAGCCACGACTGGACCGGCACGGCCCGCCACGCCCTCGACGCCCCGATCGTCGACATCGGGGCGGATCACGTGCGCGCGCACGACGTGCGGGGCGCGGTGGTGCTCTTCGACCTCGCCTTCACGATGACCACGGCGCACACGCTCCCGTTCACCCGCTACCTCTACGACCCGGAGCATCTGGTGCGCCGCCGCGACGTGCTCGCCAGCCGCAACCCCTACGTCACCTCGCTGGCCCGCGTGATGCGCGACGCGGCGCGGGCGGGGGCCGTCGGGCTCATCGGCGTGCTGCGCGACTATCCCGAGTCGCACCGCTATCACAACGAGTACTACCGGCGCACCCTCTTCCCGCTGCCCGGCGTCTGGGTGACCCGCACCGCGGGGGAGGAACTGCGCCGCAGCCTCGCTCGGTCGGGCGGCGGATCCGGAGCGCGGCTCGTGCTCGAGGTCGAGCGCGAGCGGGTGGTCTCGCGCACCGTGCTCGGCGTGCTGCCCGGGCGCAGCCGGGAGACGGTCATGGTGCAGTCCCACCACGACTCGGTGAGCCCCGGCGCGGTCGAGGACGCTTCGGGCACCGCCGAGGTGATCGCCCTCGCCGAGCACTTCGCGGCTCGCGCCCGGGCCGGCGAGACGCGCGAGAAGACGCTGCTCTTCATCACATTCGACACGCATTTCACGGGCTACCATGCCCACATGGAGTTCGCCCGACGGCACGTGCTCGCGGCCGACACGCGGTGGGACATCGTGTTCAACACGACGATCGAGCACGTCGGGCTGCGCGCGGTGCGCGGTGCCGACGGCGGTTTCGAGAGCGTGCCCGAGACGGAGCCCCGGGGTATCTTCCTGAACGTCAACCCGCGGTTCACGCAGCGCATCGCGCGGCTCGTGCGCCGGCACCGCCTCGTGTCGACGAGCCTGCTCGGCGCCACGGCGCTCGAGGCGTCCGCGAACGGCATCCCCACCGACGCCTCCTTCACCTTCGTCTCCGGCGTCCCCACGGTGAGTCTCGTGTCCGGCCCGCTCTACCTCTACGACGACGCCGACACGATCGACCGCATCGACGTCGCGCAGCTCGTTCCGGTGGCGCGGTTCTTCGCCGACGTCATCGACGACGCGGAGCAGCACCGCGGCTCGCTGCTCGGCATGCTGCCCGCCCCGCTGCGCCGACGCCTGCCCCGGGGGCACTGGTGAGCGGAGCGCTGCCGGGGCGGGCGATCGCCTTCCCCGCCCGGTCGGCGGGCGGTGCCGTGCACGAGCAGACGGGGCTGCTGCATCTGCCGCCCGGGCCGCCGCCGCGGGGCGGCTTCCCGGTGGTGGTCTACGGGCACATGACGACCGGGGGAGGCGCGTCCGCGGCGCCGAGCCGAGCCGAGTCCGGGCACGTCGAGTGGCGGCGGATCTCGCAGGGCGATGCGCTGTGCGCCCGCCTGCTGGGGCGCGGGATCGCCGTGCTGCGCCCCGACTACGAGGGGATCGGATCCGACGGCGTGCACCCCTACCTGATCGGGGACTCGCTCGGCGAGTCGATGGTCGCGGCCATGCGCGCACGCCGCGCGGTCGACGAGCGGCTGGGCGACCGCTGGCTGCTCGCCGGTCACTCGGAGGGGGCGGTCGCCGCGCTGTTCGCCTCGGTCTCCGATCCGCCCGACCGAACGGCCGTCCTGCTCGGCACGGCGGCGTTCGCGCCCGTGACGCGCATGGACCTGAGCATCGGCGCGGCGCGGCGCATGGGCCGAGGCGCGCCGGGTGCCGGCACGGTCTCAGCGCTGATCGGGCTCATGCTGCGCGGTGCCGCCGTCGAAGACGAGCGCCTGCACCGGCTCCTGCATGGGGCAGGGCTCAGCGACGCCGCCCGGGCGGTGTGGGATCATCTCGGCTCGCACACCCTGGTCGAGCTGATCCGGCCGGACTCCTGGGGCGGGATCGCCCCGTCGGGCATCGGGGGCGAGCAGGGGCGGGAGCTCTGGGCGCGGCTGCTCGCGTCGTTCCGGCGCAACGAGGTCGCGCGGCTGCGGCCCGGAGCGCAGCAGCCCCCGCTGCGCGTGGACGCCGCGCTGCTCGACGAGGTGGCCCCGGCGCCGCTGACGGGGGCGCTGCTGCGCGGCTACCGCCGCGCCGGCTTCGAGCTCACGAGCCGCTGGTGGCCGACCCACCACTCGGGCGTGATGCACGACGGGCGCGCGCCCTCGGAGGCGGCCGACTGGATCGCCGAGCGCTTCGTCGCGGCGCGGCAATAGCCGCGCGCGCATCGCGGATCGCTGATCGCGGATCCGCCCGCGCCGCGCCGGGTTCGTGCGCGCGTCGGAGGCAGCTGTTACGCTCGCGTACACATCGAGCTCACAGCGAAGGAGCGCCACATGACATCCAGCACCCCGGCGGCAGTGCAGCCGCGCGCGGAGTGGACCGGGCAGATCGGCTTCATCGTCTCCGCCATCGGCTCCGCAGTGGGCCTCGGCAACATCTGGCGCTTCCCCGGCGTCGCCTACGAGAACGGCGGCGGCGCCTTCCTCATCCCCTACATCGTCGCGCTGCTCACCGCGGGCATCCCGATCCTCTTCCTCGACTACGCCATCGGGCACCGCTTCCGAGGCTCCGCGCCGCTCGCCCTGCGCCGCCTCGCCGGCAAGCTGGGCGAGGGCATCGGCTGGTTCCAGGTGATGATCTGCGTGTTCATCGCCATCTACTACACGGCGGTGCTGGCCTGGGCTGCGAGCTACTTCGTCTTCTCGTTCAGCATGCCGTGGGGCGACGACGCGACCGGCTTCTTCGTGGGCGAGTACCTCAAGCTCTCCGACGCGCCCTTCACCATGGAGTTCGTGCCGGGCGTGCTCATCCCGCTCGTGCTGATGTGGATCATCACGCTCATCGTGCTGGGCGCCGGCGTGGTCAACGGCGTGCAGCGGCTCAACATGATCGCGATGCCGCTGCTGGTGATCGGCTTCCTCGTGCTCGTGGTGCGCGCGCTCATGCTGCCGGGCGCGGCCGAGGGGCTCAACGCCCTGTTCACGCCCGACTTCGCGGCCCTCGCCGATCCCGGCGTGTGGGTGGCAGCCTACAGTCAGATCTTCTTCTCGCTGTCGGTGGCCTTCGGCATCATGATGACCTACGCCTCCTACCGCAAGCGTCGCTCGAACATGACCACGCCGGGCCTCGTCGTGGCGTTCGCGAACTCGTCGTTCGAGATCCTCGCGGGCATCGGCGTGTTCGCCACCCTCGGCTTCTTCGCCTACCAGCAGGGCATCGCGGTGAGCGAACTCGAAGGGCTCACCGGCGTCGGCCTCGCCTTCATGACCTTCCCCGCGATCGTCGCCGAGATGCCGGGCGGCCCCTTCTTCGGCGCGCTGTTCTTCGGGTCCCTGACGCTCGCGGCGCTCACCTCGCTCATCTCGATCCTCGAGGTGGTCTTCGCCGGGGTGATCGACAAGTTCGGGATCAGCCGCAAGACCGCCGCCTACGGGCTCGGCGGGGTGCTCGCCGTCGTGTCGGTGCTGCTCTTCGGCACCACCTCGGGCCTCATCGCGCTCGACACGATCGATAACTGGGCGAACAACATCGGCATCGTCGCCTCGGCGGTCGTGATGACGATCACCGTGCTCTGGATCCGGCGCGCCGGCCGTGAGCTGAGCGGCCACCTCAGCGCGCTCTCCACCTTCAAAGTCGGCCGCATCTGGCTGTTCCTCGTCTCGGTGCTCGGGCCGGTGGTGCTCGGGTACATGCTCATCGCGACCGTGGTCTCCCTCATCGCCGAGCCCTACGAGGGCTACGACCCGGGATACCTGCTCGTGGTGGGCTGGGGCTCGGTGCTCCTGATGATCGTCGGGTCGATCGTGCTCACGGCGCTGCCGTGGAAGTTCGAGCCCGACCGTTTCACGCCCTGGCCGCCGCTCGACGCCTCCGGGCGTTCCGCGTCGCCTGGCAGTGTGTCACATCGAGCGGCCGACGCCGCCCAGACCGAGGGAGGTGCGCGATGACCCCCGTCGCGATCCTGTTCCTGGTGCTCGCCGCCGCGATCGTGTGGGGCGGCCTCGTGGCGAGCGCCCTGTTCCTCGGGCGGCGCTCCGAGATCGCCGAGTACCCGCCCGGCGGTGACGATCCGGCCGGCGAGGAGGTCTACGACCTGCCGCCCATCCGCGACACCTGAGCGACGCCGGGCAGAGAGCCCGGGTCGCTCACCAGAGGTTGAGCAGCAGCACGTAGCACGCGGTGCCGCCCGCGATGCTGAGCAGCGCCCGCCTGCCGAGGAGCAGATGCACGGCCACGGTCACCGCCGTGGCGATCGCGAGGGCCCAGAGCTCGCCCGGGCGGGCGATGATCTCGTCGCGCAGCACCACGACCACCAGGATCAGCAGCAGCCCGGCCGGCATCCAGGCGCCGAGCCGTTGCACGAGCTTCGACTTGCGCAGCGGCTTCAGCACGGCGAACGGGATGGCGCGCAGCCCCAGGGTGATGAGACCGCCGAGTGCGATCGCCGCGAGCAGGTACCAGACGGGCGCGTCAGGCATCGTCGTCGCCTCCGCTCCTCGTGCCGGCATCCGGACACCGGCGCCCCAACAGGTGACGTGCGATGAGCAGCACCGTGAAGATTACGAGGCCCGCGAGCAGCGCCGAGTCCGGCACGACCAGGATCGCGACGGTCACCGCCAGCCCGGCGAGCACGATCGACGGGATCTCGCGGCGGCTCCGCGCAGCATCGAGGGTCATCACGATGAACAGCGCGTACAGTGCGAACTCGAAGCCCTCGATGGGTTCGGGCAGCGAGGAGGCGACCGCCGCCCCGACGAGGCCGCCAGCCACCCAGTACGCCTGCATGGCGAGCTGCCCGGTCACGATCCGGGTCGAGCTGAGCCGCTCGGGCGGCATCAGCGCGTAGGTGGCGTAGGCCTCGTCGATGAGCGCGTAGACGGAGTAGGCCCGCGGCCATCCCCGCCGCACCCGCGACAGCGGGAAGGAGAGCGCGTAGAAGACGTGCCGGAAGTTGAGCGCGAAGACGGTGGCGGCGATGGTGACGAGCGGTGTCGCCGAGGCGAGCATGCTGACCATCAGCAGTTCCACCGAGCCCGCGAAGATCCCCACCGAGAGCGCGGGGGCGAGCCACCACGGCAGGCCGGCCTGCACGACCAGCATGCCGAGCGCGACCCCGAGGGGGAAGATTCCGATCCCCACCCCGAGGGAGTCGCGCACGCCCTGCGCAATCCCGGTACGCGGGCGATGCCCCGGCTCGGCGGCGTCGGCGGCGGTCGGAGGCACGGCGGGTTCGCGCTTCGGGGTGAACGGTGGCGGGGGAGGCCCGCTCAGATGACCGAGCCGGTGTACTTCTCGCCCGGGCCGGCGCCGGGGGCGTCCGGGATTGCGGAGGCCTCGCGGAAGGCGAGCTGCACCGAGCGCAGCCCGTCGCGCAGCGGCCGCGCGTGCGAGTCGCTGATCTCGGGAGCGCCCGCGGTGATGAGGCCGGCCAGGGCGTTGATGAGCTTGCGCGCCTCGTCGAGGTCGGTCTGGTTCTCGGGATCGTCGGCGAGACCGCACTTGATCGCGGCGGCGCTGAGCAGGTTCACCGCGGCGGCGGTGATGACCTCGACGGCGGGCACCTCGGCGATGTCGCGGGCCGCCTGGGCCGCGGCCTGCGCCTCGGCCTCGTGGATCGATGCGTCCTGCTGCGGGTTGTCGCTCATGGTGTCCTGACTGTCTCGGGGATATCTGTGCTAAACTTGCCTGTGGTTCTCGGCTACTTGCCGAGATGCGGAAGAGGAGATTCTCCCACCCGGCACCGCCTTCAAGGTTACCGGGTAGTTGGCACCACGCCGTTCGCGGCAGCTGAGAAGGGTGCGGGCAGCGCTTGCGCGGCCCTGATCTCCGTCCGTCGCTCCGAATCCGGGGCGCCCACCACCTGAGATCAGAGGAGCCGGCGATCAGCGATCCCCGTACGAATGACAGAATCCGCGTCCCCGAGGTGCGACTGGTTGGACCCAGTGGCGAGCAGGTCGGGGTCGTCCCGATCGAGACTGCGCTGCGCATGGCGGCCGACGCCGATCTCGATCTCGTTGAGGTCGCCCCGAACTCGAAGCCTCCCGTGGCGAAGATCATGGACTTCGGAAAGTTCAAGTACGAGGCGGCCCAGAAGCAGAAGGAAGCCCGTCGCAACCAGGCGAACACGGTTCTCAAAGAGGTCCGTTTCCGCCTGAAGATCGACAAGCACGACTACGAGACCAAGACGAAGCGTGCGGTCGGCTTCCTGGCGCAGGGCGACAAGGTGAAGGCCATGATCCTGTTCCGCGGCCGCGAGCAGTCGCGTCCCGAGATGGGCGTGCGCCTGCTGCAGCAGTTCGCCGAGGACATTGCCGAGTTCGGCACCGTCGAGTCGCGACCCCGTATCGACGGCCGCAACATGGTCATGGTGATCACCCCGGTCAAGAACAAGTCCGAGGCGAAGGCCGAGCTGAACGCTCGCCGCGCCGAGGAGAAGGCCATCCGCAAGGCGGACAAGGCGGCTGGATCCGCCCCCGCCGGCGAGTAATCTACGGCGCACTGCCTCGCGCAGCTGCCCCGTGCAATACGCAGCCGTCCGCGGCGCGCACACAACAAGGAGAAATCGATGCCCAAGCAGAAGACCCACTCGGGGGCCAAGAAGCGCTTCAAGCTCACCGGCTCCGGCAAGCTGATGAAGCAGCAGGCCGGCATGCGCCACAACCTCGAGGTGAAGTCCTCGAAGCGCAAGCGCCGCCTGAACGCTGAGCAGGTGCTCGCCAAGGGCGACGCCAAGCAGGCGATGAAGCTCCTCGGCCACTGAGCCGCGAGCACCAAGCTTTCATCTGAGATTTTCGTAAGGAAGAACTGAAATGGCTAGAGTCAAGCGGGCAGTCAACGCCCACAAGAAGCGTCGCGTCATCCTCGAGCGCGCCGAGGGCTACCGCGGACAGCGTTCGCGTCTGTACCGGAAGGCGAAGGAGCAGGTCACCCACTCGCTCGTCTACGCGTACAACGATCGCCGTAAGAAGAAGGGCGACTTCCGCCGCCTGTGGATCCAGCGCATCAATGCCGGTGCGCGCGCCAACGGCCTCACCTACAACCGCTTCATCCAGGGCCTCGGCCTCGCGGGTGTCGAGGTCGACCGCCGCATGCTCGCCGAGCTGGCCGTCAACGAGCCCGCCGCTTTCGCGACGCTCGTCGAGGTCGCGAAGAACGCCCTCCCCGAGGACACCTCGGCTCCGAAGGCTGCGTAAGCGCCTGTCGTTCAGAAGAACCCCGTCACCGGCTCGGTGGCGGGGTTCTTCTGCGTGAGGCGGTCCTGTTCTTCGGATCTCACCGTTCATTCGGACCGCCCGCCGTGTTCTGCTCCGAAAGAAGCGGGGGCTCCGAAGAACGAGTGGGCACTCAAGCAGAGACATCCCGCGGGTAGTGTGGACGGGTGAACGATGCGATCCTCAGCAATCCGAAGGCCCCCCGAGTGAAGCGGGCCGCCGCGCTCGCGCGCAAGAAGGAGCGGCACGAGCAGGGGCGCTTCCTAGTCGAGGGGCCGCAGGCGGTGCGCGAACTGCTCGCGCATCGGCCGGATCTCGCCGAGACGGTCTACGCCTCCACCGGCACCGAGCCCTGGCAGCACGAGGTGGATCGCCTCGCCTCGGACGCCGGCGTACGGATCGAGCGGGCGACCGACGAGGTGATCGCCGCGATGAGCGAGACGGTGAACCCCCAGGGCGTCGTCGCGGTGGCGCGCAGTTGGCGCACGGAAGTCGCGGATGCGCTGCGCGGTGCGCGGCTCGTCGCGATCCTGCACGAGATCCGCGATCCTGGCAACGCGGGCACCGTGCTGCGAGCCGCCGACGCCGCCGGCGCCGACGCCGTCGTCTTCTCGGGGGAGAGCATCGACCCGTTCCACCCGAAGGTGGTGCGCTCGACCACGGGCTCGCTGTTCCACCTGCCGGTCGCCGTAGCCTCCACGCTCGCGGAGGCTCTCGATGCCGCGCGCGACGCGGGCCTCACCTCGCTCGCCGCCGATGTGCGCGGGGCGGAACTGCTCGAGGCGCGCGCGGAGGGGCTGCTCGCGGGCCCGGTCGCCTGGGTGTTCGGCAACGAGGCCCGCGGCCTCAGCGAAGCGGATCGCGCCATGACCGACCGCTCGCTCAAGCTGCCGATCTACGGCGCCGCGGAGTCGCTGAACCTCGCGACAGCCGCGAGCGTGCTGCTCTACGAGACCGCCTTCTCGCAGCGCGGCTAGGACTGCTCGCGCTGCGGGACCCGCAGGCCCGACGATCAGCCCCTGGTACCACTCGCGGGGTACCGCGGGCCGACGCGGCGCGGCGCGGGCGTCGTGAGGATGGAAGCATGAAGCTCATCCAGCTCCTGCACCGGCCCGTCGTCCTCGTTCCGACCGCGCTCGTCACGGCCTGCCTGCTCGCCGCGGGCATCGCGTCGGGAGCCTGCGCCTACCTCGGGCACGCGACGCGGGCCCTCGCCGCGATCCCGCTGCCGTAGCCCGTGCCCCGGCGGGACGCCGGGTTCCTGCGCGCCCGGCGAGACGGGGCCCGCGAACCGTGCCGGGCGCTGACCGCCCGGCACGCGGTGCGCTAGGCGAAGAGCGACGCCCCGAGCATGTGCCCGGCCCGGAAGCCGGGCAGGATGGCGAAGACGGCAGAACCGACGTGCGTGACCCACTCGTTGAGCAGATCGGCCTCGTCGAGCCGCCGCTGGATCGGCACGAACTGGGCGAGCGGATCCCGCTGGTAGCAGCCGAACAGCAGCCCGGCCTCGTGCCCCTCGTCGTAGTTCGCGGCCCGGCGGAAGATCCGCTCGGACGGGTCCTCGGAGTGGGCCCGGCGTATGTGCGCGGCCATCGGGATCACGCTCAGCCCCCGCTCGTCCTTCGCGGCGAAGTCGGCCGGCGTGCGCTCCCCGACGCCGTCGGGCGCGGTCAGCGGCGCGCCGTCCGACAGGCGGCGACCGATGGTCTGCTCGCGGCCGGGGCGATCCACCCGGTCCCAGGTGTCGAGCTCCATGCGGATCCTCCGCAGCACGAACGCGGAGCCGCCGGCGAGCCAGCCCGCGTCCCGGCCCAGCCACACGAGCCCGGTGAAACCCGGATCCGCCGGGGCCGGATTCACCGTGCCGTCGAGCTGGCCCATGAGGTTGCGCATCGTGGTGCCGTCATCTTCGGCACCGCGGGCGCGCCGGAAGCCGCGCTGCCGCCACAGCGGCTCGGCGAAGCTCGCGAGATCCCGGTCGAGCATGCGGGCGGCGTGCGAGATCGGCAGCGGATCGTCGGCCTCAATCGCGAGCAGCAGGTCGCCGCCGTCGAAGTCGCCGCTCAGCCGGTCTCGGGCGAATCCCGGCAGCGGACCGAGCCACTTCGGCCGTGCGGCGCCGGCGCGGTCGACGAGTTCCGGCCCCACCCCGACGGTCACCGTCAGCCGCGCGGGCCGTGCGGCCAGCTCGGGTTCGGGGTCGGCGAGCGGGGCTTCGCCCGAGGTGAGCCCCTCGATGTCTCCCGTCAGCACCCGGAACATGCGTCGCAGCGCCGCCGCGTCGGTGCCCGGCAGCAGGTGGTAGGCGGCGTAGTGCACGTGCGCGGCCGGCACGGTCGTGACGCCCGCCTGGTGCGCGCCGTGGCAGGGCAGCGCCTCGCCTCCGAAGCCCGGCAGTTCCCCGCCGGGCCCGAGCGAGGCCTCGGTCTCGGCCGCCGCAGCAGCACCCGGCGCGGGCGGCTCGGCCGAGCTCCGGGCCGCGCCCGCGCCGAGCGCTCCGCCCGCGCCCAGCACGGCCCCGAGCCCGGCCCCGAATGCGCCGCCCGTGAGCAGCGCCCGGCGACCGAGCTTCGGCGCGGCGGGCGGCCCCGCGGCGGGACGCGCTGCTGCGCGCCCCGCAGCGCCCGACCCCGCGCCGCCGTGTGCGGCGTCGCGGGTGTCGGGGCTCGTCGTGCGTGGTGCTGGATCGGTGCGCGGTTCGGGCTCAGTGCCCGGCATGGCCGTCCTGCTCGCCGTGCTCGCCGGTGTCGTTCATGCCGTCGTGCTCGCCGGTGCCGCCGGACTCGCCGTGCTCGCCGTATCTCTCGTTCGCCCCCGAGTAGGCCTTCACGAGCACGGAGAACGACACACTGCTGCCGTCGGCTAAGGTCACCGTGATCGGCACTTCCTCGCCCGCGAGCAGTTCGGCCGTGAGACCCATGAGCATGATGTGGTCGCCGCCGGGAACGAACTCGATTGAGCCGCCCGCGGGCACGGTCACGTCGCCCGTGATCTCCTGCATCACCCCGGCCGAGGTCACCTCGTGCAGTTCGGCGCTGTCCGCCGCTTCGCTCTCGACCGAGGCGATGACGAGGTCGTCGTCGCCGTGGTTCTCGAGGGTGCCGAAGACACCAGTCATGCCGCCCTGTTCGCCGGCTTTCGCCCAGCCGTCGACGAAGGCGGCGCTCGGCGCGTCCGCAGAGGCGCCGTCGCTCGCGGGCGCAGCGGTGGAGCATCCGGCGAGCAGCAGCGCGGCGGCGGAGAGCGCGGCCACGGTGCGGGCGGCGCGGCTGTGCGTGAGGGAGCGAAGGCGGGTCATGCGCGATCCTCCTCGTCCGAGGCGGCGTCGGCGCGCATGCCCTCGGCACGTCGGCGCTGGCCGATGAGCACGGCTGCGAGCGCCCCGCCGGCGACGAGCACCGCGCCGATGGAGATCGCGGCGATGGCGCCCGTCGACAGGCCGCCCGGCTCGTCGGAGGCCGAGCCGGTGCCGTGGTCGTGATCGGCACTGTTGTGATCGGCGCCGTCGGCGCCCTCCGCGGAGCCGCCCTCGGCGCCCTCATCGATTCGTGCGTCGGGCTCGACGATGACGGCCTCCTCGGCCTGCCAGGCGCTGGGCTCGGTGAGCCGCAGCACGAAGGCGCCGTCGATGGGGTGGCCGTCGCTCGACACGACGCGCCAGGCCACGTCGTAGTCGCCCTCGGGCAGATCCGCGGCGAGCGGCTGCACGACGTCGGGCCCCGAGACCTCGGGCGTCCCGTCGCTGATGTCCGCGCCGTCGGCGGAGGTGACGACGATCTCGGTGCCGACCTCGATGATGCTGTTGCTGAAGCTGAGGCGGATCCCGTCGACTCGGCCGTCGTCGGTGGCGACGATGCTGCGGTCGACGAGTTCGTCGTGGGCGAGCGCCGGTGAGGCGCCGCCGAGGGAGAGGCCGAGCGCGGCGAGCGCGGCGAGGCCCAGGGTTGCGACGCGGGCGCGGCGCGGTGAAGCAGTGGTGTGCATGGTGGTCTTTCTCGTTCGGCCCGGGCAGCACGGCGGGCGCGCGATGCGCGGCGGTGCTCCGGGCGGAGTTCTGGTGAGTGGGGGTGTCGCCGTGCGTGCCCACAGCGCGAGCACGGGCGAACCCCTATGCGGAGAACGAGAGAGCGGGAGGCCCGCGGTGACTGATCGCGGATCGGGCGGAGGTGCGCACGCGCAGCGGCGCGCGGAAGACGAGGGGGCGGATCGCGGGGCGCCGTGACACCGCGACGAGCCGGGGCGGTCGCTGCGGCAGCACCCGGCGGACGAGGCGTGCGAGGGCCAGCCAGGCGTGCTCGCCGCGGTGCAGCAGCGCGACCGTGAGCACCGCGGCGATAGCGTGCCCGATCCACATCGCGGCATCGGCGGAGGCCGCGGTCGCGACGTCGGGTGCGAAGTTCTGCAGTGCGGCGAGGTGCGCGGCGTGCGGCGACGCCGGGGGACCGGCGGGGGCGGTGCCGACGAGGTCGATGCCCGCGAAGATCCAGTGGTAGAGGAACTGCGCGGTGCCGACGGCGGCGGCGAGCCGCCAGAGCGAGGCGATGCGGCCCGCGAGCGCGGTGCACAGCGGGAGGGCGAGAATCGCGGTCACCGCGACCGCCGGCCAGGTGATGGCGCCGCCGGCGATCCCGTGCGAGGCCGCGGCGAGCAGCGTGGCCGCGAGTGCGCCCGCCGTACCCCGCGCGGTGCGCGCGCCGCGGCTCATGGGGATGCGGTGCGAGACGGCGCTCCGATGAGCGCGCTCCTGCGGCCGCGGTCCCTGCATACCCGCCAGTCTACCGGGCGCCCAGCGCGGAAAGGGCCGCGCGGGTGACCTCGGCGAATCAGCAGAGATGGATCGGGCAGGCTGCGGGAGAATAGGAAGGAGAGGCGCGCTGCGCCGCCGGTTTCGTCGAGGAGGGTGCATGTCCCGCAGTGAGCAGACCCGGGAGATGACCGGCCGCATCGACCTGAACAGCGATCTCGGCGAGTCGGGCGGCGGGCGGGTGTTCGACGACGCCGCGGTGCTGCCCTCCATCTCGAGCGCGAACGTGGCGTGCGGGTTCCACGCGGGCGAGCCGGGAGGCATCCGCCTCACCTGTCGTCGCGCCGCCGAGCTGGGGGTGACGGTGGGGGCGCATCCTGGCTACCGCGACTTCGAGGGCTTCGGCCGCCGCTTCATGGACGTCGACCTGAGCGAGCTGACCGACGAGGTGATCTACCAGATCGGCGCGGTGCAGGCGGTGGCGCGCAGCGTGGGCACCGAGGTGCGCTACGTGAAGCCGCACGGTGGGCTCTACAACGCCATCGCGGTGCGCGAAGATCAGGCGCGCGCGGTGACGCGGGCCATTCTCGAGCTCGACGATTCGCTGCCGCTGATGGTGCTGCCCGGCTCGGTGATCGAGCGGGTGGCGCGTGACTCGGGGCTGCGCACCGTCAGTGAGGCCTTCGCGGATCGCGGCTACCTGCCCGACGGCACGCTCGTGCGCCGGGGGCTCCCCGGCGCGCTGCTCGCGCCGGAGGCTGCGGTCGCGCAGGCGCTGCGGATGGCCACCGAGGGGCGGATCGTCGCGCACGACGGCACCGAGATCGCCATCGCCGCCGACAGCATCTGCCTGCACGGCGACGACCCGGCGGCGGTGCGGCTCGCCCGCGACATCCGCGCGGCGCTCGAGGGCGCGGGCGTCTCGATCCGGAGCTTCGCGTAGTGTCCGCCGGCGGCGTGTTCCGGGTGCGGCCCGTCGGCGACCGCGCCTGCATCGTCGAACTGCCCGACCTCGACCGGGTGCTGGGCGTCGCCGCCCGGCTGCGCGAACTCGACCCGCCGGGGGTGATCGACGTCGTGCCCGCCGCCCGCACGGTGCTCGTGGTCTGCGTCGATCGCGCGGCGGTGCGCCGCGTCGCCGAGACGGTCGCCGGGTTCGACGAGCGGATCTCGGCGGGTAAGGCTGCCGGTGACGAGGTGACGATCGACGTGGTCTACGACGGCGACGACCTCGCAGAGGTGGGCCACTTGACGGGGCTCGGCCGGGACGGCGTCATCTCCGCCCACACGGGGACGGTGTGGCGCGCGGCCTTCGGCGGGTTCGCACCGGGCTTCGCGTACCTCGCCGACGGCGACCCGCGCCTCGGGGTGCCACGCCTCGCATCGCCGCGCACGACGGTGCCCGCGGGCTCGGTCGCGCTCGCGGGCGGCCTCTCGGCCGTCTACCCGAGGGCGTCGCCCGGCGGCTGGCGGCTGATCGGGCGCACGGGTGAGCGCATGTGGGACGAGGACCGGGATCGCCCGGCCCGCATCGCGCCCGGCGACACGGTGCGGTTCCGCGCCGTGCGGGAGACCGTGTCCCTCGCGCAGGTCGGGTCGGAGATTCCCGCGCTTCCCGATCCGCCTCTCCGGGTCGCGGCGCCAGCCGGAGCGACCGCTGCCGGGGCCCTCGAGCCCGCGCTCACCGTGCTCGACCCTGGCCTGCTCACGCTCGTGCAGGATGCGGGCCGCCCGGGCCACGCCGCGCTCGGCGTCACGGAATCGGGCGCGCTCGACCGCGGCGCGCTGCGCCGGGCCAACCTCGCCGTCGGCAACCCGCCGGGGGCCGCCGGGCTCGAGAACCTGAACGGCGGCCTCGCGCTGCGGGCGCACCGTGCGCTGATCGTCGCGGTGACCGGGGCCGACGCCGAGATCCGGGTCGAGCCCGCCGAGGGCATCGCGTCGCGCTCCGTGCCGGCCGGCGAAGCCGTCGAGCTGAGCGCGGGCGACACGCTGCGGGTCGGCGCCCCGCGGCGCGGCCTGCGATGCTACATCGCGGTGCGCGGCGGCGTCGAGCCGGTGCGGGGCCTGCTCGGCAGCGCCGCGTACGACAGCCTGTCGGGGCTCGGAACGCCTCCGCTCAGCTCGGGCGACGCGCTCGCGCTCGGGCCGGAACCGGGGGGAGCGCGCCCGGATTCGGATCTCACCCGATCCGCCGCCCAGCCCCCGACCGCGCGCCGCGCCGTGCTGCGCTTCGTGCCGGGCCCTCGCGACGACTGGTTCACCGCCGACGCCCGCGCCGCCTTCATCACCCAGGCGTGGCGGGTCTCACCGAGATCCAACCGCGTCGCCCTCCGACTCGACGGCGATCCGCTCACCCGCGCCCGCTCGGGAGAGCTCGCCACCGAGGGGGTGACCCGCGGCTCCGTGCAGGTGCCGCCGAACGGCCTGCCCGTGCTCTTCCTCGCCGACCACCCCGTCACCGGCGGCTACCCGGTCATCGGCACCGTCATCGACGCCGACCTGGATCGCGTCGCGCAGCTGCCGCCCGGCGCCGAAGTGCGCTTCCACCCGGTCGACCCCGACGAACCCGGCGAACCCCTCGGTCTCGACGCCCCCGTGCCCGAAACGGTCTCGTTCACCATCGAGATCGACGGCCGGCGCCACCGAGTCACGGTGTCCGGCGCGCTCGCCGCGGCGCTCGACCGCCTGAACGCGGCGGGCGACCGGGCCGCGCTCGCCGAACTGCTGGTCGAACTGGTGGGGAAGGCCAGTCGCTGAACCGGTAGAATGGTGCCTCGTGTCAGCGAGTGAAACGAACCCCGCAGGGGCGGGCGAGGCCCAGCAGCCGCAGCCGTCCAACCCGATCACCCAGCCGGCGGCCGACGCCGCCGTCGAAGCGGCCCTCGCCGCCTTCGCCGCGGCCGGCTCCGTCGCCGAGCTGAAGGCCGCCCGCACCGAGCACGCCGGCGATGGCTCGGCCATCGCGAAGCTCAACGCGCTCATGCGCCAGGTGCCGAAGGACGAGAAGGCCGCCACCGGCAAGCTCATGGGCCAGGCGCGCGGCCGCATCGAGGGCGCCTACCAAGGGCGCGAGGCCGAGCTCGCCGAGCAGGAGGCCGCCGCCCGCCTCGTCGCCGAGACCGTCGACGTGACCGCGGCGCCGGTGCGCCGCACCGCCGGCACCCGCCACCCCCTCGCCCAGCTGCAGGAGGAGGCCTCCGACATCTTCATCGGGATGGGCTGGGAGATCGCGGAAGGCCCCGAGATCGAGCACGAGTGGTTCAACTTCGACGCCCTCGGCTTCGATCCCGACCACCCCGCCCGTGCCATGCAGGACACCTTCTTCGTCGAGCCCGCCGACCGCCACCTGCTGCTGCGCACCCACACCTCGCCGGTGCAGATCCGCGCCCTGCTCGAACGCGAGCTGCCCGTCTACGTGGTCGCCCCCGGCCGCGTGTACCGCACCGACGAGCTCGACGCCACGCACACCCCCGTGTTCCAGCAGATCGAGGGCCTCGCGATCGACCGCGGCCTCACGATGGCGCATCTGCGCGGCACGCTCGAGCACTTCGCCAGGCAGATGTTCGGCGACGAGGCGAAGATCCGCCTGCGCCCCAACTTCTTCCCCTTCACCGAGCCCTCCGCCGAGATGGACGTGTGGCAGCCGAACGCCAAGGGCGGCGCCCGCTGGGTCGAGTGGGGAGGCTGCGGCATGGTCGACCCCAAGGTGCTGCTCGCGGCAGGCATCGACCCCGAGGAGTACCAGGGCTTCGCGTTCGGCATGGGCATCGAGCGCACCCTGCAGTTCCGCAACGACCTCAACGACATGCGAGACATGGTCGAGGGCGACGTTCGCTTCAACCGTCAGTTCGGAGGACTGGTCTAATGCGCGTTCCACTCAGCTGGCTCGGCGAGTTCGTCTCGCTGCCCGACGACGTCACCCCCGAGCAGGTGCACGCCGACCTCGTGCGCGTGGGCTTCGAAGAGGAATCGATCCGCCGCTTCGACGTCACCGGCCCCGTGGTCGTGGGCGAGGTGCTCTCGCGCGAGCCCGAGGAGCACTCCAACGGCAAGACCGTCAACTGGTGCCAGGTGCGGGTCGCCCCCGAAGGCGAGCGCGCCGCCGACGGCGGCGCAGACGTGCGCGGCATCGTCTGCGGTGCCCACAACTTCGAGGCGGGCGACAAGGTCGTGGCGACCCTGCCCGGAGCCGTGCTGCCCGGCGGCTTCGAGATCGCCGCCCGCAAGACCTACGGCCACGTCTCCGACGGCATGATCGCCTCGGCGCGCGAGCTCTCGCTCGGCGACGACCACGACGGCATCATCGTGCTCTCCCGACTGGGCTTCGACCCGGCGCAGCTCGTGCCCGGCACCGACGCGAAGGCGCTGCTCGGCATCGATCAGACCGCGGTCGAGATCAACGTGACCCCGGATCGCGGCTACGCCTTCTCGATCCGCGGCGTCGCCCGGGAGTACGCGCACGCCACGGGCGCGACCTTCGCGGATCCGGCGCTCGCGAGCGAGCCGGCACCCGCTTCGGGCTTCCCCGTCACCTTCGCCGACGACGCGCCCATCCGCGGACGCGCGGGAGCGACAGGCTTCGTGACCCGAGTCGTGCGGGGCATCGACCAGTCGCGGCCCACCCCGGCCTGGATGGTGGCGCGCCTGCAGCTCGCCGGCATCCGCTCGCTGTCGCTCGAGGTCGACATCTCGAACTACGTGATGCTCGAACTCGGCAACCCGCTGCACGCCTACGACCTCGCGAAGCTGCAGGGCGGCATCACCGTGCGCCGCGCGCAGGCCGGCGAGACCTTGGTGACGCTCGACGGCCAGGAGCGCGCGCTGCACCCCGAAGACCTCGTGATCGCCGACGACTCCGGCGCGATCGGCCTCGCGGGCGTCATGGGCGGCGAGTCGACCAAGGCCGATGAGCGCACGACCGACGTGCTCATCGAGGCCGCCACCTTCGACCCCGTGTCGATCGCCCGCTCCTCGCGCCGCCACAAGCTGCCGAGCGAAGCGTCCAAGCGCTTCGAGCGCGGCGTCGATCCGCTCGTGGCGCGCGCCGCCGCCCAGCGCATGGTCGACCTGCTCGTCGAGCTGGCGGGCGGCACCGCCGACGAGCTCGGCAGCGAGATCGTCGCGCGCTGGGAGGCGCCCGCCGTGCGCCTGCCGATGGCGAGCGTCAACGGCCTGCTCGGCGCCGACTACACCGACGACGAGATCCGCGGCTCGATCGAGATGATCGGCTGCACCGTCTCCGCGGCCGAGCCCGGTGCGCTGCTCGTCTCGCCGCCCAGCTGGCGCAGCGATCTGTCGCGCCCCGCCGACCTCATCGAGGAGGTCGCGCGCATCGTCGGCTACGACCGCATCCCCTCGGAACTGCCCGTCGCCCCGGCCGGTCGCGGGCTCACCCGCGAGCAGCGCCTGCGCCGTCGCGCGGCGAACGTGGTGACCGCGGCCGGTCTCGACGAGGTGCAGAGCTACCCCTTCGTGTCGCGTGCGCAGCTCACCGCCTTCGGTGCGGGCGCCGAGTCCGGCGACATCGACGCCGACGCCCCGATCGACGCGGTGCGCCTCGCGAACCCGCTCGACGGCGAGGCGCCGTTCCTGCGCCGCTCGCTGCTGCCCGGCCTCGTGACCGCCGCACAGCGCAACGTGTCGCGCGGTGTGACCGATCTGGCGCTCGTCGAGTTCGGCGCGGTGTTCGAGCCGTCGACGCGCTCCGGGCAGGCCGGCACCGAGACCGTGCCGCCGCTCGCCGAGCGCCCCTCCGACGAGGTGCTGGCCGAGCTGAACGCCTCGATCCCGGCTCAGCCGCGCCGCGCCGCCGGCCTGCTGCTCGGCGACGCCGTCGCCAAGCAGCCCGGCGAGGCCGCGCGAGCCTTCGACTGGGCCGACGCGCTCGACGCGGCCCGCACGGTCGCCGCCGCGGTCTCCGCAGAGCTCGTGGTCTCGCAGGGAGCGCACCGCGCGTTCCACCCGGGCCGCACGGCCGAGCTGGCGATCCGCGTGTCCGACGACGCCGACGGCGACGAGGGCGGCCTCGAGGTCGTGGGCGTCGCGGGCGAGCTGCTGCCCGAGCTCGTGGCCGCGCACCACCTGCCCGGTCGCGTCGCCGCGTTCGAGATCGACCTCGACCGCATCATCGCGCTCGCCCCGCGCGAGCCCGAGACCGCTCCGCTCTCGACCTACCCCGCCGCCACGCAGGATCTCACGCTGGTCGTCGGCGATGAGGTGCCCGCCGGCGACGTGCTCGCGGTGGTCGTGGCGGGAGCCGGCGAGCTGCTCGAACAGGCGCGCGTTGTCGACGACTACCGCGGCACCGGCATCGAGCCGGGGCAGAAGGCGATCACGTTCGCGCTGCGATTCCGCGCAGCCGACCGCACCCTGAAGGCGGAAGAGGCGAGCGAGGCGAAGCTCGCGGGCGTGGCCGCAGCCGAGCTGGCCTTCGACGCCAAGCTGCGGGAGTAGGGAGCGGGGCTGGGCCTGGTCCGGTTCCTCCCTCTCGTCCTCCCGATCCTCTCGCGAAATTGCCCGCGCGTGCGCGGCACTGTTCCCGGATAGTGCTGCAGACGCGCGGGCGATTCGCTGTCTCGGGGCGGCTGGGGCGGTTGAGACGGTTGCGCGTCGGGCGCATGAGCCGTGCCGGCGGGTGCGGTGCAGCGCTCGGGGCTTGACCGGCGGCGCACGGCTGGGCGGAATGCTTGCCGGTGCTCCCGCTGGTCGGGTACGACTGGGGTCGGGGACGGCGCGCGCCGTTCACCGCAGGCCCGAGCACGAAGGAGCGTCGAAGTGAGCGTTGAACTGTTCAGCCCGGAGGGGATGGCTCAGGAGGTGCCGTTCCGGCATGTGGCGGTCGGCACCGGCAGCCGCACGGTGTGCGTCGCCGGTCAGGTGTCGGCGAACGAGCAGGGCGAACCGGTCGCCCCGGGCGATCTGCCCGGTCAGGTGGCGCAGGCGCTGCGCAACGTCGCGGCGGGCCTCGCCGGGGCCGGTGCGAGCTTCTCCGACGTGGTGCGGTTGCGCTTCTACCTCACCGACTGGCGTACCGAGAAGCACGACGACTTCCTGGCCGGCATCGCGGAGGTCGCCGAGGAACTCGGGATCCCGCAGCCCATGCCGCCCTCCACGCTCATCGGGGTGGCGGCGCTGTTCGAGCCGCACGTGCTCATCGAGATCGAAGCGACCGCCGTGCTCGACTGATGCGGTGCGCCGACTGCGGGCCGACCCGTTGTCAGTGTCAGTGGTTACGAGGATACTGAAAAGCATCATCGCGAGGAGGCGATCATGACCGCTCAGAAGATCATTCCCAACATCTGGTGCAACCGCAACGCCGAACAGGTCGGCGATTTCTACGCGCGGGCGTTCCCGGGGGCCAGCTCGACGGTCGAGGCGCGCTACCCGAATGACGGCCTGCTCGACTTCCAGCTGGAGTTCGCGGGCGCGCCGCTCACCGTATCGGTCGACATCCCGGATCCGCGAGGCGCCGACACGACGCGCCTCACGCTCATCAACGCGGGCGACGAGTTCGCGCCGAACCCGTCGATCTCGTTCATGCTGAACTTCGATCCGCTCATGTTCGGGGGCGACGAAGACGCTGCGCGGGCGCAGCTCGACCAGCTGTGGGGCCTGCTCTCCGAGGGCGGCAGCGTGCTCATGGATCTGGGGGAGTACCCGTTCAGCCGACGCTACGGCTGGGTGCAGGATCGCTTCGGCGTGAGCTGGCAGCTCATGCTCACCGACCCCTCAGGTGAGCCGCGTCCGTTCATCGTGCCGTCGCTCATGTTCTCCGGGCGGGCGCAGAACCGGGCCTCGGAGGCCATCGATTTCTACGCTTCCGTGTTCGCCGACGCTGCGGCGGGCGGGCGCTTCCCCTACGGCGCGCCCTCGGGGCCGGCGAGCGCCGAGGCGCTCATGTACGGCGAGTTCCGCGTGGGCGAGCAGTGGTTCGCGGTCATGGATTCGGGTGTCGAGCAGCCGTTCGACTTCGGTTGCGGGGTGTCGCTCGAAGTGCAGTGCGCTGATCAGGCCGAGATCGACAGCCTGTGGGAAGCGCTCTCCGCGGTGCCCGAGGCCGAGCAGTGCGGCTGGCTGGCGGATCGCTTCGGCGTGAGCTGGCAGATCGTGCCCGCGAACATGGGGGAGCTGATGCAGCGCCCCGACGCCTACGAGCACATGATGGAGATGAAGAAGATCGTCATCGCCGATTTCTGACTCGTGGAGCCCACCGCCACCGGCGCGGGCCGAGCAGCTTGTGCGCGGCTGCGTGCGCGGGGAAAGCGGTGCAGCGGAGTACACTCCGGAGAGCTGACGTGAGGCGGAAGAGGCGGAAGGGGGTCCGGATGCGGGTGCGTGCGAGTTCGGTGAGCAAGGGGCCGGGCGGACGGGCGCTGCCTCCGACCGACGTGCACCTCGCCTCGGGCACGGCGGTGTTCGTCGAGGCCGAGACCGCGCAGCGCCCGACGGTGCTCGGGCTCATCGTCACCGGGCGCATGCGGCCCGATACCGGTGAGGTGACGATCGACGGCGCCCCGGATCCGCGGGCGCTGCGGCGGCGGCTCGCCCTCGTCGATGCGCCTGATGTGAGCGAGCCGCACGGAGACGTCCGCCTCGCCGAAGTCGTGGCCGAGGAGCTGATGTTCGCGGGGCGCCCCCGCGGACCCCTCGCGGTGCGGCGCGTGCTCGAAGCTCTGGGGGTCGCGCAGCACGCGCGCACCCCGATGGCGGATCTCGCGCCGGGCGCCCGGGTGCGGGTGCTCTGCGAGCTCGCGCTCGAGCGTCCCGAGACCGACGGCCTCGTACTCGTCTCGCCGGATCGTCATGGCGGGGATCCGTCGGAGTGGTGGGCCATCGCCTGCGAGCTCGCGGAGCGGGGAGCTGCGATCCTGGTGATCGCGGGTCTCGCCTCCCGCGCGGCCATCACGGCCGCTCCCGGCGGGTGGGGCACGGGCGAGGTTGCCCCGCTGCGGGCCGGGCAGCTGGAGCATCCGGAGATCGCGGAACCGCAGGAGCACCAGGCCGCACGGGAACCCCGGGAGCCCCGAGCACTCCCGGAGCATCCCGCGCACGCGACGGGGGAGGAGCGCCCGTGAAGATCCCGCAGATGATCCGTTCGGAGTTCTCGCGGCTGTGGGCGACGCCCATGGCGCGCATCGCGTTCGTGGCGCTCATGTGCGTGCCGCTGCTCTACGGCGGCCTGTACCTGTGGGCGAATCAGGATCCCTACGCGAAGCTCGATCAGGTGCCCGTGGCGCTGGTGGTGGCCGATTCGGGTGTGCAGCAGGGCGATGCGCGGCGCACGATCGGCGAGGAGGTCGCCCGCAACCTCATCGACGACGGCAGCTTCGACTGGCATCGAGTGTCGGCGCGCGAGGCGGAGCGCGGGGTGGAGGACGGCGCTTACGACTTCTCGGTGACCATCCCGGCTGATTTCAGCGAGGCGCTCGGCTCGTCGAGCGGCGACGATCCGCATCGCGCCGAGGTGATCCTCACGACGAACGATGCCAACAGCTATCTGGCTTCCACGATCGGCGAGCAGGCGGTGAAGCAGATCCGTCAGCAGGTGGTGCGGTCGGTGAACCAGGAGGCGGCGCGGTCGATGCTCGACGGCATGGCCGAGATCCGCGTCTCGCTCGTCGAGGCTCGCGACGGCGCTGCGCAGCTCGCCGACGGGGCCGTCACCGCGAAGGATGGTGCGCACCGGCTCGCGGCCGGCGCGCAGCAGGCTCACGCGGGTTCGTCCGAGCTCTCGGGCGGGCTCGGTGCGCTGCGCGATGCCACCGCGCAGCTGCCGGCGCAGAGCGCGCAGCTCGCGAGCGGGGCCGCGCAGGTGGCCGACGGCAATGCGCAGGTGGCGCAGCTCGGTCGTGAGGTCGCGGGGGCCAGCGGTCAGGCGGTCGGCAGGCTCGCCGCCGACCGTGATGCGATTCTGGCGGATCTCGCCGCGGCCGGCGTCGATCCCGCCGTGGTGGCGGCGGTCGAGCAGCGGCTGAACGGCGTGGGGGCAGTGCTCGGCGAGGCGAACGACCGTGTGCAGGGTGCGAGTGCTCAGCTCGACGTGCTGGCCTCCGGGGCTCGGCAGGTGGCGGACGGATCGCGCGCGCTCGCCGATGCGAGTCCGCAGCTCGCCTCGGGGATCGCCTCGGCGGCGGACGGCGCCGCGCAGCTCGACAGCGGTCTCGGGGAGCTGGAGGCCGGCGCTCAGGCCCTCGACGGGGGGCTCGGATCGCTCGTGGACGGCACCGCGCAGCTGCGCGACGGACTCGCGCAGGGCGTGGAGCGGATTCCCGACAGCAGCGAGGCGCTGCGCGGTCGGCAGGCGGCGAACATCGCGGATCCCGTCGACGTGCGCACCACGAAGGTGACCTCCGCGGGCACCTACGGCGCGGGTCTCGCCCCGTTCTTCGTGAGTCTCGCGGCGTGGATCGGCATCTACGCGCTCTTCCTGATCCTGAAACCGGTCTCGCGGCGCGCGGTCACCGCGCTCCACGCGCCTGTGCGGGTGGCGATCGCGGGGTGGGCGACGCCTGCGATGCTCGGCGCGGTGCAGATGCTCGCGCTGTTCGGGATCGTGGCGGGGTCGCTCGGTTTCGAGGTGACGCACCCCTTGCCCGCGTACGGGCTCATGGCGCTCGCGTCGGCGACCTTCGCCGCCATCATTCTCGCGCTCAACGTGTGGCTCGGCAGCGTCGGCCAGTTCCTCGGGCTCGTGCTGATGGTGCTGCAGCTCGTGACCGCGGGCGGCACCTTCCCGTGGCAGACGCTTCCGGCTCCGCTCGCGGCGCTGCACCACTACCTGCCGATGTCGTTCGCGGTCGACGGGCTGCGGCAGCTGATGTACGGCGGCGATCTCGGGCATGCGGGGGCCGATGCGGTGAAGCTGGCGCTGTTCCTCGTCGTGGCGGTGCTCCTGGCGGCGCTCGGCGTGGCGCGCATGATGCGATCGCGCACCCTGCGCGATCTGCAGCCGAGCCTCATCGGCTAGGCCGACCGCTCCGGTTTTCGTATACACAAATGCGCAGTTCTCCGGGAAGTATTGCAAGAATACCTCCTTTGTGTATACGCTGATGAGGTGAGTGAGCAGCCGATCCGCGCGAGCGACCGGGCCTATGCGGCCCTGCTGGAGGAGATCCAGAGCGGCGCACTGCCCCCGGGCACCGTGATCGGCGAGGTCGAGCAGGCCGAGCGCGTCGGCGTGAGCCGCACGCCGATGCGCGAGGCGATCGGCCGTCTCTCGGCAGAGGGGCTCGTGCGACAGCAATCGCCCCGGGTGCTCGTCGTCTCCGGATTCGACGCCGCCGACATCCGGGCGCTCTTCGAGGCGCGCCGCGCCCTCGAAGAGACCGCGGCGCGGCTCGCCGCCCAGCGCGGAGACCGCTCCGCCTTCGCCGTGCTCGCCGCCGCCTTCGGCCGCGCCCACCCCGAGACGGGAGAGCTCGCCGCCGACGACTACTACGCCCTCATCGCCCGCTTCGACGCGGAGCTCGACGCCGCCGTCGACAACGCGTACCTCGTCAGCGCGCTGCGCACGATCCGCACCCACCTCGCCCGTGCGCGCCGCCTCGCCCGCGACAACCGCGACCGCCTCGCCGCATCGGTCTCCGAGCACGCCCTCATCGCCGAAGCGATATCCCGCGGCGACGCCGAGCTCGCCGCGCACGCCACCCACGTGCACCTGCACCACGCCCTCAGCTCGATCCTGCACTCGATCGATCCGCCGTCCCCGGAAGGAACGCCATGACCGTCACCCATCACGTCCGCGTCTACAAGAGCGAGGAAGAGCTGCCCCGCGAACAGCAGCTCGCCTGGAAGATCGCCGAGGTCGCCGCCGACCCCGTGGAAGTCGAGCCCGAGGTCGTCGACATGATCGTCAACCGCATCATCGACAACGCCTCCGTCGCTGCCGCGTCGCTCACGCGCGCACCGATCGTCGCGGCGCGCGCCCAGGCGCTCTCGCACCCCGTCTCGACCGGGGGAACCGGGGCTGCGATCTTCGGCCTGCCCATGACCGGAGCGGCCGCCGAGCTCACGAGCCCCGAGTGGGCCGCCTGGGCGAACGGCGTGGCCGTGCGCGAACTCGACTACCACGACACCTTCCTCGCCGCGGAGTACTCCCACCCCGGCGACAACATCCCGCCGATCCTCGCCGTGGCGCAGCACGTCGGCGCGGACGGCGCGGCGCTGGTCCGCGGCATCGCGACCGGCTACGAGATTCAGATGGACCTCGTGCGCGCGATCTGCCTCCACAAGCACAAGATCGACCACGTCGCCCACCTCGGCCCCTCGGCCGCGGCGGGCATCGGCACCCTGCTCGGCCTCGACGCCGCGACCATCGCGCAGGCCGTCGCCCAGGGCCTGCACACCACGACCGCCACGCGCCAGAGCCGCAAGGGCGAGATCTCCACCTGGAAGGCCCACGCTCCCGCCTTCGCCGGCAAGATGGCGGTCGAGGCGGTCGACCGCGCCATGCGCGGCCAGACCTCGCCGAACCCCATCTACGAGGGTGAAGACGGCGTCATCGCGTGGATGCTCGACGGCCCGGATGCCTCCTACGAGGTGCCGCTGCCGGCCGCGGGCGAGCCGAAGCGCGCGATCCTCGACAGCTACACCAAGGAGCACTCCGCCGAGTACCAGGCGCAGGCCTGGATCGACCTCGCCCGCAAGCTGCACCATGAGCGCCCCGAGCTCGCCGACCCGGCGAACGTCACCGCCATCGTGCTGCACACGAGCCACCACACGCACTACGTCATCGGATCCGGCGCGAACGACCCGCAGAAGTACGACCCGCAGGCCTCCCGGGAGACCCTCGACCACTCGATCCCGTACATCTTCGCCGTCGCGCTGCAGGACGGCGGCTGGCACCACGTCGACTCCTACACCCCCGAGCGGGCAGGCCGCCCCGACACCGTCGAGCTGTGGCACAAGGTCACCACGGCCGAAGACGCCGAGTGGACGCGCCGCTACCACTCGGAGGATCCGGACGAGAAGTCGTTCGGCGGTCGCGTCGAGATCGAGCTCGCCGACGGCACCAGGGTCGTCGACGAGATCGCCGTCGCCGACGCCCACCCGCTGGGCGCGCGCCCCTTCGCCCGCGAGCAGTACGTCGCGAAGTTCCGCCTGCTCGCCGAACCGGTGCTCGACACCGCCGAGATCGACCGCTTCCTCGACCTCGTGCAGCGCCTGCCCGAGCTCACCGCCGCCGAGGTGCGCGAGCTGAACATCATCGCGCGAACCGGCGTGATCGATCTCGCCGCCGCACCGAAGGGGCTGTTCTGATGCTGTACGCCACCACCACCCCTGCCGAGAAGCGCTATCACTTCCGGGAGCGGCTCGCCAGCGGCGAACTGCTGCGCTTCCCCGGCGCCTTCAACCCGCTCTCGGCTCGCCTCATCGAGCGCAAGGGCTTCGACGGCGTCTACATCTCGGGCGCCGTGCTCTCCGCCGATCTCGGGCTGCCCGACATCGGCCTCACCACGCTCACCGAGGTCGCCGGGCGCTCGCAGCAGATCGCCCGCATGACCGAACTGCCCGCGATCGTCGACGCCGACACCGGCTTCGGCGAGCCCATGAACGTGGCGCGCACGATCCAGACCCTCGAAGACGCCGGGCTCGCCGGCACCCACATCGAGGATCAGGTCAACCCGAAGCGCTGCGGCCACCTCGACAACAAGTCGGTGGTGGACGAGGCCACCGCGACGAAGCGCATCCGCGCAGCCGTCGACGCGCGCCGCGATCCGAACTTCCTCATCATGGCGCGCACCGACATCCGCGCCGCCGAGGGGCTCGCCGCGGCGGTCGACCGGGCGAAGGCCCTCGTCGACGCCGGCGCCGACGCCATCTTCCCCGAGGCGATGCGCACCCTGGAAGAGTTCGAGGCGATGCGGAAGGCGCTCGACGTGCCGATCCTCGCGAACATGACCGAGTTCGGCAAGAGCGAGCTGTTCTCCTCGCAGCAGCTCGCCGATATCGGCGTGAACATCGTGATCTGGCCGGTGTCGATGCTGCGGATCGCGATGGGCGCGACCGGCCGGGCGCTCGACACGCTGAACCAGGAGGGGCGCCTCACCTCGAAACTCGACGAGATGCAGCACCGGGCCGAGCTGTACGAGCTCATCGACTACGAGGGCTACAACCACTTCGACACCAGCGTCTTCAACTTCACGGTCGAGCGCTAGCGCCAGGCGCATCACTTCGCAGCAGAGCACGAGCAAAGGAGCCATCATGACCGATCCCGACATCAGGAAGGGCCTCGCGGGTGTCGTAGCCGACGTCACCGCCGTCTCGAAGGTGAACCCGGAGACGAACAGCCTGCTGTACCGCGGCTACCCGGTGCAGGAGCTCGCCGCGACCCAGCCCTTCGAGGCCGTCGCCTACCTGCTCTGGAACGGCGAGCTGCCGACCGCGCCTCAGCTGGCCGAGCTCCGGACGCTCGAGCGCGAGCACCGGGCCCTCCCCGGCGACGTGCGGGCGGCCATCGATCTGCTGCCGCTGGAAGCTCACCCGATGGACGAGGTGCGCACGGCGGTGAGCGTGATCGGCGCTCTCGACACGGCCGGCTCCGGCTCGGTGCTCGACGCCTCGGGCAGCCCCGCACAGAACCTCGACCGCTCGATCCGGCTCTACGCGGTGCTGCCCGCGATCGTCGCCTACGGCCAGCGCCGCCGCCGCGGACAGGGAGTCGTGGAGCCCCGGGACGATCTCGACTATGCCGCGAACTTCCTCTGGATGACCTTCGGAGAGGATCCCCACGAGGCGGTGGTCGACGCCTTCAACCGCTCGATGGTGCTGTACGCCGAGCACTCCTTCAACGCGTCGACCTTCACCGCCCGGGTGGTCACCTCGACGCTTTCCGACCTCTACTCCGCGGTCGTGGCCGCCATCGGCGCCCTCAAGGGGCCCCTGCACGGCGGCGCGAACGAGGCCGTGCTGCACATCATGGACGAGATCGGCGACGCCGCGAACGTGGTGCCGTGGCTCGACCGTGCGCTCGCCGAGAAGCGCAAGATCATGGGCTTCGGGCACCGGGTCTACAAGAAGGGCGACTCGCGCGTCCCCACGATGAAGGCGGCGCTCGACACGCTCGTCGAGCACTACGACCGCGCCGACGTGGCCGAGCTCTACGAGGCGCTCGAACGGGAGTTCGTATCGCGCAAGGGGATCTACCCCAATCTGGACTACCCCTCGGGCCCCGCCTACAACCTCATCGGCTTCGACACGCTCACCTTCACGCCGCTCTTCATCGCGTCGCGCGTCACCGGCTGGACGGCGCACATCATGGAGCAGGCGGCCTCGAACGCGCTGATCCGCCCCCTCTCCGCCTACAACGGACCCGAGGAGCGTCACATCGCGGGATACGTGCCGACCGACGAGGAGCTCGCGGCGGCGGAGCGTGCCGCCGAAGCCGGCTGAGCGGCCGCGGTAACGTGGGGGAGGATCCCGGACGGGATCCGCGACGAGACCAGCCGAGCAAGGGAGCAGCGATGACCGAGTACACGACGATCCGGACTGAGACGCAGGGACGGGTCGCGACGATCACCCTGCACCGGCCCGAGGCGCTCAACGCCCTGAACTCGACGCTCGTGCGCGAGCTCATCGAGGCGGCGCTCGCCTTCGACGCCGACCCCGGCATCGGCGCGATCGTGATCACCGGATCCGAGAGGGCCTTCGCCGCGGGCGCCGACATCAAGGAGATGGCCGAGCGTGGCTACGCCGACATGTACCTGGGCGGGCCGTTCCCCGGGTGGGGCGGCTTCGAACGCATGCGCACGCCCGTGATCGCCGCGGTCGCGGGCTTCGCGCTCGGCGGCGGCTGCGAGCTCGCGATGATGTGCGACATCATCATCGCCGCCCACACCGCGAAGTTCGGCCAGCCCGAGATCAACCTGGGCGTGCTGCCCGGCTTCGGCGGCTCGCAGCGCCTGCCGCGCGCGATCGGCAAGTACAAGGCCGCCGAGATGGTGCTGACTGGCCGCTTGATGGGCGCCGAGGAGGCGGAGCGCTCGGGGCTCGTGTCGCGCGTGGTGCCCGCCGACGAACTCCTGGCCGAAGCGGCGCAGACGGCCGAGACGATCGCGTCGAAGTCGCTGCCCGCGGTGTACGCCGCGAAGGAGGCGCTGCAGGTCGCGCAGGAGACCCCGCTCTCGGAAGGGCTGCGCTTCGAGCGTCAGGCCTTCGCGGCCGCGTTCGCGACCGATGACCAGAAGGAGGGCATGCGCGCCTTCGCCGAGAAGCGCGCCCCCGAGTTCACGCACCGCTGAGCTTCGGCCGCGGCGGGCCGGCAGCGCGGGCGGCACCCGACCCGAGCCGCGAGGTGCCAGAATAGACGGGTGACGATGGAGGGCGCGAGATGACCTATTCAGTGGCGGTGGCCGGGGCGAGCGGGTACGCCGGAGGCGAGCTGCTGCGCCTGCTCGCCGCGCACCCGGAGTTCGAGATCCGCACGGTCACGGGGCACTCCACGGCGGGGCGCCCCCTCATCGAGTCCCAGCCGCATCTGCGCTCGCTCTCTCACCTCGTGCTGCAGCCGACCGAGCCCGCGGTGCTCGACGGCCACGACGTCGTCTTCTTCGCCCTGCCGCACGGCGCATCGGGCGAGCTCACCGCGCAGCTGCGCGATGTGCGCCTCGTGATCGACTGCGGTGCCGACCACAGGCTCGTCGACGCCGCCGACTGGGCGGCGTTCTACGGCGGCGAGCACCACGGCGCCTGGGAGTACGGCGTGCCCGAGCTCATCAAGGCCGAGCTCGCCGCCGACGGCACCCCGATCTGGACGCGGCAGCGCGAATACCTGGCCGGGGCGACGCGGATCGCGGCGCCCGGATGCAACGCGTCGACTGTCGCGCTCTCGCTCGCCCCCGGCATCGCCGCGGGCGTGATCGACCCTCGCGACATCGTGAGCGTGCTCGCCGTCGGGCCGAGCGGCGCGGGCAAGGCCGCGAAGACGCACCTGCTGGGGGCCGAGCTCATGGGCACCGCGAACCCCTATGCCGTAGGCGGCACGCACCGGCACATCCCTGAGATCCGGCAGGCGCTGCGCGGGGCGGGCGCCTCGGTCGAACCCAGCATCAGCTTCACGCCCGTGCTCGTGCCGATGAGCCGCGGCATCCTCGCGACCTCGACCGCTCGGCTCGTGCCGGGCGTCACCGCGCAGCAGGTTCGCAGCGCCTGGGAAGACGCCTACACCGCCGAGCCCTTCGTGCAGCTGTTGCCCGAGGGCGCGTTCCCGCGCACCGCCGACACTCTCGGAGCCAACACCTGCCTGATGGGCCTCGCGATCGACGAGGCCGCGGGCCGCGTGGTGGTGGTGGCCGCCCTCGACAACCTCGCGAAGGGCACCGCCGGCGCCGCGATCCAGTCGGCGAACATCGCCCTCGGTATCCACGAGACCACCGGCCTGCCGGTGAACGGCGTCGCCCCGTGACGGGCGCGCACGCAGCAGAAGAAGGAGCAGCAGTGAGCGTCACCGCACCCCAGGGCTTCACCTCGGCGGGAATCGCCGTCGGCCTGAAGAGCACCGGCAAGCCCGACCTCGCCCTCGTCGTCAACGACGGACCCGAGCCGGCCTCCGCCGTCGTGTTCACGAGCAACCGCGCCCAGGCGAATCCCATCCTGTGGAGCCGCAAGGTGGCCCAGAACGGCCCCGCTCGCGCGATCATCCTCAACTCGGGCGGCGCGAACTGCTTCACCGGCGACTTCGGCTACGAGACGACCAGGCTCACCGCCGAAGCCGTCGCCGCCGCGATCGGCGACGCCGACGCCGAGCAGATCCTGGTCTGCTCCACCGGCCTCATCGGCACCGGCGACCAGGCCTTCCGCGACAAGATCGTGAGCAACGTGCCGTCTCTCGCCGCCGCGCTCGCCGCCGACGACACGACCGCGCCCGCCGCGATCCTCACCACCGACTCGGTCGAGAAGACCGCCGTGCACGTGGGCGAGGGATGGACGATCGGCGCCATGGCGAAGGGCGCGGGCATGCTCGCACCGGGCCTCGCGACCATGCTCGTCGTGATCACCACCGATGCTCTGCTCGACGGCGACGCCCTCGACCGGGCGCTGCGCCGCGCCACGGGCGCGAGCTTCGACAGGCTCGACAGCGACGGCTGCATGTCGACGAACGACCAGGTGACGCTGCTCGCGAGCGGCGCGTCGGGCGTCGTGCCCGACGCTGACGCCTTCGCCGATGCTCTGGCCGCCGTCTGCGACAGCCTCGCCGCGCAGCTGCAGGCAGACGCCGAGGGTGCGAGCCACGACATCGACATCGAGGTGCGAGGCGCCGCGAGCGAGGCCGACGCCGTCGAGGTCGGCCGATCCGTCGCCCGCAACAACCTGTTCAAAGCCGCGATCTTCGGCAACGACCCGAACTGGGGCCGCGTGCTCGCCGCGATCGGCACCACCGAGGCGGCCTTCGACCCGTATCAGGTCGACGTGAGCTTCAACGGCGTGCGCCTCTGCCACGCGGGCGGCCCTGACCGCCCCGTCGAGGAGTGCGACCTGACGCCCCGCCGCACGCACGTCGAGATCGACCTGTTCTCCGGCGATCACACCGCCACGATCCGCACCAACGACCTCACGCACGACTACGTGCACGAGAACTCGGCGTACTCCAGTTAGGCAGATCATGACCACCACCACGAGAACCCTCGACCACGAGCAGGCGGCCGGCAAGGCGCAGGTGCTCATCGAGTCGCTGCCGTGGCTCAAGAAGTTCCGCGGCAGGATCATGGTGATCAAGTTCGGCGGCAACGCGATGGTCGATGACGCCCTGCTCGCCGCCTTCGCCGAGGACGTGGTGTACCTGCGGCACACGGGGATCCTGCCCGTCGTCGTGCACGGAGGCGGTCCGCAGATCAACGCGATGCTGGCGCGGCTCGGCATCGAGAGCGAGTTCAAGGGCGGTTACCGCGTCACCACGCCCGAGACGATGGACGTGGTGCGCATGGTGCTCACCGGCAAGGTGAACCCCGAGCTCGTCGACGAGATCAACGCGCACGGGCCGCTCGCCGCGGGCACTACGGGGGAGGATGCGGGGCTCTTCATCGGCCGCCGGCGCCCACCCGTCGAAGTCGACGGCGAGCTGGTCGATCTGGGGCTCGTGGGCGACGTCGTCGACGTGCGCCCGGAGCCGGTGCTGGCGCTGCTCGAAGCGGGGCTGATCCCGGTGGTGTCGTCGATCGCGCCCGATGTCGATCGCCCGGGCGACTCCCTCAATGTCAACGCCGACGCGGCGGCGTCTGCGCTCGCGGCGGCGCTCGGCGCCGAGAAGCTGGTGATCCTCACCGATGTGGCGGGCCTCTACGCGAACTGGCCCGACCTCGACTCGCTCGTGTCGAGCATCTCGGCGAGCGAGCTCGAGACGCTGCTGCCGTCGCTCGAAAGCGGCATGATCCCGAAGATGCGCGCCTGCCTCGACGCCGTGCGCGGCGGGGTGCCGAAGGCCGCGATCATCGACGGCCGCGAACCGCACTCGGTGCTGCTCGAGATCTTCACGGAGCGCGGCATCGGTACGGAGGTCACTCCCTAGGGCGGGCGGATCGGCGCCTCCGGCGCCACGGCTCCGTTCCCGGCGCCACGGGGCGGTCTAGGCCTGGTTCGGGCCCGCCCCCGATCCGCCCCGACCCGCGCCGGATCCACCGCACCCCGCACCCCGCAGCCCCCGTCTAGCATCCGTACGCGCCTGCTGGCAAGGCCCTTTCCGCGGCTACGGCTGATGCGTAGCGTGAGCCGTGACAGGACTGCGGAGATGGAGTGTGTGTCATGGCTATGCGACGGAATCGACGGATCTGGGCAGTGGCGGCTGGAGTCTCGGCGGCGGCGCTCGCGCTCACGGGTTGCGGCTCGGGAGGCGGCGGTGGTGCCGACGGCGGGGACGGCGAATTCTCGGGGGAGACACTGAATGTGGTGGCGGCCTGGTCGGGCGCGGAGCAGAAGAACTTCGAGGCGGTGCTCGACGAGTTCAGCTCGCGCACCGGGGCGAAGGTGAACTACACGAGCTTCGGCGACAACGGCCCCACCTACATCCAGGGGCAGCTCGAGGGCGGCACCCCGCCGAACGTGGCGGTGCTGGGCCAGCCGGCGCTCATGCAGTCGCTCGCGCAGGACGGCGACATCAAGCCGGTCGGCGACGGCGTGCGATCGGCGGTCGAGGAGAACTACGCGCAGGACTGGATCGACCTCGGCTCGGTCGACGGCGAGCTCTACGGCGTGTGGTTCAAGGGCGCGAACAAGTCGACGGTCTGGTACAACGCCGATATCTACGAGGAGGCCGGTGCGACGGAGCCCGAGGACTGGGACGACTTCATGACCCAGCTCGGCCTGGTGAGCGACGCCGGCTACGCGGGCATCTCGATCGGCGCGGACGTGGGCTGGCCGCTCACCGACTGGTTCGAGAACGTGTACCTGCGCACGGCGGGGCCGGAGAAGTACGATCAGCTGACGAAGCACGAGATCCCGTGGACGGACGACTCGGTGAAGGAGGCGCTCGGCGTGCTCGGCGAGCTGTGGGGGAGCGACCTCGTGCAGCCGGGCGGAGATCAGCGCGACTTCCCGACGAGCGTGACCGAGGTCTTCGGTTCCGACCCGCAGGCGGGCACGGTGTTCGAGGGCGACTTCGTGGCGGGCAACATCGCGGCGGACGGCAACTCGACGGTCGGCGAGAACGCGCTCTTCTACGACTTCCCCTCGGTGAACGGCTCGGCGCCGTCGGTGGTGGGCGGCGGCGATGTCGCGGTCCAGTTCGACGACGGCGCGGCGACGACGGCGCTCATGGAGTACCTCGCCTCGCCTGAGGCGGCGGAGATCTGGGTGCCGAACGGCGGCCTGACCTCCCCGAACGGCTCGGTCGACACCTCGCTGTACCCGGATGACGTCTCCCGTCAGATCGCTGAGGCGCTGACCGGGGCCGAGGAGCTGCGCTTCGACATGTCGGATCTCACGCCGAGCGCCTTCGGCGGCACGCCGGGGCAGGGGTTCTGGCAGGAGATGATCTCCTTCTACCAGAACCCGAGCGACATCGACGGCACGGCGCAGCGGCTCGAAGACGCCGCCGTCAAGGCATACCAGTAGGCCGGCGCGGTCATGAGTCGCACGCTCACGGTGCCGGTCCCGATCCGAGATCGCGAACGCACGCTTCGCGGTGGCGGATCGGCCCGGCGCTGGCTGGTGGTGGCCTCGTTCCTGGGGCCGGGCCTCGTCGTGCTCGGCGCCCTCGTCGTGTACCCGATTGTCTATACGGTCGTGCGCTCCTTCTTCGACAAGAGCGGCACCGCCTTCGTGGGGTGGCAGAACTACGTCACGATGTTCACGAACGACACCACGTTCACGGCGATCCGCAACAACCTGATGTGGGTGGTGGTTGCGCCGGTGACGGTGACGATCATCGGCCTCATATTCGCGGTGCTCGTCGACAAGCTGGGGTGGAAGACGGCGTTCCGGCTGATCGTGTTCATGCCGATGGCGATCTCGATGCTCGCAGCCGGTGTCATCTTCCGCGGCATGTTCCAGGAGAGTCCGCAGCTGGGCGTGGTGAACGCGGCCATCGTGGGCGTGCAGAGCCTGTTCGGCGAGCAGTCGAGCTATCCGGGGGCGAAACCGCGCGACGGTGCAGGTCTTGCAGCGGAGAGCGGGATCATCGCCACCGCCGAGCCGGTGGCTCCGGGGTCGGTGCAGAACTTCCCGCTGACCGGGATCAGGCAGAGCGCGCTGCCGGAGGACGCGGCGGACGCCCGCACCGCTGCAGAGCCCGGCGGCACGGAGATCTCTGGCACCGTGTTCCTCGACGTGATCCGCGGCGGGGGAGGCACGGACGGCGAGATCGAGGCCGGCAAGAAGGGGCTCGCGGGGGTGCGGGTGGATGCGGTCGCCGAGGACGGCTCGATCCACGGCTACGCGACGACAGGAGCCGGCGGCGCGTTCACGATCGAGGGCCTCGACGCGGGGGAGCAGTACCGCGTCGCCCTGCCGGCCGCGAACTTCGACGCGGGCGCCCAGGGGGTGTCGTGGCTCAGCGCCTCGTTCATCAACGTGGTGGTGATTCTCGCGTACGTCTGGATCTGGGCGGGTTTCGCGATGGTGATGATCGCCTCGGGCCTGTCGGCGATGGATCGCTCGTTGCAGGAGGCCGCCCGCACGGACGGCGCGAACGAATGGCAGGTGTTCACGCGGATCACGGCGCCGCTGCTCGCGCCCGTGCTGGTGGTCGTCTTCGTGACGCTCATCATCAACGTGCTGAAGATCTTCGACCTGGTCTACGTGATTCCGCCGGGCGCTTCGAAGCCTGCGGCGAACGTGATCGCGGTAGAGATGTGGACGGTCTCGTTCGGCGGCGGCAGCAACCAGGGATTGGGTTCGGCGCTCGCGATCCTGCTGCTGGTGCTCGTGCTGCCCTCGATGATCATCAACGTGCGCAGATTCCGAGAGGAGCGGAGCCGATGAGCGTTGCAACCGCACCGGGCAAGCCCCGCGCCGGCCGGATGATCGCCGCGGCTCTGAGCCGCGGCATCGTGAACGCGATCCTGCTGATCGTGGCGGTCTTCTGGCTGGTGCCCACGATCGGCCTGCTGCTCACCTCGTTCCGCAGCGCGGGCGACAACGCATCGAGCGGCTGGTGGACGGTGCTCACGAAGCCGGCCGAGCTCACGATCGAGAACTACTCGAATCTGCTGTCGAACCCGGTCATCACGGGTTCGTTCTGGAACACGATCGTCATCGCGGTGCCGACGACGGTGCTCGTGGTGGTGCTCGGCGCGCTCGCCGCATACGCCTTCGCCTGGCTGCATTTTCCGGGGCGCGACTGGCTGTTCATCGCCGTGATCGTGCTGCTCGCCGTGCCGCTGCAGGTGGCGCTGATCCCGCTCGCCAGGCTGTTCGGCTCGCTCGGCATCTTCGGCAGCGTGCTCGGGGTGATCCTGTTCCACACGGCCTTCGGTCTGCCGTTCGCGATCTTCCTGCTGCGCAACTTCTTCATCCAGGTGCCGGAGGAGATGCTCGAGGCGGCGCGCATCGACGGTGCTCGGGATTGGCGGATCTTCTTCCAGATCATGATGCCGCTCGCGCTGCCGGCGATCGCGTCACTGGCCATCTTCCAGTTCTTGTGGACCTGGAACGACATGCTCGTCGCGCTGATCTTCACGAACACCGATTCGCAGCCGTTGACGGTGGCGATCCAGTCGCAGCTGCGGCAGTTCGGTGCGAACATCGATGTGCTGTCGGCGGGGGCCTTCTTGTCCATGCTGGTTCCGCTGATAGTGTTTTTCGCATTCCAGCGATACTTCGTACAGGCGCTGCTGGCGGGGTCGCAGAAGTAGTTCCGGGAGGGCACACCGTTTGATCGACCGTTACGACGCCTACCTGTTCGATTTGGATGGGGTCATCACGCCGACCGTCGACCTGCACATGAGAGCGTGGGCCGAGACCTTCGACCGATTGTTCGCCGCTCTGGGGCAGGCGCCGTATCGCGAGAGCGAGTACTACGAGTCGCTCGACGGTCGGCCCCGCTTCGAGGGGGTGGCGACACTGCTGCGGGCGCGCGGCATCGTGCTGCCCGAGGGCGAACCCGGCGATGACGGCTTCGAGAGCGTGATCGGGGTGGGCAACCGCAAGAACCGGGTGTTCACCGAGGTGCTGCAGCGCGACGGCATCGACCCCTACCCGGGGTCGTTGCGGCTGCTCGACAGACTCGCGGCGCTGGGGCGCCCGCTGGCCGTGGTGTCGAGCTCGCGCAATGCGGAGGCGGTGCTGCGCGCAGCAGGGCTGCGGGATCGCTTCGAGGCGGTGGTCGACGGGGTCGTCGCCAAGCGGGAGGGTCTGCCGGGGAAGCCCGCGCCGGACACCTTCCTGCGGGGCGCCGAGCTGCTGGGGGCGGAGCCGGAGCGCACGGCGGTGTTCGAGGACGCCGCGTCGGGAGTCGCTGCGGCGCACGCGGGCCGCTTCGGCCTGGTGGTCGGGGTGGATCGCGGTGCGGGGGCGGCGATGCTCACGGATGCGGGGGCGGACCTGGTGGTGGCGGATCTGGAGGAGCTTGCACGATGAACCCGGAACTCTTCGACATTCCCGTGGAGGACCTGCACCGCGACTTCGGCGAGGACCCGTGGCGGCTCGTGGTGCGCGGCATCGACGGCTCGCACGCGGCCGAGGACGAGACGCTGTTCTCGCTCGCGAACGGCTACCTGGGGCTGCGCGGCAATCATGAGGAGGGGCTGCCGCTCGGCAGCCACGGCACCTTCATCAACGGTCTGCACGAGACGTGGCGCATCCGCCACGCTGAGAACGCGTACGGCTTCGCCGAGCACGGGCAGACGATCGTGAACGCACCCGACGTGAAGACGATCCGCATCTACGTCGACGACGAGCGGCTCAACCTGGAATCGTCGGAGATTCTCGATGTGCAGCGCGTGCTCGACCTGCGCGCCGGCACCCTCACCCGCACGCTGCTGTGGCTCACCCCCACCGGCAAGCGGGTGCGCGTGGAGACGCGGCGCATGGTGTCGTTCGCGTCGCGGCACCTCGCGACGATCGAGATGCGCGTCACCGTGCTCGACGCCGACGCGGATCTCACCATCTCCAGCCTCATCATCAACCGGCAGGATCTGCGGCGCGTGCGCGCCGAGAAGGAGGCCACGGGCATCGCGGACCCCCGCAAGAGCGAGCAGCTGACGGAGGAGCGGATCCTCGACCCCGGCCCTGCCCGTCACGAGGGCGGCCGCAGCGTGCTGAGCTACCGGGTGCACGATTCGGGCATGACGATGGGGGTGGGCGTCGACCACGACTTCGACGGGGGCGACGCGAGCGAGTGGCAGACCCGCGTCGAGACCTCCTCGGACCGGGTGCGGCACCTGTTCCAGGGCACCGCCAGGCAGGGGCGCACGGTGCGGCTCGTGAAGACGGCGGCCTACCACTCCTCGGCGACGGCGGGCCCGGAGGAACTGCTCGACCGCTGCGTGCACACGCTCGCGAAGGTCGCCCCGGAGCCGCCCGAGCTGCGGTGGCAGCGCCAGCGGGAGTTCCTCGACGCGTTCTGGGATCGCAGCGACGTGCAGGTCGAGGCGGAGCCGGGGGTGCAGCAGGCGATCCGTTGGAACCTGTTCCAGCTCGCACAGGCGGCGGCGCGCGCCGACGGGCGCGGGATCCCGGCGAAGGGCCTCACCGGATCGGGGTACAGCGGCCACTACTTCTGGGATTCCGAGATCTACGTGCTGCCGTTCCTGAGCTACACGACGCCGCTGTGGGCGCGCAATGCGCTGCGCTCTCGGGAGCGGATGCTGGATCAGGCGCGGCGCCGCGCGGTCACGCTGAACGAGGACGGCGCGCTGTTCCCGTGGCGCACGATCAACGGCGAGGAGGCGAGCGCCTACTACGCCGCGGGCACGGCCGCATACCACATCAACGCCGACATCACCTATGCGCTGGCGCGGTACGTCTTCGCGACGGGCGACTTCGAGTACCTGCTGTCCGGAGCGTGCGACATCCCCATCGAGACGGCCCGCCTGTGGCGCAGCCTGGGCTTCTGGCGCACGGGGCGCGACGGGGTGAGGCGCTTCCACATCCACGGCGTCACCGGCCCCGACGAATACACGACCGTGGTGAACGACAACCTCTTCACCAACGTCATGGCGCGCTTCAACCTGCGCGTCGCCGTGCACATGGTGCGCCGGCTCGAACGGGAGGCTCCGGAGGTCTACGCCGGGCTGCTCGACCGCCTGCGCCTCGACCCCGACGAGGTGCTGGCCTGGGAGGAGGCGGCCGATGCGATGAGCGTGCCCTACTCGGAGGAGATGGGGATCCACCCGCAGGACGCCCACTTCCTCGACCGCGAGGTGTGGGATCTGGCGGCGACGCCGCCCGAGCAGAAGCCGCTGCTGCTGCACTTCCACCCGCTCGTGATCTACCGCTTCCAGGTGCTCAAGCAGGCCGACGTGGTGCTGGCCCTGCTGCTCGCGGGCGACGATTTCACCCGCGACGAGAAGCTGCGCGACTTCGAGTACTACGACGCGCTCACCACGGGCGATTCGACGCTCTCGGCCGTGGTGCAGTCGATCATCGCCGCCGAGGTGGGGTATCCCGAGCTGGCGTACCGCTACTTCGAGCACGCCCTGCGCGTCGACCTCGACGACCTGCACCGCAACTCGGCAGACGGGGTGCACATCGCCTCCACGGGCGGCGTCTGGATGATGCTCGTGCAGGGGTTCGCGGGGCTGCGCGACTCCGCCGGGAGGCAGCTCGCCTTCGATCCGCGGCTGCCCGTGCACTGGGATTCGCTGCGCTTCAAACTGGTCTGGCGCGGCTGCCGGATCGCGGTCGAGCTGCGGCGGGATCGCATCGCGTTCGAGATGATCGAGGGGGAGACGCCCGTCGTGGTGAGCGTGCGCGGCGAGCAGGTCGAGATCGGCCCGCGCGGGCGGCGGGAGGTGGCGCTCGCCGACCAGGGCCCTGATCTCGGCCCGTTCCGCGGTCTCTCGGCGGGGATGCTGCCGCGGGAGGGCGACACGGGCGTGCTGCCGCCGCTGTACCCCGACGTGCCCGCGGTGACCACGGAGATCCCCACGCGCGACTACTCCGAGCTCTGAGCGCGGGAGTCCGGGGCGGTGATCCGCCGGGGAGTAGGATAGGGGCGTTACGAGCCGAGTGAAGACGGTCGGCTGAGGCGAATGGTGATCCGTCGCCGTTCGACCGCTGCGGCGAGTGCCGCGGCCTGATGGAGTGAAACGAAAGGTAGGGGCATCGTGACCTATGTGATCGCTCTTCCGTGCGTCGACGTGAAGGATCGTGCCTGCGTCGACGAGTGCCCGGTCGACTGCATCTACGAGGGCGAGCGCTCGCTCTACATCCACCCGGACGAGTGCGTCGACTGCGGTGCGTGCGAGCCGGTCTGCCCCGTCGAGGCCATCTACTACGAAGACGACCTCCCCGAGGAGTGGGCCGACTACTACAAGGCCAACGTCGAGTTCTTCGACGAGATCGGCTCGCCCGGCGGGGCGGCGAAGGTCGGCGTCTACGACTTCGATCACCCGATCATCGCGGCGCTGCCGCCGCAGGGCGAGTAGCCGCATGCGCGGCCCGCTTCCCGACTACCCCTGGGACGCGATGGCGCCCTACGCCGAGCAGGCCGCGCGCCACCCCGGGGGCGCGCTGAACCTCTCCGTGGGGTCTCCCGTCGACCCGGCGCCGCAGAGCGTGCGCGAGGCGCTCGCCGCGGCGACCGACGCGCACGGCTACCCGGCGACCGCCGGCACCCCGCGGCTGCGCGAGGCGATCGCCGAGTGGTTCTCGCGCCGCCGCGGGGTCGCGGTGGACCCCGGCGCGGTGCTGCCCACGGTCGGCTCGAAAGAGCTGGTCGCCCTGATGCCGTTCCTGCTGGGGCTCGGCGCAGACGAGGCGGTCGTCTTCCCCCGGATCGCCTACCCGAGCTACGCGATGGGTGCGGCCCTCGTGGGCGCCGAGGCGGTCCCCTCCGACGACCCGGCGGAGTGGCCGGAGCACACCCGCCTGGTGTGGATCAACTCGCCGTCGAACCCCGACGGCCGCGTGCTGGGCGTCGACGCGCTGCGCGCCGCCGTGGCGCGGGCGCGCGAGCTCGGCGCCGTGATCGTCGGCGACGAGTGCTACGCCGAGTTCGGCTGGGAGTCGCCGTGGCGATCGGAGCGAATCCCCTCGATCCTCGATCCCCGCGTCGTCGGCGACGATCACCGCGGCGTGCTCGCGGCGTACTCGCTGAGCAAGCAGTCGAATCTCGCGGGGTACCGTGCCGCGTTCGTGGCCGGCGATCCGCAGCTCATCGACCGCCTGCTCACCGTGCGCAAGCATGCCGGGCTCATGGCGCCCGCACCGGTGCAGGCCGCGATGGTGGCGGCGCTCGGAGACGAGACGCACGTCGACGAGCAGCGCGAGCGGTACCGGGCGCGACGCGAGGTGCTGCGGCCGGCGCTCGAGGCGGCGGGCTACCGGGTGGAGGGGAGCGAGGCGGGCCTGTACCTCTGGGTCACCCGCGACGCCGACGCCTGGGACGCCGTGGCGGAGTTCGCGGGGCTCGGCATCGTGGTGGGGTCGGGGCACTTCTACGGATCCCACTCGCCGCGCCACGTGCGACTCGCCCTCACCGCGAGCGACGAGGCCATCGCGGCTGCGGCGCACCGGATCCGCGAGGCTGCGGCGGGGGCGTGACCGCGAGCGCGGTCGAATCGCAATTTGCTCGACGTCAAGATATTCTAGGTGGCGGCACAGCGAATCGACGGTGTGCACGTTCGCTCCCACGGAGCCGATAGGGTGATAAGAACGAAGGCGTCTACCCGATGCCTTTCCGTATGAGACCTCACGAGGAGACGACGTGACCGATTCGACTCAGCAGCAGGGCCCGGCCACCGCGAAGCTCACCTTCCCCGGAGGGGAGGCCGAGTTCCCCATCCTCGAGTCGGTCGACGGGCACTCGGCCATCGACGTCAGCACGCTCACCAAGCAGACGGGCTACACCGCCCTCGACTACGGCTTCGTCAACACGGCGTCCACGAAGTCGGGCATCACCTACATCGACGGCGAAGAGGGCGTGCTGCGCTACCGCGGCTACCCGATCGAGGAGCTGGCCCGCAACTCGACCTTCCTCGAGGTCGCCTACCTGCTCATCTACGGCGAGCTGCCGAGCTCCGATGAGCTGGCCGCCTTCGACGACGAGATCCGCCGCCACACGCTGCTGCACGAGGACATGCGCTACTACTTCGAGGGCGTGCCGCACACGGCGCACCCGATGGCGGTGCTCTCCGGCGGTCTGCAGACCATGTCGACCTACTACGAGAGCTCGCTCGACACCACGGTGCCCGAGTTCGTCGAGGTCAACACCATTCGCCTGCTCGCGAAGCTGCCCGTGCTCGCGGCGTACGCGCACAAGAAGTCGATCGGTCAGGCCTTCCTGTACCCGAAGAACTCGCTCGGCTTCGTCGAGAACTTCCTGCGTCTCAACTTCGGCAACAAGGCCGAGGACTACGAGATGAACCCGGTGCTGGTCGACGCGCTCGACAAGCTGCTCATCCTGCACGCCGACCACGAGCAGAACGCCTCGACCTCGACCGTGCGCCTCGTCGGGTCGACCGGGGCCAACATGTTCTCGTCGGTCTCGGCCGGCATCAACGCGCTCTCGGGCCCGCTGCACGGCGGCGCGAACGAGGCCGTGCTCGACATGCTCGCCCAGATCCGCGACTCGGGCCAGAGCGTCGAGACCTTCGTGGAGAAGGTCAAGCGCAAGGAAGACGGCGTCAAGCTCATGGGCTTCGGGCACCGCGTCTACAAGAACTACGACCCGCGCGCCCGCATCGTGAAGGAGAGCGCCAGCCGCGTGCTCGAAGAGCTGGGCGTCAACGACCCGCTGCTCGGCCTCGCGCAGGAGCTCGAGCAGATCGCCCTCGAGGACGACTACTTCAAGGAGCGCAAGCTCTACCCGAACGTCGACTTCTACACCGGCGTGATCTACAAGGCGATGGGCTTCCCCACGCGCATGTTCACGGTGCTGTTCGCGATCGGCCGCCTGCCGGGCTGGATCGCCCAGTGGCGCGAGGCCCGCGACGACGTGCAGACGAAGATCGGCCGCCCCCAGCAGCTGTACACGGGGGCCGGGGAGCGTCACCTGGGCCGCTGATCGGCCGCTCGCACTGACACCTCCTCGCCGGGCTCGCCGAGCCCGGCGGGGAGGTGTCGTTTCTGCGCGGTGCGCCGCGCCGCGAGGTGTGCTGCTGGTTCGTCCGCGATGCCGGTGGCGTCGGGACTCACCTCACCGAAGCGATCGCAGTTCAGGCGGAGGAAATGCGCTGACCTCCTCCGCCTGAACTGCGATCTCCGGTCTGAGCTGCGAGCCCGTGCGAGCGGCGGCCCGGCAGGCCCGTTGGCCCGTGGGCCGCCGGGTGCGGCGAGCTACGCGTGCAGCTCTGAGTTCAGCTCGATGCCGGCGCCCTCGCGGGGCAGCGCCTCGACGCCACCGGTGCGCGAGTTGCGGCGGAACAGCAGCTGCGGCAGACCCGACAGCTCCACGGCCTTCACCTCGACGGGCTCGCCGCCCGACTGAGCCGTGCCCTTCGGCAGCACCACCTTGGTGCCGGCCGTCACGTAGAGGCCCGCCTCGACGACGCTGTCGTCGCCCAGCGAGATGCCGATGCCCGAGTTCGCGCCCAGCAGGGCCCGTTCGCCGATCGTGATCCGCTGCGTGCCGCCGCCCGAGAGCGTGCCCATGATCGAAGCGCCGCCCCCGATGTCGGAACCGTCGCCCACGACGACGCCCTGCGAGATGCGACCCTCCACCATCGAGGCACCCAGCGTGCCCGCGTTGAAGTTCACGAAGCCCTCGTGCATCACCGTGGTGCCCGGCGCGAGATGCGCGCCGAGGCGCACCCGCGACGCGTCGGCGATGCGCACCCCCTCAGGCACGACGTAGTCGGTGAGGCGCGGGAATTTGTCGAGCCCGACCGCGGTGATGCCCGCGCGCTTCAGCCGCGGCAGGCGCTCCGCGTACACCTCGGGCAGCATCGGGCCGGCCGTGGTCCACGCCACGTTCGGCAGCTTGCCGAAGATGCCGTCGAGGTTGATGCTGTTGGGGCGCACCAGGCAGTGGGAGAGCAGGTGCAGGCGCAGGTAGGCGTCCTCGGTGGAGGCCGGGGCCGCATCCAGATCGATCTCCACGTTCACCGGGCGCAGCTCAACCCCGCGCAGCTCGTCGGCGCCGGCGAGCTCCTCCAACTCGGCGGGAGCGATCCAGCGATCGCGATCCGTCGGCCGTTCGCCCAGCGCGGGCGAGGGGAACCAGGCGTCGAGTACCGTGCCGTCGGCTGCGGTGGTGGCGATACCGGCGGACCATGCAAAGCGGGAGTCAGTCATGGGATCTAGGCTACCGTTAGGCTGGGTCGGGTGAACGCCGATCCGTCCCTCGCCTCCGCCCTCCGACTCGATCCGGCCCTCGGAGCCGTCGAGCTCACCCGCCAGCTGTGCGACATCCCGTCGGTGTCCGGCGACGAGCGGGCCATCGCCGACGCGGTCGAGGCGGTGCTGCGCGAGCGCGCCCCGCACCTGCGGATCACCCGCGACGGCGACACCATCGTCGCGCGCACGGAGCTGGGCCGCGAGCGCCGCGTCGCGATCGCCGGACACCTCGACACCGTGCCCATCAACGACAACCTGCCGGTGCGCGATGAGATCGACCCCGCGACGGGGGAGACGTCGATCTGGGGTCGCGGCACGGTCGATATGAAGGCCGGCGTCGCCGTGCAGCTCGCGCTCGCGGTCGAGCTCGCCGAGCCCGCAGTCGACCTCACGTGGATCTGGTACGACCATGAGGAAGTCGCGTCGGAGCTGAGCGGCCTCGGGCGGGCGATGCGCAACCACCCCCAGCTCTTCGCCGCCGACTTCGCGATCCTCGGCGAGCCCTCCAACGGGACCATCGAGGGCGGCTGCAACGGCACGCTGCGTGCGCGGATCACGGTGCACGGCAAGCGCGCCCACTCGGCGCGCAGCTGGATGGGCGTGAACGCGATCCAGCGGGCTGGTGCGCTGCTCGACCGGCTCGCCCGTTACGAGGCCGAACGCATCGTCGTCGACGGGCTCGAGTACCGCGAGGGCCTGAACGCGGTGCGCATCGAGGGCGGTGTCGCCGGTAATGTGATCCCCGACCGCTGCAGCTTCGAAGTCAATTACCGCTTCGCCCCCAGCCGATCCACCGATGAGGCCGCACAGGTGGTGCGCGAGTTCTTCTCGGATGCCGACGAGGTCGAGATCGTGGATCTCGCGCCCGGCGCGCGCCCCGGCCTGGACGCGCCCCTCGCGCAGCGCTTCGTCGCGGCTGTCGGGGCCGAGCCCACGGCGAAGTTCGGCTGGACCGACGTGGCACGTTTCTCGGCGCTCGGCATCCCCGCAGTCAACTTCGGTCCGGGCGACGCACTGCTCGCGCACGCCGACGACGAACGGGTGCCCGTGAGCCAGATCGAGTTCACCGAGCGGGCGCTGCGCGCCTGGTTGCAGAGCGACGAAGCGTAATCGGCGGTAAGCGGGTTGGCCCTCATCTACGGCGGCCCGATAAACTGGACATCAACCATAACTTTCGAGGAGGCGTCATGGCTGCAATGAAACCGAGGACTGGGGACGGACCCATGGAGGCGGTTCGTGAGAGTCGGCTGATCGTCGTGCGCGTACCGCTGGAGGGCGGCGGCCGTCTCGTGGTGTCGGTCAACGACCAGGAGGCCACCGAGCTGCGCGACGTGCTGTCGTCGGTGCTCGACGGCTGAGCCGGTCGAAGCCTAGGCGCAGAACCTAGAGGAGCCCCGGGAATCTTCGGATTCCCGGGGCTCCTCGCTGTCTGCGGCGGCTGCAGCGGCGCCGTGCCGCGCCGCACAGTGCGGCGGTGCTGTGCCTTGCTGCGGTGCGCGTCAGCCGTCGAGCCGCACGAGGGTGAGCACGCCGTCACCTGCGGGGGAGAGCGTGGGCGCGATCGCCGGCGACTCGGCCACGAGAGCGAGCAGATCGCGGCACGCGACGGTCGCCTCGTCGCGGGCGGCCGGATCCGGCACCCGGCCGTGGGCGAAGACCCCCGGCACCACGATGCAGCCGCCGGGGCGCACGATGCCGAGCGCGTGCTCGAAGTGCTCGAGCAGCAGCCGCGGCTCCGCATCGAGCAGCACCAGATCGTAGGCGGCGAGGTTCAGTCGCTGCATGACGTGGCGGGCATCGCCCTCGATCAGACGCTGCCGCGACGACGGCACCCCCGCCTCCGCGAACACGGTGCGCGCCTCGCGCAGGTGCTCCGGTTCGATCTCGATCGAGGTGAGAGTGGCTTCGGGCACGTAGCGCAGCAGCGCGAGACCGCTCACCCCGACGCCTGTGCCGACTTCGCAGATCGCCTGCGCGCGGGTGAGCGCGGTGAGGGCCGAGAGCTGCGCGGCGGTGGATCGGCTGACCGGCTCCAGCCCGAGCTCGAGCGACAGGCGGCGCGCGCGCACGATCGCGTCGGTCTCGCCCGGATACTGCTCGGCGTACTGCCAGTTGCGTTCGAGCTTGCTCACGATCTCCTCCGGTGTGCTGCGGCATCCTCGCGCCGATGCGTTCTAGCGTAGCGCGACCTCGACCAGGTCCTCCGAGCGCTACGATAGTGGGTGATGGGCCTCACGATAGACAAAATCCTGGTGATCATGGTGATCGCCTTGTTTGTGCTGGGTCCCGACCGCCTGCCGGTCTATGCCAAGAAGCTCGGGGAGTTCGTGCGCGGGGCGAAGCGCATGGCCGACGGCGCCAAGGAGCGTCTGCGCGACGAGATGGGGCCGGAGTTCGACGAGGTCGACTGGAAGCAGCTGGACCCCAGGCAGTACGATCCGCGACGCATCATCCGCGACGCGCTCGTCGAAGATGAACGAGAGGCGCGTGCCGCCGCTCGACGCGCCCGGGCTGCCGAGGTGGCCCAGAACCGGCGGGCGGTCTCGGGAACCGCCGACGCCGGAACAGACGCACCACCAGGGGGGCTGCACTACGACGAGGAGGCCACGTGAGCGCACCGGGCGCAGCCCCGAATGCTATCAGCGCAGAGCTGCGAGAGCAGTTCAGCGCATCGGATAGCGAGTTCAACGAGATCATCTCTGCCCTCAATAGCTTCTCCATCGTTGCGGTCACCGATCGGCGAGGCATCATCATGCACGCCAACGATCGTTTCTGCGAGATCTCGAAGTACTCGCGCGAGGAGCTGATTGGCCAGACCCACAGCATCATCAACTCCGGCTACCATCCGCGGGAGTTCTTCAAGGAGATGTGGCGGGTCATCGGCCGCGGCGACGTCTGGAAGAACGAGATCTGCAATCGTGCCAAGGACGGCAGCGAGTACTGGGTCGACACCACCATCATTCCGCTGCTCGACGGCGACGGGCGGCCGCAGCGGTACATCAGCATCCGCACCGAGGAGACCCAGCGCCACCTCGCCGAGGAGCAGGCGCACAAACTGGCCTATTGCGACCGGGCGACCGGGCTCTCGAACCGGGCATCGATGCTGCTGATGATCGGCACCGCCATGTCGCGGATGCCGGGGTGCGAGTTCAGCGGCTTCATCGCGGCCAGCGTCGACGACCTCTCCGTCGTCAACGACGCCTTCGGCTACGAAGTCGGAGACCGCCTGCTGCTCGACGCTGCGCAGAAGCTCACTGTACTGGGCGAAGACGGGCTGAGCGTGGCCAGGATCGGATCGAACACCTTCGCCGTGCTGCTGCCACGCATCGGCAGCGACCACCGCCTCGCTGAGCAGCAGGCCGCCGAGGTCGTGCACCGGGTGCTCGCGCTCCTGAGCGGCCCCGTCGATCTCGGTTCCGGCGTCGTCGTTGACGCCTCGGCGAGCGTCGGCTACGTGCTGTGGGCGGCGCCCGGCATCAGGCAGCGCCGCCACGACCAGGAGAACGGCGAGGCCGCCACGGCCGACGGCTACATCGAGACCGCCGACCCGCACGAGGTCATCAAGTGCGCCGACATCGCCCGGAAGCGTGCCCGTCGCGCCGGCGGGCACCGGCGCATGCGGCACTTCCGCCAGAGCATGCTCGACGACGCGCAGCAGCGCGTGCACCTCGTCTCCGAGCTGCGGCGTGGCATCGAGAACCGCGAGCTGCGACTCTTCGCCCAGCCGATCGTCGACCGCGAACGTCGGGTGATCGGCGAAGAGGGGCTGATCCGCTGGCTCAGCCCGGCGCGCGGGCTCGTGCCGCCCGGAGACTTCATCCCGCTCGCCGAGCAGACCGGCATCATCGTCGAGATCGGCGAGTGGGTACTCGACGAGGCCTGCCGCGTGCTCGCCGCCTGGAAGGACGACCCGGAGCGCCAGCACCTCACCTTATCCGTGAACCTCAGCGAGCGGCAGCTGCGGGTGGAGGACTTCGCCGAACGCGTGAGCGCCATCATCGCACGCCACGGCGTGACCCCGGGCAGCCTTAAGTTCGAACTCACCGAGAGCGTGCTCCACACCGACCTCGACCGCACGATCCGACTGCTGTCGCTGCTGCGAGCCGAAGGCGTGCTCTCATCGCTCGACGATTTCGGCACCGGTTACTCCTCGCTGAGCTATATGCGGCACCTGCCCGTGCAGCAGATCAAGATCGACCGCTCCTTCGTGATGGCCGTCGGCTATGACGAGCAGGCGGCCGCGATTGCCCGCACCATCGTCCAGCTCGGCCGCAGCTTCGAACTGCAGGTCGTCGCCGAGGGCGTCGAGACTGAAGCCCAGTTCGAGAAGCTGCGAGACCTCGGCGTCGACGCTTTCCAGGGCTTCCTGTTCGCGCGGCCGCGCCCCGTCGACGAGACGCTCACGGCGATCTGAGCAGCTGAGTCGCGGTGCGCGGATCGCCATCGCGAGCGGGGGGGCGGATCGGCGCCGCGCTCGGCGCGGGGCGGTTCAGCGCGGCGCGATCCCGAGCGACCTACCGGCGAGGCTCCGGCCCTGCGCTGCGATCGTGCGCGCCACCCGGATCACCTCCGCCGCAGCCGGATCATCAGGGGCCGACAGCACCGCCGGCTCGCCGCGGTCGCCGCCCTCGCGGAACGCCGGACTGAGCGGCACACTGCCGAGCAGCGGCACCACGCCGTGCTCGTCGTCGCTGAGGCGATCCGCCACCAGTCTTCCGCCGCCGCTGCCGAAGATCTCGACCACACTGCCGTCGGGCTGCACCAGCCCCGCCATGTTCTCGACCACGCCGAGCACGCGCTGCCCCGTCTGGCGCGCCACGAGCGCGCTGCGCACGGCCACATCGGCGGCCGCCTCCTGCGGCGTCGTCACCACGAGCACCTCGGCGTGGGGGAGCAGCTGCCCCACGCTGATGGCGATATCGCCCGTGCCCGGCGGCAGATCGAGTAGCAGCACATCGAGGTCGCCGAACCACACATCGCGCAGGAACTGCTCGATCGTGCGATGCAGCATCGGGCCGCGCCAGGACACCGCCGTGGTGCGCGGATCCGCGTCGCCCAGGAACATGCCGATCGACACCGTCTTCACGCCGTGCGCGACCGGCGGCAGGATCATATCGTCGAGGCGCGTCGGCTGCTCGGTGCGCCCGTCGCGGCTGAGTCCCAGGATGCCCGGGATCGAGAAGCCGAACACGTCGGCGTCGACGAGCCCCACCGACAACCCCTCCTGAGCGAGCGCGACCGCGAGCCCCGCCGTGAGCGACGACTTGCCCACACCGCCCTTCCCGCTCGTCACCGCGATCACCCGCGTCAGCGAATCCGGGCCGAACTGCTGCGGCCGTGCGCCGCGGTCGCCCCGTACCCGCTCCACGAACGCCTTGCGCTCGGCGGGCGACATCACACCCACCTCGACCGACGCCGACGAGACGCCCGGTGCCGACTCGGCCGCCGCCAGCGTATCCGCCTCGATGCGCCGGGCCGCCGGGCAGCCCGCGATGGTGAGCAGAATCGAGACCGTCGCCCGGCCCTCCTCGTCCACCCGAACCCCGCGCACCATGCCGAGCTCCGTGATCGGGCGCATGATCTCGGGATCGCGCACCCGGTCGAGCGCGGCCAGCACCGCCGCCTCAGCGCTCGTCGGCATCGCGATCCTCGACGGTGCGCCGCTCAGTCGGTTCGGCGCGGGGCGCCTCGGGCAGCGGCGTCTCCGGATCCGGATCCTCGATCACCGCCGCATCCTCCCGCTCCGCTTCCAACTCGGCGAGCAGCGAGCGCAGCTCCGCGCGAATGAAGTCGCGATCCGGCAGATCCTTCAACGCGATCCGCAGCGCCACCACCTCGCGCGCCAGGAACTCGGTGTCGGCGAGGTTGCGCTCCGCGCGCTGCCGATCCTGCTCCATCTGCACGCGATCGCGGTCGTCCTGCCGGTTCTGCGCGAGCAGGATCATCGGCGCCGCATACGACGCCTGCAACGACAGGATCAGCGTCAACGCCGTGAAGCCCAGCGCCGCAGAGTCGAAGCGCCAGCTCTCCGGGCCCCAGGTGTTCCACGCCAACCACGCCACGCAGATCAGCGAGAGGATCAGCAGGAACCACGGCGTGCCCATACCGCGGGCGATGCTCTCCGTCCACCGCCCGAAGCGCTCGTTGCCCGATCCGCCGCGACCCGCGCGCGTCCCCGCCGAAAGCGGTGCGTCGAAGCCGGGATCCCGCTTGAACAGGCTCATCGCCGCCCGCCCTGCGAATCGGAGGCGCGCGGCGCCTCGTCGTCGGCGTGACGCCAATCGTCGGGCAGTAGATGATCGAGCACGTCATCGACCGTCACCACGCCCACCAGCCGGTGCTGCGCATCGACCACCGGGATCGCCACCAGATCGTAGCTCGCAATGCGGCGCGACACCTCGGCAGCGCTCGCATCGACCGTCACCGGCTCGATCTCGGTGTCGATCAACGCCACCAGGCGCTCGTGCGGAGGGAAGCGCAGCATGCGCTGGAAGTGGGCCATGCCGATGTACTCGCCCGTGGGGGTCTCGTACGGGGGATGGGTGACGTAGACCGCCGACGCCATCGCCGGCGGGATCTCGGCGCGACGGATCATCGCCAGCCCCTCGGCGACGCTCGACTCGCCAGACAGCACGATCGGAGCCGGGCTCATGAGGCCGCCCGCCGTGTCGGCGTCGTACTCGAGCAGGCGGCGCACATCCTCCGCCTCCTCGGGCTCCATCAGGTCGAGCAGCTCTTCGCCCTTCGCGGCAGGCAGCGCCGAGATCAGGTCGGCCGCGTCGTCCGGCTCCATCCGGTCGAGCACGTCGGCGGTGCGATCCGGCGGCAGCTGCGCCAGCAGGGCCAGCTGATCCTGCTCGCTCATCTCCTCGAGCGCATCCGCCACCCGCTCGTCGGCCAGCTCGCCGATCACCTCGAGCATGCGGTGCTGCGGCAGTTCGAGCAGCGCCTCGGCGAGGTCGGCCGGTTTCAGATCGACCATCGTCTGGATGAGCAGCTCCGCCGACTGCGCCGACTCGCTCGAACTCGGCAGCACCAGATCCGACCAGCGCACGATCCGCGAATCGCCGCGGCTGAACGGGGCAGCCGGCTTCGGCAGCCGCAGGAACACCTCCGAGACCACCCACTCGCCCGTCCGGGTGCGCTCGATCGCGGCGTCCTCGATGCGGGCCGACTGCGGGGCGCCGCCCGGTCGTTCGGACGCGAGCTGCACGTCGCGGCCGATGATCTCGGCGATCATGCGCGTCTCGCCCCCGCGCTGCTCGAAACGGCGCACGTTGATGAGGCCCGTGGTGATGACCTGGCCGGAACCGATCGAAGTCACTCGGCCGATCGGCACGAATACGCGCCGCTTACCGGGGATCTCGACGATCAGGCCCACTACGCGCGGTGCACCTGCGGCGCGGAACACGACCAGCACGTCGCGCACCTTGCCGATCCGGTCGCCCACAGGATCGAACACCCCGCGCCCGGCGAGGCGCCCGACGAAGACCCGCGTAGTACTCACACCCCTAGCGTAGTGGTGGCGGGCGCTGCGGTGAGAGAATGGACGGTATGAGTACTCCCGGCCCCCTCTCCTCCTCGCGCGCACCGCTGATGCCCGAGATCCCGCAGGGCGAGATCGTCTCCACCTACGACCGCTACGAAGACGCGAAGCACGCCGTCGACGTGCTCGCCCGCGCCAGCTTCCCCGTGCAGCGCATCAGCATCGTCGGCAACGACGTGCGCAGCGTCGAGCGCGTCACGGGCCGGCTCAGCTACGGGCGCGTCGCCCTCATGGGGGCGCTCTCGGGCGCCTACCTCGGCCTCTTCCTCGGCCTGCTGCTCTTCATCTTCCAGCCCGACAATGCCGCCATCTTCGGCGTGTTCATCTCGGCGGTCGTGATCGGCGCCGGCTTCGGCATGCTCTTCGGCGTGCTGTCGTACGCGATGAACCGCAACCGCCGCGACTTCTCCTCGGTCATGCAGATGGTCGCCACCCGCTACGACCTCATCACCGAGCCCGAGCTCGTGCACGAGGCCCGGCGGATCCTCGTAGAGTCGGCCCAGCAGTAGCCGCCCGCGGGCCCGCTCCCGCCCGCCCGCGCACGCTCCCGCTGAGTCGGCCTATTCGTATCGAGTCGGCCGACAATTCGCGCAAGTTCCGGGCTGACTCGATACGAATAGGCCGACTCGATGGGGCCCGGGCGGGCGCGGGACTTCGCTCACAGGGCGGGGTCTGGGCGGAGAACGGCGGATCCGTCCACAGGCGGCGTCCGGACGTGCTCGGCGTCGCCGAACGCTGCCAGGCTGAAGGGCATGACGCCCGCGCACGACTCCGCCTCGATCGCCGCCGCGGTGCGTTCGCGCGACGAACTGCTGCAGTGCGATTGGACGGCGCGCCAGATCGCACGAGCGGTCGAAGACGGCGCGCTGGTCAGGATCGCCTCGGCGAAGTACATCGACGGCGAGGCGTGGCGCGGGTTCTGGCCGGACCAGAAGCTGCTCGCGCGGGTGATCGCGATCTCCGCGAACCGCGAGCTGAGGGGGTACTTCTGGCGAGAGTCGGCGGCGGCTCTCCACGGGCTGCGTCTGTACTCCCCACCGCATGATCGCGCTCAGCTGCTGCTGCCCGGTGCTGGCACCGCCAGGAGCAGCACCTTCATCGCACGCAGCGTCGATCAGGTGGCGGAGGGGGAGGTCGGCCTGCTGCGGGGCACCCCGGCCACGAGTCTCGCGAGAACAGTGCTGGATCTGGCCAGGCTCTCCCCGCCCGAATTGGCGCTCGGAGCGCTCGACCATGCGCTGCACCTGCGCTTCGGCAGGCATCGGGGCGTTCCGAACTCGCCGGGCGTCGTGGAGTGGCTGGATCGGCTGCGCGCCGAGGTGCTCTCGGTTCCCCACCGGCGCGGGGTGCGGCGAGCACTGCGCGTCATCGAACTCGCCGACGCCGGAGCCGAATCGGTGCTGGAGAGCCTCGGGCGACTCCGCTTCGCGCAGCTGGGCTATCGGGTGAGCACGCAATCGCCGGTGCTGCACCACGACGGTCGCCTGAGCTACTTCGACCTCGAACTCGACGGCCTCGACATCCTGTGCGAGATCGATGGGCGCTCGAAGTATCTCGATGAGGATCTGCGCAAGGGACGAAGCGCCGAGGAGGTGGTCATCGCGGAGAAACGACGTGAGGACCGGGCTCGGGGAATCACGCCGAAGCGAGTGATCCGGCTGATGCACGAGGATCTGCGCACGCCGGGAACCTTTCGCGCGGCCGTGCGCCACTTCAAGATTCCGCCCCCGCCTGAGCCATTCCGTTGAGCCGGCCTATTCGTATCGAGTCGGCCGACGAATCGCGCAAATTCCGTGCGGACTCGATACGAATAGGCCGACTCGACGGAGCGGGAGCGGGAGCGGGACCGGGAGCGGGCCGGGGCCGCCCGCTACGCCTCGCGCAGCAGCTTCTGGATGCGCTGCAGGGAGACCGGCTCGGCCGTGCGCAGCTGTTGCGCGAAGAGGCTCACCCGCAGCTCCTCGATGAGCCAGCGCACGCGCACGGGGTGCTCGGGCGCCGCGTCGGGCAGCGGGATCGTCCCGCCCGCCTGCTCGAAGAGCGCGAGCGCGCGATCCACCTCGTTCTGCCACGCCCGGTCGCGACCCGCGTTCTCGGCGAGGCCGCGCATGCGCAGTTGCACGGCTTCGAGGTAGACGGGCAGGCGCGCCAGTTGCGCGAGCCCCGTGCGCGACACGAAGCCGTCGCCGCCCGCTGCACCGGCGCCCGGGCCGGCAGCGGCCCACACGAGCCGATCCACCTGCGCCGCCGAGTCGGCGACCTGGCCGAGCACCTGGATCGTCTTGGCGCCGTCGATGGCCTTGCGGGCGAGCCGCGCCCCGTCGATCACCCGCGCCGTGAGCGCGATCGCGCCATAGATGTCGTCGATGAGGGAGCGCGCGTAGTCGTTCGCGATCCGCTCGAACACGGCCTCCGACCACACGAGCCCGTCGGGGGCGTGACGGCGGATCGCGCCGTCGGCGACCGCGAGCGACACGTCGGCGATCGCGGCGTCGAGCGAGCGGTACGGGCCCGCGCCGAGCAGCAGCTTCTCCTGGTTCGAGAGGTGATCGCGGATGTAGCTGGCGGGGGAGGGCGAGCTCAGCGCGATGAGACGGCGGATCCCGCGCCGCGACAGGCGGGCCTGCTCGGCTTCATCGGCGACGAGCACGAGGTCGACGCCGGTGCGCCGGTCGACGATGGCGGGGTAGGCGCGCACCACGCCGCCTCCCGACCCGCGGCCCTTCGCATAGGCGGTGTCGACGTGGCGTGGGAGTTCGCCGAAGTCCCAGCCGGTCGCGCCGCTGCGCTCGAGATCGCTCTTCGGCAGCGCGGCCGCGGCGACCTTCGCGACGCCCTGCATCGCGCGATCCTTGTGCGCGGCCTGCAGCGCGGCGAGGTCCTTGCCGGAGCCGATGGTGCGCCCGCGCCCGTCGACCACCCGGAAAGTGGGGGTGAGGTGGGCGGGCAGCCGCGAGGCGTCGAAGTCGCCGGGGGAGACGGGCACGCTGGTGCGGCGGCGGATCTCATCGGCGAGCAGCTGCAGCAGCGACGGCGGTGCATCTGCTGCTCCGGCCGCACCGCCCGCCCCGGCCAGCTTCGGCTCGACGGTCTCGAGCAGACTGCGCGCCCAGTCCGCGGCAGGCACCACGTGCTTGCGGATCGCCTTCGGCAGCGTCTTGATGAGCGCGGTGACGAGTTCCTGGCGCAAACCCGGTACGAGCTTCTCGAAGTCGCCGCGTTCGAGGCGGGGCAGCAGCGGCAGCGGCACGTTCACGGTGACGCCGTCGTCGTCGGCCGTGGGGTCGAAGCGGTACTTCAGCCGCAGCGTCTGATCGCCGTGCCGCCATTGGCGGGGGTACTCGCTCTCGTCGACCTCGGCGGCCTCGCCCTCGACGAGGTCTTCGCGGCGCATGGTGAGCAGTTTCGGCTGCGCGCGCTGCGCCTCCTTCCACCAGCCCTCGAAGCTGCGGGTCGAGACGACGTCGGCGGGGATGCGGGCGTCGTAGAAGTCGTAGACGGCCTCCTCGTCGCTCACGAGGTCGCGGCGACGGGTGCGCTCCTCGAGCTGTTCGAGCTCGCGCCGCAGCTGCCGGTTGGCGCGGTCGAAGGCCTGCGGCGAGTCCCATTCGCCGTCGACGAGAGCGTGGCGGATGAACAGTTCGCGCGCGTGCTCCTGGTCGAAGCGGGCGAGCTGCACGCGACGGCGGTCGACGATGGGCACGCCGAAGAGGGTGACCCGTTCGTAGGCGACGGCGGCGCCCTGCTTCTTCTCCCAGTGCGGTTCGGAGACCTGACGCTTGGCCAGAGGGCCCGCGAGCTCTTCGGCCCAGGCCGGATCGACCACCGCGTTCGATCGCGCGAACAGCCGCGAGGTCTCGACGAGCTCGACGCTCATCACCACCTCGGGCGGCTTCTTGGCGAGCACCGACCCCGGGTACAGCACGAAGCGGGTGCCGCGTGAGCCGAGGTACTCCTGGGCCGGCTTGCGCTTGACGGCGCCGGCGACGCCGCGGCCGCGGGCGGGCGCGCTGCGATCCTGCCGGTCGTCGCGCACGCCGAGCTGCGAGAGCAGACCGGCGAGGATCGCGCGGTGGATCGCCTCGTCGGGTCCGGCTCCGGTCCCGGCTCCGGGGCTGGGCCCGGAGCCGCCACCCGCCGCGCCCGTCGTCTCCGCGGCAGCGGCGCGCGGGCGAGACCGCTGCGCCGCGCCCTTCACCCCCGCGATGCGCGCGAGCTGCCGGTTGAGGTCCATCCACTCGCGCACGCGCAGGAAGTTCAGGTACTCGGCCTTGCACAGGCGGCGGAACGCGCTCGATGACATCTCGCGCTGCTGCTCCTGCAGGTAGTCCCAGAGGTTCAGCAGGGTCATGAGATCGCCCTGCGGGTCGGCGAAGCGGGCGTGCAGCTGATCCGCCTGCGCGCGCTGCTCCTGCGGTCGCTCGCGCACATCCTGGATCGTGAGGCCCGCGACGATCGCGAGCACCTGCGGCACCACCTCGTGCCGGCGCGCCTCGACGACCATGCGGGCGAAGCGCGGCTCGATGGGCAGGCGGGCCAGCTCGCGGCCGATCTTCGTGATGCGGTGGGTGGCGGATCCGCCAGCCCTCCCGGCCCGGCCCCTGCCGCGCCCCTCGCGGGATTCGCCCTCGCTGCCGCGGGCCGCCGCCTCGACGGCGCCCAGCTCGGCGAGCAGCCCGAGGCCGTCGGCGATGCCGCGCTGGTCGGGCGGGGTGAGGAACGGGAAGCGGGCGATGTCGCCGAGACCGAGCGACAGCATCTGCAGGATCACGGATGCGAGGCCGGTGCGTCGGATCTCGGGCTCGGTGAACTCGGGGCGGCTCTCGAAGTCCTCCTCGGAGTAGAGGCGGATCGCGATGCCGGGGCTCGTGCGACCGGACCGGCCAGAGCGCTGGTTGGCGCTCGCCTGGGAGACGGCCTCGATCGGGAGGCGCTGCACTTTGCTGCGCGCCGAGTAGCGGGAGATGCGGGCGGTGCCGGCGTCGACGACGTAGCGGATGCCGGGCACCGTGAGCGAGGTCTCGGCGACGTTCGTGGCGAGCACGATGCGGCGCGCCGCCGCGTTCGCACCGCTCGCGCGCTCGAAGACGCGGTGCTGCTCCGCGGCGCTGAGCCGGCCGTAGAGGGGTAGGATCTCGACGGGTCTCGCCCGGTTCGCTCCGAGGCGCCCGCGCAGCGCGTCGGCGGCGTCGCGGATCTCGGCCTCGCCGCTCAGGAACACGAGCACGTCGCCCCGGTCCTCGCGCGCCAGTTCGTCGACCGCGTCTCCGATGGCGTCGAAGAGGTCGCGCTCGACGGTGGAGACCTTCGGCGCCCCGCCCTTCGGGTCGGGACGCTCGATCTTCTCGACGAGCGGCCGGTACCTGATCTCGACGGGGTAGGTGCGGCCCGACACTTCGATGATGGGCGCGGGGCGCTTCGTCCGCGGGTCGGCGAAGTGCTTCGCGAACGATTCCGGGTCGATCGTCGCCGAGGTGATGATGACCTTGAGATCGGGTCGGCGGGGGAGCAGGGTCTGCAGGTAGCCGAGCAGGAAGTCGATGTTCAGCGACCGCTCGTGAGCCTCGTCGATGATGATCGTGTCGTAGGCGCGCAGCTCGCGGTCGCGGTGGATCGCGTTCAGCAGGATGCCGTCGGTCATGAGGCGGATCCGCGTGTCCTCCGAGACCTTGTCGGTGAACCGCACCTGGTAGCCGACGAGCCCCCCGAGCTCGGAGCCCAGCTCCTCGGCGATGCGTTCGGCGATGGTGCGGGCGGCGATGCGGCGCGGCTGCGTGTGCGCGATGCGCTCGCGGCCGAGAGCGAGGGCGATCTTGGGCAGCTGGGTGGTCTTGCCCGAGCCGGTCTCCCCCGCCACGATGACCACCTGGTGGTCGCGGATCGCCGCCTGGATCTCGTCGCGCATCTGCGAGACGGGGAGATCCGCGGGGAATTCGATGCGGGGCTGCGTCATGATCCCCCCATTATCCCGTGAAGGAGCGGGCGCGGTCGTCTCAGTGTCAGAGGTGGCCCGTAGACTGAGCGCACATCCCGCCAGGTACCGAAGGAGAATCATGGCTGCGCTCGACACCCCGAACCTCACCCTCAGCAACGGCACCGAGATCCCGCAGCTGGGACTCGGCGTCTTCCTTGTCGAACCGGGCGAGGCGGAACGGGTGGTCTCCGACGCGCTCGAGGTGGGCTACCGGCACATCGACACCGCGCGCATCTACGACAACGAGGCCGAGGTGGGTCGCGCGATCGCATCGAGCGGCATCCCGCGCGACGAGCTCTTCGTCACCACCAAGCTCTGGAACAACGATCACGACCGCGCCGCAGACGCCTTCGAGCAGAGCCTCGACCGGCTCGGCCTCGACCGCGTCGACCTCTACCTCGTGCACTGGCCCATCCCGATGGTCGAGGGCAGTGCCCTCACCGCGTGGCGCGGGCTCATCGACATCGCCGAGACCGGCCGCGCCTCCGCGATCGGCGTCTCCAACTTCGAGATCGAGCATCTGCAGCAGGTGATCGACGCGACCGGCGTCGTGCCCGCCGCCAACCAGATCGAGCTGCACCCGCTGCACCAGCGGCGCGAACTCACCGCGTTCTGCGCCGAGCACGGCATCGCGGTCGAGGCGTGGGGCCCGCTCGCCCAGGGCAAGACCGACCTCTTCGAGCGCCCCGAGGTGGTCGCCGCGGCTGAGCGTCACGGCAAGACCCCCGCCCAGGTGGTCCTGCGCTGGCACTTGCAGCAGGGGCGCATCATCTTCCCGAAGACCGGCCGCCGGGAGCGCATGGTCGAGAACGCCGACATCTTCGACTTCGAGCTCAGCGGCACCGAGCTTGAGGCCATCGACTCGCTGGAGGCGGGCACCAACTTCGGGCCCGACCCCCGCAGCTTCGACGTGCGCTGAACCGGGCGCCCTGGGCGGTGAGCGCCGCCCAGGCGTCGGTGCCGTGCCGACGGCTCAGCCGCCGCGATCCGCCGCGATCCGCCACGATCCGCCACGATCCGCGGCGATCCGCGGCGATCCGCCGCCTGAGATGAAGGAGACGCAGTGACCAACACCACGCAGCCCATCACCGTGACGCTGACGGGAGCGGGCGGCCAGATCGGCTACGCAGCGCTCTTCCGCATCGCGGCCGGAGACATGCTCGGCGCCGACCAGCGCGTCGCGCTGCGCCTGCTCGAGATCCCGCAGGGCATGCGTGCGGCCGAGGGGGCCGCGCTCGAACTGACCGACTGCGCCTTCCCGCTGCTCTCGAGCATCGAGCTCGTCGATGACCCCGATGCGGCGTTCGACGGCGCGAACGTGGCGATGCTCATCGGATCGCGCCCCCGCACCGCCGGCATGGAACGCGGCGAACTGCTCGAAGCGAACGGCGCCATCTTCGGGCCGCAGGGTCGCGCGATCGGCGCGCATGCGGCCGACGATGTGCGCGTGATCGTGGTCGGCAACCCCGCCAACACCAACGCCCTCATCGCCCAGCAGCACGCGCCCGACGTGCCTGCCGAGCGCTTCACCGCGCTCACCCGCCTCGACCACAACCGCGCCGTGGGGCTGCTCGCCGGCGAAGCCGGCGCGACGGTGACCGACGTCGACGGCATCACCATCTGGGGCAACCACTCGGCCACGCAGTACCCCGATCTCAGCCACGCCACCGTCGGCGGACGTGCGGCGCTCGACGTCATCGACCCGGCGTGGGGGCGCGGGGCCTACATCGACAGGGTCGCGAAGCGCGGCGCCGAGATCATTGAGGTGCGGGGCGGGTCCTCGGTCGCGTCGGCCGCCAACGCCGCCATCGAGCACGTGCGCGACTGGATGCTGGGCACGGGCACCGGGGCAGGTGGGGTCGAGCGCCGCACGAGCGCCGCGGTGGTGTCGCACGGGGAGTACGGTGTGCCGGAGGGGCTCGTCTCGTCGTTCCCGGTCGTGTCGCGCGGCGGCGACTGGGAGATCGTCGAGGGCCTGACCGTCGACGAGTTCTCGCGGCAGCGCATCGACGCCTCGGTGGCCGAGCTCGTGGCGGAGCGCGACGCGGTGCGGCGGCTCGGGCTGATCTGAGACCGGAGCTCCGGGTCGAGCACGATCCGGGGCCCGGGGGATCCGGGAGCCGTGACCTGGCCAGCGTCGGGCCGCGTCGGTGTCGGGCCGTGTCGCTGTCCGGGCCGGGTCGGGGTCGATGCCGCAGCGAACCGGGCGCGTCCTTCCGCCCAGTAGGATGGGAAGCATGTCTAAGGTGCTTTCTTCCCTGCCTGTCGGCGAACGCGTCGGCATTGCATTCTCCGGTGGTCTCGATACCTCGTGCGCGGTCGCTTGGATGCGCGAGAACGGCGCCATCCCGTGCACGTACACCGCCGACATCGGGCAGTACGACGAGCCCGACATTGACGGGGTCGCCGGCCGCGCGAAGGAGTACGGTGCCGAGATCGCTCGCCACGTCGACGCGAAGCGCGCCCTGGTCGAGGAGGGCTTCGTCGCCCTGCAGACCGGCGCCTTCAACGTGCGCTCGGGCGGCAAGACCTACTTCAACACTACGCCGCTCGGCCGCGCCGTCACCGGCACGCTGCTGGTGCGCGCCATGAAGGAGGACGGCGTCGACATCTGGGGCGACGGATCCACCTACAAGGGCAACGACATCGAGCGCTTCTACCGCTACGGCCTCATGGCCAACCCAGCGCTGCGCATCTACAAGCCGTGGCTCGACAAGCAGTTCGTCGAAGAGCTCGGCGGCCGCCAGGAGATGAGCGAGTGGCTCGTCGCCCACGGCTACCCCTACCGCGACTCCACCGAGAAGGCGTACTCGACCGACGCCAACATCTGGGGCGCCACCCACGAGGCCAAGAAGCTCGAGTTCCTCGACGCCGGCCTCGACATCGTCGAGCCCATCATGGGCGTCGCCGCCTGGCGCGAAGACGTCGAGGTGGCCACCGAGGAGGTTTCGGTGCGCTTCGAGGCGGGCCGCCCCGTCGCGATCAACGGCGTCGAGTTCGACGACCCGGTGGCGCTCGTCTACGAGGCGAACGCGATCGGCGGCCGTCACGGCCTGGGCGCCAGCGACCAGATCGAGAACCGCATCATCGAGGCGAAGTCGCGCGGCATCTACGAGGCCCCCGGCATGGCGCTGCTGCACATCACCTACGAACGGCTCGTCAACGCGATCCACAACGAGAACACGCTCGCCTCGTACCACACCGACGGCCGCAAGCTCGGCCGCCTCATGTACGAGGGCCGCTGGCTCGACCCCGAGTCGCTCATGCTGCGCGAGGCGCTGCAGCGCTGGGTCGGCTCGGCGATCACCGGCGAGGTCACGGTGCGCCTGCGCCGCGGCGACGACTACACGATCCTCAACACCACCGGCCCGAACCTCAGCTACCACCCCGAGAAGCTCTCGATGGAGCGCACCGTGGGCGCCGCCTTCGGTCCGGAGGATCGCATCGGCCAGCTCACCATGCGCAACCTCGACATCGCCGACTCGCGTGCGCGCCTCGAGCAGTACGCGCAGCTCGGGCTCGTGGGCGGCGCCACCGCCGAGCTCGTGGGTGAGCTCGAAGCGGGCGGAGCCGCCGAGATCGCCGACGCCGTCGGCGGCATCGACGAGGAGGGCGACGCTCTCGGTCTCTCGGCCGCGTTCGACGCCGGCACCGACTGAGACGCCGACATGCACGACGGCCCGGGCTCTTCGGAGCCCGGGCCGTCGTGCGCGTGCGGGGTCTGCGTGCCGGGAGCCCCGCTGTGCCGGGAGCCCCGCTCTGCGAAAGCGTCCCAGTAGTGCGACAGCCCCCGCTCCGCCGAGTGCATCGGCGAGGCGGGGGCTGTCACGGCGGGCTCGGAAGCCGCCGGGGGATCAGGAGGCGCGGCGCGCGCGAGCGGCGCGGCGCTTGAGGGCGCGGCGCTCATCCTCGCTGAGGCCGCCCCAGACGCCGGAATCCTGGCCGGTGTCCATGGCGTACTGCAGGCACATCTCGGTCACGGTGCAGCGGGCGCAGACCGACTTCGCGCGCTCGATCTGCTCGACCGCCGGCCCGGTGTTGCCCACCGGGAAGAAAAGCTCGGGGTCTACGGTGAGGCAAGCAGCCTTCTCGCGCCAATCCATGTGTGTCCTCCATTTGTAAACGCACGCACACGAAATACACTGGAGGCTGATGCCCGGAATCTCGCGCCGTAACTACCTGAAACGTGGCTGAGAATGCTCACGTCAGTGTGCGCGAAACTCGACGGAATATATAGTTTCACGGATGTAGAAGCAAATCAATAGTGTATTTGCAATTGATTGGAAAGAGGCTCGAAATGCCGTCGTCACCTGCTGATCACCCGCGGTCCCGAGTCGCCTGGCGGGCGCTGGGAGCGCTGCTGGCGGCCGAGACCGCGCTGCTGCTCTGGGTGCTCGGCGTCACCATCGTCGGAGCGTTCGCACCCGGAGGCGATCCGCTGCAGAATCTCAGCCTCATCGTGACCGCGGCGCTCGCCTTCGCCTGGGTGGCGGTCACCCTCGTCGGCGCGGTGAAGGCGCAGGCCAGTTGGGTGCGCGGATCCTCGCTCACGATCCACGTACTGCTGTTCGCGGCGGGCACCGGCTGCCTGCAGATCGGGATCGGCCCGTGGTGGCTCGGCTTCGCGCTCGTGGCGCTCGCCCTCGCCGGGTTCACGGCGTCGATCCTGGCGCGGCCCGCCGCGCAGCCGAGCGGGGAACCCGCCGAGGAGCGGTAACCGCGGATCCCGGTGGGCGGTGGGGGCGGATCAGCGGATCGCGATCCGCCCCGAATCATTCAGGCCGTGTCGAGCCCGAGCAGCTTGCGCACCCGCGCGACGTGACCGGTCGCCTTCACGTTGTAGAGCGCGTGGGCGATCCGGCCCTCCTCGTCGATCACGAACGTCGAACGGATCACGCCCTCGATGATGCGGCCGTAGCTGTTCTTGGTGCCGTAGGCGCCGTAGGCGCGGTGCACCTCGGCCTCGGGGTCGCTGAGGAACGGGTACTCCAGGCCGTCGCGGTCGGCGAAGCGGCGCAGCCGCTCCACCGCGTCGCGCGACACGCCCAGCACCCGGTAGCCGGCCGCGGCGAGCGACGCCGACGACTCCTGGAACTCGCACGACTCCTTCGTGCACGCCGGGGTCATGGCCTCCGGGATGAAGAACAGCACGACCTTCTCGCCCCGGAAATCGGTGAGCGAGCGACGCGCCCCGTCTTGATCGAGGAGCGAGAAGTCGGGGGCGGGCTGAGTGGGCTCGAGGATCACGCGTTCGGTCATGCCTCCAGCCTATCGGCGCGCTACTTCAACAGGCGGCGCAGCGACTCCACGCGCGCCGCGCCCCCGGCGTCGAGTCGGCCGTCGGCGACCGCCGCATCGAGCTCGCAGTCGGGCGCGTCCTCCAGATGGGTGCAGCCGCGCGGGCAAGCGTCGATGATGCCGGCGAGATCGGTGAAGCCGCGCAGAATGCCCTCGCTCGTGACATGGCCGAGGCCGAAGGAGCGCACACCGGGAGTGTCGATCACCCAGCCGCTGTCGCCGCCCGGGCACCCCGCCGTCTCAGCGCGGTACGCCACCGACGACGACGAGGTGTGGCGCCCGCGCCCCGTCACCTCGTTGACGTGCCCCGTCGCACGGCCGGCCTCCGGCACGAGCTCGTTGATGAGCGTCGACTTGCCGACGCCCGAGTGCCCCACGAAGACCGTGGTGCGGCCCGCGAGCGAGGCGCGGATCTCGGCCAGCGGCCAGGCTCCCGGCCGAGACCGGAAGACGGGCACCTCGAGCGCCGAGAAGTAGGCGAGGAACGGTTCCGGGTCGGCGAGATCCGTCTTCGTGATGCACAGCAGCGGGCGGATCCCCGCATCGTACGCCGCCACCAGGTAGCGATCCACGAGACGCACGCGCGGCTCGGGGTTGGCGGCGGCCACCACGATCAGCATCTGATCCGCGTTCGCCACCATCACCCGCTCGACGGTGTCGCTGTCGTCCGCACTGCGGCGCAGCAGCGTGCGGCGATCCTCGATGCTCACGATCCGCGCGAGCGAGCCCTCCTGCCCGCTGGTGTCGCCGACGAGCTGCACCCGATCGCCGATCACGATGGGCGTGCGGCGCAGCTCGCGGGCTCGGGCCGCGACCACGACCCGCTCGGCAGGGTCGACCGGATCGGCGCCGCGCGCGACGAGCGCCGTGTACCGGCCGCGATCCACCGCCGTCACCATGCCCACGACCGCGTCGCCGTGCTCCGGGCGCCGCTTCGTGCGAGGCCGGTTCGCCTTCGGATTGGGGCGCTGGCGCACGGCGTGATCGGCGTACTCGGCGTACGGGCCGTCTTCGTCGTCGGGGATCAGCCAACTCATTACAGCAGCAGGTCTCGCATGTCGGGGAACACGTACTGGTCGTGCGGGGGCGCGCCCGCCTCGCCGACGCGCGGTGCGGGGCCCGCGCCGCCGCCGGCCTCCGGCTCGAAGCCGAGCATGCGCCGCCACAGCTCCGGGAACTGCGGCAGCGTCTTCGACGTCGACGCGATGTCCTCCACCTCGACGCCCGGCACGCGCAGCCCGATGAGCGCGCCCGTCGTCGCCATGCGGTGATCCGCGTAACTCCGCCAGCGGCCGCCGTGCAGGGGGGCCGGATCGACCGCGATGCCGTCGTCGAGCTCGCGGGCACGGCCGCCGAGGCCGTTGATCTCGGCGACGAGCGCGGCGATGCGGTCGGTCTCATGGTGGCGGATGTGGCCGATGCCGGTGATCTCGCTCGCCTCGCCGTCGGATCCGTCGGAGCCGTGCGCGGCGAGCGCGGCGAGACCCACCAGAGTGGGGGCGAGCTCCCCGGCTTCCGGCACGTGCAGGCGCACGCCGCGCAGTCGGCCGGCGCCGGACACCGCGAGCGAGCCGTCGGCCGCGAGCACGGCTTCCGCGCCGAACGCCGGCAGCAGCGTGCGCAGCTGGTCGCCGACCTGCGTCGTGGCCGACGGCCAGCCGGGCACGACAACCCGACCGCCGACCGCGACCGCTGCGGCGAGGAACGGCGCCGCATTCGAAAGATCGGGCTCGATGGAAACATCGAGGGCGCGGATCGGGCCGGGCGCCACCACCCACTCGCCGGCGGCGGGGGAGAGGACCTCGACGCCGCGCGCTCGGAGCGTCTCGATGGTCATCTCGATGTGCGGCAGGCTCGGCAGACGCTCGCCCGTGTGCACGACGTGCACACCCTCCGCGAAGCGCGCACCCGAGAGCAGCAGTGCCGAGACGAACTGGCTCGACAGCGAGGCGTCGAGCTCGACCCGGCCGCCGCGCAGGGATCCGGTGCCGTGCACCGTGAAGGGCAGCGCGCCCCGCCCCTCATCGGCGATGTCGGCACCGAGCGCGCGCAGCGCGTCGAGCACCGGGCGCATCGGACGCTTGCGGGCGTACGGATCGCCGTCGAAGGCGACCGGGCCGAGCGCGAGCGCCGCGACCGGCGGCACGAAGCGCATCACAGTGCCCGCGAGACCGCAGCCGATGCTGGTCGAACCCGTCAGCTCCGCAGCAGGAAGCACGCGCAGATCGGGGCCGAAAGAACTGTTCGTGGGCAGCTCCTCGATGCCCGTGCCGAGTGCGCGCAGCGCATCGATCATGAGCGCGGAGTCGCGCGAGTGCAGCGGAGCGCGCAGCAGGCCGGGACCATCCGCGAGCGCAGCCAGGATCAGCTCGCGGCCGGTCAACGACTTCGACCCCGGAAGCGCGACACGGGCGTCGAGCGCGCCCTCCGCGAGCGGCGCGGGCCAGAGCGCGGCGAGCTCGCCGGGGCCCTCGCCCGCGCGGGCCTCGTCGCCGTCCTTGCCCTGGTTCATCTTCGCTTCAAGCATCGATCCCGAGTCTACCGCGCACCCCGCCCGGACCTGCCCGCCTACCCCCGAACCTCCCCTGCCCCCGGACCCCTCCTGCCCCCCCGGACCCCTCCTGCCCCCCCCCGGACCCCGCCTGCCTCCGGACCTCCCCGATCCGCCATCCTCGTCTCCTTCGGTCAGGGCGGAGATCGCAGCTCAGACGGAGGAATTCGGCGAGAAGGCCCTGTCTGAACTGCGATCCACATCCTGAACTGCGGGGAGGGGGAGGGGCGGGAAGGGGAGGGGAGTGGTGCGGGCGGGGGCTGAGGGGCGGGGGCTGAGGAGCGGGGGCGCGGGCGTGGCTCAGGCGGGGAGGCGTAGGATCGGGTGTGTGAGTGACACCACTGCGCACGACGACCAGGCGGTCCTGGAACAGCGCTTCACCCAGGAAGCGCTGCCGCTGCTCGACCAGTTGTACGGGGCGGCGATGAAGATGACCCGCAATCCGCAGGACGCGCAAGATCTCGTGCAGGAGACCTTCCTCAAGGCGTTCTCGGCGTTCGCCTCGTTCCAGGAGGGCACGAACCTCAAAGCCTGGCTGTATCGGATCATGACGAACAGCTACATCAACACCTACCGCAAGCGGCAGCGGGAGCCGTACCTCGGAGCTGTCGACGAGCTCGAGGACTGGCAGCTGGGCGGTGCGGAATCGGCCACGGCGATGTCGGCCCGATCCGCCGAGGCGGAGGCCATCGACCGCACCCCGGACTCGGTGGTGAGCGAAGCGCTCAACGCGCTGCCCGAGGATTTCCGCATGGCCGTCTACCTCGCCGACGTCGAAGGCTTCAGCTACCAGGAGATCGCCGACATCGCCGAAGTGCCCATCGGCACCGTCATGAGCCGCCTCCACCGGGGCCGCACCAGGCTGCGCAAGAGCCTCGGGGAATACGCGCGCGAGCAGGGCGTTGGACTCAATGCGGCAGGCAGCACGACGAAGCGGGCCGGCCGCACGAAGACGAAGAACACGGAAGAGGGAGCGGCGCGATGAGCGATTGCGGTTGCGAGAAGGCCAAGGCCAACCTCTACGAGCTGCTGCGCGGCGAGCTCTGCGCCGAAGAGTCCGCGCCGATCCGGGAGCACCTCGAGAACTGCCCCGGCTGCCGCGACGAGGAGACCGTCTGCATCCGCCTCACCGAGGTGGTGCGTCGTGCCTGCGAGGAAGAGCGCGAGAACTGCGCCCCCGAAGACCTGCGCGACGCGATCCTGCGCGGGCTGCGCGTCGAGAGCTGAACCGATCCGCCGAGTCTGAACGGAGCCGCCCGGAGCGGCTCCGCCCGGTCCGCCTCGGCGCGGAACCGACGAAGCCCCGCACCCGGGCCGCGACCCGCTACTCGACCAGCTGCGCGTGGAGCTGCTCGATCGTGGTGTCTGAGACCTCGTTCGCCCGCAGATAGTCGCGCACCGAGCCGAAACGCTCATCGACCGCGGTGAGTGCCCGGTCGATCGCCTCCAGCGGTGTCGCGACGAGCAGCTGTTCGAGCGCCGGGGTCACCTCGATGCCGAGGTGACGGATCAGCTCGAGGTTCTTCGCCCGCCACGCGCCGCTGAGGTTCTGCTCCGAAGCGGCGTAGTCGTGCATCACGTCGTCGCGTTCCACGCCCACCGCCAGCAGCGTGAGGGCCGCGACCGCGCCGGTGCGGTCCTTCCCGGCAGTGCAGTGGAACACGGTCGCGCCAGGCTCGGCGAGCATCGTCACGGCCGAAGCGAGACGGTCGCCGTGCTCGAGGTAGAGCAGCTCGGTGAGTTCGTAGATGTCGAGCTGCTCCGAGATGTGCTGCGTCACGTCGGGGAAGATGGGGTGGGGCACGACGACGGTGCTCTCTGGCACGAGGTCGGGCTGCGGGCCGCGCTCGGCGTCGTCGCGCAGGTCGATCACCCGCGCGACGGAGAGCTCGGCGATCTGCTCGCGACCCCGGTCGCTGAGCGCGGCGAGCGCGTCGGAGCGGAAGAGCGCTCCCGGCTTCGTGCGTCCGCCGTCGGCGCGGAACCCGCCGAGGTCTCGGAAGTTGTAGGTGCCTTCGATGGGCAGCAGAGTGGAGGTCACAGCCTCATCCTAGGCGGTTCCGATCGCGGGCCGCGGTCAGAGATCGCGCACGATCGAGGCGAGCAGCTCGGGGTCGGCCTCGTGCAGGTTGTGCGGGCCTGGAACGGTGATGATCTCGGTGCCCGGCAGGCGCTCCCGCCACTCCTCGACGAGTGCGTTGTTCAAGATCCCGTGCTGCGCCCGCACGAGCGTCACCGGAGCCTCAAGGGTCTGCAGCGCCGACCAGATCGGGGAATAGGGGTGCGGATCACCGTCGGCCGAGCCCGGCAGCGCATCGAGGTGGGCGAGGTGGTGCGTCCACTCGAGCCGGCCGTCCGGGCGACGGCGCGTGTTGAGAGCGACGCCCCGGGTGAGCGCGGCGCGGTCGGAGCCGATGCCGAAGCGGATCGCGCGATCGACGATCTCGTCGACGGAGCCGTAGTGGCGCTGCCCCGTGATGAACTCGACCACCGCCCCCGCATCGCCGCCCGGCGTGATGCCGGGGGTGATGTCGACCATCACGAGGCGCCGTACCCGCTCGGGTCTGGCCTGCGCCACGAGTGCGGCGGCGAGCCCGCCGAGCGAGTGCCCGAGGAGCGTGACCGGGGCGGGTGCGAGCCGATCGAGCGCCGACACGATGTCTGCCGCGAGCAGGTGCGGGCGGTAGTCGGCGTCGTCGCGCCAGTCGCTGCGGCCGTGCCCCGGCAGGTCGAGTGCGAGCGCGGGCCGGCCGAATGCGAGCAGCGCCGGATCGAAGCTGTGCGCGTTCAAGCCGGCGCCGTGCAGCACCACGAGCTCGGGATCCTCAGGAGCGCCGAAGCGCAGTCCGCTCATCGCGCGGCCATCGGTGACGCGCGCCGAGACGCGCTCGACTCTCGGCAGCGGGGCCGTGCGGTGCACGCGCGCGGCATCGCCCGTGAGGAACCGGAACTCGTCGTCGCCGGGGAACGGGGCTTCGCTGCTCATGCGGCCAGTGTAGAGGGTGAGGTCGCGGCTACTCGGGAAACACCCGGCGGCTGATCGCCTGCACGTCGCGGTCGAGATGGCGGACCTCTGTGCGCAGCGATCCGATCTCGGCCCGTATCTCGGCGAGCTCGGCGCTGGTCTCGGCTCGGGACGCGGTGAACTCGGCCCGTGACGCGGCGAGTTCGGCACTCGTCTCGGTCCGCAGCGCGGCGAACTCGGCCCGCATTTCCGCTCTGAATGAGGCGAACTGTGCGGCGATCGCGCGCCACATCACCTGGGTCGTGAATGTGATCATGCCGACGAGCGCGGCGGCGAACACGCCGATGAGGGTCCATATCTGGGGCTCGGTCCATTCGATCACACCTCCATTCTGCTCTATGCGTACCCAATGCTGCCACTGTGAATGGATGGAGGTGGCTGGAATCCCCGATGTGTGGACAACTCCGCTCGCACAGGCGGACTCGCCCGCCTGTGAGCGAAGTGGCAAGATCCGCGGCTCAGCCCGCGCGGTGCCTCGCAGCGGAGCGCCGCCGCACATAACCGCCGTCTTCCAGACCGGCCTCGATCTCGAAGCGGTTGCGCAGCGGATCGCGACCGGCGAGCAGGTAGAGCAGCGGCATCGCGAAACCGTAGCGCCGCCACTGCTCACGATGCACCAGCTCGTGCCGCAGCACTGCGGGCGAGGTGTTGCGGTCGGTGAGATAGCAGGATCCGACGCAGCTGCCGCCGCGACCGAACGTCCACCGCGGCATGCCCCGGAACACCCAGAGACCCTCGTGCCGCTCCACGCGGCCGGTGCTCCAGATGGAACCCCACACGAATCCGACCGTCGTGGCGTACAGATAGCCGAGGCGCGCGAAGGGCCAGCGGGAGCGTGGGGTGCTCTGCTCATTCGCCGCCGGTGCCGACTCCGTCATCGCGCCGCCCCCGAGGTGAGCGCCGCGAGCACCCGCAGCACCGTCGGCAGATCCTCGGCCGCCGCCGAGGCATTCGCCGGCGCGAACTCGCAGATCGCGGCCCCGGCAAGCGGTAGCGCGGCCACCGCGGCGCGGATCGCCGCCGTCAGCTGCGCCACCGTCACCCCGAAGGGCACCGCCTCGTGCACGGCTGAGAATTCCGCCGGGTCGAGCACGTCGAAGTCGACGTGCACGTACACGTACGCGGCGCCCGACTGCGCGAGTCGATCCCGCACCGCGGCGGCGAGCGCATCGGGATCAGGAGCCTGCTCAGGGTCGGTGACGCCCGAGATCGAAACCGGGTCGAGCACGTGCACGCCGCGCCGTTCGATCTCCGTCTCCTCTTCGGGGTCGATCGCCCGCGTGCCGACGAGCGTGAGCAGTAGCGGATCGATGGGATCCGCGCTCGCGAGATCCGGGGAGCCGTCACCGAGAGCGTGTCGCAGCGTCATGCCGGAGGCGGCACCCGACGGCGACGTGCTCGGGTGCTGCAGATCGGGGTGCGCGTCGAACCAGAGCACCGCGAGGCGATCCGCGCCGTGCGCGCGCACCGCCGCTTCGAGACCCGCCAGTGACGAGGCGCAGTCGCCGCCGACGATCAGCGGGGGAGCGCCGTCGAGCTCGCCGATCGTCTGCCGCGCCGCGTCGCGGGCGCGCAGCAGGCTGCTCAGACGCGCCACTGGTGTGCCCATCGCGTCACCGGCTTCGAGCGGCACCGCCACCTCGCGGGTGGCGGAGGACGGCAGATCCTCGCGCAGCGTCTCCGCTCCCTCTGCGAGCTGCATCGCGCGCGACGAGGCGGATCCCTGCCACTCGGGCATCATCAGGAACACGGGTTTCGACACAGCGCCTCCTCGCCTCGCGCACCCCTCCAGAATACTCCGCCCAGGCGGTAGGCCGGCAGCGCTTTCTGCGCGTTCGCGCCCAGCTCAGCCCACCGTGACGAAGTCGATGAGGTGCTCGACCCGGCCCACCAGCTCGGGCTCCAGATCTCGGAAGTTGCGCACCCTGCCGCGGATGCGCGCCCACGCGTCGGCGATGTCGGCCGGCTCGTCCGATGGCCAGCCGAGCGCGCGGCAGATACCGGTCTTCCACTCGATCGAGCGGGGGATCTCGGGCCACGCCTCGAGCCCCACGCGTGCGGGCTTCACCGCCTGCCAGATGTCGACGAAGGGGTGGCCGACGATGAGCACGTGCGCCCCGTGCGGCCCCCGCGCGATCGCCTCCGCGATCCGCGTCTCCTTGCTGCCGCGCACCAGGTGGTCCAGCAGCACGCCGGCGCGCCGATCCGCAGCCGGACCGAACTCGGCGAGCACCTGCTCCAGGTTGTCGGCGCCCTGCAGCAGCTCGACCACCACGCCCTCGACGCGCAGATCGTCGCCCCACACCTGCTCCACCAGCTCGGCGTCGTGCTTGCCCTCCACGAAGATGCGACTCGGCATCGCGACCCGCGCGCGCTGCTGCGGCGCCGCGAACGAACCCGAAGCGGTGCGCTGGCGCCCGGCCGGCTGGCGCTTCGGCGGTACGAGGCGCACCGGCTCGCCGTCGATGAGGAAGCCGTCGCTCAGGGGGAACGCGCGCACCTTGCCGCGGAAGTCCTCGAGCTGCACGAGCCCCTCGCGGGCGCCCACGACGGCGCCGCACCACTCGGTCTCGCTGTGCTCGACGACGAGGCCGCGGGCGAGCGGCACCTCGCGGCGCTGCACCGGGCCGCGCCGGGGCTTCATCTTGGCGAGGGGATCGTCGTCGTAGCGGGGGTCGAACACGGAACCCGAGCCTAGCGCGGGGCGCCGTGCCATGTCCGAGCCGCCGGGGGAGCGGTCGGCCTCCATCTCGGTCGGGCCCGCTCCCGGGTTTCGGATCTCTCCCGTATCTCGGATGGAAACGAGCGATCTCATCCGAGACACGGGAGACATCCGAAGCGACGAGCGGGTCGCATACGGGTGAAGCCGCAGCGGCGGCCCGCAACGGCGGCCCGGATAGGCTGGGCCGGTGCACGACGACCCCGATGAATCAGCCGCCCGACGACGCGGTCTGCGAGGACTGCTCGTCGATACCACCCCGCTGACGGCGAGCCCCGCGTTCGCGAAGCTCTGGACGGGCACCTCCGTTGCGCAGATCGGCGCGCAGGTGACGATCGTCGCGGTGAGCCTGCACATCTACGAGCTCACGCACTCCACGCTGGCGGTGTCGTTCGTCGCGCTGTGGGCGCTCGGGCCGATGATCCTCGCGGGTTTCGTGGGCGGTGCGCTCGCGGACGCCTTCGACCGGCGCACGGTCGCGCTCGTCACCGCGGTCGTGGCCTGGTGCAGCACGGGCACGCTCGCCCTCATCGCCTTCCTCGGGGTCGAGGCGACCTGGCCCTACTACGCGCTCGCCGCGGTGAACGCCGCTTCCGCGACGATCAAGGGTGCGGCGCAGGGCGCGATCCTGCCCCGCCTGCTGCCCACCCAGCTGCTGCCCGCGGCGGCGGCGCTCAGCGGGATCACGATGGGGCTCGCGGTGACGGTGGGGCCGGCGGTCGCGGGTGTGCTCGTGGCGACCGTGGGCTTCTCGTGGACGTACCTGCTCGACGTGGTGCTGTTCACGGGCGCGTTCCTCGGGATCCGGAGCCTGCCGCGGATCGCCCCCGACGGGGAGCGGCGCGGCGTCGGCATCGGGTCGGTGGCCGACAGCATGCGCTTCCTGCGGCGCGCTCCGAACGTGCGCGCCACCTTCGTCTGGGATCTGATCGCGATGATCCTGGGCCAGCCGCGCGTGGTGTTCCCCGCCGCCGGGGCGATCGTGCTCGGCGGCGGGCCGGTGACCGTGGGCATCCTCACCGCCTCGTTCGCGGTGGGCGCGCTGCTGAGCGGCCTCGTCTCGGGGCCGCTGGGTGCGGTGCGACGGCAGGGACGCGCGGTGACGCTCGCGGTGGCCGCGTTCGGGATCTGCACGGCCCTCTTCGGGGTCGTGCTGCTGCTCGCTTCGCTGGGCGTCGACGAGCGCCTGGTCGCGATGGTCGCGGCCCACGACGACGCCTTCATCCCCGCCGACGTTCTCGCGATCGTGCTGGCGGGTCTCGCACTCGCGGGAGCGGGCGCCGCGGACAACGTGAGCGCCGTGTTCCGCACCACGATCCTGCAGGCGGCCGCGCCCGACGATGTGCGCGGACGCATGCAGGGGCTCTTCTACGTGGTGGTGGCGGGCGGCCCGCGCGTGGGCGACCTCGTGGCGGGCGGTCTCGCGACGCTGTTCGCGCTGTGGGCGTCGCCGCTCGTGGGCGGGGTGCTCATCTTCGGCATCATGCTCGTGCTGCTGCGCACTGCCCGGGGCTTCCACCGCTACGACGCCCACCACCCGACCCCGTAGGGCGCTGCCGGATCCGCCCTGCCGAGAGGCGGGTTTCGCATGCATCTGTGTTCGCCCAGCTGTGAAATCCGCCTCTCGGCAGCGCAGCCTGCGCGCGAGGGCTCCCCGCCCGCGTGCCACCTGATACCGTGCAAGCATGAGCACCGATGCGCCCCAGATCGCCCCAGCACCGCTCGTGATCACCCGCCGCGAGGGCGCGATCACGCGCATCACGCTCAACCGGCCGCGCGCGATCAACGCGCTCACGCTCGAGATGTTCGGGCTGCTCGGCGCGGCGCTCGAGACGGCGCAGCGCGACGGCTCCGCGGCGATCCTGCTCGACGGCGCGGGCGAGCGCGGCTTCTGCGGCGGCGGTGACATCAAGGAGATCTCGGGCGGTGACACGATGCGGATCCTCGCGACCGAGTACCGGCTCGACCTGGCGCTCGCGGAGTCGCCGGTGCCCGTGGTGGGCCTCATGGACGGCATCGCGATGGGCGGCGGCATCGGCTTGGCCGGGCACGCGAAGCACCGCGTGGTGACGGAGCGCAGCCGCCTCGCGATGCCGGAGGCGCGCATCGGGATCGTGCCCGATGTGGGCGGGCACCTGCTGCTGGCGCGAGCGCCCGGCCGGCTGGGGGAGCTGCTCGCCGTGACGGCGGCCGAGATGGGCCCGGGCGACGCGATCGCGCTGGGCTTCGCGGATCGCTTCGTGCCGTCGGAGCGGCTCGCTGCACTGCGCGAAGCGCTCGCGGGGGGTGCGGATCCGGGGGCCGCCTGCGCCCGCTTCGCCGAGCCGGCGCCGAGCTCGCCGCTGCTCGCGGCGCAGGCCTGGTGGGAGCCGATCGCGGAGGCCGCGTTCGGCGGCGCCCACGCGCCGGCATCGGAGGACCCTGCGGGGGCGGCGCTCCGGCTGGTGCACGCGCTCGACGCGGCGGCGGCCCGCGGGGGAGCCGGAGCCGCCGAGGCTGCCGACGCCGCCGCGACGGTGCGCGCTATGTGCCCGGTCTCGGTGGCGGTGACGCTCGCGCAGATCGACCGCACGCGCCGACTCGGGCTGGGCCTCGCCGAGGTGCTCGCAGACGACCTGCGGGTGCTGGGGCGCGTGGCGCCGCGCGCCGATTTCACCGAGGGCGTGCGCGCCCAGGTGATCGACAAGGACCGCGACCCGCGCTGGTCGCCCGCCCGCGTCGAAGACCTCGACCCCGCGGAGCTCGCGGCGATCCTCGCCCCCTAGCGGCGAGGCTGCTGGCGGCGAGGCCGCTGGCTGCGAGGTCGCTGGCTGCGAGGGCTCAGCGCCTCGGCCGGGCTCGGCTCAGTGCGGGTCGCCGATGCAGAACTCGTTGCCGGCGGGGTCGGCGAAGGTGTCCCACGAGAAGCCCTGCTCGCCGCGCCGGCCGAGGTGCACCGCGCCGGCGTCGACCCACTCGGCGACCATCTGCTCGCGGTCGACATCCGGGCTGCGGTCGAGGTCGAGGTGCATCCGGTTCTTGCCCGGGGCGATCTCCTCCACTCGCTGGAATCCCAGCGCCACCGGCACCTCGGGCGCGCGCACGATGCAGAACCAGCCGTCGGCGTCCTCGACGATCTCGCCGTCCAGGCGCTCGGCCCACCAGGCGGCGAGGGGCCGCGGGTCCGCCGTGTCGACGGTGATCATGCCCAGTCGGATCATGGTGGCTCCGCTCGCTCGGTGAGATGTGCGCTCCACGATACCCTGGGACGATGCACTGGACCGCCGACGGCCCCGACCTGGTGGCCGCGGGCGACAATCTGCCGATTCTGCGCGGGCTGCCGGGCAGCGCGTTCTCGGTCGTGTACCTCGATCCGCCGTTCAACACGGGCCGTACGCGGCAGGCCGAGCGGGTGCGGGGCACGCGGTTCGATGCGGATCGCGGCGGCGAGACCGGGTCCGGGCTCGCGCGCGGGGAGCGGCTGGGCTTCCGCGGGCAGGGCTACCGGGTGACGCGGGAGCGCACGCTCGCCTACGACGACCGCTTCGGCGACTACTGGGACTTCCTCGAGCCCCGGCTCGAGGAGGCGTGGCGGGTGCTCGCCCCGGACGGCACGCTCTACCTGCACCTCGACTACCGCGAGGTGCACTACGCGAAGGTGCTGCTCGACGCGCTCTTCGGCCCGGAGTGCTTCATCAATGAGATCATCTGGGCCTACGATTTCGGGGCGCGCACGAAGCGCCGCTGGCCGGCGAAGCACGACAACATCCTGGTCTACGCGAAGCACCCCGATCATTTCTTCTTCGACGCCGAGGCGGTGGATCGCGAGCCGTACATGGCGCCCGGCCTCGTGACGCCCGAGAAGGCCGAGCGGGGCAAGCTGCCCACCGACGTGTGGTGGCACACGATCGTGTCGCCCACGGGTCGCGAGCGCACGGGCTACCCGACGCAGAAGCCTCTGGGGGTGGTGCGCCGCATCGTGCAGGCCTCGTCGCGGCCGGGGGACTGGGTGCTCGACCCCTTCGCGGGCAGCGGCACGACCGGTGCGGCGGCCGCGGAGCTGGGGCGGCGCTTCATGCTGATCGACGACAACCCCGAGGCGATCGAGGTGATGCGCGGGCGCCTGGCCGGCGCCGCGCCGGTCTTCGCCTGAGGCCCGCGGCCCGCGTTGGCGCGGTGGTGCTGGTGACCTCGATGGGGGCGGCGGAGCGGAAGTGGATCATGAGGTTGCGGCCGCCTCTCTCGGAGGAATGGACCACTCGACGGCGGGCTGCCAGACTGGAGCGGTGACCGATCCCGCACTCCGCGGCCCCGCCGAGCTCGTGGTGGAGCTCGACCGCGCCGCAGCCGTCCCGCTGCCCGCGCAGCTCGCCGCGGCGCTGCGGGAGTCGATCGACGCCGCACGGCTGCGACCCGGCGAGAGCGTACCCGCGACCCGTGCGCTCGCCGCACGGCTCGGGGTCGCCAGAGGCGTCGTGGTCGCCGCCTACGAGCAGCTCATCGCGGAGGGCTATCTGCACGCCGAGCACGGACGGGGCACCCTGGTGAACCCCGACCTCGGCGCGACGATCCAGGCCGTGGCGCGCGCCGGGATCGGCGGACGCAGCGGATCTGCGCGAATCACGGGCAGCACGGGAAGCGCCGAGCCTCCGCCTCCCGCACCGGCCCTCGTCGGCGCGGGAAGCGGGCGCCCCGCCGATCCGCACCCCGAGCGCACTCCGGAGCCCGACACCGAGCTCGACGGCTCAGCTGCGGCGCCCCGCCCCCCGCTCGCGCCCGGCACCCCGCTCACCGACGCGACCCAGCGCCCCGCCTGGCGCGCCGCGTGGCGAGCTGCCGTCGCGCGTGCCGACCGCCGATCACCCGCTCTCGGCGAACCGGCGCTGCGGCGCGAGGTCGCCGAGCACCTGCGGCTCGTGCGCGGCACGGCCCGCCCCGCGCGCGACGTGATCGTGACCGCCGGCGCGCGCGAGGGCCTCGGGCTGCTGCTCACCGCGCTCGGCACGACCCGCGGGCACGGCCTGGTGGTGGGGGTGGAGGATCCCGGCTTCCCGTCGCTGCGCAGCGTCGCCGCCCGCCACGGCGCGCGCATCGTCTCGCTGCCGGTCGACGCCGAAGGGCTGCGCACCGACCGCCTGCCCGAGGGGCTGCTCGACCTCGTGATCGTCACGCCGAGCCACCAGTATCCGGTGGGCGGTTCGCTGCCGCTGCCGCGCAGACGGGAGCTGCTCGACTGGGCGAGACGCACCGGCGTCGTGGTCATCGAGGACGACTACGACTCGGAGCTGCGCCACGCCGGCGGGCCGCTGCCCGCGCTCGCAGCGCTCGACGACCCCGAGGCCGGGTCGGTCGTGACCCTCGGCACCTTCTCGAGCACGGTGACACCCGCGGTCGCCGCGGGCTTCCTGCTCGCCCCGCGCAACCTGCGCGCGCTGCTCGAACCGGTGCGTCAGGATCTCGGATCACCCGTCTCCGCCGTGGTGCAGCTGGCGCTCGCCGACTACCTCGCCACGGGGGAGCTGCGCCGCAACATCGCGCGGGTGCGCCGCCGACATGCGGCGCGGCGCGACCTGATCTCGGAGTGCTTCGCGGGGGTGCCGCGCGTGCGCGTGCGCCCGATGAGCGGCGGCCTGCACGCGGTGCTCGAGTTCTCGGGGGAGGCGGCCGTGCGCCGGGAGGCCCGCGCGGTGGAGCTGGCGTCGCGCGAGACCGCGGCGTTCCCGGCGGGGCTCGGCATCGCGGCCCTCGGCGCCTACTGGCAGCATCACAGCCCCGACCGCACGGCCGGCGTGGTGCTCGGGATGGGCGGCCCCGACGACACTGAGTTCGAGGCTGCGCTCGACTGCCTGCGGCGGATCCTGCGGGCCGACTGAGCGGCGCATCGGCCGGCGCGGGGTTTGGCCAGAATGGCGGATCCGGCTGAGCGGCGGATCCGGATGAGCGGGCCCCGGCCCGCGATCCGCCCGCCGCGGGTCATGCGCGACGGAGCAGCGCCTCCCGCAGCACGATGGCGTGATTCCTGCGTTCGTCTTTCGCGCCGTACAGCAGGGTGAGCACGTCGTGCTCCCGCGCGAGGGCGACGAGGCGGTCGAGCGCCTCGGCGGCCGGCGGCTCGGCGAGCTCGGCCCGGTAGTGCTCGGCGAAGGCGGCGAAGTGGTCGGGATCGCGGCCCTCGGGGTCGTCGTGCCATTCCCGCCGCAGTTCGGGGCTCGGCGCGGCGTCCTGCTCCCAGAGGTCGAGCGCTGCGCGTTCCTTGGATACGCCGCGCGGCCAGAGGCGATCCACGAGCACGCGGCAGCCGTCACCCGGCGCGGCGGGGTCGTAGACGCGCTTGATCCTGACATCCATGCCTCCAGTCTGCGCCCCGGCCGGGGCGAGCGCCAGAGGCCCGCGGAGCACTGGACCGAAGCACCCGGTACTGATACGCTTGCCGAAACGTTACGGCACATCGATGCTTGTGAAGCAAAGAAGCTCCAAAACGTTTCAACATAGATCACGGCGGGCTCGGCCCGCACCACCACTGAAAAGAGGAACCATGACTGAAGAGTCGACCGGCTCGTTCGACGAGACCATGTGGAACGGCCTCCTGCACGGCGGCCTCGGCGGCACCTTCATGGGCGTGCCCAGCGTCGAGCTGCAGCGCGACGCGATCATCGCCTCGGGAGCGAAGGCCGTCGTCTACGGCTTCCCCTTCGACGCCACCACCATCAGCCGCAGCGGCGCCAACTACGGCCCGCGCGCGATTCGCGAGACCTCGGTGCAGTACACGAACTTCCAGGCGACGTTCGACTTCGACCTGTTCGCGCACCTGCCGCTCGTCGACGGCGGCGACTGCAAGGTGGCGCTGGGCAACACCCCCAAGACGTTCGAGCGGGTCGAAGCCGACATCGCCGAGATCGTGGCCGCCGGGGCGATCCCGGTGGTCTTCGGCGGCGACCACTCCGTGAGCATCCCCGTGGGCAAGGCGGCGAAGAAGCCGGGCACGAGCCCCGGCTGGGTGCAGTTCGACACCCACCTCGACGCCGCCCCGCACGTCGGCGGCGAAGAGCTGAACCACTGCTGCACCATCACCCGCGCCGTCGACAACGGCTACGACCCCGCGAAGATCGTGCTGGTCGGCATCAGCGGCTGGATGAACCCGAAGACCGAGCTGAAGTACTGCCGCGACCACGGCATCCGCGTGATCTGGCTCGAGGACATCTGGCAGAAGGGCACGCTCTGGGCCGTCGAGCAGATCCTGGAGCGGGTCGGCGAGGAGGGCTTCTACCTCACCTTCGACGTCGACGCCCTCGACGCGGCCTTCGCGCCGGGCACCTGCGCGCCCACGCCCGGCGGCATGACGATCCGCGAGGCTTTCGAGATCATCCGCGGCATCGCGCCCGCGGGGCTCATCGGGCTCGACATCGCCGAGCCGGCTCCGTCGCTCGATCACTCCACCCGCACGCAGCTGATCGCCGGGCGGATCGCGCTGGAGGCGCTGGCCTTCCACGCGGGATCGCCGAACACGCCGGTCTACGTCGGCTGAGCCGCGAGAACGCAGGCGGGCCGGGGAGAGATCCCCGGCCCGTCTGCGTGTCTGCGGAAGGCCTGTGCGTCTGCGTGTCTGCGGAAGGCCTGTGCGTCTGCGGGGAGGGGCGTGCGCCGCCCCCTCGCTTTCCTACGCCTCGTAGAGTGCGGGTCGCCGCTGCGCGAGCATGGCGGTGGCGCCGTCGCCACCGGCTCCGAGTTCGAGCATTGCGGTCAGCTCGCCGCGCGTCTCGGTGTCGAGTTCGGCGATCGTCGTGCCATCGGGGGCGACGATGCGGCTCGATCCGCAGAAGTCGTGGCCCGATTCGCTGCCGACCCGGTTGGCGTAGGCGACCGGCACCCGGTTCTCCAGCGCGCGGGCGGTGACCGCGGTGCGGTGATCGAGCTCGTAGGGGTGCATGTTCGCCGATCCTGCGATGAGCAGTTCGGCGCCGCGCAGTGCGAGGGTGCGGCCGACCTCGGGGAACTCGATCTCGAAGCAGTTGATCACGCCGATGCGCGCGCCGCTGAGGGTGATGGGGGTGATGCTGTCGCCGGCTCGGAAGACGTCGCGTTCGCCGCCGAAGAGGTGGGTCTTGCGGATCGCGGGGAGCACGCGGCCGTCGCGGTCGATGGCGAGGTAGGCGTCGAAGAAGCCGTCCTCTGAGGGTTCGACGAAGCCGATGAGCAGCGCCGTTCCGGCCTCTCGGCACGCCGAGGCGAGTGCCGCGATCCGAGGGTCGTCGGTGTCGATGGCGAGTTCGGAGAGCCGCTCGGTCTGGTAGCCGGTGAGGAACAGCTCGGGGAAGACGAGGAGGTCGGCGTCGCTCGCGGCGAGCGCGGCTCGGGCGCGAGCGAGGTTGCCGGCGATGTCGCGGGGGAGCGGCGCGTCCTGGACGACGGTGATGCGGAGAGTGGAAGTGCTCATGGTGCTCACATTCTCGCACGGCGGTGCGGTGCTGGCCAGCGGTTGCTAAATCGTTTCGATAATCCACTCTACTGAAAATAAAGACCTCCCAGCATCTTGTTAAAACGTTTCGGCTCAGGTAACGTGGGCCGCGGATGACCCCGGATCGCGCCCTCAGCGGCACGCCCCGGCGCTCCCGGCGGAGGCGCCGATGATCGTCGCACTCCGTCGCCGTATCTTGAACCAAGGGAGTTTCCATGACCACGGCGCCGACGGTGATGAAGAGAGAATTCACCATGTTTTCCGCGCTCTCAGTCGCATTCGCGTTCGTCTCGCCGATCGTCGCGCTGTACAGCGTGCTCGGGCTCGGCCTCACCACCTCGGGTCCGGCCTTCATCTGGGGCGGCATGATCCTCTACCTCGGCCAGTTCATCGTCGTGCTCACCCTCGGCGTCCTCGCGTCGAAGTGGGCCGACTCCGGCGGCATCTACCAGTGGTCCAGGCGCCTGCTCGGGCACCGCTACGGCTGGTTCGCGTCGTGGACGTACATCTGGACGCTGCTCATCACGCTGCCCGCCGTCGCCTACGCGGGCGCCGTGCTGATCCCGCCGATCTTCGACGTGCCGGCCGCCGATCACGGCCTGGTGACCTGGCTCGCCGTGGGCCTGCTCGCCTTCAGCACCATCGTGAACCTCGCCGGGCGGGTCTTCATCAAGATCCTCATGGTCGGCGTGATCGTCGCCGAGGCCGTGGGCTCCATCGGCGTGGCGATCTGGCTGCTGTTCTTCGAGCGGCACCAGGGCCTCGACTACCTGTCGCCCGCCTCGCTCGGCGACTACAGCGGCGTCTTCTTCTCCGCCCCGCTCGTCATGGCGATCGCGTTCTCCAGCTACTTCGCCATCGGCTTCGAGAGCGCGAGCTCCATCGCCGAGGAAGTGCGCCGCCCGAAGAAGGCCGTGCCCCGCGCGATGGTGGTGTCGTTCTTCGCGATCATGATCATCGTGCTGCTGAGCACGCTCGCCTTCACCCTGGCCGTGCCGAGCGACGCGTTCCTGCAGGATCCCGACAACGCCGCCGATCCCGCGGTCGCGATCATGGCCGCCACCTTCCCGGAGCCCGTGTTCCGCGGCATCCTCGCCCTGTTCGTGATCGCGTTCGCGGCGAGCCTGATGACGATCCAGATCACCGTGTCGCGCATCGTGTGGGCCACGGGCCGCAACGGCGAGCTGCCGTTCGCGAGGTTCCTCACCAAGCTGTCCGGCGCGACCGGGCTGCCCCGCCGCGCGGTCATCGTGACCGCCGTGATCGCGGTGCTGCTGTTCATCCCGTTCCAGAGCGAGGGGATCCAGATGGCCCTCATCTCGTTCTCCTCGGTGGGATTCTTCATCTCCTTCCTGTTCCCGGTGCTCGGCATGGCGATCGCGCGCTTCACCGGTCGCTGGAGCGACGATCCGAAGCTCTTCCTGGGGCGCGCCGGGCAGATCGTGAGCTGGCTCGCGCTCGTGTGGCTGGTGTTCCAGATCGCGAACGTCGCGTGGCCGCGCGAGACGGGCGCCGGCTGGGCGAGCGACTGGTCGACGATCATCGGCGTCGCCGCCGTGGGCGTGCTCGGAATCATCGTCGAGGCGTGGGTGCACCGCAAGCGGGTGCACGCCGCGACCACGGGTTCGACGATCGTGATCGTCGAACGCGACGAGTCCGACGACGATGACGAAGACGAGGCCGTGCCGGCCGCCGGTGCGGCGGCGGTGCTGCTCGAAGAACCCGCGGGGAGCGAGCGGGCCTGAGACGGACGATGCCGCGCGAGCCGAGGGGCCGCGCGGCATCGCTGTCTGCGCCTGCGGGGGCGGGCGGTGGATCAGGCCGGGCCAGCCCGGTAGCGGACGCGGATCGGCCTTCCTCCCGAGAAGTCGTGCACCGGCGCCCCTTCCGGTGCGATCCCTCAGTCGGCGAGCGTCGACTCGCGCACGTTCAGCGAGGTCGGCACGAGCTCCCGTCGCCGCTCGGCCGTGCCGTCGAGCGAGTCGATGAGCAGGTCGACCGCGATCTCGCCGAGCCGCACCGGGTGCAGGTCGAGCGCGGTGATCGGCCGCTGCAGACCGTAGTCGAGGTAGCGGCTGTCGGTGAGACTCAGCACCTGCAGATCGCCCGGAACGTCGAGTCCGAGGGTGTGCGCGCTGCGCTCGGTCGCGTGGGCGAGCGTGTCGAGCGTGGTGAGCACCGCGTCGAAGCGCCGATCCGGCGCCGCGAGCGCGGCCTGGATGACGGGCTCCGCCTCGTCGACGCGGGGCCCGGGGGAGCGGATGATGATCGGCTCGATGCCGGCCGTCGAACACCAGTCGAGATACGCCGAGAGCTCGTCGCGCACGTAGGACGAGCTGGTCTCGCTGAGGAACAGCGCGGGCTTCGCGCCGCGGGTCGCCGCGAGATGGGCGAGCGCCGTCGTGGTGCCCGAGGCGAAGTCGTTGTCCACCCAGCTCAGGTCGTCGGAGTTGCGGCCGACCGTGACGCAGGCGATGCCCGCGCCCGCAGCCGCGGCGAGCAGCGGATCGTTCTGACTCGGGTCGACCACGATGAGGCCGTCGGCCGCGGAGAAGAACGTGCGCGACGACTCGTGAGAGGGCAGCATCGAGAGCAGGAAGCCGCGCTGGAAGGCCTGCGCGCTCGCCCCGCTCAGCACCCGGAAGTAGTACTCGACGTCCCACTCGGGCTGCCCCGGCTTCGTGGACTGCGCCGCCATCGGCGACACGGTGAGCACGAGCGATCCGGTGCGGCCGGCGTTGAGATTCTTCGCGATGCGGTTGACGGTGTAGCCGAGGCGCGCCGCCGTATCGATGACGTTCTGGCGTGTGGCGGGGGCGACGCGCCCCTTGCCGTTCAGGGCTTCCGAGGCGGTCGCGACCGAGACGCCGGCCTCGGCCGCCACGTCCTTGATGGTGATTCTGCGCGGTTTCACGGTGCCTCGTTTCACTGGTGGAGCTGCCGGGAAGTCGCGGGCTCGAAAGCAGCGCCGGGCACGACGATGCCTGCGGCGAGATCGAGCAGTTGCGGCCGGAGCGCGGGCGGCAGCAGCGCCCGCCCCTCGACGAACAGCTCGGCGATGCGCGCTTCGGCCTCGGCCGTCACCTCTGGCGCGCCCGCGGCCGCCGCGAGCCGGTCAGCGGCGACCGCGGCGGGGTCGGCGGCCTCCGCGCCCGCTGCGGCGCCGAGCCCGGTCGGTCCGGCCAGGCGCCGGAACGCCAGCCAGAGCGGCAGCGTGGGGATGCCGTTCCGCAGATCCGCGCCGTGATCCTTGCCGAGCTCCGCGACGTCGCCGTGCACGTCGAGCAGATCGTCGGCGACTTGGAATGCGAGCCCGAGTCGCTCGCCCGCGGCCGCGAGGGCGGCGGGATCCGGCGCCGCGCCCACTGCGGTCCCCGCCGCGGCGGCAGCCCCGCCGAGCTCGAAGGCGGCACCGAACAGCGCCCCGGTCTTCAGCGTCGCGTACCGCTCCAGGGCCCTCGGGGCGTCGGCGCCCCAGCCGAGTGCGGGTTCGAGCAGCTGCCCCGTGCTCAGCGCGCGCAGCGCACGCGCGAGCGGTGCACTCGCCGCGGATCCCAGCGGGGCCACGACCTCCTGCGCGATGCCGATCAGCAGATCGCCGACGAGGATCGCGGTGTCGTCGCCCGAGACGGTGTGGAGCGCGGCGGCCCCGCGCCGCATGCTCGAACCGTCGATGAAGTCGTCGTGGACGAGCGAGGCCGTGTGCAGCAGCTCGACCGCGGCGGCGGCCTCGGCGAGGAAGCGGGGATCGGGATCGCCGTAGGCGTGCGCCACCGCGATCAACGCCCGTGCGCGCACATACTTGCCGCCGGTGAGCGCGGCCGCCTGAGCGGGCGGCACGGTGCCGGAGGGGAGAACGGCGAGGTGCAGGTCGAGCAGCTCTTGCAGACGGGCGACCGCGTCGGCGAGGCCGGCGGGCTCGGCCTGCCGCGCGAACCCCGGCGCCGGGCTCTGAACGGGTGCGGACGAGGCGGTCATGCGGCTCCTTCGGGTCGGGTACGCCGTACGACTCCAGGGTAGGTCTCCGGCTCCCCGCTGCCAAATCGATTCGGCAACGATCGCGCCGCCGCGGAGCCGCGCCGACCGAGGCTGATGCACCCCGGTCGGCGGCGTTCGCAAGCTATCCTGAGGGCGTGAGCGTCGACGATCTATCGCCCAGTATGCAGAACTACCTCAAGGTGATCTGGGGCCTGCAGGAGTGGTCAGACGCGCCCGTCTCGAACTCGGCGATCGCCGAAGCGGCGGGCGTCCGACTGTCGACCGTCTCCGACGCGCTCCGCAAGCTCTCGGACCAGGAGCTCATCGGCCACGTGCGCTACGGCACCGTCACCCTCACGGAACTCGGGCGGGAGCACGCGGTCTCGATGATCCGCCGGCACCGGCTGCTCGAGACCTTCCTCGTGCAGGCGCTCGGCTACGAGTGGGACGAGGTGCACGAGGAGGCCGACAGGCTCGAGCACGCCGTCTCCGACGGGCTCATCGACCGCGTCGACCGCGTGCTCGGGTACCCCACGCGCGATCCGCACGGCGACCCGATCCCGAGGGCCGACGGGCGCGTGCACCGGCCCGACGCGGTGATCCTCTCGGCCGTGCAGGCTCCGTGCCGCGCCCGCGTCGAGCGGATCTCCGACGCCGACAACGAGATGCTGCAGTACTTCGCGAGCCGGGGCCTCGTGGTCGACGCCGAACTCGAAGTGCTGCCCGGCGAGCCCTACTCCGAGACCGTGACGGTGCGCGTCGGCGACGCCGAGGCCCCGGTCAGCCTCGGCCCCGCCGCCGCCGCGTCCATATGGGTGTCGGTGACGGCCCGGTAGCGGCCGCTACGCAGGGTCGGGCGAAGAGACCGGATCCGGATCCTTCGCGAACTTCAGGCCGATCACGCAGCCCACGATGCCGGCGAGGAAGACGAGCTTCAGAGCGGTGGGCGTGTCGGTGCCGAGCGCGAAGGAGGCACCGACGGTCAGCGCCGCCCCGAGGCCGGTCCAGATCGCGTAGGCCACGCTCACGGGCAGGCCCCGCATGGCGTAGCCCAGACCGAACAGGCTGATGGGGTTGGTGATGAAGAACACCACGGTCGGCGCCGTCACGGTGAAGCCGTGCGACTGCTTCAGCGCGATCGCCCACACCGCTTCGAGCACCGCGCTCGCGAGCAGCGCCAACCAGTGGCGGATCGACGCGGTCTTGGCTTCGGGAGCCCCGCGCATCGGTCGACGAGCCATGATCAGCTCACCGCCTTCAGGCCGACCACGCAGCCGATCAGCCCGATCAGCAGCACGACCCGCAGCACGGTGGCCCGATCCTTGCGGGTGATCAGCGCCCACGCCGCCGTCAGCACCGCGCCGATGCCCACCCACACCGCATAGGCGGTGCCGACGGGGATCTCGCGCATGGCCCAGGCCAGCCCCGCCATACTCGCGAGATAGGAGACGACGAAGAGGACGCTCGGCCAGAGCCGCTTGAACCCTCGGGAGGCGTCGAGCGCGGTCGCCCAGACCGCCTCGAGCATTCCGCTCAGCACCAGCAGTATCCACGCGAATGACATGACGCGACTTCTCTCTGGCCGTCGTCAATGTGCGGGTACAGCTCCCTCGTCCGCGCCCCCGGAAACAGAGGCCGTATTCAGTGTCTCACGCGCCGCCCCTCGCGGTGCTCGGGATCTGCACAGCTAGGGCCCGTCCGTCCCGCCTGGTCCGTCCGTCCCGCCTGGCCAGCCTGGCCCGCCCGGTCCGCCGCCGCCCCCGCCGCCGTCCCGCCCCCGTCCATCCCCGCACCCGCCCTCAGAAATCGGGGTCGCTTTTGGCCGTGTCGGAGGCCGCGACACGGCCAAAAGCGACCCCGATTTCTGGAATGGTGGCGCGGAGGCCGTATTCGGAAGACCGCAGGCAGAGGAGTGACGCGGGCGCGTTTTACGCGATAATGGGAGAGGCCCGTGTGGGCCCCGGAAGGAGCGCGGTGTTCGGCTGGTCGAAGAAACGCAAGCGCGGCAGTGCGCGGCCGCCGCGACGCCTGCCCCGCCGCGTGCTCGCGCCAGTCGAGGAGATCGTCGAGCAGGGGCTGCTCGTCGCCGACGTCGCGGTGCGCATGACGGTCAAGAACGAGATCATCATGAACGCGCTCAAGCGCCACGCCGACTACGACCAGACCCAGATCCGCGAGATGGTGCGCCAGGCCACCGCAGACCTCGCGAAGGAGCGGGAGCGTGACGCCCGGCACATCGGGCGCATGCGCGACGAGATCCGCGACACCGGCCGCAGCTCGTGGAGCGAATCGGACTACGGCAACGACGACAACCGCACCCTGCGCCATCGCCAGGAAGTGTACGAGCGCGTCGCCGAAGAACTCCAGACGCGCGCCGAGGACGAGACCTACCTCACCGAGACCGCCGAACGCGCCCGCTCGATGGCGTGGGACGAGATCGGCGACTCGCTCAAGGAGCGCGCCACCCACCCCTACTACAGCGGCGGCGACAACGAAGAGTACCGGGAGGCGCGCGAGAGCCGCATCCAGCAGCTCATCGAGAAGGACCTCACAGCCCTCGTGCAGCAGCAGGCGAAGCCTGCCAGCCGACTGCGCCGGAAGCGCAAGACCGAGGAGTAGCCCGCGGCGCCGAGCCGGCTGAGAAGGGCCCTCGGCGGCGGATCAGCGCTCGCGGAGCTCCGGGTGGCGCGTGAGGTAGCCGTCGATGAACCAGCACGAGGCGTGCAGCGTGCGGTGCCCGATCGCGTCACCCGTCAGCGCGTGGTGCGCGAGCAGGCCTGCGAGCCCGGTGCCGCGCAGCTCGGGCAGCACGACCGTGTGATCGAAGTCGATGGTGTGCTCGCCGACGAAGGAGTAGTGCGCCTCGCCGACGAGCTGCCCCTCGCCCTCGCCGTTGCTCTGGTAGATCGCATAGCGCTGCTCGCCGGGCTCGTGCACGATGCGGAATCCGTCGGCCGCGGCCTGCTGCTCGTCCAAGTATCTCGCCATGCTCCCCACCCTATGCGGCGTGCGCCGCGAGCGCGGAGGGGTTGACAGGATCGCGATCCTCGCGCGAACCTGCACGTGTGCGCGCCGCGCGATCGCAGGGATATGCAGCTGGTGCGTTGGCAAGTGTGGGAGCCAGTCTGGCCGGGGCCGGGGCCGGAGCCGCGGTACGGGCGGGGGCTGCTGGCGTCTGCGCCAGGAATGTCGGTGGTGCCGACTATTCTCAAAGAGTGCTTCAGCTGCCTCGTGTCCGCCGCGCCCCGATCGGGGCGCTCGCCTGCCTGCTGCTCGTGGGCGGGCTCGCGGGCTGCGCTGCGCCGGAGCCTCCTCCCGAGCCCGAGGTGCTGTCGGCGACGAAGGCCGGAGGCGTCTATCTCGACGCCGTCTGCCCGGTGAACGCCGCGTGGGACGATGCCGACGCTGAGCTCGACAGGCTGCGCATCGCGGTCGCTCGCGGTGGCGACGTGCAGATCGACACGGCGCGCTTCGCTACGGCGATGGAGCGCGTGGCCGAGGCGAGCGCCGAGGCCGGCGAACAGCTCGACACAGAGCAGCAGAGCTGGCCGGCGGTGGCGGAGGCGCCGGTGGCCTCGGTACGGAAGACGCTGCAGGCGGATCGGAAGCAGGCGGCGAGCGTGGCGAAGCTCGACGCCGCCGAAGCCGTGGCCTACGCCTGGCAGGGGGCCGCAGAATCCGGTGAGGCGGCCGCGGCGGCTCGCGCCGCGCTCGGGCTGCCGGATGATCCTGAAGCGGCGTGCGCGCAGTGGGAGGCCCAGCAGGCCGAGCGCGAAGCCTCGGACAGAGGCACGGGCTCAGGCGCCGGCACGGGCTCAGACACCGGTACGGGCAGCGGCAGCGATACGGATTCAGGCGCAGGCGGATCCAGTGCGAAGGACCGGAGCTCCGGTGCCGCCGACCCGACGACGCCCGCGGATCAGCAGACCCCGACCGGATCCGGACCGGACGCGGGCAGTGACGACTCCGAGCGGAAGGCGCAGGATCGATGACCGAACTCGACGGACGAGGATCGCGCGCCGCGGCGGCGCTGCGGGTCGAGCGCGCGATCCGCGCGGCCGCTCGCGCGGGCAACCGGCTGCTGGCGGGCGGCGTCGCCCGCGTCGAACTCGCAGACGGGTGCGAGCGCGAGACCCTGCTCGTCGCGCTCGCCCGCATGGGCGTGCGCCTCGAAGAGCCGGCGGCTCGCCCAGCCGAGTTCGTCTTCGTCGAGCGGTTGGGCGACGAGCATCGGGCGGGCTCCGCCGATCCGGATCGCCAGGGTGCCGGCGCGGGTCCAGCGCCAGATGCAGCCCGCGGGCTGGCGCCCGTGCTGGTGGCGCTCGACGGCGGCATGGCGTCGGCCCGCGGCGACGACGCGGCGGCGAGGATCGCGTGGGCGGCCGACGGCATGCGCGCCACGGCGCGCCTCGCGGCCGAGTTCGCCGAGACCGCCCGGGCGAGCGCCGGGACCGGTGGGAAGCCGCGCATCGGCGTGAGCCTCGTGCTGGAGCCGAAGACCGCCGCGCTGACCCTCGCGCTCGCCGACGCCGGCTGCGAGGTGGCGCTCTTCAGCGCCGTCTCCGAGACCGATCCCGAGGTCGCCGCCGCGCTCGCCGCCGATGGTCGGGTCGAGGTGTTCGCCCCCACGAGCGCCGGCGCGGCCGACGCAGCAGGATCCGCCGCCTCCGTCGATGCGGAGCACGCCGCAGCGATCCTCGACTGGGGTCCCGAGTACCTCGTCGACGACGGATCCCACCTGATCCGCCTCGCCCACACCGAGCGCCCGGCCGCCCTCGACCGCCTGCGAGGCGCCGCCGAGGAGACCACCAGCGGCGTGCGCCCGCTGCGCGAGATGGCGGCGGACGGAGTGCTGCGCATCCCCGTCATCACCGTCAACGACGCCCGCACCAAGACCGACTTCGATAACCTCGTGGGGACGGGGCAGTCGTGCGTGCTCGCGATCGCGGACCTGCTCGATCGCGCCGGCTGGGCGCCGCCCGCAGGGGCCGATCCGCGCGCCGCCGCCCCGGAGTACGCCGGAATCGCGGGCAGCCGGTGGGCGGTGATCGGCTACGGGCCCGTCGGCGTGGGCACGGCCCGCTTCGCCGCCGCGCTCGGCGCCGAGGTGACCGTCGTGGAGCGGGACCCCGTGCGCGCGCTCGCGGCCCTGCACGACGGCTTCGAAGCCCGCCGCGCCGAAGCCGCGCTCCCGTCCGCCGATGTGGTGGTCAGCGCCACCGGCGTCTGGCACACGCTCGACGTAAGCGGCTTCGCCCTGCTGCGGCCCGGCACCGCGGTCGCCGTGGCGGGCGGCATCGACGACGAGCTCGCGCTCGACGAGCTGCGGGCGGCGGGCTGGAGCGTGCAGTCCGCCGGCGAGGGCGTCGCGGAGTGGACCGCGCCGGGCGCGGCCCGTGGCCCGCTCGTGCTCGCCGACGGCGGGGGCGTCAACTACACGGCCGCCGAGGGCAACCCCGTCGAGGTGATGGACCTCTCCTTCGCGACCCAGCTCGCGGCGCTCACCCGCCTCATGCGCGGTGACCTCGCCCCCGGCGTGCACGCCCTCTCGGGGGAGGACGAGGCCCGGGTGGCGCGGACAGCGCTCGCGTTGCGCGGCGGATCAGCCGATCCGGCACCCTCCCGCAGCCGCCCCGGCGGCGCAGCCCAGCCGTGGTCCGTGCACCGCTACCGCGCAGCCCGCTGAGCCCGCGGTCCGCGCGGCCGCGGACGGCGGGTGCGCGGCGACCGAGGCGAGCGCACGCCCTAGAATCATGCGGGTGAGCACAGCACCCGAGATCGTCGTCTACAGCGCCTCCCTCGTCTTCCCCGTCGTCAGCCCGCGCATCGAGGACGGCGCCGTGGCGGTGCAGAACGGACGCATCCTGCACGTGGGGGACCGCCGCTGGGTGCTCGACGCGCTCGCCGCCCGCGGCGTCGAGCACCGCGAGGAGCACTGGGAGGGCGTGCTCGCCCCCGGCCTCGTGAACGCGCACACCCACCTGCAGTACACGCGCATGGCCGAGGTCGCGCAGCGCAACTACACCGGCTTCGACCACTGGGGCGACGCCTTCGACGTGGTCTACGAGCGCGGCGGGCACGACTGGGCCGCCGCCGCTGCCGACGGTGCGCAGCAGAGCCTCGCCGCCGGGGTGACCGCCGCCGCCGACGTCGTCACCGACCGCGAGGCGCTCAGCGCCCTGCACGACGCCGGCATGCACGGCATCGCCTACTGGGAGGTCTACGGCAAGAGCAATGCCGACTGGGATGCCGCCGCCCGCGACGAGGTGCGCGAGCAGATCCGCGCCATCCCCACCCCGCCCGGCGCGGGCGTCTCGCCGCACGCGCCCTACTCGCTCGAAGTGCAGCCGCTGCTCGAACTGCCCGACATCGTGCGCGAGGAGGGCCTGCGGCTGCACATCCACCTCGCCGAGGCGCACATGGAGCGCGAGTTCGACGGCATCGACGGCTACGTGGGCGCCGGGCCCGGCGGGCACGGGGAGTGGCCGGAGCTCGGCGCCGACAGCTTCCGCGCACTGCGCTCGCACGGCATCGGCGTCTCGTCGACGCAGTTCGTCGACCACCTCGGCGTGCTCGGGCCCGACTGCCACATCGCGCACGGCGTGTACGTGAGCGCCGAGGATCGCGCGCTGCTGCGCGCGAGGGGCACCAGCGTGGCGCTGTGCCCGCGATCCAACGAGGTCATCGGCCTCGACATGCCGCCCGTGGCCGCCTACCTGCGCGAGGGCAATCTCATCGCGGTCGGCACCGACTCGCTCTCGTCGTCGCCCTCGCTCGACCTGCTCGCCGACGTCGCGGCGCTCTACCGGGTCGCCCGGTCACAGGGCTACCGCGACGACGATCTGCACCAGCGGCTCTTCACCGCGGCCACGCTCGGCGGCGCCGCCGCGCTCGGCCAGCACGTGGGCAAACGCCGCATCGGGCAGCTCGGCGTGGGGGCGATGGCGGACCTCGCCTTCTTCGCATCAGCGTCGCGCCAACCGGACGCCGCGCTGGCCGAGCTCGTCGAGGACGGCGCCGGCCGTGCCCGCCGCACCATCGTCGCAGGCGTGGAGCGCTTCCGCGCGTAGCGCGCGCAGCGCAGAGCGCGTAGCGCAGCGTCACGCCCCGCCGAGAGGCGGGTATCGCATGGCGAGCCGGGATCCCGCATGCGAGATCCGCCTCTCGACGCATGGCGACCTGGCGGGGAGGGGCCCGGCTCGTGTGACTCCCGGTGACGCGCGATGCGGGATACGGCCTGGAATCTCATAGACTGGTCTGCGGTCGGCGCGGCTGCGCCATGCCCGGACGCGCCCGCGCCTCTGCACTGATCGAAGGAGCCCCCCATGTCACGCACCTCCCGCCTCGTCGCGGCCGCCGCTGCCGGCGCCGCGGCCCTGCTCGCCCTCACCGCCTGCACCAGCGGCGCATCGTCCGACGGCGGCGCGGCAGAGGTCGGCCCCGTCACCGAGGGCAAGCTCACCGTCGCCACCGGCGAGCCCGCCTACGCGCCCTGGGTGCTGAACGACGACCCCGAGAGCGGCGAGGGCTTCGAGGCCGCAGTCGTCTACGCCGTGGCCGAGGAGATGGGCTACGCCGAGGGCGACGTCGTGTGGGTGCGCTCGAGCTTCGACTCGGCCATCGCCCCCGGCCCCAAGGACTGGGATCTCAACGTGCAGCAGTTCTCGGTGAGCGAGGAGCGCGCGAAGGCCGTCGACTTCTCGTCGCCCTACTACGAGACCACCCAGGCCGTCGTTGCCGCGGGCGGCACCCCCGCCGCCGACGCGAAGAGCATCGCCGACCTCAAGGACACCGTCATCGGTGTCGCCTCGGGCACCACCTCGCTGAAGGTGGCCGAGGAGGTCATCGCACCGAACCAGCAGATCCAGGTCTTCAACAACGTCGATGACACCGTCGCGGCCCTGCAGAACGGCACCATCGACGCGATGGTCACCGACCTCCCCGGCGCCTTCTACGTGCGCGATGCGCAGCTCGACGACGGTGTGATCGTCGGCCAGCTCGACTCGGCCGAGGGCGGCGACGAGTTCGCCTTCGTGCTGCCGAAGGGCTCCTCGCTGACAGCCGAGGTCTCGAAGGCGCTCGACGCGCTCCGCGAGAAGGGCGCGCTCGATGAGCTGGCGGCGAAGTGGATCGCCGACCAGGGCGCACCGGTCCTGAAGTAGTCCTCTCCTCGTGACCACCACCCGCCCCGGCGGCGCGCCGTTCGAGCCCTCGGCCATCGAGCTCGAGCGGCGCGCGTACCGCCGCGCCCGCAAGCAGCGGTCGATCCTCCTCAGCGTCGCGAGCACGCTCGTGTTCGCGGCGGTGATCGCCGTCGTGCTCGTCAACAGCCCCGGCTGGAGCCGGGTGAGCGAGACCTTCTTCGATCTCGAGGTGGCGGTCCAGTCGTTCCCCCGTGTGATCGAGGGGCTGTGGCTCAACGTCCAGGTGCTCTTCGTCGCGGCGATCGGCGTGGCGATCCTGGGCACGCTGCTCGCGGTCGCGCGCACGCTCAAGGGGCCGGTGTTCACGCCGATCCGCCTCATCGCCGCCGGCTACACCGACATCTTCCGGGGCATCCCGGTGCTGCTGGTGCTCTACCTGGTGGGCTTCGGCATCCCGGGCCTTGAACTGACAGGCCGCATGCCGGCGCAGTTCTGGGGCACGATCGCGCTGATCCTCAGCTATTCGGCGTACGTGGCCGAGGTGCTGCGCGCTGGAATTGACGCGGTGCACCCCTCGCAGCGGCTCGCCGCTCGCTCGCTCGGTCTCAGCCACGGCAAGACGCTGCGGCTCGTCGTGATGCCGCAGGCGGTGCGCAAGGTGACACCCGCGCTCATGAACGACTTCGTGTCGATGCAGAAGGATGTCGGCCTCATCTCGGTGCTCGGCGCCGTTGACGCCGTGCGCGCCGCGCAGATCGAGGTGGCATCGAGCTACAACTTCACGCCCTACGTGCTCGCGGGCGTGCTCTTCGTGCTGCTGTCGTGGCCGTTCATCCGGCTCACCGACTGGCTGACGGCTCGCGCGCAGAAGCGCGAGCAGGTGGGAGGCGCCGTATGACCGCATCGATGGAGCGGACGGCGGATCCCGCGGCGCGGCCTGTGCTCGACGTGCAGGGGGTGCACAAGCGCTTCGGCGACCACCCGGTGCTGCGCGGAATCGATCTCACCGTCGACCGTCACGAGGTCGTGGTGCTCATCGGCGCCTCGGGCTCGGGCAAGTCGACGCTGCTGAAGACCATCAACCTGCTCGAGCAGATCGACGACGGTCGCATCCTGCTGGCGCGGGCGTCCGCGGGGGAGCGGGGCGCCGCGGCCGACGGCACCGAGATGGAGGACATCACCGATCCGCGCATCGACCCGGACCGGGTGCGCGCGCGGATCGGCGTGGTGTTCCAGCACTACAACCTCTTCCCGCACATGAACGTGCTCGACAACGTCACCCTCGCCGCGCGCCAGGTGTTCGGCGCGTCGCGCAGCGAGGCCGAGCGCACCGGGCTCGCCCTGCTCACCCGCATCGGTCTCGCCGACAAGGCGAAGGAGTACCCTGATCGGCTCTCGGGCGGTCAGCAGCAGCGCGTGGCGATCGCGCGCGCGATCGCCACCGATCCGGAGCTGCTGCTGCTCGACGAGATCACCAGCGCGCTCGATCCGCAGCTCGTGGGCGAGGTGCTCGACCTCGTGCGTGATCTCAAGGCGGCGGGCTCGACGATCGTGATGGCGACGCACGAGATGTCATTCGCGCGGCGGGTGGCGGATCGCGTCGTCTACCTGAAGGACGGCGTGATCGTGGAGTCGGGCCCGCCCGAGCAGATCTTCGACGACCCGCAGCGCGAGGAGACGCGGGAGTTCCTGGCGCGCGTGCGCGACCCTTTCGGGGAGTGATCGCGGTGCGGTGCGCGGTGCGTCAGTCCGCCACCGCGGCGTTCTGAGCGCCGGGTCGCCGGAAGCGGGCTCATCCTTGCGATGCGATGTGCCGAGGGAGTAGGCTGTTAGGTCTGCCTCCGAAGGGTCCTCTGCGCGATCCCGGCCGGGGCGGCCCATCTCAAGGAGTCTTGCCGTGACCTCAGATACCGCTTCGGTGCGAGTGCCGCCCTCGCCCGGCGACACCATCGACCCCGCCGGGATGCGAGTGATCTGGCTGCTGCTCGTCGCCGCTTTCGTCGCGATCCTCAACGAGACCACGATGGCGATCGCGATCCCCGCGCTCAACGTGTCGCTCGGCATCCCGCCCGAGCTCGGCCAGTGGCTCACGAGCGCCTTCATGCTCACCATGGCCGTGGTGATCCCCACCACCGGCTTCCTGCTGCAGCGCTTCACGACCCGCCAGATCTTCCTGGCCGCGATGATCTCCTTCGTGCTGGGCACCGCGATCTGCCTCGTGGCCCCCGGCTTCATCGTGCTGCTCCTCGGCCGCATCGTGCAGGCCGCGGGCACGGGCATCATGATGCCGCTGCTCATGACGACCATGATGAACGTCGTGCCGCCGCACTCCCGCGGCCGCATGATGGGCCGCGTCGGTCTCGTCATCAGCCTCGCACCGGCGCTCGGGCCGACGCTCTCGGGCGTGGTGCTCGATCATCTCGGCTGGCGCTGGCTCTTCGGCATCATCCTGCCGATCGCGCTCGTCGCGCTCGCACTGGGCGCGAAGTGGATGACGAACCTCGGCGAGACGCGGAACGCGCCCATCGACGTGCTCTCGATCGTGCTGTCGGTGTTCGCATTCGGCGGCATCGTCTTCGGGCTGAGCCAGATCGGCGGCCACGGCGGGGCGGCCGGAAGCGGCGTCGGCGTGCCGCCGTGGGCGGTGCTCGTGGGCGGTGCGCTGTTCCTCGGCCTGTTCGTGTGGCGTCAGCTCGCGCTGCAGAAGCAGGATGATGCGCTGCTCGACCTGCGGGTCTTCACCTCGCGCAACTACGTCGTCTCCGCGGTGATCATGGCCGTGATCTCGCTGTCGATGTTCGGCACCTTCTCGCTGCTGCCGCTCTACCTGCAGAACGTCGCCGGACTCGAACCCACCGTCGCAGGCCTGGTGCTGTTGCCCGGGTCGATCCTGATGGGTCTGCTCGGGCCGGTGATGGGCCGCATCTACGATGCGCGCGGTCCGAGAACGCTGCTCGTGCCCGGCACGACGCTCATCACGGCGGCGATGTTCATGTACTCGACGGTGGGCACGCAGACGCCGGTGTGGCTGCTCGTCGTGGTGCAGATCGCGATGTCGCTGGGCCTTGCCAGCTCGTTCACGCCTCTGTTCTCGGCCTCGCTCGGAGCGCTCGACCGTTCGCTCTACTCGCACGGCTCGGCGGTGCTGAACACGCTGCAGCAGGTCGGCGGGGCGGCCGGCACGGCGGTGCTGATCTCGATCTACTCGACGTCCCTGCACGCGGGCGAGGCTCGCGGGCTGCCGACGGCCGAGGCCGGCGAGCCGGGCACGCACGCGGCGTTCTTCGTCGCGGCGTGCATCTCGATCGTGCCGCTCGTGCTCGCGTACTTCGTGCGGAAGCCCGCCGATCAGGAGGGTGCCGCCGCGCACTGACCGGCGGAGGCGGCGCAACCCGTCTCAGTCGGTGGCGGAGATGGAGCGCCGCACCGCCTCCGCGAGCTGGCGCACCGCCGTCACGGGGCCGGCCGGGCCCGCGGGCGCCGCGAGCAGCAGCTCGCGCGCGAAGCGGGCGTCATCGATGGGGCGCAGCACGACGCCCTCCGGCGGATTCGCGGCGACGAGGCTCGGCACGACGCCCACCGCCATGCCGGCCGCGATCAGCCCGAGCATCACCGAGTAGTCGTCGGTGCGGATCGCCACATCGATCTTGTGTCCCTCGACCTCGAACATCTCGCGCACGAGATCGTCGATGGTGTCGCCGGGGGTGGAGCCGATCACCCAGCTGTCCGATGCCAGCGAGAGCAGTGCGGCCCGGTCGAAGCGGGCGCGCCCCGCGGCGGGGTGCGCGGACGGCAGGGCGATGAGCAGCGGATCCGTGAACAGCCGGGTGGTGTGCACCTCGGAGCGGAAGGGCAGTTCATAGCCGCCCGCGGCGTAGACGAGCGCAGCATCGAGCGTGTGCTGATTGACGCGCGCCACGAGCGGGGAGACCTCTTCGAGGGTCGCGTCGAGCTCGATCCCGAACTCGGAGACGCGGCTCACGATGCCCGGCAGGAGTCGGGCGGCGGCGGTGGGGAAGATGCCGAAGCGCAGCCGGATCCGCCCCAGCTGCGCGAGATCTCGCACATCGGTGAGGGCGCGGTCGGCGAGCCCGAGGATCTCCTCGCCGCGCTCGAGCATGAGCGCGCCCGCGGTGGTGAGCCGGCTGCCGCGCGTGCTGCGGATCGTGAGGTCGGCGCCGACGAGGCGGTCGAGGTTCTTGAGGTGGTAGTCGACGGTCGGCTGGCTCCAGCCGAGGCGCGTGGCGGCACGCGCCACCGAGCCCTCGGCCGCCACGGCGCTGAGAGCTTGGAGCTGGCGCAGATCGATCATGATACTCCCGTCACCTTCTGGAGCGAGGCGGGGTCTTCGCCCGGCCTGGCTCAAGACAGTATATGGTTCCCGTGAGGGGTTTGCGGGGTTCCCACGCGCGCCGCGCGCGCGAGAGGCTGGCCCCATGCTGCATCAGGACACGACGACCCCCAGCCTCCCCGCGCACGACGCGATGATCGAGGCGCCCGCCGATGCCGCGCCGCGTCGCGTCGCCACGGCTCCGCGCTACGCCGAGGACCAGAGCCGCACCCCGTACGCCGACGCGATCACCGCGTTCGGCGACTCTGCACCGCTCTCGCTCATGGTGCCCGGGCACGGCAACGCCCCCGATGCCGGGGCCGAGCACATCGCCGAGCTCTTCGGCGCCCGGGTCGCGCAGCTCGACGTGCCCCTGCTGCTCGAAGGCATCGATGCCGGCGAGAACAGTCCGCTGCAGCAGTCGCAGCGGCTCGCCGCCGACGCCTGGGGCGCGCGCCGCACATGGTTCCTCACCAACGGCGCCTCGCAGGCCAACCGGACCGCCGCGATCGCCGTGCGCGGCCTCGGGGAGCGGATCCTGATCCAGCGCGCCATGCACTCCAGCCTCACCGACGGCGTGCTGCTGTCGGGCCTCGTGCCCTCTTTCGTGGCCCCCGCCGTCGACGCCAGGCACGGCATCGCCCACGGCCTCACCCCTGAATCCCTCGACGCGGCCCTCACCCGCGAGGCCCGGGCCGGCCGCGCCGTGTCGAGCGTCTACGTGGTCTCGCCCAGCTACTTCGGCTCCGTCGCCGACGTGGCCGGGCTCGCCGAGGTGTCGCACCGGCACGGCGCTGCGATCATCGTCGACAACGCGTGGGGCGCCCACTTCGGCTTCCACCCCGAGCTGCCCGAGTCGCCCGCGCGCCTCGGCGCCGACCTCGTCGTGTCGAGCACGCACAAGCTCGCCGGCTCCCTCACGCAGTCGGCCATGCTGCACCTCGGCCACGGCCCCTTCGCCGACCGCCTCGAACCGCTCGTGGCCCGCGCCTTCAGCATGACATCCTCGACGTCGATGAGCGGAGTGCTCATGGGGTCGCTCGACACCGCGCGTCACGCGATGGCGAGCGGCGAGGAGCGCATCGGGCGGGCAGTGCGGGCCGCCGCGGAGATTCGAGATCGCCTGCAGCAGGATCCGCGCTTCTCGGACATCGGCGACGGCTTCGCTGAGTTCCCCGACATCGCCGCCACCGATCCGCTGCGCATCCCGATCGACGTCTCGCGGCTGGGCCGCAGCGGCCACTGGGTGCGCGGCGCCCTGAAGGAGCGCCACGGCGTCTACCTGGAGATGTCGACCGCGACCAGCGTCGTCGCCGTCATCGGCGCGACGCGCGAGATCGACGTCGATCGCTTCATGGTCGCGCTCGACGAGGTCGCGCAGGAGGCCGCGCGCATCGGCGCCGAGCCGATGCACGAGTTCCCCGAGCTGCCCGAGCCGGGCGCCCTGCGCATGCTGCCTCGCGACGCCTATTTCGGCGCCAGCGAAGTGGTGCCCGCCGCGCAGGCCGTGGGCCGCATCTCGGCAGACACCCTCGCGGCCTACCCGCCCGGCATCCCGAACCTGCTGCCCGGTGAAGAGGTCACCGCCGACACCGTCGACTTCCTGCAGGCCGTCGCGGCCTCGCCCACGGGCTACGTGCGGGGAGCTGCAGACGCCGAGGTCGCGGGCATCCGCGTGGTCGTCGACTGAGCAGCTGAGGCCTGCCGGGGGACTCTCCCGATGCGTCGGGTTCGGCCGGCTTTTCGGGTTCGGCCGGTGCTTTGGGTAGGGCCGATGCTTCGGACCAGACCGATGTTTCGGATGAGATCGGTGCTTCCCGTCCGCAGTACCGGTGAGGCCCGAATGAACGGCGACGTATTCTGGCCCGGATACGACGCAGGCGGCGGATCCCGAAGGATCCGCCGCCTGCGTCAGGGAGGCCTACTTCTTCTCGAAGAGGTTGCCGATCAGGGTCGAGCCGATGAGCACCACGGCGAGCAGCACAACGCCGACGATCGAGATGGCCACCACGTCGACGGGCTGGCCCGCTGACGAGAACATCGACTCGTGCTCGTGCCCGTCGTGGGCGAAAGCGGGAACCGCCACGAAGACCGAGGCGATGGCCGCGGTCACGGCGGTGGCGATGCGGGTGCGGATCTTCACGGTGTCTCCTCGCGAGTGTCTGTCGTGCTGGAGCGGCGCAGCGCCCGGAGGACGCGCCGCGATATCTCCTATCCTATCCCGCCCGTGACGCTCGTGCGCGCCGCGGGCAGCCGGGGCCTCGTCGACGGCGCGCCCCAGCGGGGCACGGGTCCAGGAGCCGGCGGAACCTCCTAGGCTGGAGCCGTGAACGATCAGGATCCCTGCCCCTGCGGTCGAGGGGCCGTCTACGCCGAGTGCTGCGGGCCGCTGCACGCCGGTGATCCGGCGCCCACCGCCGAGCGTCTCATGCGCTCCCGTTTCAGTGCCTTCGCGCTCGGGGACGGGGCGTACCTGCTCGCGAGCTGGGCCGCGGAGACCCGGCCGGCGCAGCTCGACCTCGACGACGGAGTCGAGTGGCGGCGTCTGCTGATCCGCGACGTCACGGCCGGGGGGCCTGCCGACCGCACCGGACGAGTCGCCTTCACCGCGGTCGGACGCGGCCCCGAGGGGCGCGTCGAACTGCGCGAGCGCAGCCGATTCGCGCGCGATGAGGCCGGGCGCTGGGTCTACGTCGACGGCGACATCGAGTAGGGTGCACCGACCGCCTCAGCGGATGTAGACGTCGAGGTGGTTGCCGAAGGTGCCGCGATCGTAAATCTTGCCCGGGTAGCCGAAGGGGGTCTCGAAGACGGTGCCCTTCGGGTGCGACCCGGCGAGCACGATGAATCCGTCGGCGTCGCTCACGTAGCCGGCTTCGTTGACGTGACGGCCCGGGATGGCGAGCCCGGGGCCCGGCAGCACCTGCTGGCTGTAGAAGGTGAAGCGGTATCCGCCCCAGTTGACTGCGCCCGTGAACATGAACTGCTCGAGCGTGTAGAGGGCCGCCGCGGGTGCCCCGCCCGATCCCGCGCCGCCGGAGACCTGCGACGCCTCGACGCTCATGTCGATCAAGGCTGAGGCAGCCGGCGCCGCATCGAGCCGCTGCTGCCGAGCGAAGGCGCTGCCGTCGGCGGCGAACGCCGTCGACATGGAGTAGGGGGCGAGGACCGCCGCGCCCAGGAGCACGATCACGCTCGCCGCAGCGCCCGCTCCGAGGAAGCGGGACCAGCGGGAGACTCCCGGGCAGGCGGACACGTGTGACATCGGGATCCGATGCTACCCCGCGAAGCTGCGTGCCCGGGGAGAGCCCCCTACGCCTGCGCCGCCCGGATCCAGGCCTCGACGTCGTCGGCCGTGCGGGGGATGCCCGCCGACAGATTCACGCAGCCGTCCTCGGTGACGACGATGTCGTCCTCGATGCGCACGCCGATGCCGCGCAGCTCCTCCGGCACCGTCAGATCGTCGGGCTGGAAGTAGAGCCCCGGCTCGATCGTGAACACCATGCCGGGCTCCACCACGCCGTCGAGGTACATCTCGCGGCGAGCCTGCGCGCAGTCGTGCACGTCGAGCCCCAGGTGGTGGCTCGTGCCGTGCACCATGTAGCGGCGGTGGTAGGCGGTGCCGTCGTCTTCGGGCAGCAGGCCCCACTCGCGGGTGCGGCGCTCGATGACGGCCATCGCGGCGTCGTGCACGTCGCCGAAGCGGATGCCGGGGCGCACGATCGCGCGGGCCGCATCGGCGGCCTCGAGCACGGCCTCGTAGACGCGGCGCTGCACCGCGGTGAACGTTCCCGAGACCGGCACGGTGCGGGTGATGTCGGCGGTGTAGAGGCTGTCGAGCTCGACGCCCGCGTCGAGCAGCAGCAGGTCGCCGTTGCGCACGGCACCGTCGTTGCGGATCCAGTGCAGCGTGCAGGCGTGGGGGCCCGAAGCCGCGATCGTCTCGTAGCCGACGGTGTTGCCATCGAGGCGGGCCCGCTGGTTGAACACGCCCTCGACGATGCGCTCGCCGCGGGGGTGCGCGCTCGCCTGGGGCAGCGCGGCCAGCACCTCCTCGAAGCCGCGCGCGGTGGCGTCGACGGCCGCCTGCATCTCGGCCAGCTCGAACTCGTCCTTGACGAGCCGCAGCTCGGAGGTCGCACGGGCGAGCTCCTCGTCCTCGCCGGGGACCGATCCGTCGGCCTCGGCGGCACCGCGCCCGATGACCCTGTCGGTGTCGGATGGTGCGAAGTCCGCGATCGGGGCGGTGCGGATCCCGAGCAGACCCGCCACCTGCGCGAGCGAGGGGCGCGCACCGATCCAGAACTCGCCGATCTCGGGGTTCGCGAAGAACTCGTCGCTGTCGCGACCCGCGCGCTCGCGGAAGTAGAGGGTCGCCTCGTGCGCATCGCCCGCGGGGTCGAGCACGAGGATGGAGCCGGGCTCGCTCTCGGAGCCCCAGCCGGTGAGGTGTGCGAAGGCGCTGTGGGCGCGGAACGGGTAGAAGGTGTCGTTCGAGCGCTGCTTCATGGCGCCGGCGTGCAGCACCAGGCGCTCGCCTGGGAAGAGCGCGCCGAGCGCGGCGCGGCGGCCCGCGGCGCGGGGAGCGACGGGCAGCGGATCCGGAACCGTCTCCGGGCGGTCGGCCCAGTGCGACGAGATGTACTCGAGGAAGACGGCGGTCTGCGGCGTGGTGCTGCGGTTGCTGTGGTCGATCTCCACCTCGTGGGTGGTCTGCGCGCTCTCGGTCATCCTCCCATCCTCTCACCCCCCCCGGTGCCCATCCTCTGTCCCCGTGCGCCCTGCTGCTCCTACCCTCCGCAGTTCACACAGTCGATCGCAGTTCAGGCGGATCAAAATTACGAAGATCTCAGTCTGAACTGCGATCCACTGCATGAACTGCGGGCATAGACTGGGGGGATGGCGCGATCCGGGACGCAGCAGGGCTTCGACCTGCACACGCACTCGGTGTTCTCCGACGGCACGACGAGACCCGCCGATATCGCGCGCGAGGCCGCCGAGCTCGGCCTCACAGGATTCGCGCTCACCGACCACGACACGGTCGACGGCTGGGACGAGGCCCGCGCCGCCGCGCGCACCGCGGGCATCGAGTTCCTGCCCGGCATCGAGATCACCACGAAGCACGCCGGCCGCTCCCGGCACCTGCTGGGCTACGGCATCGACCCGGCCGCCGGCGAGCTGTTCGCCGCCCTCGCCGAGGTGCGGCGCTCCCGGCTCGCGCGGGCGCAGGAGATGGTGCGGCGGCTCTCGGCCGACTACGCCATCACCTGGGAGTCGGTGGTCGGCGAGGAGGACGCCCGCACCGTGGGGCGCCCCCACATCGCCGATGCGCTCGTCGCCGCCGGATACTTCGCTGACCGCAGCACCGCCTTCGCCGAGATCCTGCACCCGGCATCGCCCTACTATCTCGGCACCCACGCGATCGACACGCTCGAAGCGATCCGGCTGGTGCGCGCCGCCGGGGGAGCCGCTGCCCTCGCGCACCCGGCTGCGTTCCGGCAGCGCACCCCCACCGGGGCCCAGGAGCTGCGCGCCTTCGCCGCGGCCGGCCTCTGGGGCGTCGAGCTCGACCACCCGGAGAACCGCGCCGACTGGCTGCCCCCGATCACCGCGACGGCCGCCGAGACCGGCCTCGCCGCGATCGGCTCGAGCGACTACCACGGCGCCGGCAAGCCCAATCTGCTGGGGGAGCGGTCGACCGACCCGGCGCTCGTGCAACTCCTGCGCGAACGGGTCGCCACGCCGCGCTGAGCCGAGCGTCTCGCCGATCCGGGATCCGCCCGCGTCGTTGCACCGTCCGAAACGAATACCGCGAGCCCCGCTGGATCCTCGATGAGGAAGCAGCGGGGCTCGCGGTGTTCGGCGTGATGCCGGCGACGCTCCGGCGCCGAGGCGCTACTCCGCCGAGGTCGCGGCGGTGGTGTCGGCCGAGGTCGCGGTAGTGTCGGCACCCTCGACGCCCTGCGAACCGCCGCGGCGACGGCGACGGCGACGGCGCGACGTCGACCCCTCGCCCCCGTCCTGCAGCAGCGGGGCGCCGGGCTCGCCGCCGCCCTCCTGGTCGTGGCCGTGCTGCTCGTGGCCGTGAGCCTCGTGGCGGCCCGGGCCCTTCGGGTTGGCGCTGCGGGTGCGGCTGCGGTTGCGCGAGCGTCCGCGCTCCTCGCGCGATCCGTCTCCGCCCGACCGCGAGCCCTCCGAACGGGGAGCGCGCTCCTTCACCGGGGTGGCCTTCAGCCGGCCCTTCGAGCCCTCGGGGATCTTGAGATCGGCGAACAGGTGCGGCGACGAGGAGTACGTTTCGACCGGCTCGGGCACGCCGAAGTCGAGGGCTTTGTTGATGAGCGCCCACTTGTGCAGATCGTCCCAGTCGACGAAGGTGACGGCGATGCCGGTGCGGCCCGCGCGGCCCGTGCGGCCCACCCGGTGCAGGTAGGTCTTCTCGTCGTCGGGCACGGTGTGGTTGATCACGTGCGTGACGTCGTCGACGTCGATGCCGCGCGCGGCGACGTCCGTCGCGATGAGGATGTCCTTCTTGCCCGCCTTGAACGCGGCCATCGCCCGCTCGCGCTGATCCTGGTTGAGGTCGCCGTGCACCGAGGCGGCGTTGAAGCCGCGATCCACCAGTTCCTCCTGGAGTTTCGCGGCCGCGCGCTTCGTGCGCATGAAGATGACCGTCTTGCCGCGGCCCTCGGCCTGCAGGATGCGGCCGATCACCTCGTCCTTGTCGAGGGAGTGAGCGCGGTAGATGATGTGCTCGATGTTGGCCTGGGCCGCGCCCTCATCCGGATCGCTCGCGCGGATGTGGATCGGCTTCGACATGAAGCGGCGCGCCAGCGTCACGATCGTGCCGGGCATCGTTGCCGAGAACAGCATGGTGTGGCGCGTCGCCGGGGTCTTCGCGAAGAGCTTCTCGATGTCGGCGAGGAAGCCGAGGTCGAGCATCTTGTCGGCCTCGTCGAGCACCATCTCGCGCACGTTCCCGAGGTTCAGCAGACGCTGGCTGGCGAGGTCGAGCAGGCGACCGGGCGTGCCGACGACGATCTGCGCGCCCGCCTTCAGCTGCTCGATCTGCCCCTCGTAGGCCTTGCCGCCGTAGATCGGCACCACGGTCGCCCCGCGGTTCTTCGCGGCCAGCTCGAGGTCCTCGTACACCTGCACGCAGAGCTCGCGGGTGGGCACCACGACCAGCGCCTGCACGCCGGGCTCGGGATCGGCACCCACGCGCTGCAGCAGCGGCAGTCCGAAGCCGAAGGTCTTGCCGGTGCCGGTCTTGGCCTGGCCGATGATGTCCTGTCCCGTGAGCGCGAGCGGGATCGTCTGCTCCTGGATGGGGAAGGCCTCGGTGATGCCCTTGTCGGTGAGCGCATCGACCATGTCCTGGTCGACGCCGAGTTCGAGGAATGTCGTCACGTTGCGTCCTATTCGAGAGTGCGGTGCTGCGCGCACAATCACGAAGGCGCAGCGGCCGGCGCTCCTGCGTCACCGGCGATGAATACAATCGAGCACAGTCTATTCCAGCAACGCTCCGGGTCGGCGGTAAGCTGACAGGGTGTTCGAGTGGATCCGTGGGCTGCGCAAGAAGAATGCCCCAGCGCGCAAGCTGCGTTCGCGCGGCGATGCCGGAGACGCTGAGCGCGTCGAGCTCTCAGAGTTCGCGCCCGGCATCATGCCGTTCCTCGGACTGACCTCCTACCTGCAGCTCGAACTCTACGAGGGCGCCACGCGCGCCGTCTCGGGTGCGGCTACGCTCGAAGCCAAGGACGTGCTCGCCCGGGTGGCCGGGCAGACGCTGTCGAAGCATCAGCGACTCACGGCCGAGATCCGCAGGCGCGGCGAGGAGCCGCACGTGGTGATGACGCCGTTCGCGCCCGTGATCGAGCGCTATGTGCGGCGCATCGACGCGGCCGACTGGCATCAGCACGTGCTCTCCCTGTACCTCGTGGGCGGGCTCTTCGACGACTTCTTCGCGAGCCTCGCGAGCGGGCTGCGCGACGGCTACCGCAGCGAAGCGATCGCGATCCTGCATGACGACACCGGCCGCGCCGAGCTGAAAGAGCTGCTCGAGGCCGCGTTGGCCGCTGACGAGGGGCTGTCGAGCTGGCTCGCGCTGTGGGGTCGCCGCCTCGTGGGCGACACGCTGCTCGTCTCGCGCGCAGTGCTGGCGCTCAGCGAGTCCCGCCCGTTCGTCGAGAGCGAGGTGGAGCCGGTGTTCACCGAGCTCATCGCCGACCACATCCGCCGCATGGACGGACTCGGTCTGACGGCATGAGCCCCGTCCGGCGCCTGCCCGTCGAGGAGCCGGGGGACCGCACGAGGCTCCCGCTCGCGGGCGACACCCCGGTCTGCCACTACTTCGAGGCGGGGCGCTGCCGCTCCTGCACCCTCATTGAGACCCCCGCGGCGCAGCAGCTGCGCGACAAGGAGGAGCGCTGCCGGGCACTGCTGCCGGGTGTGCCCGAGCAGGCCTGGCTGCCCACGGTGCCCGGCGGCGTGCGCGACTTCCGCAACAAGGCGAAGCTCGTCGTGGGCGGTCGCCCCGGGCGGGTGACGCTCGGCATTCTCGGACCGGACGGCGCGGGGGTCGACCTGCGCGATTGCCTGATCCAGCAGCCCGCGATCCGGGCCATGATCCCGGATCTGGCTCGCTTCATCGAGCAGACCGGCCTGCCGCCCTACGATGTGCCGAAGCGGCGCGGCGAGCTCAAGTTCGTGCACGTCACCGTGTCGCCCTCGGAAGAACTGATGCTGCGTTTCGTGGTGCGCAGCGCGCAGGCGCTCGAGGTGCTGCGCGACCGGCTGCCGCAGTTGCGTCGCGCCGTGCCCGCCGCGACGGTCGTCTCGGTCAATCTGCTGCCCGAGCACAAGGCCGTGCTCGAGGGCGAGCGTGAGGAACTGCTGCTCGGTTCCTCGCTGGCGATGGACACCGGCGCCGGGTTCGCACTGCACCTGCGGCCGCAGAGCTTCTTCCAGACCAACACCGGGGTGGCGCGGGCGCTGTACGCGCAGGCCGCCGAGTGGATCGGCTTCGCCGGCCCCGACTCCCTGTGGGATCTCTACTGCGGTGTCGGCGGCTTCGCGCTGCACTGCGCGGGGTCCGTTCGCAGCGTGCTGGGCGTCGAGATCAGCGAGGAGGCCGTGCGCTCGGCCAGGCGCAGCGCGCGCGAGGCGGGGATCACGGCCCGCTTCGAAGCGGGGGATGCGACCGCCTTCGCCCTCGGCTCGGAGGAGATCCCCGAGGCGGTGATCGTGAACCCGCCGAGGCGCGGGATCGGCGGGGAACTCGCCGGCTGGCTCGAAGAGGCTCATGGGATCCGGCACGTCGTCTATTCGAGTTGCAACCCGGAGAGCCTGGCCGTGGATCTCGCCGCGATGCCCTCTCTCGCGGTGCGCGAGGCGCGGGTCTTCGACATGTTCCCGCACACGCGGCACCTGGAGGTCGCCGTGCTGCTCGAACGCCGCTGAAGTCGGCCGGCCGTAGATATGGAATCTGCCGAAGATATGGCCGATCCGCCCCGAACCCGCATATCTTCGGCAGATCCCATGCCCTGCGCCGGGACCCGAGGCGTGGGCGAACACGGGCATGGCAGGATGTCCCTATGAACATCGTGCTCGGAGTGACCGGCGGCATCGCCGCCTACAAGGCCGTCGCGCTCGCGAGGCTGCTCGTCGAGGCTGGCCACGAGGTGCATGTGGTGCCCACAGACGACGCGCTGCGCTTCGTCGGCAAGCCCACTTGGGAGGCGATCAGCCGGCACCCCGTGACCACCTCGGTGCACGAGGACGTGCCCGAGGTGCGCCACGTCGCCCTCGGCCAGCGCGCCGATCTCGTGGTCGTGGCGCCCGCGACCGCGAACACGCTCGCGCGCATGTCCGCTGGTCTCGCCGACGACCTGCTCGGCACGACGCTGCTCGCCACGCGCGCACCCGTGCTCGTCGCACCCGCCATGCACACCGAGATGTGGCAGCACCCGGCTACGCAGGATAACGTGGCGATCCTGCGCGCTCGCGGGGTGCGCTTCGTCGGCCCTGAGAGCGGCCGACTCACCGGCGATGACAGCGGCCCGGGCCGCATGAGCGAGCCTGAGCGGATCGCCGAGGTCGTCGAGGGCCTGCTCGCGGGCGGGGCGGATCCGGAGACGTCCGCCGATCCGGATGTCCTCCCGATGACCGAGGATACGGGGGAGTCGGTCTTCGCACCGGAGGCTGCCCCGGCCGTGCCGGGCGACCTCGACGGGATCCGTGTGCTCGTCACCGCGGGCGGCACCCGCGAGCCGATCGACCCCGTGCGCTACCTCGGCAACCGATCGAGCGGCCGCCAGGGCGTCGCGATCGCCGCAGCCGCAGCGGATCGCGGCGCGAAGGTGGTGCTGCTCGCTGCGAACATCGACGAGTCGGTGCTTGCGGAGGTGCGGGATCGGGCCGCCGTGCGGGTCGTGCCCGTCGGCACGACCGCCGAGCTGGAGGCCGCGGCCCACGCGGCGGCGTCCGGCGCCGAGGCCGTCATCATGGCCGCGGCCGTGGCCGACTACCGGGTGGCGCACGTGGCGGACCAGAAGCTGCGCAAGGAGGACTCGCCGGGCGAGGCCCCGGTGATCGAGCTCGTCGAGAATCCCGACGTGCTCGTGGGGCTCGTGCGGGACCGCCGGGAGGGGCAGATTATCGTCGGCTTCGCCGCCGAAACCGTCGCCGACGGAGCCGAAGGCGAGGCCCCGTCCGAGGCCGAAGCCCGCGCCGAGCTGCTCGAGCGCGGGCGGCGCAAGCTCGCCCGGAAGGGCGTCGACCTGCTTGCCGTGAACGCGGTCGGCTGGCACGCCGGCTTCGAGTCCGATGACAACAGCCTGCTGGTGCTCGACGCCGACGGGCACCTCGCCCGCGAAACGCACGGCAGCAAGCGCGAAGTGGCCGAGCGCCTGCTCGACTCCGTGCGCGACGAGCTGCGGTAGGGCCGTCCGCGCTTCGGTGAGTTGCCGCTCGGTGAGTTGCCGCTCGGCAGGCGCCTACTCGGCGGTCGCCCGATCAGGGGCAGCGGCCCCGCGATCCACCCGGTTCTTGACGAGCATGATGGCGAGCAGGGCGACGGCGATGTAAACGAAGCTGAACAGGCCCGCGATCGAGAGCAGACCCTGCGACGTCGAAGCGGCGGCCGTGTGCGTGTCGATGCCGCCGGTGGCGAGCATCGTGGTCGGATCGGTCGCCGCGTGGAGCAGCATCGCCCACACCAGTCGCCCGGTGGCGCGCAGCGAGAGGTACATCATCGCGCCGAACCCGAAGGTGTAGGCGACGGTGACGAGCACGGTCTGCAACGGCTGCCCGGTGAGCGCGTTCCCCGCGTGCAGCAGCGCGAAGTACCCCGACGACAGCACGAGGACGAGCTTTTCGCCGTGGCCGCCGTCGCGCAGCATCTTCACGACGAAGCCGCGGGTCAGCAGCTCCTCCGCGAAGCCGATGCACAGGCCGAGGAAGAGCAGCGTCAGCACGGTCGACACGGAGTACGCCTCCCACCTCGCGGCGATGAGGCGGATGACGACCGGGATGAGCACGAGCACGACGGCCACCCACATCCAGGGGCGGCCCGGCACCGGCTGACGACCGAAGAGTTCGCGCGCCCAGCCGAGCGAGACCGCGAAGAGGAAGAGCAGGCCGCCCGCGATGATGACCGGCAGCGCGACGGTGAAGAAGATGGCCGTCGGGCTCGCAAGCGGGTTCTTGACGTCGATGAACGGGTGGAACAGTGTCGACGTACCGAGGCCGATCAGTTGGTATGCGCCCCAGTACACGACGACCAGGAGCAGCGCCTTCCACCAGCTCCCGCGGTTCCAGAAGGTCTGCCAGCCGTTTCCTCGCGCGTGCTCACCCTTGATCCCTCTTCCGTTCGACGGTGAGTCGAACGCTACCGCGTCGGGGGCAGCTTGCGCGAGGGTTTGGGCATTTTGTGCCTCGAACGAACTGCGCCGACGCCGCACGGGCGCCGGCGCAGTGCGAGTACCCCGACCCGGTGCTCGCAGATCGGGGGCATCTCGGCTGTCAGCTGATGAAGCCCACCTTGCGGCCGCCCTCGCCGCCCAGCTCGACGTAACTGATCGAGTCGGTGTCGACGAGGTACTGGCGCCCTCGGGTGTCGGTGAGGGCGACGAGCGCCGAATCCTGCGCGATCGCGGCGTCGATGAGGCCGCGCACCTCGCCCGCGCTCGCCTCGGTCTCGAACGCGAGCTCACGGGGCGAGTGCTTGATGCCGATACGAACTTCCACGGGTGCCTCCTCGGGTGTCGCGGCCGATGCCGCGGAGTGTGATTGCCACTGCTTCGAGTGTATGGCGGAGAGCGCGCTGCGTGCGGCGAACCGGGCGCGCGTTCGCCCTCGGCGCAGTGCGAGGTGGTGCGCTGCGCCTGCTGCTCGCTCTGCTCCGGCTCCGCTTCTCCTGCGGATCGAGGTCACGCGTGAGGTCGTTTCGCGGGGGCGCGAGCAGCCACACGGGTGACCTCGATGCGATTGCGGCGACCCGGTGACGGCGCGCGGCGAAGAATGTCCGAGGTGGTCGATAGGGTGATCGCATGTTCTCCTTCGACCCGTCGCAGCAGGCCGTCCTGGCCCTCGATCCCGGCCGCCACGCGCGCGTGCTGGGTGCGCCGGGAACGGGCAAGACGACAGTGCTGATCGAGGCGTTCGCGCGCGTCATCGGCCGTGACGGCTGGGATGAGGATCACGCGCTGGTCGTGGCCCCGAACCGCCTGGTGGCGAGCGAGCTGCGAGGGCGGGTCGAGCGCCGTGCGGGGCGCGCGATCGGCGGCACGCCCGTGCGCACCGCGACCTCACTCGCCTTCGCAGTGCTCGCCCGCGCTGCGGCCGTCGAGGGACGCCCGGCCCCGCGCCTGCTCACCGGCACCGCCCAGGATGAGGCGATCGCCGAGACGATCGAGCGGGGGCTCGCCGGGGCTGCGGGGATCTCGGGGCTCGTGCCCGAGGTGCTGCAGAGTCCAGCGTTCCGCGCCGAGCTGCGCGAGCTGTGGCGCATCGTCGATGACTTCGACCTTCGACCCACGGAGTTCGCCGCTCGGCTGCGCGAGATGCGGGGCAGCGCCGGCGGCGAGGCGCAGACGCGGATGCCCGCGCCCGAGACGCTCGATCGCTGGTGCGAGGGCCTCGATCTCATCGCGGCCGTCGACGAACGCCTGGCCCGTGAGCGGCCTGGAGAGCTGAGCTCGAGCGCGCTCCTGCGCGCGGCCGCGGCGGCCGTGCGTTCGAGCGGCGCTGCACGCGACGGCGGGCCGGCCGAACCGGGCACCTTCCCGGTGCCGCGGCTGCTGCTCGTCGACGATGCGCAGGAGCTCGGTGAGGGCGAGCTCGCCCTGCTCGCCGCCTGTGCGAGCGCGGGCAGCCGAGTGTGGGCCTTCGGCGACCCCGATGAAGCGACCGGGGCATTCCACGGCGAGCGCACCGCGGTGCTCGCCCGGCTCGGCGACGAACTGCGGAGGCGCGGCGCGGCCGACGGGCCGGAGCAGTGCACCGTGCTGCGCACGGCGCACCGTCAGGGCGCGGGGCTGCGCGGCTTCGTGCGGCACCTCACCGACCGGGTCGGTGCGGCGGGAACGGGGGAACAGCGGGCAGCCCAGGGCGCGACCGAGGATCCCGGAACGGTGGAGTTCGCGGTGGTGGGGTCGCCCGCCGAGCAGCTGGGGGTGATCGCGCACCGGTTGCGCGCACGCCACCTCGGGCTGGATGCCCGCGCCCGCACGAACTGGAACGAGATGGCGGTCGTCTGCCGCAGCCGAGCGGAAGCGCTGCGCGTCTCGCGGGCGCTCGCCGCCCACCAGGTGCCCACCGGGGTCGCGGCGGGCGGCATCGTGCTGCGAGAGCACCAGATCGTGCGCGAACTCGTGCGGCTGCTGCAGCATGCCCTCGGACTGTCCCCACTCACCGGCGACCAGGTGCTGCAGCTCGCGGGGGGCACGATCGGGGGCCTCGATCCGGTGGCGATCCGGCGGCTGCGGGGTGCGCTGCTCATGCAGGAGCGGCGAGACGCCCGCGCCGAACAGCGAGAGCCCGGCGAGATCGGCGAGATCGTGCTCGAAGCCTTCACCCGCCCGGGAGACACCCCGTTGATCGACAGCTCGGGCGGGCGGGCGCTGCGCCGCATTGGCCTCCTCGCCGCCGCGGCGGTGCGGGTGCGCGAGGCTGGCGGCACGCCCCGTGAGACGCTCTGGGCACTGTGGGAGGGCACTCGCCTGGCAGCGCGGTGGCAGAGCGACGCTCTCGACGGACGCGGGGTGCGAGCCGACGAGGCGCATCGCTCGCTCGACGCGGTGATGGGTCTGTTCTTCGCCCTGCAGCGCCATGAAGAGCAGGACAGCGACCAGCCGATCGGGGAGCTGCTCGACGAACTGCTCCTCAGCGCCGTGCCCGAGGACTCGCTCGCGCAGCGCAGCGAGCGAGCCGCGGTCACCGTCACCACCCCCCAGGGCGCGATCGGCCGCGAGTTCTCCGTGCTCGCGGTCATCGGTGTGCAAGACGGAGCGTGGCCCAATCTCCGCGCGCGCGGATCACTGCTCGGAACGGCGGCGCTCGAGCGCTGGCTGCGCGGGGCGGAGGCGATTCCGCCCTCCCGCAAAGACACGATGCACGACGAGCTGCGCCTCTTCGTGCACAGCTGTGCGCGAGCACGCGACGAGCTGCTGGTCGTGGCGGTCTCCGACGACGACCAGCACCCGAGCCCGTTCTTCGGCCTCGGCCGCGAGCACCGCTGCGACGGCCTGCCCAGCAGCCGACTCACGCTGCGCGGATCGGTGGCGGAGATGAGACGGCGGATCACGCTCGACCCGGACGATGCCGAGGCGATGCGCGCGCTCGTCGCACTCGCCCGCGAATCCGCGCCCGGCGCCCGGCCCGCCGAGTGGTACGGCGTGCTGCCGCCCAGCACCACGGCCCCGCTGTTCGACCTGGGCGACCCGGAGACCACCGTGCCGGTCAGCCCCTCGCAGCTCGAACGCGCAGAGACCTGCCCGCTCGATTGGGCCATCGCGAGTCTCGGAGGCGGCACCGGCAACCTGCAGGCCAGCCTCGGCACGCTCGTGCATCACGCGTTGGAGACCGCGCAGAGCCCCGATGCCGAAGCGATGCTCGACGCGGTGAAGGCCGAATGGGCCAAACTGCCCTTCGACGCCGAGTGGGAGTCGGAGCGCGCCGAACGGCTCGCCCGCGCCATGACCGAGAGCCTTGCCGCCTACCTGCGATCCTTCGACGCCTCGGAGCGCCGCCTGCTCGGGCGCGAGACGCCGTTCTCGATCCCGATCGACCGGGCCGTGCTGCGGGGCATGGCCGACCGGCTCGAAGCGGTGGAACGCCCCGACGGCGAGACCGAGGTGACCGTGCTCGACCTGAAGACGGGGCGCACACCGCCGAGCAAGGCCGCGGCGGAAGAGCACGCACAGCTGCAGGCCTACCAGCTGGGGGTGGCGCGCGGGGCCTTCGATCTCCCCGACGCGGCAGCGATGCCCGCCCATGCGCACAGCGGCGGCGCCCGGCTCCTCTACGTGCACCCCGACGCCACCAAGCGGGCCGACTACATCGAACGGATGCAGCAGCCCATCACTGCAGAAGCGACGGAGCTGCTGCAGCAGCGCGTCGTCGACGTGGCGGACATCATGGCCTCCGGCGAGTTCACCGCCCGCGTCGAGCACCACTGCTCCGACCCGCACCAGCCCGGCGAATGCCGGCTGCACATCATTCCGGCGGTGAGCCGCGCATGAACCGTCACCACCCGATGCCCGCGCACCGCGAGGCCCCCGTGTTCTCCGCCTCGCGCATCGCCGAAATCCTGGCCGTGCCCCCCAAGCCGGCCCTCACCCCCACCGCCGAGCAGCGGGCGGTGATCGAGCACCCCCTCGGAGGCAGCGCGCTGGTGGTGGCCGGGGCCGGCAGCGGGAAGACCGAGACGATGGCGAATCGAGTGGTCTGGCTCGTCGCGAACGGCCTCATCGAACCCGACCAGGTGCTCGGGCTCACCTTCACGCGCAAGGCCGCCGGTGAACTCCGCGAACGCATCTCGGGCAGGATCGACGCGTTCGTCGAACGGCTTCGCGACGCCGCCGAACGCGGCGCGCTCTCGACCGACGAGGCCCGGCGGGCGGCCCTGCTCTCCGAACAGCTCTCCGATGGCCTAGACATCCCAGACGTGAGTACCTATAACTCCTTCGCGGCGCGCGTGCTCCAGGAGTTCGGCGCCGCCGCCGGTGTCGCGCCCGGTGCCGCGATCATCGACGAGGCGACGGCTTGGCGCATCGCGCGCGAGACGGTGATCGCGAGCCGCGACCCTGAACTCGCCACGAGCGAGCTCAGCCTGCCGCAGCTCGTCCGCCACCTGCTCAACCTCGACCACGCCGTCTCGGACCACCTCACCTCGCTCGACCGCGTCGATCGCGTCGTCGAGGAGTTCGGCCGTGCGATCCATTTGCCCTACAACGAGAAGGAGCTCGGCGGCGAGCCCAGCGGCAAGGTGTACGCACCGGTGCGCGACGCGGTCGCGAGCCTCGCCGAGACCCCCCTCATCACCCGCCTCGCGCGGGAGTACTCGGCCGAGAAGCAGCGCCGCGGCGTCATCGAGTTCTCCGACCAGCTCGCGCTCGCCGCGCTCGCCCTCGAACGCTCCGGCGACGCCGTCGCGGTGCTGCGGCGCCGGCATCGGGCGGTGCTGCTCGACGAGGTGCAGGACACCTCGGTGGGCCAGACGCGGTTCCTCTCGCGCATCTTCGCGGGCGGCTCCGTCATGGCCGTGGGAGACCCGCACCAGTCGATCTACGGGTGGCGAGGCGCCTCTGCCGAGGGCCTGCAGTCGTTCCACGCCGACTTCCGGGGCCGCGGCCCCGCGGGCAGCACGCCCCCCGCGACACTCAACCTCTCCACGAGCTGGCGCAACCCCGACCGCGTGCTCGACGCCGCGAACGTCATCGCCGCGCCCCTCTCCGCCGACGCCGCGATCGACGTGCCGAAGTTGGCCCCGCGTCCCGGTGCCGCCCGCGGCAGCATCGAGTGGCGTTACCCCGAGACCGCCCATGAGGAGCGCGCCCTGGTGGCCGCGTGGATGCGCGAGGCGCGCGATGCGCACCTCGCCGAACACGGCGAGCCGCCCACGGCCGCTCTCATCTTCCGCAAGCGCAGCCCCATGGCCGCCTTCTCCGCCGCGCTCGACGACGCCGGCGTGCCCAACCGAATCATCGGTCTCGGCGGGTTGCTCACCACACCCGAGGTCACCGACGTCGTGAGTACCCTGCGCTGCGTCTGGTACGCCGACGCGGGGAGCGATCTCATCCGGCTGCTCGCCGGCCCGCGCTTCCGCCTCGGCGTCGCCGATCTCGCCGGATTGCGCGACGCGGCCCGGTGGTTCGCGCAGCGCGACGTCTCGCAGCAGCTCCTCAGCGACGAGGACCGTGCCGACGACAGCGTGCTGCCTGACCCCGACCGCCGCTTCACGCTCATCGATGCCCTCGACCAGATCGCGACGATGCGGATCCTCGACCACTCGGCGCTGCGGGGGATCAGCGAGATCGGCCGCGAACGGCTGCGCGACGCGGGTCGCATGCTCGCCAAGTTGCGGCAGGGCGTCGGCGGCAGCATTCCCGAACTCATCGGGGCGACCGTGCAGGCGCTGCGGCTCGATATCGAACTCGACGCCAACGAGGCGCGCGAGCACGCCGGCAGTTCGGCGGCCCACGCCAACCTCGACATCTTCACCGAGCTGGTCGAAGGGTATCTCGCCGTCGACAGCCGGGGTACGCTCGCCTCGCTGCTCGAGTGGGTCGAGCGGGCGGTCGAAGCCGACGAGACCGCTGAGCACGTCGCCGCTCCCGCCCCGGGAACGGTGCAGCTCATCACAGCGCACGGGTCCAAAGGCCTGGAGTGGGATCTCGTCGCCGTCCCGCGTCTCGTCACGGGCGAGTTCCCCGGCACCCCCCGCAGCGGTGCCGGGTGGTTGCGCACCGGCGAACTGCCCGACGAGCTGCGGGGCGACGCAGCCGCGCGGCCCGAACTGAACTGGCGCATCGCGGCGACGCAGCAGGAGCTGCGCGACCGCATCGCCGTCTACCGGGAGCAGCTGAAGGAACGGCATCAGGAAGAGGAGCGCAGGCTCGCCTACGTCGCGGTGACCCGATCCGCGAGCCGGCTGCTGCTCAGCGGTTCCTTCTGGGGCGGCCAGACCCGGCCGCGGACCCCCTCGCCCTACCTGCTCGAACTGCAGCAGGCCGGCCTCATCGTCGGGCTCCCGGAGCAGAGCGCTCACGAGAGCGACCCCAGCGAACTCGCCGAACTCACACTGCAGTGGCCGCTCGACCCACTGGGTTCCCGCGGTCCCGCCGTGCTGCGGGCCGCCGATGCGGTGAATCGCGCTCTGGGCGCGGAAGACGCGCACCCCGATCCGCTCGGAGATCCGGAACTCCACCCGACCGTTCGGCTGCTGCTCGCCGAGCGGCGCGCCTCGCGGAGCGGATCGGTCCACCCCGCGGTCTCGACCTCCGGAACGGACGACGCACTCGGCGCTTCATCGGCCGAGCTGCCCGAGCGCATCACCGCATCGACATTCCACGAGTTCATCGAGGATCCGGAGCTCGCTGAGCGCCGCCGACTCCGCCCCGTACCCCAGCGCCCCTACCGGCGCACCCGAATCGGCAACCGCTTCCACGAGTGGGTCGAGCGGCGAGCCACGACAGCGCGGGGCACCGCACTGGCCCTCACCGGCCTCGACCTCGAAGGGTGGGACCCCGAGCTGACCGAGTTCGAGGGCGAAGCCGAGCTGCGGCCCCTCATCGAGCAGTTCGAGCAGTCGCGATGGGCGCAGCTGCAGCCCATCGCCGTCGAGCAGGAGGTCACTCTGCCCTTCGCCGGGCGCACCCTCGTCTGCAAACTCGACGCCGTGTACCGCGTGCCCGGCGAGGCCGACGCGCCCGATCGATTCGAGATCGTCGACTGGAAGGCCGGGCGATCGCCCGGCACCGATGCCGAGCGCGAGAGCCGGTTCTTCCAGCTCGACCTCTACCGGCACGCCTATGCCCAGTGGGCCGGCATCGAACCCGAGCGCATCGACGTCTCGCTGTTCTACGTCGCCGAGGGCGTCGAACTCACCGGCAGTCGACCGCGAAGCCTGCGAGAACTCGAAGAGATCTGGGGCTCAGCGGCCGCCCGCCTGCGCGCGGGGGATGACGGGGGTCACTGATGCGGACAGGCTCGGCATGCCGCGCGAGCCTGGCGCGGGGGACACCGGGAGCGGCCTCAGCGTGTCGGGGGCTCCGGCAACTCGTCGGCGTCGATCGGCTCCGTCAGCTGCTCCGCGAGCGGCTCGGTCAGGTGCTCCGAGCGATCCGCGCCAGTCCGGCCAACAGGCTCCTCCGCGAGCGCACCATCGGCGCCGTCGCTCGGTTCGCTCGCACGCGCGGCGTCGGCGCCGTCGTTCGCGTTCTCGTCGAGCGGCTCGATGAAGTCGGTGTCGACCCCGAACATGCGATCCTCGTCCAGCGCCTCGTACGCGGCCGTGTCCGAGAGATGATCCACCACCTCCGGCGTCTCCTCCAGCAGTGCAGATACCTCCGACTCATCGAGCGGCGACCGGTGCTGGGCGGCGAAGAACGCCGCTCCGAGCGGTCCCGTCGAACCCACCATGCGATCGAGCATCCCGACGGCGTCGTCGATCACGGCCTGGTCGTGCGACTCCACGCCGTGCAGCAGCCAGCGGGCGACCTCCAGCTCGTGGTAGAGCGCAGCTCGCACCCGCAGATGCGAGAGCGAACCCGTGTTGCGGTGCTGCGCATACCTCGCGAGCACCGCGTCGAGCACGTCCGATCCGGCCGCCAGCAGCCAGGCGAGATCACCGGCAGGATCGCCGACGGAGAGCTCGGACCAGCCCAGCACGCCGGTGATCCGCTCGTCCTCGACGAGCAACTGCTCGGCGTCGAGCGATCCGTGCACGACTGTCGGCGTGAAATCCCAGATCTCCGCGGTCTCCACCGCCTGCTGCCAGCGACGCAGCACCGTCTCCGGCAGCAGGCGGGTCGCCTCCGCCCGGTCGATGAGGCGCGTGGCGAGCAGCCGGAGATCCTGCGCACTGCGGATGGGCAGGCCGCCGTGCTGCGCCACGCTCGGCGGGAGGTCGTGCACGGCGCCGATCACCTCGGCGATCGGCTGCAGCAGCCGCGCGTCGTCGGCGAGATCCTCGGCCTCGAAGTGCGAGCCCGCGAGCATCGTGGACACCACGGCCCGTGTGTCGCCGGCGCGCGTCATGCCGAGCGTCTCGGGCACCGCGAACGGCAGACGGCTGCGGGATCCCTCGGTGAGCGCGGCGAGCCCCAGCAGCTCCGCCGACTGCTGCACCTCGGCGGCCTGCGTACGCGGCACCCGCACGAGCAGTTCGGCGTCCTCGCTCGCGACGACGGCGGAGGCGAAGCTCTCATCGCCCTCGTGCCCGCGCACCCCGAAGACCACGAGGCCCGGTACGGCCGAAGTCGCGAGCGCGGCTAGAGTGAAGGGAATGGTGGCCATGTATTCAGGGTATGCACGTGAGCGGACTCCGAGGCCGCGCCACGCGCACCGCACGCCACACCGGGCGCAACTTCGGGAGGCCGTGATGCGGCCCCTCGCGGCCCCCGCACGAGAGGAGACCCGATGATCACCGATCACCCGCCGCTCGCGGGGAGCGCCCTCGACCGCGATGCCGAGACCCGCGCCGAATTCGGGCTCCTGCGCGACGCTTGGAACGATCCGGCGGCGAGGCTCCTGCGACTGCGCGGCGTCGAGATCCCGGTCGTCGACGGCCAGGACGGGCCTGGGCTGCGGCTCGCGCTGATCCCCACCGCCGGCGAGTTCGAGACCGCGGATGCGGATCAGGCCGCCCGTCATCTCTTCCTCGGCCGTGCGCACGGTTCTCCCGTCTTCGCGCTCGCGGTTGCGGCGCACCCCGCCGCCGACGTCGCTCGCGACGGGGCGCCGCACGCCGCCGGAGCCGCCGACGGCGTCGGCGGCGGATCGGGCCTGCCCGCCGGCGAGCGGTGGTGCCATCCTTTCGAGATCGCCGATCGGCTGCCCGAGGCGGAGCGCGAGATGATCGCCGTCGCCTCCGCCCTCGTGCGCTGGCATGAATCGGCGCGGTTCTCGTCGCGCGACGGTAGCCTCACCGAACCTGCGCTCGGCGGCTGGATGCGACGCGACGCGCACGGCGGCGAGCACTTCCCGCGCACCGATCCGGCCGTGATCGTGCTCGTCGAGCACGAGGGCCGCGTGCTGCTCGGCTCGAACGCGCTCTGGGAGAGCGGCCGCTTCTCGCTGCTCGCCGGATTCGTGGAAGCAGGGGAGTCGCTCGAGCAGACGGTCGTGCGAGAGGTGCTCGAGGAGTCGGGGGTGCGCTTGGGCGAGGTGGAGTATGTCGCGTCGCAGCCGTGGCCGTTCCCGCGCTCGCTCATGCTGGGCTTCCGCGCCCGGCTTGCGCCCGGGGCGGATCCGAACGAACTGCACCCCGACCCCGAGGAGATCTCGGAGCTGCGGTGGTTCACCCGCGAGGAACTGCGCAACCCCGCCCCCGGAATTATCCTGCCGATGCCGCTCTCGATCGCGCGCTGGCTGATCGACCGCTGGGTCGCTGAGGGCGACCCCGACGCTGCGCCGTCGAGGCACGATCGTGATCGCGCGGTCTCCGGCGCCGTCTCCGAGGAGGACAAGACCGCCGTCACCCTTGCGGAGAGCGCGCATGGCGAGTGACGCCGATCCCATCCTCGAGGCGCTCGACCCGGAGCAGCGGGAGATCGCGGAGAGCCTGCGCGGCCCGGTCGCGGTCCTCGCCGGGGCGGGCACCGGTAAGACCCGCGCGATCACGCATCGCATCGCCCATGGCGTGCGCAGCGGGGTGTACGCACCCGAGCGGGTGCTCGCCGTGACGTTCACCCGTAAGGCGGCGGGCGAACTGCAAGGGCGTCTGCGAGGGCTGGGAGCCGACGGGGTGCGCGCGCAGACGTTCCACGGTGCGGCGCTCGCCCAGCTGGGACACTTCTGGCCGCAACTCGTCGGGGGTACCGCGCCGAAGGTGCTGCCCGGCAAGGTCGCGGCGCTCTCTCAGGCGGTCGAGGGCATGGGGGTGCGGATCGGCGGCGAGGCCCTGCGCGACGTCGCGTCGGAGATCGAGTGGCGCAAGACGTCGATGCTGAGCATCGACGGCTACGCCGAACGAGTGCAGGACCGGCCCCTGCCGATGGGGCTCACCGCCGAGCAGCTCGTCGATCTGCACCGGGCCTACGGGGCGCTGCTCGAGGAGCGGAGGCAGATCGACTTCGAAGACGTGCTCGTGCTGCTCACCGGCATGCTCGAGGCCGAGCCGCTCGCCGCACTGCAGGTGCGGGAGCGCTACCGCTTCTTCACCGTGGACGAGTTCCAGGACGTGTCCCCGCTGCAGCACGCGCTGCTGCGGGTGTGGCTCGGAGACCGGGACGACCTCTGCGTGGTGGGCGACGCGAGCCAGACCATCTACTCCTTCGCGGGCGCCTCGAGCTCGTACCTGCTGCGCTTCGGCGCCGAGTACCCGCACGCGCGCGAGATCAGGCTCGAGCGCAACTACCGTTCGACGGAGCCGGTCGTGCGGCTCGCCAACCGGCTCATGCGGGATCGGCCCGGTGCGCTCACGCTGCGGGCGACCCGCGAGCGCACGGAGGCGGCTCCGCCCACCTTCGAGTGGTTCGGCAGCGAGCACGACGAGGCCGCCGCGGTGGCGGATTCCATCGCCGACGCGCTGAAGCGGGGCACTCCGGCCTCCGAGATCGCGATCCTCTACCGCACGAACGCGCAGTCCGCCCGCTTCGAGGAGGCGCTGCAACGGCGAGGGGTCAGTGTGCGCGTGCACGGGGCGCAGCGCTTCTTCGAGCGTGCCGACGTGCGCCAGGCGGTGATGCTCATCAGGGGAGAGGCGAAGGTCGCGGACTCGCGGCCGCTGTTCCAGATCGTCAGCGATGTGCTGCGCGCCGGCGGATGGACCGGGAAGGCCCCCGAGGGCGCCGCCGCGCGCGAGCGCTGGGAGGCGCTCAGCGCGCTGCTCGCGCTCGTGGACGAGATGCCGCCTGGCACGGGGATCCGCGAGTTCAGCGAGGAGCTGCTCGCCCGGCAGCGCACTCAGCATGAGCCGACACTCGAAGCGGTCACGCTCAGCGCCATCCACGCGGCCAAGGGTCTCGAGTGGTCGATGGTGCACGTCGTCGGGATGAGCGAGGGCCTGCTGCCGATCGCCCACGCCGATGACGAAGCGGCCATCGACGAGGAGCGGCGGCTCGCCTACGTCGCCTTCACCCGGGCGCGCGATGTGCTGCGGCTCTCCGGGGTGGGCGGCGGAGCGCGCGCGCCGCGGCAGCCGTCGCGGTTCATCTCGGAGGCCGGTCTGCTGGCGTGATCGGCCCGCACGCGCACTCGGGGTGCGCGGCGACCCGCGTGAGCCGGGGCGCACCGCTGACCTGACCCTGGCGCATGGGGATCACCGCTCGCGTCGAGTGCGCCGATGCGTCGCCCGCGCGCCAGCGGCTGATGAGCATCGTGGCGAAGGCCGCCGCCATGTGCGCGCCGGCGGCGGTCTCGGTGCGCGGCTTCGAGCCGTGGAGCTGCGCGGCGAGCACCGGGTAGGCGGGATCCTCTGCGAGCAGGGTCAGCGCGCAGCAGGTGTGACAGGGGGCTCCGTCTTCGGAGACGAGCGGGCCCACCAGGATCGCGCGGTCGGTGAACCGGATGAGCAGGTGGGGCACCGCGAGGCTCAGCCACCGCTGCGCCCGCTCGAGCGGTTCGAGGAACCGTTCGACGTGCACCACGAGCTCGTACGCCTCGTCGGTTTCCGGCGGCGCGTCGAGCGTGCAGAGGCCGGCCGCGGTCAGCGCGTCGCGCAGCGCGGGGACCTCGCGCCCGTCGTCGCAGAGCAGTGCGCGCAGGACCTGCTGAGAGGGACCCGCCGTGCAGCCCGGTTCGGTCGGCGCCGGCACCGACTCGAGCGCGGGCGAGAGCGCCGAGAGCACCGCCCGAGTCTCCTGCGGGGTGGCGCCCAGACGGCGCGCCTCTTGCGACATGCGCTGGGGCGGAATCCCGGCGACGAGCGCGCCGATGAGGCGCTGCACGCCCGCGCTCGGGTGGTGCACCCGGGCCTCGGCGCGTTCGAAGCCGACGCGCAGGGTGTCTGGATCCTCCCAGCAGAGCGGAAGGTCGGAGCGGATGCGGGTGATCGTGTCGTTCATGCCACGAGTCTGGGCCAGGTCGGATCCGCCGGAGCGGTTATCCACAGAGATCGGCCGAGATCGGAAGGACAACCGCCGAACCGATCGCCTGTGAGCGAAGTCCGGCCCGCCGCGGGACTCCCCGCTCAGGCGGAAATCACCCGCCCGGGAGAGCGGAGGCCCGCTCCGGCCGGCTCGCCCTGTACGAGCGATTCAGGCGGTGCGCCCGCGCCCGTCCTCGCCGCCCTCGTGCGGGGGCAGCTCTCCGTCGAGCAGCTGCGCCAGCGCGGTGTCGAACTCGTCGGCTTCGGCGTCGGGAGCCGCCCCCGCGAGTCCGAGCCGTTCGAGCAGCCGCGCCGGGTGGTCGAGCTCCTCGGCGGTGGGCAGCAGATCGGGGTGGGCCCACAGGCCGTCGCGGGTCGCGGCATCGCTGCGCTCCGCGACGAGCCGCCACACGGCGGCCGCATCCCGCAGTCGCCGGGGCCGCAGTTCGAGGCCCGCGAGCGCGGAGAACGCGTGTTCCGCCGGGCCGCCGGTAGCGCGCCGCCGCCGCACCATCTCGGCGATCGCATCCGCGCCGGGGATCCGCTTCGCCGCCTCCGCGGTGACCACGTCGACCCAGCCCTCGATGAGTGCGAGCATGGTCTCGAGACGCGCGTGCGCGGCCTCCTGCGCGTCCGTCTTCGGCGGAATCAGCGCGCCGTTCGAGATCAGCTCCTGGATCTGCTCCGGATGCTGCGGATCGATCTCCCGCGCCATCTCCTCGATGCGGTCGGTGTCGATCCTGATGCCGCGCGCGTAGTCCGTGATCGCCGTCAGCAGGTGCAGCCGCAGCCACTTCGTGTGGCGGAACAGGCGGGCGTGCGCGAGCTCGCGCACGGCAAGGTAGAGCGTGACCGCCTCGGCATCCTGATCCAGCCCTTCGGCGAACGCCGCGACCCCGCTCGGCAGCAGCGCTCCGCCCTCGCGGCCCGGGCCCGACAGCAGCGGGATCCCGATATCGCCGGCCGAGACGACCTCGCCCGAGATCCGCCCCACGATGGTGCCCAGCTGCACTGCGAAGAGCGCGCCGCCCACACTGCGCAGCATCGGTGTCGCGCCCTGCAGAGCCCCGTTCAGCTCATCCGGCATCTGGCTCTGCAGCGCCTCCACGAGCGCGCGCGTGATGGACTCGGCGACGGGCTCGGCCAGGCTGATCCACGTGTCGACCGACTGCTGCACCCATTCGATGCGGGTGAGCGTGCGCGGCGCATCCGGCGTCGCCCCCAGTTCCGTCGCCTCGTCGAGCCACAGCGAGGCGACGGGGAAGGCGCGCATCGCCGGCGCGGGATCGCCCGCCGGCGCACCGGCGCTCGCAACCTCGATCGCGGTGCGGCGCGCGGTCGACCAGTCGATCTCATCGCTGGGGTGCTGCATGGCCCCCTGCAGCGTGCTGAACAGGCCCTGCAGCGTCTTCGGATCGACAGGGATCCCCGCGGCCTTCGCGAACTGCTCGGCATCGAGGCCGTTCGCCCCGCCGCCGCCCTGGAGCATCTCCCGGAGGATGCGCTGCAGCTCCTCGAAGTCCTCCGGACCTCGGCCGCCGGGGTTGTCGTGGTCGCTCTCGCTCATTGCCCGTTCCTCCGCTCGTGCGTCGCCATCCACGCTACGGCACCACCGTCAGATCCGCCTGCTAGATTGGCCGTCGCTCGGCGAATCCCATTGCGCCGACTGCGAACAGGCCCGGTGCGGATCCGCCCGGCGGAGGAGACCAGTGAACGACGACCGGATCGAGCGCCGCCGCCTGCGCATCATGCTCACGATCGGCCTCATCGCGTGCGCGGTGCTGCTGGCGGCGCTGATTCCGTCGCCCTTCGCGATCGAGCGGCCCGGGCCCGTGGTGAACGTGCTCGGCGAGGTGCGGCTCGACGACGGCGATACAGGTCCCGTCATCTCGATCGACGACGCCGAGCTGTTCGAGACCGAGGGGGAGCTGAACCTGCTCACCGTCTCGATCCTCGGCGATCCCGAGCATCCGAAGAGCTGGCTGTCGCTGCTGCCCGCGCTCGTCGACCCCGCGCAGCGCATCGCCCCGGTGAGCGAGTTCTACCCCGAGGGGCTGACGGTCGAGCAGCGAGCCTCGCAGAACGCCGCCTACATGGACTCGTCGCAGATGCAGGCCGCGGCTGCCGCGTTCCGACAGATGGGGGAGCCCGTGCCGGTGGAGCTGAGCGTCGCGGCGGTGATCGAGGGCGGCCCGGCCGACGGCGTGCTGCAGGAGGGCGACGTGCTGCTCACCGCCGCCGGCGAACCCGTCGGCGATTTCGCAGCGCTGCGGGAGCGCGTGATCGCCGCCGGCGCGGGCGGCAGCTTGGTGCTCGGGATCGAACGCGACGGCCGGGCGCAGGAGGCCGTGCTCGAGCCTCAGCTCCCGCAGGGCGGGGACGAGCCCCTCATCGGGGCGTCCATCGCCTCCCAGTACGAGCTGCCGAGTGACGTCGACATCAGTCTCTCCCAGATCGGCGGCCCGAGTGCGGGCCTCGTCTTCGCGCTCGCGATCGTCGACAGGCTGACACCGGGCGCGATGCTGGACGGGCTGACCGTCAGCGCGACCGGCACCATCGACGGAGCCGGGAAAGTCGGCGCGATCGGCGGCCTGACCCAGAAGATGTGGGCGGCGGATCGGGCCGAGAGCGACCTCTTCCTCATGCCGATGGGCAACTGCGGCGATCTGCCGGACCAGCGCCCGGACGGGCTCAGGATCGCCCCCGTCGCGACGCTCGACGAGGCGATCGCCGCCGTCGAGGCCGTCGCGGAGGGGGAGGAGCCTGCGGGCGTCGAACGCTGCGGCGCCTGACGGCTCGGCGCATTGTCAGCGGCGCCCGATAGGGTGGACGGCAGCCCCCGCCCGGCGCGCCTGAGGCGCGCAATCAGGACAGGAAGAACCTCGACGACGTGACCGACCAGAACGCAGGCGCTCCGGCCGCCAGTCCACGCAGAATCTCTCCGCTCGCCATCACCGTCGTGCTGGTGGTGCTGCTGATCCTCGGCTTCCTCGCGGTCGCCGCGGTATCGGCCGAGGTGCTGTGGTACCGCCAGATCGGGTACCTGCCGGTGCTCACGACGCAGTGGATCGCGGCGGCGGTGATGTTCCTCATCGGCTTCGTCGGGATGGCCGTGCCGCTGTTCTTCGCGATCGATATCGCGTACCGCAAGCGCCCCGTCTACGCGCGCCTCACCGCCCAGCTCGATCGCTACCAGGAGCTGTTCGAACCGCTGCGACGCCTCGTGAAGTGGGCACTGCCCTCCGTCTTCGGCCTGTTCGCCGGCATCAGCACCGCCACCCAGTGGCAGCGCGCGCTGCTCTGGGTCAACAGTGAGCCCACGGGCGAGAAGGATCCGCAGTTCGGCTTCGACGTCTCGTTCTACCTCTTCGACCTGCCGATGCTGCAGGGCATCGTCGGCTTCGCGTCTGCCGTGGCGCTCATCGCCCTCATCGCGGGGGTCGCCACGAGCTACCTCTACGGCGGGATCTCGTTCTCGGGACGCGACGTGCGCGTGTCGAAGGCGACCCGCATCCAGGCCGCGGTGATCGCCACGATCTACCTGGTGCTCCAGGCCGCGAGCCTCTGGCTCGACCAGTACGCATCGCTCAGCGACAGCGGCGGCCGGTGGACGGGCGCGCTCTTCCAGGATGTGCACGCGGTGATCCCGGGCAAGCAGATCCTGGCGGGCATCGCCGTGATCGTGGCGGTGCTGTTCCTCATCACCGCGTTCACGGGCAAGTGGCGCCTGCCGGTGATCGGCACCGCGCTGTTCCTCGTGTCGAGCATCGTGCTCGGCGTGGGCTACCCCTGGGCGGTGCAGCAGTTCCAGGTGGGGCCCGACGAGAAGAGCCTCGAATCCGAGTACATCGAGCGCAACATCGAGGCCACACGCGCCGCTTACGGCATCGAGAACGTCGAGGTCGAGCGCTACGACGCCGTCACCGACGCCGAGCCCGGCGCGCTGCGCAACGATGCGGTCACCACCGCGAACATCCGCATCATCGACCCCGAGATCGTGTCGCCCACCTTCGCGCAGCTCGAGCAGATCCGCCAGTACTACCAGTTCCCGCGCTCGCTCAGCGTCGACCGCTACGAGATCGACGGCCAGGTCGAAGACGCGGTCACGGCGGTTCGCGACATCGACATCAGCGATCAGGAGGGCTGGTACAACCGCACCCTCGTCTACACGCACGGCTACGGACTGGTCGCCGCCTACGGCAACCAGCGCTCGCCGGGCGGCGAGCCCGTGTTCCTCGAGAACGGGATCCCCACCAGCGGCAAGCTCGGCGAGTTCGAGCCGCGCGTCTACTTCGGTACGAACTCGCCCGAGTACTCCATCGTGGGCGGCGAGCGGAAGCGCGCCATCGAACTCGACTACCCGGCGGACGCCGAGAGCGAGGCCGAGGCCTCCGCCGACGCCGAGGACGGAGCCGCGCCCGCCGAGGGCGAAGCCGTCGAATCCGAGACGGTCGAGGAGGACGGTGGCAACGGCCGCCAGAACATGACGACCTTCTCGGGCGACGGCGGTCCCGAGCTGAGCAACCTCTTCGCCAAGCTCATCTACGCCCTGAAGTTCCAGGACATGGAGGTGCTGCTCTCGGGCGCGGTGGTCGACGGATCGCAGATCCTCTACGACCGCGATCCGGTCGACCGCGTGCAGAAGGTCGCCCCCTACCTCACGGTGGACGGCGCCCCCTACGCCTCGGTGGTCGACGGGCGCATCGTCTGGATCATCGACGGCTACACCACCTCGGACGACTACCCCTACTCCGAGGTGACCGACATGAACGCGCTGACGGTCGACGCGGATAACGAGCGCACCGACCCGCTGCCCAAGCCGGTCAACTACATCCGAAACTCGGTGAAGGCCACGGTCGATGCCTACGACGGTTCGGTGAAGCTGTACGCCTGGGACACGGAGGATCCGCTGCTCAAGGCCTGGGGCAACATCTTCCCCGGCACGCTCGAGAACGTCTCCGAGATGAGCGGCGACCTGCTCGCCCACGTGCGCTACCCGAGCGACCTCTTCAAGGTGCAGCGCGCGATGCTCGGCGAGTACCACGTCACCGACGCCGACGCCTTCTACTCGGCCGAGGACCGCTGGCGCACGCCGAACGACCCGGTGTCGAGCGCGGGCGCCGGGGCGCAGGCGCTCGCGCAGCCGCCCTACTATCTGACACTCGCCGCGGGTGCCGACGCCGAGCCGAACTTCTCGATCTACTCGACCTACATCCCCGATCAGAAGGGCGAGGGATCGCGAGACATCCTCACCGGCTACCTCGCCGCGAACTCGAACGCGGGTTCCGACTCGGGCAAGGTCTCCGAGGAGTACGGCACGCTGAAACTGCTCACCCTCCCGAAGGGCGACCCGATCCCCGGCCCGGGCCAGGTGCAGAACAGCTTCACCACGGACAGCGAGGTGTCACGCCTGCTCAACATCCTGCGCCAGGGTGAAAGCCAGGTCATCAGCGGCAACCTGCTGACCCTGCCGGTCGGCGGCGGTCTGCTGTACGTGCAGCCGGTCTACGTGAAGGCGTCCTCGGGAACGAGCTTCCCCATCCTGCAGAAGGTGCTCGTCTCCTTCGGCGACCAGATCGCCTTCGAGGACACGCTCGATGCGGCCCTCGACGCGCTGTTCGGCGGCAACTCCGGTGCGAGCGCCGGCGACGGCGACACCACGCCGACGACCGAGGACCCGACCGACAGCGGAGACGGTGACACCGGCTCGGGCGACACCGGCGGTGACGCGGCGACCGGCGGCGGTTCAGCCGGTGGCGGCAACGCGTCGCTGGATGTCGCGCTGCGCGACATGCAGCAGGCGATTCGGGATCGCGACCAGGCGATGCAGGCGGGCGACTGGACGGCCTTCGGCGAGGCCGATGAGCGACTGCGCGCGGCGCTCGAGGCGGCGCTGGCTGCGGAGTAGCTCGGAGGAGCGTCGGCTCGCGGCCGGGGAGGGGAGTGATTCCCTCTCCGGCCGCTGTCGTTGTCGACCGGGGTCAGGTTCGGTGCCCCGATGCCGAGTGCTGCACTTCGCTCACAGGCGGTGCAGAAGACTCGGGCGAAATTGCTCAGTGACGGGAGATGGAACCGTGCTGAGGTTCCCGCTCAAGGATCTTCGCGCGCACAGGGGTGATCCGCGGCAGCAGGCCAGCGACTTCTGGGAAAGCGAAAGGCCCCTGATCTAGTGGTAAACACCTGATCAGGGGTCAATCTCATCGTTGCGGGGGCGGGATTTGAACCCACGACCTCCGGGTTATGAGCCCGGCGAGCTACCGAACTGCTCCACCCCGCGGCACAAGAATTAACTATACATGGGCATTCGGGTGGATGCAAATCCCGCTCGAATGGTGCCTGTGGACAGAGCGTGCGGGGTGCGGCGCACAGGGACAGCATCGAGGGAGATGCGTGCCGGTGCGGCGGGGCGGATCGCAGTTCACACCGATCCCGTGAAAGGGGAACCCCATGCTTCGTCTCGATCCGCCGCCGAACCGAACCTGCCCGCACATCGGGAAGGAGCGCGCCTCCGGCCACAGTGGCCCCGGGTCGCTTTCCGTGCCGCGAGCCCTGCTCCGGGCCGCGGGGCTCGGGATCATCAGCATCGTTCTCGCGGGTGCAGCCTGCGTCTCCGCTGCGGCGGCGCACGCGGCACCGCAGACGGCCCCACACCCCCGAGCCTCGCAACCGCCGTCTGCGGCGCCTCCAGCGGCTGCGTCTCCTGCCGGAGGAGGACAGCCCGGCGAATGCGCGATCGCGCAGGCCGTGATCTCTCGCAACACTGTCACGGGGACCGCCGGCTCGGTGCTCTACGACTATCGCCTGCGGCAGTTCCGCTGGTTCGCCGGGGCCGGAAACTACACCCTCGATCTCGAACTCGCCGCGTCGGTCGCGGCCGGCAGCCGTGTGCGGATCGACTTCGAGAACGCCTACGCTTCGAGGCCGGATGCGCTTGAGATCGACGGCGTGCAGGTGGCGCGGGCCGTCGGCGGCGGCGCCCCCTACAGTGCGAACGACCGGGCATCGGCCTGGGTCGAGTACGAGTTCCTGCCGTCGATCGACGGCCTCGTCGATCGACGCATTTCGTTCTCGTCGTTCTACGAGTTCTACGGACTCGGAGACCTGCCCGCTCTCGGCACGCAGCTCACCGGCCGAGTGTCGAGCTGCGTGCCAGTGGCGAACGCCGACCTCGGTCTCGTGCTCGAAACGGCCGTTCCCATGGGCGTGAGCAGTTCGTACGCGGCGGCGCCGGGGGCCGGGATGAACTGGCAGCTCTCGCACCACGCCGACGCCGGGCCGGCGGCTGCGCAGGGTCGTCGCATCGAGGTGGTCCTGGCGAACCCGCACGAATACCGGCTCAATCCGCGAACGATCAAGGCCGCGAGCTACGCGGTGAACGAAGCCCGGTTACGTCCGATCATCGGCACGGAGCAGCAGTTCGATGCCCAGAACGGCATGACGGTGACCGATCTACCGAACGGCGACGTGAGCTTCAGCTTCACGGCACCGCGGTTGGGCGATCATCGACGCTTCGTCGTGCACGTGACCGGTACTTCTGCTCTGACCGGACAGCATCTCGACCCGCACCATCGTCAGATCGCCGGCAGTTTCCGGATCGACGGCGGAGAGGCGGCCCTCGTCTCGCCGGAGGCAGGCTACGGCTCGGTCGGCGGGCAAGCGCGGCCGGTCGGGCCGCCGATCTTCGAGAAGACTCTCGACGGCGATCGGGGGTACCTGCTGCGGATCAGCAATCCGTCCGAGGGTGACGCCGGCTACGTGGTGCGTCCGGGGACGGCAGTCGATCGCTTCCTCGTCAACGGCGACGCGAACACCCCTGGGTTGCCCATCGTCGAACCCTCGCGCGGCACCGTCGCGGGGAGCAGCTGGAACTATCCCATGCTGGAACCGGGCGAGAGCATCACCGCATCGGTGCCGTTCGACCCCGTCGCCTGGCTGGAGACCGGCGGGTCGCGGATCGCGTCCTCCGTCAATGCCTTCGGACTGGAGGGCATGGGCGAGTGCGTGGCGGGGCCCGTGCTGCTGGAGCAGGGAACCGAATGCTCGAAGGTGGACGGTGGCGCACCGACGACCCCTCCCGCGAAGCTGCAGATCGACAAGGCTCAGCTGGGGGAAGCGGCACCCACCGAGGACGGCGCCGCGATCACGGTGAGCTACCGGATCGAGGTGCGGAACGCCGGAGGCATCGAGGCCTGGGCCGACGACGCAGTGGTGCGCGACGCGTTTCCCGAGGGCGCACGCGAGGTGACGCTGCTGACCCCGCCGATGCTCGTCGCCGGCGGAGTGCCAGAGACGGGGGCTGCTGCGACGCCGACCGGCGCTCCGGCGGGGTCTTTCGACCCGGAGACCGGCGTGTGGGACGGCTTCGCGTTGAACGGCGGAGCGGTTGCGGCGATGGAGTACTCCGTGGTGCTGCCGATGCCGGAGGCGGCGGGCGAACGGCTGAGTCATGTCAATCGTGCGACCGTGGAGGCCGCGGGGCTGACGCCGCATGAGGCCGGTGCCCGCTGCGCCCCGAACGACACGCTCGATGATGACGATGACCGTTGCGACGAGGTGACGACGGTGGCGGAGCGCCAGCCGGTCGAGAGCGAGGGCGACCTCGCGCCCGCGCCGTCACCGCAAGCACCCGCGACCCCCGGGGTCGAGCCTCCCGCGGCGGCCCGCCTCGCGGTGACCGGAGGCGACCGCGGTATGCTCGCGGTCGCGGCCGCCGGAGGTGCGCTGCTCGTCGGGGGCGCGATCGCGGCAGGAGCGGCGGCTGCGCGCACACGACGCCGGAGGCTCCGCATGCACGTCGCTGGGCCGGACTTGGGCGACGGGAGTCGGGCCGGAGCAGCGCAAGGGCACCGTCCCGGGGACTGATCGCCGCCGGACGTCTGCACCGCCGGACGTCCGCACCCTCGGGATTCCGGGAGGCGATCCGCGATCCGCAGCCGACACGCAGCGTGCGTAAATGCAATTCATAAGTTCGCACGCCAGGGTGGGATACACGAGAAGGGAGCACCCATGACCACCACCCCCGAGCACGATCACCCGGGCGCCCAGCCCACCCCCGGAACCCCCGCAGGGGCTGGTGACGGTGCAGCGCCGCAGCACCCCGCCCCCGAGGCTCAGCAGCCGGCCACCCACCTCACGCAGCCCACCACGCCACTGCCCGAGAGCCTCGCGGAGCAGCGAGACTCGTGGCACGACGTCCCCGCGACTCAGACGCCCGCGGCGCACTCGGCCTCCCAGCAGCAGACTTCTCAGCAGACCTCTCAGCAGGCGCCGACGCAGGCGCAGCCGTACGCTCCGCAGGCGCCGGTGGCCGGTGTTCCCGGCGCACCGCAGGGCGAGCCGGGATCGAACGGACAGTTCCCGGTCGGCGATGCGAACGCTGATCCTCACGCGGCACCGGGCGCGAGCTTCGGGCAGCCGCACGGCCACCAGGCGCAGCCCGCCACGGCGACCGCTCAGGCGCATCCGAAGAGCCGCAGCGGTGCGCTGCTCGCGGGCCTCGCCATCGGTGCGCTGCTGGGCGGCGTCGTGGGCGGCGGCGTCGCGGCCATCGTCGCATCGAACGTCGCACCGCAGACCGTCGCCGAGAGCGGCAGCACGGGCAGGCTCACGCTCAACAACGCCGAGAACGCGACCCAGATCTCGGGCGTCGCGGCAGTCGCCACCCCGAGCGTCGTGACGCTGCAGGTCACGGGCGAGAATGCCTCCGGGTCGGGGTCCGGGGTGATCTACCGCGAAGACGGGTACATCATCACGAACGCCCACGTGGTCACCCTCGACGGCGCCACCTTCGATCCCCAGGTGCGCGTCAAGCTGAGCGACGGCCGTATCCTCGACGGCAAAGTGGTCGGCACTGCTCCGTACTCAGACCTCGCCGTGGTGAAGGTCGATGCCGAGGGGCTGCCCGCCATCGAGGTGGCAGACTCCGAGAAGCTCAACGTCGGCGACCTCACCGTCGCGATAGGCGCTCCTCTCAATCTGGCGAACACCGTCACGAGCGGCGTCGTCAGCGCGGTGAACCGCGGCATCTCGGTCGGCAGCGCGCTCGTGCCGCAGGATCCGACGCCGCAGGAGGACGAAGGCGGCGGCAGCCAGAGCCCCTGGGACTTCCGCTTCGGCCTCCCGGGGGAGCAGCAGCAACAGCAGCAGGAACAGACCACGGGCGGCACCGTCACCCTCCCCGTGATCCAGACCGACGCCTCCATCAATCCCGGCAACTCGGGCGGTGCACTGCTCAACGGCAACGGCGAACTGATCGGCATCAACGTGGCGATCGCGTCCCCCACGAGCTCGCAGGGCGTGGCGGGCAGCGACGGTCTCGGCTTCGCGATCCCCGTGAATCTCGCCACCCGCGTCGCCGATGAGATCATCGCCGGAGAGCAGCCGTCACACGGCCTGCTCGGCGCCTCCGTGGCCGACTCCACGCAGGATACCGACGAGGACGCGAACCACGCCGGCGGCCTGCTCGTCGAGGTCGTCCGCGGTGGGGCGGCCGACGCCGCCGGACTGCGCGCCGGCGACGTTATCACCGCGGTCGACGGCGTCCCCGCGGTCGACGGCACCTCGGTCTCGGCCCTCGTGCGCATGCACCCGGGCGGCAGCAAAGTGTCGATCGAGTACACGCGCGTCGGCGAGGCGAACCAGACGGAGGCCACCCTCGGCACGCTCGAGTGGTGACCGGTGCGGGTCGATGCCCGGTGAGGGTATCGGCCCGCACGCCTGCCGCTCGCCGCTAAGCTGAGTCAGATGAGCACTGCCGGATTCAGCTTCGCGAGCGGCAACCTCGCCAAGCTGCTCGCGCTTCCCAAATATCTGCTGTCGCTGCTGGTCTCGTGGTTCGTTCCCCGAGGCGAGCAGCGATGGGTCTTCGGCAGCGGCATCGGCGTGGGCGAGGGAGCGCTGCCCCTCGCTCGCGCCCTCCGCGACGCCGATCCCGCAGCCCGCATCGTCTGGCTGGTCGCCGACGAGGACGAAGCGGATCTCGCCCGGGCCGAAGGGTTCGAGCCGGTGCCGCGGATCGGCTGGGCCGGATACTGGGAGACGCTCCGGGCGAGCCGCATCGTGGTCACCCACGGGCTCGGCGACGCCAACCGCTTCGGCATCTACGGCGCCACGGTCGTGCAGCTCTGGCACGGCGCCCCGCTCAAGCGACTGCATCTCGACTCTCCGGTCACCACCGCCGTGCGCGGCCCGGCCCTCGTGCGAGGGCTGCTGCGCCGCATGTACCTCGCCGGCTCTCGCGAGGTCGACCTCTTCGTCGCCGGATCCGTCGCCGCCGCCGAGCGGCTGCGCTCGGCCTTCCGCGTCGATCCCGGCAAGGTCCGCGTACTCGGCGATCCGCGCGACGATGCCCTCGCGCGGCAGGCGCACGACGCCGACGCCGCAGCGGACGCCCGCGCCCGACTCGTCGCGGCCCTCGGCGATACCGGATCCGCGCTCAGCAGCGCGGACGCGATCGTGCTCTACGCGCCCACCTGGAGGGACGGGGAGCCCGACCCGGCCGTCCCGGACACCGCCGAGATCGAGACGATCCGGCGCACCCTCGCCGAGACCGGCGCCCACCTCGTCATCCGATCCCACCCCCTCGGCAGCGGCGCCTACGAGCCGCTCGTGGGGGAGCGCGTGCACCTGCTCGGCGCCGATAGGGTGCGCGACATCACGCCGCTCCTCGGCGGGGTCGACATCGTCGTGACCGACTACTCCTCGCTCGCCGTCGACTTCTCGCTGCTCGGGCGCCCGATCGTGTGGTTCGCACCCGACCTCGAGCACTACACCGCCACCCGCGGCCTCTACGAGCCGCTCGAAGTGACGAGCTGCGGTCGCGTCGAACGGAGCTGGGCCGAGGTGATGCGCCGGCTGACCGAGCTGCGCAGCAGTGCCCTCGAGCGCCGTGCTGCGCAGGCCGACGCGCGAGCCCTCGCCGCACGCTTCCACGCCAACCCCGAAGGGGGAGCAGCGGAGCGGGTGCTCGCCGAGATCGCCGTGCTGCGCACCCCGCTGCGCCAACTCGGCACCGCCGATTCGGTGTTCTTCGAGAGCTTCTACGGGCGTCAGGTGGGCTGCAACCCGCTCGCCCTCGACCGCGAGATCGCCGAGCGCTTCCCCCGGCTCATCCGCTACTGGAGCGTCACCAGCGAACGCCAGCAGGTGCCCGAGGGCGGGGTGCCGCTGCTCGTGGGCGGTCGCGAGTGGGTCGCCGCGCGCCGCGCGGCTCGGCTGCTCGTCGTGAACGACTGGCTGCACGGGGGCGTCGGCGGACACCGGTTCCGCCGGCGCCGCGGGCAGACCGTGCTGCAGACCTGGCACGGCACCATGCTCAAGCACCTCGCGCTCGGGCGGCCCCGGGTGGGCCTGCGCACCCGCCTCGCGATCCGCCGCGAGAGCCGCCGCTGGAGCCTGATGCTCTCGCAGAACCCCCACTCGACCGAGCAGTTCCGGTCGAGCTACGCCTTCCGCGGAGAGATCCTCGAAACCGGCTACCCGCGCGATGACCGCCTCGCCCGAGCCATGCTCGGCCGGGAGCGCAACCCGATCGCGGTGCGCACCGCCCGCGCGGCGCTCGGTATCGCGCCCGACGCCCGGGTGCTCGCCTACGCGCCGACCTGGCGTGACGGCGGCCTCACCCTCGTCGACGAACTCGACGTGCGGGCGCTCGCCGAGGATCTCGGCGACGACTGGACCGTCGTGGCGCGCGGGCACACCCGCACGCACGCTTTCGGCCGTTACGGAGGCGCTTCGGCCCGAGTGGTCGACGCGTCGCAGCACCCCGACGTGAACGATGTCATCCTCGCCGCAGACCTGCTCGTCACCGACTACTCGTCGATCATGTTCGATGCTTCGATCGCGCAGCTGCCGATGCTCTTCTTCGTGCCCGATCTCGCCGCCTACCGCGACCGGGAGCGCGGCTTCACCTTCGACTTCGAGCGGGCCGCGCCCGGCCCGCTGCTCTCGCGGCGATCCGAAGTGGTCGAGCGCGCGCGGCAACTCGCCGAACTCGGTGCCGATGCGGAGTGGCTGCGCTCGGCGGAGCCCGCGGCCGCAGCCTGGCGAGCGCGCTTCAACCCGCACGACGACGGCGGTGCCTCCGAGCGCGTGGTGACCGCGCTGGTCGAACGTGGTGCGATCGGCTGAGACCGCAGCCTGCGGTTCCGGTCCCGCCTGCGGCCCGGGTTTCGGACGGGGCCGCGGTGGGCTCCGGGCCGGTCGGCCAGGCCCGATCGGATCGGCACGATCGGATCGGCACGATCGGATCGGCACGGTCGGTGAACGCGGATCCCGTGGCGTGCGCCGCTACACCCGCGAGCGGTCCACCACCCGGCCACCGCCGAAGACGATGCCCCGCAGGAAGCCGGACCCCCAGCTGAGGTGCATGGTCATGAGCGTGGCTGCGGTGAGCAGCCGATCGCGCGTGCCGCGCTGATCCGGGATCCGCGCCGTCGCGTAGGCGATCCCGAGCAGATACAGCGCTGCGGGCGTGAGCAGCAGCGGCCATGCCGAGCCCCAGGGGAGGATGCCGCAGGTGAGCAGCACGAGTCCCACGAGACTCGCCGTCACTCCGAGCACCAGCGCGCCCGGAGCGAAGAACCGCCACGGGTTCGCGCGGCCGTAGCGCCGTACGAGCACGGCCCGCCACGTTCCGGTCGCGAAGAACTGCCGGGCGAGATCGCGAAGCGACGCGCGTGGCCAGTAGGTGACCCCGAGGGCCGGTTCGAACCACACGAGCCCGCCGGCGCGGCGGATCCGGAGGTTGAGCTCCCAGTCCTCGCCGCGCAGGATCGACGGGTCGTAGCCGCCGACGGCTTCGAGCGCTTCGCGCCGGAAGATGCCGAGGTAGGCCGATTCCGCCGGCCCGGCGACGCCGTCGCCGTGATAGGCGCCGCCGCCGAGGCCGAAGGGACTGTTGTAGCCGCGCGCGATCGCCCGCTGCACGGCCCCGCGTCCGGCCGCGCGCATCACGCCGCCGACATTGGCCGCGCCCTCGCGGCGCAGGGCTTCGATGCCGCGCCGGGTGTAGTCGGGGGTGAGCTCAGAGTGGGCGTCGACCCGCACCACGACGGGGTGGCGGCTCGCCGCGATCGCCAGGTCGAGGCCGGCGGGGATGTGCGTCAGCGGATTCTCGACGAGTCGCACACGGGGGTCGGCCGACGCGAGCGCCGCTGCGATCGCGTCGGTGCGGTCGCGCGACGGGCCGAGCGCGAGCACGATCTCCTTCTCGCCCGCGTAGTCCTGGTCGAGGATCGTGCGCACGGCCGTTTCGAGGTAGTCCTCTTCGTTCAGCACCGGCATCACGTAGCTCACTGCGGGCTGCTCGGGAAGCGGGGGAAGATGCACTCCACGATCCTCCCACAGGCTCGCGAGCAGGGGCTTCACGGCGACTGACGATATTCTGGAGGGATGCAATTGGCGAACGATGCGAAACGCGCGGTGCGACTGGCGAAGCGGGTGCTGAAGGGTCGGCGGGCCTACTTCGAGCTGAAGGAGCAGCTGCAGCAGCGGGGCCCGCTGCCCGAGCAGCGTTTCCGCGTCGGCGTCTACTTCGCCGACAGCGACGTCAATATCTACCAGATGCGGCAGTGGTACGCGCCGCTGCAGGAGCTGTCGAAGCGCTGGCCCGTCCTGGTGCTCGCCCGCAACGCGGCCGGCGCGCGGCAGCTCATCGCGGAGAGCGGCCTCGACGTCGCGTTCGTGCAGAAGGTCACCGACATCGAGCGCCTTGTCGAGGAGCAGCCGCTCGACGTGATCCTCTACGTGAATCAGAACACCCGCAACTTCCAGATGATGCGCTACGGCCGTCGCTGGCACGTGTTCATCAATCACGGCGAGAGCGACAAGATGTACATGACGAGCAACCAGCACAAGGCGTACGATCGTGCGCTGGTCGCGGGCGACGCCGCCCGGGCCCGGCTGTCGAGGACTCTCTGGGACTACGACGTGGAGCGCCGCACCATCGCGATCGGGCGCCCGCAGGCCGATCATCTCGGGGGCACTCCGCCCTTCGCTCCCGACGACCGCACCGTCGTGTTCTACGCTCCCACCTGGGAGGGGGACCGGCCCGCCGCGTGCTACGGATCCGTGGCGACCCACGGCGAGACCCTCGTGCGCGAGCTGATCGCAACCGGCCGGCACCGAGTCGTCTACCGTCCGCACCCGCGCAGCGGCGTCGTCGACGCGGCGTTCGGCGCCGCGAACGAGCGCATCATCGAGATGCTGCGCGAGGCGAACCAGCACGATCCCTCGGCTCAGCACGTGTACGACACCTCTCCGGCGCTGGGCTGGCAGCTGAGCCTGCCGGACGTGGCGATCTGCGACATCTCCGCGATGGTCTACGATCGGCTCGCCACCGGCAAGCCGCTCATGGTGACCCGCCCGGTCGCCCCCGAGGCCGAGGTCGACGAGGGCGGCTATCTGAGCGTGTGCGAGTGGCTCGACGCGAATGAGACCGGTGACATCGCGGCCGTGCTCGACCGGGTCATCGGCGACGATGCCGCCCGTGAGCGCCTGGGCACTTGGTCTGAGCGCTACTTCGGCGACACCTCGCCCGGTGCCCCGACGCGGCGCTTCCACGAGGCGATCGAGGGGCTGCTGGCGGAGGCCGACGCGTGGCGGGAGCGGCAGTCCGCGGCGTAGCAGAGCGGATCCGGCCCGGTTCCGGGCCCGGCGCAGGGACTAGCGGGCTTCCCAGACCAGCGCCAGATACTCGGCCACATGTCGAGACTCGATCTCTTCGAGCGCGGAGAGTCTCAGATGCTTCCGGCCCTCCGCGCCTCCCTGACCGGCCAGGAACCCGTAGGGGTCTTCGATGCGGGCGGCTCCGCCGAGCTCCAGGGTGACGTACTCCTTGCGAGCGAAAATGCCGGCGTAGAGAAACGGTCCGTCTTTGTAGAGCAGGCCTCCGTATTGGAACGTCTCCTCCGCGTCGGGGTAGCCGTTCGTGACGAGTCCGCGGAGCCTGACGATGATCGCGTGGCGCCCGTCCGCCTGCTCTTCGAGGGATGTCAGGAACTTCTCGATCTTCGCGTCGCTCTTCATGGTTCAGATGCTAGGCGCGGAGATGAGGCGGCGTATTGAACGATTCGGCCGCCTTCTCGCGGCCTGGAATCGCCCCGTGGCGGGCGGGACGCCCGCCGTGCCGGATCTCGGCAGAAGCGGGCTCGCGGCGAGCCGCGGCCTGCTCGTGAACGTGCGCGGCTAGTCGTTCACGGGATGGTCGCTGTTGTAGCGATCCAGCACTTCGTCGATCGGCGCGTCGAGCGCGAGCCGGCCCCGGTCGAGGTAGAGCCCGCGGGTGCAGAAGCGCCGCAGGTCGCCCTCCTTGTGGGAGACGAGGAAGAGCGTCTTGCCCTGCGCGAGCAACTCTTCGATGCGCCGGTAGCACTTCGCCCGGAACGCGCGGTCGCCCACCGCGAGCACCTCATCGACGAGCAGCACCGGCTCGTCGAGCTGCGAGACCACTGAGAACGCGACGCGCACTTTCATGCCGCTCGAGAGGTGCTTGAAAGGAGTGTCGATCACGTCTTCGGCACCGGCGAAGTCGATGATGTCGTCGAAGCGCCCCGCGATCTCCTGGCGGCTGAGCCCGTGCAGGCCGGCCGCGAGCGTGACGTTGTCGCGCACGGTGAGGTCGCCGACGAAACCGCCCGTGATCTCGATGAGCGGTGCCACGCCGCCGTGCACGGTCACCGAGCCCTCGTCGGGCAGCAGCACACCGGCGACGAGCTTGAGCAGCGTCGACTTGCCCTGGCCGTTGCGGCCGACGACGCCGATCGCCTCGCCCGGGCGCACCTCGAACGACACGTCGCGCAGCGCCCAGAACTCGCCGGGGCGATTGCGGCGGGACCGGCCGGAGAAGAGATCCTTGAAGCTGCGGCGGGAGCCCTTGTTGCGCCGAAAGCGCACGCCGAGGCCCCGCACGGAGATGATGGGCGACGCCTCGGAGGAGCTGTCGCACCCGGTGGTCTCATCGAGTTTGGACATCGGTCACAGCTCCTTCAGGACGCCGCCGGTGGAGCGTCGGAACACGAGCACGCCGACGGCGAGGAAGACCAGCGTGCCCAGGGCGGAGGCGCCGACGAGCGCCCAATCGAGCTGATCGGGGAAGAACCCGGCGCGGAACAGCGCGAAGATTCCCGAGAGCGGGTTGAGCCACGCGAGCGGGCGGGCGAACTCGGGCAGGTCGGCGGCGCCGTAGATGATCGGGGAGGCGTAGAAGAGCACGCGCAGGATCAGCTTCGTGGCCCGTTCGAAATCGCGGAAGAACACGACGAGCGGGGCGACGAGCAGTCCGATCCCGAGTGTGAGCGTTGCGAGCATCAGCACGGCCAGGGGGAACAGCACGAGCTGCCAGCCCACGGTGGCGCCGGTGGCGATCGCGAACGCGACGAGCACCGGCAGGCTCAGCAGGAACTCGACGCCCTTCGAGCAGACGATGCGCCCCACCCAGATCCAGCGCGGCAGAGCCACCGAGCGCACCAGCTTCACATCGCGCAGGAAGGCGCGCGTCGAATCCGACACCGCGCCGTTGAACCAGACCCAGGGCAGCAGCGCCGTGAGCAGGAAGACGATGTAGGGCGCCTCGCCGACCGAGCGGCTGAAGACCTGCGTGAAGATGAACCAGTAGATGAGGCTCATCAGCAGCGGATCGAGGATCGACCACAGATAACCCAGCAGCGAGGTGGAGTAGCGCACCTTGAGGTCGCGCCGGGTCAGCAGCCACAGCGACGACCACGCACGCCTGCGCGCCGACCGGGACTCGGAGGAAAACGTCACACAGCCATTCTGCCCGGTTTTCCCTGAGCCGTCGGCAGCGGAGGCTGCTGAGATGTTCCGCTCGCGCCTATTCCGCCGCCCGGCGAGGGCGCGCGCCCCCGCGGCGAGGATTTGATAAATTAGACATGTGCCGCCCGTATCGCCTTCGACCGAGCCTGTTTTCGAGCCAGCAGAGAGCTCGAGGTCGAGCGGACCGGTTTTGGCGGACAGCGATGAGGCCGGCGTCCAGGACGAGGATCCCACGGCAGAGGCGAGCACGGCTGCCGGATCCCCCCGGGTGCGTCCGAGCCGGGCGGGCGAGGCCGGGGGCGGGCCCGCACCCGCCCGATCCGCTGAGGAGCCCGCACCGTCGGAGCCCGGATCAGCACCCCGCACGGGCCGTATCCAGGTGCCGGTGCCCTCCGTCGTGCGCGCGAGGGAGCGCGGTCGACTGGCCGAGCAGAACCCCATCGTGCTGCGCACCGAGATGCTCACCAAGACCTACGGCTCGCTCGTCGCCGCCAACGAGGTGTCGATCGAGGTGCACGCAGGCTCCTTCACCGGGGTCGTCGGCCCCAACGGCGCGGGCAAGACCACCACGCTCTCGATGATCAGCGGCCTGCTGCGCCCCACGTCGGGCCGGGTGAGCGTGCGCGACGTCGACGTGTGGAGCGATGGCCCGGCTGCGAAGCGTCTCATCGGCACGCTGCCGGATCGGCTGCGCCTGTTCGACCGCCTCACCGGCGCGCAGCTGCTCTACTACTGCGGCGTGCTGCACGGCGTCGAGGAGGGCGTCGTCGCGCAGCGCTCGACGGAGCTCGCCGAGGCGTTCGGCCTCGAGTCGGCGCTCGGTCGCCTCGTCTCCGACTACTCGGCGGGCATGCAGAAGAAGATCGCGCTCGCCTGTTCCATGATCCACGCCCCCGAGGTGCTCGTGCTCGACGAGCCCTTCGAAGCGATCGACCCCGTCTCGGCGTCGAACGTCACCGAGATCCTCGAGAAGTTCGTCTCCGGCGGCGGCAGCGTGGTGATGTCGAGCCACAGCCTCGACCTGATCCAGCGGGTCTGCGATCACGTCTCGATCATCGTCGACGGCAGCGTCATCGCGCAGGGCACCGTCGACGCGGTGCGCGACGGCCTGAGCCTCGAAGAGCGCTTCACGAAGCTGACCGGCACGAGCGACGCCAGGAAGGGGCTCGAATGGTTGCACGGCTCTTCCGACTCCGAGTAGCGCTGCTCGGCGGCGCGTTCCGGGGCTCGGTGGCGAAGGGCCTGCGCACCGCACTGCTCTACGTCCTGCTCGCTTCGGCCGCGGTGCTGCTCGCCGTGGTGCCCGCTCGCCTCCTGCCCGTGGGGCAGGAGCGCGCCATCGTCGACGTCATCATCGGCACCATCGTGCTGGGCGGCGTGTTCGTGGTGCCGTTCTTCGAGAACCGGCGCAACCTCGAACCGCGTCAGTTCGCCCAGTTCCCAGTCGGGGCCGGCGCGATCGGCGTCTCGCTGCTCGTCACCTCGATCGTGACGTGGCCCTTCCTGCTGCTGCTCACCTGGTTCACGGCGCTCGTCGTGCTGCGGCCCGAGTGGGCGCAAGCCGGCTGGATCGCGCCCGTCGCCCTGGTGCTCGCCGCGATTCTCGCACTCTGCGGCGTGCGCGTGGTGTCGGCCCTCTCGAAGCTGCTCGCGGGCGCCCGCAACGCCGGCACGATCCGCACCGTGGGCGTGGTGCTGCTCGTCGCCTTCCTGCCGGTCGCGGTGTTCGCCGCGGCGACCGCATTCGGGGCCGAGGGATCCGCGGCTGCTGCGAGCACCGCGGCCGCTGCGGCGTGGACGCCGTTCGGCGCGCCCTTCGGCGCGGTGACGCTCGCTGCGTCGGGCGAGCAGGGCGGCGCCCTGCTGCACCTCGCGGTCGTGGCCGCCGCGATCCTCGCCCTGCTGCTGGCCTGGTTCCCACTCGTACGCTTCTCCAACCAGCGCGTCGACCGCCCGGTGGCCCCCGATGCGGCACGCGCCGGCCTCGGCTGGTTCGAGCGCTTCGCTGCGCGGCCCGCGCAGGTCATCGCCGCGCGCCAGCTCACCTACTGGGCGCGGGACCCCCGCTACCGCGTCGCGCTGTTCGCGATCCCGATCGCACCCGTCGTGATGCTCGTCGCCTTCGCCGTCGCCGGGGCCGACCTGCGGCCGCTCTCGCTCGTGCCGCTTCCGGTGATCCTGTTCCTGCTGGGCTGGTCGCAGCACAACGACGTCTCCATGGACTCGACGGCCATCTGGGAGCACGTGGCCAGCGGCATCCGCGGCCGGGCCGACCGCGCGGGAAGGCTCGCTCCGGTGCTCATGATCGGCCTGCCGCTCGCGCTCATCGGATCCAGCATCACCGTGACGATCCTCGGCGAGTGGCGGGTGCTGCCCGCCGTGATCGGCATGAACATCTCGGTGCTGCTGGTCGCCTGCGCGGTGTCGAGCGTCTTCTCCGTGCTCATGCCGTACCCGGCGACCCGGCCCGGCGACAGCCCCTTCTCGCAGCCCCAGTGGTCGGGATCGGGGTCGGGCCTCGCGCAGACGCTCTCGATGATCCTGGCCCTGCTGCTCGCCGTGGCGCCCGTCTGGTACGCGATCATCGCGATCGTGAACGTCGAGTTCGGGAGCAACATGTGGGCGCTCGGCTTCGGCGTCGGCTACGGCGTCGTCGTGCTACTGCTCGGTGTGGTGATCGGCGGCCGACTCTTCGATCGCAGCGGCCCCGAACTCATCGCCGTCACCCAGATCTTCGACTGACGCGCTGGGAAGCCCCGAGGTACAATCGGGGCATGGGTATTTTCTCACGTCGTGATCCGGAGACCGTGGGCGGGGGCACCGACGTGCTCGACCGCGAGCTCGAGAAGCTGCTGGAAGACTCGCAGATCGAGGACGGCGACCACGAGCGCTTCTCCCACTACGTGCCCAAGGACAAGATCCTCGAGTCGGCAGTGACCGGCAAGCCGGTGCGCGCGCTCTGCGGCAAGAAATGGACGCCCTCGCGCGATCCTGAGAAGTTCCCGGTCTGCCCCGACTGCAAGAAGGTCTACGAGCGCATGAAGAAGTGACGCTCGCGCGCGTTGGTATCCATGCTGAGTCGACGCTGGCTCTGCGCTGGCGTTGATTCTGCGCTGTCGCTGGCGTTGATTCTGCGCTGACCAGCAGCAGGCCGCCGGTATCGCGGATATCGGCGGCCTGCTGCGCGTGTCAGCGGTACTCGGTGGGGATCGCGGGGTCGCCCCGGGTGAGGCTCAGCGCGACCGGCGGCAGCTCGGCGACGCGGGCGCGGTGCCGCTCGCGTGCGGCGGCCAGCCCCTCGGCCCCGGCGTGCTCGGCCAGGATCTCGCCCGACCGCACGAGCGGTGCGAGCACTTCGCGCGTGGTGCCCGCGAGCTCTTCGCCCTCGGGCTCGCCGCCCGGGCCGTCGCCGAGCAGGATGAGTTCGGCGGTGGCGGTGCCGCGCGAGTCGTAGCGGCGGCGCACGCTCTTGCGGCCGCCCACGGAAGCCTTCTCCGCCGACTTCTTCGCGACCGCGATCCACTCGCCCGACTCGTTCTCATGCGCCACGAGCTTGTAGACCATGCCCATCGTGGGGGTGCCGGATCCGATCACGACCGATGTGCCGACGCCGAAGCTGTCGACGGGTGCAGCGGCGAGGGCGGCGACCGTGTGTTCGTCGAGGTCGTTCGTCACCGTGATGCGGGTGCGCGTGGCGCCCAGCTCATCGAGCAGTCGGCGCACCTGCGCGACGACGACCGGCAGATCGCCGGAGTCGATGCGCACGGCGCCGAGCTCGGGGCCCGCGACCTCGATGGCGGTGCGCACGCCCTGCTCGATGTCGTAGGTGTCGACGAGCAGCGTCGTGTCGGTGCCGAGAGCCGCGATCTGCGCTTCGAAGGCCTGCCGTTCGCTGTCGTGCAGCAGAGTGAAGCTGTGGGCGGCCGTGCCCATCGTGGGGATGCCGTAGCTGCGCCCTGCCTCGAGATTGGAGGTGGCGCTGAACCCTGCGAGATAGGCGGATCGGGCCGCGGCGACGGCGCTGTACTCGCCGGTGCGCCGGGACCCCATCTCTGCGAGCGGTTTACCCGCGGAGGCGTGGCTCATGCGGGACGCCGCCGTGGCGACCGCGGAGTCGGCGTTGAGGATGCTCAGAGCGAGGGTTTCGAGCAGGACGCCCTCGGCGAAGCTCGACTCGACGGTGATGACGGGGGAGCCGGGGAAGAAGACCTCGCCCTCCGGATAGCCCCAGATGTCGCCGGAGAAGCGGAAATCGCTCAGCCAGTCGAGGGTGGCGGGGCTCACGATCCGCCGCTCGCGCAGGAAGTCGAGCTCGGTGTCGGTGAAGCGGAATCGTTCGATGGCGTCGAGCAGGCGACCGGTCCCGGCGACCACGCCGTAGCGGCGCGCGCCCGAGAGGCGCCGGGCGAAGAGCTCGAAGACGCTGCCGCGGTGGGCGGTGCCGGCCTGCAGCGCGGCATCGACCATCGTGAGCTCGTAGTGGTCGGTGAGGAGGGCCGTTGACGTGTGCACGCCGTCAGCATAGCCGGTGCCCTGGCGCCTGCGCGGTCACCGGGCACGCGGCTACCTGAAATCCCGGGATGTGACGCCGGCGGGCGCCGCGAGCGGCTCGAACGCCTCCGCGATGACGTTGATCACCCCCTCGGGGGAGCGTTCGACCATGCCGCGGATCACGAGTGCCGGAGCGGAGCGCGCCACGAGGCGGTTGCGCAGCCAGACGTCGCGCCAGGTCACGACGTTGACGCTGCCCGCCTCGTCTTCCAGTGTTACGAAGACGATGCCGCCAGCAGTGCCCGGCCGCTGGCGGTGGGTCACGAGGCCCGCCACCTCGACGAGCGATCCCGGACGGGTGAGCCGTACCCGATCCGAGCGCACCACGCCGCGCGCATCGAGCGAGTCGCGCAGCAGTTCGAGCGGGTGCATCGCGAGCGGGATGCCGGTGCTCCACATGTCGAGTGCGGTCTGCTCGGCGGGATTGAGCACGGGCAACAGCGGCGGCTGCACGTGTACGGCGATGCCCGGCAGGAACCGCTCCCGGTTGTCGGCGGCCGGCGCAGCCGCCCAGAGCGCCTCCCGGCGGCCGATGCCGAGGCTCTCGCACGCGCCGGCGGAGGCCAGCGCCTCGATCCTGCCGTGGTCGAGATCCGCCCGTCTGGCGAGATCGGCGAGGTCGGCGAAGGGGGCCTGCTCGCGGGCGCGGGCGATGCGCTCGGCTGCTTCGGTCTCGATGCCCCGGATCCCGGTGAGGCCGAGGCGCACCGCGAAGGCGCCGTCGCGGCGGTGGGTGCCGCTCGTGTCGGGCGATCCCGGGACGAAGGCGCCCACCGGGGGCTGCGAGTGCGCGAGGCAGGCCTCGGAGCCGGAGCCGGTGCTGGATCCAGCGTTGCGGGCGGTGCCCGAGCGGGGCAGCCGTTCGAGGTCGGCCTGGGCATCCGAACGCTGCACATCGGGCGGCAGCACTGCGACCCCGTGCCGCCGCGCATCCTGCACGAGTTCGCGGGAGGAGTAGAACCCCATGGGCTGCGAGCGCAGCAGACCCGCGAGGAAGGCCGCGGGGTAGTGCAGTTTGAACCACGAGCTGACGTAGACCAGCAGCGCGAAGCTGAGCGAATGGCTCTCGGCGAAGCCGAAACTGGCGAAGGCTTCGATCTGCTCGTAGAGGCGCTGCGCATCGTCGTCGCCGATGCCGTTCTTGCGCATCCCCGCGAAGAGCTTCGCTTTCAGGCTGTCCATGCGCTCCTGCCCGCGCTTCGAACCCATGGAGCGCCGCAGCAGGTCGGCGTCTTCGCCCGAGCAGTTGCCGATGGCGATGGCCATCTGCATGAGCTGCTCCTGGAAGATGGGCACGCCCAGCGTGCGCTCGAGCACCGGGACGAGCTTCGGATGCGGGTAGTTCACCGGCTCCTGGCCGTTCCTGCGTCGCAGATAGGGGTGCACCGCCCCGCCCTGGATCGGGCCGGGACGGATGAGCGCGATCTCGATGACGAGATCGTAGAAGCTGCGGGGCAGCAGTCGCGGCAGGGTGTTGAGCTGCGCGCGGCTCTCCACCTGGAACACGCCGACGGCGTCGGCGCGGCACAGCATGTCGTAGACGCCGGGCTCTTCCTTGGGAATGGTGTCGAAGGTCCAGCGCTCGCCAGTGCTCGCCTCGACGATGTCCATCGTCTTCTGCAGGGCGCTCAGCATGCCGAGGCCGAGCAGGTCGAATTTGACGAGGCCCATCGTCTCGCAGCTGTCCTTGTCCCACTGCAGCACCGTGCGCCCCGTCATACGGGCGTGCTCGATGGGGCAGACCTCGCCTACGGGGCGCTCCGTCAGCACCATGCCTCCCGAGTGGATGCCGAGGTGGCGCGGTGCTCGCATGAACTGCCGGGCCAGCTGCTGCACGGGGGCCGGGATCGGGCTCTCGGGATCGTCGTCGATGCCGCTCCACCGTTCCAGGCCCTTGGTCCAGGCGCGCTGCTGGCCCGCGCTGTAGCCCAGAGCCTTGGCGGCGTCGCGGATCGCGGCCTTGGGGCGGTAGCTGATGACGTTCGCGACCTGCGCCGCGTTGCGCCTGCCGTACTTCTCGTAGACGTACTGGATGATCTCTTCGCGGCGCTCGGAGTCGAAATCGACGTCGATGTCGGGCTCTTCGTCGCGCAGGCTCGACAGGAAGCGCTCGAACGGCAAGCGGTAGTAGATGGCGTCGACCGCGGTGATGCCCAGCACGTAGCAGACGGCGGAGTTCGCAGCCGATCCGCGCCCCTGGCACAGGATGCCGCGCTCGCGCGCCTCGCGCACGAGGTCGTGCACGATGAGGAAGTAGCCCGGGAAGTCCTTCTGCTCGATCACGGCGAGCTCCTGCTCGATCCGGTCGCGGTGCCCGGTGGGGATGGAAACTCCGTAGCGGCGCTCGGCTCCCGCCCACACGAGACTGCGCAGCCAGCTCATCTGGGTGCGGCCCTCGGGCACGTCGAGTCTGGGGAGCTTCGGGCGCGCGGCTCTGAGCGGGAACGCGAGCTCTCGCGCGAGCGGCACGGTGCGCGCGACGGCGTCGGCGTGACGGGCGAAACGGCGCATCATCGCGGCTCCGCTGCGCAGGTGGGCGGCTCCGGTGGCGGGGAGGTGCGGATCGAGTTCGTCGAGGCTGCGTCGTGCTCGGACCGAGGCCATCGCTTCGGCGAGGGGGGCGTGGGTGCGGGAGGCGTAGTGCACGTTGCCCGTGACGATCGTGGGGAGGCCGCGCTGCGCGGCCAGGCCCGCGAGTCTGTCGTTCCGGGGATCGTCGCCGGGGTGTCCGTGGTGCGTCAGCTCGACGTACACGCTGTCGGCGCCGAAGAGGGCGGTGAGCCGGTCGAGCTCTGCCAGGGCCGCCGTGTCGCCGAGTTCGCGTGACGGGCTCCCCGCCTGTTCGGGTCCGAGCGCACGGCGCACGGCCCCCTTGCGGCAGCCGGTGAGGATCGCCCAGTGGCCGCGCCCCGCCTCGGCGAGCGCCTCCAAATCGTAGACGGGCCGGCCTTTCTCGCCACCAGCCAGCTGCGCCTCCGTGATCGCGCCGGCGAGCCGGTGATACCCCTCCGGGCCGCGGGCGAGTACCAGCAGGTGGGAGCCGACAGGGTCGGCGACCCCGAGCTGTGGCACATCGAGCCCCAGGGAGAGTTCGGCGCCGTAGACGGTGAGGAGCGGGGGTCGCTCCGGTTGTTCCGGCTGCTCGGGCTGCGCCGCCTCTTCCGCCCGCTCCGCGGCGTCTTTCCGGGTCTGCGTTTCGGCAGCCTCCGCGAATCGTGCCGCGCCGTAGAGGCCGTCGTGATCGGTGATCGCGAGGCCCGTGAGCTCGAGCCGCGCAGCCTCCTCGACGAGTTGCTCCGGCGACGACGAGCCGTCGAGGAAGCTGTAGTGGGAGTGCGCGTGCAGCTCGGCATACGGCACGGCGGCCTCTGCGGTTCTCTGCGCTGGTGCTGCGGTTCTCTGTGCTGGTGCTGCGGCTCGCTGCGCTGGCGTTGTGTTTTCAGCGGAGTCCACCGTTTCCGGGCGCTCCGCGCTCTGCGGGCGTTCGGCGTTCTGAACGTGTTCCGTGTGGTGCGCGTGCGCCGGGTCATCACGGCTTCCGGTCTCGGCGCGCTGGCGCCCGACGGTCTCGGCGGGCGGCAGCGCGGCGGTCTTGGCGGGCGGCAGTGCTGCTGGGGCTCTGCCGGAGAGTCGCCGTTCGAACTCCTGCCAGGACAGCGGAGAGTTGTGCCACTTCATCAGTCGTACTTCCCTTCGGCGCGCCAGTGCCCGGCCTCGTGCAGCAGCAGCCAGGCATCGCCGTCGGCGAGCTGCAGTTGCAGCCTGAAGCGCACGGCGGCCCCTCGCCACCACTGCTCTCGCAGAGGCCAGATCGGCGACCAGCCGCAGACCGGAGCTGTGAATGGGGTGCTGTTCACCCGCAGCTGTGCGGGCCGGCCGGTGAGCAGTTCCTCCTCGTCGACGCCCACGACGCCCCCCGCGCTGTCGAGAAGCTCGGCGGGGAGCGGATCGGGGAAGACGAGGCTCGGCACCGGCCCCGGGATCGAACCGGGCCAGGGCCCGGCGGCGGATCCGCGCGCCCCGCGCCGCCCCATGCGACCGGTGCTCCACGGCACGAAGCTCTGCCGGTCGGCGAGCAGACGGCCGCCGATGAGCCCGACTGTGCCCACGCTCGTGTGCCCGAGCCGGCTCTGCACCCTGCTGAGATGGTGGTGCACTCGGGTGTCCGGCTCGGTGCTCCAGAGCCCCGGCTCGTGCGCAGCGGCGCGGTCGGTGTGGACCGGTGACAGGCGTACGTGGCCGATCCCTGCACCTTCCCGGCCGTGTTCCGAGCCTTCGGGCGCCGTCGGCATCGCGGCGACCTGCCAGCGCACCCGATTGACGGCGTCGGCCGCGGTGAAGCGATGCGGGTGGGCCCACACCCGCTCGTGCCGGACGCCGATGTCGTCGGTGAGCTCGACGCGCAGCGCGGTGCAGACGAGGCGGTCCTCGGCGAGCCCTGAGATGAAGCGCTCGGCGAGGGCCATGCACGCGAAGGCCAGCTGCTCGGCGCTCTCGACCGGGGGCTCGAGCGCGAGCTCCACCGAGAGCTCGCGCACCGGCGTGCGCGGACGCACCTCGGAGCCATGCTGCGGGCCGGATGCCGAGGCTCGCCGGTGGGCCGCGACGCCCTGCGGCCCGAACCGCTGCCGCACTGCATCTTCGGGAAGCGCCGCCAGCGCCCCCAGGGTGCGAATGCCGAGGCCGTGCAGCACCTCGGCGAAGGCGGGATCGGCGGCTCGGGCCACGGGGAGGTCGCTGAGGAACGCGGCTGCGGCTTCCGCGGGCACGATGCGCACGCCCTCGGACGGGGCCAGGATCCCGGGGTCGCTGGAGGCCGCACGCGCGGCCTGCTCCGCGGCGAAGCGGCCGTCGGCGATCCCGATCCTCGCCCCCGGCAGACCCAGCTCCGCGGCGAGGCCCAGGAGCGCTGCGGCGGCGCGCTGCTCGCCCCCGTAGTATCGCGCCGGGCCGCGGGCGCGCATGGCGCAGAGCCCCGCCCGCAGCGGCTCGACTCCTGGGATGAGTCGTTCGATCGCGGCGAGCACGGGAGCGAAACGGCGCTCGTCGACCTCGGCATCGTGCGGCGGGACCGCGAGTGACGGACAGCGGGACTGGGCTTCCGTCTCCCGCAGTCCGACCCGCACCCCCTCCGCGCGCGCGGCCTCCGAGCACGCGATCACCTGCCGGTTCGCGATCAGCGCGATGGTGGGGGAGTCGGGCGGATCCTCCCCGGCGCCCTGCAATTCGCGCAGATAGGCGTGCACCGGCCAGTCGGGCACCCAGAAGACGATGATCCGCTCCGCGGCGCTCGGCGCCGCGCGATCGACCGCGGTACTCATCGCGGCACCAGCCTGCGGATCTCGGAGACGGCGGGATCCGCTACGGCGCCGCCCGCGAAGCGCACGGTGTGCCGCGCCGTGCCTCGCCGATCGAGGGTCTGCACGGTGAGCTCGCGCTCGTCGAGCAGGCCGTGCCCCTCGCCGAGTCCGCGCCACCGCGACTCCGTCACCCGGAGCGTGCTCTCGGGGCGGGGCCAGTCGCCCACCGCGACCAGCGCGGAGCCGTGCTCGCGCAGCCGGGCCGAGATCCGCTCGACCTCGCCTGGCCGCACTCGCGCCGGCGGGCGCAGCAGCACCATGGTGAGCACCTCGCTCAGCGCGCCGGCGATGCCCAGGGCGTCAGAGCCCGGGCTGGGCACGAGCACGCAGCGATCGAGCGCAACACCCAGCGCGGCGGCAGCCTCGGCGCCGAAGGCGGGACAGCCGATCACCCCGCACCATGAGCCGGCCGAGGAGGCCTCGGCCAGCAGCGCGAGCGCGAGTTGCATCGAGCCGTGCACCGCATAGCTCGCCCCCTTGCGCAGAGCCCCGCCCGGCAGCAGCGGGCGCAACCCGGGCGAGGTGGGGAGTGCGCGATCGTCGAGCCGCAGGGGCTGCATCTCGGTGATGCGCTGCTGCAGCGAACGGACGGTCGCGGCGGGATTCATGCAGCAATATTCGAACATATGTTCGAATAAGTCAATCCGGGCGCGCCCATCGCGGATCGGGATCGGGGCTCCTGCCAATACCGCGTAGGATAGTGGGGATGAACGAGGACGAGCTAGACGATTACGAGCGCGAGGCCGAGCTGTCGCTGTTCCGCGAGTACCGAGACATCGCCAGCCAGTTCCGCTATGTCGTCGAGACCGAGCGCCGTTTCTACCTGGCCAACGAGGTCGACCTCAAGCGGCAGGACGCCGGCAGCGATTTCTACTTCGAGCTGTCGATGAACGATGTCTGGGTGTGGGACGTGTACCGTTCCGACCGCTTCGTGAAGTCGGTGCGGGTGCTCACCTTCAAAGACGTGAACGTCGAAGAGCTCTCCGCCCGCGAGTTCAAGCTGCCGCAGGAGCTGTCGCTCGACGAGTAGCAGTCGTTGTTGAGCGGGACTCCGCTCACATCCGCGCAGATGAGGCCTCGGCGGTCGGGTTCTCCACAGATCACGGGATCCCGCCCCGCCCGCCGTCGTGCGATGCGAGAGTCGGAGCATGACTCCTTCCGCTCGCGTCGCCGCCGTCCTGCTCACACTGCTCGTGCTCCCGGCGAGCACGGGTGCGGCTGGGGCGGCACCCGCGGTCGCGGCCATCTCAGATGAGGGTGCACCCGCCGCCCGGAACGTGCGGGCGGCGGAGCCTATCCCGGTGGCCGCGAGGCCGCTGGAGCCTGCTCCGGAGCCCGCGAAGCCCTCGGCGGTGGCCCTTGCAGCGCTCGCCGCCGAGAGACCGCCGACGCTCTGGATTCCGCCCTTCGGGTCCCTCGATGTGACGGGTCCGTACCGACCCCCACCACATCGCTACGGCTCGGGCCACCGGGGGATCGATCTCGCCGCCGCAGGAGGGACGACGGTGGTGGCGCCCACCTCCGGAACGGTCACCTTCGCAGGCACGGTGGTGGACCGGCCTGTGGTCTCGGTGCGAGCGAGCGAGGGCGTCGTTTACTCCCTGGAGCCCGTGCGCAGCCGGCTTGCGGCGGGAGACGCGGTGGCGGCCGGCGACCTGCTCGGCGAGGTGGCGGGAAGCGGTCACTGCCTGGAGGAGTGTGTGCACCTGGGGGTGCGGGTGAGTGGCGAGTATGTGAATCCGCTGCGGTACTTCCGCAGCCGCCCGCAACTACTGCCCTGGTGATCGAGCGATGAGGTGATCCGCTCCTCGACGACCCGGGCGGGCTTGTGGTCGCAACCCGTGGGAGCGGCGCTGCGCGGTGCGGTCCCGCATCGACGCCGTGCGGTTCAGGCGCGCGGGTGGGCCTGCCGGTAGCTCTCAGCGAGCCGCTCCGTGGAGACGTGGGTGTAGACCTGGGTGCTGGCGAGGCTCGCGTGGCCGAGCATCTCCTGCACCACGCGCAGATCGGCTCCGCCATTCAGCAGGTGAGTGGCGGCGGTGTGCCGCAGAGTGTGGGGGCCGCGGGGACCGCCCCCGGGTTCGCGTTCGAGCTCGCGTGCCACCAGGCGGTAGACGGCGTTGGTGCCGAGCCGTGCGCCTCGTCGGCCGAGGAAGCACGCAGCGGCGTCGGGCTGCTCGGCGCGTAGCGCGAGCGCCGGTCGCCCAGCCTCCAGATACGCGCCGAGGGCGCTCGCCGCCGGTCCACCGAGCGGCACCACGCGCTCCTTGCCGCCCTTGCCGAGCACCCGCACGGTGCGTTCGCGCCGGTCGATGCCGTCGAGATCGAGTGCGCAGAGCTCGGAGACCCGCAAGGCGGACGCGTAGAGCAGTTCGAGCACGGCGCGGTTGCGCAGCTGGTCGGGATCGCCGCTCTCGGCGAGCCGGGCGGCGCGGTCGAGGATACGGGTGATTTGCTCATCGGCGAGCACCCGGGGGAGTTCGCGCCGGCTCTTTGGCGCGCGCAGGCGCGAGGCCGGGCTGCCGGGAACGAGACGGCGCCGCTCCAGCCACGAGCCGAACGACTTGAGCGTTGCCACGTTGCGGGCGAGCGTGCTCGGGGCGAGTCCGTGCTGCTGCCGCTGCCAGAGCCATCCGCGCATGAGCTCGAGGTCGCATGCGGCGAGCGTGGTGGCACCGGACTGCTCGGCGAAATCGCAGAAGCTGCGCAGGTCGCGCTCGTAGGCGCGTACCGTGTGCTCGGAGTAGCCGTACTCGAGGCGCACCGCGGCGATGAATCCCTCGATCGCCGCCGCCAACTCCATACCTTCATTCTCGCCGCTGCAGCGCCTGCCGAAGGGCGGATCCATCCGGCGTTTCGCGGCACTCCGCCGTTCCGAGGAATTCCAGCCCGGCGTCATAGTCGCGGATCAGCCGATGGCACCCCGCCGAGGCGGGAGTGCTGCAGCCGTTCACCGGCGGATGCAGCGCGTCAGGGGCCGGTCGAGGTGCGATGCTGGTCAGCGAGACCCTGCACCTTTCTCCTCGCCGCGAGCAGCGCACTAGGATCCCTATTATGCGCAGCAGGCTCGGAGGCAACGAGGACCAAGTGATCCGCTTCATCGACGCGGCGCGGAACCTGAGCGCCGAGGACATCGAGCCGGTCGTCGTGGGCTCTCGCGGGCAGGAGGTCCGCGATGCGAGTTTGCGGATCCTGGACGTCCCTCGGTCTGCCTCGCACTACGCGGCCGTAGCGTCTGCTGTTCGCGGCCTCGAGAGGGACGTGCGGGCGAAGCTCCCGCAGCCCACCACGACTGCCGAGCGAATGACAATGGGGAGCTTCACCTCGCTGCTGGCGTCTGCTGTGTTCGCTCTCGCGTCGCGGACGCAGCTCGATGACGACACTGTGGCCTTGGTGGTGGATCCGTTCGCGAAGCGACTCGGGTTCGAGTGGCGCTCCTGGGGAGTGCACAGCGCAACAAGGAACTTCTGGAGCGGCGAGCCCGACGACGACGATGAAGCTCCTGAGCCGAGGTTTGATCGCAACGATCCAGCATCGGCGGCGCGCATAGCATTCGGGGTGAGCGAAGAGCTCGGTGACAGGGAACGGCAGCAGCTCGCCCATTTCCTCGACCCCGACTATTCGGCGAGGATCGAGGACGACGAGCCGGAGACGATGTTCGAGGATCTCTACGACTCGTACGAGCATCGCTTCTCGCTGGGCGCGGAGATCATGTACGGCCTCAAATACCTTTCGTTCCCGGTGTCGACAGGCCTCGTCGACTACGAGGAGTACTACGCCCTCAACGACGACGAGTCCGAGCGGTTCCGCAAAGATCCCGAGCTGGCGCTTCCGCTGCTTGAGCAGTGCCGCCGACGCGAGCAGGACGGCCGCCTCATGCAGCAGCTGCCTGTCAGCAACCGGGGTACACCGGTCTAAGCCGGCGGCCGCTCGCCGTGCGACCATCGCTCCTCGCCATCGGGTCAGGGCTCAGGGCTCAGGGCTCAGAGCTCGGGGCGCGGGACTCCCGGCTGCATCGTGTCGCGCACCAGGCGCTACCGCACTGAGTGTGCGAGTGAGTACCGTCTCCCGTTCGTCGCGTCGTCGTGGCAGCGCACTCGCCCGAGCAGTTCGAGCTCTGCCAGCACGCCCTGGATTCGATGGGGGTCGATGCCTGCGACCGTTGCGAGTTCTTCGAGTGAACGACTGCCTCTGAGAGGGAGAGCGTCGATGACGCGCACGTGGAGGGAGAGCTCACGTTCATCGGTCTCCGGGAGATCGAGCATGTTCGGGGACACGCCAAGCAGTTCAAGAAGTTCCGTGCCGCTCGTCACGAGGGTCGCGTCGTAGTCGCGGATCAGCCGATGGCACCCCGCCGAGGCGGAGCTGGTGATGGGGCCGGGCACGGCTCCGAGCGGACGCCCGAGCGCGGCCGCGTGCCCGGCTGTGTTGAGGGAGCCCGACCGTACCCCGGCCTCGGTGACGAGCGTGGCCCGAGCGAGTGCGGCGATGGTTCGATTCCGCTGCAGGAACCGCCATCGGGTGGGGGCGGCTCCCGGTACCATCTCGGAGCAGACGGCCCCCGTCTCGGCGATGCGGGCCAGCAGCGGGCCGTGCGAGCTCGGGTAGACCCGGTCGGCTCCGCCCGCGAGCACCGCGACGGTGGGGGAATCGAGGGCGAGCGCGGTACGGTGCGCGACGGCGTCGATGCCGTAGGCGGCCCCCGAGACGATCGCCGCACCGGCCGCGCACAGGGCCTCGGTGAGCTCGGCGGTGACGCCGGCCCCGTAGCCCGTGCAGGCTCGAGCGCCCACCACCGCGACCGAGAATGCCGAGAGTGCGGCGAGTTCACCCCGCGCCCAGAGCAGCAGCGGGGTGTGCTCGCCGAGGTCGTCGAGCGCGCTCGGCCAGTACGCGGACCCCGGCGCGACGAGCCGCATTCCCGCATCGATGCCGCGCTCGAGATCGCCGAGGCTCGCCGCGCGGTCGAGTCGCAGCCGCCAGCGCGCGAACGCCTTCGACATCGCTGCGGAATCCAGTTCGACCCCGCCGTCCGCGAGCGCCTCCTCGCGGGCGCGCCCGGCCTCGACGCCCCCGAGCAGCAGTCCGAGCGCACGCACTGGGCCGAGCGCCGACACGAGGCCGCCCGCGATGGCGTCGCCGGGCTCCACGAGCCGCGCCCACACCACGCGGGCGAACAGGGCAGCGCCCCCGTCGTCGGCTCCATCCCCGTCGCCGGATCCATCCGGGTCACCTGTGTCACCCGTACCGCCGGGGTCGCGCATCGCGCCATTCGGGGCGGGCTCCAGCCGGGCCAGCCGCTCGCGCACCTCGCCGTCGACCCCGAGCAGCCGACGGGCCTCCGACTCTCCGCCGCTCATCGGGAATCACCGCCCCGCATCGCGAGGGCCTGTGCGATCTCCTCGCGCCCCGGGCGCTGCCGGCCCGCGAGGTCGGCGATGCTCCAGGCCACGCGCAGTACGCGGTCGTAGCCTCGCAGCGTCAGGGCGCCCCGAGCATAGGCGCGATCCAGCACCGCGGTGTCCGCCCGCGGCAACCGCACTGTCGGCCCGCGCAGCCAGCTGCCCGGCACCTCGGCGTTCGTGTGCCACGGCGTGCCGCTCAGACGGGCCGCCGCCGCCTCGCGCGCCCGAGTCACCCGCCGCCGAAGCTCGGCGCTGGAGGGACGAGCGGCTCCGGTGTCGCCGAGCAGCGCGCTCGGCACCCGCTGCACCGTGAGGCGCAGGTCGATGCGGTCGTTGAGTGGCCCCGAGATGCGCTGCAGGTATTTCACGCGCCTGCTGGGGGAGCACCGGCACTCTGCCGCGGTGTCGCGCGAGCCCGCGTTGCCGCAGGGGCAGGGGTTCGCCGCGAGCACCAGCTGGGTGCGCGCGGGCAGTACGGTGTGCACGCGTGCGCGGTGGATCTCGATGCACCCCGACTCGAGCGGCTGGCGCAGCGCGTCGAGCACCGAACTCGGGAACTCGGGAGCCTCATCGAGGAACAGCACGCCGTGGCAGGCCCGCGTGATGGCGCCGGGCCGCACCCCGCCGCTGTCGCCGCCTCCGATCACCGCCACCTTCGACGCCGTGTGGTGCGGGGACTCCATCGGGGGCCGCCGCACGAGCGCGGTGAGCGACACGCCGCCCAATGCGGCGATGCTGCTGGCGGTGAGCGATTCGTCGGCCGTGAGATCGGGCAGGATCGTGGGCAGCCGGGAGGCGAGCAGCGTCTTCCCGGCCCCGGGCGGCCCGAGCAGCGAGAGGTGGTGCCGTCCGGCAGCGGCGACCGTGAGCGCCTCCACAGCCTCGGGCTGCCCGATCACATCGGCGATGTCGAGCATCGGGTCGTCGAAACCCGGCGAGCCGAGCTGATGATCGCGGATGCGCTCACGGCCGCGCTCGCCGCCGTGCCCTGCCGTGATGCGCTCGGCGGCGCGGTCGCCTCGGTACCAGGCCACTGCGGCGGCCAGATCGGGCATGGCGATCACCTCGAGGTCGGGCACGAGCGCGGCTTCGGCACTGCACGCCTCGGGCACCATGACCCTGCGGAAGCCCAGGGAGCGCGCCGCGACGGCCGCGGGGAGGAGCCCGGCGGGTCTGCGCAGCTCACCGTCGAGCCCGAGTTCGCCGAGGTGAGCCACCTGGGGGAGCTCGGCGGCCGGCAGATGCCCGAGCGCTGCCAGCGCGGCGAGGGCGATCGCGAGGTCGAAGCCTGATCCCTGCTTCGGGAGCGAGGCCGGACTCAGGTTCACCGTCACGAAGCGCTCTGAGACGGGCATGCCGAGCTGCGCGGTGGCGGAGCGCACACGCAGCTTCGCCTCGGCGAGCGAGGCATCGGGGAGACCGATGATCGCCATTCCCGGAAGCTGCTGCGAGACGGCGGCCTCGACCATCACCGCCGTGCCCTCGAGTCCCGTGAGCGTGATCGCCGCCGCGCGGCAGACCGCGCGGCTCACAGGATGCCCCGGAGATGGTCGATGCGGGGCGCCTGGGTGTTGCAGAGGGTGATGCCCACGGCGTCGATGCGCAGCTCGGGGGCGCGGGTGCCGTGGGCCCGCGCCCAGTCGAGCAGCAGTCGCCTGAGTCGCCCGGCCTTGCGGGCGGTGATGGCCGAGAGCGGGCTGCCGTAGCCGTCGCCGCTGCGGGTCTTCACCTCCACGGCTACGAGCGCTCGCCCGTCGTAGGCGATCAGGTCGAGCTCGCCGTAGCGGTTGCGCCAGTTGCGGTCGAGGATCACGAAGCCTCGCCCTTCGAGGAACGCCGCCGCGATCGCCTCGCCGCGGGCGCCGAGCGCCTGGTTGTGTGCCGAAGTGTTCATGGGTGCCTCCTGCCCTCAGCCTGCGGCAGAGCGCGGGGCGATTCGGGCGGAATCTGCAGATTGTGGATGGAAGAAAGGAAATCGGCGAAACGGGCGGCCTGTGAGCGAAGTGCGGCGGAGCGCGGATGCTACACTGGACGACGCATCTCGAAAGAGATGACTTCGCGTGCCCGCACAGCGGAGCGATGCCGACGGTCCCCGTTCGTGTGTTCCACACGTCACGGGGCGGCTGAGCCCGGGGCACCAGGATCTGGTCGCATCCGCGACCGATGACAACCGCAAAGCGCGTGCCCGCAGGGCGCGCAGAACAGGAGAACGGCAATGGCCGTCGTCACCATGCGTCAGCTGCTCGACAGCGGTGTCCACTTCGGGCACCAGACCCGCCGCTGGAACCCGAAGATGAAGCGCTTCATCTTCACCGAGCGCTCGGGCATCTACATCATCGACCTGCAGCAGTCGCTCGGCTACATCGATGCAGCCTACGACTTCGTGAAGAACACCGTCGCGCGCGGCGGCAACGTGCTCTTCGTCGGCACCAAGAAGCAGGCCCAGGAGGCCATCGCCGAGCAGGCGACCCGCGTGAACCAGCCCTACGTGAACCAGCGCTGGCTCGGCGGCCTCCTCACCAACTTCCAGACCGTCACCGGTCGCCTCGAGCGCATGAAGGAGCTCGAGCAGCTCGACTTCGAGGGCACCACCAGCGGCTTCACCAAGAAGGAGCTGCTGCTCAAGAAGCGCGAGCTCGAGAAGCTGCAGAAGTCGCTCGGCGGCATCCGCAACATGGGCAAGACCCCGTCCGCCCTCTGGGTGGTCGACACCAAGAAGGAGCACCTCGCCATCGACGAGGCGCAGAAGCTCGGCATCCCGGTCATCGCGATCCTGGACACCAACTGCGATCCCGACGAGGTCACCTACCCGATCCCGGGCAACGACGACGCGATCCGCTCGGTGGCGCTGCTCACCCGAGTGATCGCCGACGCCGTGGCCGAGGGCCTCATGGAGCGCCACCAGAAGCCCGCCGAGGGTGCTGAGGCCGCTGCCGAGCCCCTCGCCGAGTGGGAGGTCGAGCTGCTGAACACCGACGCCGCCGAGACCGCCGAAGCTCCCGCTGAGGAGGCCCCCGCTGCCGAGGCTCCCGCCGAGGAGGCTCCCGCAGCCGAGGCCCCCGCCGCCGAGTAAGCCCACACCACAACGATTTGATGTTCCTGCGCCCCGCGATCACTCGCGGGGCGCAGGACGACACAAGAAGGAGTCACACATGGCTGCAGTGAGCATGGCCGCTGTGAAGGAGCTGCGCGACCGCCTCGGCGCCGGCATGGTCGACAGCAAGAACGCGCTCGTCGAAGCCGATGGCGACATCGAGAAGGCGATCGAGATCCTGCGTCTCAAGGGCCTTAAGGGCGTCGCCAAGCGCGGCGACCGCGAGGCGAGCGAGGGTCTCGTCGCCGCCAAGCAGAGCGACGGCGCCGCCACGATGATCGAACTCGTCTGCGAGACCGACTTCGTCGCGAAGAACGAGAAGTTCCTCGCTCTGGCCGATCGCGTGCTCGACGCCGTGGTCGCCGCCGGTGCGAAGAACGTCGAGGAGGCCCTCGCGGCTCCCGCCGACGGCCGCACGGTCGCCGATGTCATCACCGATGAGGCCGCCGTCATCGGCGAGCGCATCGAGCTGCGCAAGGTCTCGCGCGTCGAGGCCCCCGCGACCTCCATCTACCTCCACCAGACCTCGAAGGATCTGCCCCCGCAGATCGGTGTGGTCGTGGGCTACGAGGGCGACGACGCCGAGACCGCTCTCAGCATCGCGCGTCACATCTCGTTCGCCGACCCCGTGTACCTCAGCCGCGAGGACGTGCCCGAGGCCGACGTCGAGAAGGAGCGCGAGATCGTCACCGAGATCTCGAAGAACGAGGGCAAGCCCGAGGCCGCTCTGCCGAAGATCGTCGAGGGTCGTCTCACCGCGTTCTTCAAGCAGGTCGCGCTCAACGAGCAGGTGCACGCTCTCGACGCCGACAAGCGCGAGGTGAAGAAGGTCGCCGAGGCCGCCGGCATCACCGTCACCGGGTTCGCCCGCAGCAAGGTCGGCGCCTAAGCGTCTGCCGGGGCCCGGGTCGCATTGCGACCCGGGCCCTTCTGCTGCGTACAGCGGCAACCCCATAAGCTACCTACCAGACCACCCGAGCGAAGGAGTACCCCATGACCGAGACCGCACGCAAGCGCCGAGTGCTGCTGAAGCTGTCGGGGGAGGCCTTCGGCGGCGGTACGCTCGGGGTGAACCCCGATGTGGTCAGTCAGATCGCTCGTGAGATCGCTGCGGCGATGGACGACGCCGAGGTGGCCGTGGTGGTCGGAGGCGGCAACTTCTTCCGCGGAGCCGAGCTCTCGCAGCGCGGCATGGACCGGGCTCGGGCCGACTACATGGGCATGCTCGGCACGGTGATGAACGCGCTCGCCCTGCAGGACTTCCTCGAGCAGGCCGGGGTGTCCAGCCGGGTGCAGTCGGCCATCACCATGACCCAGGTCGCCGAGACCTACATCCCGCTGCGCGCGATCCGCCACCTCGAGAAGGGGCGCGTGGTGATCTTCGGAGCGGGAGCCGGCCTGCCGTACTTCTCGACCGACACGGTCGCGGCTCAGCGCGCGCTCGAGATCCACGCCGACGAGGTGCTGGTGGCGAAGAACGGCGTCGACGGCGTCTACACCGCGGATCCGAACAAGGATCCTGACGCGACGCTCATCGAGGAGATCACCTACAACGACGCGCTCGTGCGCGGTCTCAAGGTGGTCGATTCGACGTCGTTCAGCCTGTGCATGGACAACGGCATGCCGATGCGCGTCTTCGGCATGGAGCCGGCGGGCAACGTGACCGAGGCGATCCGCGGCAAGCAGCTCGGCACCCTGGTGCACCGCTAAGCTGGTATCAGAGCGTTTTCAGTAGGTTTCAGAAGGAGAGCACCGTGATCGAAGAGGTCTTCGTCGATGTCAAGGACCGCATGACCCGAGCGGTCGAGGCGGCGAAGGAGGGCTTCGCCACGGTGCGCACCGGCCGCGCCAACCCTTCGCTGCTGCAGAACGTGCAGGTCGACTACTACGGCACCCCCACCCCGCTGTCGCAGCTCGCGTCGGTGCAGAATCAGGACGCCCGCAGCCTGCTCATCACGCCCTACGACAAGGGCGCGATGAAGGACATCGAGCAGGCGATCCGCGACATGCCGAACCTCGGTGCGAACCCGAACAACGACGGCAGCGTGATCCGCGTCTCGCTGCCCGAGCTCACCGAGGAGCGCCGCAAGGAGTTCGTGAAGATCGTCAAGGGGCGCGCCGAGGATGCGCGTGTGGCGATCCGCAATGTGCGCCGCAGCGGCAAGGACGACCTCGACGCGCTCAAGAGCGAGGTCGGCGAGGACGAGGTGGCTCGCGCCGAGAAGGAGCTCGAGTCGGTGACGAAGCAGTTCATCGATCAGGTCGATGACGCGCTCAAGCGCAAAGAAGCCGAACTGCTCGAGGTCTAGTCTTCATGACCGGCTCTGACAGGCGTGACGAGCTGCGCAGCGCGCTCGAGAGCAAGCGCGCGCAGCTCGAGGCGACGAATGCCAGGATCGAGGCGCGGGCCGGCCGCAACCTGTTCTTCGCGGTGCTCTCCGGCCTCGTGTTCGCGGGGGTCTTCCTCGCGAGTCTGCTGCTGGTGAAGCAGGTGTTTGTGCTGCTCGTCGCGGTGATCGTGGCGGTGGCTCTCGTGGAGCTGGCTGCGGCGTTCCGGGTCGCCGGTCGTCGGGTGCCGCGGATCGGCGTGGTGCTCGGCGGCCTCGTCGTGGTAGGCGGTGCCTACTTCTGGGGTGCCGAGGGCATGCTGCTCGGCCTGTTCGCCGGATCTGCCCTGCTCACCGTGTGGCGCCTGATCGAGGGGCTGGTGCCGGCGTGGGAGACACCGCGGCGCACGCTGGTGCGGGATGTCTTCTCGGGGCTCTTCACGCTGGTCTACGTCGGTTTCCTCGCCTCGTTCGCGGTGCTGCTCGTGGCGGCCGACGGGGGCGAGTGGTGGGTGTTCGCGCTCGTGCTCGTCGTCGTCTCGGTCGATGTCGGGGCGTATGCGGCGGGTGTCACGGTCGGCAAGCACAAGATGACGCCGCGGATCAGCCCGAACAAGACCTGGGAGGGTTTCGCCGGCGCCGCGATCGTGGCAGCCGCGGCGGGTGTCGGGGTGTCGGTGCTCGCACTGCAGCAGCCCTGGTGGGTGGGGATCATCCTCGGCGTCGTCGTGCTGCTCACGGCGACGATGGGCGACCTCACGGAATCGCTCATCAAACGCAACCTGGGAGTGAAGGATATGAGCTCGTGGATTCCGGGGCACGGGGGCTTCCTCGACCGTCTCGACTCGCTGCTGCCGTCGGCCGTCGGGGTCTACGGCGTCGCACTGGCGCTGGGAGTGGTGTGATGACAGGGCCTTCACAGCCGTCCGCTCGCACGGTCCGCAAGAATGGTGCGGTGCACTCGTCGTTCCCCACCGCGTCCGGATCCCAGCTCGGCTACCAGCCCGAGCAGGTCGATGCCTTTCTCGACCGAGCCCGCGCGACCTACGAGGGCTCGGGCGAGGCGGCGATGACGGCCGAGGAGGTGCGCCGTACCGCCTTCGCCGTGAAGCGCGGCGGGTACGCCTCGCGCTACGTCGACGCCGCGATGGATCGTCTCGAGGAGGTCTTCTTCGAGCGTGAGCGGCGGGCCCGTGTGCGGGCGGACGGCGAGGAGGCCTGGTGGGATGAGACCCGTCAGCTGCTCTCCGAGGTGCGGGGGCGCATGCAGCGGCCTCGCGGCAAGCGTTTCCGCCGTCGCGGCCTCTTTGCGACCGGGTACCGGCGCTCGCAGGTCGATGCGTTTCTCGACAGGGTCTTCGACATGTTCGAGCGGCGCGAGCTCGGGTTGTCGCCGGCCGAGGTGCGGGATGTCGTCTTCCACTCGCAGTGGCGCGGCTACGATGAGGATCAGGTGGATGCCCTGCTCGATTCGGTGGTCGAGCTGATCCTCGCCACGCGGTGATGCGGCGCGTCTGCATCGTCGAATCCACCATTCTCGTTGAACGACTCGACTGTCTGAGATAGAATCGTTACATTGTGTCTGCCGTGAACTCCGCCTCCGTGTCCCGCTGGTCCCGTTTCAAGGTGCCGGTCGCGGTGCTCGCGGTCGCCGGAATCTTCGGCGGCGCCGTGGTGGCCCCGCTCGCGATGCCGAGCGCACCGGCAGATGCCGAGTCGATGGCGTTCCAGCAGCGGATCCACCAGGAATTCGTGCCGAACGATGCGCCCGAGGCCGATCTGGTCTACGCCGAGGTGCCGGCTGAGATCTCGCAGGACGAGCAGCGGCGCGTCAAGGCCGAGGAGGAGGCCGCAGCTGCGAAGAAGGCTGCCGAGGCCGAGGCATCGCCGAAGGCTGCGGCCGCGCCGCCCAAGTACACCGGCGGCGGCTCGCCGGCCGAGTGGATGGCTGCCGCAGGCATCGCCGAGAGCGATTGGGGCTACGTCGACTACATCGCCTCCAAGGAGAGCGGCTGGAATCCGAACGCGACGAACGCCAGCTCGGGTGCCTGCGGGCTGATCCAGGCCAATCCGTGCAGCAAGGTGCCGGGCAGCGGTTATGACCCCGTCGACAACCTGCGCTGGGCGAACGGCTACGCCGTGGGGCGCTACGGCAGCTGGGCGGGCGCCTACGCCTTCTGGACCTCGAACCACTGGTGGTGAGCGGCCGGTGAACCGGTCGCATCGGGTGGGATCGCGCCGTGGCGCGTAACCGCCGGGTCACCAAGTACCAGCGGGCTGCGGCGACCCCGCCCCGCGATGTGACCCGCCTCGCGTACGGCGGCGCGCGCCGCGAGTCGCGCCGCGGCGAGGAGTGGTTCGTGCGCGAGATCCCGGCGCACCGGGCGGAGAAGAGCTACCGCTGCCCGATCTGCGCGAACGAGGTGCCTCCGGGGCAGGCGCACATCGTCGCCTGGAGCGCCGAGCACTTCTTCGGCGACGAGGCGGCCGTGCGCGACCGGCGCCACTACCACTCGTACTGCTGGCAGTCGGTCTGAGAGCGCGCCCGCGCGCCGCGCTCAGAAGAGCGTCGGGGGAGCGGGCGGTGCCGTCACGTCGACCTGCGGGGTGGGCGCCTCGGCGCCGGCGAGGCCGGGCCCGTGATCGGGTCTGGTGCCCGCCTGGAAGGCGAGTGCCACGGCGCGTGCGCGCTGGTCAGCGGCCTCGTTGAGCGGGTGACCGGCGTGGCCCTTCACCCACTCGAAGCGCACGTCACGACCGGCGAGGGCGGCATCGAGCTGTTCGAGCAGTTCTCGGTTGAGCACCGGCTTGCCGTCCGCCTTGCGCCAGCCGCGACGCTTCCAGCCGGCCATCCATTGCGTCAGCGAGTTGATGACGTACTGACTGTCGCAGAGCACGCGCAGCGGCTCGTCGGCGCGCTCCGCCGTGGCGTGCAGCAGGTCGAGCACGGCCATGAGCTCGCCCTGGTTGTTGGTGGCGCGCGGCCATCCGCCGGCGCGCCACTGCTCGCCGTCGATCACCCACGCCCAGCCGGCGGGGCCGGGGTTGCCGAGGGCGGAGCCGTCGGCCGCAGCGGTGAGCGTCATGCCTGCTCGCCCTCGGCCGTCTGCGCGGGCGCATCGTCGCCTGCGTCCGTGAGCGGTTGCTCGACGACGCGCCCTGCGACGCTGCTCATCTTCTGAGCGTTGGTGAGCACTTCGCCGAGGCTCTCGAAGTAGCGGGCCACCGCGCCGCGCTCGACCTTCAGCTGGACCATGCGGTCCTCGGCCGCGGCGAGCACCTTCGTCGCACGGTCTTCGGCGGCGGCGAAGGTGTTCTGCGCGCGCTGCTCGGCCTCGACCACGATCTCGGCAGCGTGGCGCTCCGCCTCTGCGCGGGTGTTGCGCGCGTCCTGGGCGGCTTCGGAGGTGATGCGCTGGTACTCGGCCCGTCCCGTCTCGAGCTGCTCGCGGAGCGCGGACAGCTCCGCGCGGGTGGCCTCGATCTCCCGGCGCGACGCCTCTGCGGCCTCCTGCTGCCGAGCCGCGAGATCCTGCTCGAGGGCTTCGCGCTGCTGCGTCGAGGAAGTCGTGAACTCGAGGGTGTCGGCGTCGATCTGCTCGCGGAGGGCGCGCACGGCGTCCTCGGTCTCGCTGCGCAGCTGCGCGAGGCGCGCCTCCTCGGTGGCGCGGTGCTCGGCGAGCTCGGCGACAGTGTCGGTGCGCAGCAGATCGGTCTCCTCGGTGACCTCGGCCCGCTTCGCGGCGACCTCGCGTTCGATCGCGGCGGCCTGGGCCTCGCGCTCCCGGCGCAGGTCGTCCTCGTGCTGGGCACGGGCTGCCGCCATGGCTCGATCGTGCTCTTCGCGTTCGCGCGCGATGTCGGCCGCGAGCTTCGCGCGCTCGCGATCCACCTGCAGTTCAAGTTCTTCGCGCTGCAGCCCGAGGCTTTCGGCGGCCTCTTCGCGCTGGATCCGGAGTCGCTCCTCGGCTGCGGTGGCCTCGTCGGCGATGCGCTGCTCGTGCTCGCGCAACTGCGACGCGAGCCGCTCGGCGTGCACGGTGGCCTCGTCCGACAGCTGCGCCCGGTGCTCCTCGTGCTGTCGGGCGAGCTGCTGCTCCTGATGCGCGCGCTCGTCGGCGAGCTCGGCTTCGTGGGCCTGACGCTCGGCGTCGATGCGCCCGCGGTGGTCCTCCCACTCTGCGATCAACCGGTCCTGATGGCCGGCGAGCTCGCTGCCGATGCGGTTCTCGTGGGCTTCCCGCTCACGGGCGATGCGGATCTCGTGCGCCTCGATCTCGGTCGCGAGAAGATTCTGCTGCGAGGTGCGCTGCGCGGCGAGCTCGCGCTCCTGCAGCTCCTGCTCGTCAGCCAGACGGCCCGCGTGGGCCTCCGACTCCCGGGCGATGCGGCTCTCGTGCTCTTCGCGCTCGCGAGCGATGGCGGCGTCGTGCTCCTCGCGCTCCTGCGCGATGCGTGCCTCGTGTTCTTCGCGCTCCTGCGCGATGCGGCTCGCGTGGGCCTCCGATTCGCGGGCGATGCGGCTCTCGTGCTCCTCCCGCTCCCCGGCGAGCGCACGGTCGTGAGTCTCGCGCTCCTCGGCGATGCCCTGCTCGTGCGTCTCGCGCTCCCGCGCCAGACGGGAGACGTGGGCCGACAGCTCGGCGGACAGGCGCTCCTCCTGGGCGTCGCGCTCGTTCTTGAGCCGTGCCTCGTGCGAGACGATCTCGGCGCGCATCGACTCGTCGTGGGCGTCGCGCTCCTCGCGAACGGCCTGCTCGTGGGTCTCGCGCTCGGCGGCGATCCGCGCCTCGTGGGCTTCGAGATCCTGGCGCAGCTGCTGCTCCTGCCGCTCGCTCGCCGCGGCCAGTTCGGCTTCGAGGCGCTGCTGCGCCTCGAAGCGGTCGCGGGCGGCCAGTTCGTCGGCGCGCGACCGCTCCCGAGCTCCCTGTTCGGCGAGCGTGGTGAGTTCGGCCTGCTGCGCTTCGAGGCCGCGCGCGATGTCGGCGTCGTGCTCCGCGCGCTCCTGCGCGATGCGCTCGGCGTGCGTCTGCTGCTCCGAGGCGATGCGGCGCTCGTGCGCCTCGCGTTCGGCGGCGAGGGCTTCGTCGTGCTCCGCGCGCTCCTGCGCGATACGGCCCCGCAGCGTCTCCATCTCGGTGCTCAGGGCGCGTCGCTCGGCGTCGAGGCGGCCTTCCAGTTCGCGCTGGCGCTCGGTGTAGCGCTCCTCGAGTTCGGCTTCCTCGCGCTGGCGCTTGGCCTCGAACTCGGCGCGAGCGCGCTCGGCCTCCTGCACGAGCCTGGCGCGTTCGAGCTCGGCTTCGCGCTCGCTCTCGGCCCGCTGCCTGCTGAAGTTCTCCGCGTGCCGCTCGGTCTCGGCGCGCAGCTCGTTCGCGGCGGTGCGGGCGTCGGCGGTCACGCGCTCGGCCTCTGCGCGGGCGGCGGCGAGCTCTGCCTGGGCGTCGCGGTGGGCGGTCTCGCGCTCCGTCTCGGCTTCGCGGGCGGCGGAGCTGAGGGTGAGTTCGGCGTCGCGGCGGGCCTCGGCCACGAGGCGCTCGCGATCGGCGTTCGCGGCGGCGGTCTGCTCGGCGAGGTCGGTGCGCGCACCGGTGATGATGATCTCAGCCTGTTCGGAGGCCGAGGAGAGCAGTTCGTCGGCCCGGCTCTGCGCTTGGGTGAGCACGCGCTTGGCTTCCTCCTCCGAGGAGCGGCGCAGCTTCTCGGCGTCGAGGTCGGCCTGGGCCATCAGGCGCTGCGCGTGATCCTCGGCGATCTTGAGGCTCTTTTCAACGCGCAGCCCGAGCCCGGAGTAGCCGGTGGCGCCGAGTTCGGCGACCTGATCCTGGAGCTCGGCGATGAGCTGTCGCTGCTCCTGGCCCACATGCGTGGCCTGCTGGTGGGCGGACTGCAAGGATTCGAGGTGCGACTGCAGCGTGGTGATGTGGCCGGTGAGTGAGCCGATGCGCTCGTCCACTTCTTCGCGGTTGTAGCCGCGGAAGGCAGGGGAGAACTGCTGAGCTGATTCGGACACGTGGCCTCCGGGAATCGTACGAGATCGTGCGGGCCAGACGGGGCGGCTGGGCTGGCACGGAGAATGAGGTCCAGATTATCGCACTCGCCCTCGGGGTGAATCGGGATCCGGGAAAAATCACCCGCGGGCGGTCGTGCCGGAGGCCGGCACCGAGGGCGACGTATTCGGAGCGTGAGCGAGTCCGTCACGCACTGCGCAGAGTTGCGACGCTCGGGCGGGAGCGGAGACACCGGAACTTGGGGGTTCCCCGGGCCGCACCCATGCCGCTTCGAGGAAGCTCCGGTAGCGTTGTGGTGAAGAGTCGCGCTCGACCCGTCCGCCGCCGGCTGCGACGGGCGGCCGAGCGCCGTCATCCGTGGATAGGAGCCCCCGTGCGATATGTGCTCGCGATCGCAGCGCTGGTGATCTCCGGTGTTCTGCTACTGCTGGGCATCGGCCAGCGCACTTTCCTCGCAGGCCCCTCCGAGATCAGTTTTCCGGTCGAGACCAACTCCGAGGCCGGTTACGCGCTGGTCGACGGTTCCGAACTCGCGAAGGTGCCGGGTCAGGCCAACGTCGTGGTGCGGGGCGGGCAGGCGTTCGTCGCCACCGGTCAGACGCGCGACGTCGAGGGCTGGCTCGAACCGTACCTGCACGCCGAACTCACCGTCGACAAGAAGCAGCAGCGGCTGCTGAGCGCGCTCATCGCGCCGGCCGTGCTCGAAGCGCCGGAGGCCGGGGGAGAGGCCGAGGAGCCCGAGCCCGTCGATCCCCAAGGCAGTGACCTGTGGCTCGAAGAGCGCTCGGTCGACGACGACCGGCGCGGCGCCGATGCCAGCACGCTGCGGGTGCCAGTCGCGCTCGACGCCGGACAGTCGGTGCTGATCGCCTCGAACGGAGAGGACCCCGTGCCAGCGGACGTCTCGCTCGTGTGGGCCCAGGATCGCAACACGCCCTGGGTCGGTCCGCTGCTCGTGGGCGGTGCGCTGTTCGCGCTCCTCGGCGGCGTGCTCTACCTGCTCGCCGTCGACCACAACCGTCGCGGGCTCGGCCCGCGTCGCGGCCGTCGCGGGCCGCTGCAGGGCATTCGCAACGCCTTCGGCAAGTCCTCTCGCGGCACTGCGGCGCCCGTCGACGGTCGCGATGGCGGCGATGGCGGATCCGCTCCCGCTGATGCGACCCGCCCCGAGGGCGGCACCGCGCCGATGCGCTCCGAGCGTCGTGCGCGCGTGCGCCGGGGCTTCGCGATTCCGGCCCTCGGGCTCGTCGCGGTGGTCGGGCTCACGGGCTGCTCGCCCAGCTACTGGCCGCAGCTCGGCTCGGACACGAAGCAGGAGGAGCCGGTCTCTCCCACGCCGTCGTCCGCGGCGCCCGTGCCCGTCACCGACGGGCAGCTCAGCCGGATCGTGGAGCGCGTGTCTGCGGTGGCGAACGAAGCCGATGACGCCCTCAGCGTCGACCTGCTCCGCGACCGCTTCACCGGGGACGCGCTCACCCAGCGCACGGCGAACTACACGATCAGGGCCGGCATGCCCGATTACAGCGTGGTGCCCCCGCGCATCACCGATGAGGAGCTCGACTACGAGCTCGTGCAGAGCACGGAGTCGTGGCCCCGCACGCTGTTCGTGACGGTCGCCTCCTCGCGCGACAGCGGGAAGGCCGACGACGCCGAGAGCGGTGACAAGGAGACGCCCGCGGCATCGCCCTCGCTCGCCCTCGTGCTCACGCAGGAGACACCGCAGCAGAACTACCAGGTCTCGCGCGTCATCGCGCTGCGCGGCGGGATCTCGATGCCGCAGGCGGCCCCGGCCGAGGAGGGCACCGCGCTGCTCGCGAACGACATCGAGTCGCTCGTGCTGCCTCCCGGAGAGGTGGGTGCGCAGTTCGCGGCGGTGCTGCAGGGCGGCCCGGACGTGCCCGAGGCCGAGGCCTTCGACATCGCCGAGGACACTCTGCTGCAGAACTACGGCAAGACCCTCGCGGAGCAGGCGCAGGCGCAGTCGGATGCGAAGGGCCAGACGATGGCCTACTCGGTCGCGGCACGGCAGGGGGACGAAGACCCGGTCGCGCTGTCGACCGGCGTCGGCGGCGCGCTCGTGGCGACGACCGTGATCGAGGAGCAGATCGTCGACGCGGCCGGCGGCCGCTACAAGCCGCAGGCGAACGGGGCGGTCACCGCCCTGTCCGGAATGTCGGGCGAGCAGGAGCGGCTCGTGCAGGAGGTCGCCCACCAGCTGCTCTTCTTCGTGCCCAGCAAGACCGACGGAAGCAAGATCCAGCTGCTCGGCGTGACGAGCGAACTCGTAGGAGTGAGGAACTAGACATGACCCAGCAGATGCCCGCCCGCATTCCCGGCGGCGGAGTCGACCTGAGCCATCTCGCAGCTCGCGGCCAGGCCGCGCCCGGCGGCCAGCCCGGTGGGGCGCCGGCGGGCCAGTCGCAGGCCGCGGCCCAGACCGTCGACGTGCCCTCGCTCGTGCTCGACGTCACCGACGCCACGTTCGAGCAGATCGCGCAGCTGTCGTCGGTGGTGCCGGTGGTCTTCGACCTCTGGGCCGAGTGGTGCCAGCCCTGCAAGACGCTGAGCCCCGTGATCGAGAAGATCACGCGCGAGTTCGACGGCCGCGTGCTGCTCGCGAAGGTCGATGTCGACGCGAACCCCGGCCTCGCGCAGGCGTTCCAGGCGCAGTCGATCCCCACCGTCGTCGCGCTCGTCGCGGGCCGCCCGGTGCCCCTCTTCCAGGGCGCGGTGCCCGAGGCGCAGGTGCGCGAGTTCTTCACGCAGCTCGTGCAGCTGGCCGAGCAGCACGGGGTCGTCGGCCGGGTGAGTGCTCCGGATCAGGGCGACGCCGAGGGCGAGGACGCGCCCGCCGGCCCCGTCGAACCCGAGATCCCCGAGGCGCACCGGGCCGCGGTGGAGGCGGCCGAGCAGGGCGACTACGCCGCAGCGGTAGCCGAGTGGGAGGCGGTGCTCGCGAAGGCCCCGGCCGACGCGGAAGCCCGCGCCGCGCTCGTCCAGATGCGTTTGCTGCAGCGCCTGCAGGGGCGCACCGTCGATGAGATCCGCAGCGCGGCCGCGGCCGATCCGAGCGATGTCGCCGCGCAGATGGGCGTCGCCGACCTCGACGTCTCGGGCGGCCACGTCGAGGATGCCTTCCTGCGGCTGCTCGAACTCTTCGCCGCGAGCACCGACGCCGATGACCGCGCCGCGATCCGCGAACGCCTGCTCGAACTCTTCGAGGTCGTCGGGATCGCGGATCCGCGAGTCATCGCCGCCCGCGGCCGTCTCGCGAGCCTGCTCTACTGAGCGGGTGCGACCCGGCCTGAGCGACGTGCGAGCCTATCTCGACCACGCGGCGACCTCGCCGATGCCCGACGCGGTGCTCGACGCCTACGCCGAAGCGCTGCGCACGGTGGGGAACCCCGCCTCCACCCACGGGCACGGGCAGCGTGCGAGCGAACGACTCGAGCAGGCGCGCGAGCGCATCGCCCGCGGGCTCGGCTGCGACGCGGCCGAGCTGATCCTCACCGGCGGCGGTACCGAATCGATCAACCTGGCGCTGAAGGGCGTCTACTGGGCACGTCGTGCCGCGCTGGCGCTCGATCCCGTGATCCTCGTCGCCGAGGGTGAGCACCACGCCACCGTCGAAGCCGCCGAGTGGCTGCGCGACGCCCAGGGCGCGCGGTTGCGGTGGCTGCCCGTCGACGCGGAGGGGGTGCTGCACCCCGCCGTGCTCGAGGCCGCGATCGCCGAGGAGGGGGCCGATCGCGTCGCGCTCGTCTCGTTCCTGTGGGCGAACAACGAGGTGGGAACGGTGCAGCCGGTCGCGGAGCTGTGCCGGATCGCGGCGGCGGCGGGCGTTCCCGCCCACGTCGACGCCGTGTCGGCGCTGGGGCAGCTGCCGATCGACTTCGCGGCGTCGGGAGCGGCGGCCGTGTCGGTCTCGGCGCACAAGATCGGCGGGCCGGTCGGCGTAGGGGCCCTCGTGCTCGGGCGGCGCACCGCCGCCGATCCGCTGATGCACGGCGGCACCCAGCAGCGGGCCCGATCCGGCACCCAGGACGTCGCGGGCGCCGTCGCCTTCGCCGCCGCCCTCGACATCGCCCTCGACGCCGACGAGCGCCCCCACCCGGAGCGCACCGCACGCCTGGCAGCGCTGCGCGACCGCCTCGTCGCCGGGGTGCGCGCGATCGACGCCGATGCCGTGCTGCGCGGGCCCGAGCCCGGCGCTGAGGTCGGCGCATTCCGGCTGCCGGGCAATGCGCACTTCACGTTCCCCGGCTGTCAGGGCGACTCGCTCGTGTTCCTGCTCGACGCCGCGGGGGTGTCGGTCTCCGTCGGTTCGGCGTGCCGTGCGGGCGTCGCCGAGATCTCGCACGTGCTGCTCGCGATGGGGCTGCCCGCGGCGGAGGCCGCGGGGGCGCTGCGCTTCACCCTCGGCCCCGACACCCGGGACGACGAGATCGAGGCGCTGCTCGGCGCGCTGCCCGCTGCGCTCGAGCGGGCGCGGGCGGCCGGGCTCTCCTGACCGCGCTTCGCCCGTGGCGGGTGTGCTGAGAAGTGGATCGGGCGCGCGCCGCGCCGAGCGCGTAGAATGGCTCGGATGAAGATCCTGGCGGCGATGAGCGGGGGCGTGGATTCCGCCGTCGCGGCGGCACGCGCCGTTGAAGCGGGTCACGACGTGGTGGGCGTGCACCTCGCGCTCAGTCGCATGCCCGGCACCCTGCGCACCGGCTCCCGCGGCTGCTGCACGATCGAGGATGCGATGGACGCCCGCCGCGCTGCGGGGCTGCTCGGCATCCCCTTCTACGTCTGGGATCTCAGCGAGCGTTTCAAAGAAGACGTCGTCGACGACTTCATCGCGGAGTACGCCGCCGGTCGCACCCCGAACCCGTGCATGCGCTGCAACGAGAAGATCAAGTTCGCGGCGCTGCTCGACAAGGCGATCGCCCTCGGCTTCGACGCCGTGGCGACCGGGCACTACGCGAGCCTCCAGGACGGCCCTCACGGTCGCGAGCTGCACCGCGCGAGCGCCTGGACGAAAGACCAGTCGTACGTGCTCGGCGTGCTCACCGAGCGGCAGCTCGCGCACTGCTACTTCCCGCTCGGCGACACGCCCTCGAAGGAGCTGATCCGGGCGGAGGCCGAGGATCGCGGGCTGCAGGTCGCGCAGAAGCCCGACAGTCACGACATCTGCTTCATCCCCGACGGCGACACGCGCGGGTGGCTCTCGGATCACCTCGCGCGCGAGCCGGGGGAGATCCTCGACGAGTCCGGCGAGGTGGTCGGCCGCCACGACGGCGCCCACGGCTACACGGTGGGGCAGCGGCGCGGCCTGCAGCTCGGGCGGCCCGCGCCCGACGGTCAGCCGCGCTACGTGCTGTCGATCCGCCCGGTCTCGAACCAGGTCGTGGTCGGCCCGAAGCAGAGCCTCGCCATCGGCCGGATCGCGGGCGGACGCTTCAGCTGGGCCGGGGATCCGGGGTTCGACGTGGGCGACAGCTTCGATTGCGAGGTGCAGATCCGGGCGCATGCCGACCCCGTGCCCGCGCGGGCGCGGCTCGAACCGATCCTCGACTCCGAGCGCACCGAGCAGCACCGCACCGGTGCGACGCACGAGATCGTGGTCGACATCGATCTCAACCGGGCGGAGCCGCTGCTGGGCGTCGCACCCGGCCAGACCGCGGTGATCTACATCGGCACGCGGGTGCTCGGCCAGTTCACGATCGACCGGGCGGTGCCCGCCGCAGTTCCCGCTGCCGCTCATTGAGATCGCTCGGGGAGGGTCTGCGCCCCGGCGAAACGTCAGCGCTGGCGACCTCGGATCGCAGGAGACGCGGATGGGCGCGAATGTCTGCGGTCGCTCCTAGACTGAAGACGTGAACGAGAACGCGCCGATCCCCGAAGAGTTCGATGAGGCCCGCGCCGAAGCCGAGCGGCTGACCGTCGAGATCGAGCGCCTGCGCCGCGCCTACTACTCCGAGGCCGCGAGCCTCGTCTCCGATGCGGAGTACGACGAGATGTTCCACCGCCTCGAAGCGCTCGAACGGGCCTTCCCCGAGCTCGCGGGGCAGGACAGCCCCACCCGCGAGGTGGGCGCCGCCGTCGTCTCCGCGGGCTTCCCCGAGCACGAGCACGCCGAACGCATGCTCAGTCTCGACAACGTCTTCTCGCTCGACGAGTTCCGCGAGTGGGCCGAGAAGACGCGAGCCGCGGCCGGCCGCGAGGTGCGCTGGCTCTCCGAGCTGAAGATCGACGGGCTCGCGATCAGCCTCGCATACCGGGGCGGCGTGCTCGAAACCGCGACCACCCGCGGCGACGGGCGGGTCGGCGAAGACATCACCGAGAACGTCGAGCTCATCCCGGCCATCCCGCGCGAGCTGCACGGCGAGGGCATCCCCGAGTTCTTCGAAGCGCGCGGCGAGGTGTTCCTCAGCAGCGAGAACTTCGAAGCCCTCAACCGTCGCCAGCACGAGCTGCAGGCCGAGTCCGCCGCCGAGCAGCGGGCGAAGGGCGTGCCCGAGGAGCGGATCGCGATCCGCTATCCCGAGTTCGCGAACGCGCGCAACACCGCGGCGGGCACCCTGCGCCAGCGCGCCGAGAAGAAGAACGAGACCGATCTGGCGCTCATGCGCGACCGGCTCGGGCGGCTGTCGCTGTACGTGCACGGCATCGGCGCCTGGCAGCAGGCCGGCATCGAGAACCAGTCCGAGGTCTACGGGCTGCTCGCCGAGTGGGGGCTGCCCGTCTCGCCCCACTCACGCGTCTTCGACACAGTCGATGAGGTCGTCGAGTTCATCGCCGACCGCGGCGAGCACCGTCACGACGTCGAGCACGAGATCGACGGCATCGTCGTGAAGGTCGACGAACTCGATCTGCACGCCGAGCTGGGCGAGACGAGCCGGGCGCCGCGCTGGGCCATCGCCTACAAGTACCCGCCCGAAGAGGTGCACACCCGCCTCCTCGACATCCGCGTCGGCGTCGGCCGCACCGGCCGGGCCACGCCCTACGCGGTCATGGAACCCGTGAAGGTTGCCGGATCGACGGTGCGCCAGGCCACCCTGCACAATCAGCAGGTCGTGAAGGCGAAGGGCGTGCTCATCGGCGACACGGTGGTGCTGCGCAAGGCGGGCGATGTCATCCCCGAGGTGCTCGGCGCCGTGCTCGAACTGCGCGACGGCAGCGAGGTCGAGTGGCGCATGCCCGAGCGCTGCCCCGAGTGCGACACGCCCCTGCGCCCCATGAAGGAGGGCGACATCGACCTGCGCTGCCCGAACGCGCGCGCCTGCCCCGCGCAGGTGCGCGGACGCGTCGAGCACATCGGGTCGCGGGGCGCGCTCGACATCGAGGTGCTCGGCGAGATCACGGCGGCCGCTCTCACCCAGCCCGAGGTGCCCGCCGATCCGCCGCTCGAGACCGAGGCCGGGCTCTTCGAGCTGAGCCTCGACGAGCTCGTGCCGATCACGGTCGTCGTGCGCGACAGCGAAACCGGCGAACCGGTGATCGACGAGGAGACGGGGGAGCCGCGGCGACGCTCGCCGTTCCAGCGCGTGGTGCTCGAGTACCCGCCCGCCGCCGCAGGCCTCGACGGCCCGGCTCGGCGCAAGGCCGGGTTCCGCAAAAACCACCGAGTGATCCTGCCCTCGAAGGACGCCGAGACGTTCCTCGCCGAGCTCGAGAAGGCGAAGACCAAGCCGCTGTGGCGGCTGCTCGTGTCCCTCAACATCCGTCACGTCGGGCCGGTGGCCGCGCGAGCGCTCGCGGAGTGGTTCGGCTCGCTCGACGCGATCCGCGACGCGTCTGCAGAGCAGCTGGCGGAGGTCGACGGCGTCGGTATCATCATCGCCGAGTCGCTCAAGGAGTGGTTCGAGGTCGACTGGCACCGCGAGATCGTCGACCGGTGGGCCGCGGCCGGAGTGCAGTGGTCGACGCCGGGGCATCCGGGTCCGGGCGCTGCGGTCGCCGAGGGCGGCGTGCTCGCCGGGCTCACCGTGGTCGCGACAGGCACGCTCGACGGCTTCACGCGCGACGGCGCCAAGGAGGCGATCATCCAGGCCGGCGGCAAGGCAGCGTCGAGCGTCTCGAAGAAGACCGACTATGTGGCCGCCGGCCCCGGGGCCGGCTCGAAGCTCGCGAAGGCCGAGGAGCTCGGCATTCCGGTGCTCGACGCCGCGCAGTTCGCGGTGCTCGTCAGCGAGGGCCCCGCGGCCCTCGCTCAGACCGCCGACGATGCCGGACCGGACGATGCCGGACCGGACGATGCCGGACCGGACGATGCCGGACCGGACGACGCCGGACCGGATGATGCCGGACCGGATGATGCCGGACCGGATGAGGCCGGACCGGATGAGGCCGGATCGGACGAAGCCGCCGACGGAGCCTGAGCCATCGCCGACACGTAGTCATCGATGATCTCGTGCAGCCGGTCGCGGCCGAACGCAGCCCCGTGCCCGGGGAGCACGCGCTCGACGGGCAGCTCGCGGAGACGCTGCAGACTGCGGCAGTACGCCGCCGCGTCGGATTCGGGAAGCGAGTCGAGCAGTTCGTCGTCGTAGACGACGTCGCCTGAGTAGAGCTCCCCGCGATCCCTGTCGAAGAGCGCGAGACTGCCCGGCGTGTGCCCGGGCAGGTGCAGCACCTCGAGCACGGTGCCGCCCAGCTGGATGCGGTCGCCGTCGAGCAGACGGCGGGTGAGTGGTGCGGGCCGCTGGAGGTACGCTCGGGGGTCGTAGCATTGGCCTGGGATCCGTGAGATCAGCCAGTCGCCGGTGGTTCCGAGCTCGCCATCGCGCAGGCCCAGGTCGGCGGCGTGGTCGGCGGTGAGCAGGCTGATGCGGCGCTCGCTGCGCGGCTCGTCGTCGGGGTGGCCCCAGCGCTCCCGGAACTCGTGGGCGGCGCCCGCGTGGTCGAGGTGGCCGTGGCTGAGCACGACCGGGCATTCCGCGCCAGTCAGGCGTTGCACGAGCGGTGCCAGGGGCACGATCCCGAGACCGCAGTCGATGAGGATCGCCCGATCGTCGCCCTGCACGAGCCAGAGGTTCGCCTGGAGGAAATCGTCGACGAAGCGCTCGATGATCAGGGTGAGGCCGGGCCGGTCCGCCGCGACCTCGTACCAGGAGTCGGCATCGGCGACGGGCGGGAGCGCGGGGACGGTCGGGGTGTCGGTCACAGGAGGACTCCTTCTCGGGGAAGCGGCGGGACGGTGAGGCGGGTGGCTAGAGTGGAGGCATGGATTCGCGAGCGCCGCGCCGCCGTCTGAGCGTCGATGAACGCCGGGCCGAGATTCTCAGGTGCGCGGTCGAGGTCACCCGCGAGTGCGGCCTCGCGGGGCTCACGCTCAGCGAGGTGCGCGCGCGTGCGGGGGTGTCGGCGGGGCTGTCGAGTCACTACTTCACTTCGCTCGACGGGCTTCGGGTCGCAGTCTTCGAGGAGCTCTTCGACTCGGTCGCCGTGCCGGATTCCGCGCCGCCCGCGCGTCGGCTGGCGCTCATGATCGGTGACTTCGCTGCGACTGACGCGGACGCCATCGCTAATGCCAGTGCGTGGGTCGATGCGGTGCTGCTCGGCCGCAGCAGCGACGCGCTGCGCCGCGCTGTGGCGAGGCGCATGCGTCTCGACCGTGCAGAGATGACCGAGGCGATCCGGGAGGGCTGCGACGCGGGGGCGTTCCGCAGCGACGATGCCGAGCGCAGTGCGCAGCGGATCCTCGTCGCGCTGGACGGATACCTCATGCAGTTCCTCACCCAGGAGGATGCAGCGGCCCGCGTCGCGCTGCGGCGCGTGGTGTGGGATATCGCCGAACGCGAGCTCGGTGTGGGCGAGGGCGGCCTGCGCGGCCTGGTCGACGGGGCCGAGGCCGACGGGCCGCATTCCTAGAGCCCGAGCGCCTTCGCGAAGGCCGCCGAGAACTCCCGGTTCTCCGAACTGCTGAGCGGGCGGAACTCGTGCAGGCGCGCCGCCGTCTCGTCGCTCGGGAAGATGAGCGGATCATCGACGAGGCCGGGGTCGACGCGCTCCATCGCCTCTCGGGCGCCGGCCACCGGGGTGACGTAGCGCAGTTGTGCGGCCACCTCGGCGGCGATCTCGGGCTGGTAGTAGAAGTCGATCAGCTGTTCGACCTCGGCGATCCGTTCGCTGCCGGTGGGCACCACGAAGCTGTCGGTGAAGTAGGAGGCGCCGGCCTCCGGCACCACGAACTTCCAGATCTCCTCCCCGGCTTCCTCGTTCAGCATCGCGATGTCGCCCGACCAGCACATGCCCGCGAGCAGGTCGCCGGTCTGCAGATCCTGCGTGTACGAGTTGCCCTTCACCTGCGCGATCTGCCCGGAGGCGAGGTGCTGCTCGAGAAAGCCGATCGCGTCGTCGAACTCGTCGGGCCCCCAGTCGGAGGCGATGTCGACGCCCTGGTCGAGCATGATCAGCCCGACGGTGTTCGACATGACGGAGAGCACTCCGACCTTGCCGGCGAGGTCGTCGCGGGTGAGATCCTCGACCGATGCGACGCCGCGCGGGTAGAGCTGGGTGTTGTAGCAGAGGCCGGTCATGCCCGTCTGCCAGGGGATCGAGTGCGCGAGGTCCGGGTCGTACGAGGACTCGCGGAGGTGGGGGAGCAGTTGCGCGAGGTTCGGGATCCGGGAGTGGTCGAAGGGCTGGAGGAGGTTGTTGTCGAGCAGGCGGAGCAGGAGCGTGTCGCCGATGCAGAAGGTGTCGTAGCCGGTGTCCTGCTCGAGTTGGAGCTGATCCTTGATCTTTCCGTAGAAGCTGTCGGTGCTGTCGATGTCCTCCAGGTACTGCACGTCGATTCCGGTGGTCTGCATGAACTCTTCGAGGGTGGGGTAGCGCCCGGTGTCGACGTCGTAGTCGAGGTAGTAGGTCCAGTTGCCCCAGTTGAGGGTGGATCGTGGTGCCCCGCAGCCGCTGACCCCGAGCAGGGTCGCGGCCGCGAGGGTACCGAGCCCGCCCTTGAGGAGCGTGCGTCGGGTGAGGGGTGAGAGCGGGATCGAGGTGCGCATGTGAGCTCCGAGTGCTGAAGACGACGGTGTCCGGGGGCCGAGTGGCCTCGTGCCGCCTATTGAACCACTTTCAATAAAAAGGCGCAAGAGGGATCGAAGCCGGCCGCCCGCAGTGCGCGGCTCACGGCGTCGCCGCCGATTTCGCTACGATGATCGCATCATGCACACCGATGCCGGCACCCCCGCAGATCTCTACGTCTACGACCTCGACGGGGTCATCACGACCCGGGACACCTTCGTCGAACTGCTGCTCGCGCGTCTCCGGGCATCGCGGCTCCGGTATGCGCGCTCCCTGCCGCTCATCGCCGCGTGGGCGGCGAGCCGCACCACGTCGAGCAGATCGGCACTCGCCCAGCGCATCACGACGGTGGCGCTGCGGGGGCTGTCCGAGGAGGCGTACGCGCAGCTCGCCCGGGAGTTCGGCGCCCGCGTCGGCGCGGATCCCTCGTGGATCCGGGAGAGTACGGTGCGGCGCATCAGGCGGCAGGTCGAAACCGGAGCACGCGTCGTCATCGCGACCGCGACGGAACAGCGCCTGGCGGAGACGTTGCTCCAGGCGGCCGGTGTGCCGTACCACCTGCTCTGCGCATCGCTGATCGAGGCGACCCCGAGCGGCGTGCGATTCATGGATCACCGGATGGGTCAGCGGAAGGCGGACGCGCTGACCGAGCTCGGAGTGCCGATGGATACGGCGGAGTTCGCCACGGATTCTGCCGCGGACCTCCCGACCGCCCTGCTCGCGAAGCGCCTCGTGCTCATCGGGGCGTCGGCCCGCACGCGGGCGCGCTTCACGGAGCAGGGTGTGAGCTTCGAACTCGGCCCGGAGGGCTGAGTGGCCGCGATGTCTCAGCCCTGAGCGATGACGCTCCCCAGCACGTAGTGGAGGGCGGCGTGCAGGCGCGGTCCGATCTCCTCCCAGCGGCCGTGGAAGCCGACGAGATCCTTCGTGCCGAAGCCGACGGCGACAAGCGTCCAGGCGACCTCGTCGATGTTGGTGCCGGGGCGAAGCTCTCCGGCTGCGGCGGCTTCTGCGAGCGCACCCGTCAAGAACGCATGCCAGGTCGCGTACGGGTCGATCCGCCGTTCCGGGAACTCCGTGCGCGATTCTGCCGCGAGGCGCATACCGGCGCGCACCAGCACATTGCCGGCCATCAACTCGCCCACCTCATCGAAGACGCAGTAAAGGCGTTCGAGAGGGCTTGAGGCGCGTCGAGCCGCTGCTCCCTGCGCGCTGCGCATCGCGGCTCCCTCAGCGTTGAGCACGGCGACGCCCAGCTCGTGCCTGGTGGGGGGCGGGTCTGCGAGCGCGTCGACATCGCCGGCGAGGATCCAGTCGAGCTGTGCGCTGTGGTAGCCGCGCAGCGCGAACTCTTCCGCCGCCGCCAGCAGCATGGTGTCGTCGATCGTTGTCATGTCAGTTGCCCCTTAATGCTCGGCCGGAGACGGCGTCTGCTCGTCGAAGAAGGCGAGCTTCGCGCTCGCCACGATGCCGTCGCTGGATCGCGATTCCACCTGCAGGTCGTGCACTCTCGTGCCGTCGCGCACCCACGACCGGTCGTGCACGACGCGGGTCTCGGTGCTGATGCGCGACCCGAGGGGTGTGGCGCGGCCGGTGGCGCGAATGCTCATGGTGCGCATCCAGAGGTTGCCCATTCCCGAGCGCGTGATGTCCTTCGCGAGGCAGACTACTGCCTGGCTCATCTGCCCCATGGTGACGAGGTAGTCGATGACCGTGATCAACGGCCATCGCGCGCCTTCGATGCCGCCGTAGCAGCCGGTGGAGAGCTCGTTCTCCGTGAAGTCGTGCTCGGCGCGGATGCTCGAAGTCTCCCGGTCGACGTGGGAGATGAGCGTGCGCGAGCTCACCGCTCGCAGCGCGGTGGGGTACACCGGGGCGGATCCGGGAGGGATTCGGAGGGTCGGGGCGTCTCCGCGCTGCCCGCCCTCTCGGAGACCGATGCGCGTGCGGATGTTGCCGGCCGTCGCCTCGACCACGACGTCCTCGCCGGCGTCGTCCCCGGGCTGCGTCGAGAAGGCGAGCGGCACCCGGGAGAGGTCGAGCCACGGCGTGCGTCCCGATCTGAGCTCGACGCTCGAGATGCGGGCCGTCTCGTTCGCGCCGCCGAACGCGCCCTGGGTCTGCGCCGCCATCAGCGTCAGCACCACGGCGTCCACCGAGCTCAGATGCGTTTCGCGCGGGCGCCCCGCGGCGTCGAGCGACCACGCATCGGGGTATCGGACGACGAAGTTCACCAGACCCGGTCGCGCCTCGCGCATCTCGTAGGCGACGTCTTTGTACCCGGCCCCGAAGTAGCGTTCCCCGGCTAAGCCGAGCCAGTGCTCGAGCGACAGTTCCTGACCATCTGCGGGCACGCGTTCTCCTCAAGGTCTTGCTGCGCTCAACGCCGAGCGGGTGGATCGGGGCGGGGGGGGGGCTAGGAGCGTGGACCGCGGTCTCGCGTGCGCTCAGCTTAACTCGTACGTTCGTCTTGCTTCAAAACAACACGGTCGCCGCTCGTGCCCGCAGGATGCTGGCGGTTACGCGGGCGATCCGGCTCCGTCGCTCGAGTGGAGCACGTCGGCGTAGGCGCTGCGGATCATGGCGACCGCCTGCTCGCGGGAGTCGGCGGGCACGAGCCCGTCCACCGAGCCGAGCCACATCGTTGCGAGCGACTCGCCGAGCCGCCCGATGTCGTGACGCGCCATCGCGAGCGAGATGATCCCCGCGAAGTGCGCGACGAGGTACTCCGCGTGCTGGCTCGGCGTGAGGCGGCTCTGCAGCGCGCCGGACTCGAAGGAGGCGCGCAGATCCTCGGTGACGGCCTGGAGCCAGTCGCCGTAGAACCCCGAGACGTCGCCCGCGAACTCGTCCTTCTCGAAGGAGAGCGCCATCCCGGCGCGCACGATCTGGTCGGACGCGATCTGATCCGCCAGGGCGCGGGAGACGTGCACGAGTCGCTGCAGCGTGCCGTCGAGCGGCTGGGCGATCTCTTCGATGAGCCGCAGCGAGCGATGGTGCTGCTCTTCGGAGATCGCCTTCGCGATACTCTCCTTCGTGCGGAAGTGGAAGTAGATCGCGCCGATGGAGATTCCGGATTCCTCGGCGATGCTGCGAATGCTCACGGTGCCGTACCCGTGCTTCATGAACTCGGAAGCGGCGCCGTCAAGGATGCGGATCTGCGTATCCCGGCCGCGGTCCTGCGCTGCGGTCCTGCGCTGCGTCGCCATGCACCACCCTCTCCCGAACCTGCCGTGTGCGCTCTCCACTTTAGCCGCGTTCCCGCGGGCGGTGACGGGTCCGCGGGAGCTCTCGCGCTGCGCGGCGCGGGGGAGATCACGGTTGGATAACTAATACGATCGTTCCAGTTAGTATCGAGCCGTGGCGCTGATAATCTCCGAAAATACGAGCTGCGAACGACGATCCGGCGGGCGGGCTCGCTGGAACGAGGGGGCGTTCGAGGCCCCTGAAAGGGTGACGTTGCACATCGTGATCTCAACATGCGCGACCGCGGCCCCATCGTCTGAGAGCGGATCGTGAGCCGTCTCAGCCTCGATTCCCCCTGCAGCCTCGAGGCGCTGGCGTCGCGCCTGCTGCCGGGCGCTCCGCTGCGCGTGCAGGAGCGGGAGTTCCGCGTCGCCGGACTGATCTCGTGCCAGGACACCAAAGACGGCTGGCTCGAGGCGTATCTCCAGGGCGGCGAGCCGGCGATGTGGCTCGTGATCGAGCACCGGCGAGGGCGCGCCGCCGTCACCATGTGGCGGAGATCCGCCGTCGCCGAGCTCCCGGCGTCCTTCGTCACCGCTCGGGATCCGCAGCTGCTGGTGGGAACGGCGAACTTCTGGGCGATCGGCTCCTTCGGGGGATTCCGGATCCCCTCCAAGGGGACGCTGCAGTACTTCGAGAGCTTCGACCCGCATCGCACCGCCGAGCGCTTCGGCGGCGGCCAGTGGCTGCTCGGACGGGAGACCGGCCGGGAAACGCCTCTGACGAGCATCAGCGCGCAACTCTTCAGCGGACCGTTCGACTGAACGCGCGCTGCGAGGGCGGCAGGCGAGGCCACGGCGCGAAGGCCCGGGCCGCAGAGCTTCGCTCAACCCCGGCCTCGGTAGGATGGTGTGGTTCACCGAACTCTTTTCACCACGTCACGATGGAGCAGCATGCCTGACACCCCTGCGGCAGAACGCGCCGCGAGCGGCGAGATCACGGCGCAGACCGTGCAGCATCTCGCCGGTCTCGCCCGGATCGCCCTCACCGACGCGGAGATCGACTCGCTCACCACTGAGCTCGACTCGATCCTCGCGAACATCGCCAAGGTCAGCGAGGTCGCACGCGACGACGTGCCGGCCACCAGCCACCCGATCCCGCTGAACAACGTCACCCGGGCCGACGAGGTCGCCGACGTGCTCACGCGCGAGCAGGCGCTGGCGAACGCACCCGAGACGGCCGACGGCATGTTCCGGGTCTCGTCGATCCTCGGTGAAGAGCAGTAGGGGGAACGGCAGTGAGTGAACTGATCAGACTGACTGCGGCGGAGCTCGCCGCGAAGCTCTCCTCGGGCGAGGTCTCCTCCGAAGAGGCGACGCGCGCCCACCTCGACCGCATCGCGGCCGTCGACGGCGCACTGAACGCCTTCCTCGCGACCGATGCCGACGTATCGCTCGCGGCGGCCCGCGAGATCGATGCCCGCCGCGCTGCGGGCGAGGCCCTCGGTGAACTCGCCGGCGTGCCGCTCGCCGTGAAGGATGTGCTCGTCACCACCGACATGCCCTCCACCTCGGGATCGCGGATCCTCGAGGGCTACCGCTCGCCCTACGACGCAACCGCGGTCGCCAAGGCCCGCGCAGCCGGCCTCGTCAGCATCGGCAAGACCAACATGGACGAGTTCGCGATGGGGTCCTCGACCGAGAACTCGGCGTACGGCCCGACCCGCAACCAGTGGGCGGCCGACCGGGTGCCCGGCGGCTCCGGGGGCGGCTCGGCCGTGGCGGTCGGCGCATTCGAGGCCCCGCTCGCGCTCGGCTCGGACACCGGCGGCTCGATCCGCCAGCCCGCCGCGCTCACCGGCACCGTCGGCGTCAAGCCCACCTACGGCGGCGTCAGCCGCTACGGTGCCATCGCGCTCGCCTCCTCGCTCGACCAGATCGGCCCGTGCGCCCGTACCGTGCTCGACACGGCGCTGCTACACGACGTCATCGCGGGCCACGACCGCCACGACTCGACGTCGCTCGACTTCGCCTGGCCCTCGATGGCCGAGGCCGCCCGCGGCGGCGCCGATCCGGCGAGCCTCAAGGGCCTGCGCGTGGGCGTGGTGAAGCAGCTCATGCTCGACGGCCTGCAGCCGGGCGTGCAGGCCCGCTTCGACGAGTCGCTGGCGCTGCTCGAAGCGCAGGGCGCCGAGATCGTCGAGATCGACGCCCCTCACTTCGAGTACGCCGTCGCCGCGTACTACCTGATCCTGCCCGCCGAAGCCTCCAGCAACCTCGCCAAGTACGACTCCGTGCGCTTCGGCCTGCGCGTCACCCCGGACGGCGGCGGCACGGTCGAGAGCGTGATGAGCGAGACCCGCGCCGCCGGCTTCGGCACCGAGGTGAAGCGCCGCATCATCCTCGGCACCTACGCCCTCTCGGCCGGCTACTACGACGCCTACTACGGTAGCGCGCAGAAGGTGCGCACGCTGATCCAGCGCGACTTCGCGAGCGCCTTCGACAGGGTCGACGTGATCGCCTCGCCCACCGCTCCCACCACGGCGTGGCAGCTCGGCGCCCACGGCGGCGACCCGCTGCAGGACTACCTCAACGACGCCACCACGATCCCGGCGAACCTCGCGGGGATCCCCGGGCTCAGCCTGCCCATCGGCACCGCGAGCGAGGACGGCCTGCCGGTCGGCCTGCAGCTCATGGCCCCCGCTTTCGAGGACGCCCGCCTGTACCGCGCGGGATCCGCGATCGAGAGCCTCATCACCGAGCGCGACGGATCGCCGTTCTGGGCGCAGGCGCCCTCCCTTGCAGGTGCTTCGACCGGAGAGGCGGCGAACTGATGGCCAAGACCAAGCTGATGGACTTCGAGCAGGCCCTCGAACTGTTCGAACCGGTGATCGGGCTCGAGGTGCACGTCGAGCTCAACACGAAGACCAAGATGTTCTCGTCGGCGCCCAACGCCTTCGGCTCCGACCCGAACACGAACCTCACCCCGGTGTGCCTCGGCCTGCCCGGCGCGCTGCCCGTGGTCAACGAGCAGGCGGTGCGCGGCTCGATCAGCCTCGGCCTCGCGCTCGGCTGCGAGATCGCCGAGGTCTCCGGCTTCGCGCGCAAGAACTACTTCTACCCCGACATGGCGAAGAACTACCAGATCTCGCAGTACGACGATCCCATCGCGTACGACGGGTCCGTGGAGATCGAGCTCGCCTCGGGACGCGTCGTGCACGTGCCCATCGAGCGCGCTCACATGGAGGAGGACGCCGGCAAGCTCAACCACGTCGGCGGCTCGACCGGTCGCATCCAGGGCGCCGAGTACTCGCTCGTCGACTACAACCGCGCCGGCGTGCCGCTCGTGGAGATCGTCACCCGCCCCGTCTTCGGCGGCGAGGCCGACACCCCCGAGATCGCGGCCGCCTACGTGGCGACGATCCGCGAGATCGTGATCGCGCTCGGCATCTCGGACGCCCGCATGGAGCGCGGCAACCTGCGCTGCGACGCGAACGTCTCGCTGCGCCCCCGCGGCAACGAGGGCGCCGGCATGTCGGTGCTCGGCACCCGCACCGAGACGAAGAACGTGAACTCGCTGCGCTCGATCGAGCGCGCGGTGCGCTTCGAAATCCAGCGCCAGGCGCAGATCCTCTCCGACGGCGGCTCCATCACGCAGGAGACCCGCCACTGGCACGAGGACACGGGGGAGACCTCGCCCGGCCGCCCCAAGAGCGACGCCGACGACTACCGCTACTTCCCGGAGCCCGACCTCGCGCCGCTCACCCCGTCGCGCGAACTGGTCGAGGAGCTGCGTGCCCAGCTGCCCGAGCACCCGACGCTGCGCACCCGCCGCCTCAAACAGGAGTGGCAGTTCAGCGCGCTCGAGTTCCAGGACGTGGTGAACGCGGGCCTGCTGACGAGCATCGAGGCGACCGTGGCGGCCGGCGTGCCGCCGCAGACGGCGCGCAAGTGGTGGACCGGCGAGATCGCGCGCATCGCGAACGAGCGCTCGGCCGCCCCCGCCGATCTCATCACGCCGCAGCAGATCGTCTCGGTCGTCGAGCTCGTCGACGCGGGCACTCTCAACGACAAGCTGGCGCGGCAGGTCATCGCCGGCATCATCGAGGGTGAGGGCACCGCTGCCGAGATTGTCGAGGCGCGCGGGCTCGCGATCGTCTCCGACGACGGCGCGCTCATCGCGGCCGTCGACGCGGCGCTCGCCGAGCAGCCCGACGTGCTCGCGAAGATCCGCGACGGCAAGGTGCAGGCCGCCGGCGCGATCATCGGCGCCGTCATGAAGGCGATGCGCGGGCAGGCCGACGCGGCCCGCGTGCGCGAGCTGGTGCTGGAGCGCGCCGGCCAGGAGTGACGCTCCTGGCCTGCGGCCGACCGTGATGCCCCGGGAGCACCCCTCGCTCCCGGGGCATCGTGCTGCCTGGGGCGTGAGGCGCTCCGGTGTCAGGGCGCTCCGGCGTCGGCTCGCGTTCGGCGGCTGGGAGGCTGCGAAGGATCCCGGCATAGACTCGGCCGCATCCGGTTCTCGCCGGCCGCACCGAGGAGGTCCCGCATGCCGAACGACGCAGCTTCACCCGACCCCGACAGCGCTTCACCCGACGGCGAGCACTCGACGCGGGGCTCGTATGTCACGAGCGGCGCAGAGTTCACGCGCGACACGCACTACATCGAGGATCGCATCGTCGCGGATCCGGCGGCGATCCGGCGGCTGCCCGCGCCGCCGCCGTCGAAGATCGGCTCGCTCGGCTTCGGGCTGAGCGACGGGGCCGAGGCGTGGCCGGTGGAGCCGGGCCGCTACCGCCTCGTCGCGGCGAACGCCTGCCCGTGGGCGAACCGCACGGTCATCGTGCGCCGCCTGCTGGGGCTCGAAGAGGCGATCTCGCTCGCCCGGCCGGGCCCCACGCACGATGCACGATCCTGGACCTTCGACCTCGACCCGGGAGGTCGCGACCCGGTGCTCGGCACCGAGCGGCTGCAGCAGAACTACTTCGCCCGCTTTCCCGGCTATCCGCGGGGGATCACCGTGCCGGCCGTCGTCGACATCCCCTCCGGCGGCGTCGTCACGAACGACTACCCGCAGATCACCCTCGACTTCTCGACCCAGTGGCGCGAGCACCACCGCGAAGGGGCACCGGATCTGCTGCCCGCTTCGCTGTGGGGCGACATGCAGCCCGTCATCGAGCGGGTCTTCACAGAAGTGAACAACGGCGTCTACCGTTGCGGCTTCGCCGGCAGCCAGGCGGCGTATGAGGCGGCCTATGTGCGCCTCTGGGAGGCGCTCGACTGGCTCGAGCAGCGGCTCTCCACGCGCCGCTATCTGATGGGCGGCACGATCACGGAGGCTGATGTTCGCCTCTTCACCACGCTCGCCCGCTTCGACCCGGTCTACCACGGGCACTTCAAGACGAATCGCAGCAAGCTCGCCGAGATGGATCACCTCTGGGGCTACGCCCGGGATCTGTTCCAGACGCCGGGCTTCGGAGACACCGTCGACTTCGTGCAGATCAAGCAGCACTACTACATCACGCACGAGGACGTGAACCCGACGGGGATCGTGCCGGTGGGGCCTGATCTCGCCGGCTGGCTCGAACCGCACGGTCGCGAGCGCCTCGGCGGCGAGCCGTTCGGCGACGGCACCCCTCCCGGCCCGGTGCCGGACGGGGAGCGGATCGCGGACGGCCACAACCCGCTGTACCCGCTCGAAGCGGAGTAACGGCGAGCGGGGTAGTGATCGGCGGAGTACCGATCGGCGGAGTAGCGACGCCGCGCAGCAGCGAGGCCGGGGCGGTGGGATCTCCTCCCGCCGCCCCGGCCTCGCTGCCGGGATGCGCCTACTTCACGTCGTCGTCGACCCAGTCCATCGACTTGGTGACGGCCTTGCGCCAGTTGCGCAGCTGACGGTCGCGCTCGGCCTCGTCCATCTCGGGCTCCCAGCGACGATCCTCCTGCCAGTTGGCCGACAGGTCATCGAGGCCATTCCAGAACCCGACCGCGAGGCCGGCCGCGTACGCGGCGCCGAGCGCGGTGGTCTCTGCGACAACCGGGCGCACGACGGGAACGCCGAGCACGTCGGCCTGGAACTGCATGAGCGCGTTGTTCGCGACCATGCCGCCGTCGACCTTGAGCTCGGTGAGGTCGACGCCCGCGTCGGCGTTGACGGCGTCGAGCACGTCGCGGGTCTGGAAGGCGACCGCTTCGAGCGCGGCCCGGGCGATGTGGCCCTTGTTCGCGTAGCGGGTGAGACCCACGATCGCGCCGCGTGCGTCGGGGCGCCAGTAGGGGGCGAACAGGCCCGAGAAGGCGGGCACGATGTACACGCCGCCGTTGTCGGGCACGCTCGCCGACAGCTCCTCGACCTGCGGCGCCGACTCGATGATGCCAAGCTGGTCGCGCAGCCACTGGATGAGCGAGCCGGTCACCGCGATCGAGCCTTCGAGCGCGTAGTGGGTGGGGGCGTCGCCCAGCTTGTAGCCGACGGTGGTGAGCAGGCCGTTCTTCGAGTGGACGATCTCCTCGCCCGTGTTGAAGATCAGGAAGCAGCCGGTGCCGTAGGTGTTCTTCGACTCGCCGGCCTCGAAGGCGGCCTGGCCGAAGGTGGCGGCCTGCTGGTCGCCCAGGATGCCCGCGATGGGCGTCTCGCGCAGCAGCGACGAGTCCTCGGCGTGGCCGTAGACCTCGGAGGAGGAGCGGATCTCGGGCAGCATCGAGCGGGGCACGCCGAAGACCTCGAGGATGTCGTCGCGCCACTCGAGCGTCTCGAGGTCCATGAAGAGGGTGCGCGAGGCGTTCGTGACATCCGTGGCGTGCACGCCGCCGTCGGCGCCGCCGGTCAGGTTCCAGAGCACCCAGCAGTCGGTCGTGCCGAAGAGCAGGTCGCCGGCGTCGGCGGCCTCGCGGGCGCCCTCGACGTTCTCGAGGATCCATGCGATCTTCGTGCCCGAGAAGTAGGTCGCGAGCGGCAGGCCCACGATCTCTTTGAAGCGGTCGGTGCCGCCGTCGGCGGCGAGGCGATCCACGATGTCCTGGGTGCGCGTGTCCTGCCAGACGATCGCGTTGTAGACGGGTGCGCCGGTCTTCTTGTTCCAGACGACCGCCGTCTCGCGCTGGTTGGTGATGCCGATCGCGGCGATGTCGTGGCGGGTGAGGTCGGCGCGGCCGAGCGCGATGCCGATGACCTCCTGCACGTTCTGCCAGATCTCTGCGGCGTCGTGCTCGACCCAGCCGGCCTGCGGCATGATCTGCTCGTGCTCCTTCTGGCCGACGGAGACGATGGTTCCCGAGCGGTCGAAGATGATGGCGCGGCTCGAGGTCGTGCCCTGGTCGATGGCGATGACGTACTTGGACATGGGATTCCTTTCGATGCGGCGAGGCGGCGGTGCGTCGCCGTGGTGTGGGGAGGGGGCGGCCGGTGGGGCCGGCCCCCTCCGCAGAGGATCGGTGCTGCGGGTGCGTCCCGCGGGACCGGGTTAGGCCAGCGAGAGCAGCGCGGGAGCGGCGAAGGCCGCGATCGCACCGCCGACGAGCGGGCCGAAGACCGGCACCCACGAGTAGCCCCAGTCGCTGCCGCCCTTGCCCTTGATCGGCAGGATGGCGTGCGCGATGCGGGGACCGAGGTCGCGGGCGGGGTTGATGGCGTAGCCCGTGGGGCCACCGAGCGAGGCGCCGATGCCGACGACGAGCAGGGCGACGGGCAGCGCGGTCAGCGGGCCGAGGCCTCCGGGAACGCCGACGTTGACGTCGCCGTAGTCGGCGAAGGCGAGGATGATGAAGACGAGCACAAAGGTCGCGATGACCTCGGTGATGAAGTTGGCGCCGTAGGAGCGGATCGCCGGGCCGGTCGAGAACACGCCGAGCTTGTTGGCGGCCTCGGGCTCGTCGTCGAAGTGCTGCTTGTAGGCGGCCCAGCAGAGGATCGCGCCGATGATCGCACCGACCATCTCGGCGGCGAACGCGACGAAGAACATGGGGGCGGTGATGGTGCCGGCGATGAGCAGGCCGATGCCGACGGCGGGGTTCAGGATCGCGCCGGAGTAGGCGGAGGCGAGGACACCCGCGAAGACCGCGAGACCCCAGCCCCAGTTGACCATCAGGAAGCCGCCGGCGTTGCCCTTCGTCTTCGCGAGGGCCACGTTGGCGACGACGCCGCAACCGAGCAGGACGAGCATTCCGGTGCCGACCATTTCGGAGAGGAAGTACAGTCCGAGATTGATTTCCATAGTTGTCTCCATTGACCTTTCGGGTGACTCCCAGCGCGCCACCGTGGCGCGTCAGGGTTCATGAGAGCGGTGGGTTCGCGAGCCGGATCCGGCTCGAAAGGGGAGCGGATCGCTCACCCTGCGGTGAATGAGCCTCCCTTCGAAGGATCGATGCGGTGCGCCTCGCGCAGCAGTTCGATCGTGCGGTCAACCTCTGCCGTGATCGTACCCTCATCCCAGGCGAGAGCGGGAGCGATCGCCTCGGCGGCGGCGCGCACGCGCTGCTCGGTGAGGCCGCCGACGAAGGCGATCGAGGTGCGGCGCAGCAGCAGGTCGTCGAGGTGGACGACCTGCTCGGTGGCCGCGAGGTGGGCGAGCTCGGCGGCGGTGTAGCCGGGCAGCTCGGGCAGTTCGGGATCCTGCTCGGGCGTGGCGCCGAGCACCTCGGTGGCGCGGGTGCCGTAGCGGTCGAGCAGCACCGAGACGCGGCCGCGGTCGCGTCCGTCGGCGTGGGCCGCGAGCCAGCGCAGGCGCGACGCGGCGTCCACGGGGTAGCCCTCGCCGCCGCCGACGGCGAGCTTCTCGGTGCTCACCCGGCGCTGCTTGCCGAGCTGGCCCATCGCCTCGTCAGCGAGGTGCTCGGCGAGGGCGCGGAAGGTGGTCCACTTGCCGCCGACCAGGCTGAGCACGGGGGTGGAGCGGTGCTCGGTGGCGACGATGCGGTAGTCGCGCGAGACGAAGCCGGGCGCGGTGTCGTCGTGTCGGGGGAGCGGCCGGATGCCCGAGAAGGAGTAGACGATGTGCGAGCGGTCGACCGCGATCTTGGGGAAGACGTGGTGCACGAGGTCGAAGAAGTAGTCGACCTCGTCATCGGTGCAGACGACCGGCTTCGCGGGGTCCGCGTCGATGTCGGTGGTGCCGACGAGCACGCGGCCCTTGAGCGGGTAGATGAGCACGATGCGCCCGTCGGAGTGCTCGAAGAAGATCTCGCGGCCGCCGGTCGCGGCGAGCAGCTCGGGGTGGTCGAGCACGACGTGCGAGCCCTTGGTGCCGCCCATGTAGCGGGTCGTGTCGCCGAGCGCCTCATTGGTGATGTCGGTCCACGGGCCGCTCGTGTTGAGGATGAGGCGGGCCGAGAAGTCGAACTCCTCGCCGGTGACCTCGTCGCGCAGGCGCACGCCCTGCTCGGAGCTGCCCACGGCGGGGAGGTAGTTCGCGGCGCGGGCGCGGTCGCCCCCGGCGAGCAGGCCGTCGTTGAGCACGTCGAGCGCGAGGCGCTCGGGGTCGTGCATGGAGGCGTCGAAGTAGGTGGCGGTGTACTTGAGGTTCGGGTTGAGCTGCGGCAGCTCCTTGAGCGACTGCGCCCTGCCGAGGAAGCGGTGGCGGGGCACCTGGCCGCCCGCGCGCGAGAAGGTGTCGTAGATCATCAGGCCGATCTTGATGAGCGCTGCGCCGCGCTCGTTCGGCTTGCCCCGGCCGTGGGTGACGAGCAGCCGGAAGGGGGCCGAGAGGATACCCGAGAATGTGGAGTAGATCGGGATGGTGGTCTTCAGCGGGCGCACGTAGTGCGGTGCGTTGCGCACGAGACGGTTGCGCTCGGTGACCGACTCCTTCACGAGTCTGAACTCGCCGTTCTCGAGGTAGCGGATGCCGCCGTGCACCATGTGGCTCGACGCCGAGGAGGCGCCGGAGACGAAGTCGGCTCGCTCGACGAGGGCGACGTCGATGCCCTGCAGCGCGAGATCGCGGAAGGTGGCGATGCCGTTGATGCCGCCGCCGATGATGAGCACGTCCGCGTGGGGACGTGCTCGAAGCTGCTCGACCGATGGGCGGGATGATGCGGAGCGCTCGTTCATTTCCAGAACCTTTCGAGACTGTTTCGGCCAGAATGCTCCACTCCTGAACCGAATTGCAAAGTAGTTGCACATATGTGCAGAATGGTGGTGGATCGGAGGCGTCACGACATGGCCGAACGGCAGAGTCCTGCGAAAACGCGCGATGCGCTGCGCGCCGCCCAGCTCTACTACCAGCAGAACCTCACGATGGAGGCCATCGCCGAGGATCTGCGGGTCTCCCGATCCTCCGTCTCCCGGCTGCTCACCCACGCGCGCTCCACCGGGCTCGTCGAGATCCGCATCCACTCCCCGCAGGAGGCGCGCTCCCGCATCGAGCAGCGCTTCTCGGAGCGCTTCGGCGTCACCGCGCACGTGGTGCCGGGCTCGGAGCGGCAGTCCGAGAACGAGCGCCTGGAGCGCACGGCCCAAGCCGCGGCGCAGCTCATCGCGAGCGCGGTGGTGCCGCGCACCACGATCGGCGTGGCGTGGGGGTCGACGGTGAGCACCGTCGCCCGCAGCCTCCCGCGCAAGCCCACCGCCGAGACCCGGGTCGTGCAGATGAACGGTGCGGCGAACGGCCGCACGACCGGCGTCTCCTACGCCACGGGGCTGCTCGGCGGCTTCGCCGGCGCGTTCTCCGCCGAGGTGTACGAGTTCCCGGTGCCCGCCATCTTCGACGACCCAGCCACGCGCACCGCGCTCTGGCGCGAGCGCGCCGTGAGCCGGGTGATCGACCTGCAGGCCGCGGTCAACCTCTTCGTCTTCGGCCTCGGATCCCGCATCGGCGACCCCCGCTCCCACATCTACTCGGGCGGGTATCTCGGCAAGGAGGATCTGCGCTCCCTCGTCGAGCAGAGCGTCGTCGGCGACTGCGCCACCGTCTTCTACCAGGCCGACGGCAGCACCGACGGGATCGCGATGAACGAGCGCTCCAGCGGCCCCCGCTTCGACGTGGTGCGGCGCATCCCGCAGCGGCTCTGCGTGGTGTCGGGCGCAGCCAAGCGAGACAGTCTGCGCGGCGCGCTCGCAGCGGGCATCATCACCGACCTCGTCGTCGACGAGAGCCTCGCCCGGCAGGTGCTCGCCGCCGACGGCCCGACCCCGTGAGAGAATGACGGGCATGAGCGAGGGCCCGGGCGAGACCGCTGCGGGGGCGCCCGCCGGAGTCCGCGCCTCGGCCTCGATCCTGCACGTCGACATGGACTCCTTCTTCGTGTCGGTCGAACTGCTCGACAGGCCCGAGCTGCGCGGCCTCCCCGTCGCCGCAGCCCACGACACCGTGCGCTCCGTGGTGTCGAGCGCGAGCTACGAGGCCCGCCGCTTCGGCGTACGATCAGCCATGCCCGTGGCTCGCGCGAAGCAGCTCTGCCCCCAGCTGGTCCTCGTGCCGCCCACCTTCGAGAAGTACCGTCGCGCCTCCCGCGAGGTGATGGCGATCTTCGAGGAGTTCACGCCGCTCGTCGAACCCCTCAGCATCGACGAGGCGTTCCTCGACGTCGCCGGTTCCGTGCGCCTGTTCGGCGAGCCCGCCGAGATCGCCCGCCGACTCCGGGAACGGGTGCGGGACCGCACCGGGCTGCCCGCCTCGGTCGGGCTCGCCGGGACGAAGTTCGTGGCGAAGCTCGCGTCGCAGCGCGCGAAGCCCGATGGCGTGCTCGAGATCCCGCCCGCGCGCACGCTCGAGTTCCTGCACCCGCTGCCGATCGAGGCGATGTGGGGTGTGGGGCGCGCGACCGCCGGCGCGCTCCAGGCGCGCGCGATCCGCACCGTCGCCGACCTCGCCCGCGAGCCGCTGCCCTCGCTCGAACGGATCGTGGGCCCCGCGAATGCGCGCCGACTGCACGAACTCGCGAACGGCCGCGACGCGAGGCGCATCGAGACCTCGCGAGTCGAGAAGAGTATCGGCCACGAGGAGACCTTCGCCACCGACGTGCGCGACGCCCGCGTGCTGCAGCGGGAGCTGCTGCGCCTCGCGACGCGCACGGGGGAGCGGCTGCGGGCCGTCGATGCTGAGGCCCGCACCGTCTCCATCAAGGTGCGCTGGGAGAACTTCGACACCGTCACCCGGTCGCGCACCCTGCCCGAGGCCACGAACTCGTCGCAGCGCATCTACCGCACCACCGTCGAGCTCTTCGACGGTCTCGGCGCCGCCGGGCGGCCGGTGCGGCTCATCGGGGTGCGCGCCGAGCAGCTGCTGGCCGCCGGCAGCGACGCGGCCGCGCTCTGGAGCGACGACGACGACTGGCGCGCCGTCGACCAGGCCGTCGACGAGGTGCGGGGCCGCTTCGGCGCGGCCGGCGTGCGGCCGGCGAGCCTGCTGGAGGAGCGCGACGAGGTTGTCGATCCCCGCTCCCTGCAACCGCCCGTCTAAGCGTCGGAGTCGCCGGGCCCGAACGTGTCGTCGCCGTCGCCGCGATCCGCCGCCATGATCGCGAGCACCGATTCGAGGATCGCGGCGAGCCAGTCGAACACCATCACCGTGCCGCGCGTCTCGTCGTCGTCGAGCAGCGCGGCGTGGTCCTCGGCGGCGTCGAGGCCGATGCGCGCCGCGATCGCGAGCCGCAGCGCCGTCAGCGTGCGTGCCCACGAAGGCAGCTCGCTCGCGACGATGTCGACCTCGACCGTGCGCTCCTCGTCCGGCATCCCGCCGCCCAGGCCGAGCGCCGAGGTGAGCTGCATCGCGTCCTGCATCTTGCGGTTGAGCAGTCCCTGCTCGGTGACGCGGCGGAACTCGCCCGCCTCCTCCTCGCCCTCGTACGCGTTGGGGAAGAGCCTCGCGAGCGCCGGATCGTGCGGGGCCTCGTCGGAGCCGCCGACCTCGAGGCTCGCGAACAGCGGATCGGGATCGAGCGCCGTGCTGCTGTGGCTCTGCAGCAGGTGGATCAGCTGGGTCACCAGCTGATCCAGCATCGCGGCCTCGTCGTGCTCCAGCAGCAGCCGCAGCCCGCCGTTCTGCAGCGGCAGCAGCCTCATGAGTCGCCCGCCTGCCGCACCGTGGCCCACAGGCCGTATCCGTGCATCGCCTCGACGTGCATCTCCATCGCCTCGCGCCCGCCCTCGGCCACGACGGCGCTGCCGCGGTGGTGCACGCGCAGCATCAGCTCCTCGGCGTGATCCCGGTCGAAGCCGAAGTGGGTCTGGAAGACGTAGGCGACGTACGACATGAGGTTCACCGGGTCGTCCCACACGACCGTCTGCCACACGGACTCGACCACCGCTTGCGGCGTCTCGCGCCGCTCGGCGCCGGTTCTCGTCGCGCTCATCGTGATCACCGGATCAGCCCCATCCGAGCTCGTGGATGCGCGCCTCGGAGATGCCGTAGAAGTGCGCGATCTCGTGCACCAGGGTGACGCGGATCTCGTGCACGAGCTCATCGCGGTCGCCGCAGTGCTCGAGCAGGTTCTCGCGGAAGAGGATGATGCGGTCGGGCTCTTCGCCGTAGCCGTACACGTCTCGTTCGGCGAGGGAGAAGCCCTCGTAGACGCCGAGGATGTCGCTGCCGTCGTCGGGGCGATCCTCGACCAGGAAGATCACATTGTCGAGCTGCGCGAGCATGTCGTCGTGCAGCGAATCGAGGCCGTCGGCGACCATCGATTCGAACTCCTCGTGCGACATCTCGAGCATGTTTTCACCCTACACAGAAGCGCCGGGCCGCGCGTGAGAGTTTCGGGCGATCGGGCGATGCTCGGAGCGGATGCGATGCGGTGCGGCTGCGGCGCCCCCGGCGGGTGCGCCGGTTTGGCGAACCGGGGGAGTTGTGGGCTATGATCGTGGGGTTGCCTCGTTCGCCTCGGCGAGCGCGGTCAGCATGGTGGCTATAGCTCAGTTGGTAGAGCACCGGCTTGTGGTGCCGGTGGTCGCGGGTTCAAGTCCCGTTAGCCACCCCAAATGGGAGAGGTTCAAACCTTGAACAAGAGTCTCCACTCTTTGTCCGGGTTGAACCTCTCCCTTCTTTTTCGCTTCAGCCGCCCAGTTCAACGCGTTCATCTGCTCCTCCGTGTCGCAGAGTGACCCGAAGGGCCGCTCGTACTCGACCCGCACATCCCCTTCCTCCTCGATGAAGATCCGGTGAAAGAACGCCTGGTTACACAGCCGCCGGTTTGCGTCATCAGCGCGCTGGTACACGCTCAGGATGTTGGCGAGCAACCCGAGCGAGTCATCGAGGTTCGATCGGGCTGATGCATATTCGTCGTGATGTGCTTCAAGTCGGTGCTGAATGTCACCGATCTGGTTCGCGATGCGATCTTGTTCCTGCTTCAACAGGTCGATCCGGGGTCTGCTGCACGAATAGGTGACAGTTCCTAGTCACGCCGCCAGTGCGACGGTCGTGTTCATGATGGTCTCGAACTCGATGGGCGTCAAGCGCCCCAGATGGGCCTGGCGACGTTGGCGGTGGTAGGTTCGCTCGATCCAGGTGACGATCGCTATGCGCAGTTGCTCGCGGGTGGTCCAGGACCGGCGGTCGAGGACGTTCTTCTGCAGAAGCGCGAAGAAACTCTCCATAGCCGCGTTGTCCCCGCTCGAGCCCACTCTTCCCATGCTCCCAACCACGCGGTGACGGTTCAGCGTGCGCAGGAACTTCCTGCTTCGGAATTGAGATCCCCTGTCGCTATGGAC